>JAUJNF010000003.1:227669-260508 GCA_030446485.1 Thermoleophilaceae bacterium | reverse complement strand
CCGGGGGGCGGGGGGGGCGCCGGGGGGGGGGTGGGCGGGTCGCCCGGGCCCCGCCCCGGGCCCCGCGCGGGGGGGGGGCGCGCGCCCCCCCCCGCGCGCCCCGCCGGCCCCCCCCCGCCCGCCGCCCTGCGGGTCGCCCTCCTCGCCGCCGCCGCCGGGGGGGGGCCGCCCCCCCGCCCCCCCCCCGCGCGGGGCGACCCGGACGGGGCGGCGGCCACGCAGCTCGGCTACCTGATGGGCGCCGTGAGCCGCGGCGCCGGCCGGACCCAGGGGATCCACAGCGAGGTCCTCAGGCGGCTGGAGCAGGAGCTGAGGCTGGTGGACACGCGCTCCCCGGCCTATCTGAGGGGCGAGCGGGCCGGGCGCGAGCGCGGGTGAGGGGCGGCCTGCCGGCCGCCGCGCTTGGATAGCCTCACCGCACCCGACGGAGGAGCACGCGTGGCGGTCAGTCAGGAGCTGTGGGGTGGTGAGACCCGCAAGGCGGTGGACAACTTCCCCGTGTCCGGAGAGCCGGTGCCGGTGGCGGTCATCCGCTGGCTCGGACGCATCAAGGGCGCCGCGGCACGCGTGAACGCCGACCTCGGGCTGCTCGATAGCGAGCTGGCGGAGAGGATCGCCGCCGCGGCCGACGAGGTGGCCCACGGCCGGCACGACGAGCAGTTCCCGGTCGACGTCTTCCAGACCGGCTCGGGCACCTCCTCGAACATGAACGCCAACGAGGTGATCGCCTCCCTCGCGGGCGAGGGCGCGCACCCGAACGACCACGTGAACATGGGCCAGTCGTCCAACGACGTCTTCCCCTCCGCCGTGCACCTGGCCGCGCTGGCCGAGTCCACGGACCGCCTGGTGCCCGCGCTGGAGCGCCTCGCCGACTCACTGGCCGCCAAGGCCGACGAGCTCTCCGGCGTGGTGAAGGCCGGCCGCACCCACCTGATGGACGCCGTGCCGGTCACGCTCGGGCAGGAGTTCTCGGGCTATGCGACCCAGATCCGGCAGGGCCGCCACCGCGTCGAGGCCGCGCTGCCGCGCGTCGCTCAGATCCCCCTCGGCGGGACGGCCACCGGCACGGGACTCAACACCCATCCCGAGTTCGCCGCGCGCGTGCGCGACAAGCTGGTGGAGGCCACCGGCAAGCTCGCCGAGGCCCCCGCCGATCCCTTCGAGGCGCAGGGCAACCGCGACGCTCTCGTGGAGCTGTCGGGAGCGCTGAAGGTGGTGGCGGTATCCCTGACGAAGATCGCCAACGACCTGGCGCTGATGGGCTCGGGGCCGCGCGCGGGGCTCGCCGAGCTGATGCTGCCGGAGCTCCAGAAGGGGTCGTCGATCATGCCCGGCAAGGTCAACCCGGTGATTCCCGAGGTGGTGGTGCAGGTGGCCGCCCAGGTGATTGGCAACGACACCGCGATAACCGTCGGCGGGATGCAGGGCCAGTTCGAGCTGAACGTGCGCATTCCGGTGATGGCCCGCAACCTGCTCCAGTCGATCCACCTGCTCGGGAGCGCGTCGCTCCTGCTGGCGGAGAAGTGCGTCGACGGCGTGGAGGCCAACGTCGCGGTGACCACCCGGCACGCCGAGTCGACGCTGGCCATGGCCACGGCGCTCAACCCCTACATCGGGTATGACCGTGCCAGCGAGATCGTCAGGGAGGCCGCCGCGTCCGGGCGCGCCCTTCGTGAGGTCGCGCGCGAGAAGGGGGTCGACGAGGAGACGCTCGACCGGGCGCTCGACCTGCGGGCAATGGCCCGGGGGAACGCCGGCTAGCCAGTGCCCTCGACGGTGTGCTCGGTCCAGGCGGCGCCGTCCCAGTAGCGCCGGGACGTCTGACCCGAGGGGTCCGGGTACCACCCCGCGGGTGCGGCCGCGATCGCCGCGGGCGGCTGGGCGGGCGGGACCGCCGCGTCCTGAAAGGTGGCCACCGGCAGGACCACTCCGCCCGCGTCAGGAGGGATCACGTCGATCGGCAGGCGTGCGTGCGGGTCGCGCCCCCCGCGGTCGCACTTGGCGTCCACTCGCCAGAAGAGCTTCCCGTGCCGCCCGCGGAAGGCGGGCAGGGCCTCACTCGGCAGGGTGAGCGCGAACGGAAAGCTCGCCCCGGCCTGCAGCGGGCCCCGGTGCAGCTCCACGGATCCGCTGGTCGCGGTCACCTCCAGGTAGTCGCTGGTCTCCTCGCAGTAGTCGCACGACACCGACAGCGTCCGGGAGTCCTGCCCCAGCATCACCGTCACCAGGCCGCGTACGACTTCGCCCGGCGCGTAGCGACCACGCTCGAGCTGAAGGTGCAGCACGCCGCTCACGGGCGCACCCAGATCGGGTGGTCGAGCCGGGTGTCGATGCCGTTCGGCACGCGCTCGCGCGCCGTGAGCATCCAGGAGAACGACAGGCAGTCGCCCTCATGGGAGAACGGTGCGTCGGCTGGGATGGGAAACGTGAACGTCTCGCCCGCGGACGAGCGCTGTGCGGGGAGCCACTGCGCGAACACGGTGTCCCGGCGCGTGACACGTCGCGAGCTGGACCCGCCCGAGCTACCGACGCCGCCCGAGCCCGAGCTCTGGTGCTGCCGGTAGTCGTAGCGCTCGATGCACTCGAGCCCCACCTCCAGCCGGTCGCCCCTCAGCTTCGACGGATCGGCAACCGACAGGGTCACCACAAGATCCTCGCCCCGCCGCGGCTCGTCGGTGGAGGGCCTCATCGCGAGGTGGTTCGCGGCCGACACGGCCGCCGTGCGTTGCTTGAGCGCGCGGGCCAGGAGCCCGAGCGCGACCGCCCCGCCGATCGCGACAGCCCACCTCAGCGGCCCCTCGAACGGGGCCAGGACGATCACGATCACCGCGAAGGCGATCGGAGCGGTGGCGAGAGCCACCTGCACCGGGTTCCTGGTCTCCACGCTGCCGCTCCGGCGCGTCTGGCCGCCGGGGGCGCGACCCGGGGGAAGGTGGTGGTAGGTCGTCGGCGTCATTCAGCGCCGGGCCGTCCCCGGCACCCCGCGTAGCGGACGCTTGGAACACTTTGCCACAACCCGCTGTGGAAGAGTGTTCAGACGACTACAGGAACTCGGGTCAGGGAGAGGCGAGGCGCACGGTCTCGCAGTCGCGCCCCACATGATCGGAGCGGTCCGCCCGCACGACGTCGCGGCCGGCGCCGCACCGGATCTCGTCCCGGCGGCGGTCCACCGAGTCGACCCGGTCGTCGCCGCCTCCGCCCGAGAACGTGTTGGCACCGCTGTCGTCGCGGAGGAGGTCGGCGCCCGCACCCCCCGTCAGGCGATCGGCGCCCGCGCCTCCGACGAGGACGTCTCCGCCGCCGCCGCCCGAGAGCTCGTCGCTTCCGTCACCGCCCACCAGCCGGTCCCCTCTGCCGCCACCGAGCAGGCAGTCGTCGCCGAACAGCCCATGCGCCCGGTCCTCGCCGCCGAGCGCGCGCACCTCGTCGCCCGCGGAGGTCCCGCGCAGCGTCTCGCCGCGCCGCGTGCCGGATATGGCGTTGCCGCAGCGGCTGCGGTACACGAACACGCCGGCGTCGTTCCCGAACTGCACGAAGCCGCTGGCGACGGTCGGCTGCCCGTAGGCGGCGGTGGCATCCGAGCTCGCCGCGTTCGGCCGGAAGGCGCGCCGTGTGAGCGGCTGCGCGTCGTCGAGGCCCACGACGAGCTGCTGTCCGTTGTCGCGAGTGACGTAGACCAGGCTGCCGGAGGCTGCCGCGGTGGTGCGCCCGAAGCCCGTGCCGCCCGAGAGCGGCGCCGGGGCCAGAGCGCCGCGCGGATCGAGGTCGGCGATGGCCAGCAGGTAGAGGTTGGACGCGGTCGTGACCGCGGCCCTCGTGGGGGTGAGCGCCAGCGCCGGGGCGGGGCTCCCCTCCAGCCGGCCGCTCGCGGCCACGTCGGCCAGGATCTGGTCGTTGCCGTTCTGAGCGAGCGCGTGCACCACCGTGCCGGTCTCGCCCGCGCCCACCGCCACGAGCAGCGCCGCCCCCCTGGCGGCTCCGGCCGGTGGGCGGCTGGGGGTCTGGGCCGGGCCGCCGAGATCGCCCGAGCGCGGGCCGACCTCCCGACCGTCGGCGGTGGCGGCGATGGCGGCCGCGGTGAAGGTCTGCACGCTGGCCGTCGACCGTGAGGCCACGGCGACGTACTCGGTCGGGGTGCCCGCCGGGTCGTTGAGCGTCACGAGCGTCGGGCTCGCCAGCGGGTTCCCCCCGATGACGTCGCGCGTGGTGATGGTGCCGATGGTGGCGTCCTGGCTGTCGGCGGCCGCTATCGGCACTCGGAAGAGGGTGGTCCTGGTGCCGTCGTTGGCGAGGAAGAAGAGCACCCGGTCACCGGTCCCGGGCACGGCGCCCGTGATCGCCGGCGAGCTGCTCACGGTGTAGTCGCGGCTGCCCGGCACCCGGAGATCCTGCACGAGCGCGCCGGTGCTCTCGTCGACCTGGGCGATGGCGAGGTCGTTGCTGCCGCCCGAGTTGTCGTCGTTGTGGACCGCGAAGATCTGCCCGAGACCGCCCGGCCCAGAGCTGCTGGCCAGGCCCACGCTGCCGCCCTGGCCGGTGAACACGTCGGCGTCCGGCTCGCCGTCGTCCAGCGGCACGCCCTCCTCCGCCCCCACGGGGGCGCCGGACTCGAGCACCTGGAGGTGGAGCCGACCGTCGGCGGTGCCGTAGGCCAGGCGCTGGTTGGACGGTTGCCCGCTCGTGGTCACGATCGAGGTCCGAACGCCGCGCTCGCTGGGCTCGGCCTTCGCGTAGGCGGGGCGGATGGGCGCCCGGCCCTGGCCCTCGGCCTGGTAGCCGGAGCGTCCGAAGTCACCGCCGAAGCTCGGCCACTGGGAGGCCTCGGCGGCCGCTCCGGCGGCCACGAGAGCCGCGGCGGTTATGAGGATCAGGAAGGTGAGTCTGCGCATGGGGCTCCGATCAGCGGAGTTCCATGCGGCGGCGCGCGGTCCTGCCCGTGAACGGAAACGGGCGCCGGCATGAGAGCCGGCGCCCTGCTCCGTGCGGCTGCCTAGCCCTGAGCCCCGCCGGCCACGGCGCGCTCGCAGTTGCCCGCGACCCTGTCCATCTCGTCCACTCGCGCGCGGTCGTCGCCCGGACCGCAGCTCACGCGGTCCGCCTGGTCGTCGATCGAGGTGATCACGTCGTCCCCCCGACCTCCGGTGATTACATCGACACCGCTTCCGCCCGACAGCCGGTCATCGCCGGCCGTGCCGCGCAGGAAGTCGTCTCCCGCGGCACCGCGGAGGACATCGTCGTCCGGTCCGCCGGTGATCCGGTCGTTGTCCGACCCGGCGTTCAGCACGTCGTTCCCGTTACCGCCGAACAGGGTGTCCGCCCCGAAGGCGCCGCGGTGGAAGTCGTCACCGTCGCCTCCCGCCAGGGTGTCGTTGCCCGCGTTGCCGGTCAGGCAGTCGTCGCCGACCATCCCGACGACCCGGTCATCACCGTCGGCTCCGAACGAGTCGTCGCCGGCTTCGGTGCCGGGGAGGTTGTCGGTCCCCGGTGTGCCCACGGTCAGGTTGCCGCAGGCGTTCCGGTACACGAACGCGCCCCGGTCGCTCGCGAACTGCACGAAGCTGCGCGAGATAGACGGCTGGCCGAAGCCGGCGGTCGAGCCGCGGGCGGCCGGGTCGGACGTGAAGTCCACGCCATCCGCCGGCCCGGTGGACACCGGCTGAGCGTTGAACCTCACCACCAGTTGCTCACCGTTGTCGCGCGTGACGTAGATGAAGTCGCCCGAGGCCGCGGCGGTGGTCCGACTGAAGCCGGTCGTCCCCGGCGCCAGTGCGGTGCTGCTCAGCGACTGCCGGCCCTGCAGGTCGGCCGCATTCACCAGGTGCAGGTTCTGTCCGGTGGTCACGATGACCTTGCCCTCGCCGGGGCCGGTCGCCTCCGTCTCCTGATCAGTCGCCAGCGCGGGGGCCGGGCGACCGGCCAGGGTGGGGCTCGTGGCCACGGTGCTCAGCTGCTGGCTGTTGCCGTTCTGCGTGAGCTTCTGGATCTGGGTGCCGCCGTCGGCGCTTGCCGCCACGTAGACGAACGGCGCCTTGGCGGCTCCCGTCATGGGCGCGCCCGGCGTGTTGCCGCTAGGGGTGATGGGAACGGTCGGGGTCTGGGCGTTCGTGCGTCCCGCCGCGCCCGCCGAGGCCGGCCCCGCCGCCAGGTTGGACGCGGCGAAGGTGAGCACGCGGCCGTCCTGGGTTCCCACCGCTACGAACGCCGCCGGGGTGCCGCCCGAGTTGTTGAGGAAGGTGATCGTCGGGCTGGCCGTGGGAGTGGCGTTGATGTCGCCGGTGCTCGTGGCCGTCCCGATCGTCGCGCCGGTCGAGCCCGCGTTGTTCGTGACCGGCACGCGGAACAGCCTCTCCTCCGTGCCGTTCGAGGCCACGAAGAAGAGAGCCCGGTTGCCGGTCTCGTTCACGGTCGCCGTTCCGGGATCGTCCGTGGCCGGACCGCCGGCGAGCAGCGAGCTGGAGATCGTGTACCCGTCCGTGCCGGCCACCGGAACGTCCTGCACCAGGTTGCCCGTGGCCTCGTCGACCTGCGCGACGGCGATGTCGTTGGCGCCGCCCTGGTTGTCGTCGTTGTGGGCTGCGAAGATCTGGCCGAGGCCGGTCGCGATCGAGGTGTCGGCGAAGCTCACGCTGGCCACGTCGCCGCCCCCGAACACGTCGGCGTCAGCGTCGCCGCCGTCGATGTCGGTCCCGCCCTCGGGCCCGACCGGCGCGCCGGTGACCAGAAGCTGCAGATGCACGTCGCCGCCGGTCGACCCCCAGGCGAGCCGCTGCGTCGACGGTTGTCCCGCGGTGGTCACGATGGAGGTGCGAATGTTCTGCTCGGCGGCATCGCTCTTGTTGTAGACCGGCTTGACGGGCGTTCGTCCCTCCCCCACGGGCTGATAGCCGGAGCGGCCGTTGTCGCCGCCGAAGAAGGGCCAGTGCACGGCCTGGGCGGTGCCGGCGATGGCCGGTAGCGCGATCAGCGCGAGTCCTGCGGTGAGCGTGGCCCTGCGGGCGCGCGCTGTGGGCATGAGTCCTCCCAAGGTTCGTTTGATGACGGCCTCTGCGGAGCGTCTGTTCACACCCCTATTCGCAGCGGCCGTCGCTTGGGTTCACCAACCCGGCAGCGGCGGGAAGTTGCGGCCCGCCCGCCCGTCACGCTCGTCGGGGGCACTCAAGCGACCCGCCTGTCTTCGGTCGCCGCTTCGGTCTAGTCTCCTGGCGAAGCGATCGTCGGCCACAGGTCCGGATCGTCTTCGGTCGACGAGGCAGGGGAGGGACGATGGTCGCCGCCAGGACGGCAGGCAGTGCCGAGGTCAACCGGGCGAGGGCGGCCGGGCCGGTCGCGGACGAGCCGCTGCTCGAGCGCGAGCGCGAGCTGGAGCTGATCGGCGACGCCCTCGCGAGGGCCGGCGGCGGAACGGGGCAGCTGGTGGTGATCGAGGGCCGCGCGGGCCTCGGCAAGACGAGCCTGCAGGCCGCGGCCGGGCAGGCGGCCGTGGAGTCGGGCTTCCGGGTGCTCAGGGCCCGGGGATCGGAGCTCGAACGCGACTTCCCGTTCGGTGCTGTCCTTCAGCTCTTCGAGCCGGCGCTCCTCGGCGCCGGTGCCGAGGAGCGTTCGGCGCTCCTCGAAGGGGCGGCCGGCCTCGCGGCCCCTCTCTTCGACCCGGCCCGGGCCGGTGACATCCAGGCAGACGCGCTGTTCTCGCGTGTCCACGGCCTCTACTGGCTGGCCTCGAACCTCTCGGAGGCCGGTCCGCTCGCCATCCTGGTCGATGACGTCCACTGGATCGACACCCCGTCGCTTCGCTTCCTTCTGTACCTGGCCGGCCGGATCGAGGACTCGTCGATCGCCCTGCTCGTGAGCGTGCGTCCCGAGGAACACGGTGAGGCGCCCGAGCTGCTTGCCCAGCTCCTCGTCCACCCGCTGGGCCGGAGCGTGGCACTGGCTCCGCTGACCGAGGGAGCGGCGGCGCAGGTCGTCAGTCGGAAGCTGCCGTCTGCCGACGATGTCTTCTCCCGCGCTTGCGCAGAGGTCTGTGGCGGAAACCCGTTCCTGCTCAGGGAGCTGCTGGGAGAGCTTGTCGCCGAGGGCGTGGAGCCCACCGCAGGTCTGGCACCGCGGGTCGGCTCGTACGCTCCCGAGGCCGTGTCGCGAGCGGTGCTGATCCGCCTGCTCCGGTTGCCGGACAGGGCATCTCGGCTCGCACGGGCGGTCGCCGTCCTGGGCGACGGCACGCCGCTTGCCCGCGCGGCCGCGCTGGCGGACCTGGAGCTCGAGCTCGCACGGGCAGCCGCCGACGCGCTCGCCGCCTCCGATGTGCTGGAGCCGGTCGATCCGCTGCGCTTCGTCCATCCGCTCGTTCGCTCGGCGGTGTATGCGGACCTTCCGGCCGCCGAGCGAGCCGCCGCACACCTCAGGGCGGCCCATCTGATGGCGGCGGACCACGAGGGCGTCGAGCGCGTGGCCGCGCACCTGCTCCACGCCCCGCCGACGGGCGACGCCTGGGTGGTCGAACAGATCCGAGCGGCCGCCGACCGCGCGTCGGGCCAGGGTGCCCCGGAGTCTGCTGTCCAGCTTCTGAGCAGAGCACTGAACGAGCCGCCGACGGTCGACCAGCGGCCGGAGGTGCTCGTATCGCTCGGGGAGGCCGAGGCCGCCGGAGGCGACGCCCGCGCGTTCGACCACCTCGAGGAGGCGGCCTCGCTCACCGAGGACCCCGCCCGGCGCGCCGCCATCCGATCGCTGCTCGGACGGAGGTTGATGATGGGAGGACGCTTTCCCGAGGCCGCCGAGGCGTTCGACACCGGGCTGGCCGATCTCGGCGACGGCGACGGCGCCGACTCAGACCTGGTCACCCAACTCGATGCCGGCTATATCAGCGCGGCTCGGCTGGACGTGGCGTCACGGCCGAAGGCGCTCGAGCGCCTGGAACGGCTACGCGAGCGGCCCCCTGGCGGTTCCTCGGCCACCGAGCGCCTCCTGTTCGGCACGCTGGCCTTCGAGGCGGCGGTGAGCGGGGCACCCCACGCCGAGGTGATCGACTTCGGGCGTCGGGCGCTTCGGGACGGCGGTCAGGCCGGTGAGGACGCGGGCGACTCGGCGGGCTTCATCGCGGCGGTCACCGCGCTCGGCTATGCGGAGGACCTCGACACGGCGGCGGCGGTCCTGACCGACGAGATGGAGCGCGCCCGGGAGCTCGGCTCGCTGCTGCGCTACGCCCGCGCCGCCACGTTTCGCGCCTTCGTCCACTACCGCCGGGGGCACCTGCGCGAGGCCATCGCCGACTCCTCCGCTGCGCTCGACCACAGTGCGCTCGACGCGCAGATCGGTGGACCGGCTACGAACGCGGTGCTCGCCCTGGCCTTCATGGAGCGGGCCGAGACCGAGGCCGCGAGGCAGGTGCTCGACGTTCCGGACGTCGAGAGACGCTCAGCCCATGCCCCCTACGCCTACTTCCTCGAGGCCCGCGGGCGCCTGAGCCTCTCCACCGGCGATCCACAGGCCGCGCTCGACGACTTCCTCGCCTGCGGGCAGCTGCTCGAGAGCCTCCGGGCTCCCAACCCGGCCGTGGCGGCGTGGCGGTCGTGGGCCGCGCGCGCGGCCGATCGCGTGGGCGACCGGGAGCGGGCCCTGCAACTGGCTCACGACGAGCTCGAGTTGGCGCGGCGGTTCGGGGCGCCGAGAGCGACCGCCATCTCGCTGAGGGCCGTCGGCGCTCTCGAGGGCGGCGACGCGGGAATCGAGCGACTGCGCGAGGCAGGTGCGCTGCTCGACAGCTCACCCGCCCGGCTCGAGCGCGCCCGCACGCTCGTCGACCTGGGGGCGGCCCTGCGCCGCGAGAACCAGCGGGCGGCGGCGCGCGACCCGCTCGAGGAGGGGTTCGAGCTGGCACGCGCGTGCGAGGCCATCGCCCTCGCCGAGCGCGCGGCCGACGAGCTGGCGGCGGCCGGGACGCCGCCGAAGCGAGAGCGGCTGAGCGGACTGGAGTCCCTGACCGCGAGCGAGCGGCGCGTCGCGGAGATGGCCGCCACCGGGCTGACCAACCGGGAGATCGCCCAGCGCCTGTTCGTCACCGTCAAGGCCGTCCAGTGGCATCTCGGCAACGTCTACCGCAAGCTCGACCTGGCGGGACGGGGGGAGCTGGGACCGGCCCTCCGGGGCGAACGCGACTGACGGAGTGCGGCTCTAGCGGGGCTGCGTGCCGTCGGAGCCCACCAGCTCCCGGGCCCCCGCGCCGCGCCACTCCTCCACGGCGGTGGCGAAGTCGAGCCAGCCGCAGAAGGGCCGGTCCGGGTGCCCGTCGAGATGAAGACAGCCCTCGATCGGCTCGCTGAACGGCGTCAGCTCGACCCGAAAGGTCACCTTCTGCAGCTCCCGGTCGATGGCCATGCCGAAGTTCTCCTAGGTAGCGGGCTTGCCGCGACCGTAAGGGCACTCGGCCGTTCCCGCACTAGGCCCCCCTCCCAGTCTTTTCCCGCGCGTACCGCCCGGCGAATGGGCCGGTGGGCGGTCGCCCTAGAGGTTCACGGCCACGTACTTCGTCTCGAGGTACTCCTCGATGCCCTCGGACCCGCCCTCGCGGCCATAGCCCGAGTGCTTCACCCCTCCGAAGGGGGCGGCGGCATTCGAGACCATGCCCTGGTTGAGCCCGATCATGCCGGTCTGGAGCCCCTCGCACACGCGCAGGGCCCGCTTGAGGTCGCGCGTGTAGACGTAGGCCACGAGCCCGTACTCGGTGTCGTTGGCGGCCGCGACGGCGGCGTCCTCGGAGTCGAACGAGGTGACCGGCGCCACCGGTCCGAACACCTCCTCGCGGAGGATGCGCGCGTCGGGCGACACGTCGCCGAGCACCGTCGGCTTGTAGAAGTAGCCGCGCCCGTCGCCGGGCTCCGCGCCCACCAGCACCTTCGCGCCCTTCCCGCGCGCGTCCTCCACCAGGTCGGTCACCGTCTCGCGCTGCGCCTCGTCGATCAGCGGCCCCACGTCCACGTCCTCCTCGGTTCCGCGCCCGAGCTTCATGGCCCCCATCCGCTCGGCCAGCCTGGACGCGAACTCGCCCGCCACCGGCTCGGCCACGTGGAAGCGGTTGGCCGCCGTGCACGCCTCGCCGACGTTGCGCATCTTGGCGATCAGCGCGCCCTCCACGGCGTCGTCGAGATCGGCATCGTCGAAGATGAGGAAGGGCGCGTTGCCACCGAGCTCCATCGACACGCGCAGGACCTGCGCCGCCGACTGCTCGATGAGCTTGCGCCCGACCTCGGTCGAGCCCGTGAACGAGAGCTTCCGGGCGCGCGGGTCCTCGATGAGCGGGCCCATCACCGAGCCGCTCGCGGAGCTCGTGACCACGTTGAGCACGCCGCCGGGCAGTCCGGCCTCCTCGAGGATGCCCGCCAGCGCCAGCATCGACAGCGGCGTCTGCTTCGCCGGCTTCATCACCATCGTGCAGCCGGCGGCCACCGCCGGGCCGATCTTGCGCGTGCCCATGGCCATCGGGAAGTTCCAGGGCGTGATGAACAGGCAGGGCCCGACGGGCTGCTTCATGGTCAGCATGCGGCCGGCGCCGTTGGGCGCCACGGCATACCGGCCCTCGATGCGCACGGCCTCCTCGGCGAACCAGCGAAAGAACTCCGACGCGTAGGTGATCTCGGCCTTCGACTCCTTCAGCGTCTTTCCCATCTCCAGGGTCATGAGGAGGGCGAGGTCGTCGGCGCGCGCGGTGATGAGCTCGTAGGCGCGCCTCAGGATCTCGCCGCGCTCGCGGGGTGGGTGAGTGGCCCACTCGCCCTGCGTCTCGGACGCGGCGGCCAGCGCCGCCACGGCATCGTCCGGCGTGGCGTCAGCCACCTCGGTGAGCGTCTCGCCGGTGGCAGGGTCCTCCACCTCCAGGGTGGCGCCCCCGGCACCGTCCCGCCACTCGCCGCCGATGTAGAGCTGCTTGCCGACGCTGTCCACGACGGTCTGCTCCTGGCTGGCTACGGCCATGTCGCCTCCTCCTCTCGCTTGGAGATCACGCTAGTACAGCGCGCTCGTATCCTGCCGCCGTGGCGGCGGAGCGGCATAGGGAAACCGCCGTCGCCGTGGCGGGGACCGCGCTGCTCGAGCGGGAGCGCGAGCTGCAGGCGATCGACGGCGCCCTGGAGGCCGCACGGGCCGGCTCGGGACGCCTCGTGGTGCTCGAGGGCGCGGCGGGCATCGGCAAGACCCGTCTCCTCGGAGCGGCCGCGGACAGGGCAACGGAGGCCGGCATGCACGCCGTGGTGGCGGCCGGCCGCGAGCGCGAGCGCGAGCTGGCGTTCGGGCTGGCGCGGCGGCTGTTCGAACCGGCGCTCGGGGATGCGCACGAGGAGGAGCGCCGGGAGCTGCTGAGCGGCGCGGCCGCGCTGGCCGCGCCGGTGATCTCGGCCGACGAAGGTGGCGGACCCTCCGTGGCCGCCGGAGACCAGGCGTTTCCCCTCATCCACGGCCTCTACTGGCTCGCTTCCAACCTCGCCGACCGCACGCCGCTGCTTCTCGTGGCCGACGACGCGCACTGGGCCGACTCCCCGTCGCTTCGCTTCCTGCTCTACGTCGCCCAGCGCGTGGATCAGCTGCCGCTGTCGATCGTCGTGGCCACCCGCCCGCCCGGGGAGCCGGGCGCCGATCGCGAGCTCCTGAGCCAGCTCCTGGCCCACCCTCTTGGTGAGCCGCAGCGGGTGGGCCCGCTCGGCCCGGACTCGATCGACCGGCTCGTGAGGGCGGTCCGTCCCGAGGCGGATGAGGCGTTCTCTCGCGCGTGCGCCGACGCGACGGGAGGCAACCCGTTCCTGCTGCGCGAGCTCCTGGAGGCGGTGCACGACGAGGGGCTGCCGGCGACCGCCGACGCCGCCACGGTGGTTGCGAGGCTTGCTCCGGAGGCGGTCTCACGCGCTCTGCTCGCCCGGATCGCCCGCCTGCCGGACCGTGCCTCGGCCTTCGTGCGGGCGGTCGCGGTGCTCGGTGAGGACGCCCGACTGCGCCATGCGGCCGCACTCGCCGGCCTCGACGTGGGCACGGCATCGCGGGCCGCCGACGCCCTTGCGGCCGCCGAGGTCCTGGAGCCCGGAGAGCCGCTGTCGTTCGTGCACCCACTCATCCGCTCCGGCGTCTATGCCGACCTGTCATCAGCAGACCGCGAGCGGGCGCACGGCCGGGCGGCGCGGCTGCTGGACGCCGAGGGTGGTGCTGCCGAACGGGTGGCGTCACACCTCCTCTCGGGTGAGCGGACCGGCGATCCGTGGGCGGTCGACACGCTGACAGGCGCGGCGACAGGCGCGCTGGAGCGCGGTGCTCCCGCCTCGGCGGCGACCTTCCTCGAGCGCGCCCTCGAGGAGCCTCCGGCAGCACGAGCGCGCGCCGGCGTGCTCGTCGCGCTCGGTGAGGCCGAGGCCGCCAGCGGTAATGCCGCGGGGCTCGATCGCCTTCGGGAGGCGGTCGACCTGTTCGAGGCTCCCGAGGACCGGGCGCGGACCCTTCTGGCCACGGGGCGGTCGCTCTACACGCAGGGACAGATGGAGGAAGCGTTCGAGGCGTACGAACGAGGCCTGTCCGAGCTGGGGCACGAGCGGGCCTCGCTGCGGGATGCACTGGCCCGCGAGCTACGGGCCGGCGCCGTGCTCGCCTCCCTGTTCGGCCCCTGGGGGAGCCACCGCCTCGAGGAGTTCACACGCAGCGACGTTGTCGACCCGACTCCCGGCGAGCGCGCGGTGCTCGCCAACGTGGCGCTCCAGCACACGCTGATGGTCCAGACCGGTCACCGCGAGGCGCTCGACATGGCCTACCGGGCACTGGGCGCCGACTACGAGCTCCTGCGTGAAGAGACCGCCGACGGCGCCAGCGTCTACTCGGTCAGCGGCGTGCAGATCATGTCCGACGATCTCGGTGCCGAGCTGCGCCTCCTCGACGCCGCCATCGACGACGCCCGCCGGCGCGGGTCGGTGCTCGGGTTCGCCACCGCCAGCTACTGCCGCGCGGCGCCGCTGTGGTTCATGGGCCGGGTATCCGACGCCATTGCCGACAGCGAGCAGGCGCTGGACGCGGGGAGCTCGGGTTGGGACGCCTACCGGACCTTCTGCCGCGGCACGCTCGCCCTCATGCTCCTGGACGCCGGCCGGCCTGAGGACGCCGCCCGGGTGCTCGAGCCCGAAGCCGGTGAGGACGACGGGCACTCACCGGGATTGGTCGTGATCAGGTACGCGCGCGCCCGGCTGGACAGGGAGGAGGGAAGGGCCGAGGATGCGCTCGCGACGCTGCTCGAGATCGGCGCCGGAATCCCGTATCGGAACGTGTTCGGCCCCGTGAGCTGGCGCTCGGAGGCGGCGCTCGCCCACGCCGCGCTGGGGCAGTGGGAGGAGGCGCGACGGATCGCCGAAGAGGAGGTCGCGATGGCTCGCGAGTGGGGCGCTCCGCGGATACTCGGCCTGGCGCTTCGCGCCCGCGGGCTGGCCGAGCCGGGCGACGACGCGATCGAGTGGCTCGAGCAGGCGGTCGACGTGCTCGAAAGCTCCGAGTCGGTGCTGGAGCGCGCCCGCACGTTGATCGACCTCGGCGCGTCCGTCCACCGCGCAGGGCGCGATGCCGAGGCCCGCGAGCACCTTTCGCGCGCGCTCGACCTGCTGAGCGGCTCGGGCGCCGACGGCCTGATCGCCAGGGCCACGAAGGAGCTGCAGGCCGCGGGGGGCCGGCCACGCCGGCAGGCGCTCAGCGGAGTCGAGTCGCTGACGCCGAGCGAGCGGCGCGTGGCCCAGATGGCGGCGGAGGGCATGACCAACCGTGAGGTGGCGCAAGCGCTCTTCGTCACGGTCAAGGCCGTGCAGTGGCACCTGCGGAACGTGTACCGCAAGCTCGGGGTGGGGTCGCGGGAGGAGGTTGGAAAGGCGCTCGACTCCGAAGAGCCGGATGGCCTCGAACCATGAGTCGCATCGGCCCTCGCCCCCCGCGCCGTTCTGGTCGATGCGTCCTGGCGCCGACCAGCTGACGAGCCCGCTCGGGGCGGGTCTCGTCAGCGTGTCTGGGCGAGGCTTGCTAGGGCTTGGACGGACAACCCTGGTTGTCCGGCTGCAGGTCCTGGTACGTGACCCGGACCCTGTTGCCAGACGAGCCGCGGAACCTCAGGAAGATGTTGTACGAGCAGGCGTAGAAGTCCGAGTGCTCGAAGTTGACCCGGCAGCCGCCGAAGTGGGGATTGTTCCGCGACACGGCACAGGCCGCGATCTGGAAGCTGACCCATGGGGACTCGGGATCGGCTACCCGGTCCCGGGCGATCTGCTTGACCGTGTTCCTCAAGGGGCCGACCCGCATCTTGTGGGACGCCGTAGCGTTGGGGCCAGCCTTGCTCGTGGCGGCGGCGGCCTCCATGGCCCCGGCCACGCTGGTCATGGCGGTGATCGCAAACGCGAAGAGAATCGCTCGACGACGCATGTGCCCTGCTCCTTCCGATCGCATTGGCAGAGCCGAACAACGCGACCGCGTCGTGCTCTCTGCTCTCCAGTGCCGCCAACGTACGGGCCGCCGCTGGGCTTCGCACTAGACCCCCCTCCTAGTATTTTGGAGCCCGCCGGGGCGTCCCGCCTAGGTGGCCACCGTTTCCGCCCCCAGCTCCTCGCCGAGCGCCACGTCGAGCGAGTAGTCGATCGGCAGGACCACGAGCGACGGCAGATCCTGCGCGAGCGCCTGCCCCAGCCGCCGCGGAAAGTCCTCCGCCGACTCGCAGCGCCACGCGGGCATGCCGAACGACTCAGCCAGCTTCACGAAGTCCGGGTTGGTGAAGTCGGTGCCGAAGTGGCGGCCGAACTTCTTGTCCTGCTTCCAGACGATCGAGCCGTACTGGGCGTTCTCCCAGATCACCGTGACGAAGGGCGTCTTAAGCCGCACCGCGGTCTCGAGCTCCTGGCAGTTCATGAGGAAGCCGCCGTCGCCGTTCACGGTCACGACCTTGCGGTCGGGATGCACGAGCTTCGCCGCGATGGCGGCAGGGATGCCGAAGCCCATGCCCGCCAGGCCGTTGGCGATCAGCACGGTGTTCGGCTCGTAGGCGGGGAAGATGCGCCCGATCCACAGCTTGTGCAGGCCTACGTCGGACACCAGGATGCCCTCGCGGCCGAGCGCCTGCCGGATCTCCCACAGCGCCCGCGGCGGCTGCATCGGGAAGTGGTTGTCGTGCTTCGCGGCCTCGTGGCGACCGAGCGCCAGCTCGCGCAGGCGGGGCGATCCGCCCGAGTGCGGCACGTGCCGGCATTCCTCGCCGAGGCGCGCGAGCGTGTGGTAGATGTCGCCCACCAGCTCGACCTCGGGGATGAAGTAGTCGTCGATCTCGGCCGGTAGGGAGTCGATGCAGACGATGTTCTTGTCGCGGCCGGGATTCCAGTGCTTGGGCGAGTGCTCTACGAGGTCCCAGCCGACGGCCAGCACCAGGTCGGCGTCCTCGAAGCCGGCCAGCTTGTAGTCGCCCGCCTGCAGGCCCACGGCGCCGAGGGCCTTGGGGTCCGAGGCGTCGAGCAGGCCCTTGGCCATGAACGTCTCGGCCACCGGGATGCCGGTGGCGCGCGAGAATTCCCGCAACGCGGGCGCCGCGCCGCCGCGCACCACGCCGTTGCCCGCGAGCACCACCGGGTTGATGGCGCCGCGCACGAGGTCGGCGGCCTTCAGCAGCTCGCGGGCCTGCGGCTCGGGCTGCACCGGCCTGCGCCGCGGCAGCGGCTCGGCGTCCACCTCGGCCGCCATCACGTCCTCCGGCAGCTCGATGTGCGTCGCTCCAGGCTTCTCGGTCTCGGCCACCTTGAAGGCCTTGCGCACCACCTCGGGGATGATCACGGGGTCGGTCGCGCGCGCGTTCCACTTCGTGATCGGATGCATCACCTGCACGATGTCCACGTACTGGTGGGACTCCTTGTGCAACCGCTCGGTGCCACCCTGCCCGGTGATGGCCACGAGCGGAGCGCGGTCGAGGTAGGCGTCGCCGATCGGCGTCGTGAGGTTGAGGGCCCCCGGGCCCAGGGTGCCGAGGCAGACGCCGGCGCGGCCGGTCAAGCGGCCGTACACGTCGGCCATGTAGCCGCCGCCCTGCTCGTGCCGGACGGGCACGAACTCGACCGACGAGTCCTCCAGCGCCTCGTTCAGGTCGAGCGTCTCCTCCCCGGGGATGCCGAACACGTAGCGCACGCCCTCGGCCTCGAGGCACTCGACGAAGAGGTCCGCTGCGCGGCGGGAGGCCAAGTGGGCGACTTTACCGGGCCTCCACCGTGTCCCTCGAACCAGCAGCGCGCGCAGCTCCGCGAGCATGAACCGGGAGTCCTCGAAGACGTCGCCGTAGGTGTAGCGACGGAACTCGTCACCGCGAGCGCAGGCGCCCGACGCGGTGAAGCGGCTCCGACGGCGGCACCCCCTCGCTACCTTGCGAGTGGTGCGCAAGCTGTGGTTGCCACTGCTCCTCGGCCTCGCCGCTGCCACCGGCGCCGCGCCGGCGAGCGCTGCCACCGGCGTCGTGGTGCGCGGTGCCGGCTACGGCCACGGCGTGGGCCTCAGCCAGTACGGGGCCTACGGGTTCGCCAAGCAGGGTCGTGAGTACGAGGAGATCCTGGCCCACTACTACACCGACGCCGAGCTGTCGCGCACGGACGACCAGCCCGTGCGCGTGCTGCTGCGCCACCAGGCGCCGAGCATCGCTCTGCGCGGCGCGCTGAGGGCGGGCGCAGCCGCGATCGAAGGGCGCCGCCTCTACACCGCCCGCCCGGTGGGCACCTCGCGGGTCGAGCTGCGCGACCGTCGCGGCCGGCGGGTAGGGCGCTTCACCACGCCGCTGGCCGTGTCGGGCACAGGTCGCGGCCTGCAGCTCGTGGGCTGCGCGCCGATCAACGGGATCGCCGACGGCCACTACCGCGGCACGCTCGAGATCCGGCGCAGCGAGGGCGGCGGGCTGACGGTGGTGAACGAGCTGCCGATCGACGAGTACCTGCAGGGGGTGATCCCCGGGGAGGTGCCGCCCACCTGGCCGGCCGAGGCGCTGAAGGCCCAAGCCGTGGCCGCGCGCAGCTACGCCCTGGCCACCAACGTGGCGGGCGAGGTGTTCGACCAGTACCCGGACACCCGCTCGCAGGTGTACCAGGGCGCCGACGCCGAGCGCCCGTCCACGAACGCCGCGGCGCGCCAGACGGCGCTGCAGGTGCTCCGCCACGACGGGAAGGTGATCGTGGCCAACTTCTTCTCCACCTCCGGTGGCCAGACCGAGAACGTGGAGAACGGCTTCGCGGGCTCGGAGCCACGGGCGTACCTGAAGAGCGTGGAGGATCCGTTCGACGACGTCTCGCCCCTGCATGACTGGCGCCTGGGGTACACGACGCGTGACCTGGAGGAGCGCCTGGACGAGTTCCTGAAGGGGAGCTTCCGACGCATAGAGGTGAAGGAGCGCGGCGTGTCTCCGCGCATCGTCGCCGCGGACATCGTCGGCTCGAAGGGGCGCACCGAGGTCAGCGGGGCGACGCTCAAGGCCGAGCTCGGCCTGTACGACACCTGGGCCTACTTCCGCACGGTCCGCGGCGCAAAGCTCCCGGACGGTCCGCCGGAGCCCCCCGAGGGCGGCTCCGGATGCCTTCGCCTCGAGCGCGTGAGCCTCGCGGGCAAGGCCGAGCGGAAGCCGAAGCGCGGCCGCCGCCCCGCCCGGCCGGCACCCCGTCCGAAGCCGCCGGTTCCGACGCTCGGGGCGTCACTGGGCGTGATCGCCCGCGGTTGAGGCGGGTCCCGGCCGTGTCGATATCGCTACGGTGACCTCCGTGCCCTCGCGCCTCCGTGCCCTGCCGGTCGGCGCCCTGATCCTCGGCGCGCTGGCCCTTCCCTCGCCGGCCGCGGCCGACTACCTCGTGCGCGGCCACGGCTTCGGCCACGGCGTGGGCATGAGCCAGTACGGCGCCTACGGCTTCGCCCTCGAGGGCCGCGGCTACCGGCAGATCCTCGCGCATTACTACCGCGGGACGAGGGTGTCCTCGGCGGGCTCGCGCACGATCCGCGTGCTGCTGCGGGCCAGCGTCGGCGGCGCCACCTCCTTCCGCGGCGCCTCGCGGCTCGGGGGCGAACGCCTCGATCCCAGCCGCACCTACACGGCCCGCCGTGAGGGCGGTGTGGTCGAGGTGCGCAGCTCCGGCGGCGCGCTCGTGGGCCGCTACGGCTCGCCGGTGCAGGCCCGCCGTCCCGGCGGCACGGTGCGCCTGCTGGGGAGCGCCATCAACGGCGTGAGCGACTGCCTCTACCGCGGGTCGCTCGAGCTCCGTCCCGGCCTGTCGGGCGGCGTGAGTGTGATCAACCCCGTCGGCCTCGACGACTACGTGCAGGGGGTGGTGCCCGGTGAGGTGCCGGCCCTGTGGCCGACCGAGGCGCTGAAGGCCCAGACGCTCGCCGCGCGCAGCTACGCGTTGGCCACCGACGCGGGCGGACCGATCTTCGACCAGTACCCCGACACGCGATCGCAGGTCTACAGGGGCGCGAGCGGTGAGCACCCGCGCACCAACGCAGCGGTGCGGGCCACCCGCGGCGAGGTCGTGAAGTACGGCAGCCAGGTGGCCACCACCTTCTTCTTCTCCACCTCCGGAGGCCAGACCGAGGACGTGGAGAACAGCTTCCTGGGCGCGTCGCCGTCGCCGTACCTGAAGAGCGTCAGAGATCCGTACGACTACCACTCGCCGCGCCACAACTGGTCCTTCCGCTTCACCCAGGCGCAGATGCAGTCGAAGCTTTCGGGCCTCGTGCGCGGCCGCTTCGAGGGCATCAGCGTGACCCGCCGCGGCACCTCGCCGCGCATCGTCCGGGCGGTCATCCGCGGCTCGGGCGGGAACACGAGCACGACAGGCCCCACGCTGCGGTTCCGCCTCGGCCTGTACGACACGTGGGCCAGCTTCACGCGTACGCGGGCCCGCGGGGGCAGCGCGGGGACGTCGCTCGCGAGCCTCCCCGGCCC
The DNA here is from genome assembly GCA_030446485.1 of Thermoleophilaceae bacterium. Lineage (GTDB taxonomy): Bacteria > Actinomycetota > Thermoleophilia > Solirubrobacterales > Thermoleophilaceae > JAUJNF01. Next base: position 240,563 of record JAUJNF010000003.1, on the reverse strand, counting down.
CGGGCGCCCGCCGGCAGTGGCCGGCACGGCCGTGCCGCCCGCGCCGCGCTGAGCACCCTAGAGGCGTAGCCGGTCCGGGCCGGCCGGAGACAAGCCCGTCCCTAGGATCAAACGGTGGCGGCCATAGAGACACGCGGACTGGTGCGCAGCTTCGGCGACGTGGAGGCGGTGGCCGGCGTCGATCTCGACGTGGCCGACGGCGAGATCTACGCCTTCCTCGGACCCAACGGGGCCGGCAAGACCACCACCGTACGGATGCTCGTCACGCTCCTGCGGCCCACGGGCGGCACCGCTCGGGTGGCGGGATACGACGTGGCAGAGCGGCCGGACGACGTGCGCCGCTCGATCGGCGTGGCCCTCCAGGAGGCGGCGCTCGATCCGCTGATGACCGGCCGAGAGCTCATGCGCCTGCAGGCCACGCTGCACCGCATCCCGCGCGCCAAGGGCCGCGAGCGCGCCGACGCCCTGCTTCAGCGGGTGGGGCTCGTGGAGGCCGCCGACCGCCGCGTGGGCACCTACTCGGGCGGCATGCGCCGTCGGCTCGACCTGGCGATGGCCCTCATCCACGAGCCGCGCGTGCTGTTCCTCGACGAGCCCACCACCGGGCTCGACCCCACGAGCCGCCAGGCCATCTGGGACGAGGTGCGCAAGCTGAACGACGAGGGTGCCACCGTCTTCCTCACCACCCAGTACCTGGAGGAGGCCGACCGGCTGGCCGACCGCGTCGGCATCATCGACGCGGGGCGGATGGTGGCCGAGGATACCCCCTCGGCCCTCAAGGCCGAGGCCGGCAGGCCGCACCTCGAGGTGTCGCTGGCCGAGGGCGACAAACGGCAGGCCGAGGGCATCCTCGCGCGCTTCGGCGCCGTTCCGGCCACGCACGACGGGGTGGTGTCGGTCGAGCTCGAGCACGGCGCCGCGCAGGTGGCCCAGGTGGTGCGTGCGCTCGACGAGGCCGGACTTGCCGTCGGCTCGCTCGACCTCGTGGAGCCGACGCTCGACGACGTGTTTGCTGCCAAGACCGGCCACCGCCTCGAGGGCGCGGGCGCCGAGCCGGAGTGACCGATTACCTGCGGGTGGTGGCCGCGCTCGGCCGCCGCTCGGTGAAGCAGGCCTTCCGGCGGCCGCAGTTCCTGGCCCCGATCCTGCTCTTCCCCACCCTCTTCCTGATCCTGAACACCGGCGGCGCGGGCAGCGCGGAGGACATCCCGGGCTTCCCGGAGGTGAACGGGATCCTCGACTTCGAGCTGCCCGGCACGCTGATCCAGTGCACGATGCTGGCCGGGGTGAGCGCCGGCATCTCGCTGGCCCTCGACGTGGAGGTCGGCTTCCTCGACCGGCTCGTGACCGCTCCGATCCACCGCTCGGCGATCGTGCTCGGGCGGCTGGCGGCGACAGCGGTGCTCGGCCTGCTCGCGGGGGTGTACTTCCTGGTCGTCGGCTTCCTCTCCGGCATGACCGTGGAGGGTGGGCCGCTCGGCGTGCTCGTGATCCTCGTGATGGTGCCCCTGTCGGCCCTGGCCTTCGGGGCGATCGGCTCGGCGCTGGCGCTGCGCAGCGGGCGCGCGAGCGTCGTACAGGGAATCTTCCCGATCGTGTTCGTGATCCTCTTCCTCTCCTCGGCCTTCTTCCCGCGCGACCTGCTCACCGAGCCGGCGGCCACGATCGCCGACTTCAATCCGATGAGCTACATGACGGAGGGAATCCGCGACGGCGTGATCTCCGACGTGTCGCTCGAGCCGGTGCTGAAGGGGCTTGCCGGCGTCGCGCTGCTGGCGGCCATCGGCATCGCGCTCTGCTCCTATGCCCTGCGGGCACGGCTGAGGGCCGGCTGATGGAGGCCGCAGCCCTTCCCATGTCGCGAGCCGGCGCGCACCTGCCGGCGGTCGGCCTGCTCATGCGCCGTGCGGTCTACGAGGTGGTGCGCGTGCCCGGCGCGGCCATCCCCGGCGCGCTGGCCCCGACGCTGTTCATGCTGGGCCTGACCGCCACCTTCGGGAACCTCACCAAGCTGCCGGGCTTCACCACCGACGACTTCATGTCGTTCATCGTCCCGGTCGGGATCCTCCAGGGGGCGACGTTCTCGGGCGCCGCCACGGGCGTGAACCTGGCGCGCGACATCGAGCAGGGGTGGTTCGACCGGTTGCTCGCGGCGCCGGTGCCGCGGAGCGCGCTGCTGGCGGGGATCGTGCTGTCGGCCAGCCTGCGCTCGCTGCTGCCGATCACCATGCTCCTGGTGGCGGCGTTCGCGCTCGGGGTGGAGTTCCCGGGGGTGGGCGGCCTGGTCCTGGCGATCGCGATCGCGGCGGCGTTCGGGGCGGCCATAGCCTGCTACAGCACCGCGCTCGCCCTCCGCTTCAGGACCCAGGCCGCCGCCCCGCTGATGCAGGCCGGGGCCTTCATGGCCGTGCTCTTCACCACCTCGTACGCGCCGCTCGAGCTGCTCACCGGCGTGCTGCACGACGTCGCCGCGGTGAACCCGGTGACCGAGATCGTCGAGGCGGTGCGGCAGGGCTTCGTGGGCGGGGTCACGTGGGGAGGCACCTGGCCCGGGCTGCTGGCGCTCGTGGGGATCGGGGCGGTGCTGTTCGCGCTGGCCCTTAGGGGACTGCGCAGAACGGGGCGTTAGGGCGAAGCCGCGGCTCTGCCATCCGCCGACTAAGGGCCGAACGCCTAACGACCGGCGTACACCGAACCGATGGCGGACGAATGAGACCGCTCTGGTCGCGTCGCCTCCGCGACGACGAGTCTGGGTTCACGCTGATCGAGCTGCTGGTGGCCACCACCGTCGGCCTCCTCGTGGCGGGGGCGGCGCTGGCGTTGGTCGACTCCGTGGCGCGCATCGCGCCGAGGGACCAGGAGCGTGCTCACGCCATCCGCGAGGCCCAGGTGGGCCTCGACCGCATGACCAGGGAGCTGCGCCAGGCACAGTCGGTGAACGGCGCCACGTCCACGCTGATGGACATCGACGTGACGATCGGCGCGGTCACGCTGCGGGTGATCTACGACTGCTCGCGCGCGCGTTGCGTGCGGCGCCAGGGGATGCCGGGGGCGGAGCCGCCGAGCGGCGGGGAGGTGGTGATCGATCGGATACTCAACGGCGCGGCTCCCGACCCGGTCTTCGTGTACTCGCCGGCGGGGAGCCTTCCTCCGGATCACGTCGAGGTGAGCATCGCGGTGCCGGCGGCGGGCGACCGCAAGGACGGACACGCCCACAGCGTGGTGCTGGATGACGGCCTGGCGCTTAGGAACGTCGGGCTGACGCGCTGAAGCGCGCTAGATGATCGATTCCAGGGCCGCGTCTTACGGTGGCCGCGGAATCAGTCATCTAGGACATCCGTCTACGGGAGCGTGGACGAACGTCCACTCACGGCCGCCAGTTGCCGGACAGAGCTCCCGGACGTCGATGAAGTTGGTGTGCGACGGCTGCTGAGGACATTGCGCGGGCGCTTCGGGGCCATCGGGGACGAGGGCGGCTTCACGCTCATCGAGGTCGTGTTCGCCGCGGCGATCGCCGGCGTCGGGCTCCTCGGCACCGTCGTGACCTTCGACGCCTCCCGCAACCTAGTCAGCCTCTCCGAGCGCAAGGAGGCCGCTGTCCACCGTGGTGAGCGGGAGATCGAGCGCATCCTCTCGATGAACTACGAGCAGGTGGGGCTGTCGACGGCGCCCGTCTCCTCCGGGGATCCGGTCGATCCCGCGTACTACGTGACCAGCGGAACGAGTCCGACATACCGCTGGAGCCAGCGAGAGGGCGCACCGCCGCCGCACACGGAGTACCTGGCCATCGATCCGGCGGGCGAGGTCTCGTCCGCCCCCGAGCCATGGACCGATGGGCGGCTCCGGGGCCGGATCCAGCGGTTCGTGACCTGGGTCAACGACGCCCAGTGCCCTGAGACCCTCTGCGAGGGCGGCGGCGACTACAAGCGAGTGACCGTCGCGGTGAGCTTCGACCAGCCGAATGGGCCGGCCAAGCCGATCCTCCTCTCCACGCTCATCGCCGACCCCGACGCGAAGCCGGTTGGCCCGGTGGTCGACGGGGCCGAGAACCCGCTGAGCAGCCCCACGACGTCGTGCCTCGACGAGCGAGGCAGCCGGGTGGAGTGTGCCCAGGGCGTGGGTGGCCTCACCCGCACGTGGTTCCTCTACGACACCCCCGCGCCGGCGGGCGCCCGCGAGCCCATTCTCGCCGACCACGCCACTCACCCCACGGTCGCGCCGTCGGGCGCGTGCGGGCCGAGCGGCTCCTCCGGCTGTCCGGTGCCCGACCTGATGGGTGAGGTGCCTCCCCCCGTGACCGATCCGCCCCAACCGCTGTTTCGCTACTCGAGCGAACTGGCGCCCCCGGGCTACACCGCCGGCCGCGTGCTTCGGCGCGACGTGGATTGCGCAGAGGAGCCGAGCGCCACGGACAACACGAAGGGCCAGATGTGGGTCACCGCACCCCTCCCGGAGGCCACAGCGCTCACCGGCGGTGGCGGGCTGAGCCTTCACGCGCACGCGCTGTCCGAGACGCGCGCCGACACCACCTTCTGCCTGGCCTTCTACGACGTGCCGCGGTCGATCGACAACCTGGTCGAGAACCGGCCGGTGGAGATCGGACGGTCCTCGTACCGCGTCGAGTCGCTGGCCACAACGGCGGGCGTGGTGTCCTTCACCTTCGCCTTCCGGGGCGACCGCGGCGACGCCACGCTCACCGCGGACCGCCGCATCGGTCTGCGAGTGTGGATCGCGGCCTCGTCGGGATCCGACGCCGCGGTGCTCTACGACCACCCGACCCATCCTTCGTCGCTTCAGCTCAACGCCCGGGCGGGATGAGCGGCATGCGGGCGCGTCTGGCGGCCCAGGACGGGATGGCCATGCCCATCGTGATGGCCGCCCTCGCCGTGCTGTCGGGCCTGGCCACCCTGGTGCTCACCGGCTCGGTCCGCCTCAGCGATTCCTCGAACGTCGACCGCGACTCCAAGCGCGCCCTCTCGGTGGCCGAGGCGGGCCTGCGCGCGGCCACCTTCCGCGTCAACAAGATGGGGCCGGCCAACGCCAACTGCCTGACCGCCGTGGCCACGCCGCCGGTGGGCGGAGAATGCCCGGGCCTGACCGAGGACATGGGCAACGGCGCGAGCTACTCGTACTGGGTCACCCCGATCCTCACTACCGCCGACCGCTGCGCGGGACTGCCCCTGCAGGGAGAGACCAACGGCCAGATCGTGATCGTGCAGCGTTGCGTCACGGCCGTCGGCACGGTGAACGGCGTTCGCCGGCGGGTGCAGTCGCGCGTGGCCGCCTACCAGGGCGCGCCGATCTTCCCGCTCGGCGGCATCCTCGGCGTCGACGGAGTGAGGGTGACCAACACCGCCACCGTGAATGGCGCGGTGGGCTCCAACGGGCTCGTGCAGGTGGGCAACAGCAGCTCGGTCGACGCCATCGAGATCGCGCAGGGAGCGCCCACTCCGATCTTCGGCGGCCAGCCCGCGGCGGAGGGCACCTACGTCCGGCGAACCGCGGCCCAGGGCGACTGGGTGCTGGCGCCCGTGGACGTGGGCGACTCGGCCACCGAGAACGACAATGCCCGGATCACACAGGGGCTCGACGCTTCCCGCAACGTGACGTTCGACCCCGAGACTCGAGATCTCGTGATGGGCAACAACTCCACCCTCACGCTCGGCGGCGGCGCCACCGGGACCTACAACTTCTGCCGGCTCGTGATGGGCAATGGCGCCCAGATCAACATCGCCGCGGGGGCCACCGTCCGGATCTTCATCGACTCTCCCGACCGCACGCCGGACGAGTCGGACTGCAAACCGTTCAGCGGCGCCGGCTCGGTGACGATCGGACAGAACAGCTTCTTCAACAACCCCTCCGGGCGGGCGGAGAACCTGCAGATCTACGTGTACGGGCTGAACGACGGGTCGAGCGTGGTGAACTTCCAGAACTCGTCGTTCATAGCCGGGGCCATCTACGCGCCGCAGTCGCTCGTGACCTTCAAGAACTCGGCCACCGTGGTGGGAGCGATCGCCGCCGGGCAGGTGGAGTTCAAGAACGGCGTGAACTTCACGTGGTCGGAGAGCCTCGGCGAGCTGCGCGGCCGGACGGTGACCGTGTACTACCGGTCGGCGTGGCGGGAGTGCCGGCCGCAGGCCACCGTCCCGTCGGATCCCGAGTCGGGCTGTTGACCAGGGCCGACTACTCGGCCTGCTTCTGGGCCGGCACGTACTGGAACATGCCGAAGTCCTCGTGGTTCTCGTTGGGCGCGTCCACCGGCTCGGTGCCAAAGACCAACGTATAGAAGGTCTCGGGGCCGAGCCGCAGCCCGTAGAACCCAAAGCTGTCGGTCTCGCCCATCAGCACCGGCTTCGCGTCCCGGTTGGCGACCGCCTGGGCAAAGAAGCTCTCCTTGGCGGCGTAGGCCCCCTCGAAGTCCTTGCAGAACAGCTTCTTGTCATCGTTGCGCGCCGTCACCAACACGGAGTCCGAGCTCAGCAGTCGGAAGGTGGCGTCGCAGTCCTTCTTGCGGATGGCGTCGACGAACGCCTCTGCGTTGGCGTCAGGCCGCTTGGCCTTTGGCGTCGTCTCGCCTGACAGCTCCGGCTCGCCGAGCGGGGCGAAGTTGAGGAACTTGTAACGGCCGTCGGTGTCCAGCAGCCACAGGATCACGGACGGCTTGCCCCCCTTGGTCACATCCGTCGCGGCGGCGGTGCCGAACTCCTTGCTCTCCGAGGTCTCGAAGGGCACGATCTTCTTGAGGTCCTTGGCCACCTGAGCGGCAAACCCACAGTCCTCCTTGGTTGGAGGGCCGGGCTTTTGGTCCCCGAGGTAGCTGTGCGCGAGTTGGATCTGGCCCTCGCAGTCCTTGGCGGCCACCACCGCGTCGAGCCGCTCGACCTGCTTCGTGACAGGCTCCTTGGCCTTCGGGATGTCGGACTGGCCGGCAGGCGAGTCGCCGCCCTTGCCCCCGGGTTCGTCGGGGGTGTCTTCTCCACAGGAGGTGAGCAGCAGCGCCAGCGCGGCGAGGGCGCAGGCGAGGAAAACGGCGTGAGGGCGGGGACGGGGCGGTGAAAGCACGGTTTGCCTTTCGGTCTTCGGAGCGGAGGCCGCGCAACCTACGGCCGCCGGCGGCGCCTCGCACTAGGGGGGGTACCTAGGGTTTGGCCGGAGTCAAGGCGTGAACTTCACGGTGATCACGTCCCCGTCGCGCAAGGGGTAGTCGCGGCCCTCCAGGCGCAGTTCTCCCTTGTCGCGGGCGCCCGAGTAGCCCCCCAACTCCACGAGCTGGTCCCAGGCCACCACCTCGGCGCGCACGAAGCCGCGCTGGATGTCGGTGTGGACCTTCCCGGCGGCACCCCACGCCGTGGTGCCGCGGGCGATGGCGTGGGCGCGCGCCTCCTTGGCCTCGCCGGCGGTGAAGAACGAGATCAGGTCGAGCAGCTCGAAGGCACCGGCGATCACGCGCTCGAGACCCGACCGCGGCGCGCCGAGCTCCTCGCGCATGAGCGCCGACTCGTCGTCGTCGAGCTCCGAGAGCTCGGCCTCGATGCGGGCGCTCACCGGCACCGCCCTCGCACCCTGGGCCGCGGCGTGCTCGGCCACCGCCTGTGGCACCTCGCCGGCGGCGTCCTCCTCGGCCACGTTGGCCACGTACAGCACCGGCTTGGCCGTGAGCGGCTGGAGGTTGCGCACGGCATCAGGGGCGTCCTTCGGAGGCGGCACCGACCGCGCCGGCCGGCCGGCCTGAAGGGCGGCGATCAGCTCCCGCAACCACGCTTCCTCGGCCACCAGCGCCGGGTCGAGCGACTTGGCCTGGCGGCGCACGCGCTCCACGCGGCGCTCGGCGCCCTCGAGGTCGGCGTACACGAGCTCGGTCTCGATCGTGTCGATGTCGGCCAGCGGGTCGACGCGGCCCTCGGGGTGCACGACCTGAGCGTCGTCGTGGGCGCGCACCACGTGAAGGATCGCGTCGGTCTCACGGATGTTCCCGAGGAACTGGTTGCCGAGCCCCTCGCCGCTGTGGGCCCCGCGCACCAGCCCGGCGATGTCGTGGAAGGCGATGGTCTCGAAGGTGACCGGCTCGGAGCCGAGGATCGCCGCCACTCGCTCCAGCCGCTCGTCCGGCACCGGCACCACGGCCACGTTGGGCTCGAGGGTGGTGAACGGGTAGTTGGCGGCCTGGGCCCCCGCGCGCGTGAGCGCGTTGAAGAGGGACGACTTGCCCGCGTTGGGCAGGCCGACGATGCCGATCCTCACGGCGTGAGCTCCGCGATCGCCAGCCCGAGAAGCGCACCGGCGAGCACGTCCGACGGGTAGTGAACGCCGAGGTAGGGTCGCGACAGCGCCATGCCCGTCGCGGCGGCGTAGAGAGGGGCCGGCGGCAGGGCGCGTCCGAGCGATCGGGCTCCGGCAAAGGCGGTGGACGCGTGGGCGGACGGGTAGGAGAGAGTGGTCATCGTGGGCATCAGCGGGGGCAGGTCCTCGAGCAGCGGGCGGGCGCGGCGGATGAACAGCTTGGCGAGGCTGTTCGCGGCCTGGGTGAGCGCCACCGCCCTGAGGGTGCGAGCGTAGAGCGGCCGGCGCCTCGAGCCGACGAGCCACCCGAAGGCGGCGAGGCCGTGCCACAGTGCGGCGTGCTCGCCGGCGTGCGAGTAGGTGAGCACCGCCCGCTCCACCCCCGGCGTGTGGCCCCTCGTGCGCAGAAGCCGCAGGACGGCCAGGTCGAGGTCCCGGAGCAAGCGGCCAACCATACGCGGGGTTGTCGGCCCGCGCTTCGGACTGGGGGAAGCCAGGGACCTCTCGATCGACACCCACCAGGCCGCCTGAGCGGCGGCCCCTGCGCGCGCCCGGCGCACGCTCGGTTAGTGTCGCTCGACCCGTGCCGACCATCGGACCGCGCACCACCATTCTTGCCTTGCTCGCGACGGCGCTGTTCGCGCTGCCGGCGGTCGCCCTCGGCGCCTTTCCCGCGGACCCGCCCAACGATCCCCAGTACGACCGGGCGGAGGAGAACCCGGTCGAGTTCTGCCTCGACGACGAGCAGTGGGAGCTCTTCGACTTCATGCCGCTGTGCGCTCCCGCGGCCCGCGATCCGGAGGGCGCATCCGGCATGTCGGTGAACCGCGCGTGGCGCGACTTCACGACCGGCAACGAGGAGACGGTGATCGCCTACGTCGAGGCCGGGATCAACTGGCGCGACGAGGACGCGAAGGAGCTCGTGGACAAGGTGTACCTGAACGCCGGCGAGCTGCCCAAGCCCACCACCGGCGACGGCGATCCCGCCCTGTCGGCGTCCGACTACCGGGACACCCCGGACACCAACGGCAACGAGCTCGTCGACCCCGAGGACATCATCGTGCGCTTCTCCGACCGCCGCGACGACGACGGCAACGGCTACACCGACGACATCTCGGGCTGGGACTTCTACAACGACCAGAACGACCCCGCCACCGTCGACTCCGCGTACGCGCACGCGAACAACCAGATGCAGCAGGCCTCGGCAGCCACCGACAACGCGTTCAGGCAGGCGTCGGTGTGCCCGAAGTGCCGCCTGCTGCCGATCAAGGCGGGCGCCGAGGCCCTCGACCGCACCGACGAGCTGGCGCAGGCGTGGCTCTTCGCCGTCGACTCGGGCGCGTCGGTGATCGTCTCGGTCACCGCCGACCTCGGGTACTCGACCTTCATGCGCCAGGCCACGGAGTACGTCGCCCACCACGGGGTCGTGGCCGTCGAGGCCTCGAACGACTTCAACTCGACCGACCACCAGGGCGGGATGTGGTGGCCGCACGTGCTGCCCGGGAACGGCGTGGTGGCCGACACCACCGGGGCCGGACCGCTCGCCCGCGGGGCCACCACGTACCGCGAGCGCTCCAACTTCACCTCGTGGGGCGCCCACAACGTGTTCTCGGTGCCGAGCAACGGCGGCACGACCTCGCAGGCCACGCCCACCCTGGGCGGCGCCGTGGCGCTCGTGATGGCCTACGGGCGTGAGGCGGCACGTCAGGGGAAGATCCCGCGCCCCCTGTCCGGCTTCGAGGCGGTGCAGGTGATGCGGGCCACCGCCTCCGACATCGACGATCCGAGTCTGGCGTGGCCGAACGGCCCCGGGTGGGACCTGCAGTTCGGCTACGGGCGGCCCAACCTGCACCGGGCGATGACCGCCGTGTCGAAGGGCGACGTGCCGCCGGTGGCCACGTTCGAGTCGCCGGGCTGGTTCGCGCTGCACGACCCCACCACGGAGTCCGTCGTGCCGGTGGACGGCCACCTGAGCGCCCGCACCGGGCGCTACGGGTGGCGCCTCGAGGTGGGGCTCGGTCCGGAGCCCACCGACGCGGAGTTCACCACCGTGGCCAGCGGCTCGGAGGCCGGGCCGCGCGAGGGACGCCTCGGCTCCGTCGACCTGTCGAAGATCCCCGAGAGCTTCTATGCGCGCGAGTTCGCGCTCTCCGAGCGCAAGGAGCTCGAGACCACCGAGCGGTACACCGTCACGCTCCGGCTGCGCGTGACCGACGCGGCCGGCCGCACGGGCGAGGACCGCCGCGCCTTCTACGTGCACCACGACGATCGCGCGGTGCAGGGCTTCCCGAAGCACATCGGCCCGGGCGGCGAAAGCCAGGCGGCACTGGTGGACCTCACGGGGAGCGGCCGGCTCGACGTGGTGTTCGGCGACACCGACGGCCGGGTGCACGCCATCGACCCCCGCAGCGGGCGCGAGCGGCGGGGCTTCCCGGTGCGCACCGACCCGACGCGGGTGGAGAAGGCCCACCCGGGCGTTCGCCCCGGACACGAGCCGGTGATCCCGAACGTGGCCGTCGGCGACCTCGACGGCCGCGGCGCGCTGTCGATCGTGGCCACGAGCTCGACCGGCAAGGTGTATGTGTGGAGCGCCGAGGGCCGGCGCCGGGCGGGCTGGCCGCGGGCGCTCGACCGCGGGGTGGCCGTCCCGCCGATCCCCCGCCCCGACCGGCCGTACACGCGCGACCCCGTGCAGGGCGCCCTGGCCGCGCCGGTGCTCGCCGACCTCAACGCCGACCGCCGGCTGGAGATCGTGCAGGCCGCGTGGGACGGGCATCTCCACGCCTTCCGCGGCAACGGACGCGAGCTGCCGGGCTGGCCGGTCCGGGTGCGCTCGCCGGAGATTCCCCCGCCCTCCGGCTACTTCCGCGTGAACGACCAGAAGCTCCAGGGCACGCCGGCGATCGCCGACCTGGACGGCGACGGTCGTCCCGAGGTCGTGCAGCGCAGCCAGTACACCGACATCAACGACCCAGGCCTCGCCACGCTGCCGCGCGGTTACCTGCACGCCTACGGCGCCGACGGCAAGATGGTGCAGGGCTGGCCGGTGGCCATGCAGGGCCTGGCCGAGGACTACGGCACGGCCCAGGAGTTCATCACCGAGGGCTCCAACAGCCCGGCCGCCGCCGACGTGGACGGAGACGGGGACGACGAGGTGGCCTCGAACCCGGTGTTCTCGCCCTCCTACCTGTTCGACGGCGACGGCTCGCTGATCACCTCGTACGGCTCGCTGTCCGAGGCGGCCACCTCCGCCACGTTCGGCCGCTCGAACCCCGAGGCGGTGCTCGACGGCGCACGGCTGCCCACCGACGTGCCGGTGGGCTTCACCACCAGTGGTGCCTTCGGGCGCTTCGCGGGCGGCCTCTCGTTCCTCCAGCCGGGCAGCGGCGCCGGGTCCATCGGCTCGTCGCTCTTCCTGCCGGGAAGCGGCCTGCCGATCAACAGCTTCGAGCGCGCCTTCGACGCGCGGAGCGGCGCTGAGCGCCCGGGCTTCCCCGCCGAGCTGCAGGGACTCGACTTCCTGGGCGCTCCCCTGGTGGTGGACGTGACGGGCGACGGCGAGGCCGAGGTGGTGGACGGCGGCGACTCGAACGCGCTGCACGGGTTTGCCGCCGGCGGGGAGCAGGCCCGCGGCTTCCCCCACTTCACCACGGGCTGGATCATCTTCGCGCCGGCGGCCGGCGACCTCGACTCCGACGGCAAGACCGAGGTCGTGGCCCTCACCCGCGAGGGCTACCTGATGGCCTGGCACACCGAGGGCCGCACGGACGCCAACGGGGAGTGGTGGCGCTGGCACCACGACGAGCGCTCGAGCGGCCGCTACGGCACCGACACGCGACCGCCTGGCGTGGTGCGCGGGCTGCGCAGGGCCCGAGGCGGGCGAGCGGTGTCGTTCCTCGCCCCCGGCGACGACTGGTACTCGGGCCGGGCGAAGCGCTACCTGATCACAGGCACAGGGGGCCGCCGCTCGGCGCGGGCCGCCGGACCGGCGGCGCCCAGGCCCGCGGGAGCGAGGGAGACGCTCGCGGTACCCCGCGGCACCGCGCGCATAACCGTTCAGGCCGAGGACGCCGCCGGCAACCTGGGCCGCCCCGTAACCCTGCGGATCCGGGCGGCGGGCCGGCCACGGGCGAACCCTCGACCGAGGCCACGAGCACGACCGAGGCCCCGCGCCCGGCGAGGACCCCGCTTCACCGGCTAGTTAGTCCTAAGCCGCACCCTCACCACGGCGATCTGACGCCGAAAAGCGAGCCAGACGGGGGAAGCAGGGGTGAAGCCTTGGTGGGCCAAGGCGAACGATCCGCTGGCCGCAGGCCTCGGACGATGCCCCGTATGGCGACGCTTTGCAGGCGTCAGATCAGAAGCCGACGCGCTGTTTGTCAGTGTCCAACCGGACATACACGACCTTCTGCAGGTCGACCGACACCACCGAGTCCTCGGCCTCGATCTCGTGCCAGCGCCCGTCACCCGTGAGCGCGTCGCGGAGGGCCTGGAGCGCGGCCTCGGTCGTGCGCACCGACAGCACCTGGCCGCCGGTGAAGCCGATGTCCACGCGCTGTGTGCTGCCGGCCATCAGTGCGCCGCCTCCACGAGCTCGGTGAGCACTCCGCCGGT
>JAUJNF010000003.1:0-227569 GCA_030446485.1 Thermoleophilaceae bacterium | reverse complement strand
GTGCTGCCGGCCATCAGTGCGCCGCCTCCACGAGCTCGGTGAGCACTCCGCCGGTGGCCTTCGGGTGGAGGAAGGCAACGCGGCTCTGGCGGATGCCCGTGCGCGGCTCCTCGTCGATCAGCCGCAGGCCGGCGGCGCGGACCTCGCCGAGGGCCGAGTCGATGTCGTCGGTCTGGTAGGCCACGTGGTGGATCCCGGGGCCGTTCCTCTCCAGGAACCGCCCGACCGCGGACTCCGCGCTCAGGGGGCGCAGCAGCTCGACGTGTCCGTCGCCGACCTCCAGCAGCACGGCCTCGACGCCAAAGCCCTCGACCGTCTCCCGATGTTGCTCGCGCATGCCCAGGCCATCGCGGTAGAGCTCCATGGCGGCATCGATGTCCTCGACGGCCACGCCTATGTGATCGATGCGCCCGAACACCAGGGCGCGAGTCTACTTGGGCCCTGGCCCCAGCCGCTCGCTGGCGGCGATGTGCGGCACCGCCGTCCCCGCCGGCCCGGAACCGTTCTCGACCGGAGCGCCGAGCTGTCCGTCCGGCCCCCCCGCGTGGTAATCGGCGGTGATCTGCTCGATCGCCTCGCGGTCGAGCAGCTCTGTCTCGAGCAGCCGCTCGGCGAAGCGGTCGAGCAGCGGCCGGTTCTCCATGATCAGGTTCAGGGCCTTGCGGTCGGCGAGATCGGCCACCTCCTGCTGCTCCTCGTCGATCATGCGCCTGGTGTTGTCGGAGATCGAGTAGTCGTCGGGGGGAAGCCGGCGCGAGTTGAGCGACGTGCCCATGCCGTATTCGACCACCATGGCGCGGCTGATCTCGTTGACCTTGCGCAGGTCGTCGGAGGCGCCGGTGGTGATCGTGCGGAACACCACGCGCTCGGCCACGCGGCCGGCCAGCAGCACGACCATGTGGTCGATCAGCTCCTCGCGCGACTTGAGGTAGCGGTCCTCGTCCGGCAGGTTCAGCGTGTAGCCGAGCGCACGCCCGCGGGGGATGATCGAGATCTTGTGCACCTTGTCGACGGAGGGCAGCAGCTCGGCGCACAGCGCGTGACCGGCCTCGTGGTAGGCCACGACGTGCTTCTCGTGGTCGTTGATCACGCGGCGCGACTGCATGCCGGCCACCACGCGCTCGAGCGCGGCCTCGAAGTCCTGCATGAAGATGAAGTCGCGCCGCTCGCGGCCGGCGAAGATGGCGGCCTCGTTGCAGATGTTGGCGAGGTCAGCACCCGTGAGGCCGCTCGTCTGCCGGGCGATCATGTCGAGGTCCACCTCGTGCAGCGGCTTGTTGGCGGTGTGCACGCGCAGGATCGCCTCGCGCCCCGTCAGGTCCGGGGGCGTTACGAGGATCTGGCGGTCGAAGCGGCCCGGACGGAGCAGCGCCGGGTCGAGCTTCTCGAGCAGGTTGGACGCGGCGATGACGACCAGGTCGTCACTGCCGGCGAAGCCGTCCATCTCCACCAACAGCTGGTTCAGCGTCTGGTCCTTCTCACCGGAGATGTCCTTGCCGCGCGTGGCGCCGACGGCATCCAGCTCGTCGATGAAGATGATGGCCGGGCGGTGCTTGCGGGCGGTGCGAAACAGCCGGCGGATGCGGGCGGCGCCAAGGCCCGCGAACATCTCCACGAACGACGACGCGGACTGGGCGAAGAACTTGGCCTTCGACTCGTGCGCGACGGCCTTCGCGAGCAGCGTCTTGCCGGTGCCCGGGGGGCCGTGCAGCAGGATGCCCTTGGGCACCCGGGCGCCGAGCTTCCTGAAGCGCTTGGGATCGCGTAGGAACTCGACGACCTCGCGCAGCTCCTCCTTGGCCTCGTCCGCGCCGGCCACGTCCTCCCAGCCGATCGACTGCGACGACTCGGGCTTGATCTCCTGCGGCTTGGTGCGCGGCATGTACCGCAGGGTCGCCCCGATCAGGACGACGATCAGCCCCATGAAGATGAGGGGCAGCCACGTGAGCGCCCATTCGTCGAAGCCGCTGAAGGAAACGGCGAGTGAAGTGATGGTCATGCCCTCCATGGCATCGGGAGACCGCGAACTTTACTCCACCGTCTGCAGGCGAGGATTCGGTCGGTGGCGCCGGCCCACCTTGGCCACGTCGCGCCCGTCGGACAGCACGATGTCCGCCGTGAAGTCGTTCTGGCCCGCCAGGAGCGACGAGCCGACCCCGTAGGAGTCGACCGGCGCGCCGATCGCCTCGAACTCGCGGATGCGCTCGGCGGTGAAGCCGCCGGAGACCACGATGCGCACGCGCTGATGCCCCGCGGCGTCGAGCGCGTCGCGCACCCGGCGCACGAGCACGGCGTTCACCCCGGTCGGCTTGAAGTCCCCCATCTCGTGCCACAGGCCGCGGTCCACCAGGGTGTCCGAGGTGTCGAGGCGCACGCCCCACAGCCGGTCGCCCAGGGCATCGGCCACCTCGAGCGCCGTGCGCACCGAGTCGTTCTCGAAGTCGACGAGCACCACCACGTTCATCTCGCGGGCGAAGCGGCGGGCGAAGGCCTCGGCGGCGGCCACCGTGTCGCCCCCGTAGGCCGCGATCAGCGCGTGCGGCACCGTGCCCACGCCCCGGCCGCCCCACCACGAGGCCTGGGCGTCGGTGGACACGCCGATGGCGCCGGCCACGTGGGCGGCCCACCCGTCGCCGGTCTGCACGCGCCAGTGGTCGTGCCGCGCGGGGAAGAAGAGGATCGGCTTGTCGCCCGCCGCCTCCACCACCTCGCGCACGTTGCTCATCACGAGCGTGCGGCGGGCCATGCAGCCGAGGTAGACGGTCTCGAGATGGGCGAACAGGGAGTAGTCGCCCTCGATCGTCATCACGGTCTCTCGCGGCGCGATCTCGTCGCCCTCGTGGAGGGCGTGCACCACCAGCTCGTCCCAGGCGGGAATCCAGCCGCCGTCCGGCGTCGCGCGGCCGGAGCACTCCTTGAGCACGGCCACCGCCTCGTCCACGCCGCCCAGCACCGACTGCCGCTTCTGGAAGACCTGCATCGTCGCGCGCGGGTGCCGGCCCTCGGCCTCGAGCAGCTCCTTCGCGTAGTTGAAGTAGGCGTCGGTGTAGTAGCCGTCGCGGATCTTCTCGACCGGCAGGCGGAAGACGGCCGGGTCGAGGCGCTCGCGGCGCGTGACGGGCGTCGCCATGGGCGAATGTTCAGCGCCCACTGCGCGCGCCCGCTCCGCCCGAGATTTCAGGCAGCGGCGTGCTCTGCAGCCTCGACGGCCTCCACGCGCAGGATCTCCTCGAGCGCCGCACGACCCACCTCCAGCTGCTCCTCGCTCGGCTCGCGCGTACCCACCGCCCGCTGGATCTCGTACCCGGGCCGGCGCAGCGCGCGCGCCAGCCCCGACTCCGCGTGGCGCTCCGACCAGCCGAAGACCTCGACGGCCACCGCAACGCTCCCGAGCGCCACCGCACCCTCCGCCAGCGGGCCGCGTAGCCCCGCGCGGCGCGCGGCCACGTTGCCCACGGTGGCCGTGGCCATCATCGGCGCCACCAGATTGGATCCGCAGCGCTCGTGCTCCTTGGTCGCCTCGGCCGTCTCCTCGTCCTGCTCGTAGGCGCCGATGGCCTTGTGCTCGACGCCGTGGTAAGAGGCGAGATCGCCACCGCGCAGCGCGAACAGCGCGGGCGTGAGGCTCACCAGCGCCACCGCGGCCTCGCGGCCCAGCGTGCGCGGCCCCGCGCGGCGAAGCGCCTGGCCGCCCAGGGCTGCAACCCCCATGGCCCCGAGCGTGCGCACGTCCTGCATCGGCAGCTTGGCCTCGGGGAGTGCGATCTTCACGAGCGGGATGACCGCGAAGGCCTCGGCCAGCTTCGCGACGCCCCGCAGCCCGGGCACCCGTTCGGACGCGCGGCCGCCCAGATCGGGCTTGCGCCCCGAGGCCACCTTGAGCTCGCCGCCGTCGGTGCGCACGGCGGCCGCCCAGTGCGTCGGCCCGTGCACGAGCAGGCCGTTGCGGAGGGCCATGCCGCCCAAACGAAGCTTCTCCTTCGGCTCGTCGAACTCCTCGGTGGACGGGGGACAGTGGACAGGGAACAGCCCAAGTCCTGTCCACCGTGCACCGTCCACCGTCCTCCTCATCCGCACACCTTGACAGCCAGCTCACTGAAGAACCGCGCCGCCAACCCGAGGTCCTCCACCGGTATCCGCTCGTCGGCCCCGTGCACCAGTGGTGCCGCCTCGAACAGGTCCATCGCGCGCTGGGGGAAGAAGCCGTAGGCCACGCACTCGGGAAAGGCCTCGCGGAACCAGCGCGAGTCGGTGAAGCCGGGGAGCACGGTGGGGGCCACCTCCGCCGACGGATCCTCGCGCGCGAGAAACTCGCGGATGTGTCCCATCAGCTCGGTGTCGACGGGCGAGCGGTTGCCGATCACCGTCTCTCCGAACGTGACCCGGTGGCCGTCCGTGCCGAGCACCTCCTCGATGCGCATGCGGGCGTGCTCCTCCCCGAGCCCGGGCGGCACCCGGCAGTCCACGTTCAGCACCGCCTGGGAGGGGATCACGTTGATCTTCTCCGACGCGCTGATCATGGTCGGGGTGAGCGTCACGCCGAGCATCGGCTCGAACAGCACCGCCACGCGCGGGTCGATCGCCGCCACCCGCTGAACCGCCCCCTCGAGGTCGCCGTCCACCTCGACGCCGAGCGCAGCAAGGAAGGCCTCGGGCTCCGCCGACGGCTCCAGCGAGGGCTGGCGCTCGCGCATCGCGCCGAGGATGGGCGCCATCTTCGTGAGCGCGTTGTCACCGATGCGGGGGATCGAAGCGTGGCCGGCGCGACCGTCGGTGGTGACGCGGAACCGGAACACGCCCTTCTCCGCGACGCACACACCGTAGAAGCGCCGGCCATCGAACTCGAACGCGTCGCCTCCGCCCTCGTTCACGATCAGGTCGCAGCGCACCTTGTCAGGCACCTGCTCGCAGAGGAACTTGGCGCCGTGCTCGGCGCCGGCCTCCTCGTCGGCCGTGAGCACGAGCAGCAGCTCGCCGGACTCGGGGCGCCAGCCCTCCTCGGCGAGGGCGCACGCCGCCGCCACCTCCGCGGCCACCTGGCTCTTCATGTCGAGCGCCCCGCGGCCCCATACGCAGCCGTCGCGAAGCTCGCCCGACCACGGGTCGACGGTCCACTCCGACGGCGTGGCGAGCACGGTGTCCACGTGGCCCAGGTAGGCCAGGCGCGGGCCGTCGGAGCGGCCCGGAAGACGCCCGATCAGGTTGGGGCGCCCGGGCACCGACGACAGCAGCTCGCACTCGAAGCCGGCGGTCTCGAGCAGCCCCCTCAGGTACTCCTGGGCTGCGGCCTCGTTGCCGGGCGGGTTGACCGTGTTGAAGCGGATGAGCCGCTGAAGCAACTCCGTCGTGCGCGTCTCGAGAGCGGCGGTGTCGAGCACTCCGCTGATGCTAGGGCAGGGGCGCGGCGCGGGGTCGGCGCGACGACGTGCCAAAGTTGACGCCCGTGATCTACCGGCTCTTCTTCGGGCTCGTCCTCCAGCGAATCGATGAGGAGCAGGCTCATGCGCTCGCCTTTCGCGGGCTGAGGCTGGTCACCGGCCTCCCCGTCGTCCGCCGGCTGCTCGGGCGGGCGCTGACCCCCGCGACCCGCACCTCGAGGTGCGTGCGCTGGGGCGGACCTTCCCGAGCCCCTTGGTCGTCGCCGCAGGCGTCGACAAGGATGCGACCGCATTCGACGGCCTCGCGCTCATCGGCTTCGGGGCCGTCGAGGTGGGCACCGTCACGGCCCAGCCGCAGAGCGGGAACGGGCGTCCACGCGTTTACCGGCTGCCGCGCGAGCGGGCGCTTCTCAACCGCATGGGTTTCCCGAACCCCGGTGTTGGGGTCGTCGCCGAGCGGCTTCACCGCCGCGACCGGAGCCGGATCGTCGGAGCAAACATCGGCAAGACGGCCACGGTGCCGATCGAAGACGCGCCCGCCGATTACTGCGCCTCCGTTCGCCGGCTTGCGCCGCTCGCCGACTACCTGGTGTTGAACGTCAGCTCGCCGAACACGCCGGGGCTCACGACGATGCAGGCGGAGGAGCCGCTGCGCAGCCTGATTGCCGCGGTGCGAAGCGAGCTGGCCTCCTCGCGCCCCGGGCTTCCGATGCTCCTCAAGATCGGGCCCGACCTAAACGACGAGGAGATCGACACGATCGCCGCCCTCGCCGTCGAGCTCGAGCTCGACGGCATCATCGCGGTCAACACGACCGTCGACCCCTCCTGTCTGACGCACTCGGCAACGGAGGCCGCCTCTTATGGCGAGGGCGGCATCTCAGGTGCTCCTCTGAAGGAGCGTGGGCTGACGGTGCTGAAGCGCCTTCGGGCGCGGGCCGGCGGACAGCTGGTGCTCGTATCGGTGGGCGGGATCGAGACGCCCGCCGACGCATGGGAGCGGATACGGGCGGGTGCCACCCTCGTGCAGGCGTATACGGCCTTCGTGTACGGAGGGCCGCTGTGGCCCAGCCGTATCAACCGCGGCCTGACGCGGCTCGTGCGAGAGGCGGGCGCGACCTCCATCGAGCAGTTCATCGGGGCCGGCACCTCAGCCGCTGGCGTGAGCGCGCGCCAGCCGCCCACCGTGCACGTCGCGCACCCGTAGCGATCCCCCGCGAAGGGGTTGGGCCGATGTGGGCACTGTGAGCGCCGGAATCGGCCCAACCCCTCGGGACGATCCTGGCTGCGCGGCACGACACCGATGGCGGCACGGTGGGAAGATCCGCCCGTGGAGTCGCAGCTCTTCGACACCCCCGCGGAACCGGCCGGCCGCACGCCGGTGCCGCCCGAGGAGCGGCCGCTCGCGGTGCGTATGCGCCCGGCGGGGCTCGACGAGTTCATCGGGCAGGAGCACCTGCTGGCTCCGGGATCGGCCCTCCGGTCCGCGGTGGAGGACGGCCGCGCCCACTCGATGGTGCTGTACGGACCTCCCGGCACGGGCAAGACGACGCTCGCCCGCCTGCTCGCCGTGAACGCTAGCGCGTCCTTCGAGGAGGCCTCGGCGGTTAACGCCGGGCGCCAGGAGGTGCGCGATGTGCTGGAGCGCGCCGAGCACCGCCGCCGTACGAGCGACCAGCCGACGATCTTCTTCCTCGACGAGATCCACCGCTTCAACAAGGCCCAGCAGGACGCACTCCTGCCCGCCGTGGAGGAGGGGCTCGTGGTTCTGATCGGAGCGACCACCGAGAACCCCTACTTCGAGGTCAACTCCGCGCTGCTCTCGCGCTCGCAGGTTTACGAGTTCCGCCGGCTCGAGGACTCGCACGTGCTGGCGCTGCTGCGGCGCGCGCTCACCGACGAGCGCGGCATCCCGCAGCCGCCCCCGGTGGACGAGGAGGCGCTCGACTTCCTGGCCGCCCGCTCCGGCGGCGACGCTCGCTCGGCGCTGGCGGCCCTGGAGCTGGCGTGCGCGACGGCCGGGGGCGACACGGTCACGCTGCGCCACGCCGAGGACGCCCTGCAGCGCAAGGCGGTTCTCTACGACCGCGCCGGCGACAACCACTACGACACGATCTCGGCCTGGATCAAGGCCACGCGCGGCTCCGACCCGGACGCCTCCCTCCTCTACCTGGCGGTGATGCTCGAGGGCGGCGAGGACCCGCGCTTCATCGCCCGCCGCATGGTGATCCTGGCCAGCGAGGACATCGGCAACGCCGACCCCCACGCCCTGCCGCTGGCCGTGGCCGCGGCCCACGCCGTGGAGCACGTCGGGCTGCCGGAGTGCACGCACAACCTCGCGCAGGCCACCGTCTACCTGGCGCTCGCGCCCAAGTCGAACGCCTCGTACGTGGCCCTCGCCCGCGCGCGCGCCTGGGTGCGCGAGCACGGGACGCCCGACATCCCGGCGCCCATGAGGAGCGCCGCCCACCCGGGCGCCCGCGCGCTTGGACGTGGCCAGGATTACGACTACCCGCACGATCATCCGGACGCGCTCTCCCCGCAGCCGCTGATCCCGAGCGAGGCGGCGGGGGAGCGCTTTCTCGAGCCCTCGGACCGGGGCGTGGAAGCCGCCATGCGCGAGCGGCTCGAGGAGCTGCGACGAATGCGTTCCGGTTGAGCGCGACCGCGGAGGAGCTCGAGTCGCTCGACCCGGTACGCGGGACGCGGCTCGGCTCGGTGGCCCTCTCCGGGCCGGAGGCCGTCGACGCGATGATCGCGGATGCCGGCACGATCCAGCCCGTTTGGGCCGAGCTGCCCCTGACCGCTCGCGCGCGCTACCTGCGGCGGGCCGCCCAGATCGTGATCGACGAGTGGGAGGAGATCGGAGAGCTGCTGGTGCGGGAGGCGGGCGTGCCGCGCACCGAGGCCTGGGTGGCCGAGCTGCTGCCGGCCGTGCGCGACCTGCACCGCATCGCCGCCCACGGCGAGCGCGCCCTCGCCGTCCAGTGGCTACGGGGCCGGCGGGCCACCGGCGCCTGGCTTCGCGAGTCCCAGCCGGTGGTCGGGCTGCGGGGAACGATCCGCTCGCCATTCGCCGATCCGTGCGCCGGCGCGGCGCTCGCACTTATGGGGGGAAGCGCCGTGCTGCTGCACCCCGACCCGACGTGCGCGCTGGTCGGGGAGCGGATCCAGGCGGTTTTCGAGCGGGCGGGCGTGCCCACCGGACTGCTGCGCTGCCTGCACGGCGACGTCGCGTCTGACGCCCGAGTGCCCGAGATCGCCGCCTCGGCGCAGGGTCCCGGCGGACCGCCCGCTGCGGCGCTCGTGCTCGCGGACGCCGAGATCGAGGGCGTCGTGGCCGGGGCGCTGCGTGGTGCCTTTGGCAGCGTCGGACGCCCGCGCACCGGCACGCTGGTCGCGGTGGCAAACGTGGCGGAGCGAGTGGTCGACGCGATCACGGCCGCCGGCCCCGGGCTGGCGGCGGGCGACCCAGCCGCATGGGATACCGAAGTCGGCCCGGTCCCTTCGGCCGAGCGCCTGGAGGCCGCCGCCGGCCTGCTGGAGGATGCCGCGGCAGCCGGCGGGCGACTAGGTCCCATCGGGTCGGCGCTCGCGGCGCCGTTCCTCACTCCCACGGTGGTCACCGGCCTGACGCCCACCAGCCGCCTCGTACGCGAAGATGCCGGCGCGCCGGTGCTGGCCGTGCTGGCCGCCCAGTCGGAGCGCGAGGCGGTCGCGCTGGCCGCGGAGCGCGGCTCACCCGACGGCGCCTCGGTGTGGACGGCCGACCGCCCGCGCGCCCAGCAGATCGCGCGACTGCTTCCGGCGCGCACCGTGTGGCTGAACAGCCGGGTCGCATCCGGCCGGCGGCCGATGCCGCCGGCAAGCGTTGAGTGGCCCGGCACCCGGCTCAAGCGCGTGATCTGGCACCCGCCGCGCTGGCGGGACACCTGGGGCCACCCCTACGACGAACGGCTCGCGTTCGCCGCTCGGTCGTGGGTGCGCGTGTCCTACGGACGCGACGCCGACAAGCGCAGTGCGCTGCGCGCCGGTGCCGGCCCGATGGTGCGCGTCGCGGCGCGCTCGCTCCCGGGGTGAGAGCGGCCGGCGACCAGCACGAGCGGCCCGGCGGCGGGCACCAGCGCTAGAAGTTAGGGTACCCTAATAGGCGCTGTGTCAGGACATCCCGGTAGGTGCGTCCTCGCGTTCCTGTTCCCCCGGGGAGCCGCGTAGGGTGGGGCGAAACCCGAAGAAGAAGTGCTGCAAGTCGAAGCCGCGCTGCAAGCGCTGCCCCAAGCGACTCAAGAAGGAGGCGAAGAAGAATGCCCGCTGACCGGTTCGTGGAGCGATTGCAGGAGCAGGTCGGCCACGAGTTCGCCGCCTCGCAGCAGTACATCGCCGCCGCGGTGTACTACGACGCGCTCACCCTCCCTCGTCTGGCCGCCTTCTTCTACGCGCAGGCGGTCGAGGAGCGCAACCACGCCATGATGATGGTCCGCTACCTGCTCGATGCGGGCACCGCCGCCACCATCCCGGGGGTTCGTGACCCGGTGAGCACCTTCGCCGACGTCGTGGAGCCCGTAACCGTGGCCCTCGAGCAGGAACGGCGCGTGAGCGACCAGATCGCGGGGCTCACGCGCACCGCCCGGGAGGAGGGCGACTTCCAGTCCGAGCAGTTCATGCAGTGGTTCCTCAAGGAGCAGACCGAGGAGGTGGCCACCATGTCCGACCTGCTGCACGTCGTCGAACGCTGTCGCGACAACGTGATGCTCGCCGAGGAGTACCTGGTCCGCGAGCACCCCGCCACCGTGCCCGAGGACACCACCGCCCCGCCGGCCGCCGGCGGCGCGATCTGAGCTCGCGCCGGGCACGCCTCGGGTAGCGGGTCCGGTGACCCTCATGGCCGAGGCGGTGGCAGCCCTCGTCGCGCGGTAAGCCTCAGGGTGTCCGCGCGACGGGCACGAACCTCAGCCTCTCCGGCAGGAACGGGATCACCGCCCGCTTGACGTACTCGGCGCCACCGGCCACCATCGCGCGGCGCAGCGGCGGCGGTGGCAGCGGCGCGAAGCCGTACTCGCGGCGGATGCGGTCGGGCAGCAACGCCACGGTGATGAAGTTGGCGGTCTCGAGCAGCGGGCGGGCCATCCACGGCACCGGTGGCTCCAACACGATCTGGCGCGCGCGCGTGCGGGCCCAGTCGCTGACGAACAGGCGATCGCCCTCCAGCATCTCGCGGCGGTACTCGTTCAGGTCGGTGAGGGTGTCCGGCATCTGCGCGCGCTCGAGCCCGAACAGCTCACCGACCGTCTTGTGGTCCTCCCAGTAGTCGGCCTCCTCGCGACGGCTGAGCGAGCGCACGTACTTCCGGTACACCACGAGCCCGCTGTCGACCAGGGTGAAGAGCACCCACATCAACAGCTCCGGGTCGTCGGCCGCATAGGGCGTGCCCTTGGGATAGATGCCCACACCCTCGCGCAGCTTCCCGCGCACGCGGGCGTGCTGGCCGCGCACGATGGCCGTCACGCGGTCGGCGTCCTCGCGCGAGCCGAAGCCGATCGTGCTCATCACCTCGGCGGTGCGCTGCAGGCGCTCGTAGGGCTCGTCCATCGCGCTCGTGTGGGCCAGCAGGCCGGTCACGGCGAGCGGGTGCGCGGCCTGCATGAGCAGCGCCCGCTGCCCGGACAGGGCCAGCGCGTACTCGCGGTTGATGCGCCGCAGCATCGAGTCGTCGGTGAAGTAGCCGTCCATCTACACCGAGGGTACGGCGCGTATCCTTCGTGAGCTCATGCCCGCCCAGGCCTACGCCGGAAAAGAATGCGTCTGCCAGTTTCGCAGGGGGATCTGCGACCAGAGCTGCGTGCAGGGCATGCTCGACACGCCGTTCTACATCGCCTGCCTGAGGCTCACCGGCCGCCGCTGCCTGGTGGTCGGCGGCGGGGACATCGGGCTCGAGAAGGTCGAGGGCCTGCTGGCCTGCGACGGCAGGGTCACGCTCGTGTCCCCGGAGGCCGTGCCCGCGCTCGAGGAGCTGGCCGCGGAGGGGTCGATCGCCTGGGAGCGGCGCGACTACGAGACCGCCGACCTCGAGGGCACGTTCATCGCCATCGCCGCCACCGACGACACCGACGTGAACATCCGCATCTACGAGGACGCCGAGCGTCGCGCCATGCTCGTGAACATCGTCGACGTGCCGCCGCTGTGCAACTTCATCCTCCCGGCGATCGTGCGCACCGGGCCGCTCGCCATCGCCATCTCAACGGCGGGTGCGTCGCCGGCGCTCGCCAAGCGCATCAAGCGCGAGATCGCCGAGGAGTACGGCGCCCCGTACGCGCGCATGGCGGAGATTCTGAACGAGGTGCGCGGGTGGGCCAAGGGCACGCTGCCCACCTACCAGGACCGCAAGTCCTTCTTCGAGTCGATCGTGAACGGTGAGCCGGACCCGGTCGAGCTGCTGCGCCGGGGCGACGAGGCGGCGGTGCGCGATCTCGTGGCCGCGGCGCAGGAGAGCGCCCAGGCCGCCCGGCCGGCCGCCGCGGCCTGACCGCCGGCCGCTCCGCTCGTGCAAAGCCCCGGCGAGCTCTCCCACCTGGATGACGCGGGCCGGGCGCGCATGGTCGACGTCGGCACGAAGCCCGCCACCGACCGGCGGGCAGTGGCCCGGGCGGTCGTGTCGATGTCGGAGGCCACCGCCGCCGCAGTCGAGCGCGGTGACGCCCCCAAGGGCGACGTGATCTCCACCGCGCGGATCGCCGGGATCCAGGCCGCCAAGCGCACCGCCGACCTCGTGCCGCTCTGCCACCCGCTGCCGCTGAGCTTCGTGGACGTGTCGATCGAGGTGCTGCCCGAGGAGGGCCGCGTGCTGGTGCGGGGCGAGGCCCGGACCACGGCGTCCACCGGGGTGGAGATGGAGGCCATGACCGCGGCGATGGTGGCCGCGCTGTGTGTCTACGACATGGTGAAGGGCCTCGAGCGCGGCGTAACCGTGGCGGAGGTGGCGCTGGTGGAGAAGACGGGCGGCAGGGAGGACTGGCGCCGCCCCGAGGCCCTCAGCTGAGGCGCCCGCTCACCGCCACGCCGCCCTTCGTCCAGTACAGCGTCGAGCCGCTGAGGGCGAGCGACGAGCCCAGCACGTCGTCGGCACCCCCGTCGAGGCCCGTGTCGAGCGTGCGCCGGCCATTGCCGTCGATGGCGCGCACCTCGTCGCCCCCCGCTCTGCCGGGCACGCAGGTGGTCGCGATCCACGCCACGGAGCTGTTGGGCTTCAGCTCGAGGTCGGTGATGCGCTCGGGTCCGGCCTGGGCGGCGCCCGGGGACCGCTGCTCCATGCGGCCGGTGCGGAGGTCCTTGACGCGCACCTCGGCCGCGGAGCCGCAGGGGCCCTCGAACGTCGAGGTCACCGCGTAGCCGGCGTAGGGGCCCGCCAGGCGGGCATGGCGAACGGTGTCCATGAAGTCGCGGCCCCTGAAGTCGCGCCCCAGGGCGAACGCCTCGTTGACCCGATAGAGGCAGCCGAAGTAGAACGTGACGGGCCGTCTCCCGAGGCGGCTGCGAACGGTGAAGATGCGGCCCTGGTCGGTGGCCACCACCGTGCGCGAGCCCGTCGCCCGGCATCCCTCGCTGCGCTGAGCCGCGCGGGGGCGGGCACCAGTGCGCCCGCCGCGGCGGCGGCCGCCAGGGCGGTGGCGAGGCGAGTGCGCACGGCAGGCGAATGTAGCGGGACGCCGGGGCGGCCGCGTAGGCTCACGGAACGGTGCGGGCGGCGGTGCTCACGATCTCGACGACCATCGCCGGGGGCGGCGGGCAGGACGTGTCCGGGCCGGCGCTCGTGGAGCTGTGCCACGCGGCGGGGCTCGACACCGTCCACGAGACGCTCGGCGACGACCGCGACGCCATCTCCGCCGCCATGACCCGCCTCGCGGACGCCGGCGACGTGCGCTTCATCTTCACCACGGGCGGCACCGGCCTCACCGCCGACGACGTGACGCCCGAGGCCACGCTGGCCGTGATCGACCGCCAGGCGCCGGGCTTTGCCGAGACGATCCGCGCCGAGTCGCGCCGGCACACGCCGCTCGGCATCCTCACGCGGGGCGTGTCGGGCACGCGCGGGCGCACGCTGATCGTGAACTTCCCGGGCTCACCGAACGGCGTGCGCCAGTCCTGGCCGGTGGTGGAGCCGACCCTCCGGCACGCAGCGCGGACGCTGGAGCGCGGCTGAGGGCACGGGCCGAAGCGGCGAGCGCCACGCCGCCCGCGGCGCCCGCGCCCCCGGCGATCGATCTCGAGGGCCTCGAGCGCCGCTACGGCGAGCGGCCGGCCCTCGCCGGCGTGACGATCGCCATGGAAGCCGGGCTCACGCTCGGCGTGTTCGGCGCCAACGGCGCCGGCAAGACCACCCTGCTGCGCGTGCTGGCCACGCTGCTGCGCCCTCACGGCGGTCGGGCACGCGTGCTGGACGCCGAGCTTCCGGGCGAGGCCTGGAAGGTGCGCGGCCGAGTGGGCTACCTCGGCCACGAGCCCCTGCTCTACCGCGAGCTGAGCGCGCGGGAGAACCTGCGCTTCTACGCGCGGCTGCACGCCGTTTCCCACGCGCGTGTGGAGGAGCTGCTCACCGCCGTCGGGATGGAGCGCCGCGCCGCCGACCCGGTGCGCGAGCTCTCGCGCGGCATGGTCCAGCGCGTTGCCGCGGCGCGCACCGTCCTGCACGACCCGCCGTTGCTGCTGCTCGACGAGCCGCGCGCGGCGCTCGACCCCGGCGCCGCCGAGCTGCTCGAGCCGCTGATCGGTCGCGAGTCGGGAAGGACGCGCGTGCTCGTGACCCACGACCTCGAGGGCGGACTGGCGGAGTCCGACGTGGCGCTGGGACTGAAGGCCGGGCGGCAGGTCCTCGCCGGCCGCACGAACCTCGACGAGCTGCGCGAGCTCTACCGGTGACCCGCACCGCGCTCGTGATCCTGCGCAAGGACCTGGCCATCGAGGTGCGCACGCGGGAATCGGTGCCGGCGATGACGCTCTTCACGGTCACGGTCTTCGTGCTCTTCCATTTCGGGCTCGACCGCGACACGCTCGAGGGTGAGCTCGCGGCGGGCGTGCTGTGGGTGACGCTGCTGCTGGCGGCGATCCTCGGCGTGAACCGCCTGTTCGTGTCCGAGCGCGAGCAGGGCGGGATGGTGGGACTGCTGCTGGCGCCGATCGACCGCACGGCGGTGTTCGTGGCCAAGGCCGCAGCACTCCTGCTCTACCTGCTGCTGGTGCAGGCCGTGGCCATACCGGCCTACGCGATCCTGCTGCTGGGGCCCGACCTGTTCGGCGCCCTGCCCGAGCTGCTGGCCGTCCTGGCGCTGGCCGACGTGGGCCTGGCGGTGGTGGGCGCGCTGGTGGCCGCCCTGGCGGTCGAGACCCGTGCCCGCGACCTGATCGTGCCGCTGCTGCTGCTCCCGCTCGTGGTGCCGGTGCTCATCGCCGCAGCGTCGGCCACCGAGCCGCTGTTCGTGGGCGCACAGGACGCCGACGGGCTTGGCGGCTGGCTGGCGATCCTGGCCCTTTATGATGCGGTGTTCGTATTCCTAGCGGTAGCTGTCTTCGACTTCCTGCTGGAGGACTAGCTGGTCATGTACGGCAAGGGCCTCAGGCCACTGGCGATCGCCGCGGCCATCACCACCATCGCGGCCCTCGGGCTGATCTTCTTCTTCGCGCCCAACGACGCGGACCAGGGCTTCGTGCAGAAGATCTTCTACCTGCACGTGCCGATGGCGCTCGTGGCCATGGCGGGCTTCGTCGCCGGCGGGGTGATGGCCATCGCCCACCTGCGCACGGGCAAGCGCTCGTGGGACATGCGCTCGTACGTGTCGATCCACCTGTCGATCATCCTCGGCCTGGGCGTGCTCGTCACGGGCGCCATCTGGGCCAAGGCGTCGTGGGGCAAGTGGTGGGTGTGGGACGAGCCGATGCTCGTCTCGTTCCTGATCGTCTTCCTCCTGTACTGCTGCTACCAGCCGCTGCGCTTCTCGATCGAGGACCCGGAGCGCCAGGCGCGCTACGCCTCGGTGTTCGCCATCACCGCTGCCGCGTTCGTGCCGCTCAACTTCGCCGCTGTGCGTGCCGCCCAGGCCTTCATCCACCCGGAGGTCCTCTCCACCACCGGCGGCAACATGCCGGGCGACATGCGCATCACGTTCCTGGTTTCGCTGGTGGCGATGGGGCTGCTGTTCGTGACGCTGTGGAAGCTAGAGCTCACGTCGAAGCACACGAGCGAGCAGTTGCGGCGGCTGCGCGGGAAGCTCGAGCGGGCCAATGAGCGCGCGGCCGAGGAGGCTCCGGCCGCGGAGAGCGGCGCCCATGCCGGCCGCGTGCCGGTAGCCGCCGGCTCGAGCTAGATGCCGGCGCTCCCGCTCGACGAGGCGGGCGCCTACGTGGCCGGCGCCTACGTCGTGTTCGTGGCGCTCATCCTGATCTACGTGGCGATCATCGGGTCGAAGGTCGCGCGCATGGAGCGGGAGCTCGAGACCCTCAACGACCTGGCGGACCAGCGTGATCGCTGACCGGCTGCTCGCGCTCGGCGTATCCCACAAGACGGCGCCGGTCGCCCTGCGGGAGCGGCTGGCGCTCACCGAGGGCCGTGCCACGCACGTGCTCTCGGAGCTCGCCGGTCACGAGGAGATCCACGAGGCCGTGGCCATCTCCACCTGCAACCGAACGGAGCTGTACCTGGTGGCCGGCGATCCCGTGGAGGCGGAGAACGCGGCGCTCGCCGCCCTCTCGCGCCAGGCCGGCATCCGCCCGACGGAGCTGATCGGCTGCCTGTACCCGCTGCGCGGGCTGGAGGCGGTGCGGCACCTGTTCAGCGTGGCGTCGAGCCTCGACTCGATGATCGTGGGAGAAGCCGAGGTGCAGGGCCAGGTGAAGCGCGCCTACGAGCTGGCCCTGGTCGAGGGCGCCACCGGGCCGATCACCAACCGGCTGTTCCGCGACGCCCTCGCCGCCGGCAAGCGCGTGCGTACCGAGACCACGATCGGGCGCTCGAGCGTGTCGATCTCCTCGGTCGCCGTGGATCTCGCCCGGCACATGCTCGGCGATCTGTCGACGCGCCGGGTGCTGGTGATCGGCGCCGGCGAGAACGGCGAGCTCACCGCCCGTGCGCTCGCCCAGCGCGGCGTGCGCACCGTGTTCATCGCCAACCGCCGCTACGACCGCGCCATCGGGCTCGCCCAGCGGTTCAACGGCTCGGCCGTGCGCTTCGACGACCTGCCCGCGGAGCTCCAGCGCTCGGACATCGTGGTGAGCTCGACGGGCTCGCCGCACCAGATCGTCGGCCGCGACGAGCTCGAGCTCGTGGCTCGCCAGCGGGAGGGCCGGCCGCTGGTGCTGATCGACATCGCGGTGCCGCGCGACATCGACCCGAGCGTGCGCGACCTGCCCGGCATCGCCCTGTACGACATGGACGACCTTCAGCGCGAGGCCGCGCACAACACGCGTGGTCGCGAGGCGGAGGCCGCGAGGGCGGGCAAGCTGGTCGACGAGGAGGTCGAGCGCTTCAGCCGCTGGCTGGCCAGCCTCGACGTGGTGCCCACCATCTCCGCCCTGCGCGAGCGCGGCGAGTACATCGTGCAGCAGGTGCTCGGGGAGAACGCCGGGCGCTGGGAGACGCTGTCGGAGGCCGACCGCGAGCGCGTCGGGGTGCTGGCACGGGCGGTGGTGAGCCGCCTGCTGCACGAGCCCACCCTGCGCCTCAAGCGGGCCACCGACTCCGACTCCCCGCACGTGCAGATCCAGGCGCTGCGAGAGCTCTTCGGGCTCGACCCGGCGGCCACGCCGGACGAGCACCCCGCGGGCGCGCCGGCGGCGGTCACCTCGCTGGACTCGCGCCGCTCTCAGCGCAGCGGCGGCGGACGCGCCTGAACGGGCCGCTCTCGGGTGCAGCTCGCCGTGAGCCGCCCCGCGACCTCGCACCGCGCTGTCGTTTACGGCAACGGCTTTGCCTCCGAGGCCAAGAAGTTACGCGCCGGTCAAGAACCTTGCCGTACTTGACAGCGGCGAGATGAGCACCCGCCTGCGCATCGGCACCCGGGGCAGCGCCCTGGCGCGGGCACAGACGGGGCTCGTGGCCGAAGCGCTGCGAGACGCGCACCCGGAGCTCGAGGTGGAGGTGGTGACCATCCTCACCTCCGGCGACGAGACCTCGACGCGGGCGGCACTGCGGGAGCGGGCCGGCGACTCCCGAGCCGCTCCGGCCGACAAGTCGCGCTTCACCAAGGAGATCGAGGAGGCGCTGCTCGCCGGCGAGGTGGACGTGGCGGTGCATTCCGCGAAGGACGTGCCCGGCGAGCTGCCGGACGGCCTCTCGATAGTGGCCGTGCCCCGGCGGGCCGACGCACGCGATGCCCTGTGCGGCGGGCACCGGTCGCTCGGCACGCTGCCCGACGGCGCGCGGGTGGGCACGAGCAGCCTGCGGCGGCGCGCCCAGCTGCTCGCACAGCGACCCGACCTGTGGGTGGAGGACCTGCGGGGCAACGTCGACACCCGCCTGCGGAAGTTGGATGACGAGGGGCTCGACGCGGTGGTGCTGGCCGCGGCAGGGCTCGCGCGCCTCGGCCGCGGCGAAGGGGATGTCCTGCCGGAGGCAGAGAAGACGCCGGCGCCGGGGCAGGGATGCCTGGCGCTCGAGGCCCGGACGGGCGACGAGCGGAGCCGCGATCTCGTGGCTCCGCTGACCGACCGCGGCGCGCTCACCGAGCTCACCGCCGAGCGCGCCTTGGTGCGGGCGCTCGACGCCACGTGTCACACGCCGGTCGGAGCCCACGCCCGAATGCAGGGCGAGCGGCTGGTGCTCGCGGCCTTCGTGGGTCTCCCCGACGGCACCACCTGGATACGCGACACGCTGGGCGGAGGAACGGACGAGCCGGCGCTGCTCGGCCGCGCGGTGGCCGAGCGCCTGCTCGCCGCCGGGGCCGCCGAGCTGCTGCGCGCCGCGGAGGACTGGGCGAGGCAGTGAGCGGTCCGCGCCTAGTGTTCGCGCGATGAGCGGAATGGTCTTCCTGGTCGGCGCCGGGCCGGGGGACCCGGGGCTGATGACGCGCCGTTCGCTCGAGCTGATCGCCGGCGCCGACGCCATCCTCTACGACCGCCTCATCCCGTCCGGCGCGCTCGACAGGGCCCGCCCGGATGCCGACCTGCGCTACGTGGGCAAGCAGCCGGGCGGCCACTCGATGACCCAGGAGGCCATCAATGAGCTGCTGGTCGAGCTCGGTGGCCGTGGGCTGTCGGTGGTGCGCCTGAAGGGAGGCGACCCGTTCGTGTTCGGCCGCGGTGGCGAGGAGGCTCTGGCGCTGGTGGAGGCCGGCATCGCCTTCGAGGTGGTGCCCGGCGTGACCTCCGGGGTGGCCGCCCCCGCCTACGCGGGCATCCCGGTGACCCATCGCGACGGCGCCTCGGCGGTGGCGCTCGTGACCGGTCACGAGGATCCCGAGAAGCCCGACACCGCGCTCGACTGGCCGGCGCTCGCCGGCTTCCCCGGCACGCTCGTCCTCTACATGGGCGTTGGCAACCTGGCGGCCATCGCCGAGCGCCTGATCGACGGGGGCCGCGGCGCGGACGAGCCGGCGGCGGTGGTCGAGCGCGGCACCCTGCCCGGACAGCGGGCCGTTGGCGGGACGCTGGCCGACGTCGCGCGGCGCGCCGACGAGGGCGGCATCCGCGCCCCGGCGATCACCGTCGTCGGCCCGGTGGCTCGGCTGCGCGAGCGGCTGGCGTGGATCGAGCGCCGGCCCCTCCACGGCCGCACGGTCGTGGTCACGCGCGCCCGCGCGCAGGCGAGCGGGCTGGCGGCCACCCTCGGCGCCCTGGGCGCCCGGGTGATCGAGACGCCGGCCATCCGCATCGTCCCCCGCCCCGTCGAGGGCGACCTCGCCGACGCGGTCGAGAACATTGACCGGTACGCGCTCGTGTGCCTGACGAGCCCGAACGGCGCGGCGCTGCTCCTGGACGCACTGAGGACCAGCGGGCGCGACGCCCGAGCGCTCGCCGGGGCCATGGTGGCGGCCATCGGGCCCGGGACGGCGGCGGAGCTCGAGCGCGGTGGCATCGTCGCCGACGTGATGCCCGAGCGGTCGATCGCCGAGGCGCTCGTCGCGAGCCTCGAGACGGTGCCCGTCGAGGGCCGGAGGGTGCTCGTGGCGCGCGCGTCGGAGGCGCGCGACGTGCTGCCCGAGGCGCTCGCGGGTCGCGGGGCGGACGTCGACGTCGTGGCGGTCTACGACACCGCGGCCGAGCCGCTCACGGACGATGAGGCGCTCCTCGTAAGCGAGGCCGACTACGTGACGTTCACCTCCAGCTCCACCGTGCGCAACTTCCTCGCGGCCCTCGACCGGAACGGCTCCGGTCACTCGTTGTCGGCCCGGATCGTTTCCATCGGACCCATCACGAGCGGGGCGGCGCGCGAGCTCGACCTCGAGGTGGCGGTCGAGGCCGAGCGCCACGACGTCGACGGGCTGGTGGAGGCGCTCGTACGGGACGCGCAGGCGAACGCCGAGTGATCACCACCCTGCTCACCGACTACGGCACGCAGGACGACTTCGTCGGCGTCTGCCACGGCGTCATCCGCACGATCTGCCCGGACGCCCCGATAGTGGACATCACCCACGGCATCGCGCGCCACGATGTGCGACACGGTGCCCTGGTGCTGGCCAACGCCTTGCGCTACATGCCGGTGGGCGTGCACGTGGCCGTGGTCGATCCCCAGGTGGGCACCGAGCGCCGCGCGGTGGCGCTGCGCTGCGCAGACCACCGCCTGCTCGTCGGGCCGGACAACGGACTGCTCAACCCGGCGTGGGAGCGCTGCGGCGGGGTGCTCGAAGCCGTCGACGTGAGCCGCTCCCCGCACCGCCTCGAGCCGGTGTCCGCGACGTTCCACGGCCGGGACGTGTTCGCGCCGGTCGCGGCGCACCTGGCCGCGGGCGCCGAGCTCGCCGACGCCGGGGAGGCGCTCGACCCCGACGAGCTGGCAACGCTCGACCTGCCCGTCCCCCGCCGCGACGAAGACGCCGTGGTGGCCCACGCGCTGGCCATCGACCGCTACGGCAACGTGAGCCTCGACCTCCTGCACGAGGACCTTGCCGACACGGGGCTGAGCCTCGGGCGAGCGGTCAGGATCGAAGCGCACGAGCGGCGCCACCTCGCGACGTTCGCGCACACGTTCGCCGACGTCCCGGCGGGCGGGCTGCTGATCTACGAGGACGCCTACCGGGCGCTGGCCGTGGCCGTCAACCGCGGCGACGCGGCGGTGGTCCTCGGCGTGGCGCCCGATGACGAGCTACGGCTGTCGCCGGCGTGATCGGCAGCCCGCGCGTCCACCACCGCCAGACCGACTCGACGAACGCACGGGCCCGCGAGCTGGCGTCGGCCGGCGCCCGGCACGGGACGCTGGTGACAGCGGGCGAGCAGACCGCCGGGCGCGGGCGGCAGGGCCGGTCGTGGGAAACCCCGCCGGGCCGGGCGCTGCTCATGTCGCTCGTGCTCCGCCACCTGGGCGCCGCCCGCGAGCTGCTCCCGCTGGCCGCCGCGGTGGCGGTGTGCGAGGCGTGCGAGGCGGTGGCGCCGGTGCGCTGCCGGGTCAAGTGGCCGAACGACGTGTGGATCGACGAGCGGAAGGTCGCCGGCATCCTCATCGAGGGCCGGCCGGCCGAGGGGTGGGCCGTGCTGGGGATCGGGCTGAACGTGAACACCGACCGACCCGAGTTTCCGCCTGAGCTGCGCGCCGCCGCGACGTCGCTGCGTCTCTCCGCGCCCGGCACCGACCCGGCGCTCGAGGACGTGCTGAGCGCGGTCGTCGGTGCCCTCGAGGCCCGGCTGGGCGACCAGCCCTCAGGTGTGCTCGACCGCTGGCGCCAGCGCGATGCCCTGATCGGGCAACCGGTCCGGTGGGCCGATGGCGCCGGCGTCGGCGCCGGGATCGACGACACGGGCGCACTGCTGGTGGACGTGGGCGGAAGGCGCGTCAGCCTCGACGCCGGAGAGGTGCACCTGGGCCCGGCGACCTAGGCCGCCGCCGGCTCCTCGCCCTCGCGCTTCACCTCGTCGAAGTCCTCGTGCTCGCCCGGCGCCGACGCCCCGTTCGAGCCCCCGTTGGCCGCAGCCGCTCCCGCCGCCTTCGCCGCCTGACCGTCGCCGCCCCGGCCGCGGCGCTTGCGACCGCCGCTACTGCTGCGCCGCCGCCGGCCCTTGGGGAAGTTGCGAAGCAGCTCGCGCGCCAGCGCCGACGGCTTGCGCGCCATCCTCGTGCGCGCGCCGCGGAGCACCTCCTCGGCCTCCGGAGTGTGGGCGCGGGCCGCGGCCAGGACCGCCGCGGCCAGGCGGCGGTCGTGCTTGCGGGTGGAGTGCACGAGGCGGCGCGCGTTGCGGCCGTGCGCCGCGCCCGACGAGTTCACGAGCAGCCCCAGCAGGCGCTTGGTCTCGGGCCAGCGCTGCACGGCGTACTCCTCGTGCACGTCCTGGGTGTACTCGGCCAGGCGCCACAGCCAGGCGGTGGCCTGGTCCCGGCGGCCGATCGAGCGCTCCGCGAGCGCCTGAAGGAGGATCTTCACGGCCTCGCGACGCTCGTCGCGCGACCAGCCGCCCACCATGTCCACCGCGTCGTCGAAGGCCTCGGCGTCACGCGCGGCGGCGATCTCGCCCAGCGCCCTCTGCCGCAACTGCGAGTTGCGGTTGCGCTGCAGGCAGGTGAGCAGGAAGCGGCGGCGCAGCTCCCCGGTCTGGTCGAAGTGGAGCATGGCCTTTGCGCGGCGCCAGTTGCTCGACGCCACGCGCGCGCCGGCGAGCGCCGCCCACACGTGCTGCTCGCTCCAGGACAGGTTCTCGACGGCGATCCGCCACAGCTCGCGCTCGAACACCTCCGCGCGCCGCTCGGGATCGGCGGACACGGGCAGCACCCGCCGCTCCACCCGCAGGCGGCGCCCGCGCCCGCGCCGGACCGGCCCCACGACGATCGCGCCGCCGCGGTACACGTCGCGGTCGAGCAGCGAGTGCAGGGTGACCACGGGATCGTCGTGCGTGGTGGCGGGGTGCACGAAGTCGACGACGATGCCGGCCTCCTTGCCGGGGTGGCGCCGCGTGACGCGCCCCACGCGCTGCTGGTAGATGCGCTTCGAGGCCGTGGGGGCCAGGTGCATGCACACGGTCGCGCGCGGCGAGTTCCAGCCCTCGGCCAGGAGCTGGGCGTTCACCAGCACGTCGATCTCCCCCGCTCGTAGGCGGCGAGGATGCGCGTGAGCTCGCGCTTCGAGTCTCCCCCGACACGCCCTTGGCCTTCATGCCGGCGTCCTGGAAGGCCTTGGCCACGTTGTAGGCGTGCCGTACCCCCGCCGCGTAGACGACGCCGGGCACGTCCCGGAAGCGCACGCTGTAAAGGTCGGCGACGGCCGCGTTGAACGGCCCCTGGTCGAGCAGGGCGGCCAGCTCCTCCTGGTCGAAGTCCTGGTCGACCTCGCCCTTGCGCAGCGGCACGTTGGCGATGGTGCGCACGCCCACGCCGGGCGGTATGCGCACGCAGCGCAGCGGCGCGATCACCCCCCGGCGCGCGGCCTGGGCGAGGTCGAAGCGCGAGGTCTGGGTGGGGAAGAGATCGGTGACGTGCCGCGCGATCAGCGCTCCGGTGGCCGTCATGCCCACGAAGATCGGCCCCTGCCAGGCCCGGATCGAGGCGCTCGTCTTCTCCCCGAGGGCGGTGTGCGCCTCGTCGCAGATCACGATCGTGTAGGCGTCCGAGATCTTGCCGGCGTTGCGCACGAACCACTGGTAGGTCTCGACCGTGACCGGTCCGGTGGCCTTCGGCTCCTTCCCGTCGGCGAGCAGCGCGGGGCTGACCCGCTTCTTGTAGCCGCGGTCGAACAGCTCCCCGTGGAACTGGTCGACGAGGTTGCGGCGGTGGGTAAGGATCAGCACCCCGCCGGTGCGCGACGCCTCGACGAAGCCGACGGCGGCGACCGTCTTGCCGGCGCCGGTGGCGTGCTCGAACCAGAAGCGGCGCGCCGCGCCGGGATCCTCGCGCGGAGGTCCGGCCTCGGCCTCCGCCTGCTCGGCCTCGGCCGCCTCGTCCCAGTCGAGCGGCTCCTCGTCCTCGGCCAGCTCGTCGTCGCCCTCGAGCTCCTCCTCGCCGGAGGGCAGCTCCTCGGCCGTGCGGGCGCCGTTGCCGTTGCCGTTGTCGTTGCGGGCCTGGCCGCCCTGAGCCTCGGCCAGCAGGGCGATGAGGGTGCCCGAGAGGGCGTCCACCTGGTGCGTGGAGAGCACCGTGCCGTCCACGAGCTTCGGCTCCTCCTGGGCCACCACGCGCTCGAGCCCGAGCATCAGCGAGTACTCGCGCCGCCACGCCACCGACGGCTCGGAGCGCCCGGCCTCGATCTCGGCCAGGGCGGCGTCGAGAGCGCGGCGCCGGGGGGTGCCCTCGGCCAGGGCCGCCGACTGGTCCTCCCCCTCGAGCAGGAAGGGCTCGCGGGCGAACTTCTCGGCCCGTGCCAGATCGTCGCCGGATACCGGCGCTCGGTTGCCTCGCGCAGTGGTGTCAGCCATGTATGGCTTCGGTTCTGTTTCCGAGCCGAAAGCAGCGCCTACGGTGGAATCTCGTAGCGAGGAGCTACCGGCCCGTCGGTGTGCCGCCCCTGGATCCTCGAGCGGCAGGCGCCGCGACGAAGTTGGGCGCGGCGTCTGCCTGAATTAAAGCACTGCCGGCGACGAGACAGGCCGGTCGGTCGACGGTTGGCGTATGCGACCCTGTGCCCATGCGGCGGAAGCTCCTGGTTCCCCTGGTGGCGGCGGCGGCGATCACCGTGGTCGTGGCCATCGCCGGCTGCGGCTCGGACGAGCCCTCGGGCGCCGCCCGGCCGGCGCCCGACGCGGCGGAGGCGCTGCGCGGTGCCCCACCCGAGCTGGCCGCCCTCCACGGCCAGGCCAACCGCTTCCTCGACGGGGGTGCCGATGCGTTCGAGAAGCGGCTCGCCGAGCTACGGGGCCGGCCGGTGGTGGTGAACAAGTGGGCCTCGTGGTGCGGACCCTGCCGGGCCGAGTTCCCCTTCTTCCAGAGGCAGTCGGTGGCCCGCGGCAAGGAGATCGCCTTCATCGGCGTGAACGCCCTCGACAACGACGAGGACGCCGCCGAGTTCGCCGAGCAGTTCCCGGTCAGCTACCCCCACTACCGCGACCCGGACCAGGAGGTCGCCAAGGTCTTCAAGGGGAACGCCGGCTTCCCGACCACCGCCTACTACGACCGCCAGGGCGAGCTCGTGATCGCCAAGCAGGGCGGCTACGCGACCGAGGCCAAGCTGGCCGAGGACATCGAGCGCTACGCGAAGTAGCGACTTGGAGGTTCGGCCGGCACACCACGCTGCTGAGGTCGAGCAGGCGCTCGATCTCCGCGAGCGGGTGTTCTGCGGCGAGCAGGGCGTCGACCTCGCCGCGGAGCGCGACGGCCGTGACGACGAAGCGCTGCACGTGGTGGCCCTCGACGGCCCGCGGCTGATCGGCACATGCCGGCTGCTCGGAGACGGGGCGGTCATGCGGCTCGGCCGGTTGGCCGTGGCCCCCGAGGCCAGGCGGCGCGGCGTTGGACTCGCCATTCTCGACGCTGCCGAGCGCTCTGCCCGGAGCGCCGGCGCGACCGAGGTGCGCCTGCACGCCCAGGCAGCCGCGGTCGACCTGTACGCGCGCGCGGGCTACGTTCCCTACGGCGAGCCGTTCGTGGAGGAGGGCATCGACCATGTCGGCATGGAGAAGGCCCTCTGATGCCGGAGATCCGCATCGACGCCCTCACCGGCCTGCGAACCATCGTGGCCGGGGAGCGCGCCGAACGCCCGGGCGCCTTCCCCCCGGTGGGCCCGCGGCCACCAATCAACCCGGCAGCGGATCCGTTCCTCGAAGGCCACGAGGAGCGAACGCCGCCCGAGCTCTACGCGGTCCGCCCGGCCGGCGAGGCCGCGGACGGCCGCGGCTGGACGGTGCGCGTGGTGCCCAACCTGTATCCGGCGTTCGAGCCTGACGGTGGACGGGGGACGGGGGACGGTGGACGGGCTCTGACCGCGGAGGATCCGCTTGGCTCCGGCCGCGGTGACGTAGACCTGTTCTCGTCGCGGCCGGCCGTCGGCGCGCACGAGGTGATCGTCAACTGCCCGGAGCCGATCGACTCGCTGGCCGACCTCGGCGCCGAGCGCCTGGGGGCGGCGATGGAGGTGTGGCGCGACCGGATGCGGGCCCACCGCGAGTCCGCCTACGCGCACGTGATCGTGAACGAGGGCCGGGAGGCCGGCGCCTCGCTGCCCCACACCCACGCGCAGCTCTTCGCGCTGCCCTTCGTGCCCGCCGCGGTCGCGCGCGAGCGCGAGCGCTTCACCGCCTACGCCCACCGCACGAGCGGCCGCAACCTGCTCGAGGACGTGCTCCAAGAGGAGGTGCGGCTGCGCTCGCGCATCGTGGCCATCGACGCCGATGCGGTGGCCATATGCCCGTTCGCCTCGCGCGTCGCGTTCCAGGTGCAGATCGTGCCCCGCAGGCCGCGACCGCGCTTCGAGGACGACGGGCCGCTGGGCCACGGCCTGCTGGCCGACGTGCTCGACCGCCTGCGGCGCCGCCTGGGCGGAATGCCGCCGCTGAACCTGTGGGTGCGCACTGCTCCGCCCGGCGCCGAGTACTTCTGCTGGCGCATCGACGTGCTGCCGCGGCTGGCCCAGCTGGCCGGGCTCGAGCTCGGCACGGGGTTGAACCTGAACGTGATGCCGCCGGAGCGGGCCGCCGCCGAGCTGCGCGAGTCGTGATCCCCATCGCGGCGGTGATCGGCGTGGCCACCGCGGTCGGGCTCGGCGCCGAGCACCGCTGGCACGAGCGGGCGGAGGTGGCCTCCAGGCGGGTGCTCACC
The DNA here is from genome assembly GCA_030446485.1 of Thermoleophilaceae bacterium. Taxonomy (GTDB): domain Bacteria; phylum Actinomycetota; class Thermoleophilia; order Solirubrobacterales; family Thermoleophilaceae; genus JAUJNF01. Next base: position 201,322 of record JAUJNF010000003.1, on the reverse strand, counting down.
ACGGTGCTGTGGGGGCTCCTGCCGGTGGTCATCTTCTTCAACATCGGCACGCTGGAGCTCACGGCGAGAGTTGGCGCGGGCATCGGGTTCGCCTACGTGGCCCTGGCCGCGACGGTCGGTGCCGCGTATCTCGTCGGCACCCGGATCCTGCGGCTGTCACGCCCCTCGGTGGGCGCGCTGATGGGAGCGGCGGCGCTGGGCAACACCGGCTATCTCGGACTGCCGTTCACCGCCGCCCTCCTCGGCTTCGACGAGCTGCCCAACGCGCTCGCCTACGACGTTCTGGTGTCGAGCTTCGCGCTCGTGACCGTCGGCTTCTCGCTGGGCGCCGCCTTCGGCACCCGCGGAGAGCGGGCGCGCGACCGGCTGCGGTCCTTCTTCACCCGCAACCCGCCGCTGTGGGCCACGGTGGGGGGCCTGCTGGCACCGGCGGCACTCACGCCGGAGTGGGCCGTGGATGCCTCGCGCGTGCTCGTGCTGGTGATCCTTCCCCTGGGCTTCTTCGCCGTCGGCGTGACGCTCGCCTCCGAGGCGGGCGCGCTCGGGCGCTTCCCGCCCCGGCTCACCGCTCCGGTGGCGTGGGCGGTGGGCCTCAAGCTCGCCCTGCTGCCCGCCCTGCTCTTCACCCTCTCCACCGTCCTGCTCGACGTGCCGGACTCCTACGTGACCCAGGCCGGCATGGCGTGCGCGCTGAACATGCTCGTGATCGCCGACGCGTACGGGCTCGACCGCGCGCTGGTGGCGGCCGCGATCCTGTGGTCGACCGTGTTCGTGGTGGCGATCGGGCTGGTGCTGGCCGTCACGTAGCGCCGAGGGCGGCGGCCCCCGCGGCTAGATGATTGTTTGCACGGCGGCGTCTGAGGCGGCATCCGCGCGGGCGGGGTCGTGTAATCGGTCATCTAGTGTCCCGCCTCGTGCCGCCCTCCGAGCGCCCCATACCGCGCTTCGCCGCCCAGCCGCCGCAGGAGGCCCTTCCGTACGGCCGGTGGGCCGACGCGCTGGCCGAGCGCTTCGGCGGAGCCGCCGGGCGCATTCAGGCCGAGGAGGACCTCGGCGACGTGGGCGAGGTGAACTGGTTCCCCGACCGCACGTTCGGAGGCCGCACCTACGTGCCCGCCACCGCGAGCACCAGCACCGGCTACGAGCTGTTCGGCTACGTGTCCTTCACCCGCGAGCACGAGGGCGCCGAGGCCGCGGAGTTCCTGTCCCACGCGGACTTCACCGACGAGACCGCGGAGGCCAACCCCGAGTGGACGCTCGACCTCTCCGACGCCGAGATCGCGAGCTGGCGCGGCCCCGAGGGCCGGCGCGGGGAGATCACCCTGGTCTGGGGCGTCGCCCTCGTGAGCGGCGGTGCCGTGGCCACGGCCGAGCTCGGTCCCACCACCACCGACCAGTGCCTGCTCGCCGACGACCGCTTCACGCTCGTCTCGCTCGACAACTACACGGGCGACTTCCTCGAGGTGAAGCTGTTCGGGCCGCGCGGGATGGAGCTGGCGGCGGAGTCGCTGTACGAGGAGGAGTAGGCCCCGTCGCGGGACTATCGTTGCCCCTGTTGAACGGGCCCCGATAGCTCAGCAGGATAGAGCGACTCCCTCCTAAGGAGTAGGCCCCTGGTTCGAATCCAGGTCGGGGCGTTGGGGGCGATCAGGAGTCCGAGCCGTACCTGTCCCGCACGCGCTCCCCGAGCTTGCCCGGGAGCTTCGCCATCAGGCGCTCGGCCACCGGCTCCTTCACGTCCTCCGGGCTGCTCGTCGGAGCGCGCCTCGTCACCGGCAGCTCGTCCGCGGCGATCTCCTTCGAGCAGCGGGTGCAATAGTTGGCGGCCGTCAGCGGTCCGTCGCAGGTCGGGCAGAGGTGAGGAACGTGCCGATCGCGTTTCATGCGCGTTGAGTCCTTGTCGAGGCCGGGGGCGAGGCCCCAACCATACGTTTCGGCGTCCGCATCACCGATCCGGCCGCTCCGGATAGATGTCGTCGATGGTCACGAGTGCCCGGTAGGGCGCCTCAGCGGCAGCCTCGATCGCCTCCCGCCCACCGGCCAGCCGATCGAGCACCGACACCACGCCCACCACGGCGAGGCCCTCCTCTCGAACGCGTTCGATCGCCGTCACCGTCGAGCCACCGGTGGTGACCACGTCCTCGACCACCAGGCAGCGCTCCCCGGCCGCGAGCGGAGGGCCCTCGATCCAGCGCTGCAGCCCGTGCGCCTTCTTCTCCTTGCGCACGAAGAAGGCGCGCACGTCGGCTCCGGCGGCAAGCGCCGCGCAGGCCACCGGATCCGCGCCCATGGTCAGGCCGCCGACGGCGGTGGCGCGATGGGAGTGCGCCTCCTCGGCCACCAGCTCCCCCAGGGCCCGAAACCCCGGCGGACGCAGGATCGCCCGCTTGGCATCCACGTAGTACTGGGCGGTCCGACCGCTGGTGAGGGTCACCTCGCCGAGCACCAGAGCGTGCTCGCGGAGCTCGGCGATCAGGCGCTCGCGCGCGTCGGTGGGGGGGATAGCGGGAACCATCGGAAACGACGAACGACTGGACGGTTTCAGACCCTACGGGGTCCAGGAGCGTCCAATCGATCGACGTCCTCGCTCGGGGCCCGGCCTCGAGGCTCACCGCGGTCGCCGAAGGACTCCACCCCCCGGGGCCGAAACATCGCAGTGGTGATATCCAAGCCGCTGCGCATCCTCGCCATCGCCCTCACGGCGGTAATCCTCGTGAGCTTCGGCCTCTTCGCGGTCGACGAGATCCGCGGGGGATCCGAGAGCCAGCAGGAGAAGGTCCGCGACAGCCGCATCGGCCCCGACCGCCGCGCCCGGGGGGCCGACGAGCCGAAGAAGGTGGCTCCCGTCGAGCCGGCCGAGCGGCGCCGGGAGCGGGACCACGGCGCGGTCCGCGAGCTCATCGACGACGCCGACGACCTCATCCTGAGCCCGTTCGCCGGCATCGTCGACTCGGGCAGCATCTGGGTCCAGCGGCTGGTGCCGGGGGCAATCGGACTGCTGCTCTACGGGCTGCTGCTGACGATCGCTGCCGGCTTCCTGCCCCGTAACCTCTGACCGAGGCCGCCGCCGCTCAGCGGTAGGCGAAGATCGTGTCCCCGTGGTCGATCCAGTTGTAGATCGACACCGCGTCGGGTATCGGCACCCGCAGGCAGCCGTGACTGGCAGGGTAGGTGGGCACCGACTTGTACCCGTGGATGGCGTAGCCGCGGATGAAGTAGCTCGAGTAGACCATGCCGAGCGAGTTGGTGCCCGGGTCCTTGCGGTAAAAGCGGAAGGTGCCGAACACCGTCGGGGTCGACGGCTTGCCCGACGACGTGTGGTAGATCCGTTCGGCGCGGCCGCCGCGCGCCAGCACGAGCACCTGGCGCGACCAGTCGAACTCCACGTGCTTTCCCGCCCCCGGATAGCGGAGGCGGAAGCCGCCGCTCTTGCGCAGCAGAGCCGCGTACACGGGCCCGCTCGCGCGCGAGTTGCGCTGCATCCCGTTCACCTTCCGGAAGGCGAGCACCGCGCGGGCGGTGGCGGAGTCGAAGCGCCCGTTCAGCGGCGCCACGTAGCCGTGGTAGCGCAGGCCGCGCTGCAGCAGCCGCACGTTGGTACCGCTGGAACCGGGACCGCTCTTGGGGCTCACCGCCCGTAGCGACATCCGGCCCGCGAACCACCGCTGGGTCCGCGTCTCGCGGTGAACGGCGCGGATCGTGTAGCGGCCGGTGCGCGCGGCCTTGAGCCGCAGCGCGAACTTGCCGCGCCCCCGGGCGGCACGCCGGATGGGCACGACCTTGGTGGCCACCGTGGCCTTCCCGCGCTGCAGCTCGACCACCACGCGCTGCCCGGGCATGTACGAGCGCACGTCTCCGTCCACCACGAGGCGCTGGCCGCGCCCGACGTAGGTGCGGCCGCGGTCGACGAGCCCCGCGCGCAGGCTGAGCCGGAGCCATGACGTGTCGGAGGACTGCGCCGGAGGAGCGCCGGCGGGAGGAGCGGTCGCGGGCTCCTGCGCCGCGGCCGGCGGAGCGGCAAGCAGCAGCAGGGCCAGGAGGGCGGCGGCGCGATTCATGCGCGCACTTTACTCGGCAGAGCGGGTCGTGCGCTCGAAACTTCTGCGCGGGTCGCGGCGGCTCCGCAGCGGCGCAGCCGGCCGACACCTCAGGCGAGAGCCGGTGCCCTCCGCCCCACGAAGCGCGGCACGACCGCGCAGCCCGCGATCACGGCCAGCCCGAGCGGCACGGCGGCGGCCACGCCCCCGTAGTCGCTGGTCTCCACCGAGTAGGCGATCGTGTTGTTGAAGGCGTGCAGGGCGATGCACGGATATAGCGAGCCAGTGCGCTCGTAGAGCAGACAGAACCCCACCCCGAGCGCGGCCAGCACCGGCAGCAGCGGGAGCGTGTCGGCTCCGGTGAAGTGGATCGACCCGAACACGGTCCCGCCGATCAGCGCCGCCCACCACCACCGCATGCGCGTGCGCAGCGCCCGGTAGAAGAACCCGCGGAAGAAGATCTCCTCGGCGATGGGCGCGAGCACCACCACCACGACCCCGCCGATGATGAGCGCCGCCGTGCTGTCGTCGGCGCCGAGGTCCTCGACCACGGTCTGGTCGCCCTCGGCGTCCACGATCGCCGAGTATGCGGCGACGAACACGTAGTAGGCGAACAGGGTCACGGCGGCCCAGCCCACCGCCGGCCAGAAGCGCGTGCGGCGCAGGCCGAAGTGCCACAGCCGCGGCCTGACGATGCGCGAGGCGAGGAACACCCCGGAGGCGATCAGCGCCGCGTAGAAGATGACCTGGCTGCCGAGGATGAAGCCCGGCGACTCCTCCAGTTCCAGGGCGCCCGCCACGATGCTGAGCGGCACGACCAGGGCGCCGGCCACCACGATCCCCCCGATGAAGCCCACCGGGGCGAACCAGGCCGGCCAGCGCGGCCACGGGCTCACCCCCTCGGGTCGTTCCGGGGGGTCGGGCGGCGGAGCCGGAGCCGGCAGCGGGTATGGGTAGGCCATCCCGCTCAGACTACGGAGGACAGCTCGGCGAGCGAGCTGATGCTCGGCACGCCGGCGGCCGCGCCGCGGGCGCCGCCCTCCCGCTCGAGCAGCACGGCGTGGATGCCGGCCGCGCGGGCGCCCATCACGTCGTGCTCCAGCGAGTCGCCGACGTGCAACGCCTGAGCGGGCGCCGAGCGCACCAGCTCGAGACCGGCGCTGAAGGGCTCCGGGTCCGGCTTGGCCGCGCCGACGACCGCGGAAGACACCACCCCGTCGATCAGCGGCAGCAGGCCCGCCTGACGGAGCACGTCGGGCAGCGAGTGATCCCAGTTGCTGACCACGACCAGCCGGAGCCCGCGGGTGCGCAGCTCGCGCAGGGCCGGGACGGCGTCCGGTTGGGAGGAGAAGTGGATGGCGTCGAGCATCGCCTCGCGGACGGCGGCGGGATCCGCGTCCTCGAGCCCGAGGGACGAGGCGATCACGCCCGCGCAGCGGTCGCGCAGCTCGGACAGCGACCGTTCGTCACGACCCTCCAGATGGTGCTCGAGGTAGTAGGCGATCTCCGCCTGGAAGGCCGTCGCGGCGGCCTCCTCGGAGACCTCGACGCCGGCCAGCCGCCTGAGCCCGTCGCGTAGGCGCGGGCCGGGCGTCTCCAGGCGCACCAGCGTGCCGAACGCGTCGAGCAGCACGCCGGAGATAGCCTGCCGCGAAGTCATGCCCGAGCTTCCACTCGCCGCCACGTTCGTGGAGGAATATCGCAGGGAGCTGGTGGCGGGCGGAACATTGCTCCTCTCCATAGTGCTGGCTAAGGCGGTCGACCGAACGCTGGCGGCGCGGGACCGCCGGCTCACGAGCGCTCTCGCGACCGGCGAGCTGTCTCCCGAGACGGGCACGCGGCTGCGCCTGCTGCGGCGCCTCGTGTTCGCCGCCATCATCGTGATCGGGGTGGCGCTGGCGCTCAGCGAGTTCGCGGCGATCAGGCGCCTGACCACGGGGGTGCTCGCCTCCTCGGCGGTCCTCGGCCTGGTGGTGGGCTTCGCCGCACGCCAGGTGCTCGCCAACGCGGTGGCGGGAGTCGTCTTGGCCATCACCCAACCAATTCGGGTCGGAGACCTCGTCACCTTCGAGGAGCAGACCGGCACGGTTGAGGACCTGCGCCTGAACTACACCTACATGCGCCTTGGGGACGGACGCCGGCTGATCGTGCCCAACGAGCGACTGGCCTCGAGCACGCTCGAGAACCACACGATCGTCGACCCGCGCGTGCACGTGGAGGTCTCGCTGTGGATCCCACCCTACGCCGACGCCGCCCGCGCTCTGGCCGTGCTCGCCGATCGCCCCGAGCTGGAGGCCGTGGTGGCCGAGGTGGAGCGTGACGGCATACGGCTGTCGGTGGGAGCGTGGGCCGCGAGCCCCGCGGAACGCGCAGGCGTCGAGGCCGAGCTTCGTGCCGAGTGCCTCGAACGGCTCCGCACCGAGGGTCTATCCTTCGTGCCCGCGAAGTAGGGCGCAGCTGGCCCTGAACGCGCCGAGGCCGGACCTCGTCGCGTTACCTCGCTCTGTTCATGAGCCACCGTCAGCGACAATCACGCCGAGGTCGAGGCCGCACGCGGGCTCGCGGCCCTCTGTCGCTCGCGGTCATCCTCGTCCTGTCGGCGATCGGCATCGGCGCCCTGTCGGTGGTCGGCTTCGTGGCGGCCACCGCGGCACGCGCCCCGGGGATCGACGACAGCGCCCCGATCGAGAAGGGCGAGAGCTCGGTGATCTACGCCGCCGACGGCTCGCGGCTCGGATACGTGCAGTCCGACGAGATTCGCACGCCCCTCAGCCAGAAGCAGATGCCCCAGGCGATGCGTGACGCCACGGTGGCGATCGAGGACGAGCGCTTCTACGAGCACGAGGGCGTCGACTACGAGGCCATTGTGCGCGCGGGCGTGGAGAACGTGACCTCCGGCAAGACGGTGCAGGGCGGCTCGACGATCACCCAGCAGCTGGTCCGCGCCCTCTACATCAAGGACGCCCAGCGCAACTTCGACCGCAAGATCCGCGAGGCCAAGCTGGCTCAGGAGCTCGAGGAGGAGCACGACGGGCGCGCCGGCAAGGACTGGATCCTCACCGAGTACCTCAACTCGGTCCCGTACGGCACCGTCAACGGTCGCACCGCGCTCGGCATCGAGGCGGCGGCGCAAACTTATTTCTCGAAGCCCGCGCGCGAGCTGACCCTGCCCGAGTCGGCGTTGCTCGCCGGCCTGCCGCAGGCGCCCTCGCAGTACAACCCGTTCCGCAACCCGTCGGCCGCCATCGAGCGCCGTAACGAGGTGATCGCGCGGATGCAGTCGATCGGCATGCTGTCGGAGGCGCGGGCCACCCGCGCGCTGCAGGCGCCGCTCGGCCTGAAGCAGGGCAACCGCTACACCGAGAAGCGCGAGCCCTACTTCTTCGACTACGTCACCGAGCAGCTGATCGAGAAGTACGGCGCGGGTCCCTACCGGCGCGGTGGCCTGAAGGTGCACACCACGATCGATCCCGACCTCCAGGAGGCGGGCCGCAATGCGATCAACGGCCAGCTCAACCTGCCCGGCGACCCGAGCTCGGCGGTCGTCGCGATCGACCCCGCGAACGGGTACATCAGGGCGATGGCCTCGAGCGGCACCTATGGCGACCGCAGCTTCAACCTCGCCGCGCAGGGGCACCGCCAGCCCGGTTCGGCGTTCAAGACGATGGTGCTGGCCACGGCCATCCGCAAGGGCGTCGATCCGCGCTCGACCTTCTACACCTCCAAGCCGCTCACGCTCGACATCGAGGGCTACGGTCCGTGGAAGGTCCAGACCTACGACGAGTCCTACGGCGGCAGCATGGACCTGGTGCAGGCCACCCTCAAGTCCGACAACACGGTGTACGCACAGCTGGACGTGGATCTCGGTCCCGAGGAGATCACGGAGACGGCCAAGCTGATGGGCATCACCACCAAGCTCGACTCGGTGCCCTCGGAGGGCCTCGGCGGCCTGCGCCTCGGCGTCTCGCCGCTCGAGATGTCGAACGCCTACGCGACGCTCGCCTCCGGTGGCATCCGCAACGTCCCGAAGGCGATCAGGCGCGTCGAGTTCCCGGACGGCACGAGCGACGACCTGGGCAAGCCGGAGCGTAAGCGCGTCTTCCCGGACGGCGTGGCCTACGAGGTAACGAAGATCCTCGAGCAGAACGTGCAGTCGGGCACCGGCACCAAGGCGAGCGTCGGCTGTCCGGCCGCGGGCAAGACCGGCACCACCGACAACTTCAACGACGCGTGGTTCGTCGGCTACACGCCGAAGCTCGCCACCTCGGTCTGGGTCGGGTACCCGAACGCCCTGCAGGAGATGCGCGGCGTGCACGGCATCGACGTCGCGGGCGGCACGTTCCCGGCCATGATCTGGAACGACTTCATGACGGTCGCCAAGGGCACGGACTGCGACTCGTTCCCGCCGCCCGAGAACCCCGCCACGTTCTCACCGTTCTACGGCGACAACGCCACCACCAGGCGGCCCTCGTACAACTCCGAGGTACCCGGCACGGCCTACGGCGACGGCTCGGCGGGCGGTGGCGGTGGCTACAGCGGCTACGACCCGCGTGTGTACTCGGCACCGCCGCAGCAGCCGCAGGCCCCGGTCGCGCCCGAGACGCCGGCGCCCGTGGCTCCGCCGCCCGCCCCGGGTGGCGGGGCGCCCGCACCGCCAAGCGGCGGCGGTGCTCCGGGCGGCGGCGCGCCGGTTCCGCAGGACTAGGGGCAGGGCACTAGGGTCGACGCTCGCGCGTCGCACGCCGCGCGAGCAGCGTGACCGAGCCGACGTAGAGCAGCTCGATCGCCGTCTGGACCAGGCGGAACGCCACCGCGATGGCGGTGGCCACGGCGCCCGGGAGGACCACGTTGAGCGCCGTGGCAAGCGCCGCCTCGCGCGTTCCGAGGCCGCCGGGCACCACGAAGGTGAGCACCGCCACGCAGAACGCGACCGAGTAGGACGCGGCGATGTAGGGGAAGTCGGTGGCCTCCACGGGATGCAGCGCGGAGGCGAAGGCGAACACCCCGACGCCGATCGACACCCAGACCACGAGATAGCCCAGCGAGAACACGAGCACGCGGCCGAACGGCATGGTCCTCGGCAGGGGGTCGCGGCCCAGCTTGCGCAGGCCGAAGTTCGCCGCCGGCCCGAAGATGCGCGGGTGCAGGCCGGCGAGCGCGGCGGGGATGAGGAGCAGGATCGCGTAGCGGGCGGCGTGGTCCTCGAGCACCGGCAGCTGCATGGCGAAGTAGGCACCCACCATCACCGCGGTGGCCACGGCGATGCCGAGCTCGTAGGCGATGCTGGCCAGGCAGACGCGCTTCGACACGCCATGTCGCTCGGCCATCACCACCCGGCCCACCACCATCAGCGCACTGGTGGGCACGTACCGCGCCAGGACCGACTTCCCCCAGATCGCGCGCGCCTGGACGGGTGGCAGCTCCTCCCCGAGCTCGCGGAGGATCCACCTCCAGAGCTCGCCCTGGAGCGCGTAGAAGACGCTGATGGCCGCCATCGACAGGGCCAGCCAGCCGAGGTGCAGGCGCCAGTCGAAGTCCGGCAGCCGCCCCCACTGCGTGACGAGGAAGCCGACGAGGAACGCCGCGACCAGTGCGAGCAGGGCGGCCTGCACGGCTCCGCGCCGGCGCGGGCTCCCGGTGCCGACCGTGCCCACGGCCGCGGCCGCGGTGCCCGCGCGCTCGAGGAGCGTCGGATCGGGGGGCCCTTCTCCTCGGGCCGGGGCACTGGGAGAGTTCACGGGCACCGGGGCACAATGTATCCGTGTCCGCGCAGAGCGAACCGCGCGGCGAGCGCGAGCTGATCGCGGCGATAGCGCGCCGGCTCGGCCGGCGACCGCCGCCCGACGGCCTGGTCCGCGGCCCTGGCGACGACGCGGCGGTCACGCGGGCGGGAAAGTTCGCGGTCACGTCGATCGACACGGTGGTCGAGGGCGTGCACCTGAGCCTGGCGACCCACTCGCCGGCCGACGCCGGCCACAAGGCGCTCGGCGCCGCCCTGTCGGATCTCGCGGCGATGGGGGCCTGGTGCGGCGAGGCCTACGTGTCGCTGGCGGTGCCCCCGGCGCTCGGGCCTGCCCGCGCGCTGGAGCTCGTGGAGGGCATGGCCGATCTCGCCGACCGCACGGGCGCGACGATCGCCGGCGGGGATGTGGTGTCGGCCTCCGAGCTCGTGGTCACCGTGACCGTGGTCGGCTGGGCCGACTCGGCCGAGGCACTCGCCTACCGCGATGGCGCTCGCGCCGGCGATCTGGTCGGAGTCACGGGGCAGCTCGGGGGGTCGGCCGCCGGGCTGCTGCTGCTGCAGGGCCTCGAGGCGACCCTTCCGCGCGCCACCAGGGACGCCCTACTCGAACGCCACCGCCGCCCGGAGCCTCGCCTCGCGCTCGGGCGGGCGCTGGCCACGACGGGTGCCTCGGCGATGATCGACGTGAGCGACGGGATCGCCACCGACGCCCGGCACCTGGCCGACGCGAGCGGGGTGGCCGTCGCGGTCGAACTCGACACGCTGCCGCTCGACGACGGCGTGGCCGAAGTGGCGGAGGCCGCCGACCGGGACCCGGCCCAGCTGGCGGTCACCGGCGGCGAGGACTACGAGCTGCTGTTCACAGCACCGCCCGAGTGCCGCTCGGACCTCGAGCGGGCGGCGGGCGGATCGCGCCTCACCTGGATCGGTCGGGTGACCTCCGGAGGCGGCCTAGTGCTTCGAAGCGGGGACGGCAGAAGCCTCGATCTCAGCGGGTTCGAGCACCTGTGAGGGCGGCAGTCCGATGAGCTGAAACGGGTCCGGGCCGCGTCGCCGAAGCATGGCCTCGGCGACGGCCTGGGCGTCCACGCGGTACTGGTCGCGCGCCAGCATGGCGAGCAGCTCTTCGTTGGTCGCTCTCGTGCTCATCAGGTCCTCCTTGACCCTTTATGGCCTTCGGCGGATGTCCGCCGGTCCGTGGCCTGGATCAGATATCGGCCGAGCCCGGGGGAACCGGAGAAAGAGCCGAGCAGACTAGTCCGAGCGTCCAATGGAGGTGTGGACGGTGGACGGTGGACGGACCGCGACATCACAGTGGTCCCCGTCCACTGTCCACTGTCCACCCGCGCCTAGCGCCTCACCGCCGCAACGCCGACTCCGTCCCTCCCAGCGACCCCGGCCCGGCGTAGGTGGCCGGCCCGCGGATCCCCGTCTCCTCTTCCTCCCGGTTCCTCATGACCCGTGCCCTGGCCACCGTCAACGCGATGAGCGACCCGAGCAGGCCGAGCAGCGTGCAGGCCAGCAGGCTCGCGGCGAGCCCGGTGTGGTGGCCCGTCACGAGCAGGAACAGGTACCAGGCTCCCTCCACCGGATTCAGCGACAGGTAGCTCAGGTAGAAGACGAGCGCCGCGGCCGGAAGCACCAGGCCTCCGGCCGTGAGCAGGGCGCTCGTGCGCGGCCGTACCCGGGTCAGCGCGGCCAGCGTCCAGAGGTGAAGGGCCGGGACCACAAGCAGCGCGGCAAAGGGGTTCAGCAGCCACAGGAGCAGCACGGTGAGCGCGAGCCCGAGGGCGAAGGCCGCGCCGGCGGCCGTCTCGCCGTCATCGCGTCTGGGCCCTTCGGACCGCGGGCCGGGACCTGGGGCCGCTACCGCCACGGGACCCGGAGCCGCCCGCCGAATGAGCGCCGGCCGGACAAACGCCCAGACCAGGGCGGTGGTGGCCGCGGTCACGCCGAGAGCCGCCGTCGCGCCCGGGTCGAGTGTCGCCACGCTCGGCGGCGGCGGGGCGGGCGGCGCGTTGGGCGCCTGGCCGACCAGCACGAGCAGCTCCGCCATCGCCAGGCCGGCCAGGAAGGGCAGGACCCCGGCGGCCAGCCACCACGCCCAGCGCCCGACGGACTTGCGCCGTCTGCGTGCGCGCGCGAACGCGTCCACCGAGGCGGCCAGCGCGGGCAGGATCAACGTGCCGGCGAGCAGGACGAGCACCCAACCGGGAATGATCTTGCGCGCCACACCGACGTAGGTGGCCGGGCCGCGCTCCGCCCGGGCACCGCGGTCGAGGGCCAGGACCGTCCGCAGCACCGCCCGGCCGAGGCCCGCGTAGCGGTCTTCGGCGATCTTGTCCTCGCCATCCGCCGCGGGAACCTCACCGCCGCCCGCCACGCGGATCGCCTCGACGTCGCGCTCCAACAGCACGCCCTGCGCCCCGAGACCGAGCGGCAGGGCCAGCCGCACCAGCTGCGCCAGCGTGCCGCTCTCGACGGGAGCCTCGCCGAGCTCTCTGCCGACGGAGGCCGATACCGTGCGCGCCAGTCCGACCGACCCCCTCGATACGTCGTTCGACCACTGCACGAGCGCCGGAGTCGCATCCCGGCCGGCACCGAGGCCCGACAGCACGATCACGGCCTCGATGCGATCGCGGTCCTCGATCGTGTCGATCAAGCGCCGGGCGCCGGCGTCACCGAGAGCGGCGCCGTCGACGGACGCGAGCAGCAGCGTCTTGCGCGCGGTGCGACCTCCCAGCACCCGTGCCACCTCGAGCAGTGCGGCCGTGTCGGCGGCGCTCCCGCGCAGGTCGGGCACCGACACGGCGTCGCGGGCCGCCATCACCACGATCTGGTCGCGGGACGCGCCCACCCGACGGCCGACCACGTTCACGAGCTCGGTGTCCTCGGCGGAAAAGCGGTCCACGCGAGTCTCGAAGCCACGGGCACCGAGCTCGCGCTCCACCGTCCGGGCAGCCGCGGCGTCTCCCGGCGTCCCGGCCCGGCGGTCGGGACCGGCCCGCGCCAGGCGACGTGCCGATTCGAGGGCCGGAGCCTCGTCGAACAGCGCGTCCGCCGCCAGGCCCTGGGGCAGGGGCGACGACCGGTCCTCGAGCGAGAACATCGCGAAGACCGCGGCGAGCACGGCGGGTATGAACGCCGCTCGGTAGAGGCGCGGCTCGAGCAACCCCTGCAACCTACAATTTTGCGCAGGCCTCGGTTCCCGCCGCAGGGAACGGGAACTCACAATGTCCCACCAGACTCCGCGCATCCTCCTCGTCGACGACGAGCAGTCGATCCAGACGCTGCTCACCTATCCGCTGCGCAAGGAGGGCTACGAGGTGGTTCCGGCCCTCGACGGGCAGGAGGCCCTCGATCGCTTCCGCGAGCAGAGCTTCGACCTCGTGGTGCTCGACCTGATGCTCCCGCGGGTGGACGGCTTCGAGGTCTGCCGCCAGCTCCGGGCCCGCAGTGGCGTGCCGATCATCATGCTCACGGCAAAGGCCGAGGAGTTCGACACCGTCCTCGGGCTGGAGCTCGGCGCCGACGACTACATCACCAAGCCGTTCTCGATGCGCGAGTTCCGCAGCCGTGTCAAGGCCGTGCTGAGGCGCGCCGAGCACTCCCGCACGGAGACGATCGAGGAGGAGCCCTTCGAGCACGAGGGCCTGCGCATCGACTACTCGAAGCGGGTGGTGCAGATGCGCGACGCGCCCGTCCGGCTGACCCACGTCGAGTTCGAGATCCTGGCGGCGCTCGCGCGCAGCCCCGGTCGGGTCTTCAGCCGGACGCAGCTCCTCGAGCGCATCTGGGGCGACTCGGCGTACCGCGACCCGCGGACGATCGACGTCCACATCCGGCACCTGCGGGAGAAGCTCGAGCCCGATCCCACGGAGCCCTTCTACCTGCGGACGATGCGCGGCGCCGGCTACTTCTTCGTGGACCGATGATGCCCCCACGGCTGCCCGCGCGAGCCCGCTCCCTGAAGAACAAGCTGACGCTGACCTTCGGCGGCATCACCGCGCTCGCGTTCGCGGTGATCTTCTTTTACGTGGTTCCGCAGCTCCAGTCGAACCTGGAGTCGCAGCGCCTCGGCGACCTGAGCCGCGCCGCGGAGGCGTCCTCGGGCCCGCTCGAGAACGTCGTGGACCAGAACATCGAGCTCGATGCGCTCGAGGCCCTGGTACGCACCGTGGGGGACAACGCCGACGCCCAGGTGACCGTGCTCAGCACCTACTCGAGCGACGGGCGGCCGGTGCTCAACCGGGTCGCGGACTCGCTGGAGACGACTCCGGCCGACGAGGACTACACGGTGGCGGCGCGAGCGGCGGCCAGCGGCCGAGTGGCCAGGGGGGCCAGCGGCGAGCGGGACGGTCGCGTCGCTCAGGTGGCCCGGCCGATCGTCGTGCGGGGACGCATCGAGTGGGTCGTCCTGTACACCCGCAGTCTCGAGGACACGAGCGACTCGGTGGCGCTCGTGCGGGCCGAGGTGCTGGGCGCCGGGGTCGTGGCGCTCATCGTCGCTCTCCTCGGCGGCTACCTGCTCGCCCACTCGCTCGCCCGCCGCGTGAACCGGATAGAGAAGGCGGCCGGCGAGGTCGCGGCAGGCAACTTCATCGATCCCCTTCCGATCGATTCGAGCGACGAGCTCGGCGAGCTGACCCGCACGTTCAACGAGATGCAGGAGCAGCTCGCGCGGGTCGACCGCGTGAGAAGGGAGTTCATCGCCAACGCGTCCCACGAGCTGCGCACGCCGATCTTCTCGCTGGGCGGCTTCCTCGAGCTGCTCGAGGACGAGGAGCTCGACGACGACACCCGGCGCCAGTTCGTGCGGGCCATGCGGGAGCAGATCGAGCGCCTCCAGAAGCTGGCGGTGGACCTGCTGGACCTCTCGAAGCTCGATGCCGGCTCGATCGAGATCAACCCGGAGGAGACGGACCTCAGCGAGCTCGCGCGCGACGTGGCGCAGGAGTTCACGCCGGCCGCGGCGCGGCACGGCGGCGGGCTCGACGTGCGCCTTCCGACGGGACGCGTCGAGGCCTGGTGCGACCCACAGAGGGTGACGCAGATCATGCGTATCCTCGTGGACAACGCACTGCGGCACACGCCGGAGGGCACCCCCGTCACCGTGATAGCCAACCGAGACAACGGACATGCGGAGTTCGCGGTGGCGGATGCGGGCCACGGGGTGGACGGAGCGTCGGCCGACCAGCTCTTCGAGCGCTTCTACACGGCCGACGCGGCGCGCGGCTCCGGCCTCGGGCTCGCCATCGCCCGGGAGCTGGCCGAGCGCATGGAGGGCGAGATCCGGCTGGTCTCGCGGCCGGGGAGCACGGTGTTCACGCTGGCCCTCCCCTCAGCGGATCCGAGCAACGACGGAACGGCTCCTTGAAGGCGTCGGGTCGCTGGCTCCGCCCCGGTGCCGGGGCGCTGATCGCCTGGCTCCTCGCCCTGGCCACCGCCGGCTGCGGCATCTCCGCCGACGAGGAGCCGTCCGAGCCCGCCGGGGAGGCGCCCGCCGCCGAGCCGGCTCCCACGCGCACGATCGAGCGCACGCGCGTAGAGGTGGTCGAGGACGTGGACGGCAAGGGCAATGGGCTCAACCCGGCCCTCCTGTACAAGCGCCTGGCGCCCGGAGTCGTCACCGTGATCTCGATCTTCGACGAGGAGGGCTCGCCGCCCGAGCCCGGCGGGGGCGAGGGAGGCCTCGGATCGGGCTTCGTGCTCGACGACCAGGGCTTCGTGGCCACCAACGCACACGTCGTGACCACCGGCGAGGGCTCGGACCTGAAGCGCGCCGACGAGGTCTACGTGGAGTTCGCCGACGGCAACCGCGTGGCCTCCGAGATCGTCGGCGAGGACCCGAACTCCGACGTCGCGCTGCTCAAGCTCGATCCGGGCGGACTGCCGCTCACGCCGATTCGCCTCGGTAGCTCGAGCGCCTTGCAGGTGGGCGCGCCGGTGGCGGCCATCGGCAGCCCGTTCGGCGAGCGGCAGTCGCTCTCGATCGGGGTGATATCGGCGATCGACCGCGACATCGAGTCGCTGACCGCCTTCGCGATCGGCAACGCGATCCAGACCGACGCCGCGATCAACCGCGGCAACTCCGGCGGTCCATTGCTCGACGCCAGGGGTCGCGTCATCGGCATCAACTCGCAGATCAAGTCCACCAGCGGAGGCGGGGAGGGCGTGGGGTTCGCCGTGCCCGTGAACACCGTGAGGCGCTCGCTCGACCAGCTCCGGGCGAAGGGCGAGGTGGACTACGGCTACCTGGGGGTCACGTCCCAGCAGCTATATCCGCAGCTCGCGGAGCGCCTCGACGTGGACGCCGACACCGGGGCCCTGGTGGCCGGCGTCGAGTCCGGCAGCCCGGCCGACGAAGCGGGCCTCGAGACCGGTGACGACAAGATCGACTTCCAGGGCCAGCGCGAGATCCCGGAGAACGGCGACGTGATCGTCTCGGTCGACGGCGACCCGCTGGACAACGCCAACAACCTCGGCGACCTCATCAGCCTCAAGATGCCGGGCGACAGGGTGCGGCTCGAGGTGTTCCGCGACGGGGAGCGCCGAACCGTGACCGTGACCCTCGGCGAGCGCCCGGATCGCGCTCCCGAGGCCTCCCCCGAGCCCTGAGGAAACGGCCAAGGCGGTTTAACGGATCCGAGGCCGCGGAACGTCGGACGGATGGAGCCACCGACGAACGAGGGCCAGACGGTCCGGCTCGTGGTGCCTGCCCGGCCGGAGTTCGTCGGGCTCGCCCGGCTCGCCCTGGCGGGAGTCTGCCGGCTCACGCCGCTCGGGCCCGCCGACGTCGCCGACCTCAAGTTGGCGATCAGCGAGGCGGCCAACGACCTGATGGATCCGGCGGCCGCCGACCTCGACGGGAACGGCCCGCCGCGGCGGCTGCGGCTGGAGATCGAGCTCCGGGCCGGGCACCTCCTCGTCCGGGTGGAGGCCGACCGACCCCGGCCCGAGATCGTCCACGAGCGCGAGCTGAGCCGCGCGATCGTCGAGGCAACCGTGGACGAGTGGGACTATGAGGCAAGCGCGACCCGCCTCGTGAAGTACCTCTGATCCCTGCGCTACTGTCGAGCGTCCCACTGCCCGAGGAGATTCCGTGCTGCAACCCGTAGCGGTGGGCCACAAGTCCCTCGCCGATTACACGCACCTGGTGGGCCGCGACCTCACCGCCGAGGTCCGTGAGCTGGCCTCCGAGCTCGAGGGCCTGAAGGTCCTGCACCTGTCGGCCACCGCGTTCGGCGGCGGCGTGTCGGAGATCCTCTACACGCTGCTGCCGCTGATGCGCGACGTGGGCCTCGACGCCCACTGGCACGTGATGATCGGCCGCGAGGAGTTCTACAACGCCACCAAGCTCATGCACAACGCGCTGCAGGGCCATCCCCTCGACCTCTCCCCGAGCGAGTGGCGCATCTACGAGGACTACAACGAGATGAACGCCCGGGAGCTCGAGAGCGGGTGGGACGTGATCATCGTGCACGATCCGCAGCCGGCCCTCGTGCGCCAGCACGTGGCAGACAAGGCGCGCAACTGGATCTGGCGCTGTCACATCGACCTCTCGACCCCGCACCCGCCCACCCTCGACCACCTCGTGCCGTTCCTGCGCGAGTACGACGGCTCCGTGTTCCACCTGCGGCAGTACGTGCCCGACGGCCTGGGCGGCGACACCGTGCACATCTGCCCCCCGGCGATCGACCCCCTGTCACCGAAGAACATGGCCCTGTCGCCCGAGGACGCCGCCTTCGTGTGCGACCAGTTCGGCATCGACGTCGACCGGCCGCTGATGTGCCAGGTATCCCGGTTCGATCCCTGGAAGGACCCGATCGGGGTGATCGACGCCTACCGCTCGGTCACCGCGGAGATCCCCAACGTCCAGCTCGCTCTCGTGGGCTCGATGGCCACCGACGATCCCGAGGGCTGGACGTTCTTCAACTCGACGCTCGAGCACGCGCGCGGGGACGAGGACATCAAGATCCTGAACAACCTGAACAACGTGGGCGCGATCGAGGTGAACGCCTTCCAGTCGCAGGCGGACGTGCTGGTGCAGAAGTCCACCCGCGAGGGCTTCGGCCTGACGGTGTCCGAGGCCCTGTGGAAGGCCCGGCCGTTCATCGGCGGCGACGTCGGCGGGATACCGCTGCAGGTCGAGGACGGCCGGACGGGGTACCTCGTCTCTTCCCCCGCCGAGTGCGCCGAGCGCACGATCGAGATCCTGGGCGAGCCGGCGCTCGGCAAGCGGCTGGGCCGGGCCGGCAAGGAGCATGTGCGCGAGCACTTCCTCACGCCGCGGCTCTTGCGCGACTGGCTGCGCATCTTCGGGGGGCTCGCCTGACGTCCGAGACGCCGCTGGTGCTCGTGTCCAACCGCGGGCCGGCCACGTTCGCACGCAACGATGGGGGCGAGCTCGCCGCCACCCGGGGCGGGGGTGGACTCGTCACGGCGCTCACCGGCCTCGTCAACCATCGCGACGCCCTGTGGGTGGCCTCGGCCATGACGCCCGAGGACGTCGAGGCCACCGACCGGCACGGTGGCCGGAGCTTTCCGGTCACCGTCGACGGAACCGAGTACCGCATTCGGCTGGTGGCCAGCGATCCCGACGCCTACGAGCTCTTCTACAACGTGGTGGCCAACCCGCTGCTGTGGTTCATCCAGCATTACCTCTGGGACCTCTCGAACGCGCCGGACATCCGCCGCGACGAGGTGAACGCCTACGAGAACGGCTACCGCGTGGTCAACCAGGATCTCGCGGCTGCGGTGCTCGAGGAGATCGCGGGCGATGCGAACCCCGTGGTGATGCTCCACGACTACCACCTGTACACGGCGCCGCGAGCGATCAGGAAGGACCGCCCCGACGCCTTCCTGCACCACTTCGTGCACATCCCGTGGACCCAGCCCGACTCCTGGCGCGTGCTGCCGCGCGACATCCGCGAGGACCTCTTCGAAGGGATCCTCTCGAACGACATAGTCGCCTTCCACACGCGGGCCTACCAGCACAACTTTTTGCTCTGCTGCCGGGACCTGCTCGACCTGAGAGTCGACTACGAGGCGGGCATCGTGCACTTCGACGGGCGGGAGGTGTGGGTACGCGCCTACCCCCTGCCGATCTCAGCGGAGAGCTTCACCCGCACCGCCCAGCGCCCGGCCGTGCACGAGTACGAGCGTGAGATCCTGCGCCGGCGGCGCGAGCACCTCATCCTGCGCGTGGACCGCGCCGACCTGTCGAAGAACGTCCTGCGCGGGTTCACGGCCTTCGACCTGTTCCTCGAGCAGCACCCGGAGTTCCGGGAGCAGGTCACGTTCATCGCCCACATGGTCCCCTCGCGCCAGGACGTGCCCGAGTACGCGGAGTACCTCGAGCGGATCGAGGCGCTGGTGGCGGTGGTCAACCATCGCCACGGCACCACCGACTGGATGCCGATCGACCTGAAGCTGCGCGAGAACCTCGAGGAGGCGATCGCCTGTTACAAGCACTACGACCTGCTCGTGGTGAACGCCATGTTCGACGGTATGAACCTCGTGGCCAAGGAGGGACCGCTCGTGAATGAGCGTCACGGCGTGTCGCTGCTGTCCGAGAACACCGGTGCCCACGAGGAGCTCGGCGAGTTCGCCCTGTCGGTGAACCCGTTCGACGTGCAGGATCAGGCCGACGCGATCCACCGGGCTCTGACCATGTCCGCGGAGGAGCGCTCCTGGCGGGCCGAGGGGCTGAAGAAGATCGTGATGGCCCGGGACCCGGGGGACTGGGTGGACGACCAGCTGCGCGACATCGAGGCCAAGCGCGGGGGGCTCGTTCCGTCCCGGTAGCGGGCGGATCCTCCCGGCGCGCGCGTCGGAGGAAGGGGGCCTCGTTGCTAGAGTCGGCGCCCGTGTCCCGCCTCTACGACCTCATGCTCATGCTCGATCCCCAGGCCGAGGACGAGCGCCGTGGGGAGATCCTCGCCGGCGTCCAGGCGGCGATCGAGAGCGAGGGCACGCTGGTCGGCACCCACGACTGGGGCAGTCGCGAGATGGCGTACGAGATCGATCACAAGGGTGAGGCGGCCTATCACCTGTTCCAGTTCGAGGGCCCCCCGGCCCTGCTCGAACGGCTCAACCGGACGCTGAGGATCAGCGACGGCGTGGTCCGGTTCCGCACCATTCGCCTCAAGCCCGGCTCGCCGCCGCCTCCCGCGCGGCCGCGCGCCGAGGTCCCGCGCGGGCGCGAAGAAGGTGTCGGCTCGCCGGTGGCCGCCCGTGCCGCGGCGGACGCTCCGGCGTCCTCCGGCGGCGACGACTGAAGCCGCCGGAAGAAGCCGCAGGGCGACACTCCGCCTCTACCGTCGATACGCGTGAGGTGGAGCGGGCGCTCCGGCGTCACCTGGCCGAGCTCCAGCAGAAGCTCGGCGTGCTGACCGAGCCTCCGGAGCGGGGATCGGGCTTAGGCTTCGGGAAGCGCGTCGGCGACGGGACGGCCGAGGCGGTGAGCCGGCTGACCGACGTCGGCGTGGCCGACCGCCTCCAGGTGTCCATGGAGCGAATCGAGCGGGCGCTCGACAAGCTCGAACAGGGGACCTACGGCACCTGCGACGCGTGCGCCGGTCCGATTCCTCAGGCGCGGCTGCGGGCCGCTCCAGAGAGCTCGGTGTGCATTGACTGCGCCCGGGCCGCCCGCCGTGCGTGACGGGCCGGCCACAACTGTCGCCGTTGCGTTGAAAGCCGCCGACTTTCCAGCAACAACCGGCCGCAGCACCTCGTTTCCGGGCGACCCCCTATGTACTCTCGATCGACCGAGCCAAGGCACCGCCCGCAAAGCCGAAGGAGCTACCGAATGGCATCAGTCAACATCAACCGAGTCACCCTCACCGGCAACCTCACGCGTGACCCCGAGCTGCGCTCCACGCCGAGCGGCACGTCGGTGTGCAGCCTCCGTGTGGCCTGCAACACGCGTCGCAAGGACTCCGCCGGCCAGTGGGTGGACAAGCCCAACTTCTTCGACGTCACCGTATGGGGCGCCCAGGGCGAGAACTGCGCGAACTACCTGCAGAAGGGGCGGCCCATCGCGGTGGACGGGCGGCTCGAGTGGCGCGAGTGGGACGACAACAGCGGCAACAAGCGGCAGTCGATCGACATCATCGCCGACACCATCCAGTTCCTCGGCTCGCGCGAGGGCGGCGGCGAGAACGGCGGGCGCTTCACGCCTCAGAGCGACGTCCCGGCGGACACTTCGGACTTCGCGCCGGCGGGAGCGGGCGCGGCAGGGGGCGGTGGAGCGGCGGGGGCGGGGGCGTCCGACGACGACATCCCCTTCTGATCTGGCATCCTGCAAAGCGTCGTATGCCTGCGTCATCAGGGGTTCGCCTTGGTGAACCAAGGCTTCACCCCCTCTTCCTTGGCATACTCGCTTTTCGGGGCCAGATCGCCGCGCCGATTCCGGGGGCCAGACCCGCGGTCAGCACGGTGTCAGATCGGGTGTTGCCCGGAGCGGCCGTCGCACCGGGGGCGTGTGCTTTCCTCATGGAAACGAGTTAGGAGTCTGTAGTGGCTAAGTCGAGGGGCCGGCAGCCCACCACGCGCCGGCGGGACACCAAGAGAGATCGGCCGGGCGCGGGGCGGCGCAAGTCGTGTCAGTTCTGCCGGGACAAGGTCGACGTCGTCGATTACAAGGACCTGGGCATGCTGCGCCGGGCCCTCAGCGAGAAGGGAAAGATTCGGTCCGGTCGGCTGACCGGCGCCTGCCGGCGACACCAGCGGCAGCTTGCGCGGGCTGTGAAGCGGGCGCGGGAGATCGCCCTTCTCCCCTACGTCTCCGACCGATGATCCTGCAAAGCGTCGTCTGCCTGCGTCATCGGGGTTCGCCTTGGCCCACCAAGGCTTCACCCCTGCTTCCTAGGCATACTCGCTTTTCGGATCATCGGGGTGGCGCCCTCGGCTTTCGCGCGGAGGGCTAGTCGTGGCTCAGGCGATTTTGCTTCAGGCCGTCGAGAAGCTCGGTGACCGGGGTGACGTGGTGGATGTCTCGCCGGGGTACCTGCGGAACTATTTGACGCCGCGCAAGCTGGCCCAGGTGGCCACGCCCGGCTCGATCGCCGAGGCGAGGCGAAGGATGGAGGCGGCTGAGCGTGCGGTGCGCGAGCAGGCCGAGCGTGCGCACGAGAACGCGGCGCTGCTCACGAAGACGGTGCTCACCATCAGGCAGGCCGCCGGGGACGACGGCCGGCTGTTCGGCTCGGTCACCGCTCAGGACATCGTGGACGCCATCAAGCAGGCGCGCGGCCTGAGGCTCGACCGCCGGCGGGTCGATCTCGAGCAGCCCATCCGCATGACGGGCACGCACATGGTCACGGTGGAGGTCCACGACGGCGTGACCGCCACCGTCAAGACCATCGTCACCGCGCAGTGATCGCCGCCGGCTCGCCGAGTACCTAGTGGGGCGTCTCTAGTCGTGGCCGCCTACGCGCCGCCCGATCCCTCGGCTGGCAACCTGCCTCCGCAGAACCTGGAGGCCGAGACCTCGGTGCTGGGGGCGGTGCTGATCGTGGAAAAGGCGCTCGACCACGTGCTGCTCGACGTGCGGCTGCGGGCCGACGACTTCTACCGGGATCGCCATCGGCTGATCTACCGGGCGATGCTGCGCCTCAAGGAGAAGGCGGAGCCCGAGCCCGTCGACGTGCTCACGGTGTCCGAGGAGCTCGACCGCGCCGGGGAGCTGGAGGCCGCGGGCGGGGCGTCCTACGTTCACTCGCTACCGAGCCTCGTGCCCGCGGCCGCCAACGCGCCGCACTACGCGCGGATCGTCAAGGACCACGCAATCGTGCGTCGCCTGCTCGGCACCACCCAGGAGATCCAGGACAGCGCGCTGGCGTTCACAGGCGAGGCCCGCGAGCTCGTAGAGCAGGCCGAGGCCGCGCTCTTCCAGGTCTCCCACGAGGACCGCTCGGGCGAGCTGCGCTCGATCGAGGACATCCTCCACGAGGAGCTGGACAAGCTCGAGACGCTCTCCCGCGACGGAGTCGCCCTCACCGGCACGCCGTCCGGCTTCCGCGAGCTCGACGAGCTCACCGGCGGCTTCCAGCCTGGAAACCTCATCGTCGTGGCCGCGCGGCCCAGCATGGGCAAGTCCGCACTGGTGACCAACATCGCCGAGAACGCCGCAGTCGACCACGGTCGGCCGGTGGCGCTCTTCTCCCTGGAGATGTCGGAGACCGAGCTCGCGCAGCGCTTCATCGCGTCGCGGGCGCGAGAGAGCGGAGATCAGCTGCGCAAGGGCCGCATCCGCGCCGACCGCTGGCCGAAGATCGTGGCCGCCACCGAGAAGCTCTCACGCGCGCCGATCTACGTGGACGAATCGAGCGACATCGGCATCCTCGAGCTGCGCGCGAAGGCCCGCCGGCTGCACTCGCGGCAGCCACTCGGCATGGTGATCGTCGACTACCTGCAGCTCATGCGCGCCGAGGACTCGCGGATCAACCGCGTCGAGCAGATCGGGCAGATCAGCCGCGGGCTGAAGATCCTCGCCCGCGAGCTCAGCATCCCGGTGATCGCGGTCTCGCAGCTGTCGCGCGCGGTGGAGTCGCGCCCGGACAAGCGCCCGCTCCTCTCCGACCTGCGTGAGAGCGGGCAGATCGAGCAGGACGCCGACGTCGTGATCTTCGTCTACCGCGACGAGTACTACAACCGCGAGGAGACCGAACGCCCCGGAGAGGCGGACCTGATCGTCGCCAAGCACCGCAACGGCCCGGTGGGCGACGTGGTGCTCACCTTCCTGACCCGGTATCCCAAGTTCGCCAACCACACGCCCGACTCCGGGTCTCCGGCAGGCGGAGGCGGGTCCTCGAGCGGCGGCCTGCAGGTGATCCCGGGCGGCGGCGAGGGACCGTGAGCGACTTCTGCCCCGAGGGTGTGTGCGAGGGGAGTGGCTGGGTACTCGACGAGGCCGGTGACGCCCGGCCCTGCGGCTGCCGCCGCCAGCGCATCAACCGCACCACCAGCCGGCGCATGGGCACCGGGATCCCCAAGCGGTTCCGCGGAGTGTCCTTCGACCGCAATCCCGTGCGCGACCTCGATCCGCTGGTGCTCGACCGCGTGCGCCGCTTCACCCGCCGGATCGACGAGAACCTTGAGGCCGGGCGCGGATGGTGGTTCACCGGGGACGTCGGCACCGGCAAGACCTCGCTCGCCATGCTGATCTCCAAGGCGGCGATCGAGAGGGGTCACTCGGTGGCCATCTACTCGGTCCCGCGCCTGCTCTCCGACATAAAGGAGACCTACGACGACGGCTCGGGGCACTCGTACGCGGCGCTCTTCCGGCGGCTCTGCGAGGTCGACCTCCTGCACCTCGACGATCTAGGCGCCGAGAAGCGCACCGAGTGGGTGCTCGAGCAGCTCTACTCGATCGTGAACGAGCGCTGGCAGAACGAGCGCTCGATCGTCGGCACGACCAACCTGTCGCTGGAGGAGCTGCGCGAGCAGGTCGGGCCCCGCACCGTGTCCCGCCTCACCGAGATCTGCGGCGGGCCGCCCATGCCGATCATGGGCCGCGATCTCCGCACGACCTCGGCGTCCCCGCCCTAGTGGGCCCTAGACTCGAAGCGTGCCGGGACTAGCGATCGTCGGCGCCCAGTGGGGCGACGAGGGCAAGGGCAAGATCACCGACCTCATGGCCGAGCAGGCCGGCGTCGTGGTCCGCTTCCAGGGCGGCAACAACGCCGGCCACACGATCGTGCGCGGCGACGAGGTCTACAAGTTCCACCTGATCCCGTCGGGCATCCTCTACCCGGGCAAGCTGTGCCTCATCGGCAACGGCGTCGTGCTCGACCCCAAGGTGCTGGCCGACGAGATCGAGGGCCTGAAGCGCCGCGACGTGGACACCTCGGGGTTGCGCGTATCCGCCAACGCCCACCTCATCATGCCGTACCACATGCTGCTCGACCAGGCCGGCGAGGCGCGGCTCGGGGACCTGCGGATTGGCACGACCAAGCGGGGCATCGGCCCCTGCTACGCCGACAAGGCCGCCCGGCTCGGGATTCGCGTGCAGGACCTGCTCGACGAGAAGATCCTGAAGCAGAAGATCTACGCCGCGATGGAGCCCAAGCGCCTCATGCTGAGGCCCTTCGAGAAGGAGCCCGAGCTCGATCTCCACGCCATGACCGAGGACTACCGCACCTTCGGCCATCGCCTGGAGCCCTACATCACGGATACGTCCCGCCTCGTATGGGACGCGCTTGACGACGACCGTCTGGTGATCTTCGAGGGTGCCCAGGGCACGTTGCTCGACATCGACAACGGCACGTATCCCTTCGTCACCTCGTCGAACCCCGTGGCGGGGGCGGCGTGCGTCGGCGCGGGCGTCGGACCGCGGGACATCAACGACGTGTGGGGGGTGACCAAGGCCTACGTGACGCGCGTGGGAGCCGGACCGCTGCCCACGGAGCTCGACGACGAGATCGGCGCGCACCTCGGCAGGGTGGGCGGCGAGGTGGGAACCACCACGGGGCGCCCGCGCCGCTGCGGCTGGCTCGACCTCGTGGCGCTCCGCTACGCGGCGCGGATCAACAGCCTCAACGGCCTGGCGGTCACCAAGCTCGACGTGCTCACCGGCATCGACCCCCTCCGCGTGGCCGTGCGCTACTCGGGGCCCGAGGGAGCGACCTTCGACAGCTTCCCCTACCACCAGTCGATCATGCACAAGGCCCGGGGCGAGTACGTCGAGCTGCCGGGCTGGCACGAGGACATCTCCGGAGTGCGTCGTGTGGCCGACCTCCCGCAGAACGCCCGCGCATACCTCGAGTACATATCCGAGTTCGTGGGCGTGCCGATCGTGCTGGTCGGCGTGGGCCCGGGGCGGGACCAGGTCATCTGGAGCGAGTCGACGCGTCCGCTTCAGGCCGTGGCCTGAGCCGACCCGCGCGAGTCGCCCGGGTACCTACTCCTTCACCACCCGCGTGGAGGCCGCCATGTCGTGCAGGGCGCGGTTCTCGTCGTCCCACAGCGGCCAGAAGAAGTTGAGGATGATCGGAATGAGAGGGATGATCGAGGACGCGATGCCCACTGCCAGGAACTTGAGTAACACCTCGCGCACGGCGGCCGCCCCGAAGGTCACGCGCTCGCCGTTGGTCCTGACGACCCGGACGTTCAAGAGTTGCTTGCCCCACGTCTGCCCGTTCTTGGGACCCTGACGCGCCATCAGCAACGGCGCGTAGAGCATGTATACGACCGCCATCAGCAGGAACCACAGGAAGATCGCGCCGAGCGCGGCACCCGCGGCGACGTCCTCGTCGTCGCCCGTCAATCCCACGGCACCCGCTACCAGGGCGACGAAGAGGATCGTCCCCGGCACCAGGAGCACCAGCCCGTCGATCAGGTAGGCGCCGAGCCGCGCTCCCCAGCTCGCCAGCGGAGCGCTGGTGACCGCTCCCGGGGAGGTCAGGGGCTGCTGCCAGCCGCCGGGTGGCACCGGGCCTCCGTAGGCAGGCGGGGCGGGCGGGGGCGCGGGCGGCATCCCCGTGGGAGCCGGAAGGCCGGACTGGGCCGGGGGCGGTGCAAAGCCCGGTGACTGAGACGCCGGCGCGTCGGGCGGTGGTGGCGCCGGCGCTTCCGCCGGGGGCGGGGCGGGCGGCATGCCGGCGGGCGGCGGTGCGGGAGGGCCCCCGGGCGGAGCGGGAGGTGGGAACGGGCTACCCAAGCCCGGTGGCGGTGGGCCAAACGCCCCGCCGGGGCTCTGCGGTCCCGGACTGGGCGGCGGGCTCTGCGGGCCGGGGCTCTGCGGGCCGGTCGGCGGCGCGGGCTCGGGCGGTCCCGACGGCGACTGTGGGCCGTCCGGTTCCGGGCTCCGCGGCGACTGAGGTCCGTTGTCCATTGGCGGAACCTAACAACAGCGGACGTCGACTGGCAAGCCGAGCGGCGTCGCGACCACCGCGGCCCTCGCCTGCGACCCGGGGCGGGAAGTCAGAGCCGCACGAGGTTCTCGGCCTCGAGGCCGCGGGTCACGCCGCGAAAGTCCACCACGAGCGGGGCCCCGTCGAGGACGGCCTGCACGTCGAGTCCGGGGTGGGCGGTCACGATCACCGCCACGTCGCTCCCGTCCAGAGCGACGTCGAGCGGCTCGCCGCTCAGCCCGAGCTCCGGCAGCTCCGCCACATGGTCGTCGTGGTAGGCCAGCTGCGCGCCCTGGTTCGCGAGCAGCCGCATGATCTTCAGCGCCGGCGATTCGCGCAGGTCCCCGACCCCAGCCTTGTACGACACGCCGAGGATCACGACGCGCGAGCCGCGAACCGGCTTCGAGTGGTCGTTCAGCGCGCGTGTGACGCGCTCGACGCAGAAGTACGGCATGCGCTGGTTCACCTCGCCGGCAAGCTCGACGAACTCGGTGGGAACATCGAACTCGCGGGCCTTCCAGGCGAGGTAGAAGGGGTCGACCGGCAGGCAATGGCCACCCATGCCCGGGCCCGGATTGAAGCGCATGAAGCCGTAGGGCTTGGTCGCGGCGGCCTCGACCACCT
Organism: Thermoleophilaceae bacterium; assembly: GCA_030446485.1. Lineage (GTDB taxonomy): Bacteria > Actinomycetota > Thermoleophilia > Solirubrobacterales > Thermoleophilaceae > JAUJNF01. Next base: position 174,062 of record JAUJNF010000003.1, on the reverse strand, counting down.
CCCACACGTCGATGCTCATGCGGTCACACAGGATGGCCAGCTCGTTCACGAGGGCGATGTTCACCGAGCGGAACACGTTCTCCAGGAGCTTCGACAGCTCGGCGGCCTCGAGCGTCGAGACCGGCACCAGGTCCTCGCACACCTGCCCGTAGAAGGCGATCGCTCGCTCGAGGCACGCGGGCGTCAGGCCCCCCACCACCTTCGGGGTCGTGCGCAGGTCGTGATCGGTGCGCCCGGGATCGATTCGCTCGGGCGAGTAGGCCACCGCGAAGTCGCGCCCCGCCGCCAATCCGGACTCCTCGAGCAGCGGCACCAGGCGTTCGCGCGTGGTGCCCGGATATGTCGTGGACTCGAGCACCACGAGCTGCCGCGGCTGCAGCACCCGGGCGAGTGCGGTGCCGGCGGACACCAACGGACCGAGGTCCGGCTCTCGGTTGCGGGTGAGCGGGGTGGGCACGGCCACGATCACCGCCTCGACCCGCGCGAGGTCCGCGTATCGAGTGGTGGCCTCGAGGGCGTGGCCCACCGCCGCCAGGCGCTCCGAAGCCACGTCCTCTACGTGGCTGTGGCCGTGACCGATGGCGGCCACCCGGCGCGCGTCGGAGTCGACCCCGACCACCTCGTGGCCCTCCTCGCAGAACGCGACGGCTAGCGGGAGGCCGACGTAGCCGAGCCCGACGATCCCAACCTTCATTCAGCGGCAGTCTAGGCGCCGGCCGGCCGGGTGCTCAGCCCTGTGCGTCCTGGTGTCGATAGGTGGCCATGGGCGCGAACGGCCCGAGGGACACCGGACGGACGGGTAGGATCGAGCAGCCGATGGCTCGCAAGCTGCTGGGCGGTGCCCTGTCCGTGATCACCGTGGCGGCCGGAGCGGCCCGTCACGTGGCGTGGTACGTGAGCTACCGGGCCGGTGGAGAGGCGCGTGATGACGACTTCTCCCGTCGCGTCGGCGGGCGCTCTCGGCGCTAGCCGCGCGACCCTCGGAGCGCTGCCCCAAGCGCGGGGCTAGGACGTAGCTCTCAGCGACTCCAGGATGTGCGCCTGGAACGCCTGGGCCGCCTCGCGGGTGCGCGGCCCGACTCCCGAGAGCTCGTGTTCTTCGATGGCCGCGGCCGGGTGCACCTCGCGGGTGGTCGACGCGATGAACGCCTCGCTTGCCGCAAGCAGGTCATCCGTGGTGGTCGCCCGCTCCTCGACGTCCACCAGCCGCAGCAGCCGCTCGCGCGTTATCGAGGCGAGGATGTGATCCTCGAGCGGAGGGGTGAAGAGGCGCCCGCCGGCGTCGGCCCAGAACAGCGACGAGGTGGGTGCCTCCAGCACCCGCCCGTGCGGTGTCACGAGCAGCGCCTCGTCGAAGCCCCGCTCGCGAGCCAGGCGGCTGCTCAGCATGTTGGCGGCGTACGACAGGGACTTGACGCCGTCGAGCACCCGGGTCGGCGCGAAGGTGACGAAGCCGAGACGCACCCGGTCGGCGTGCGGCGGCAGCGGCTCGGTGAACATCAGCCGCCGGCCGCCGCGGGTGAACACGAGGCGCAGGCACCCGTCGAACGCTCCGCCGCCACGGGCCTCCAGCAGGCTTCCGATCTCCGCCTCGATCCGGCCGCGCGGAGCCGGCCACTCGAGCAGCAGGTTCGCGGCCGAGCGCTCCATGCGATCGAGATGGTCGCCCAGAGCGAAGCCCGTGCCGCCGTAGACGCGTATGACCTCGAACACGCCATCGCCGCGCAGAAAGCCCTCGTCGGTGGCGGAGATGGTCGCCTCGGCTGCGGGACCGATCACGCCGTCGACCGAACACAGCTCGGCCGCGGCCGGCGCACCGTCGGCCGCCGGGGCGGTCGAGACCGCGTCGGCCTTCATGGGTGGCGGCGGCCCGCTTCGAGGCGGGCGTGTCGAGGACACGGCATGTCAGCGAATGGGCCGTGAAGGAATCGAACCTTCAACCTTGGGATTAAGAGTCCCCTGCTCTGCCAATTGAGCTAACGGCCCGGGGAGAGAGCTTTCTGCCCGCTGAGGCGCAGAGCTCACGCGATTCTAGCCCCGGAGCCTAGGCAGCCCCGTCGGTGGCTACGGCCGACAGCGCCCCTTCGCGCGACTCGTGGATCGGGAAGACGCGGTCGAGGCCGGTGATCTCGAAGATCTTCTGGATGTTCTGGTCGCTGCACACGAGCGCTAGCGAACCGCCGCTCGGGCGCAGACGCTTCACCCCGCCCACCAGCACGCCCAGCGTGGTGGAGTCGATGAACGTGGCGTTCGACAGGTCCACCACCACCCGCGTCTTCCCGTCCTCGATCACCTGCACGAGACGCTCCTTGAACTCCGGGGCGGTGTAGAGGTCAACCTCACCCCCGAGCTCGATCAGGTGCGTCTCGGCGTCTATGGATTCATCGCTGATCTGGAAGTTCAAGGGGGCTCCTGGCTATGGGAGGGCTCTGCGGGGCGCACTTCATCTTAGGTGCCCGGCTGGTGGAAGGACGGGCTAGGGCTGGCCGGACGGGGGCGACGATCTGCCGCCGGGCGCGGGCGCTCCCCCGGGCGGCGCGGCTCCGCCGGGCGGTGGGGCGCCACCGGGCGCGGCGCCCCCACCCGGCGGGGCGGCCCCTCCGGGTGCCGCCCCCATGGCCGCCTGTTGCTGCTGGAACTGCGCCTGGAGGGCCGCGGCCTTGGCCTGCTCTATCTGCATCCTCACGGCCTTGCGTTCGCCGGGCGGCGCCAGCTCGATCGCCCGCCGCCCCGCCAGGTCGGCCTTGCGCGTCTGGTTGGCGAGCGATGCGTAGAGGGTCAGCTGGGCGTACGACGCCGGGTCCTGCTCGACCTGGGCCACGAGCTCTGCCGCGCGGGCCGCCTCCGGCGGCTTGTTGAGGGCGCCGGGGCTGTAGGCCTGGATCATCAGCCGGGCCAGGGAGTCGTCAAGGGTCCTTGGCTGGAGGTCGAGATAGCGTTGCCACGCACGATCGGCCTTCGCGAGGTTCGCCTTCGCCTCAGGGCCGTAGGCACCGGTGTTGGGGTCGGCGTCCTCGTTGGCGGCCTGGTAGCTCAGCCGCGCCACCTCCTTCAGCGCGTTCTCGTCACGCGGGTTGGCGGCCAGCCGCTCCTCGGCGCTCTTCAGCCGGTCGCCGACGTTGCTGTTGCCCGGGTCGCTCGAGTCGCGCACCCCGAGCGCGTCGAGCAGCCCGCCGGGGGCGTCGCTTCCCACGCCGAGCAGCACGAGGCTTCCGCCCAGCAGCAGGGCGAGGGTCGCGTACACGACCTGGACCACCCGCCTACGCCTGCCGCCGATGTCGAAGAGCATCCGCTACTTCGCCTCGGCGAGCGGTTCGGCGATCTCGGGCGGCGGGCGGCCGAACGCCGCGGCCAGCACGATGCCGCCCTCGTAGAGCAGGATGATCGGGATGATCTCCAGCACGAGCGTCACGGGGTCGATGGTGGGGAGCATCGCCGCCAGGACGGCTATGCCCAGATATGCGTAGCGGCGATGCTGGCGCAGCTTCTCGGGCGTCGTGAGCCCCAGCCGGGTGACCGCGAGTATCCCGATCGGCACCTGGAAGAGCAGCCCAAGGGCGAGCATCGTGAGCGCCGCGAAGCTGTAGTAGTCCCTCGCCCGCAGCTGGGTGTTGAACTCGTCCGCGTTGAACGACAGCAGGAAGTCGATGGCCGGCGAGAGCACGATGAAGTAGCAGAACGCCACCCCGGCGATGAACAGCACGGGCACCATCAGCAGCAGCGGCAGCGCCACCTTACGTTCGGTGGGGCTGAAGGCCGGGAGGATGAATGCGTACAGCTGGTAGAGCAGGACCGGCAGCGAGAGCAGCAGCGACGCGTAGAAGCTCAGCGTGAGCGTGGTGATGAACGGCTCGGTGGGGCTGAGCGTGAGCAGCTCGCGGCCGTCGAGCGGCTTGTCGAGGATTTCGAAGATCAGGTGGTTCTGCCAGTAGCAAAGCGCTCCGGCCACCCCCACCACGATTGCACCGATGACGAGCCGCGCGCGGATCTCGTCGAGGTGGTCGACGAGGGAGATCTCCTCGTCGTGGGCGATCGGCCGGAGCTTGGGGGGCACTGCTGGCTGCGAGGAGGCCGGCCGAGCCGGCGACTAGGAGGGGTCGTCGGTGCGGGTCGACCCGGACGAGGCCGGCGCGCGCCCGTCTTCGTCGGCTGCGACGGACTGGTCGGCGTCTTGCGCTGTGGAGGCCTCGCGCGGCGCGGGGGCGTCGCTCAGCCGGCGTGGCTGCTCGTCATCGTCGTCGTGCTTGCTGTCGCCGGTGATGGAGTCCTTGAACTCGCGCATCCCGGTGCCGAGGGATTTCCCGAGGCCGGGCAGGCGCTTCGGACCGAAGATGATCAGCACGATGATGAGGACGATCGCTATTTCGAGGGGCCCGACGCCGGGCATGACGCTACCTCCAGTTCTGGTCCAGCCATGGTAGCGGCGGGGTCCGCGCCGCCGACCGGTCGCCCGGGGTCAGCGCTGAGCGAGAGACCCGAAAGCGAGCGGTCCCCGCCAACCCCGCCCCCCGGCGGGTGGCACGAGCGCGAGCTCGAGCGGATCGATCACGTTTCGTCCGTGTTTCAGCGCCTGACCGATGGAACGATCGCCGAGCAACAGAGGCACATAACCCCATTCGGGGGGGCGAGTGTCCAACTCTCTCAAGTTTGGTGCGTTGTAAGTCGATATCCGGGCTTGAGGAACAGAGACCATGGGCGTACCCAGACACCAGAACCGCAGCACCACATCACCAACGAGGCGAGCGCTACACGTGTGTCCCGACTGTGCGTCAGAGCTCGTCTACCCGGTGCGGTGGGACGAGGCCGGTCCCGAGCACTGGACCGTGACCCTTCGCTGCCCCGCCTGTGAGTGGCTCGAGATGGATGTCTTCCACCAGGATCTGGTGGACATGTTCGACGAGGAGCTCGATCGCGGAACGCACGCTCTCGTGCGTGATCTGAAGGAGCTCGTGCGAGCCAACATGGCCGAGGAGGTCGACCGCTTCTCGGCCGCGCTCGAAGCCGACGCGCTGCTGCCCGAAGACTTTTAGCGACCTGAGTCGGAAGTCCGGCTACAGCTTCGCGAGGGGCTGCACTCAGGTCACTACGAATAGCGCTCCACCACCCCGTCGGCCACGAGGTCGAGCGCGTGGCGCGAGCGGTGGTCTAGCGCGATCCCGTCCAGCTCGCGCTTGGCCTCGGCCACGAACGCGAGCGCCCGTTTGCGCGCCGCGTCCAGGGCGCCGGTGGCCGCGATCCGGTCGCACACCGCCTCGGCCGCGGCCGGCTCGGTTACCGCCGAGCGCAGGTCGAGCGAACGCAATGCCGGGTCCCGCTCGCGCGCGACGATGAGCGGCAGGGTCACGGTGCCGTCGAGCAGGTCGGTGCCGCGGGCCTTGCCGGTGCGCTCCGTCGGTCCCGACACGTCCAGCACGTCGTCGAAGATCTGGAAGGCCAGGCCGATGCGGTCGCCGTACGAGCCGAGCCGCTCCGCGGCCGCGGCCCCGGGGGCGCCCAGCAGCGCTCCCAGGCGACAGGCGGCCTCGAACAGCCGCGCGGTCTTCAGCCGGCAGCGCTCCAGGTAGCGGTCGATCGTCACCGAGCCCGACCACGCGTCCGCCCGTTGCATGAGCTCCCCGTGGGCAAGGGCCGACGAGGCCGACGACAGCGCCGTCACGGACTCCGCCGCGCCGGTCGCCGCAAGCTCCGCGAAGGCGCGCGAGAACAGCAGGTCGCCGGTGGCCGTGGCGGCCTCGCGGCCACCGGTGCTGTAGACGGTCGGGTGGCCGCGGCGCAGCGCCGCCCGGTCGAGCACGTCGTCGTGCACGAGCGTGGCGGTGTGCACGAGCTCGACGGCCACTCCGGCCCGCAGGAGGCCGTCCCCCTCTCCGGCGGCCGCGCCTCCACACAGGAACACGAGCGTCGGCCGTAGGCGCTTGCCGCCGGCGCTCAGGGTCTGGGTGGCGTGCCGGCCGAGGGCGCGGCCATGTCCTTCGGCGATCTGCGCCAGCCGCCGGTCGGCGCGGTCGAGCAGTGCCGTGAGCTCCCTGCCGCCCGCGGCCCGGATGCCCTGCAGCTCCGCCGGCGCCGCGTCCTTCGCGCCCGCCGCCGCACTGCTCATCGTGCAGGAACCGTGCCGTGATGGATGGCGATGATCCCTCCCGCGGTGAGCAGGTACCCGATGTCGGAGAGGCCCACGTCCGCCATCGTGGCGGCCAGCTCCCGCGGCGCCGGGAAGCGGCGAACCGAGCTCGGCAGGTAGGAGTAGGCGTCCGAGTCGCCGGCGAGGCGACCGAGCGCCGGCACCAGGCGATCGAACCAGAGGCGGAAGAACGCGCTCAGCGGCGGCCGCTGCGGGGTGGTGATCTCGAGGATCACGACGCGGCCACCCGGGCGCACCACCCGCGCCATCTCGCCGAGCCCACCGGGGAGGTCCGCGAAGTTGCGGGCGCCGAACCCGACGGTGACCGCGTCGAACGCTCCGTCGTCGTACGGCAGCTCCAGGGCGTTGGCCCACTCGAAGCGGACGGGCGCCGCACCGGCCGGGAGCGGCTTGCGACGGGCGAGCTCGAGCATCGCCTCGGCGAAGTCGCAGGCCACCACCTCTCCTTCTCGACCGGCCCGGCGCGCCAGGGCCAGCGCCAGGTCGCCCGTGCCGGTGGCCACGTCGAGCGCTCGGCCTCCCGCGGCGATCCGGGAGAGATCCGCGGCGCGCTCGCGCCAGCGGTGGTGCATCCCCGCCGTCATGACCGAGTTCATCAGGTCATAGACCCGCGCGATGCGGTCGAACATCGCCCGCACCTGCTGCTCGGGCAGGGTGCCGGGCGCGTCTGGCGAGGGCGGCGGTCCGGCGGGGTCAGTCTGGGCGGCGACGGGTCGCGTGGCCGCGGCTAGGTGGTCGCCGCCGGCTACTTGAGCGAGGCCAGGTAGTTGACGAGCCTGTCGAACTTCTCCGGGTCGTCCTCGCGGAGCTTCTGGTACGAGGGCATCGGCGCCGTCGGGTTGATCAAGGTTCGCGCGATGGCCTGCCGGGGCAGCCGCGCCCCGACCTTGGTCAGAGCCGGTCCGAGCTGTCCGCCGCTCTCGCCGAACTTGTGGCAGCCCAGGCACCCCGACGCCGCGGTCACGCTGCGTCCCTGCTCGTGCTGAGGCGAGGTCGCGAGCTCGATCTCGGTCGGAGCCCCCGCCGTCGCGCCGAGCACCGTCAGGTAGAGCATGGCGGCGATGGTCGTGGCCCCCGCGAGCATGGCGATCGGCCGCCGGCGCGGATCGCGCTCCGGATTGCGGTCCACGAACGGCAGAAGGATCAGCAGAACCATGCAGATGGTCGGTATGCCGATGGTGGCAAGGAACACCAGCGACGGCGGCTCGACCACCCGCAGCAGCTCAAAGAGGAAGAAGAAGTACCACTCGGGGCGCGGCACGTACGTCGTGGTGGTGGGATCCGCCTTGGGGCCGAGCTCGGCGCCCAGCACGACGGCCATCAGGATGATCACGGCCAGCGTGACGATGGCCATGATGCCGTCCTTGTAGACGGTGTAGGGGAAGAACGGCTCGCCCTTGTTCTTCAGGAGCGAGTACTCCCTCAGGTACTGCTCCTTCTCTCTGTTGTTCATCCGTGGGTCTCCTGCAAAGCTTCGCGACTCGGCGTCATCGGGTCTCGCCGTTCCCAGGCCATGCCCCCACCAAAGCTTCGACCCTGCTTCCTTGATTCGCTCGCTTTTCGAAGGCCAGCGTCGCTCCAAATTCCGCTCATATTTCCTCGTGGGCGTAGGAGCGCTTCTTTACCGCGCGGGTCCACGGCGGCGAGGAGGTTCCGAGGCGGATCACGAGGTACAGGTGTGCGCCGATCAGGGCCGCGAGCAGGCCGGGGATGAGCAGCATGTGGATCGCGTAGAAGCGGCTGAGCGTGGCCGAGCCGAACTCGGCGCCCCCGCGCAGGAAGTCGGCTAGGTACGGACCCACGATCGGGCCCGAGGCGTTGATGTTCACGCCGACGATCGTGGCCCAGAAGGAGCGCTGGTCGAACGGGAGCAGGTAGCCCGTGAAGCCCATGGCCAGCGTGAGCACGAGCAGCACCACGCCGATCACCCAGTTCAGCTCGCGCGGGTACTTGTAGGCGCCGTAGAAGAACGTCTGGCCCATGTGCAGGAAGATCAGGACGATCATCACGGTGGCGCCCCAACGGTGCATCCCGCGCACGAGCTCGCCGAGGAAGACGTCGTTGGTGAGGTGCTGCACGGACTCGTAGGCGCGGTTGGCCGACGGGTCGTAGTACATGGCGAGGAACACGCCGGTGACCGCCTGCGCCACGAAGGCGAACAGGGCCGCCGAGCCCAGCGTGTAGCTCCAGTCGTGCTTCGGCACCTTGCGGTACAGCACCGCGCGGGCCACCGACGAGCCGCCGGTGCGCTCGTCGAGCCAGCCCGCCACCGAGATCGGCACCTCGGTGGCGCCCTCCACGAGCGCCTTCTTGTCGATGAGCCCGGTGCCGGGCTTGCCGTTCCCGTCGCCGTCCCCAGGTGAATGGCCGTTGCCGTTGCCGTTGCCATTGCCCGTGCGCCCCGGGCCGCGCCGCAGCGCGCCGGGGATCTCGACCTGGCCGTTGCCGCCGGTCTCCACCTCGCCGTCGGCGGCCTGACCGTTGCCTGAGCGGCGCTGAAGGGTGCGGGGGAGGAAGTTCAAGTCGTGGGCCTCGGCGGGTAGAGATACTGCCAAATTCCGTCGAGGTGGTTGGACGGGTCACGGACGGCGTGGCGGTCGAGCTTCGAGTTCACCGAGAATCGCTCACCGACCAGCACGCGACCGTTCTCAACCCGGGTCTCGAAGCGATCGAGGGGACGCACCGGCGGCCCGCCCTCGACCTTCCCGTCGAACCCGTAGACCCCGCCGTGACAGGGGCAGATGAAGCGCTCCGAGGCCTGCACGTAGCGCACCGGGCAGCCCAGGTGGGCACAGCGGGTGGATATGGCCACGTAGGGCTGCTTGAGCTTGTCGCGGTCACGCTCCGGGTCCGAGCGGCGGACGTAGATCGTGGTCTTGCCGGCCTCCCCCACGTCCTGGGCCACCAGCGTTATCACCTTCGACACGTAGGTCTGCGGGTTGAAGTCCGCCTCCGGGCCCACGTCCTGGAAGCGGTCCGGCGTCTCGTCCTCGAACATCGGCCCGACGGCGAAGCCCAGCGCGGGCAGGCCAAAGGCCGCCGAGGCCACCCCGCCCGCGGCCATCGCACCGCCGGTGAACAGGCGCCGGCGGGTCACCGTCTCGCCCTCGAAGGCCGCCGGCATGCCGCGGTCCTTGGTGTACGGGGACTTCTTCCCCTTGCCTGGTCTGCTTGTGCTTGCCATGTTCGGTGGATCGGGGACGCGCCGCCCGTGAGCCGGCAGCTACCCGCTAAGTGTACGGCCCAGTCACCCTGCGATGGTCAGCGCTGGGGCGCCAAATCGCCGGCCACCGACTCCGCCGCCCCCGGGCCGCCGGCCGGGCTGAGGGCCCGGGCGCTGGCCGCCCACAGATCCTCGGCGCGCTCCGGGTGCCCCTCGGCGTGGGCCCATGCGCAGAGCGAGATCAGGTCCGACAGCTCGGTCACCGCCTCCAGATCGCCGTCCTCGGCCAGCCGCGCCAGCCCGAGGGCGTAGAGGGCATCGCCGGCCAGCAGCCGCAGGTCGTCGTCCAAGCCCCCGAAGGCCCGTGGCGTTTCGTAATGCAGGAGGTATCCCTCGTACACGGCCTCGAGCACAAAGGCCCTAACCTCGCCGTGCTCGCCCGGGTCGAAGCGTCCTGCGCCCGGGTCGGGCGCCGCGTGGGCGGCCACGGACGGGTCGCAGGCGGCGACCACCTCGGAGAGGGCGGTCACGGCGCGGCCAGGGCCTCGCGAGCGGCGTCGAGCGTGGCATCGAGGTGCTCGGGCTCGTGCGCGAGCGAGGTGAACCACGCCTCGAACTGGGACGGCGGGAGGTACACGCCGCGCTCGAGCATCGCGCGGCAGAAGCGGCCGTACGCGTCGAGGTCGCAGGCCTTCGCGCCGTCGTAGGCGCGCACGGGGCTCGCCGAGAAGAAGAGGGTGAGTAGTCCCGGCCGCCACGGCACCTGCACGGACACGCCGGCCTCTCCCGCGGCGGCCTCGAGGCCCCGGGCCAGGCGGCGCGTGGTGTCGGCCAGGCGCAGGTACGCGGCGTCGTCCAGCAGCTCGAGCGTGGTACGGCCCGCGGCCACGGCCAGCGGATTGCCCGAGAGCGTGCCGGCCTGGTACACGTCGCCGGCCGGGGCGATCCGCTCCATCAGCGCGCGCGGCCCGGCGTAGGCCGCCGCCGGAAGGCCCCCGCCGATGACCTTCCCAAGGACGGTGAGATCGGGCATCACGCCCTCGAGCTCCTGGGCGCCGCCGCGCGCCACCCGGAAGCCCGTGATCACCTCGTCGAAGATGAGCAACGCCCCTGAGGCGTCGGCCTGCTCGCGCAGGAAGGAGAGAAAGCCCTCGTCCGGCGGCACGAGCCCCATGTTGGCCGAGTAGGGCTCGCAGAGGATGGCCGCCGGAGGCCGGTCCGCCACGGCGCGGGCCACCGCCTCGCGGTCGTTCCAGGGCACGATCTCGGTGTCGGCCGCCTGGGCGCGCGTGACCCCGGGGCTGGCGGGCAGGGCCTGCGTGGCGAGCCCCGAGCCTGCCTCGGCCAGCAGCCCGTCCACGTGGCCGTGGTAGGCGCCGGCGAACTTGAGCACCGCGTCGCGACCGGTGGCCGCACGCGCGAGCCGGACGGCGCTCATGGTGGCCTCGGTGCCCGACGAGGTCATGCGCACCATCTCCACGCTCGGTATGCGCCGCGCGACCTCGGCGGCCAACTCCACCTCCCCCTCGGTCGGGGCCCCGTAGCTCGTGCCGCGAACGGCCGCCGCCCGGACGGCCTCGACCACGTGCGGATGCGCGTGACCGGCGATCAACGGCCCCCACGAGCAGACGTAGTCGACGTAGCGGTTCCCGTCCACGTCCACCAGCTCCGCGCCCTCGCCGCGTTCGATGAACAGCGGGTCGCGCCCGATGGCGCGCATGGCGCGCACCGGCGAGTTCACGCCGCCGGGCAGGACCGCCACGGCGCGCCGGTAGAGCTCCCGCGAGCGAGCTTCGCTGCGGGTGGCGCTCATCTGGTGCCCTCGCTGTCCCGCCGCCGCCAACAGGGCGCAGCGCTTCCCCGGGCCACCGGCCTCAGATGCGCTCGGCCTCCCACCGCTTGAAGTCCTCGGTGAAGTAGAGAAGGCGGATCTTCTTGAACTCGGTGGAGGAGTAGAGCGTCGAGCGTTGGTGGATGCCGGTGCCCTCCGCGATCGCGTCGAGCACCGAGTCGCACTCCTCCTTGGAGCGCCCGTGGGCCATCGTGAACACGGAGTACGGCCAGTCCTCGTAGGTCGGACGCTGGTAGCAGTGCGACACGCCGCGGAAGGCCGCCATGCGCGGGCCGATCTCCATGATCTGCTCGTCGGGCACCTTCCATACGCCCATCCCGTTGGCGCTGAACCCCGCGCGGCGGTGGAAGAGAATGGCGGCCACGCGCCGCAGCGCGCGCCGCTCGCGCATCGACTCCAGGTGCTCGAGCAGCGTGTCGGTGCCGATGCCGATGCGCTCTGCGGCCGGCGCGTACGGCTCGGGCACCACCGGCATGTCGCCCTGGAGCTCGCGGATGACCCCCATGTCCAGCTCCGAGAGCTCGATCGGGGTCGGGTCCTTCGGCTCCTCCGCCACGCCCGCGGCGGACAGGTTCTCGGTGCCGCCCTCCATCTCCAGGTCCATGCGGATCTTGAACAGCCGCAGCGTGGGCAACATCCGCACCGACTCGGCCCCGGCCTCCTCGGCCAGCACGTCGAGCGTGCCCTCCAAACCGAGTTTGGAATCGGGTTCGGTGGCGATCGTGAACCACAGGTTGAACTCGTGGTTGCGCAGGTAGTTGTGGGAGACGCCCGGGTGGGCGTTGATCACCTGAGCGGCGCGGTGTGGGTGCTCGGCGTCGACCTTGGCGGCCACGAGCATCGAGCTGTAGCCGAGAACGCGGGTGTCGAAGATCGGCGTTATCTGGCGGATGATGCGCTCGTCGAGCAGGCGCTGGGTGCGGCGCAGCACCTCGTCCTCCGACACCTCGGCGAGCTCGGCCACCCGCGCGTAGGGGCGCGGCTCGAGCGGAAAGCTCCCCTGCAGCAGGTTGAGCAGCCGCTTGTCGAGCTCGTCGAGCGGCACGGCGGCGCCACCGGCGCGGCTGCGAATCTTCGGTTGCGCTACTGAAGCCATCCGGCGGCGTCCTTGGCGTGGTAGGTGATCACGATGTCGGCCCCGGCCCGGCGGATGCCGGTGAGGGTCTCCAGCACGGCCGCCCGCTCGTCGAGGTAGCCGGCGGCCGCGGCGGCCTTGATCATCGAGTACTCGCCGCTCACGTTATACGCGGCAACCGGCAGGCCGGTTCTCTCCTTCACGCGCTGGACCACGTCGAGGTAGGGAAGCGCGGGCTTCACCATCACCACGTCGGCGCCCTCCTCCATGTCGAGCAGGGCCTCGCGCACCGCCTCGTCGGAGTTGGCGGGATCCATCTGGTAGGTCCGCCGGTCGCCGAACGCGGGCGCCGAGTCGGCGGCCTCGCGGAAGGGGCCGTAGAAGGCGGATGCGAACTTGGCCGAGTAGGCGACGATCGGCGTGCCCGCGTGCCCCTCCGCGTCGAGCTGCGAGCGCAGGGCGGCCACGCGCCCGTCCATCATGTCGCTCGGCGCCACGGCGTCGGCTCCCGCGCGCGCGTGCGATATGGCGGTCTTGGCGAGGAGCTCGAGCGTCACGTCGTTGTCGACGCTGCCGTCGGGACGAACGACGCCGCAGTGCCCGTGCGAGGTGTACCCGCAGAGGCAGACGTCGGTCATCACCACGAGGTCCGGGTGGGCGTCCTTGATGGCGCGCGTGGCCAGCTGCACCACGCCCTCGTCGTCGTAGGCGCCCGAGCCCTGGAGGTCCTTGTCGGACACGATGCCGAAGAGAAGGACGGCCGGGATGCCCAGCGCGTGGGCACTTCCCGCCTCCTCGACCGCGTGGTCGATCGAGAGCCGGTCGATGCCCGGCATCGCCTCGATCGGCGTGCGCGAGTCGGTGCCGAGCTCGATGAACAGCGGGTAGACGAGGTGCGCGGCCGCCAGCTCGGTCTCGCGCACCATGTCCCGCAGTACGCCGGTGTTGCGCAGGCGGCGCATGCGGGTGGCGGGGAAGGGCATGGAATCCGAGGATACGCCCGGCGCGCAAGTTCGCCCGACGAGGCTTGAGCATCATGATAGCATTCGAGTTGCTGTTAAGATGCGCGGCGTGCGCACCACCGTGACGCTCGATCCCGACGTGGCGGCCGCGCTCAAGGCCCTCGCCCGCGAACGCGGCACCTCCTTCAAGGACGCCCTCAACGCGAGCGTCCGGTTGGGCCTCAGCCGCGGGAGCGCGGGTGTCGAGCCCTACCGAGTGCCGACCCGCCCGCTCGGCCTACGGGACGGAGCGAACCTCGACAAGGCGCTCCGGCTCGCCGGCGAGCTCGAGGATGCGGAGATTGTGCGCAAGCTCGAGCTGCGCAAGTGAAGCTGCCGGACGCGAACGTCCTCCTCTACGCGATCGACGAGGGCTCGCCTCGGCACTCCGGTGCCCGGGATTGGCTGGAAGAGGTGCTCTCGGGCAGCGAAACCGTGGCCTTCTCATGGACGGTCCTGCTGGCGGTGGTCCGGCTCTCCACGCGGTCGGTCATCTTCGAACGGCCGCTTCCGAGTGACGAGGCGCTGGACCTCGTCGACGGCTGGCTCGCCCGGCCCAACGTGACGGTGGTTCATCCCACCGCGCGCCACACCGCCGTGCTCCGTGAGCTGCTGGGGCCGCTCGGCACCGCCGGCAATCTCGTGACCGACGCGCACCTCGCCGCGCTCGCGATCGAGCACGGTGGCGAGCTGTGCTCGAGCGACGCCGACTACTCGCGCTTCCCCGGCCTGCGTTGGGTGGATCCGCTGCGGGGCTGAGCCGTTTCGCAGCGGCTGCTCGCCAGCGCGTTGTTGGGTCCACCCCTTCGCTCTAGCCGTCGGGCGGCTGGGTCAGCGCGAGGACGTCACCGCGATCGATGGGGCGGCCGGCAGCACGCTTCATGGCGATGAGGTCGTCGAGGCCGGCGACGGGTACGCGGGCACCCGCCACGTTCAGCACGAGCGCTCGGGCACGCACGTCCTCATAGCGATCACTTCCCGCCGGCTGGGGGTGAACGTCGACGCCGCCGGCATGAGTATCGAGCGCTACGACGCCAGCCGTGAAGGAGTTCGGCTCCAGCACCCATCCGGCCGGCGGCTCACTCACGCCGGCTGGTCGAGCGCCCAGCTCGTTCAGCGCGGCGGCGAGCCGCACGAGGTTGGCGGGCTCGGGGCCGGGCAGCAGATCCGCATCCTGCGTCGTCCGGACGTGGCCGTGGGCCTGGACGGCCATCCCACCGATCAGCACGTAGTCGACCTCGTGGCGATCGAGCACGACGAGGATCTCGGCTGCGTCGAGCGGGATCTCCCTCCGGGTCACTCGCGCGCCTCCCGGCCGGCTTTCGTGAGCTCACCGGCAAGACGGTTCCACCCGATCGCGAGTTCGAGTCGCTCGGCGGGCGTGCGCCTACGCAGGTCTCGAAGATGCGCAAGATCGACGTCCAGCTCGGGACGCCGGGTCGAGATCTCAAGTTCTTCGCCGAGCGCACCGAGCAGGCGCCCCAGCGTGGCAAGCGTGGGTGACAGCTCGCCGCGCTCGAGACGGCTGAGCGCCGCCTGTGTGGTTCCCGCGCGGCGCGCTAGCTGCGCCTGTGTGAGCCGGTGGGCCCGCCGGCGCGAACGGATCAGCGTCCCGGCGTCGGCCATTGGGCTACTATATACCGTATCGGGTATATCCCTCCCCCCCCCCTCGAGCAGGGGCTCAGACTCCGCCGGCCTGGTCGAGTGCCCACCTCGCAGAGGTCCGGAGATCCTCGACCTCGCCTAGCTTGTCCACGCCTACGTTGCCTCCGCCGCGTCCAGCCGGTCGTGCACGTGCTCCATCGCCAGGCCGGCGGCCGCCCACACGGGCGCGTAGTCGGCGCGGATCAGGCCGTGGAGATTCACGGGCGCGTGCGAGTAGTCCCACGGCGCGTCGCCCGCGAGCTCGCGCAGCACGCGGCCGCTCGCGTACTCGATCGCCAGGAAGCCGACCGCGTACGCCGCGGCCCGCGCGGTCGCCGGGGCGCGGTCGCGCAGCACGTCGTGCAGCGGCTCGTAGAGCGGGGCCATCAGGCCGTAGATCGGGAACATCCACAGGCTGGTGTGCCCCGTCAAGCGCGCGTCGCGGGTCTTCGCGTACTCGCCGACCGCGGTGAACGCCACCTCGGCGCACCAGCCGAGGAGCCCGTAGGTGGCGAAGCGCTTCGTCACCCAAGCCGGCGGATCGCGAGCCGTCCGATCAGGCCGAACCCGAGCGTGAGCGCCAGCAGGTGGAGCAGCGGGCCCAACATCGACCCGCTGTCGTTCAGCGCCGCGTCCATGGCGTCGAGGGTCGGCCGGAAGGGAAACAGCGCCGACAGCGCGCGCGTGACGTCGTAGAGCCCCTCCGAGACCGAGCCCGAGGGCACCAGTGCCAGGAAGGCGATCGGCAGCGAGACCATGAACGCGAGCAGTGACGCCGCCCGCACCTCGCGCGTGACCGCCCCGATGGCCACGCCCATGGCCCCGAACGCGAGCGCGCCGGCCACGATGCCGGCCACCCACAGCGGCAGCCGGCTCCACTCGAGCTCGATGAACAGGGCCAGGCCGATCAGCATCACGAGCGCCAGCACGGCCGAGCACGCCGCCGCGAGCCCCACCTTCTCCCCGAGCAGGGCAGTGCGGCTCACCAGGCCGCGCACCAGCCGCCGGAAGGCATTCTCCTCGCGCTCGAGCGCGAGCATGCCGGAGGCCAGCAGCAGCGTGACGAACATCAGCGTCACGGTCACCGCCACCGCCGCGGCGAACGAGCTGAGCGGCGTCGAGCCGCCCTCGATCACCGTGGCCTTCACGCGGATGGGCTCGCCCACCGAGCCGAGCACGTCGTCTGAGAGGTCGAGGTTCTCACGGGCCAGGCGCGCGAAGCGGATCACCTCCTCCACCTGGGCCCGCGCAACGGATGTCTGAGGCAGGTTCTCCTGCGCCAGCCGCAGCAGCGCCTCCGACTTGATCAGCCCGAGGATGTCCAGCTCCCGGCCGAGGAACGAGAAGTCACCACCGCTCACGATCAGGTCGATGTAGCTCACCGCCACCTCGGTGAACTTGCGGCTGAGCGCGACGTTGGCGTCGCGTACCTGGGCCTCGATCGTGTTCTCCACGTACTGGCGCTTGACCGGGTCCTCGGCGTTGTAGAACACCTCCACCGTGCCCGGCTCCACGGCCGACTGCAGCTTGGCCGTCAGGTCGGAGGGGACGATCAGCGCCGCCAGCACCTCGCCGTCACGCACCTTCTCCAACGCCTCCTGGCGGCTGGACACCCGCACCGGGTCGACCGCCTCGAAGAGCTGCTTCGAGTACTTCGAGGCGTCGATCTCCTCCCCGCCGAGCGAGATCACGTTGCCGGACTCCGGCACCTGGTTCAGCACCGCCACCCGGGGCTTGTCGGGACCGCGCGAAAGCGCGAAGCCGATCAGCACGGCGAGCACGATGGGATAGAGGACGAGCAGCGCCACCAGGAGCGGCGAGCGCCGGAGGATCTGCAGGTCCTTGACTAGGAGCCAGCGCATCAGTGCCCGCGGTCGTGCAGGAAGGAGACGAACGCCGCCTCGAAGTCCCCGCTCGCGCCCACCGCGGCCTCGAGCTCCGCGGGCGACCCGCCGAACAGCCGCTCGCCGTCGGCCAGCACCACGAGTTGGTGAGCATGGCGCTCGGCCTCCTGCACGTTGTGGGTCGAGAAGATCACGGTGGTGCCCTCGTCGGCCAGCCCGGCGATGAACTCCCACAGCCGCTGGCGCTGGCGCGGGTCGAGGGCGGCGCTCGGCTCGTCCAGGAGCAGGACGGCGGGGGCGGACAGCAGCCCGATGGCGATGTTCACGCGCTGGCGGTTGCCTCCGGAGAGCTGACCGACCTGGTCGCCGGCGCGGTCACGGAGGTCGGTCTGGTCGAGCATCCGCTCGACGGTGGCCTGCACGTCGGGGCGCCGCTCGAGCCGCGCGAAGAGGCGCAGGTTCTCCGCCACCGTGAGCTTCCCGTACAGCGCCGACTGCTGTGGCACCCAGCCGATCTCGCTGGGCGAGCGGCTGATTCGCCCTTCGTCCGGCTTCTGATCGCCGGCGAGAATCGAGAGCAGGGTGGTCTTGCCGGCGCCGTTCGGCCCGATGACGGCCACCCGCTCGCCGCGCGAGGCGGTTAGCGAAACGCCGCGGAGCGCCTCGCGGCGCCCGTAGCGCTTGACCACGTCGACCACCTCGAGCACCGGCTCCGCCCGTGCGGCGACGAGCGGCTCGGACGCGGTGAGCGGGCGCGACACGGGCTCAACGGTAGAGAGCCTGTGACAATGGGGCGTCGATGCGGCTGCTCTTCGTGGGAGACGTGGTGGGCAGCCCCGGTCGCACGGCGCTGCGCACCCTCCTCCCCGACCTCCGCGAGCAGCACGCGCCCGACTTCGTGGTGGTGAACGGCGAGAACGCCGCCGGCGGCCTCGGTCTCACGAAGAAGATCGCGAGCTCGTGGCTCGCGGACGGTATCGACGCCATCACGCTCGGCAACCACGTCTGGAAGCACCACGACCTCTACGCCTTCCTCGACGAGGACCGGCGCATCGTGCGGCCCGGCAACTACCCGAAGGGGAATCCGGGTCGGGGGCACACGGTGGTGGAGGGCGACTCCGGCCGGCTGGCCGTGGTGAACCTCTCGGGCACGATCTTCCTCGAGGCGGCGCGCTCGCCCTTCCCCGAGGCCGACGCGATCCTCGCCGAACTGCGGGGCCAGGCCGACTGGGTGCTCGTCGACTTCCACGCCGAGGCCACCAGCGAGAAGGTGGCGATGGGCTGGCACGTGGACGGGCGCGTGACCGCGTGCCTCGGCACCCACACGCACATCCCCACCGCCGATGCGCGCGTCCTACCGGGCGGGACGGCCTACATCACCGACGTGGGCATGACCGGCGCGCGCGACGGCGTGATCGGCGTGAAGCGCGAGCAGGCCCTGCAGCGCTTCATGACCCACATGCCTGTGAAGTTCGAGACCTCGGACGAGAACGTGTGGCTGAACGCGGTGCTGGTCGAGGCCGGGGAGGACGGGCGCGCGACGTCGATAGAGCCGGTGCTGATGCCGGTGTGATCAGGCGCTCGAGCAAAGGCCCCTGAACACTTATCGGGCCGCTGGGGCGGCTAAGTGCTCAGGGGTCGGCATGTCTGCCCGACTGGGCGCCCGGTGGGCCGCGAACAGCGCCACGAGCACCAGCGGCGCGAACCACGCGATGTAGAGGTAGAACCAGTGCGTGGCCGCGAGCTGCAGGGCGATCAGCACCGCCGCCCCCAGCGCCGCCACCTGAGCGGTCGAGCGTCGGCGCGGCACCACCGCCACCAGCAGCGCCAGGCCCACCGCGCCCGCCTTCACCACCGTGTGCAGCCACTCCAGCCCCGGCTGCTGGCCCCAGATGCTGAACGGCGACTCCCGGCCCACCTGGAAGCCCAGCGTGCGGTCGTACACCTGTCGCAGGCCGCCGTCGGGCACGAACGGCAGGAAGCTCACCGCCACCACCGCGGCGAACGCCGCACCGGCCAGCGCGAAGCCGCGCCCACCAAGGCGCCGCTCGCCGGCGATGAGCAGCGGCGCCAGGGCGAATGGCGCGAGCTTGGCCGCTCCGGCGAGGGCCGCCAGCGCGCCACGCGCCGGGGCCGACGACAGGGCAAGCAGCGCGAACACCACAAGCATCGCCACCAGCGAGTCGTTGGCGTTGGACGCCAGCGCGAACAGCGAGTACGGGTAGGCGGTCCAGGCGAAGCCGAGGGCAAGTCCCAGCACCCGCCCGTCACGGCCGGGACGCAGCCGGCGGCCGAGGAGCAACAGGCCGGCGAGCGTGAGCAGGTCGAACGCGACGGCGGCCGCGTGGGCTGCGGGCAGCGAGTCCCAGGAGCCGCCCCATGGGAGCGCCTGCTCGAACGGGAGGTAGGCCAGGTAGTTGACGGGGCCGTAGGTGTCGCCGCGATCGTTGCTCTCGGGGAAGCGGCCGTCGTAGAGCGGCTCGCCGTCGGCAACGCGGTCGGCCCCGATCACGCCGGCGTAGCCCACGTCGATCACGTTCGAGTCCATCACGTTCAGGCCCACGCGGAAGACCACCAGGAGGACCAGGGCCACCATCAGCAGGCGCGCGCCGGCGAACGGTACGAGCGGCTCCGGGCGCTCCCGGGGCCGGAAGCCCGCCCACAGCATGCGGCCGAGCAGGTACAGCAACACGGGGTAGACGAGCGGCACCGAGGCACCGATCTCACCCTGGTTGAAGAACACGTGGGAGACCCCGAAGGCCAGCAGCACGAGCATGTCCAGGTGCAGAAGCCGGAACGGCCGCCGCGGATCGACGAAGGGCAGCAGGAACACGACGCACAGCGGCAGCCACACCCACGGCGCGTTCAGGGTGCGGCCGAACGCGCCCTCGTACCCGCGCGCCATGCGCCACGACACCTGCGCGCCGGTCCAGGCCTCGGTCACGGCCCCGAGGCGGTCGTCCAGAATCACCTGGACGCGCTCGCGTCGACCCTCGAAGTAGCTCACCTGCCACCGCCCGGGCTCGGCGGTGTAGGCCGTGGGGGCAAGCGACGGCCGTGCGCGGCGCTCCGCGCGCACCTCCGCGCTCCGGTCGGCCAGCTCGATCGCCCGCTCCGGCGTCAACAGGTAGCCCGCCGGCGCCTGGTTCTTCACGACCGGGCGGGTCAGCTCCGCGGCCTCCGCCGGCACGGCCCCGAGCGCGGCCACCGCCAGCGCGCCGGCCAGGCCGATCAGGCGCGCGAGGCGCCTCGCCCGAAGCTCCACATCTTGTTCCCGATGAAGTTGAGCGGCGTGGCGGCCACGATCGAGGCCGCCTGCGCAGCCACCTCGGGCATGCCCGTTCCGACCGCCAGCTCGAGCAGCGTCGCCGCCACCAGGAAGGCGAGCACGCTCACCGCGAAGAAGCGCGAGGCCTGGAAGCGCCGCGAGCCGCCCGAGGCACCGAAGGTCCAGTGGCGGTTCCACCAGAAGTTGTTGGTCACGGCCACCAGGAAGGCCGCGGTGGCGGCCACCAGGTGGTGCAGGTCAAACGCGACCGTGGCCACGCTGAATACCACGAGGTTCACCACGTAGCCCGAGGCTCCCACCGCGCAGAACTTCACGAGCTGGAGCCAGTTGCGGCGGTGCCGCATGCCGTGCCGCACGCGCGCGTGAACACGCACGGGCGTCGGCTCGGGAAGGGTGAGCGTCTCCTCGGGCAAGCTCACGAGGCTACCCCGAAGTGCTCGAGCACAACCGGTGTAACGTCGCGCAACGTCCACTGCGCGGGCGGCTCGGAGGGCGCGTCGACGCCGCAGAGGATGAGCGCGCCCAGCGAATCGCCTCGGTGCAGGGACCCGTGGCTCCCGCCCCCGACGTGTGCGGCCCCGCCCCAGTCGACGAACTCGCAGCCGGGCGCTGCGGAGATGAGCACTTCGCCCGCGCCCGGGCAAGCGAGCGCCGACCACAGCCGCGCGAGCGCGTCGGGATAGGTCTCGCTCGACACGCGGCCGTCCTCCACGCGCAGCGCCAGCGCGGCGTGCTCGCCGGCCACGCTCCAGCGGCGCCCGCGCAGATCGCTGAGCTCGCCGTCGGGTGCGAAGCGCAGCTCACCGCGAGCGGTGGACACAACCGCCTCACCGCCGTCCAGGTGAGCGATCACGTCGAGTGACTCGACCCTCAGGAGATCGCCGACCAGCTCGGCCACCATCTCGGCGCGGTCCGTGGGGTCGAGCACGTAGACCATGGCGCTGCGGGCCGCCGGGCACACCGCCACGTCGGACTGCTCCGGCCGCGAGTCCGACGGGCGCAGCACCGCGTAGCCGTCGAGCACGTCGGCCAGGCGGATGCTCTCCTCCACGGACGTCTGGGAATGGTCGCTCGTGACGATCACGGCGTGGTCCTCCAGGAAGGCGTCCACCCCGCCGGCCACGTGGAAGATCCGCTCGAGCGCTCGGTCTGCGCCGGCAATCGACGTCACCTGCGCGTAGGGCCCGCGCTTATGCGAGTACGTGTCGTTGTCGGGCAGGGAGAAGAGCAGGAAGTCGAACAGGTCGTTCTCCACCAAGTGCGCCCCCACGCATCCAGTGTGCTGGTCGCGCTGGCCGGGCATCCCGAGCAGCGAGCGGCAGCTCGTGCGGCGGGAGGCGAACAGGTCGGCGTAGAAGAGCTCCGTGGGTCCGTAGACCGCGTGGCGGAACTGGGCGGCCTGGGCCACGCGCGCGTACATGCCCTCCTCGTCGGGGCGGTGGCGCGTGCGCCCCCGGTAGATCAGGTAGGTGGTGCACGCGGTGCGCAGGCCGGCGTCCTCGAGGTGCTCGTACACCGTCCGGCGATCGCGGCTCAGGTGCGCGAGGTTCATGTTGTAGACCGTGTCGAAGAGCGACTTCACCACGCCGAAGGCCCGCGTGGCGGGAAACGACGAGCCGTACTCCACGTAGCGGCCCTCGCCGCGGTGGTACCAGTTCATCGACGGTATGTGGTGCTCGTCCGGCCCGAGTCCGGTGGCGATGCTGGCGGACGCCACCGGCGTGACCGAGGGGTAGGTCGACACGCAGTCCCTGACGTAGGTGCCGCGCTCGATCAGCGCCTTCAGCGCCGGCGCGCGGCCGTCGGCCACCGCGCGATCGAGCATGTCCGGCTTGAGGGAGTCGATCACGGCGAGAACGAGCTTCCGCGGCTTGCTCACCCGGGCGTCACCGCAGGATGCGCAGCCCCTCGAACTTGCGCTCCCCCTCGCGGCGGCCTCGGATCACCAGCAGGCCGAGGAATACGAGGGCGACGAAGCCGAGCGGCGGAAACAGGATCGACAGGCCGGCCACCACCAGCGCGGCCAGGTCGGCGTACACGGCCAGGAAGGCCGCGGCCGAGGCCTCGACCCGGCGGCGCGCGCGACCCAGGAAGGCGGCCGCCGCCATGAAGCCCAGCGCGGCGCAGGCGGCGCCGGCCAGCAGGCCCACCACGCCCTCGCGGCCGCCGTCCTCGAGCGAGCCCGCGAAGAGCAGCGCGCCGAGCGCAACGGCGATGACCGCGAGCGCGATCTCCACCGGGTCCCGCCGCTGCGACGACCCGGCGGCCGGGGCGCCGCGCCGGCGCTCGAGCGCGTAGGCGCCCACGGCCAGAGCCAGCACGAGCGCTAGGAAGGCCGGCGACTCGAGGAAGGAGTACGACGTGCCCTCGAAGTCCACGCCGGTGTCCGCGCGCGCGAGGGCACCGGCCACCAGCGGCGGCAGGAACGGGCGGACGCCGCTCGCGCCGGCCAGGCCGGCGCCCTGGCCGATGTCGAGTACGAGGCTGATGGAAGAGGAGGCGGTCGCTAGGCTCCGCGGACAGCGCCATGACGATAGACGACCACCACGCGCCGAACGCGGCTGGGGGATCGGAAAGTCCGACCGGTCGCAGGAGGGAGCAGCGCTCCACCTCGAGGGACCTCGAGCGCTACGCCGGCCTGTTCGCCTCGCGAACGCGCACCATGCGCTCCTCCGCAATGCGCGACCTGATGGCGGTGATCGGGCGGCCGGAGGTGATCTCGCTGGCCGGCGGCCTGCCCGACACGTCGAGCTTCCCGCCCGAGACGCTCGCCGCGGTCACGAGCCGCATGGCCGCCGAGGATTCCGCGCGCGCCCTTCAATACGGGCCCACCGAGGGGCTTCCGGAGACCAAGCGCTGCATCGCTGAGGTGATGGCCGCCGAGGGCATGCGCGCCGATCCGGAGGACGTCATCGTCACGGCGGGCGGCCAGCAGGTGATCGACCTCGTGACCAAGACGCTGATCGACCCCGGCGACGTGGTGATCGCCGAGGCGCCCACGTACCCCGGCGCCGTGCCCGTCTTCTCCTCCTACCAGGCCGACGTGGTGCAGATCGAGATGGACGCCGACGGCATGCGCGTCGACCTGCTCGAGGAGACGCTCGATCGCCTCGCCCGCGACGGGCGCACGCCCAAGTTCATCTACACCGTGCCCACGTTCCAGAACCCGGCCGGCGTGACGATGTCGCCGCCGCGGCGCCGGCGGCTCGTGGAGCTGGCGCACGAGCGCGAGCTGCTCGTGCTGGAGGACAATCCGTACGGCCTGTTGCGCTACGAGGGCACGCCCGACGCCACGCTGCGCGCGCTCGACGGCGGCGTGTTCGTGATGTACCTCGGCACGTTCTCGAAGATCCTCTCGCCTGGTCTGCGCCTGGGCTGGGTGGTGGCGCCACCGCCCGTGCTCGACAAGATCAACCTCGGCAAGCAGGCGGCCGACCTATGCACCTCGACGATGTCCCAGCTGCTCGTGCACTCCTACTTCGAGCAAGCCGACTGGCGCGACTACGTCGACTCCCTCACCGAGATCTACCGGACCCGGCGCGACACGATGCTCGACGCGCTGGCCGAGTGGTTCCCACGCGAGGCCGAGTGGACGCGGCCGGCCGGCGGCCTGTTTATCTGGGTCACGCTGCCCGACTTCATCGACACCACCGACCTCCTCGCGCGCGCGCTCCGCGAGAACGTGGCCTTCGTGCCGGGCTCGGCCGCCTACCTCGATGGGCGCGGGCACAGCTCCATGCGCCTGAACTTCTCGGGCTCGGACGAGGACGCCATCCGCGAGGGAATCCGGCGCATCGGCAAGGTGGTGGAGGAGCAGGTGGCTCTCTACGGCACGCTCACCGGCGGGCGGTCCCCGGCGGTGGCCCGCGCGTCGCAGGCAGCCGCCTCGGAGCAGCCCGAGGGCCCCGGCGCACAGGTGGTGCCGATGCCGCAGCGCTCGGCCCGCGGGGGCCGCGCCCACCGCTCGTGAGCCGGGTGGCCGTCCTCAAGGGCGGCTCGTCGCTCGAGCGGCAGGTGTCCCTGCGCTCGGGCGCGCGCGTGGAGGACGCCCTCGAGCGGCTCGGCCACGAGGTGGTGCCGATCGACGTGGGCGCCGACCTGATCGCCCGGCTCGAGAACACCGCTCCGGACGTGGCCTTCGTTGCCCTGCACGGGCGCGACGGGGAGGACGGCACGGTGCAGGAGCTGCTCGCGATACTCGGCGTGCCCCACACCGGCTCGGGCGTTCTGGCCTGCATCCGCTGCATGGACAAGGTGCTCACCAAGCACCTGCTGCTCGACGCCGGGATTCCGACGCCCGACTTCTACGCCTTCAACGAGACGGCGTTCCGCGAGCTGGGCGCCGCCCAGGCGCTGCCGGCGATCGAGGAGCGATTGAGCTGGCCGGTGGTGGTCAAGCCCGCGGGGCAGGGCTCGGCGCTCGGCATCAAGTTCGCGGGCGCGGCGGCCGACGTGCCGGCGGCGTTGATTGCCGCGTTCTCCTACGACAGCAAGGTGATGCTCGAGCGCTACGTGAAGGGACGCGACCTGGCGGTGTCGGTGCTCGACGGGCCGGACGGGCCGCTGGCCCTGCCGGTGGTCGAGGCCGTTCCGCGCGAGGAGGACTTCTACGACTTCGAGGCGCGATACGAGATCGGTCGCACCGACTTCGTGGCACCGGCCGATCTGCCCGAGGAGGTGACGGCGCGGGCACAGGCCCTCGCTATCGGCGTCTACGCGCTGCTCGGCTGCTCCGGCTTCGCGCGCGTGGACCTGATGCTGGACGACGCGACCGGCGAGCTGTTCGTGCTGGAGGCCAACGCGATCCCCGGGCTCACCGAGACGAGCCTGCTGCCCCAGGCCGCCGACGCCGCGGGGATCGGATTCGACGAGCTGACGGGGCGGATCGTGGAACTGGCGTTTGCGCGCAGCGCTCGGGCGCCGGCCTGAGTGGCCTCTCGCGCTCAGCGCAGGAACGCGTCTCGACTCGAGAGCTGCTCCCGAATTCGCCCAGAGAGCGTGAGCTTGCGGGCTGAGGCGAGGCCGTGCTAACCAGCGCAGGAGACTGGCGCACTCGGGAAGCTCGTGAGACCTTCTCAGCCGATGAGCCGCTCGCTTGAGGGGAGCGATCCACTGCCGACCACCGACTTCCGCGAATCCGCCCCGGGACTCCGGCTGCTCGAGGGGCTGCTGGCCGTCGCCGTGGCCGTATCCATCGTTCACTACGTCGACAACTTCGCGAACTACGCCGACTACCCCGAACCGAGCTCGGGGCCCGCACCATCGCGCACGGTCATCGGCGTCTCGTGGTTCGTCTTCACGGCCTTCGGCGCTGCCGGGCTGTTCTTCTTCGCCGGGCGCCGCATTGCGCTGGCCGCCACCTGCCTGACGGTCTACGCGATGAGCGGCCTCGTCGGCCTGGGCCATTACACGGTTCCCGGTGCCACCGGCATGCCGTGGTGGCGACAGCTACACGTGGTCGTCGATATCGCTTGCGGCATCGCCGTGCTCGCCTTCGCCCTGTGGGCGCTACGCCGGGACAGGTCTCAGGCGGCGGTCGGTGGTACGCCGAGGCTCAGATAAGGAACCTGACACGTGCCAGCCCCGTAGTGTCGACCTCAGCCGGTGAAGGAAGGCCGGCGCCGTGGAGGCTTGCGATCCGGACCGTCGTCGCCCCGGGTCCGCGCCGGCGACTGAGCCGCGCACGCCGGTAGCTGTCGAGCGAGCGCCGGCCCCTCACCGTTCACGAGCAGCGCGGTGGTGGTGAGGTTGAAGCGCTGCGTGCGCTCGGCGCCCGCGAGCCGCAGGCGGAACGGGGCGCGCCGGTCGACGACCGTACGCCCGCCCGTCTGGAAACGCACCCCGCGCAGGTGCGGGGGCGAAGGGGTGAAGCTGGCGGTCACCGCGCAGCCACGGCGCGCGATCCGCAGGGCCGGCGTGACGCTGGCGTCGGTGCCGATGCGGCACACCTGGGCGCGGTGGTCCATGCCGCCCCCGCCGTCGATGCGCTGAACCTGACACGTGCCGGCGACTCCTCCGGCGGCCAGCACCAGGTCGATCGTGCGCGCGCCCGCCGGGTTGGGCGGCTCGGGATCGCGCACCTCCCCGGTCGGGTCGAGCTGACTGGGGGCGAGCGGAAAGAAGGTCAGCTCCGGCGTTGACGCGTACGCGTAGCGCCGCGCCACGTTGGCGTTCCAGTACTCGACGCTCACGTCGTTCTCGCGAAAGGGGTCTAGGTTCCAGTCGCCCATCACCAGCGTGGGCACGCCCTCCGGCACGCTCATCTCGAAGAGATCGCGGACCTGGTCGCGCCGGCACTCGGCGTCGCGTGAGTCGGGATGGCCGTTCGTGACCGTCACCGGCCAGCCCGCCAACCGGACGACCGCCGAGTTGAGGGTGAAGCCGCGGTCTTCGCAGGCGGGGAGCACGGGGCGCGTCGCGAGGCCTCCCGCCAGCTCGAGGACGCCGTCCTTCACCGCCAGGCACTCCCAGCCGAAGCGCGTGTCACAGGCCACCCGGTAGCCGGGGCCGAGCAGGCGCGTGGCCTGCAGCCCGGTGGCGCGGGGCGCCGAACACAGGTTGGCCGGGTTGCGCGAGGGCGCCTCGGCGCAGAGATCGAAGGGATCCACGGGCAGGATCTCCTGGAAGGCGACGAGATCGGGTGACAGCTCCCGCAACGCGGTGGCCGCCCGCCGCTCCACCGGCCGCAGGCACAGCTTGAACACCTGGTCGTTGCAGTTCAGGTTCACGTTCCCGACGTTGGCCTGCACCACCACGAGCTCGCGAGCGTCGGCCGCACCGGCCGTGGCGGTGAGGATCAGCGAACAGAGAATGAGCGCCTTTCGCACGGCCCGCATGGCGAGCGCGACGGTACCAGCCGGACGGGGCCTGGCGGATCAGTCCGAGCGGCTGTGAAAAGCGGCGGGGTGCTCGATCGCCATCCGATGAAGGCGGCGTCCCGGGGGACGGAGGTGGCGCGGCGCCGCCCCGGCCTAGCTGTTCCCGCCCGCGAAGTCCTCCGGCGAGACCTCGTCGAGGAAGGCCTTGAACTTGTCCACGACCTCCTCCTGGTCCTCCACCTCGTGCTCGAACTCGATGGCCGACTCGGCGATCACGTCCTCGGCGGCAAAGATCGGCGCGCTCGTGCGCACCGCCAGGGCCAGGGCGTCGGAGGGGCGGGAGTCGATCTCCACGTCCTTGCCGCCGAGGCGCAGGGTGATCGAGGCGTAGAAGGTGTTCTCGCGCAGCTCGGTAACCGACACGCGCGTACACGCCACCTCGAGCTCGGTGAGCATCTCGTTGATCAGGTCGTGGGTCATCGGGCGCGGCGTGTTGGCGCCCTGCAGCTTCATGAGGATGGCCGCGGCCTCCGGATGGCCGATCCAGATCGGGAGGAACTTGTTGCCGTCGCGCGTCTTCAGAAGCACGATCGGCTGCTTGCCGACCATGTCGAAGCTCACGCCGTAGATCACCATCTCCTGCATGGACCGAGGCTCTCCATGGGGTCGGACGCCGGAACCGCAGTCTAATGCCGACGGTGGTCCGGTCCGCTGCCCCTGGCCCTAAGCCTCGACCAGGCCGCGCCTGATCGCGTAGCGCACGAGCTCCACCCGATCGCGCATTCCCAGCTTCTGCAGGAGGTTCGCGCGATGCGACTCCACCGTCTTCTCGGACACGTGGAGCACGTCGGCGATCTGGCGGTTGGTGTGGGCCTCGGCGATCAGCTTCACCACCTCCAGCTCGCGTGGCGTGAGCTCCTCGTGGGGCTGGTCGAGGCCGCCCGCGGCCCACTCGCGGAGCACCTCGGACTGGTTGGCGGGAGAGACGAAGGCCTCGCCGCGCATGGCCGCGCGGATCGCGTCGATGAGGTCCGTGTCGGCGGCGCGCTTGAGCACGAAGCCCGCGGCGCCCGCCTTGAGCGCCTCGAAGGAGTAGCGCTCGTCGTCGTGCATGGAGAGCAGGAGCACCACGGTCCGTGGGGACTGGGCCTTGATCTCGCGCGCCGCCTGCAGTCCCGTCATCCGCGGCATCGACACGTCGAGCACGGCCACGTCCGGGCGCTCGGACAGCGTCATCTCCACGGCCGCCACCCCGTCCTCGGCCTCGGCCACCACGCGCATACCGTCCTGGCGGTCGATGAGCATGCGGATGCCCGACCGCACGATGCCGTGATCGTCGGCCACGAGGATGCGCATCATGGCTTGGGAGGGATCTCCAGGGTGATGGAGGTGCCGTCTCCCGGCTTGGAGTCGATGCGCAGCCCCCGCCCACGAGCTTGGCGCGCTCCGCCATCCCGTCCAGGCCGAGCCGGCTGCGCTCGGCGCCGGAGTCGAACCCGCGGCCGTCGTCCTCCACCCTCAGCGTCACCGTGCCGTCGGGCGCGCCGAGGTTCACGGCCACGTGCCGGGCCCCCGAGTGCTGGGCGGCGTTCGACAGGGCCTCCTGCACGACCCGGTAGAGGACGATCTCCTGGTCGTCGGTGAGCGTCGAGGGCCCGCCGTTGGTATGGAGGACCGTCTCGATGCCGGTCTGGGTCCCGAAGCGGCGCACCTGCCCGTCGAGGGCAGGAGGAGGCCGTGGTCATCGAGGGCCGAGGGCCGCAGCTGGCGGGCCAGCGAGAGCAGCTCCTCCATCGCCTGGTTCACGAGCCCCTTGAGCCCCTTGAGCTCGGCGGCGAGCTCCGGCGGCGAGTCCTGGCTCAGGGCCTCGAGGCGCAGGAGGATGGCGGTGAGCGCCTGGTTCACCTCGTCGTGCAGGTCGCGCGCAACCCGCTTGCGCTCCTCCTCCTGCGCGCGCAGCACGAGCCGCCCGCTGCGCCGCTGCTCGCCGTCGATCCGCGCGAGCAGCCGCTGGAACGAGTCCACCAGGCGGTCGATCTCCTCGACGCGGTTGTGCTCCGGCGCCTCGAACGACGCGGGCTGTGCCGGGTCGATGGCCTCCACCCGCTCGATCAGCCGCTCGA
Source organism: Thermoleophilaceae bacterium (assembly GCA_030446485.1). Taxonomy (GTDB): domain Bacteria; phylum Actinomycetota; class Thermoleophilia; order Solirubrobacterales; family Thermoleophilaceae; genus JAUJNF01. The sequence goes on along the minus strand of JAUJNF010000003.1, from coordinate 145,111 downwards.
GCGGTGAGAAGCGGCGCTGCAGCATCGCCATGTTCACGAGCAGCGTGAGCATGATGGCCATGGCCAGCACCAGGAACTGCCAGCGCTGGCTCTGGACGTTCAGGTCGAGGCCCGCGGCCACGCTCGCCGCGAACAGCGTCGCGGTCACCAGCAGGACGTTGACGCCCAGGATCTGTGCGATGAGGGAGTTGCGCCGCTTCATGGGAAATGGGGTCCACACCCCATATCGGCAGCTCCCGCCCTGCCCGATAATCGAGAGACAGCAGCGGCGCCCTGAGCCAGCGCCCTACATCCGACAGCAGTGTCCTTGGGTCATGATCGGGGCGTCCAGCCGGGCGCCCCGATCTACGTTGCGGGTGCCTTGAGCGAGTGGCCCGCAACCTGCTCCTGCCGGTCGAGCGCGCGCAGGAGCGCCTCCACCACGCCACTGTCGAACTGCGTTCCCGCGCCGGCCAGCAGCTGTTCACGGGCGGCGGCGGGCGTGAGCTCGGAGCGATAGGGCCGGTCGCTGGTCATGGCCTCGTAGGCGTCGGCCACCGCGAGGATGCGCGCCTCGAGGGGGATGTCCTCGCCGCTGAGGCCTCCGGGTAGCCGGTGCCGTCGGGCCGCTCGTGATGGGTGCGGATCCACGAGCTGATGTCCTCGACGGTGGAGCTCTCGAGCATCCGGGCGCCCACCTCGGGGTGCTTCTTCACCTCCGCCCAGTCCTCGCCATCGAGCGGCCCCGGCTGCCCCAGCACGGAGTCCGGGAGGCCGATCGTGCCGATGTCGTGGAGCACGCCGCCGATCCGGACGCGGTCGATGGCCTCCTCCGGCAGCCCGAGCTCGCGCGCGGTCATCTCCGCGTAGCGCCCGACGCGCTGCGAGTGCTCGGAGTTGCCCGGGCCGCGCACGTCGAGCGCCTCGGCCAGGGCCAGCACCGTGGCCAGGTAGGCCTCCCGCTGGGCCATGCGCCGGCTGGCGGCGCCCGCCAGGGCGGACGCGATCTCCGGGTTGTGGATCACCGAGCGGTCGCGGCCGAGCTCCTTGGCGGCGTACAGGGCCTGGTCCCCGGAGATCAGCAGCGCGTCCGCGTTGGCTCCGTGCTTCGGATAGGTGGCCACTCCGATGCTGATCGTGATGCCCGCCTCGTGGTCGGCGAAGGCCCGACGCACCTCGTGGCGGAGCCGCTCGGCGAGGATGTAGGCGTCGTGCTCACCGGCCTCCGGCACGATCACCGCGAACTCCTCGCCGCCGATGCGCGCGGCGGTGTCGATCTTGCGCTTGTGGGTGCGCAGCACCTTGCTCACCACCTGGAGGGCGAGGTCCCCCTCCTTGTGGCCGAAGCGGTCGTTCAGGGACTTGAAGCGGTCGAGATCGCCCACGAGCAGGCTCATCCGCCCCTTGTTGCGCTGCGAGCGCTCGAGCTCGGCCTCGAAGAGCTCCTCGAAGCCGCGCCGGTTGTAGAGGCCGGTGAGCACGTCGGTGCGCGCCGCGTCGCGCAGGGCCACGATCAGGCGCTCGACGCGCTCGCGCAGCGCGCGAACCATGGCCCCGGCGGCCATCAGCGTGCCGATGATGGTGAGCCAGCGGGCGAGCGGGCTGCCGAGGGCGTCCTGCACGGCGAGCACGACGGCGTAGCTCAGGCCGATGAAGGCGATCTGGCCCGCGGCGACCAGGCGCGAGAAGAAGTAGGAGGCGTAAAGGGCAGCCAGCACGTACAGGGCGACGTAGGCGCTGGCGGTCTCGCCCGAGAAGTAGATGGCCGCGCTGATGAGTGCCGTGCCTGAGGCGAGGATGAGTTGGTAGGCCCACAGACCCATGCGCTCGGGCGCCTTGAAGAGAAAGACGGTGAGCAGCGTGGCCGCAGCCACCGACGCCCACTCGAGCGGCCCGATGTGCCCGAACTGCTCGACGTCATTGGCCGAGGGCAGAGCGAGCGCGACGAACGCGAGCGCGCCGCCGGCGGCGAACAGGTAGCCGAGCGAGCGGGCCATGATGGCCCGGTCTTCGGGAGCTTTTTCTGAGAGGGCCGGGTCGTCGATGCGGGACCCGCCCCTCCCCTGAGGCAGGGCCATGTTCTACGGCTTATCGTCAGGTGACGGGGGTGGTGGTATCCATCATTCGTCCAGGGGCGTCATCCCCTCCATGCTCGGACGCGACGACGGGCGCGGTCCGGTCCCAGATACTCGTCACCGGGGTAGCGGATCGTGACGGCGCCGCGCGTGGTCCGGCCCAGGTGCCGAGGCAGCCGGAAGACCGCCGTCGCGCGCCCATCGCGCAGCCGGACCTTTCGGTCGAGTCGAACGCCGCGCGAACGAGGCGCGCCGGGGCGCCTTCCGGATCGCCGATGAAAGCCGAGACGAGAACGCTTGTATCGACGACCGCGCGGATCAGGCCAAGCGACCACGAGAAGTGCGGATAGCGCGCACCTCGTCAGTCGCGAGGCGATTGGCTTCCGCCTCGGCCCAAGGGGCCCTGGGCGTGCGCCTCCTCGAGAGCAACGGATCCGAGGAAAGCGGAAACCGCGTCGGCGATGACGTCGCTGTCACTGCGAACTCCGCCGATGACACGCTCGCGAGCGCGACGAACTAGTTCCGGGTCGAGTTCGATCTGCACCTTGCGCGCCGCCATGAGTCCACCGAGGTTAGTGGTGCCTTGTGGTGCGCCGGGCAGCGCGAACAGCGGCGGTTCGGAACCGCGCCGAAGTAGCACGCTCGCTCGGGCCAGTGCACAGGCCGCCGCCATGGCCACGGAAGCACTCAAGGGCGACCTCTCTTAGAACCGAGCGCGCCGGACGCAGTGGGCGATCCAGGACTCGAACCTGGGACCTCTTCCTTATCAGAGAAGCGCTCTAACCGACTGAGCTAATCGCCCTTGGGGCCGGCGATTCTAGCCCCTCGTAGCGAGCCCTCGGCGGCGCGTCACGCCGCCCGACGGCGCAGCAGCCGCTCCGCGAGGTCGAAGGCCTCCTTCGGCGTCTCGAACTCCATCTCCACGCGTACGCCGGAGCGCGTCGGGCGCATCCGTACGTCGCGGCCGAGCGCCGTGGTCAGGGCGTCCTCGGCGACGCCCATCGCGTCGGCGAGGTCGGGGTGGATCGAGATCGATCCTCCTCGCGTCGCCGCCCCCTCGTCGGCGCGGCGCGCCTCCCGCTCGGTCTCCCGGACCGACCAGCCCTCGCCCGCGGCGCGGGCCGCCAGAGCGCGCCGCGTCGACTGGTCCTTGCTCACCAGCAGCGCCCGGCCGTGGCCCTCCGTGAGCTCGCCGCCCGCTATCAGCTCGAGCGCCTCGTCCGGCAGCCCCAGCAGGCGGATCAGGTTCGACACCGCCACGCGGCTCTTGCCGATGCGGCGACCGAGCTCCTCCTTCGTTATTCCGAGGTCGTCGACGAGGGTCGCGCACGCACGCGCCTCCTCCACCGGGTTCAGATCCTCGCGCGCGACGTTCTCCATCAAAGCGAGCTCCAGGCGCTCGCCGTCCTCGGTGTCGCGCACCACGGCCGGAATGCGCTCTAGCCCGGCCAGCTCGGCCGCCCGGAGCCGGCGCTCGCCCGCCACCAGCTCGAACCGCCCGCCGGCGAGCGGGCGCACGACGATCGGCTGCAGCACGCCGCGCGCCCTGATCGACTCCGACAGCGCCAGCAGCGCCTCGGGGTCGAACGTGCGTCGCGGCTGCAGCGGGTTGGGCCGGATCAGCTCGAGCGCGAGCTCGCGGAAGGCGTCGGCGCCCGGCTCGGTCGGTGCGAGGATGGCGGCCAGGCCGCGGCCCATTCCGCGGCCACCCGCACCCTCCGTGCGCCCGCTCGGCGTGAAGCGGTCAGCCACGGGCGGCCACCTCCTTCGCCAGCGCGGTGTAGGCGATCGCCCCCGCGCACACCGGGTCGTGCCGGGTGACCGGCAGGCCGAAGCTCGGCGCCTCGCCGATGCGCACGTTGCGCGGTATAACGGTGTCGAAGACCAGGTCCGGGAAGTGCTCCCGCACCTCGCGCTCGACGTCCTGGGCGAGGCGCGTGCGGCCGTCGTGCATGGTCAGGATCATGCCCCCGACCACGAGGCGCGGGTTCAGCTCCCGCTGGATCAGCCCGAGGGTGTCGAGCAGGCCGGCGAGGCCCTCGAGCGCGAAGTACTCGGTCTGCACCGGCACCATGACGCGGTCGGCGGCCACCAGCGCGTTGACGGTCAGCGGGCCGAGCGACGGCGGGCAGTCGAGGAAGGTGTAGTCATACTGCTCGGCCACGGCGCCGAGCGCGTCCCGCAGACGCGTCTCGGAGCCGGGCAGGCGCGGCAGCTCGACGTTGGCGCCGGCCAGGTCGGGCGTCGAGGGGACGATCGCCAGGCCGTCGATCGCCGTGGGCACGGCGGCGGCGTCGAGCGTGAGCTCGCCGGAGAGGCAGCTGTAGACGGTCGGCCGCGTGTGCTTCGACACACCGAGGGCGACCGTGGCGTTGCACTGCGGGTCGAGATCCACGAGCAGGGTCCGGTGCCCGGCGTCGGCCACGCAGGCGGCCATGTTCACCGCGGTGGTCGTCTTGCCGACGCCGCCCTTGTGGTTCGCGATGGCGTAGATGGTGGACACTCGCTCGAAAGTAGGGTTGGGGTCGGTCGGAAGCGGCTTGCCAGTAAGGGTTCGGCCCCGAACCTTCGCCCCCTGCTTCGGGCGCGGTCAGGCCAGAGGGCGCTTGGCGGCCACTCCGGGTCGCCGAGGAAAGCGGTCGGGCGTCCGAGCGATCTTCGTGAAGACGTGCAGATGCCGGCTGTGGGCGCCCTCGAACGGCGTGACTCTCTTGACTCGCCCCGGGCCCAAGCCGAGGATCCGGGCGGCGGCGTCGCCGCTGCATTCCTCGGCCTCATCGCGGGCGCCCTTCCAGGCCACGAGCACTCCGCCCTCGGCCAGAAGCGGGGCCGCGTACTCGGCCAGCACCGGCAGGGCCGCGACCGCTCGCACGGTGGCCGCCTGGTAGGCCTCTCGACCATCAGCGACGGCCCATTCCTCGGCGCGGGCCGGCACGGCGCGCGCGTTTCCGATGCCTGCGCTCGCGGCCAGGCGCTCGATCACCGCGCACTTGCGCGCGGTCGACTCGATCAGATCCACCCTGGCCCGCGGAAGCGCCACCGCCAGTGCCAGCCCGGGAAAGCCGCTACCGGCGCCGACGTCCGCTATGCGCGTGGCGCTGCGGAGCTCGGTGACCTCGAGGCCGGCAAGGCTGTCCGCGATGTGCACAGTCAGCGCCTGCTCGGGCCGGCGCACCGTGGTGGGCGGATCGGGCTCCGCGGCGAGCGCCGTGAGCAGGCGGTCGATGGTGTCAGCGGCGCCTTCCGGTAGCTCGTAGCGGGCCGCGAGCTCCGCGATTGAAAATCGTGAAACGGCCCCTCAGGCCCCCACCGGCGTCACGACCAGCCGCCGGTCCGGCTCGTCGCCCTCGCTGTGGGTCTGCACGTCCACCCGCTCGCTGAGGTAGTCGTGCACGACCTTTCGCTCCTGCGCCGTCATGGGCTCGAGCTCCACCGCCCGCTTGAAGGACAGCGCGTCCTCAACCGCCCGGTCAGCCTCGCGCTGCAGCGCCTGGGCGCGCTTCTCGCGGTAGCCGCCGGCGTCCACCACCACGCGCTTGCGCTCGTGGTCGCCCACGAAGGTCGAGCGCGCCGCCAGGTGCTGGAGCGCGTCGATCGTGCTCCCGTGCTTGCCGATCACCAGGCCGACATCCTCGCCCTCGATCACGCAGCGGATCTCCTCGTCGGTCTCGGTCACCTCCACCGAGGCGCGATCGTCGAGCTCGGCCACCACGCGGATCACCACCGCGCGTACTCGGTCGGCGGCCGCTTCCGGTAGGTGGTCCGGCGTGCTCACCGGCTCGGTGTCGTCGGCCACGGCGGCGCCCTCAGCGGCTCAGCGGCGCCGGCCGGAGCGCTTCTTCTTCTTGCGCGGCGAGGGCGGCGGAGCCTTGCGCGGCCCGCCGTTGCCGGAGCTCCCATTGCCGGAACCGCCGGTTCCACCCGAGCCGTTGCCCTTCGCGCTTGGCTTCGCGGTGGTCTTGGTGGCTCCGTCGCCGTTGCCGGCGGCCCGGCCTTCCGCGAGAGCCCGCGCCGCGGCGAAGATCCCTTGCTTGGGAACGGGCGTCTCCTGCCTGTCCTCATCCGGCTTGCCTCTGCCTCCACCGCCCGAGCCGCCACCTCCCTTGCCACCACCCGCGATCGCCCCCAGATCCAACGGCTCCGGCTTCGGGTACAGCTTCCTCACCACGAGCTGCTGCCCCACCGTCCAGACGTTGGTGGTGATCCAGTACACGAGCAGCCCGGCCGGGAACGAGAACACGAAGAACACGAACACGAACGGCAGCGCCAGCATGATGTAGCGCTGGTTCTTGTCGGCGCTGATCGCGGTAACGAGGCTGGCGCCGAGCTGGGTGACCACGTACAGCACGATCAACGTGATCAGCGCCCCGCCCGACTCCTTCTCGGCGAGGTCGGTGATGAAGAGGAATGTCTCCTCACCGCGGATGTCGGCCTTGAAGGCGTCGCCGTTCAACAGGTAGAAGAGCGCTATGAAGAAGGGGATCTGCAGCAGCAGCGGCATGCAGGAGCTGAGCGGATTGACCTTGTGCTCCTGGTAGAACTTCATGGTCTCCTGCTGCATGCGCTGGCGGTCGTCCTTGTAGCGCTCCTGCAGCTTCTTGATCTCCGGCTGCAGGCGCTGCAGCTCCTGCATCCCCTTCACGCCCTTGAAGGTCAGCGGCAGGATCGCCAGGCGCACCGTGAAGGTGAGCGCGATGATCGACATGCCCCAGCTCAGCCCGACGTTGTCGTGGTAGAAGCGGAGGATCGCCTCGGCCACGTCGATGAGCGGCTGGAGGACGTTGGCGATGACGATCATGGGTGGTGGTGAGGGGTCGAGGGCGGCGCGCGGAACAGCCGCTGGTCGGCGGGGAAATCGACTCCCCCGTGGCTCCAGGGATTGCAGCGCAGCAGCCGCCACGCGGCGAGCACAGTGCCCCTCAGTATGCCGAAGCCGCCCACGGCCTGCACCGCGTACTCGGAGCAGCTCGGGTAGTAGCGACAGCTGGCGGGCAGCAGGGGCGAGATCAGGCGCTGGTACAGGCGCAGCGGCGCCGTGGCCGCGCTTCTCAGCAGGCTCACCGCGAGCCGGCCTCGGGCGGGTCGGCCGACTCCGTGGCCCCGGAGCTCAGCCGCGCGTCGGCCAGCACCTGGCGCAGCGCCTCCTCGATGCCGGCCTCCCCCCGCTGCTCGGCCAGCTCCGCGGCGTCCGCCCGTGCGACCAGCACGAAGTCGTAGCCGGCCGGCAGCTCGTCGGCCGCGGCCCAGAACGCCTCGCGCAGCAGCCGCTTCATGCGGTTGCGCTCCACCGCGCCGCCCACCTTGCGGCCCACCGACACCCCCAGGCGCGGCGGCTCACCGTCGTCGGCGCGCGGGAAGGCGTGCACCACCAGGTGGCGGTTGGCGTGCGAGCGGCCCTGGCGGAACACGCGGTCGAACTCGGCACTGCGCGAGAGGCGGCGGCGCCTGCCTCGCCGGCGGGGCTCCCCCTCGCCTCGCGCGGCCACGGCTACGGGGTGAGCCGCTTGCGGCCCTTGTCGCGCTTGCGCTTGAGCATCGCGCGGCCGGCGCGGGTGCGCATGCGGCCGCGGAACCCATGGGAGCGGGCGCGCTTGCGCTTCTTGGGCTGGTAGGTGCGCTTCATGACACAGAGAGCGCCGCCTGCGGCGCACGGCAAGGGTACACGGCGCCCCGGGGCCGCCGGGACGCCCCGTGCACAGCATGTGCACAGCGTCGCGCCGATGTGGCCGGCGAGGCTTTTCACGCGTTTTGCGGCGTCGCGGTCCGGACGCCGGCAGATGGCCTCTTCGGGGGTCGGCGAAGGGCCTACACTGCCGCCCGCCGAGGACGCCGCGAGATCCACTCGTCCGGCTCCTCCCCGCCGAATACGGATTCGCACGCCCCAGGGAGGGAACTTTCGCATTGCCCGACAGCCGGACCGACGACAGCGCGTGGGGACTTGTTCGCGAGGAGCTGAGAGCGCGGTTCGACGACTTCACCTTTCACATGTGGATCGAACCCCTCGCCTGGGCCGGGCAGCACGGGACCGCCCTGGTGGTGAAGGCGCCACCACACGTGCACACGTGGGTAACCGAGCGCCACCTGCCGGAGCTGACCGCCGCGGCCGGCCGGGTGCTGGGCCCAGAAGTGAGCATCGAGGTTGTGGACGAGCTCTGGAACCCGCCCGCGGAGCCCGGCCCGCAGGAGCCCGGAGCGCGAACCGCGGCCCGCGACGACCTGCTGAACCCCAAGTACACCTTCGACCAGTTCGTGATCAGCGACGGCACCCAGCTCGCCCACGCCGCCGCCCTCGCCGTGGCCGAGCAGCCGGCCCAGGCCTACAACCCGCTGTTCATCTACGGACCTCCCGGTCTCGGCAAGACCCACCTCCTGCAGGCCATCGGCAACTACGTGCGGCTCCATGGGCAGGGCCTGACCGTGCGCTACGCCACGATCGAGACCTTCACCCACGAGTTCGTCACCGCCGTGCGCGGCTCCGGCGCCGAGGCCTTCAAGCGCCGGTTCCGGGAACCCGACGTGCTGCTCATCGACGACGTCCAGTTCATCGCCGACAAGGCGCGCACCAAGGAGGAGTTCTTCCACTCCTTCAACGCGCTCTACGAGTCCGGCCGGCAGCTGGTGATCACGAGCGATCAACCACCGGGGGACCTCGACCGCTTCGAGGCCCGCCTGCGGGAACGCTTCGGCTGCGGCCTGGTGGCGGAGCTCACGCGCCCCGACCTCGAGGCCCGCGCCGCGATCCTGCGCAAGCGCCGCGGGCTCGACTCCGTCCACGAGGTGGGCGACGACACCATCATGGAGATCGCCCGCAGCGTGCCTGGCAGCGTGCGCGTGCTCGAGGGGGCGCTCATACGCGTCGTGGCCTACGCCTCGCTCAGGGGCGAGCCGGCCACACCCGAGTTGGCCCGCCAGGTGCTGAGCCGGCTCTACCCGCGCACGGGCCCCGCCCACTCGTGCACGCCGGCCGGGATACAGGCCGCCACCGCCGAGGCCTTCGGCGTCGCTCCTGCGGCGCTGCTCGCCCAGGACCGGCGGCCGCGGATAGCCCTGGCCCGCCAGGTAGCGATGTACCTGGTTCGCGAGCTCACCGGCGAGAGCCTGCCGAGCATCGGTGCCGTCTTCGGCGGCCGCAACCATTCCACCGTCCTCCATGCTCTGAGGCGCGTACCGAAGCGCATGGACACCGACACCGAGGTGCGCTCCGCTGTCGAGAAGCTGCGCGCCGCGCTAGCCGGCGACCCGGACGACCGCCCTTGATGAGACAATCACCAGCTCCCGTGCTGGCCGTGCACAGGCGCTGCTTCGCTCCGGGAGCCACATCGCGCTCAGCCATGCACCAATCCACAGCCTCCATTACCTCCTTCAGGAAAGAAGATCAATGAAGTTCTCGGTGCCCAAGGATCAGCTGCTGGCCGATCTCGGCGTTGCCGTGCGCGGCGTCTCCACCCGCAGCGCCATCCAGACCCTGTCGGGGGTGATGATCCGCGTAGCGGACGGGACCGCCGAGCTGCAGGCCACGGACATGGAGCTCGGCATCCGCATCGGCCTGCCCGTGTCCGTCGAGCGCGAGGGCTCGGTGGTGCTGCCGGGGCGGCTGCTCCTCGACGTGGTTCGTTCGCTGCCCCGGGACGAGGTCACGATCGAGTACCGCTCGACGGAGGGAGACGTGGAGGTGGAGTCCGGGCCGGCGCGCTTCCATCTGCGCACGCTCCCGCCCGAGGACTTCCCGAAGCTGCCCGAGCCCGGCGACGCCGCAGTGGTGAGGCTGCCGGCCGCCGCGTTCGTGGAGACGGTGGCGCGCGTGGCCCGGGCGGCATCGCGTGACGAGACACGCCCCCACCTCACCGGCGTGCTGGTCTCGGCGCAGGGCCAGGAGCTGCGCATGGTGGCCACTGACTCCTACCGCCTGAGCGTGAAGGAGACCGTGCTGGAGCAGCCGCTCGACGGCTCGCTGGAGGCGAACGTTCCGGCCCGAACCCTTCAGGAGCTCTCCCGCATCGCGGGCACCACGGGTGAGGACGACATCGAGGTGGCCGCCCTCCAGAACCAGGTGATCTTCCGCTTTCGGGACGTGACGCTGTCCTCGCGGCTCGTGGAAGGTCGATTCCCGAACTATCGCCAGCTGCTGCCGGAGTCGTTCGAGCACGAGCTGCGGGTGAGTGCCTCGGAGCTCCTGGAGGTGGTGCGGCGCATCAGCCTCCTCGCCCAGCGCAACGCTCCCCTGCGCATGTCGTTCAGCGACGGCGCGCTCGAGATCTCGGCACAGACGCCCGACATCGGCGAGGCGCGCGAGGCACTCCCGGTGCCCTTCTCCGGCCAGCCGCTCGAGATCGGCTTCAACCCCGATTTCCTGCGCGAGGGCCTCGAGAGCGCCGAGTCGGACGAGCTGGTGCTCAAGCTGATCAGCCCGACACGGCCGGGGCTGATCGAGTCCGGCGACGGCGGGGGCTTCGTGTACCTCGTGATGCCGATCCGGCTCAATGTCTAGGGCGCCGGCCACAGCGGGCCGGCTGAGCCGGCTGTTCGTGCTCCTCCTGCTCGTGGCCGGGCTCGCCCTGATCGCCGGCTGCGGCGGGGAAGAGGAAGGGGGTGGGGAGGACACGACCACGGCGACCGAATCGACGTCCACCTCCGAGGACGGCGGCGCCGCCACCAAGGACGAGTACGAGGCCCGCGTCCGGGACGCGCTGGTGGCCGTCACGGAGACCCGCGCCACGCTCGACGAGATAACCGACGCCAAGACCGCCGACGACCTGGCCGCCGGCGTGGCCGAGCTCCGGGGCACCTACAGCGACGTCGCGGACGACCTGAGGGCACTCACGCCGCCGGAGGAGGTGGCCGACCTGCACACGCGGCTGGTCGACGCGAGCGACGAGATCGCCCAGGCCGCCACCGACACCGAGGAGTCGATCCGTGGCGGAGACGCGGACTCAGGCGGCTCCATGTTCAAGAAGGCGGGCAACAAGTACGGCGCCACGCTGACGGAGCTGGGCGAGGAGTTCAGCGCCAGGGGCTACGAGTTCCGCTGAGCGCACGGCCGGTGGCGGCGGCACGGCGGCAGCGGTCGTGAGGGCGGCCCGATGCGAGTCACGCGCCTAGGCCTGCGCGACTTCCGCAACTACGAGCGCGCGGACGTGGACCTCGGTCCGGTGCTCACCGTGGTCTGCGGACCCAACGGCGCCGGCAAGACCAACCTGCTCGAGGGTCTCTACTTCGGCCTCACGGGACGCTCGTGCCGGACGTCGAACGAGCGCGAGGTCGTGCGCTCCGGCGCCGCGCTCACGCGGGTGAGCACCGGCACCGCCGACGAGGACGGCGCGCACCTGATCGAGATCGGGCACGAGCCGGGAGAGGCCAAGCGGCTGCGGGTGGACGGCGCGCTCGTCGAGCGGCTGTCCGACTCGCCGGCCCGGCCCCTGGTGAGCGTCTTCCTGCCGGAGCGCCTCGAGCTCGTGAAGGGCGCCCCCGCGGGGCGGCGCGCCCACCTCGACCACTTCGTAGCGGCCCTGTGGCCGGCACGGGCCGGGACGCGCCCCCAGTACGCACGGGCCATGGCCCAGCGCAACGCGCAACTCGGCCGGATACGCACCGGCGTGTCCGGCACGGGGCAACTTGACGCGTGGGACTCCGAGCTCGCCCGGCACGGCGTGCGGCTGATGGCCGACCGCGCGGCGGCCGTGGAGGAGCTCGCACCGCCGTTCGCGCGACTGGCGGAGACGCTCGGGCTCCCGGCGCCGTCCGAGCTCTCCTACCGCCCGCGCTCGCGAGCGGTAGGAGCGGAGGCCCTACGGCTCGAGCTGGCCGAGCGGCGGGACGAGGACCTCGCCCGGGGGTTCACCACGCACGGTCCCCACCGTGACGATCTCGCGTTCCGCCTCTCCGGCCGGGCGCTGCGCTCGTACGGCTCGCAGGGTCAGCAGCGCCAGAGCCTCCTCGCCCTGCTGTTCGCCGAGCGCGAGTTGCTCGCCGAGCGAGGCCGCCCGCCGCTCATGCTGCTCGACGACGTGATGTCGGAGCTCGACGCCGAGCGCCGGCGCCGGCTCACAGAGCTTGTCAGAAGCGGCGGCCAGGCGCTGATCACGGCCACCGAGCCCGACCACGTGCCCGGCGCCGGCGATGCCGACGTGCTGCTCCTGTGGGTGGAGGGAGGCCGGGTGTCGACGACTTCGGCTGCCGCGGCATGAGGCGCTTGGCGCCCCGGCCGCTCGCGCTCGCGCTCGAACGCAGCCGCCGCGAGCTCGCGCCCCTCACCACGCTCGCCCGCGCGCAGGAGACGTGGAGCGAGGTTGCGGGCCCGGCCGTGGCCGCGGAGTCCGAGCCCGTCTCCGAGCGCGGCGGCGTGGTGACGATCGCCTGCAGCTCGGCAGTGTGGGCCCAGGAGCTCGAGCTCCTCGCGCCGGACCTGCTCGACCGGTTGACGGCCGCGCTCGGTGGCCCGGACGGGCCTGCGCACGTGGTTCGGCTGCGGTTCGTGGCCACCGGCCACCGGCGAAGCTGAGCACTCCGTGCCACCAGCGCGCCATCCGTGCGCCTTTTGTGCCGATTTGCGGGCCTTTTGTTGCACTCACCACACCGGTCCCGTGGGTGCCCTCTGCTACTATGTCCAGGAGTTGGTGGCACCGCCCCGGCCCCCGCTGCAGGCGCGCGGAACCGGGGTGTTTTCGTGTAATGGCAACGGAGGCTCAGGACTTGGCGGAGAACGACGGACCGGCCGATTACGGTGCCCAGCAGATCACCGTTCTGAAGGGCCTCGAGGCGGTTCGCAAGCGCCCCGGGATGTACATCGGCTCGACGGGCGGGCGTGGGCTCCATCACCTCATCTACGAGGTGATGGACAACTCGGTGGACGAGGCGCTGGCGGGAGAGTGCGACGCGGTCGAGATCCGCATCCACCCGGACAACCGCGTCACGGTCACCGACAACGGCCGCGGCATCCCGGTGGACCTGCACGAGAAGGAGGGCCGGCCCGCGGCCGAGGTCGTGCTCACCGTGCTCCACGCCGGCGGGAAGTTCGGCGAGGGCGGCGGCTACAAGGTCTCGGGCGGCCTGCACGGCGTCGGCGTCTCGGTGGTGAACGCGCTTTCGGAGCGCCTCGACCTCACCGTGTGGCGCGACGGCTACGAGTGGACCCAGTCCTACGAGCGCGGCGTACCGATCGCGGACCTGGTCAGAGGCGAGCCCACCAAGCGACGCGGCACGAGCATCACCTTCCTGCCGGATCTCGAGATCTTCGAGACCATCGACTACGACCGGATGGTGCTCGAGCAGCGCTTTCGCGAGATGGCCTTCCTCACCAAGGGGTTGCGCATCAACTTCGCCGACGACCGCGGCGAGGGCTTCCAGGCCAGCTTCAAGTACGACGGCGGCATCCGCGACTTCGTCACCTACCTGCACTCGCAGGGCACGCGCGAGGCGCTGCACAAGAAGGTCGTCTACTTCGAGGACGCCGGCGAGGTGGGGGACGTCGAGGTGGCCATGCAGTGGAACGGCTCCTACCAGGAGAACCTGCTGTCGTTCGCCAACAACATCAACACCCACGAGGGTGGATCGCACCTGTCGGGCTTCCGCTCGGCGCTCACCCGCACCCTCAACGCCTACGCGCGCTCCAAGGGGCTGCTCAAGGAGAAGGAGGACAACCTCCAGGGCGAGGACGTGCGCGAGGGCCTGACGGCCATCATCTCCGTCAAGGTCGCCGACCCGCAGTTCGAGGGCCAGACCAAGACCAAGCTCGGCAACCCGCCGGTCGAGGGCTTCGTGCAGGCCGCCGTCAACCGCGGCCTCGCGGAGTTCCTCGAGGAGAATCCCGCCGACGGACGGCAGATCGTGTCGAAGGCCGTACAGGCCTCCCGGGCCCGCGAGGCCGCCCGCAAGGCCCGCGACATGACGCGCCGCAAGTCCGCGCTCGAGAACTCCACCCTGCCCGGCAAGCTCGCCGACTGCTCGGTGCGCGATCCCGCGCTCGCCGAGCTGTTCGTGGTCGAGGGCGATTCGGCGGGCGGCTCGGCCAAGCAGGGGCGCGACCGCAACACGCAGGCGGTGCTCCCGCTCCGCGGGAAGATCATCAACGCGGAGAAGAACCGCATCGACAAGGTGCTGGACAACAACGAGATCAAGGCCCTGATCACCGCGATCGGCACGGGTATTCGCGAGGAGTTCGACCTCGAGAACGCGCGCTACCACAAGGTGGTGGTCATGACCGACGCCGATGTCGACGGCTCGCACATCCGCACGCTCGTTCTCACGTTCCTGTTTCGCGAGATGCCCGATCTGATCGAAGCGGGCTACGTCTACATCGCCAAGGCCCCGCTCTACAAGGTCAAGTCCGGCAGCAGTGAGGTGTACATTGAGAAGGAGAGCGAGCTCGAGGAGCTGTTGCTCCGCGACAAGCTGGAGAAGATGGAGGTGAGCGATCGCGCGGTGGCGCCGTTCAAGCTCACCCACACGCGCTGGCAGAAGTACGTGCGGCTGCTCAAGCAATACGAGGGGTGGGCCTCGGCGCTGCGGGCCACGCACGGTCATGAGGTGGTCGCGCTGCTCGAAGAGTCGGAGATCCTCGACGAAGCCCCGCAGGACGCCGAGGCGGTGGTGAAGCTCCTGCGCCAGGCGAGCCCCGAGGGCGAGGCGTTTGACACCGAGTTGGTGGCGGAGGACCCGGCGGAGCTCGTGGTGCGCGCCGTTGAGCGCAAGACGGGCTCAGCCACGACCTACCGCCTGAGCCGCGGGCTGTTCGCGTCGACCGAGTACCGCAGCTTCGTGCGCGTGCACGGCCAGCTTCGCGACCTGGCCGGCACGCCGCCGTTCACGGTCAAGCTCGGCAAGAAGGAAGAGGACGCGCTGTCCTTCGAGGAGCTCCGCCGGGCCGTGCTCAAGGTGGCGCAGGAGGGCGTGCAGCTGCAGCGCTTCAAGGGCCTCGGCGAGATGAACCCCGACCAGCTCTTCACGACCACGATGGATGCGAGCCGGCGCACGCTGCAGCAGGTCACGGTGGACGACGCGAGCGCGGCGGACCTGACCTTCTCGATGCTGATGGGCGACAAGGTGGAGCCGCGGCGGGAGTTCATCGAGGCTCACGCGAGAGACGTCACCAATCTCGACGTGTGATCGAGCGATGAGCCCGAGAACGGATCCGAAAAGCGAGCCAATCAAGGACGCAGGCTCGAAGGCTTGGTGGGCCAAGCCGAGAGCCGAGGACGCCGAGTGGCGACGCTTTGCAGGATCCGCGCCGAGGGCACGCTAAGTGGCCGCGTTTGATCAGTTGACGGGCGGCTCCATCGAGCCCCGCGGGCTCGAGGAGGAGATGCGCTCGTCGTACCTCGACTACGCGATGAGCGTGATCGTCGGGCGGGCGCTCCCCGACGTGCGCGACGGGCTGAAGCCCGTGCACCGCCGCGTGCTGTACGCGATGCACGAGTCGGGGCTGCAGCCCAACCGCCCCTACCGCAAATGCGCGCGCGTGGTCGGGGACGTGATGGGCAACTTCCACCCGCACGGCGACTCGGCGATCTACGACACGCTCGTGCGGCTGGCGCAGGACTTTGCTCAGCGCTACCCGCTGGTGGATGGGCAGGGCAACTTCGGCTCGGTCGACGCCGACCCGCCGGCGGCCATGCGCTACACGGAGTCGCGGCTAGCGCGCATAGCCACGGAGCTCCTGCGCGACATCGACGCCGACACGGTCGACTTCGGACCGAACTACGACGAGTCGCGGCTCGAGCCGCTGATCCTGCCGGCGCGCTTCCCCAACCTGCTGGTGAACGGGTCGTCGGGCATCGCGGTCGGGATGGCCACCAACATCCCGCCCCACAACCTGGGCGAGGCCATCGACGCGGTGATCGCCTACATCGACGACCCCGAGATCGACGTCGCGGGGCTCATGGGCCACATCAAGGGGCCGGATTTCCCGACCGGCGGCATCATCGTCGGCCGCCAGGGGATCAAGGACGCGTACGAGACGGGCCGGGGGCGCGTGATCGTCCGCGCGCGCGCCCACATCGAGCCCCTGCGTCAGGGCAAGGAGGCGATCATCGTCACCGAGCTGCCCTACCAGGTGACGAAGGGCGACGGCCGCAACGACGGCTCGGGCCTGATCAAGAAGATCGCCGAGGTGGTGAACGACAAGCGCGTGCCCGAGGTCTCGGATCTGCGCGACGAGTCCGACAAGTCGGGCGTGCGGCTCGTGATCGAGCTCAAGCGCGACGCGATCCCCAAGGTCGCGCTCAACAAGCTCTACCGCCACACCATGATGCAGACCACGTTCGGGGTGAACATGGTGGCGCTGGTCGACGGCGTGCCGCGCACCCTCGACCTCCGGGCGATCATCCACAACTACGTGCAGCACCAGCGCGACGTTGTCGTGCGCCGCACGAAGTACGAGCTGCGCCGCGCCGAGGCCCGCGCGCACATCCTCGAGGGACTGCTCGTGGCGCTCGAGGACCTGGACGCGGTGATCGAGCTCATCCGCGGGTCGTCCGATCCTGACGCCGCCCGCGAGGGCCTGATCCAGCGCTTCGAGCTCTCGCGCGAGCAGGCCCAGGCCATCCTCGACCTTCGCCTCCAGCGGCTCACCGCGCTCGAGGCCGACAAGATCCGCCAGGAGCACGCCGACCTCGTTGAGCGCATCCGGGAGCTGCGCGAGATCCTCGGCGACGAGTCGCGGGTGAGGAGCATCGTCAAGGAGGAACTGCTCGAGATCAAGGAGAGCTACGGCGACGAGCGCCGCACGGAGGTCACCCACTCCGAGGACGACATCGACGTCGAGGACCTGATCGCCGACCAGCAGATGGTGATCTCGATCACGCGCTCGGGCTACATCAAGTCGCTGCCGCTCGCCACCTACCGCCAGCAGAAGCGCGGCGGCCGCGGCGTGATGGGCATGGACATGAAGGACGAGGACTACATCGAGCACCTCTTCGTGTGCTCGACCCACGACTACCTGCTGTTCTTCACCAACCGCGGCAAGGTCTACCGCCAGAAGGTCTACGAGCTACCCGAGGCCTCGCGCACCGCCAAGGGCCGAGCGCTCGTGAACATCCTCCCGCTGCGCGAGGGCGAGTTCGTGCGGGCCGTGCTCTCCACGCGCGACTTCACCGAGGGCAAGTACCTGGTCTTCGCGACGCGCAAGGGCATGATCAAGAAGACGGAGTTCCTCTCCTACAACACGCCGATCAAGGCCGACGGCATCATCGCGATCAACATCCGCGACGACGACGAGCTGGTGGCCGTGCGGCGAACGAGCGGTGAGGACGACATCATCATGGTCTCGCGCTCGGGCCAGGCCGCGCGCTTCAACGAGACCCAGGCGCGGGCGATGGGCCGCGACACGAGCGGCGTGCAGGGCATGAACGTCAAGCGCGGCGACAACTGCGTCCTGGCCATGGACATCGCCCGCGACGACACCGACCTCCTCGTGGTCACCGAGAACGGCTACGGCAAGCGCACGGCGATCTCCGAGTACCCGGTGAAGGGACGCGGCGCCATGGGCGTGCAGACAATCCGGCTGACCGAGCGAAAGGGCGGTGTGGCCGGCGCGCTGATCGTGCGGGAGCACGAGGACCTCGTGTTCATCTCACAGGCCGGAATGGTGCAGCGCACGAGCGTGCGCGGGATCTCGCGCTACGGCCGCGCCTCGCAGGGCGTGCGGGTGATGAACCTCAAGGAGGAGGACCGCGTGAGCGCCATCGCGCCGGTCGTGGAGGACTCAGCGGAAACAGCCGCCGCGGTGATCGAGAGCGAGGAGACCGGGTCCGAGCCCGAGGGCATGGGCGCTGCCGACACGGAGCTCACCGACGAGGTGGACACCGGCGCCGACGCCCACGCGGCGCCCGGCATCGACGCGGAGCCCGCGATCGAGACGCCGCTCGATCCGAACGCCGGCGAGCCCGCCGCGGACGAGTAGCGGCGCGCGGCGCCAGGACCCGTTCGCGCAGGCCGCGGCCGGCCAACCGGGCTTCGCGGGCCACCTCGATGGCCACCTCCGGCCAACCGGGCTTCGCGGGCCACCTCGATGGCCACCTCCGGCCGGCGCCACTTGAGAGAATCGCTGCATCGGCCGAAGGGACACCTACGCAGGAAGCAACGGACCCGATCAGAAAGAAGCCGGCATGACGCTCGCTGCAAGGCCACGACCGTTCCCACCGTCCACCCTGGGCGGCCCGAAGGAGACCACCGAGGGTGGTTGGTAGGGCAACTTTCTCGATGACGGAGCAACTTTCCCGCAGTTTGGGCGTTATCTCCACAGATGACCGACTCGTTTTCCGCGCTCCAGAAGGAGCGCCCGCTCCCACCGCCGCGCCCGCCGGCCCCGCAGGAAACCACCTCGGGCGGCTGGTAGAACCGCCGCCGCCCGCCTCCGCCGGCGGCTGCCACCCACGCCCGACCCGCCCGCGCCAACCCGTGCGTGGTCCCGGCCCTCGCAGCTGCTCTCGCCGCTCGTAGCGCGGAGTCCGGGGGGTGCTCCGGGTGCTCCGGTCCGCTTGGTCTGCTTCAATGTCCAGACCAGGGAAAGGAGGTGGTCCTAACTTGAGTCACAGTAATTTCGGGACCCTGGAGGTGTCCGGCCGCTAGGTCGGAGCTGGACCGTCGAGCGGAGTCCAAGCCAGGGCACCGTCGGCGAACGGAGGCCGGAGTTGGTCCCCCCGGCCGGGCGCTTCGCGCCGCAGGATCCGCCGCCGATCTCGTCCAGTCACACGTGGTTGCGAAGGGCGCCTTTGGTGGGCGCCCTTCGTGCTTTCGGAGGCGTTCTCGTACCGGCGAGCCCGCTCTCGCAAGCGGCTCGTCGCCGGCGCGGTGACGGGGGTCCTCTTCGGGGTCGTCTCCGCGCAACCGGCGCTCATCTTTGGCTGAGCGCGCCGCGCTTGGCTACTCCGCCCAGTCGAGCGGCACGTCGGAGCGCTTGCGACCGACCACCGCGAGATAGAAGAGCGGCTCGCCGCCGGCCGACAGACGGTGCCGGTAACGACGGGTGGCTGCTATCTCGAGCGGCCCCTCCTCGGACATCTGGCGCACGAGCGCGCTGAAGCCGGTCTTGTGGCGATCGTGGAGGAAGTCGTCCTTGATCGTGAACGCCACCCAGCCCGGCACCGACAGCATGTTGAACGCCTCGGCCAGCGCCAACGGTGGCATGTCACCGAAGCCGAGTGCCGCCACGGTGGTGAGCGCGTTGAACCCGTATGCCGCCAGCGCCGTGCGGTCATCGGGCTCGAGCTTGGTCAGGTCCACCACGCGGTACTCGCGGTAGACGCCGGGCCGGTCGCGCCTGGCGGCCACAGCCGCCTCCTCGATGATGTCCACCCCCACGAGCGCGGAGGCCCCGATCCGCTGGAGCTGCTCTCCCATCATCCCGTTGCCCGCACCGATGTCGATCACGGTGAGATCCGACGGCGCCGCTCCGGCCTTCACGAGCTCCTCCTCGAGCAGCGCGCTCACCACCTCGGGCGAGGTGCACTGGAGACGGTCGTAGAAGAGGTGTTCGTAGAGGCCCGGGATCGCGTAGATCTCGCCGTAGTCGTGAAAGCGGATCCTGCGCCTTCGCCCTCCGACCGTGACCTCGCAGAACTCCTCGTGCTGGTCCACTCCCGACTGGGTCGCAGTGGGGAAGGTGATGTCGAAGCCCGAACGAGTTCGGGAATCCATGCTCTCGGGCACGCGGATCTCCTTGGTGGGGGAAGGGGGAGGCGCGCCGCGCCAGCCGAGGGGAGCTTCGGTGGCCGTCTGGCAGCGTGCCCACGCACGCGCGTGAGCGTGCCCGCGCAGCCTAGATGATCGGTACCGCCCGCTAGAGGGTCGTGAGGTACTGCTCCCAGGCCGAGGGGATCCGCGGCGTGGCCACGTGGACGAAGATGGTGGAGCTCGGAATGCGCGGCTTGGTACGCGGATGCATGCCCGCGTGCGCCGGGAGACGGTCGCCCTTGCGACGGTTGCAGGGGGCGCAGGAGGCGACGATGTTGTCCCACGAGGAGCCTCCGCCCTTGGAGCGGGGGATCACGTGGTCGACGGTGAGCGTGCCCCGTTCCACCCCGCAGTACTGGCAGGTCCAGCGGTCGCGGGCGAACACTGCGCGGCGGGTGATCTTGCGGCTGTGGGCGTCACGCGGGATGCGCACGTAGGTGGACAGCCGGATGACCACCGGGCGCGGCAGCGTCACGTTCTCGGCGTGCAGGTTCCACTCGGAGCGCTCGACCAGCTCGGCGCGCTGCTTGAGGAGCAGCACGGTGGCCCGTCGTACCGTGCAGACGTTGATCGGCTCGTACGAGGCGTTCAGCACGAGCACCCGGCCGTTGGTGCCTCCGCGCTGCTCGGTCCGGGCGTCCGGCAGCGCGCTCTCAGGGGCTGGCTCCGCAGCCCCCGGCTCGGCCCCTTCCTGGATAGCGACCGCCATCGCGGCGTCGATTCTAGCGGTCAGGGGGGGCCGCCCCGGCCGGCGTCCGCCGCCGCGCGGGGGTAGGTGCCGAGCACCCGCAGCGCCTCCACGCGGTCGCCGAGGGCCGTGAGCGCCGCCCGGACCTCGGGTCGGTCCGCCCCTCCCTCGAGGTCCGCGAAGAAGATGTAGCGCCCGAGCGGCCCCGGGCGGGGGCGCGACTCGATCCGCGTGAGGTTGATGCCGCGGTCGCTGATCTCGCGCAGCACGTCCACGAGTGCGCCGGGCGACTGGTCGTTGAATCCCCAGAACGCGAGCGACGTCTTCGAGGCCGGCGCGCGACCCTCGACCTCTCCGCGCGCGAGCCAGACGAAGCGCGTCTGGTTGTCGTGGCGGTCCTCTATCGACTCCTCGAGCAGGTGGCACCCGTACAGCTCAGCAGCCAGGCGCGCGCCCACCGCCGCCCACGGCTCGTCCGATTCGGCCACGGTGCGCACCGCTTCGGCGGTCGAGCTGGCCGCGGTGGGTTCGGCGGCGGGAATGGTGCGCAGGAAGGTGGCGCACTGAGCCAGCGCCTGAGGGTGAGAGAGCACACGCTCGATCTGGTGCACCCCGAGGCCGGCGCGAGCGATCAGGCAATGACGGACCGGCTGGATCACCTCGCCCACGATGCGCACGTCGGCCGCCCCTCCGGCGAGCGTGTCGAGGGTCGCCGTGACCGAGCCCTCGAGGGAGTTCTCGATGGGCACCACGGCCCGGTCGGCGCGGCCCTCCTGCACCGCCATCACGGCCTCGTACACGGTCGTGTAGGGCACCTCGTCGATCGCGGCGGGCGCTGAGGCCCGCAGTGCCTCCTCGGTGAAGGTGCCCGCTGGGCCCAGGTACGCGACGCGCAGGGGCCGGCCGGGCGCCAGGCCCACTACTAGGCGGACGCCGCGCTGCTCTGGCGCCGCGGCGCCAAGAGCGCCGCCTGGATGGCCTCCTGCTCCTCGGGGGACAGCTCGATCTCCGAGTCGCCCTCCCTGATCTGCTTGAAGTACAGCCGAGCATGGTCGCGATGGGAGATGGCGCTGACCACCACGCCGGAGCCGAGGCCGTCGAGCAGGGCGAGCGAGGCGGACTGACGCCCCGACATCTCGCCGTAGGCGTCGTAGCGCACGAGGCCGCGGTGAGACACACAGCCGGCGATGCGCTCGTCGTGCGCCGCGGCCCGCTGGTCGAGCCGCGCGAGGGAGTCCTCGACCCACTCGCGGAGGTCCACGAACCCGCCCTCGAGCCGCTCGGCATGGGCCACGAGGTCGCGCTGGGCGTGTCCCCCGAGCACCGTCGACTGAGCGGCCTGAACCCGGCGCAGCTTCACCAGGCACGTGATCGCGAGCAGCACCGCCAGGGCTCCCGCGGCCACGGCGGCGAGCGCGACGATCCCCGTGGTGGAGCTCAGCTCGTCCATCGAGGCGCAGACTACCGGCGGCCCCGGCCGCGACCGTGCCCGCTCAGCCCGAGAACGTGACCTCGTAGGAGGCGCTGTTGTTGTCCCCCACCTCCTCGCCGGGGACCTGTCCAACCTCGACCTCGACCGTTGCCGGCTGGGCCGTGGGAGGAGTGGCCGCGAGCGGAATGGTCACGCTTTCGGTGGCGCCGGCCTCGATGGTGTCGAGCGTGTCCTCCACCGTGATCGGCTCGGGCCCTCCCGACACCGTGACCGTGACCGGGATGTCCTCCTCGGTGCTCTCGCCCCCGTTCATGATCTCGACGGCGAACGAGATGTCCTCCCCGCCGCTCACCGCTGTGCTCCCGTCGGCCACGAGCGGAACGCCCCCCGGTTCGACGGTGACGCCGAGCAGCTCCGTGCCGTGCAGGCCGGGCGTGGCCTCGGCGTCGTTCGGCATGTCGCCTGTCCCGGCGAGGCGCTCTTCGACGAACGCGCTCGACAGGTACTCGACGTCCGGCAGGAAGGTGACCTGGCGCTCCTGCCTCGGGACCGGGGCGTCGCTCAGGTAGCCCTCGCGCGCTAGGGCCCTCTCGGCCTCCGGCACGAAGCGCTGGGTGTACACGACGTCGCTCGTCAGGAAGTTGAGCATCTCGGCGGCCACCCGGCTGGTCTCGCCTTCCCTTCCGCTGGCGGCGCCCGGCAGGGGCCTGGCGATGGCGCCCAGGCCGTCGCGGCGAAACTCCAGCACGTCGACCAGGTAGCCATTGGCCTCGGCGAGCTCGTCTGGCCGGTCCGCGCCCTTGGCCCGGTCGACCAGCTGGTCGGCTGCAACGCGAAGCTCGTTCACGCGGTTCTCGAGCTCGATGGCTCCCTGTCCGTCACCCCCGGCGAACAGGGCGAAGAAGGCCTCGCTCTGCTGGCGTGACTCACGGGTGAGCGCTGTGACCTCGCGCACGTAGTCCTTGAAGGCGCGCTCCTTGCGCGACTCGAGGCACCCGCGGGTGGCCAGGACGAGCAGCAGCAGGAGTCCGACGCCCACGACGAGCGCGATGATGCGCCGGGACGCAACGCTCGGGCCACCTCCGCCGCTCGGGCCGTCGGTGAGCGGCCGAGGGCGGTCCCGGCGGCGCGGACGGTCGTCCCGCTCGTCGAGAAAGGACAGCATGCGCCCGGAAACTAGCGGCTGTAGCTCGTCACGCTGACCGCGAGTATGCATCCTGTACCGGTTGGCACCCGACTGCCGCGACCGCGTCGCGGCAGGGGGACGCGCCCCAGAGGGGAACTCCGAATCTGATGTGGAACGCCACCTGACCACCCGACGGCTCGACGAGGAGCCCGCGACCGAGCGGTTCGGCGCCGCCGCGGACCCACCCGTGGCGGTCGACCGGTCCGCCACCGTGCCCCTTGCGACCGGCAGGGAGGCCTCGCTGGCGCTCGGCCGCTACCGCGCGCAGCGGCGACTGGGCGCGGGGGGCCACGGCGCGGTGTGGCTGGCGTGGGACGAGCACCTCGAGCGCGAGGTGGCCCTGAAGATCATCCCGTCGGACGAGAACGGTCCCGGCATCGAGCGCGCCGAGCGCGAGGCCCGCGTGGCGGCGCGGATGAACCACCCCGGCATCGTCGCCCTGTTCGAGCTTGGGCGCGACGAGAACGCCGTCTACCTGGTGTCCGAGCTCGTGCGCGGTGCGACGCTCGCCGAGCTGCTGCGCGAAGGGGCGCTGTCGGACCGTGATCTGGCCCGCATCGGGATCGCGATGTGCGAGGCGCTCGCGTACGCACACGCGAGCGGAGTCATCCACCGCGACGTCAAGCCGGCGAACGTGATGGTCGTGGGAGAGCCCCCTGCGGGGGGCGGACCGGCCGCCGGCGCCGGCTTCGCCAAGCTCACCGACTTCGGCGTCGCCCACCTAGCGAGCGGCGACCCCCTGACCTACACCGGCGACGTGGTGGGCACGCTCGCCTACATGGCCCCCGAGCAGGCCGACGGCCAGCGCGTCGGGCCGGCCGCGGACGTGTACGCGCTGGCCCTCACGCTGTACGAGGGCTTCAGCGGCGAGAATCCGGTGCGGGCCCGCGGCGCGGCGGCCACCGCGCGCCGGGTGGGCCGCCCCCTGCCGTCGCTCGCCTCCCGCCGACGCGACCTGCCCAGGCGTCTGTGCGCCGTGATCGACGCGGCGCTGGATCCCGATCCCGGCCGCCGGCCCGGCCTCGCCGAGCTGAACCGGGCGCTCGAGGAGCCGGTCGAGGAGCTGTCCGACGAGGGTGGGCTGGTCGAGCCGGGCACGCTCGAGCGCTTCGGCCTGACGCCGACGCCCCCCGGGGGCCGATGGCGAGAGGCCGGCCGGCCCGGGCGCCGCTACGAGGAGCGGGGCCGGCGGCCGTTCGGAGGCAATGCGCGGCCCGTGCCCGCCGCGCAGGTGGGCCGCCACCGCTCGGTCGCCCGCCTCGCGCCACGCCTACTGGCGGCCGCCGCCGCCGCGGGCCTGCTGCTGCTGGCCTTCGACCGGCTCTCGCCAAACCCGGAGACCGCGCCGGCGGTGGCCGGAGCGGTGGCGCTCGCGGTGCTGCTGCTGCCGCGGATCGGCTGGCTCGCCGGCGCGCTCGCCGTCACGGGCTGGCTGGCGATCGAGGGCGACCGTGCCGGAACCGCCGCCGTGCTCGCCGCCACGCTCGGCGCCACGGCGGTCCTCCTCCCGCGCGCGGGCGTGCTGTGGTCGCTCCCGGCGCTCGCTCCGCTGCTCGGTGCGATCGGCCTCGCTCCGCTCTACCTGATCGCCGCGGGCCTTGCCACCACCGTTCGGAGGCGCGCCGGGCGCGCGGCGGCGGGCGCCCTGTGGCTGGCGGCCGCGGAGGCCCACAGCGGCGAGGCGCTGCTCTTCGGCGCCCCCGACGGCACGCTCGCGGCCTCGGAGTGGAAGCGGTCGGTGGCGGACGCCGCCGAGCATGCGGTGCTGCCCCTCGTGACGTCGCCGGCGCCGGTGACGATCCTCGCCTGGGCGGGGCTCGCCGTGGCGGCGGGCCCGCTGGTGCGACGGCGTGCGCTGGCCGTCGTGCTCGGCGGTGCCTCGCTGTGGGCGGCAGGTGTGGTGGTGGTGCACGGTGCCCTGGGCGACCTGCTCGACGGCTACGTGCCGCTGGCGACGGCTCGTGGCGCGGTGGCCGGGGCCGTGATCGGCGCTCTGGTGGCCGTCGCGGCGTGGGCACTCGCACCGCCCAGAACCCCCGTTGCAGACGAGGTCTTTCCGTAGGATGACCGTACGGTGAGCGTGCTCAGAAGCCTCGAGGCAAAGATCGAAGGCCTGGTCGAGGGCACGTTCGGACGCGCGTTCAAGTCGCACGTCCAACCCGTGGAGCTGGCACGCAAGCTCGCCAAGGAGATGAACGAGAACCAGACCGTCTCGATCTCGCGGGTGTACGTGCCCAACCGCTACACGGTGTTCCTCTCCCCGCAGGACCGCGAGGGCTTCGCGAGCTACGAGCCCGCCCTCAGGAAGGAGCTCTCCGACTACCTGCTCGAGCACGCCCGCAAGGAGGGCCTGGCGCTGCTCACTCGTCCCCAGATCGACTTCAAGACCGACGAGCGGCTCAGCCTCGGCGAGTTCGGCATCCAGGCCATGCCGCTGGAGCCGCCCGGCGAGGACGACGCCGGCGACGAGGCCCCGTCCCCTGCGGCCGCGGCCGGCTTCGGCCACACGATGGTGTACTCGCCCGATCGGGAGGCGCGTCGCCTCGTGGCGCCGGCCCCCACCGGCCGCGCCGTGCTCGCCGGAGCCGGCAAGCGCACGATGCTCGCGGGTGCCCGCACCGTCATCGGCCGCAGCCGCGACTGCGACCTGACGCTCGACGACCCCAACGTCTCTCGCCACCATGCCGAGGTGCGTCAGGAGGCGGGCGGCTTCGTGCTGGCCGACCTCGGCTCGACCAACGGCGTGAAGGTGAACGGGCACCGCACGCGCGAGACGGGGCTGCAGCCCGGTGATGAGATCACGATCGGCACCTCGCGGCTGACCTTCGAGGTGGACTCGTGACACCCGTCGACGAGCCGGTCGCCGTGTCGCTGAAGTTCGGCTTCCTGGCCGTGCTCTACCTGTTCCTGCTCTTCGTGGCCCGCAGCGCCCTGCGTGACCTCAGGCGCAATCCCATCGCCGACGTGCTCGACCCCGATCAGATCGAAGCCGAGGACCGGCGCGCCGCGGCGGCGCCCGACCTGCGCGCGGGCGTCGATCCCAGCCTGGTCGTGGTGTCGGCCATGGGCCACGAGCCCGGCACGGTGCTTCCGATCGGCGAGGGGGCCACCATCGGGCGATCGCCCGCCGCCGACATCACGATCGACGACGCCTTCGCCTCCTCCGTCCACGCGCGCATCCTGTCGAGAGGCCAGTTCATGTATATCGAGGACATGGGCTCCACGAACGGCACGTACCTGAACGGGCGCCGGCTCCGCGGGCCGGCGCGGCTCAACCTGGAGGACAGCGTCCGTATCGGCGACACGGAGTACCGCTACGAGGAATAACGCGTGAGCCTCCAGATAGTCGAAAGGGCCGGCGCCACCGACGTCGGGCGCCACCGGAGCACCAACGAGGACTCGTACCTGGAGTCGCCACCGGTGTTCGCGGTGGCCGACGGCATGGGCGGCGCGCGAGCGGGCGAGGTGGCGTCGCGGATGGCGGTCGAGGCCTTCGCCTCCAATCGCGACCCGGACGCGCCTCCCGAGGAGCAGCTGGCCGCCGTGGCCCGCGCCGCCAACCGGAGCATTCACCGGCTGGCCCAGGAGGACGAGTCGCGCGCCGGCATGGGCACGACCTTCACCGCCGTGATGGTCGACGACGGCGAGGTGGCCACCGGCCACGTCGGCGACAGTCGCCTCTACCGCCTGCGGGACGGAGCGCTCGAGCGCCTGACCACCGACCACTCGCTGGTGGAGGAGCTCGTGGCGGGGGGGAAGATCAGTCCCGAGAGCGCCGAGAACCATCCCCAACGGGCGATCATCACCCGCGCCCTCGGGCCGGAGCCCGACGTGAAGGTCGACACCTTCACGAGCCGCGGCCGCGACGGCGACGTGTACCTGCTCTGCTCGGACGGGCTGACCGCGATGGTGCCCGAGCAGCAGCTGGCCGCGGTGCTCCAGGGCAGCAGCTCCCTCCAGGACGGCGCCGACGCGCTGATCGCCGCCGCCAACGAGCGTGGGGGCAAGGACAACATCACGGTGGTCCTCTTCCGGCTGGGCCAGGACAGCGCCGCGGCGGCCGCCCCGGACACGCTGAGCGGCCAGGAGACGGGCGTCGACCAGATCGACGCCGGCGAGGTGCGAGCGGCGATGGCCGCGGCAGAGGGCCGTTCGGCCGGGGCCCACGCGAATCCGGGTGCCACGGCGGTGATCGATCCGGTCACAGCCTCCCGAGCCCGCGCCGCCGGTGCCACCGAGGTGCGGAGGATCCGCCCCGGCGCCGACCGCGATCACGACCCCGCGGAGACACCGAGGGGCAGGCCGGTGCTCGAGCACGGCGCCAGGAGACGGGGATTCGCCAGGCGGGGGCCGATCGTCGGCCTGCTCGCCCTTCTGTGCGTGGCCGCGCTCGGCGCCGGGCTCTACGTGGGCAGCCGGCAGTTCTACTTCCTCGGCACCGACGAGCGGGGACTCGTGACCCTGTACCGCGGCGTGCCGTACTCGGCGCCGTTCGGGGTGGAGCTCTACACCGAGGAGCACACGAGCACGGTGCCCGCGCGCAACGTTCCGCGGCTCCAGCGCGAGGCGGTGCTCGATCACCAGCTGCGCGGCCGCGGCGACGCCGTGGACCTGGTGCGGCAGCTCGAACGAACGCGTGGGGCGGGATGACGGCGCGCGGCTCGGCACCCGGACTCCGCAGGTAGCCCGCGACATGTCCGCGCGCTCTCGCGAGCTCCTCGGGCTCCTGCCCGTATCCCTGCTGGTCACCGCCGGCTTCACGGCCGTGCTGATCACCCGCTCGGCGACGGTGGACACCGTGACGCTCACCTACGGGGCCTTCTTCCTCGGCTGCTGCCTGCTGGGACACCTCTTCATCCGCGCCCGCCTGCCCGACGCCGACCCCTACCTGTTCCCGCTCGCGGCGCTGCTCGCGGCGTTCGGCCTGGTGATGATCTACCGCATCGACGAGGAGCTCGCGCGCGAGCAGGCGCAGTGGTTCGTGGTGGGCCTGCTGCTGTTCTGCGCGACCGTGCTCTTCCTACGCGACCATCGCGTGCTCGAGCGCTACCGGTACCTGATCGCCATCGGCGGCATCGTGCTGCTCGTGATGCCGCGGGTGCCGGGCATCGGCGGCCAGGTGAACGGCGCCTACCTCGCCGTGGACATCGGCCCGTTGGCGTTCCAGCCCGCCGAGTTCGCCAAGCTCGCGATCATCGTATTCCTCGCGAGCTACCTGACCGACAACCGCGAGGCGCTGCTGCGCGGGCGGCTCTCGCCCCCACCTCTGCGCCAGTCGATCCCGCTCTTCGGCGCCGCACTCGCCCTCGGGGCGGTGCTCATCCTGGTCCTCGACTACGCCGTCTGGCCGAGCCTGCTGATCGCCGCCTTCGCGGGCGTGCTCGTCGGCCTCGTTCGCGAGCGCCCCTCGCTCAAGCACTTCGGGCCGCTGCTCTTGGTGTGGGGGCTCGCCATGGTGATGCTCGTGTTCATCCGTGACCTGGGCTCGTCGCTCATGTTCTTCGGCGGCTTCCTCGCGCTGCTCTACGTGGCCACCTCGCGCCTGTCGTTCATCGCCTTTGGCACGGTCATCTTCCTCGGCGGGGCGACCTTCATGGGCCGCACCGTCGGCCATGTGGAAGAGCGCTTCGACACCTGGCTCGACCCGTTCGCACCCGCCGTCGAGGCCTCCGGCTACCAGATTCGCCAGTCGCTCTTCGCCCAGGCCGACGGCGGCCTGTTCGGGGAGGGCTTTGGGCAGAGCCTGATCCAGCTCCCCGGTTGCGCGAAGGAGGACCTCGCCGACTTCCCCGACAAGTGCTCGATCCTCCCGGCGCCCCACACCGACTTCATCTACGCCGTGATCGTGAACGAGGTGGGGCTGTTCGGGGCCGCCGGCGTGGTGCTGGTGGCGCTGCTGTTCGCGGCGCGGGGCTTCAAGACGGCGATCACCGCCTCGGACGGGTTCTCCAAGCTGCTCGCCACCGGGCTCGCGGCGGTGTTCGCGCTGCAGGTGTTCGTGATCGTCGGTGGCGTCGTGAAGGCCATTCCCCTCACCGGCGTGACCCTGCCCTTCATCTCCGCGGGGGGAAGCTCGCTGCTCGCGAACTTCGTGCTGCTCGCCCTGCTGTTGAGCGCCTCGGACCTTGCGCGCCGGGACGCCCGCCGGCAGCCGTCGGGAGGCCTTCTGTGAACCGGCAGATCACCCATCTGTTCACGTTGTTCGTGCTCATGTTCGTCGTGCTCGTCGGCTTCTCGTCGTGGTGGTCGGTGATCCGCGCCGACGAGCTCGAGGACAACACCGCCAACCGCCGTCCGCTGCTCGAGGAGCAGCGCATCCCGCGCGGGATCATCTTCGCCAGCGACGGCCGTACCCGGCTCGCCGAGAGCGTCCCGGTGGGCGAGGGAGGCGCACGGCGCTTCGTGCGCGCATACCCCGAGGGCTCGCTGTTCGCGCACGCGATCGGCTACTCGTTCGTGGAGCGCGGGCGCTCGGGCCTGGAGAAGTCGCGCAACGACGAGCTGGTGGGCCGCACCGACGAGTTCGACACGCTGATCGAGGAGATCACGGGCGGTGTGGCGAAGGAGGGAGACGATGTGCGCACCACGCTCGATCCCGAGGCCCAGCGTACGGCGCTCGCCGCGCTGGCCGGGCGGCCGGGCTCGATCGTGGCCCTCGAGCCGCAGACCGGCCGCATACGCGTGATGGCCAGCCTGCCCGACTTCGATCCGAACGAGGTACCCGATCGCTTCGCCGAGCTCAACCGGCAGGACGGATCGCCGATCTTCAACCGCGCGACCCAGGCCCGCTACCCGCCCGGGTCGACGTTCAAGGTCGTGACCGCCGCCGCCGCGCTCGACTCGGGCAGGTTCACGCCCGACTCCGTGCTCGACGGCAACACCGGCAAGCCGATCAGCGGGGTGCCGCTCGCGAACTTCGGCAATCAGGACTTTGGCCCCACGACGCTCACCGACGCGCTGACCAACTCGGTGAACACCGTCTGGGCTCAGGTCGGGGAGCAGCTCGGCAAGGACACGATGTTCGACTACATGGAGCGCTTCGGCTTCAACGACGAGCCGCCGATCGACTACCCGCCCGAGCAGCTGACCGCCAGCGGCGAGTTCGCCGGCAACGACCTGCTGGGGCCGGGCGACGATGAGGTCGACGTGGGGCGCATGGCCATCGGCCAGGACAAGCTGCAGGTCACGCCGCTGCAGATGGCGATGGTGGCGGGCGCCGTGGCCAACGACGGCAAGCTGATGAAGCCGCGGCTGATCGAGCGGGTGGTGTCGCGCGACGGGCGGGTGCGCGACCGCGTCGATCCGGACCAGTCGGCCCAGGTGATGAAGCCGGAGTCGGCGCGCGCTCTCGGGGCCATGATGAGCCGGGTGGTGGAGGAGGGCTCGGGCACGGCGGCGGCGCTGGCCGGCACGCCGGTGGCCGGGAAGACCGGCACCGCGGAGGTGCAGAGCGGCGCGGCCAACCAGCCGTGGTTCATCGCCTTCGCCCCGATCGAGGACCCTCAGATCGCAGTCGCGGTGACCCTCGAGCAGCGGCCGGCGGACGAGACGGGCGGCCAGGCGGCGGCGCCGCTCGCCAAGCAGGTCATCGAGCAGGTGCTGTCCGGTGGCTGAGGTCACCGACGACACGATGGTCGACGGCCGCTACCGGATCCTCGACCGCATCGGCTCGGGCGGAATGGCCGACGTCTACCTCGCAGACGACACCCATCTCGGCCGCCGCGTGGCCCTCAAGGTGCTGCACCGGCGCTTCGCCGAGGATCGCGACTTCGTGGAGCGCTTCCGGCGCGAGGCCTCCTCGGCGGCCGGGCTCCAGCACCCGAACGTGGTCAGCGTGTTCGACCGCGGCGACCACGACGGCACCTACTACATCGCCATGGAGCACCTCCCCGGGCGGACGCTCAAGGAGCTCGTGGCCGCCGAGGCCCCACTGTCGCAGCTGCGCGCCGTGCACTTCGGGCTGCAGCTCGCGGTGGGCGCGGGCTTCGCCCACCGCCGCGGAGTGATCCACCGCGACCTCAAGCCCCAGAATGCGATCGTCGACGACAACGACACGCTCAAGGTCACCGACTTCGGCATCGCCCGCGCCGGCGCCTCTGAGATCACGGAGACGGGCTCGATCATGGGCACCGCGCAGTACCTCTCCCCCGAGCAGGCCCAGGGCCACGGCGTGACCGCGTCCTCCGATCTCTACTCGATCGGAGTGATGATGTACGAGATGCTGGCCGGCCGGCTGCCCTTCGACGGGAGCAGCGCGGTGTCGGTGGCCGTCAAGCACCTCAGCGAGCCCCCGGTGCCGATCGCCGAGATCCGGCCGGACATCCACCCTCTCCTAGAGGCGGCGGTGATGCGCTGCCTGGCCAAGGACCCGGGCGAGCGCTACGGCAGCGCCGACGAGCTGGCGGCCGACCTCGAGGCGGCCAAGGCGGCCATGACCGAGCCGGGCGCCACGGCCATGTACGCGCCGGTGGTCGACGAGGTCTACGAGCCGCTGCCCGAGGAGCCCCGCCGCCGCTGGCCGTTCGTGCTGCTCGCCCTGCTGCTGCTCGCCCTGGCCGCCGCGGTGGCCTACGCGCTGACCCGGCCGCAGGAGATGGCCGTCCCGGGCGTCGAGGGCCAGCAGGTGGAGCCGGCCACCCGCACGCTCGACCGCGCGGGCTTCGAGGTGCGGGTGCGGCGGCAGGAGGACCCCGAGCCGGCCGGTCAGGTGATCGACCAGGATCCCGAGTCGCGCGAGGAGGCGGAGGAGGGCTCCACCGTGACGCTCACGGTCTCCTCCGGCCCGGGCACGCGCGCGGTGCCCCTGACACGCAACCTGTCACCCGATGCCGCCCGCAAGCGGCTCGCCGCCGCCGGCTTCAAGGTCGACGACGCCATCGAGCGACGCCCCTCCGACGACGTGCCGGAGGGCTCGGTGATCGGCACCGAGCCTCCCGCCGCCCTGCAGAAGCCGATTGGCTCGCGGGTGAAGCTGATCGTGAGCTCCGGGCCTGAGCAGGTGCGGGTGCCGGACGTGGTCGGGCTCACGCGCGAGATCGCCGAGGAGCAGCTCACCGAGCGCGGGCTGACGCCGCAGGTGGAGGTCGAGGACTCGGAGGAGCCCATCGACCGGGTGATCGCGCAGTCGCCGGCCGACGGAGAGTCGGTGGACGAGGGGGCGCGCGTGGTGATCACGGTGTCGGCGGGGCCGCCGCAGCCGGATCCGGCGGACGATCCGGCGGATGACCCGGTCGATCCGATGCCGGACACGGTGCGCGTCCCACGGGTGACGGAGCGCGGCCGCGATGAGGCGGCCGACATTCTGCGCGGCCGCGGCTTCAAGGTGGTGTTCGTCGGCCCGGGCCGCAACGAGCCCGAGGGGGCGGTCGTGGATCAAGACCCGGGTGCCGGTTCGGACGCGGAGCGCGGGGAGACGATCACCCTCACAGTCGATCCTCCCACGCAGTAGTGATCGTCGCCGTCCTCGCCGGCGGCCGCTCCGGCGAGCACGACGTCTCGCTCGCCTCGGGAGCGGCGGTGCGGGCCGGGCTCGAGGAGGCCGGCCACTCGACGCTCGCCGTGGAGCTCGCTCGCGACGGGCGCTGGTCCCATGCCGGTGAGCCGGTACGGATCGAGCCCGGCGCCGGGCTGCTCGGCGCCGACGCGGTCTTTCCCGCCCTTCACGGTCCGTTCGGGGAGGACGGCACCGTGCAGGGCCTGCTCGAGATCGCCGACGTTGCCTACGTGGGCGCGGGGGTCCTGGCCTCCGCGCTGTGCATGGACAAGGTCACCTTCAAGGACCTGATGGCCCGGGCCGGCATCCCGCAGGTGGACTACGCCGGCGTGCGCGAGGGCGACGACCTCGGCCGGCTCGAGCGCCTCGGGCTGCCGGTATTCGTCAAGCCGGCCCGGCTCGGCTCCTCGGTCGGAATCTCGAAGGTGCGCGACGCGGGCGAGATGCACGCCGCCCTGGCCGCCGCCTTCGAGCACGACCCGCTGGCCATCGTGGAGGCGATGTCATACGGCATGGAGGTCGAGTGCTCGGTGCTCGGCAACGAGCAGCCGCTGGCCTCCGAGCCGGGCGAGATCGTGCTCGAGGCGGAGTGGTACGACTACGCCGCCAAGTACGACAGCGGCGGGATGCAGCTGGTGGTGCCCGCCCGCCTGACGCCCGCGGTGCGGGCCGAGGTCCAGCGGCTGGCTGCCGCCGTGTTCACGCGCGTCGGCTGCGCGGGGATGGCGCGCGTCGATTTCTTCGTCGAGCCCGGCGGCCGCGTGCTCGTGAACGAGCTGAACACGATTCCGGGCTTCACCTCGACCAGCGTGTTCGCCAAGCTTTTCGAGGCCTCGGGGCTGCCCTATCCCGAGCTGCTGGACCGGCTGGTCGGGCTGGCGGTGGAGCGGCACGCCCGCGAGCGGGCGACCCTCAGCTCCTGAGGCTCAGCTCCGACACCGCCGCCTTCCCTTCCGGCGGCAGCGCGACGATCCACAGCAGGTAGTGGCGGTAGTCGCGTCCGCCGGTGTCGAGCTCCACCCGCTCGGTCTCATCGACATCGAAGGGCCGGCCTACCGGCGTCCAGCCCTCGATGGTCGCGGGCGTGTCGTCGGCGGCGTAGACCTGGGCGCGCCAGCCGGGCATGGAGCTGACGAGGTCGAGCCGGCTGGCGGCTATCCCCGAGCCGGCATCGATCGTGAGGCCGACGCCCTCCTTGTTGCCGGGCGTGCCGAACTCGAACTGGTAGGTCTCCGTGTCCCAGAGCGTCGAGCGGTTCCCGTCGACCACGTTGCCCACGTCGTTCTCCGACTCCCGGCCGTCTCCCGGCGGCGGGTCGTAGTCGTCCACGTCGTCGGCGGAGAGCTTCAGGAGGGTCGATCCGGCGGTGTCGCCGCCGCTCGGAACCGCGGGGGCCGAGCCCTCCTCGGTGCGGCTCACGAGCACCACGGCCACAACCGCCACGACCGCCGCCGCCAGCACGCTCGTGGCCAGTGCCCGTCGCGGGTTGCGCAGGCGGCGCGGCGCAACCTCCGTCGTCTCCTCAGGGAGCTCCTGCAGCAGGGAGCGCGCCTCGCCGGTGGTGTGCCCCGCGCGGGCCGCCTCGATGGCCAGCGCCTCCTCCAGGTCGTGCTCCATGTGGTGCACGGTCGCGTAGCGGTTGACGCGCTCCTTGGCGGTGGCACGCTCGATGATCGCGGCCAGGTTGGCGGACACGTCGGGCCGGTAGGCCTGGATGTCCGGCAGCGGGTCGCGAACGTGCTGCATGGCCACCGTGATCTGGCTCTCGCCGCCGAAGGGGACCTCGCCGGCGAGCATCTCGTAGAGGCAGACGCCCAGTGAGTAGATGTCGGACTGCTCGGTGACCTGCTCGCCGAGGGCCTGCTCCGGGGACACGTAGTCGGTGGTGCCGAGCACGCGGCCCGTGGCGGTCAGGCCGTGGGACTCGAGGGAGCGGGCGATGCCGAAGTCCGTGACCTTCGCGCGCCCCTCGGTGTTCAGCAGCACGTTCTGCGGCTTCACGTCGCGGTGCACGAGGCGCTCGGCATGGGCGGCCATCAGAGCGCGGCCGATCTCGATGGCGTACGCCACGGCCTCCGGGACGGGCAGCGGCCCCGCGCGCTGGATCCGGTCCTTGAGCGTCTCACCCTCGACGTACTCGAAGACGATGTAGGGGTGGCCGTCGTCCTCGCCGGCGTCGATCACCGTGACCACGTTGGGGTGCGACAGCCGCGCGACGGCCCGCGCCTCGCGGCGGAAGCGCTCGAGCTGGTCCGCGTCCGTGGACAGGTCACGGTGCATCAGCTTGATTGCGACCCACCGCTCTAGGGTCTCGTCGAAGGCCCGGTAGACGGTCGACATGCCGCCGGAGCCGATCTTCTCGTCCAGCCGAAAGCGGCCGTTCAGGAGGGTGCCGATCACCTTTTCTCTAACTTGGTGGCTTGGCTGTCCGCGTCAGGTACCTCACCGATCCCGCGTGCCCCTATTCGTGGAGCTTGGAACCCGTATTGAGGAAGCTTACGGTGGAGTTCGCCGGGACCCTGTCGTGGACCTACGTGATGGGCGGCCTGGCCCGCGAGTATCGGGAGGAGCAGCGGGCCGCGGTCGCGTTCCACTGGATGGACGTGGCCGAGCGGCGCGGGATGCCGCTCGACCCGCGGCTGTGGAAGGAGGGGCCGATCGCCTCCACCTACCCGGCGTGCATGGCGGTGCTCGCGGCCGCCGAGCAGGGGGCGGAGCGGGCCGCCGCCTTCCTGCGAACCGTGCGCGAGGGCCTCATGTGCTTCCGGCGCAAGCTGGACTCCACCGAGGCGCTTGCCGAGGAGGGCCGCCGCGCGGGCCTGGACGTCGCCCGCTTCCGCGTCGATCTGGGCTCGAACGCCATCGTCGAGCGCTTCGGCGGCGACCTCGAGGCAGTGCGGGACGTGCCGGCGCAGGCGCGGACCCAGGACGGTGCGGTGATCACCAGCGGTGATGGCGCCGAGCGGCTCACCTTCCCGTCGCTCTGCTTCACCGGCGACGACGGCGCCGACCACTGGGTCTTCGGCCTGCGTGACTACGAGCGCTATAGGGAGGCCGCCGCGGCGGCGGGGGCCAAGCCGCTGGACAGCCCGGCGCCCGAGGTGCTTTCCGCGCTGCGCCGCTTCGGGCGGATGGCCACGAGCGAGCTCGCCGAGGTCTGCGAGCTGCCCGGCCCGCGGTCGCACGCTGAGCTGTGGCGCCTTGCCGGCGAGTGGCGCGTGCGGCCGGTGCCGGTGCTCACCGGACACCTGTGGGAGCCGGCGTAGGGCCGTTCAGCTTCCCGGCAGGGCGGTGAGGCGACCCTCCAGCGGGATCTTCGTCCCGGTCAGGCGGCAGGTCGCGACCGAGTCGGCGATGTCGCTCCGGATCGGGAGGTGAGCGTGTGGCAGCTCCGTCCCGAGGTCGTTGTCGAACGGCCACTGCTGGTCGCCGCCCACCACCACCTGCCCACCCTCGTTTTTGCACTCCAGGCCGACGATGCCCGGCCGCACGGCGGTCTCCCGGCGGTTGATCTCGACGTTCTCCACCGAGACCACGAGCTCAAGCCCGCCGGTCATGGGGTTGGGGAGAGTCTCGACGAGCAGGCGCGACCTGCCGGGCTCGTCCCCGTCCCCCGAGGTTAGGGCCAGGACGCCCAGGGGCACGCCCACCGCCGCGACCAGCAGCGTGACCCCGACGATGAGCTTCGCGCGGTCCCCGCCGCGCTTCACCTTCTGCTCCGCCATCAGCCGACCACCTCGAAGCCCCGGCCGTCGCGCCCCTCGAGGCCGCGCGGCGGCACCTCTACGAGCCCCGCGGCGTCCGTGACCTCGCCGATCACCGCCGAGCCGGGATGGCGCACGGCGAGCAGCTCGAGAGCGAGCGGCGCCTGCTCCGCCGGCACCACGCAGCAGAAGCCGCAGCCCATGTTGAAGACCTCGTGGAGCTCGGCTGCCCCCGTACCGGAGCGGTGGGCGATCAGGGGGAAGACGGGGGGCGGCTCGAGCGGAGCGTCGATGCGGTAGCCGACGTCCGCCTCGAGCCGCAGCAGGTTGAGCAGGCCGCCGCTCGTGATGTGGGCCAGGCCGCGCACGTTGACCTCCTCGGATTGGATGAGCGCCCGCACGGCCCGCACGTAGATCACGGTCGGCTCCAGCAGCGTCTCTCCCACCGTCGCGCCGCCGAGCTCGGGTGGCCGCTCGGAGAGGTCGGGCAGCGCTCGGCGCGCGAGGGTCAGGCCGTTCGAGTGCACGCCGCTCGCGGGCAGGCCGATGATCCCGTCGCCCGGCCGCACGCCGGCGCCGGTGACGATCGCGTCGAGGCCCACGGTGCCGAAGCAGGTGCCCACCAGATCGAACCCGTAGGGGGAGGGGTGTCCGCGGATCAGCTCGGGGAGCTGGGCGAGCTCTCCCCCCGGGATCTCGATCGCCGCCTGCTCGGCTCCGGCGCGGAGTCCCCGGGCGATATCGGCGAGCATCTCGGGCCGGGCCTCCTCGACGGCGATGTAGTCCAGCAGGGCGAGCGGCTCGGCCCCGACGCAGATCACGTCGTTCACGTTCATCGCCACGCAGTCGATCCCGACGGTGTCGAAGCGCCGCAGCTCCTCGGCCACGATCACCTTCGAGCCGACGCCGTCGGTGGAGAGCGCGATGCCCGTGCGGTCGTCGATGCGCATCACGTTGGCGTAGTGGCCCGAGCCCATGAGCGCGCGTCGCTTCCGCCCGGGGTCAATGCCGCGCAGCACCTCGACGAGCCCCGCGACCGCCGCTCCTGCGCGCGCCGTGTCCACGCCCGCCCGGGCGTATGCGCCGTCCCCGGTCATGGACGTCTCGCCCGTCATCGCCTCAACCTAACGCGCGCAGGCGCCTGAGGGCCACGCCCCCGAGCAGCACCCGGTAGGCCGCGAACGGCGCGAAGGACGGCGCGGAGTCGACCGCGCGGATGAGCCCGGCACAGGCCAGTGTGGAGCCGAAGGCGCCCGCGGCGCCCAGCGCAAAGGACGGCCGCAGCTCAGGGTCCAGGCCGCGCCGGGCCAGCCGCACGCTCTTGAGGGCCGTGGCTCCGATGATCACCGGCAGGGCGGCGTGGCGGGAGAGCTCGTTGGCACCGCGGCGGCGGAAGCCGCGCAGGCGTGCGGCGGTGAGCGTGGCGCCGTTGCGCGACACTCCCGGCGCGAGGGCGGTGGCCTGGGCCAGCCCCACGAGCAGGTGGTCGGCCGCCGTGGCGGAGGATCGGCGCCGCCCGCCCGGGGTGAGGTCGGCGAGGCCGAGCGCGAGCCCGGCGCCGATCTGGGCGCGCGCCACGCCGCGCGGCTCCCCGAGGCGACCCTCGATCAGGCGCTCGAAGGCGAGTCCGGTGGCCGCCGGCGGCACGAACGTGCAGGCGATGTGCCCCGCGGTGCGAAGGTCGAGCCGGCGCGCCACCGCCTGCACCTCATCTCTGAGCGCGATCAGCAGCGCCAGCGCGGTGCCGGCGTGCAGCCCCACCTCGAAGGCCTTCCTCAGCTCGGGATCGAGATCGGCGTAGGGCCAGCCGAGCAGGGCCGGAACCAGCACGAGGTGCCCGGAGCTCGAAACCGGGAGCAGCTCGGTCGGACCGTGGAGAACGCCAAGGGCGAGCGCCTGGGTAAGCCTCAGCCCGGGCTTGGAGCCCTTCTCCGCGACGGGCTCAGACCGTGTCGGACGCCGGCTCGGAGGGCCGTTCCGGCGTCGAACCCCCCCGCCGGTTGCGCAGCACCAGGTACAGCAGGCCCCCCACGATCAGCGCGGCCACGGCGTAGTCGACGTAGTGCAGCGAGTCCTTCCAGTCGTCCCAGCGGCTGCCGGCCTGCTGGCCGATGAAGGTGAGCATCAGCACCCACGGGATGCAGCCGGCGAGGGTGAGGACCGAGAAGCGCCAGAACGGCATCCGGGCCACGCCCGCCGGGAGCGAGATGAACGTGCGCACAATCGGCAGCATCCGCGTGAAGAACACCGTGGCGTCGCCGTGGCGCTCGAAGTAGCGGTCGGCCTGCTTGAGGTGCTTGGGCTTGATGTGGAGCTTGCGGCCATGCTTCTCGAGGATGTCGACGCGCCCGTAGTAGCCGACGGCGTAGGCGATCCACGACCCCACTAGGTTGGCCACCGATCCGACCGCCGTGGCAGCGACCAGCGAGTACTCCCCGCGGTCGACGTTGAAGCCGGCGAACAGCATGGTGGCCTCGCTCGGCACCGGGATGCACGCGCTCTCCAACACCATCAGAACGAAGACGCCCGCCAGGCCGAGCTCGGCGACCACGTCGACGGCGAGATCGACGATGGGGTCGGTGATGGAGGCGATGGCGTGCATGAGCAGCCCGGAACGCTAGCGATTCGACCACCCGGGACCCGGCTCGGTCGGCGACTCCGATCGCGCCCGCGTCCCGGCGCCTACTCCTCGTCGATCTCGACGGTCACGCGGAAGCGCCGGCCATCCAGCTCGTAGAAGGCCGCCTCCTCGCGCCGGTCGGTGGTGAGCGCCCGGAGCGTGCGCAGCAGGTCGCCGGCGGTGGTGGTGGCGTCGAGCGGGATTCTCCTGTGGTCCTCCTCGAGCAGGTCCTGCCGCCGGTGGGTGGTGCCCTCGCTCTCCTGGGGCCGACGCTGGTATGTGCCTTCGGCAAGCGCGGGCCAGGCGCGCTCGAACAGCTCCAGCTCCATCTGCTTCAGGCGCCGGTAGAGCGAGTCGGCCGTGTCGCCCGGGGACACCTCGAGCCGCTGCTGGTCCACGATGTCGCCGGTGTCCACGCCGCTGTCCATGAAGTGGAGCGTGGCCCCCACCGGAGTGTCCTCGAGGATGGCCCAGCTGGGGGTGTGCCAGCCGCGGCCCCACGGCAGGTAGGCCGGGTGGAGATTGAGCACGCCGTGCTTCGGCAACTCGAGCACGGCGTCGGGCACGAGCAGCGGGAAGTGCACTCCGATCACGTAGTCGAGCGCCAGGGCGCGCAGCAGCTCGACGCCGGCCGGCTCCGCGAAGCGGCGACCCACGAGCACCCGGTCCTCGGCGAGCGACGGGCACATCGCGCGGAGCTCCTCCGCGTGGCTGGCCTGTGCGGGCACCAGCAGCGCCAGGGGGTTCACGCCCTTGTCGAGGAGGTGCTGAAGCACCCACGTGGACACGTCGCGGTCTCCCGCGAAGGCGATCCTGGGAGCGGACACGCACGTGAGCCTACGACCGTCCGGTTCCGTCCCGTTCCCTTAACGGTTGAGCACTCGAGCACAGTCCGGTGTGCTCAACCGCTCGACGATTGCCACCAGGCCGTACCGGCAGCGGCTATACGCTGCGCCGCCCGTGCGCGTGTGGGTCGACCTCACCAACAGTCCCCACGTGCTGATCATGAGGCCGCTGATCGAGCTGCTGCGGGCGGACGGCCACGAGGTGGAGGTCACGGCCCGCGACTTCGCCCAGACGCTGGGGCTGCTCGAGCGCCATCACATCGACCACACGGCGCTCGGGAGACATCGCGGCGGCCGCCTTGCGAGCAAGGGCGTGGGGCTGGTGTCGCGTTCGGGAGCGCTGATCCGCTGGGCCCGGCGCCGGCGGTTCGACATCGCGCTCGGCCACGGCTCGAACGACGTGACCGTGGCCGCGCGGGCGCTGGGTGTGCCCAGCGCGACGGCGCTCGACTACGAGTGGGCGAGGGTGCAGCACGGCGTGAACTGCCGCCTGGCGCGGGCCGTGGTGGTCCCGGAGGTAATACCGCCCGAGCGCCTGTACGGCTACGGAGCGCGCGGCAAGCTGCGGCGCTACCCGGGGCTGAAGGAGGAGTACTACCTGGCCGACTTCGAGCCCGACGCGACCGTGCTCGAGGAGCTCGCCATCGACACGGCGAAGCCGCTGGCGGTGGTGCGCACACCGCCCGACGTGTCCCTGTATCACCGCTTTGAGAACGACCTCTTCGGCCAGGTGCTCGACCGCCTCCGGGCGGTCCAGACCGTCGTGCTGCCGCGCACTCCGGCGCAGCGAGAGCAGCTCGAGCGAGATGGCGGCTTCATCGTGCCGGCGCGGGCGGTCGACGCTCCGTCGCTGGTGGCGTTCGCCGACGTGGTGGTGTCGGCGGGCGGCACCATGAACCGCGAGGCGGTGGCGCTCGGCACGCCCGTGTACACGACGTTCGAGGGGCGGCTCGGGGCGGTGGACGAGCAGTTGCTCGCGGAGGGACGGTTGCGGAGGGTGGAGCGGCCCGACGATGTGGTGGTGGAGAAGCGGCCGGTGAGCCCCGGGGCCGAGCGCGTGCGACGGGATCCGCGGGTGCTGCTGGAGATGATGGTCGAGCCGTAGCGAGATGCCGGCCCTCGCCCCGTAAACTCCCCGCGTGAGCTCGCATTCGCGCATCCGCTCCTCCGTGCTGGCGCGCCGCTCGCTCCAGGTGGCCGTCGACGCGGTGCTGATCGCGGCGGCGTACTACCTCGCGTTCGTGCTGCGCTTCGACGAGGGCATCCGCCCCCGCTACGAGCGGCTGCTCGAGGACACCATCGTGTTCGTGGTGCTCGGCAAGCTCGCCGTGTTCGCCCTCTTCGGGCTGTACCACAAGCTCTGGCGGTTCGTGGACCAGCGCGACTTCGAGACCGCGATTCGCGCGGTGATCGTGTCGACCCTGCTGCTGGTGGGCGCCCTCTTCCTGCTTCCGCGGGGCGCCGACCCGCCCCGCGGCGTGATTGCGTTCGACTTCCTGCTCACGCTGCTCTTCATCGGCGGCAGCCGGCTGCTCGTGCGCGTGATGGTCGAGCGCGGCTTCCGCCGCACGATCGCGCCGCGCGGCGCCCGCGAGGTGCTCGTGGTCGGGGCCGGAAACGGCGGCCAGCTCGTGGCCAACGAGTTGAGGCGGAACCCGCAGCTGCGCAACGTGGTGATCGGGTTCGTCGACGACGATCCGCGCAAGCGGGGTGCGCGCGTGGCCGGCATCAAGGTCGAGGGCACCACCGACGAGCTGCCGCGCATCCTCGACGGCGCCGACCCCGACGAGGTGATCATCGCCATTCCGTCGGCCCCCGGCGCCTTGCGCCAGAAGGTGGTGACCGCCTGCCGCGCTCGGGGCATCCCGGTGCGCACGATGCCGACGGTCTTCGAGCTGCTCTCCGGAAGCGGCGCGGGGCTCATCCGCCAGCTGCGCGAGGTCAAGGTCGAGGACATTCTCGGCCGCGACCCGGTGCGCCTGGAGATCGATCGGGTGGGCGCCTATATGGCGGGCCAGGTGGTGCTCGTGACCGGCGCCGGCGGGTCGATCGGCTCGGAGCTGTGCCGCCAGATCGCGCGCGTGGGCCCGCGGACGCTCGTGCTCGTGGACCAGACCGAGAGCAGCCTGTTCGAGATCCAGCGCGAGCTCACGCAGGACCGCCACTTCTCCGCCGTGCTGGCCGTGCTCGCCGACTGCAAGGACGCGGTGCGCATGCGTGAGATCTTTCTCGACCACCGGCCCGCCGTCGTGTTCCACGCCGCGGCCTACAAGCACGTGGCCCTCATGGAGGAGAACCCGATCGAGGCCGTTCGCAACAACGCGGTGGCCACCCGGATCGTCGCGGCGGCTGCGGCGGAGGCCGACGCGCGGCGCTTCGTGCTCGTGTCCACCGACAAGGCGGTCAAGCCCGTCACGGCCATGGGCGCATCCAAGACGCTCGCCGAGTGGGCTGTGCAGGGCGCACAGCACCGCCATCCCCAGATGCGCTGCGCCACCGTGCGCTTCGGCAACGTCCTCGGCTCGTCGGGATCCGTGGTGCCGATCTTCCGCCGCCAGATCGCCGCCGGCGGCCCCGTGACCGTCACCGACGAGAGCATGACCCGCTACTTCATGACGATCCCGGAGGCCGTGCAGCTGATCATCCGCGCCGGTGATCTCGGACAGGGCGGCGAGACCTACGTGCTCGAGATGGGCGACCCCGTGCGGATCGTCGACCTGGCCCGGAACATGATCCGCCTGTCGGGGCACGAGCCCGACACCGAGATCCCGATAGAGATCGTGGGCCGCAGAGCGGGAGAGAAGCTGAGCGAGGAGCTGTTCAACGCGGACGAGCGCCCGCAGCCCACGCCGGCCGAGAAGATCGTGATGGCGGCCGGACCGCCGGTGAGTGCCGAGTGGGTCGAGGAGGCCTTCGCGCGCGCCGAGGAGCTGCTGTACGACGGCGGCGCGACCGGGCTGGCGGCGACGGTGGCCGAGCTGGCCGCAGAACGGCGTACGCTGGCCTCCGAGGCGGCGG
This sequence comes from Thermoleophilaceae bacterium, assembly GCA_030446485.1. Lineage (GTDB taxonomy): Bacteria > Actinomycetota > Thermoleophilia > Solirubrobacterales > Thermoleophilaceae > JAUJNF01. Next base: position 102,404 of record JAUJNF010000003.1, on the reverse strand, counting down.
CTCCGGTGCGCCCGTCCTGACGCCACCGGCCGCCGCCGTTCCCTCCGACCCGGACCGTTAAGGTAGGCAGGCGATATGGAGATCGTGCAGGAGATCGGCGCCTACGCCGGCTTCGCGGCTGTACTCGGGCTGGCGGTGCTGTCGGCGCTCTACTTCTCACAGGCGCGCGACCTGAGGCAGCTGCGAGAGACCGTCGCCCAGGGGCGGGGGCGACTCCCCGACGGCCGGGCCGCCGCCGGTCTGCCCACCGTCGCGCGGCCCCCCGCTGCGCAACCCGTACGGCAGCCCACGGCCGCGGCACGCCCTGTCGTCGCCCCGGGGGCGGGGGTCGCAGCCGGCGCGGGCGTGGGCGCCCGTCCCGGGCAGGCGACCGCGCCCGCAGGCACCGCAGCGCGCCCAGCCGTGGGGCCCGCGGCCACGCCGCCTCCTTCGCGCAGCCGGCCGCGGTGCGGCCCGCCGGCCTGCCCCGCGTCGCGCCGCCCATGCGCCCGGCCCAGGGTGCCCCCCCGGCGCGCGGATCGGTGCTCGCTCCCGGCGCTTCCGCGGCGGCGCCGCGCCGTGGCATCCGCGGTCTCGAGCCGCGTTATCTGGCGCTCATCGTGGCCGGCGTGCTGATCCTCGGCGGGGGGCTGGCCTTCGGCGCCACCCAGCTGCTGAGCGGGGACGAGGACGCGCCGCGCGCTGCGGACGGCGACCAGCCGAGTCGCCGTACGGCTCAGCCGGCCGCGGTCGACCCGGGCACCGTCACCGTGTCGGTGCTGAACGCCACGACGGTGCCGGGGCTGGCCGCGGAGGTCGGTGACGACGTGGAGGCGGTCGGCTTCCAGCGCGGCAACGTGACCAACGCGTCGTCGCAGGCGCAGGCGCGGGAGGAGTCCGCCGTGCTCTTCGACAGGGGAGCCATGGAGGAGGCGCGCGAGGTGGCGAAGGCGCTCGAGATCAGCGACGTCGAGCCGGTCGACGAGACCAGCCGCGAGCTCGCGGGCGACGCCTCGGTCGTGGTGATCGTGGGTGCCGATCAGACCCAGTAGCGGTCCGCGGCTCCGCCGGTAGCCCGAGTCCGCCCAAGTGCCGAGCGCCCCTCTGGTCCGCGCCGTCTTCGGCGCGCTCGTGCTCGCCACCGTGGCGGCGTTCTTCATCACGCAGCGTCTGAAGAGCTCGGCCCCGGTGGTCGAACGCGTGCGCCTGCAGGCCCACGTGTCGCCCAACGGCGACGGCCGCAAGGATGAGGCCACCCTTCGCTTCGACCTCCCCGAGCCGCGGGAGGTCACGGTGGCGATCGTCGACAGCTCGAACGAGGAGGTGCGCCGCCTGGCCGACGAGCGCCGGCTCGGGCGGGGGCGCCACTTCCTCACGTGGGACGGGCGCACCGACGCCGGAGGGGTGGCGGCCGAGGGCCTGTACCGCGCCCGTGTGGCGCTGCCCTCGGAGGCCCGCGCGGTGATCTCCGCGCGGCCGGTGCTTCTCGATCGGACTCGTCCGGTGCCGAGGATCGTCTCGGTCCGGCCCCTTCCCGGACGTGGGGCGTCCATTCGCTTCAGCGGGCGCTCGGCCAGCCCGCCGCTCTTCCGCGTGTACCGGACCGACAGCGGCGACCCCTCGGAGGCGGTCGAGGTGGCCCGCTTCCGGGCGGAGGGAGACGCGCGCACCGGGCGCTGGGACGGCCTGGCCGACGGTCGCCCCGCGCCCGAGGGCATCTACGCCTTCGCCGTGACCATCCGTGATCCGGCGGGCAACGTCGGGAGCGCTCCAGAGCGCCTGCCCCCGACGCCCGGGGGCGCGATGGAGGCCAGCGGCGTCTCGGTCACGCGCGCGGCCGTGAGAGGGCCGCTCGAGCCGATCGCCGCCGGGGCCGTCGCGACCTTCGCGGTGCGGACTCCGCTCGATCGCTACCGCTGGTCGCTCACCCGGGTCGGGGCTCCGCGCCCCATCGCGCGTGGCCGGACGACCGGCGAGCCGCTCACCGTGAGGCTTCCGCCGCGCGCGCCGACCGGCCTGTACGCCCTGCGCGTCGAGGCCACGGGCGACCGTGCCGTCTTCCCGGTTGCCGTGCGCGGCCGTCCGGGACGGCGCGCCGGCGCGCGCCGCGGCCTTCCGCTGGTGGTCCTGCCGACCATCACCTGGCAGGGGCTGAACCGGGTCGACGATGACGCCGACGGCTTTGCCGACACCCTCGACACCGCCGCTTCGGTGGACCTCGACCGGCCCTTCGCCCTGGGCGAGGCGCCCAGCGGCTACCGGGAAGAGGTCGAGCCCCTGATGGCGTTCCTCGCCGCCGAGGAGGCGAAGTACGAGCTGACCACCGATCTGGCCCTGGCCCGCGGCGTGGGCCCCACCCTGGCCGGCCGCACCGGAGTGGTGCTTCCGGGCGCCGAGCGCTGGCTGCCTCAGGCCCTCCTGGAGCGTCTCGCCGACTACACGCGCGGCGGGGGGCGCCTCGCGACCTTCGGCGCCGATGACCTGCGCCGGCGCATCCAGCTGGACGGCGACCGGCTGAGCGATCCCGCGCCGATCGGCCCGGCCAACGTGCTCGGCGAGCGCACGCGGCCGGTGCACATCGCCCCCGCCCCGCTGGTGGTCACGGGCGACCGGATCGGGCTCTTCGCGCGCACGGACGGGTTCATCGGGCTGTTCTCGCGCTTTGAGGAGACCGAGCGGTTGCCGGCCGGGGCCAGGGTGGTGGCCGCCGGGGAGCGGGAGCGACCGGCCCTCGTGGCCTATCGCCTCGGCCGTGGCCTGGTGGTGCGGGTGGGCGCCCGCGGCTTCAGCCGCGCGCTGGTGGGCACGGCCGCCGACGCCGAGGTGGCTAGTGTCACCCGCTCCCTATGGACGCTCCTCTCGCGGTAGCCACCCTGGTGAGGGAGACCGGCGTGGTGGTGGCCGCCCTCGCCGTCGCCTGCTCCTTCGCCCTGCGGGTCCCGGCCGCCCGCGCCGCCGCGGTGCTGGTGGCGGGAGCGCTCACCCCGGCGCTGCTGGTGGCCGAACTGTGGGACGGCGATCGCTTCCGCGACGCGCTGTCGGCGCCCCTGACGCTGGTGGCCGCCGCCGCGGGGCTCATGATGGCCGTGGCGATCGGCGTGCTCTTCGTGCGCCGGCCGCGCTCCCTGCCGCTGCTGGTGGTGGGAGCGCTGGCCTTCCGGGTGCCGGTGGAGGTCGGCGGCCAGTCGGCCAACCTGCTCGTGCCGCTCTACGTGGTGATCGCGGGCGGCTGCCTGGGCTACGCCTGGCGCGAGCTGCGCCGCGGCGCTCCGGCCGCACCGAGCGGCGCGGGCGAGGAAGCGGAGCGCCTGCGGCGCGACCGCTTCTTGCCGCTGCTGCTCGTGGGCTCGGTCGTTCTGTACGCCGTGCAGGCCCTCTACTCGACCGACTTCGACCAGGCATTGCGCAACGTCGCCTTCTTCTACGTGCCCTTTGCGCTGCTCATGCGGGTGCTGACGGCGGTGGAGTGGTCGCGGGCGCTGGTGGCGCGCTGCCTGATGCTCGCCGCCGGCCTGGCGCTTGCCGTCGCGGCGGTCGGGTTCTGGGAGTACGCGGCCCGCGAGGTGCTGCTCGATCCGAACGCCGCGGCGGCCAGCGAGTTCCAGTCCTTCTTCCGCGTCAACTCCCTGTTCTTCGACCCGAACGCGTACGGCCAGTTCCTCGCCATCGTGATGCTGCTGGTGGCGTCACTGGTGCTCTGGGGCCGGCGCCGGCGCGGCGTGCTGGTGGCCACGGCGGTGTTGGCCGTGCTGTGGGCGGCGCTCGTGCTCACGTTCTCGCAGTCGAGCTTCACCGCTCTGCTCGCGGGCCTGGTGGTGCTGGCCGCGCTGCGCTGGAGCCCCCGAGTGGTCGCCGGCGCGGTCGGCGCCGCGGCGCTCGCCGGCGTGGTGGTGCTGCTGGCGGCGCCCGGCACGGCCGGGATCGATCTGGGCTCGGACAGCCGCGTGAACGACGCCACGAGTGGGCGCTTCCGGCTCGTGACCGGGGGCCTCGAGATGTTCGCCGACCGGCCGCTGTGGGGCTACGGCTCGGGCTCGTTCGCCGAGCGCTTCCGCGAGCGCGAGCGCGTGAGCGAGTTCGGCACCTCGGTCTCGCACACCACGCCCGTCACGGTGGCGGCGGAGCAGGGGGTGGTGGGGCTGCTGCTGTACGCGGCCGTGCTGGCGGCCGCGGCGCGGCTGATGTTGGGGCGGCTGCGCGGCCTGCGGCCGCGGACGGTGGACGGCGGACGGTGGACGGGCTCGGAACCCGACGCTCGCCTTGCTGCCCGCGGTGCCGTGGCCGCCGCCGCCGTGGCGCTCGTAGCGCACACCATGTTCTACGGGGGGTTCCTCGAGAACCCGCTCACGTGGGCGCTTGCCGCGGCCGCCGTTGCCCTCCGGCGAGCAGACCGGGATCGCGAGGCCGAGGTCGGCCCCGTGCTCAGTGCGCCCCTGGCGGCTCGGACGCCTGAGCCTCGTCCGCGAGCGCCCGCAACCCCTTGAAGAAGACCGCGAGCATGGTGCCGTACAGCTCGTCGGGCGCGGCGTCCGGCTCGAGGAGCTTCTCGAGTGCGAACCCGTTCGCCATCGAGAACGTCATCAGCGCGATGTGCTCGACGGGCACCGGCGGAGTGACGCCCAGGCGCTCGGCCTGACGCTCGTAGGCGACGGCCATCCGGCCCCGCAGGGAGCGGTAGCGCTCGACGAGCTGCTCGCGGAACTGCTCGTTCCGTGCCGCGTGGGCGGCGAACTCGAAGAACAGCCGCTGCCACTCGGGATCGCCGCTGAGGTAGCGCACGAAGTCGTCACCGGCCGCGCGCGCCTGGCTCTCGGGCTCGCCGCCGCCCGCCACCACGCGGTCCATCTCCGCGACCCGCTCGGCGAAGCGCTCCTCGAGCATGGCCAGGAAGAGCTGCTCCTTGCTGGCGAAGTTGGCGTAGAACGCGCCCTTGGTGTAGCCGGCCCGCTCGGCCACCTCGTCGATCGAGCCGCGCTCGAGGCCGCGGTCCGCGAACACGGCCGCCGCCGAGCTCATCAGGCGCGAGCGCGTGTGGGCCTGCTGCTCCTTGCGCGAGAGTCGCGGCGACGGCATCAGGACGCGGTGCCGGCGAGCTCGGCTCGTGCGCTCACGGGTTCGACCGCATCGACGATCGTGCGCGCGCCGTCGCCCGGGGTCAGCGTGATCGCCCGCCTTGTCACGCGCTCGGGAGCCGGGTCGCTCGGCCGCAGGCGGGCCCGTCTGATCACCGCGGCCAGCACGGTCTTCATCTCGAAGAGCGCGAAGCTCGCTCCGAGGCAGCGCCGCACGCCCCCGCCGAAGGGGATCCAGGTGTAGGTGCCGGGCGCCTGCTCGAGGAAGCGCTCCGGGCGGAAGCGGCGTGGCTCGGGATAGATGTCGGCACGCCGGTGCACGAGATGGATGCACGGCGCCACCGAGACCCCGGCCGGAAGCAGGTAGCCGCCGATCTCCATCGGCTGCTGGAGCTTGCGCAGCACGATCGGCAGCACCGGACGCAGCCGCAGGGTCTCTCGGACCACCGCGTCGAGGTAGGCGTCCTCGCCGGTGGCCACCTCCTCGCGCAGCCGGTCGAGCATCTCCGGGTGTCGCATCAGGCGCTCCAGCGCCCAGGCAAGCGACGTCGCCGTGGTCTCGTGGCCGGCGACGAGCATCGTCATCAGCTCGTCGCGCAGCTCGCGGTCGCCCATCGGGCGGCCGTCCTCGTGGCGGGCCTGCACGAGCAGTGAGAGGATGTCGTCACGCTCGTCCACCGCAGGGTCCTCCCGGCGGCGGCGCACCTCGTCGAGCAGGATCTCGTCGACGGGATCCATCGTCCGCCTGAAGGCCGCCTTCTCCTGCACTCGCTGGGGTCCGAGCGCCGCGTAGAACAGCATCTGCCTGGGATCGAGCGTCCAGTCGAGCATCGTGCTCAGGCGGCCACGCAGCTCGTCGAGGCGGTCGGCGTCACGGATGCCGAAGACCGCGCGCATGATCACCTCGAGGGTCACCGACTGCATGCGCGGCCACAGCGCGATGCCGGCGCCCTGCGGCCAGCTCGCGATCTCCCGCTCCGCCACCTCGGTCATCAGCTCGCCGTAGCGCTGCATGCGCTCGCCGTGGAAGGGCGGCAGGAGCAGCTTGCGCTGGGTCATGTGCTCGCGCTCGTCGAGGAGCAGCACCGAGTGGCGGCCCACGATCGGCAGCAGGATGTGGTTGGCCGCGCCGGCGTGCAGCACGTTCGGGTCGCCCGTGAACACCTGCTTGACCTGGTCCGGATGCGAGACGAAGACCCAGCTGCCCTCCTGGAGGATCCGGAACGTGAACATGTCGCCATAGCGCCTCCGGCAGCGCTCCATGAAGGGCATCGGCCTGAGACCCCACCCGAGCGTGGAGAGCGCGACGGGGTAGCGCGGGCCGGGTGGCAGCTGTGTGGCCGTGGGCATGATGCGGATCCCTCTCAATCGGGGTTTGCGTACCGTACCGGACTCGAGTACCAGGGGGTATCTGAACGCCTGCGGCACACTTAGCCCCGTGCGGATCGTCTCGGTCATCGGCGCCCGGCCGAACTTCGTGAAGATGGCGCCCGTGATCGCCGAGCTGCGCCGGCGGGATCCGGAGGCGCGTCACGTGCTCGTGCACACCGGCCAGCACTACGACCGCCTGATGTCGGCGGTCTTCATCGACGAGCTGGGCATGCCCGAGCCGGACTACCTGCTGGGGGTCGGCTCCGGGAGCCACGCGGTGCAGACCGCCCGCGTGCTGGAGCGGATCGAGCCGGTGCTCCAGGCCGAGAAGCCGGGCCTCGTGATCGTGCCGGGCGACGTGAACTCCACGCTGGCCGCGGCGCTGGTGGCCGCCAAGCTCGAGATTCCGATCGCCCACGTCGAGGCGGGGCTGCGCAGCTTCGACCGCTCGATGCCGGAGGAGGTCAACCGCGTGCTCGTGGACGAGCTGTCGGAGTTCCTCTTCATCCACTCGGAGGAGGCCGCGGACAACCTGCGCCGCGAGGGGGTCGGCGGGGAGCGGGTGCACTTCGTGGGCAACACGATGATCGACACGCTGGTGACCCTGAGCCCGCGCTTCCGCTCGCTGTGCGCGGCCGAGCAGCTCGGCCTCGTGCCGGGCAGCTACCTCCTCGTGACCCTGCACCGCCCGGCGCTCGTGGACGGTCCCGCGCTCGCCGAGGTGATGGAGCGCCTGGGGGAGGTGGCCGAGCAGATGCCCGTGCTCTTCCCCGTGCACCCGCGCACGATGGCCAACCTCGGCGAGCTGTCGCTGCACCCGCGGATCCGTTTGAGCGAGCCGGTCGGCTACCTCGAGTTCCTGTCGCTGGAGGCCGACGCGGCGGCCGTGCTCACCGACTCCGGGGGCATCCAGGAGGAGACGACCTACCTGGGCGTGCCGTGCTTCACCCTGCGCGACAACACCGAGCGGCCCGTGACCGTGCGCGCCGGCACCAACACGCTGCTGGGACTGGCTCCCCAGCGGATCGCCGGGATACCGGCGGCGCTCGGCGAGGGACGGTCCGCTCCGGTGGAGCCGCCCCGGGGCTGGGACGGCCAGGCCGCCGAGCGGCTGGTCGACGTGCTCGTGGGCGCCGCGCGTCCGGTGGTGGCGGGCTGACGCCCCCTCGTGCCGGCGGGGGGGCCGGGGCGCGGCTGCAGCGTGAGCTCGCGCGCCGCGCTCCGCGGTCGATGCGACCGCTGCTGCGTCGGGCACGAAGGCAGCAGCGCAGGCTCGGCTACCGGCTGCGGCAGCGCAGCGACCCGGTTACCGTCGGGCGGGACGATCTCCTCGCGGCCTTCCGCGCCACCGGGCTGCGGGAGGGCGACGGCGTGTACCTGCAGTCGGCGATGAGCCGCTTCGGGCGCATCGAGGGTGGCCCCGCCACGGTGGTGGGCGCGCTCGAGGAGGTGGTCGGACCGGAGGGCCTGATCGCCATGCCGGCCTTTCCGATCGTCGGCGGCGCGCAGGAGTACCTGGCCGGCGAGCCGGTCTTCGACCTCCTGCGGACGCCGTCGCGGATGGGGGCGATCTCCGAGCACTTCCGCACCACGCCCGGCACCCTCCGCAGCCTGCACCCGACGCACTCGATCTGCGCCCGCGGCCCCCGGGCCGAGACGATCGTGGCCGGACATGAGCACGCCGACACGCCGTTCGGCCACGGCACGCCGTTCCCGCGGCTGATCGAGCGGGGCGTGCGGGCCCTCGCCTTCGGCACCGGCGTGCACGTGTTCACCTTCTTCCACACGTTCGAGGACGTCCGCCCCGGCGGCTTCCCGCTGGAGGTGTACCTCGACCGGCGCTACACGGTGCGCTGCGTGAATTCCGAGGGCGTGGAGCACGACGTGCGCACCCGCGTGCACGACCCGGCTCTCGCGGCCGTGCGCATCGACAACCATGCCGCGCTCGAGCGGCGCTTCCAGGGCCTCCTGCTCGACGGCGGCCTGCTGCGAGCCGAGCGACTGGGCAGGGGGGAGATCCTCGCCATCACCGCCCCGGACCTGATGGAGGAGCTCGAGCGCCTGCTCCGCGAGGGAGTCACCATCTACGACATCGAGCTACCGGCCTAGATGACCGTGCCCGGTCGCGCGCAGATCGACGAGTTGCTAGGCGTCGTGCCGCCGGGCCTCCGGCGCATGCAGCTTCCATCGGGCCTCTTCTGCCACGAGGTGCGCGCGCCCTCCTGGCAACCGCGCGGGCGCTCCCTGCGCTACACGGCGATGGTGCTGATCGGGCTGAGCCGTGCCGAGCCGGCCGGCTTCGATCACGGACTCGAACGGCGGGCGATCGAGACGACGCTGTGGAGCCAGCTCGACTCGCGTGAGCTGAGCGTCGGCGATCTCGGCCTGCTGCTCTGGCTGGACGCGCGCACCGGCTGCGGGCGCGGAGAGGAGGTGCTGGCGCGGCTGAACGGAGCGCTGCCCGGCGCGGGAGGCCTCGGCGCGCTCGAGGGCATGGAGCTCGGGTGGATCGCCACCGGCCTGGCGCTGCAGGTCGCCGCCGGCGGCCCGCCGGGGTCCGAGGCGTTGCTGGGCGAGGCGTTGCGGCAGCTCCTGGAGGCGCGCCGGGCGCCCGGCGGCCTCTTCTACCACCACGGCCTGCGGAGCAACCGCCGGCGCTTTCCCAACTTCGCCACGCAGATCTACGGCGTGCTCGCCCTGTCCACCGCCGCGGATTTCGACCTCCGGGCGCTGCCGGCGGCCCGGCGCGCCGCCGATCGCCTGCTCGCGCTGCAGCTTCCCGACGGCGGCTGGCCGTGGCTCTTCGACGCCGAGCGCGGGCGGGTGGTGGAGCCCTACGAGGTCTACTCGGTCCATCAGGATGCGATGGCGCCGATGGCGCTGCTCGGCCTGTGGGAGGAGACCGGCGACGACCGTTATCGCGAGGCGGTTCGGCGGGGCCTCTGGTGGCTCTGGGGCGAGAACGCGCTGGGCGTGTCGATGGTCGAGGACGGCTTCGTGCGCCGCTCGATCAGGCGCCGGCGCCCGATCGACCGCCTGGCGCTGTACGCGAACACCGCGGGCTCGCTGGTGGGACGCGGGGGCGCGGTGGGCGCGGACGGAGCGCTCGAGGTGAACAGCAGTGACCGGCCGTACCACCTCGGTTGGGTGCTCGAGGCATGGTCGGGAAGGAGGGGCGCGCTCGACTGACGCGTCGCCGCGCCGCGGCCTATGCCGCGCCGCCGCGCTTCTTCCGCTTGCCGCCCCTGCCCTCCTCGGGCACCAGGGCGCGCACGCTCGAGAAGCCGGACACGTAGAGCCTCCGGCCGTCCGAGATCGCGGAGGCATAGCGCCCCCCCGGCAGCATGAACGCCCGCTTGCCGCTCGCCACGTCCACCCCGAACGTCTTCCCCTCGAAGTTTGAGACGTAGGCCAGGCGCCCCACGACGCTGGTGCTGCCCAGTATCTGTCCGCCGGTGTCGAACTGCCAGCGCTCGCCGCCCGTGCGGGCGTCGAGGGCGTAGAGCTTGCCGTCGTTCGAGCCGATGTAGACCGTCGGCTTGGTGCCGGGCACCCTGGCCACGGCGGGCGCGCCGTACACCACCGACCCCGTGGTCTTGGTCCAGGCCAGCTCCCCGGTCTTCGCCGAGAACGAGTACACCTTGCCGTCGGTGTTGCCGAGGTACACCCGTCCGAAGGCCACGGCCGGGGTGCTGTAGAAGTCGCCGGCGCGGCTGAAGCTGGCGCCCGAGGTGGAGCTGTTCCACACCGGCGCACCATCCTTGGCGCGAAGCGCCGTGACCTCCCCGGAGTAGTCGCCGAAGTAGACGTTGCCGTCGGAGAAGGCGAGCGCCCCCTTCACCGGCCCGTCGGCCTGGTGGCGCCAGACCTCCTTGCCGTCGCGCGCGCGCAGCGCGTACACCGTCCCGGAGCCCGAGCCCGTGTACACGATGCCGTTCGTTATGAACGGCCCCGACTCCGCGCCCTCCGGGATGTCGGTGCTCCACTGCACCTTCCCGTTTCGGGCGTTGAGCGCGGTGAGCCCGGCGGTGAAGCTCGGCACGAACAGCCGCCCGGCCGCCCAGGCGGGAGAGGCGGCGTTCTCGTCGCCGATCCTGCGCCTCCACTTGAGCCTGCCGGTGCGCGAGTCGAGGGCGAAGGTCTCGCCCCTGCGGTTGAGCGTGAAGAGCGTGCCCTTGGCGAGCACCGGCGGGTACTCGAGCAGATCGCCGGTGTTGAAGCGCCACAGGCCGCGGAACGGCGGGCCGATCTTGGTGTCGAGGTAGCGGGTGCGGTCGGGGGTGTAGCCGTAGAAGGGCCACACGAAGGTCTCGCTGGCGCGCTTCTTCTTCGGCGCCTCCTCCTCGACGAACTCGACATCGTCGTTCATCACGTCACCCGGAGCCTTGACGAGCAGGAAGTAGCCCGCGACCGCGGCTCCGGTGAGGACCATGAAGGCCCCGGCGATGTACGGCAGGCGCCGCCGCAGCCAGCGCCCGAGAGAGAGCAACACCGGGGGCATGCTAGAGAAGGGCGAGGCCGGACTTCGCGGGTACCGACGGGCTCACGCCGTCAGGGCGAGCTGGGTCTCGCCACCTCGTCGAGTCGCCGGTTGTAGGCCTCGGCGGCCTCACGGATCCCCTCCCCGCGCCCGGGCCGGAGCGCCTGGCGGGCCTGGAGGAGGTAGCGCCGCGGGTCGTGTCCCCTGAGCGCGAGTGCGGCCACCGCCCGGACGAGGTAGGGCCACGCGGTGAGCAGGCGCACGGCGGCGGCGGCCGCCGGCGAGTGGTGCTTGCGCATGTAGAGGTCGCGGTTGCGCATGTGCTCGGTGATCCGCCGCCGGGCCCCCTCGGCATCGGTACCGAGCTGGTCGTGGTGGATGGCTCGGGCGCCCGGCACGTAGATGGTGTCCCAGCCCGCGTCGTGCAGTCGCTTGCAGAAGTCGGTTTCGTCCGAGTACACGAAGAAGTTGGGATCCAGGTACCCCACCTGCGCGGCGGCCTCGCGGCGCACCAGCATGGCGCTCGACTGCGCCCAGCCGACGGGCCGCGTCCGCGAGCCGTGGCTCTGCACGGTGAAGAGCCTGTGCAGGAACAGCGCGCCGGCGATCGCCGTGTCCACGCCCGGAAGGCGCCAGGCGCACGCCTTGGGCTCTCCTTCGGAAGACACGAGCTGCGCTCCGGCGGCGGCCGCCCGCGGCCAACCGTCGAGCGCCTCGAGCAGCGCCGCCACCGCTCCGCGCTGGAGCTCCGCGTCCTCGTTCAGCAGCAGGCAGTAGCGGCCGCGTGCCTCGCGCAGCAGCGTCGAGTCGTTCTCGGCCTTGCCGATGCGCCGCTCGAGCGCGATCAGGCGGATGTCGCGCTCGAGTGCCTCGACCGCCGCCGCGGAGCCGTCGGCCGAGGCGTTGTCGAGCACCAGCACTTCGTGCTCGAGCCCCGGCGGCGTGGTGCGCTCGATGGCGTCGAGGCAGGCCAGCAGGTGCTCCCGCCCGTTGGTGTTCACGACGCAGAAGGAGAGGAGCAGCGGGTCTACCGGCGACCCGGGGCGCTCGTCAGCCACCCGCCGCCCCCTCCAGCACCGCCAGCACCTGCCCCGCGAGATCGTCCCGCGCAAAGCGCTCCTCCGCCAGCCGCCTCGCGTTCGCGCCCATCCGCTCGACCCCCTCCGGATCGTCCCGCAGCCGCAGCACCGCATCGGCCAACGCCACCGGGTCGCCCGGGCGCGCGTACACCCCCGCGTCGTTCTCCTGCACGAGCTCGCGCAGCCATCCGGGCGTGTTCACGATCGCCGGGCGGCCCGCGGCGAAGGTGTCGAACAGCTTGTTGGGCGAGCAGGTGTAGAGCACCGGCACGTCGGCGTAGACCGTCATGCAGGCGTCCGAGGCGGCGGCCAGCCGTGCCACCTCGCCCTTGTCGCCGACCGGGTCCGAGAACAGCAGGTTGTCGAGCCCCACCGCCATCTCCTCGAGCACCGGGCGGCGCTTGCCGCGCCCGTGCAGGACGAACAGCACGCCGTTCTCTCCGCGCGCCTCGAGCTCGCGGGCGGCCTCCACGACCACGGTGAGGTCGTTGGCCTCGCCCATCGTGCCGAAGTAGCTGCACACGAAGCGCCGCTCGGTTCCGAGCCGCTCGAGCCACTCGCTCGCGTCGACCGCGGGCGAGAAGAGGTCCAGATCGGCGGCGTTGGGGATCATCGACACCTGGCCGGCCGGTTTGCCCGCCCCGACCACGCCGTCGGCCATCCCGGGCGACAGGGCGATCACGTGCGCGGCCTTGCGGTAGGCCAGCCGCTCGAGCCGCCGCGCGAGGGCCAGCGCCACCGGGTTCCGCAGGGCGCCCATCTGCCGCGGCGCCTCGGGCCACAGGTCGCGCACCTCGAACACGAGCGGCGCACGGTGCCGCCGGCGGGCAAGCAGCGCCGGGACGGCAACGGGGAGCGGGGGCGAGGTGGCGAGGATCACGTCGGGGCGCGGCGACCGCATCACGGCGGCGGCGCTCGCCAGCGCGAACTGCGCGAACGCGAGCATCCGCTGCGGATAGGCCATGGCCGTCCCGCGCGGATAGTCGGAGTAGCCGGCCTTCACCTCCACCACGTCGATCCCGTCGATGACCCGGCGCGACGGGCCGTCGGGACCCGCCGAGGCGTCCCGGGCGGTCACCATCGTCACCTCGTGACCCTGGGCCACGAAGCGCCGCGCGAACTCGTACGAGCGCGTGCCGCCCACACCGTCGCGGGTCATGAAGAACTGGTGCAGGTAGAGGATCCGCATCAGCCGGCGGTCCACCCCCGGTAGGTATCGAAGAGCAGCTCGCCGATGTGCGGCCAGAAGAAGCCGGTGGCGTAGCGGTAGCCCGTGGCCTGCACGCCCGCAGCCAGAGCGCCGCCGGCGCGAAGGTCGCCGTCGAGGTCCACGAGCCGATTCGCCAGCCCCTGAGCGTCGTCCGCGATCATGGCGTGCTCGCCGTCTACGAGGTCGAACCCCTCGACGCCCACGGAGGTGCTCACCAGCGGCACGCCGTGGGCCAGGGCCTCGAGCACCTTCAGTCGCGACCCACCTCCGGCGAGCAGCGGCACCACGGCGGCGTGCGCGCGCTCGTAGCACGGGGCCAGGTCCTCCACCCGGCCGAGGTGGTTCACTCCGGGAAGCGCGGCATCCCGCTGTCCCGGGCCGACGACGTCGACCGACAGCGCCACGCGCTCCCGGAGCAGCGGCATCACCTCACGCACGAACCAGGCGAGTCCCTGCCGGTTGGGCTCGTAGCTCTGGGTGCCCACGAACAGCAGGCGCAGCGGCTCGCCGGCGGCCGGGCGCGTCGGCGGCCCCGGCTCCGGCCGTGGCGCCACGCCGTTCGGGATGGTCACCGTTGAGGGGTTGTGGCGGCGGAACAGCTCGCGCTCGCGGTCGGTCACGCACGTGCAGTGGTCGAACCGCGCGGCCCGGGCGCGCTCCAGCCGCGCGAGCGCCCGGGCCTCCGACCGGTACAGGAGCGCACGGGAGCGCTCGGGGGAGGTGGCGGCCAGACGCTTCATGAGCACAGCCTCGCTGTTGTGCAGCGCGAGCACCCAATCCCGGCGGTCCGTCGGATCGACGTCGCGGAGGAAGCCGAGAAACAGCGAGTCGCAGTGCACGAGGTCCGGCGCGAAGTCGTCGAGCTCCGCGCGCACGCGGTCACCGAGCGCGGCGCTCGCCACCATCAGAGCCGCGTACGAGCGGCGGGTGAGCAGCGCCCCGAGCTGCCGGCGGCGCCGGTCGAAGACGGGCGCCGGCACGACGGCCACCCGCTCCAGCTTCGGCAGCGCCGCCTCGAGCGCCGCGGAGGTGATCGGCTCGAGCGCCGCGCCGGGCTGGCGGTCGTAGGTCACGAGCCTCACGCTCGAGCGCGCCGACAGCTCCTCGAGGAGGTGGAAGGTGCGCAGGCGCGCACCGCTGTCGGTGGGAAGCGGCGGCTGGTGGCTCACGAACAGGACGCGCACGGCGGCGCGGACCCTAGATGACTGATTTAACGACCCCGCACAGACGCGGCCGTGGAATCAATCACCTGGCCCCAAGCCCACTACCTTCGACTGAGTGGGAGCGATGGCGGCCGATAGAGCCCTGCCTCTTGCGGCCGCGCTGCTCCTGCTCACAGGGACGCTCACCTTCCTCGCGGAGCCGTGGTCGGACATAAGCCTCAACGACCTCGGCGTCTACCGCGGCTACGCCGACGCGTTCCTCGCCGGCGCCGCTCCCTACCGCGACGTGTTCTTCGAGTACCCGCCGCTGGCGGCACCGGTCATGGCGCTACCGGGGCTCGCGGGCACCGGACCGGACACCTACGAGCTAGCGTTCACGGTCGTCGCCCTCTTCGCGGCGACGGCGATCCTGGCCGGCTGCGCCCGCCTCGCGGCACGTACCGGCGGAAGCCCGGGGCTGGCGCTGCTCGGTGTGGCGCTCTTCCCGCTGCTGGCCGGCGCCATGCTGCGCACCCACTACGACGTCGTCGCGGTCGCGCTCACGGTCGCCGCCTTGGTGGCCCTGACCGCCGAGCGGCCCAACGTCGGCTTCGCCCTCATCGGCCTCGGGGCCATGACCAAGGTCTTTCCCCTGATCGTCGCGCCCATGGCGCTGGCGTGGCTGGTCGGGCGCGGAGAGCGCCGTGCGGCCCTCCGCGCCGCGGCGACGCTCGGGATCACGATGGCCGTCGTCGCCCTGCCGGCGCTTCTGCTGTCAGCCGGCGGAGTGCTCGACTTCGTGCGCTTCCATCTCGAGCGTCCGGTGCTCAGCGAGAGCTCCCCGGCCAGCGTGCTGTGGCTCCTCGAGTGGCTCGGAGCGGGACCGGTCGCCGACGTCCCGGGCTATCGCTCCCACGGCATCGGGCACCGGCTCGACGGCATCGTGGTCGTGGGGTTCACGCTCGCCGGGCTGGCCGTGCTTGCGGCGCTGGCGCGCCTGGCCGCCGCCTCCCCCGGTCCGCGGGCCCTCGTGGTCGCGTGCCTCGGAGCGGTGCTGGCGTTCGCGGCGTTCGGCAAGGTCCTGTCGCCGCAGTTCCTCGTGTGGGTGGCGCCCCTCTTCGCGCTGGCGCTGGCGTGGCGCCTCTGGGCGCTGGCCGCCGCTCTCGGCGGGGCCACCCTCCTCACCCTGGCCTTCTTCCCCTCTCGCTGGCCGGACCTCGTCGACCACGAGCCACTGCCGATCGCCCTGCTCGCGCTGCGGAACGTCGCGCTGCTGATCGCGATGGGGCTGACACTGCGAGAGCTCGCCCGCGACGCCGGAGCGGGACGAGCTACAAGCCGAGCGACCCCGGCTCCGTCGAGTAGCCGCGCCGCCGCAGGTAGCTCGTGAAGCGCCGCGCCGTGTTGCAGTACACGTCGACGCCGGTACGCCCGCACAGGCCCTCGACGGCGTCGCGGGCCAGCCGGTGGTAGTCCACCGACGACTCGTAGCCGCGCAGCGAGTAGCGCGACCACTCCCCGGTGTCGTAGCGGCGGCTCTCGTGTCGCAGCCCCCGGTCGCCCGCCTGGAACAGCGCGCCGGCCTCGGGGCTGCCCGACACGCGCGCGTAGTCGTGGATTCCGTTGAGGGCCTGGGCGAAGGCGTTCAGCACGCGCAGGCGCGGGGCGAACGAGTAGATCAGGTAGTGAACACCGCCGTCGGCGAGCAAGAGTTGGTGCCCGTCGGGTGGACGGCGCGCAAAGGCGCCCACGGCCTCGCCGGCCGTCGCCAGGTAGCTCCGCTCCCGGTACACCTGCGAGCCGCGCGTGAAGGCCTGGATGGCGGTGCCCTGCGCGATGCCGCTGCTCCACGGGGGCAGGCCGCCGTCGAAGTCGACGAAGTACTCCCACGCCGTGAAGCCGCTGCGCCGGGACGCCAGGCGGGTGAGCTCGTCGAGGAGCGTGCGACCGAGCGTGCAGCGCGCGCCACCGCGCTTGGCGGGCGGATTGCTGGCGCAGGCCCGCACGAAGTAGTTGGCCCGCCCGGCGGTGGCCAGCGAGTTGAAGTGGAGACCCTCGCCGCGCAGGTACTGAAACACCAGCGGGCTGCCGGCGAACTCCACCGACGTGCGGTCGGGCGGGGCGCCGTGCCAGCGCCAGTAGTTGGTGTTGCGGTGCAGCATCAGGAAGAGGACCGGCATGCGGCTCGGCGTGAGGCGGCCGCGCGCGGCGATGCCGCGCAGGTTGGCTATCGCGCCGCCGAGCTCGCTCGCGCGGCCGGGCGTGAGCGACCTGCGCGTGCTGACGGCCCGGGCGTAGATCGTCCGGTAGTCGGACTGCTGCCCGGCACGGATCGAGCCGCGCCGATCGGCACGGTCCAGGACCTCCGAGACCGTCGGACCACGCCGGCGAGCCGGCCGCCGCGCCCTGCTCGCGGTGGCCGGCGCCCGTCCGAGACCCGGCTCGGCGAGCGCTCCCGGCGCGGGGATCGAGGGGTCCTCGACCACGGTGGCGCGCGGACCGTCGACCCGGAGCACCGGCGCCGCCTGGGCGCCCGCGCTCGGCCCGATCACGGAGAGGCCGACCAGCAGCAGCCACACGGTCCGCTTCATCGCCGTACTTCCTCGAACGCCTGTCGCGGCGCCGTCGCCGCCGAGCCGCGGAAGCGCTCGACGGTGGCGGCGGACCCCGACGTCACGCCCTCGCCGCTCAGCACCCGGCGCAGCGTGCGCCGGAGTATGTCGATGTCGAGCCCCATCGAGACGTTGTCGACATAGTGCACGTCGAGCGCGAATCGCTCCTCCCACGAGATCCCGTTGCGACCCTCCACCTGGGCCAGGCCGGTGATCCCGGGCCGTACTCCGTGGCGCCGCGCCTGCTCGCGGGTGTAGAGCGGCAGGTACTCCATGAGCAGCGGGCGCGGCCCGACCAGGCTGAGGTCGCCGCGCAGGACGTTCAGCAGCTGGGGCAGCTCGTCCAGCGACGTCCGGCGCATCACGCGCCCCAGGGCGGTCAGGCGCAGCTCGTCGGGCAGCAGCCGGCCGTGCTCGTCCCGCGCGTCGGTCATCGTGCGGAACTTGAGGATGGTGAACGGCTGTCCGTCGAGGCCCGGCCGCACCTGGGTGAACAGCACGCGGCCGCGGCCTCCCGCGGCGAGCACCAGCGCGACCACGGCCCACAGCGGCGCGGTGAGCGCCAGCAGGACAAGGGCCAGCGTCAGGTCGAGCGCCCGCTTGCCAACGGTCAGGTACACGGCGCGGCGGCCCGCGGCTCCCCGTTCAGCGCCCTGCGGACTCGTCACCGCCACCCACCACCACGGGCAGGGGCGCGGACGCTCCCGCCGCGTGGGTCGCATCGCCGGCGAACTGGGCCGAGAGGCGGTACTCGCCGTCGTCGGCGAAGCGGTAGGCGACCGAGAAGTCGCCATCGCGCCCAGGGCGCACCTGCAGCAGCGCCTCCTGTTCGAACCCGCCGCCGGTTCGCCGCTCGATCAGCACCGAGACCTCCGGCTTGGCGGGGGTGATCGTGCCGCTGATATCGGTCCCCCCGTCGCCGTCGGTGGCCTCGACGCCGAGCGAGAAGCGCGGCTTCACGTCGAGCGGGAGGCGCCGCGAGGCGGAGGATCCCGTGGAGGACGTGCCCGGGTGGCGGGCGCGATAGACGGCCCGAGCCGAGGCCACGATCTCGACTCGGAAGGCCCCGGAGCCGTCCGTGGTGCCCGTGGCCCGCGTCCGCCAGCGACCATCGACGAGCTCCTGGGCCTGCACCGGGGCTTCGGCCAGCGGCTGGGCGTCGCCCGTTGCCAGGCTGCCGCTCAGGGTGACCGTCTCACCGTGGGTGGCGCGCCGAGGGGCCAGCGTGGCGGACACGACGGGCCTCGACGCAGGCGGAGCGGAGCCCGCCTGCCCAACGAGGCGCCGGAGGTCCGGTAGCTGCGCGTACAGCGCGTCGCCCGGGCAGGCCGTCCTGCCCGTGTCGCGGTGGCCCGAGACGCGCTGCAGCGATACCTGCCGGCCGGCCGCGTAGCGGCTCGCGGGCCCGCCGGCCGAGGTCACGGTCACCTGACCCGAGGTGGGCTGCCCGTGGAGCGGCAGCTTCCAGCGAATCAACCGCGCGATCGAGTTGAGCGCGACGCGCGCCTGCCGTACGTCGGTGTGGGTCCCGAGGTTGGCGATCCCGGTGGTCTGGGAGTTGAAGCCCTGCGCCTGGGCGCCGATCACGGCGCGGTCGATGCCACCGGCGCGACCCTCCCAGATCTTCCCGAAGCGGTCGACGACGAAGTTGTAGCCGATGTCGTCCCACCCGTTGGAGTCGCGGTGGTAGCGACAGATGCCGAGGATCATGGCCGGCACGTCCGCCGCCGTGTAGCCGTTGGTGTTCACGGTGTGGTGCACGAGCGCGGCCCGGACCGTTCCGGTGCTCGGCCGCGCGCGCGGCGCACAATGGCGGTTGCCTCCCCAGCTCGAGCGGCGGGCGATGGGCGGCCGCTCGCCGCCCGGCTGCGCCCGGGCCAGGCCACCGACCGCGATGGCTCCGCGGTTCACCAGACGGCGCAGGCCGGTGCGCGCGCGATCTGCGGCGGTGGCGGTGCCCCTCGTGTTCACGAAGTGGAGGCGCAGCCCCTCGAGCCGGCGCGACGAGCGGTATTGGAGCCTGTCGGCCTCGCCCGCCCAGATGGGGTCGGAGCTCGTGCCGGATAGGGGCTCGCCGCGCCCCGGGTCGGGGGCATGATCGGCGTGCGCCGGAACCGGCGTCCAGTCGCTCCAGGCCCCGTCCCCGAGCCGGGTTCGCACCGCGATGTCGGCCTCGCCTCCGCGCCAGCGGAAGCCCATCACGTTGTAGCGCTTGGGCGTGCGCAGCTCACGCGAGACGACGGGCCCGGCCGCGGCGGCGCTGCCCACGCGATGGCCCGAGTCGGGCACGAGCTCGAACGCGTCCGGCTCGGGGATGTACGGCGCACCGGACACGGCCGGGCCCGCGACAATCCACAGACCGACCAGTCCCAGCGCGCTCAGGAGAGTGAGCAGGCGCTTCAAGAGCGGCCTCGGCGCTCGGTCTCTCGCCGCCCCGGACTACGGGACGTTCTCTGGCGGGATGTCGTTGTCCCGGTATCGCGTTCGGAAGGCAGCAAGAGCGTCGTAGGTCCGATCGTTGACCTTGGGGCAGCCGAGAAGATGGCCGGTGCCGAGCGGCTGGGGATCGCGCGTCCACGCGGTAACGGCGAGCTCGAAGGGCATCTTCGTGATGTTCGGCATGACCATCATATGGAACGGATCCATGTCGTAGAAGACCTTGAGGTTGGCACGCACCTCGGGGGGCAGCTCCTTCTTGAACTGCACGACGAGCCGGCCGTGCTCGAGCGAGTGCACCCAGTTCTCGGTCGGGGGCGTCTCCTCGAAGAGCTGCTCCTCCACCGCCTCGATGTTGTGATCGCCCGAGTGCGGCGGGTTGGCCTTGTAGGTGACCTTGCCCTCCACGTGGTTGTTGCCCTCGGCCTGCTCGTCCGTCACCGTGCAGCCCGCGGCCTTCGCCGCGGCGCTCAACTCGGTGTCCTGAATGGCCGGGAGCTTGCCGCCGTCCGGGTAGAGCGCCGATCCCCCACCGCCGCCCTCATCGCCCCCCGAGAACGCCACCACCGCGAGGGCCACCACCGCGGCCAGGGCCAGGACCGCCGCAGCGCCCAGGCCGACGATGCGCTTGCGCCGCGCGGCCGCCTGAGCCCGTTGCTGTTTCTCGAGGCGCTCCCGCCTGAGCGCCTCCTTCTGCTCCTTGCGCGTGGACACCGGCGCGTAGGGTAGCGGCGGCCCTACGGCGGCCGAGGCCAGGTGAGCGACTCTAGGCGGAGGCCCGCCGGACGCGAGTGGAGCGCGCCGGCGTCCGTCCGCTGCGCCCGCTGCCGGCCGACTTTCGAGAGCGCGCACCGGCGCTCGAGCGGCGGCCCCGGGCGGGCGCGGGCCGCCAGCAGTCGTCGAGGAAGCGGCCTATCTCTCCGGTGAGCCGCTGGGGCCGGACGCGCAGCTCGAGCAGCGACCTCGCCCGCACGATGCGCGCGTTGCGCAGCTCGGCGACGAGCTCGTCGGCGTCCGAGAAGGGGTGGATGGGGTCGCGATCGTGGCCGAGCACCAGCGCTCGGGTCTCGATGGTGCGCCGTTCGGCGTGCGTGGGCGCTATCCGGTCGAAGAAGAGGCCCTCGAGGACCGACGCCGACGGACCCGGATCCTGGCTGACCCAGTCGAGCACCGTGTCGCTCAGATGGCTGGCCCCGCGGGGCACGAGCCGCGTGGCCCGTGCCAGCAGCCGCGCCGCCGGGCCCCCCAGAGTGAGCCCCACCATCAGCGGCGTGAAGGCCACCGCACAGGCCACCAGCGCGTTGTCGAGCACCGGCATCTCGACCACCATCCCGCGCAGGCGGTTGGGGGCTCGCACCGCCACGTCGAGCGTGACGTTGGCTCCGAGCGAGGTGCCGCCCACCACTGCCTCGTGGAGCCCGAGATGGTCGAGCAGGCCCACGACCTGGGTGCCGAAGATCGGCATCGAGTAGCGCGAGAGGCCCTCCGGGCGATCGGACTCGCCGTGACCGAGAAGGTCCAGGCAGATCACCCGGTTGCCCCGGGCCGCCAGGGACTCGGCAAGCGGCGCATGCATCTGCCGTGACAGCAGCAGGCCGGGCAGCAGCACGAAGGTGCGCGGGCCGGACCCGTAGTCCTCGTAGACGAGGCGGTTCCCCTCGAAGGTGAACGAGTCGACGCGGCCCACGGAAACGAACCTTAACTACCCAACTTCCAAGCGCTCCCGGCGTTCAAGCTTGGATGGACAGAACCGTCTCCTACGTGCCCGCCCCCGAGCCTCTCAATTGAAGTCGATCCTCTCCACCCTCCAGCGGGCGATGTCCGGGCGCTTCTCAGGGGGCGACGTCCCGTGCGCGCACGTGCGCGAGGAGGTGGCGGCGGGGGGGTTCGGGCTCCGCGGCCGGTGGGTCGTGCGCAGCCACGTCGCCGGCTGTGCCGGATGTGGCGCATACCGCGCCCGCGTGCGTGAGCAGAGCCAGATGCTGGCGCTCGTGCTTCCGGTCGTGCCCACCCTGGGGCTAAAGGCGAGTGCCCTCGGTGTGATCGGGGGCGGGTCGGGAGCCGCCGGGCTGGGCGGCGGTGGGCTCGGTGCCGGCCTCGTCGCCAAGATCGGCGCCGCGAAGCTGGCGGTCGTGGCCGGGGCGGTCGGCGTCGCAGCGCTCGGCGGGGGGCTGGCCGTCTCCGGAGGCGGTGACCCAGGGGGAGGCGGGGCGGCTCGCTCGCAGCCCGCCGATGCCGTCCCGGGCGCGCCCGGAGCGAGCGGCGGCGACCCCGGCCCTGGAGCTGCCGGCGATCGCGGCGACACGAATGACGGGCGCGACAGCGGCGCATCT
Source organism: Thermoleophilaceae bacterium (assembly GCA_030446485.1). GTDB lineage: Bacteria > Actinomycetota > Thermoleophilia > Solirubrobacterales > Thermoleophilaceae > JAUJNF01. The sequence continues at coordinate 80,690 of JAUJNF010000003.1, read as the reverse complement.
CGGCGCGGCGAGGAACGGGATGCCCGCGAGGTCCGTAGGGCGAAGCGCCGTGCGGGCCGTCGTGACGCCGTCGGCCCCGGGCGCGGTGACGAACGGCGCCGCCGGGCTCGCAGAGACGACCGAGACGATGGCCGGGGTCAGGGCCCACGCGGCGGCGGAGGCACCGGGCGAGGCCGCGGCGGCGGAGGCGGCGGCGCTGGCGGCGGCACCGGAGGTGGCAATGGCGACGGCGGCGGTAGTGACGTCGGTGGAGGCGGAAGCGGTGGTGGCGGCAGCACCGGAGGCGGCGGAGGAGGCGGCAGCGTTGGGGGCGACGGGGGCGACGACGACGGCTCCGGCGGCGAGGGCAAGGGCAACGGCGGCAGTAACGGGAACGCCTACGGGTACGGGCACGACAACCACGACGACGATCGGCACGGCGACAAGGACCAGGACGACGGCGACGCCGATCACGACGGCTAGCGCGGACCGCCGAAGGCTCGGACCAGGATCTCGACGAGGATGAGCGCCCTCGACCCGACGCCTCAGCCGGGCGCGGGCAGCAGCAGCGCCAGCTGCCGCGACTGAGCAAGAAGCACGCCGGCGCGGGACCAGATCTCGCCGTCCTCCTCGAAGAAGCCGCCGGCCGCGGTGCGCGAAGTGAACACGCCGAGGTAGAAGTCGTCGTCCCGGGGCGCCGGCAGTGGAAGGGGAGAGCGGAAGTGGATCGTCAGGTCGATGGTCGGGGCGGCGGCCGGCACGGTCAGGCGCGAGAAGGGTGACGGCGCCCACGCGTCGGTGAGCGCGGCCACGAGCACCGCGTCGGCCGGGCGCGGGTCGACCGGCCTGAGCCAGCCCCCGGCCCGCGCGCTCTCGGATCCCGACAGCGGCAGGCCACCGACGGCCCACCTCATGTCGAAGTTCGAGAGGAAGGGTGGACGCAACGGCCCGGGCGCAACCGTCTCGAGATCCTCGGGCGCCGGCACGTCCGGCATGACGGCGTCGGCGTAGTCGACGCCCGGCCAGCTCTTCGAGAAGGCGGCCAGCGCCATTGCCACCAGCCGCTCACCCTGGACGACCCGGGCCGAGAGCGAGGCCACCGACCGCCCCGATCGCTCGACCGAGCACTCCACTCGCACCGGCCCCTCCTCGGGCACGGCCGCGTAGTGCACCGTCAGTGAGCGGGGAGCTCGCTCCGCGTCGCCGACGGTCAGGGTCAGGGCGCGCAGCACGATCGCCGCCAGGTACCCGCCGTTCGGGCCGCGGTCGACCCACCACCGGCGCTCGATGTGGCCTACGAACAGACCTGCTCCCCGAGGCTCGAGCGCGGTGTCCGCGTCGAAGGAGCTCACGCCTTCACGGCTCCCGGCGCCCGCGCCACCCGCGCGTCGCCCTCCCTCAGCCCGAAGCGCTCGTACAGCCGTGCGAGCGGGCGCGGGGCCCACCAGTTGCGGCTACCGAGCAGCTCCATGAGCGACGGCACGAGGAAGGCCCGGATGATCGAGGCGTCGATCAGCACCGCCAGCGCGGTGCCCACGCCCACCTCCTTGATGAAGATGATCTGCGACGTGGCGAACGCCCCGAACGCCACCGCGAACAGCACGGCCGCGGCGGTTACGATCCGGCCCGTTCGCTCCAGCCCCACGGCCACCGCCTCGGAGTCGCTCGCGCCGGCGTCGCGCGCCTCCTTGATGCGCGACAGCAGGAACACGCCGTAGTCCGTTGACAGGCCGAAGGCCACCGCGAACAGCAGCACCGGCTGGGAGCTCTCGAGCGCACCCTGCGACGTGTAGTCGAGCAGCCCCTCGAAGCGCCCGTCCTGGAAGATCAGCACCAGCAGCCCGAACGTGGCGCTCAGAGTGAGCACGTTCATCACCAGCGCCTTGATCGGCAGCACGATCGAACCCGTCATCAGGAAGAGCACCAGGATGGTGGCCGCCGCGATGATCGTGAACACGAGCGGCAGGTGGCTCGCGAGGCTCGACTTCTGGTCGACGAACTCGGCCGTGCCGCCGCCCACCAGCACGTCGAAGGGCGCCTCGGCCTGTCGGAGCTCCCGCACCAGGCTCTGTGAACGCTCCTCGAGGAAGCCCTGGTCGGGAACCACTCGTACGAGCGACGTGCCGGACCCGGCGCGCTCGGCGGGCAGCACCGCCGCCACGCCAGGGGTGTCGCGCAGCCCGGCGGCGAAGTCGTTCACGGCCACGCCCGCCGGGGCGTCGACGGCCAGGAGGATCGGCTGCTCGTGGTTGGGCGGGAAGTCGCGCTTCAGCGCGGTGTCCACCTGGCGGGCGCTCGCCTCCTCGGGCAGCACGCTCGCGTCCACGGCCGTCAAGCGGATGCCCAGGAACGGCGTGCCGAGCGCGATCAGCACCGCGCCGCTGACGATCGCCACGCGTCCGGGCCGGCGCATCACCAACCGTGACAGGCGGTACCAGGCCCCGGCGGAGTCCGGAGCGGCCTCGCGTTCGGCGGCGCGCTGCAGCCGGCGTGGCGCCAGGGCGTTCACCCGGTTGCCGAGCAGCGCGAGGATGGCGGGCAGCACGAGCAGGGCCACGGCCGCGGCGATCAGCGCCACGATCATGCCGCCGAGTCCCATTGAGTAAAGGAAGCGCTGTGGGAAGACGAGCAGCGAGGCAAGCGCCGCCGATACGGTCAACGAGCTGAAGAGCACGGTGCGGCCCGCGGTGGCCAGCGTGCGCCGCAGCGCCTCGCGGCCGGGTCCGGTACGCGCGATCTCCTCCCGGTAACGCGACACGATGAACAGGCTGTAGTCGATCGCCAGGCCGAGCCCCAGCCCGGTTGTGAGGTTCAGCGCGAACACCGAGATCGAGCCCATCTCGCTGGCGAGGCGCAGGGCGAAGAAGGTGCCGACGATGGCCAGGCCGCCCACGAGCGGCGGCAGCAGTGCGGCCACGGCACCCCGGAAGAAGATGAGCGAGAGGATGAACAGCGCGGGGAAGGCGATTAGCTCGGCTCTGGTCAGATCCTCGGCCACGGTCTCGTTGATCTGGGCGCTGGCCGCCCCGGGGCCGCCGAGCGAGACGCCCTCGACTCCGGCGAGGCGCTCCTGAACGCGCTCCGAGGCCTCCTGCTGCTCCTTGTCCGACACCGGCGCGAAGTTGGCGACGATGTAGGTCGAGCGTCCGTCCTTCGACACGAGCGCCGGGTCGCGCGTGGTGAAGGTCGTGGTCACGCGACCCACGGCCGCGTCGCTCGCCACCAGGTCCGCGACCTGCTCGACCTTTGCGCGACCAGCGGACGAGGCCACCGGCCCCGGCGTCTCGATCAGGGCCACGAGCCCCACGTGCGGGTCGATCCCGCCGGCGCGCTCGAGGCGTTCGACGGCGCGGCTGCTCTCGGTGGCCGGATCCTCCGCTCCGTACGGATCGAGGCGCTCGGCCACCGAGCCGCCCAGGGCGGCGGCCACCAGGGCGCAGGCGAAGGCAATCAACAGGACGCGTCGTGGGCGGTTGTGGGCTAGGTCGGCGAGCCTGCGCATGGCTTCTCCTCGCATAGGTGGTGACTGGTCACTAACTTCAGCGCCCGACACAAGGTGGGAGCAGGAGGGGCGGCCATCGGCTACTCCTCCGTGTCCAGGAAGCGGCGCACCCAGCCCTCGTCGGGCGCTATGGCCGGAAGGTCCATGGCCGCCGCCACGTTCAGCAACATGCCGGTGGCCACGAAGGCGCGCACCTGGTCGGCGGAGGCGCCGGAGAGCCGTTCGACGAGCCGGTAGAGCTCGGAGAAGCGCCGGCGCACCACCGCGCGCACCTCCGGGTCGTCGCAGGCGGCGTAGGCCTGCATCTGGTTGAGAAGCCGCTCGCGGTCGGCGAGCATCTCGGAGTACGCCTTGCCCATCGTCGGGAGCACCTGACCGGCGGGCGCATCGGCGGCGGCCCGCTCGAAGCTCTCGATCGTCTGGTCGAAGTTGCGCTCCACGGCGGCGATGAAGAGGTCCTTCTTGGTCCCGAACAGCCTGAAGAGATAGGGCTGCGAGATGCCCACGCGGCGGGCGATGGTGTCGGTGGACGTCCCGTGCAGGCCGGTGGCCGCGAACTCCGCCACAGCGGCCTCGAGGATCTGGTCGCGGCGCTCGTCGGCGGTGTGGCGGGTGCTGGTACGGGGCGCAGCCATCGGGCCGCGAAGTTAGCAGTCACTAACAATCGTGTCAAGTCTGGCCCACGACCTTGCGGTGTGGAATGGCTCGGTGCTCAGCCCCCTTCCTCGTAGAGCTCTCGCAGCTCCACGCCGAACCCCTCGAGAAGTGGCGAGCTGAGCCGTCCCGACGGCTCGAGCTCGAGCTCCACGTCGAAGCTGGGCGCAGACGGACCCGACCGGCGGTAGACGAGCACGGCGGCGACATCCCGCCCCGTCGCGCTAACCGCCCCCGCCGGCGCCGTGGCCGATCGTGCGCTCGAGCCAGTCGGCGAGCTCCGTCAGGTACGAGGGATCGACGGAGTGGGCGATACCCGCCTCGCGGTAGGTCACCGCGGCACCGGCCTCTGCCAGTCGCGCCCGCGCGTCCCTTCCCCACTCGACCCCGATCACCGGGTCCTCGGTCCCGTGGCCGATCGCGATCGGGAAGCCCTCGCGCCCGTCCAGATCGAGCGCGAACCCCTCGACGGTGGGCATGAAGCCGCTGAGGGCGAGGATCCCTGCCGGCGCGGGGCGCCCTCGTCCGAGCCCCACCGCGTAGGACATCACCGCCCCCTGTGAGAAGCCGCCGATCACGGTCCGCTCGATCGGCACGCCCACCTCGCGGGCGAGGGAGTCCACCCAACCCGAGAGGCGCTCGTAGGTCGGCAGGAAGGTGATCGGGTCGGGGTAGCCGATCTGCCGCACCGCGTACCAGTGCGCCCCTCCGGGGGGAAGGCTGAGCGGCCCTCGCGGCGTGACTCCCACCAGCCGCCGTTCGGGATCGAGCACGTCGAGCAGGGGCAGCAGGTCGAGCTCGCTCGTGCCCCTGCCGTGCAGCAGCACCAGGGCGCCCAGGGCCTCGGCCGCCGCGGGGCGGATGCGATGAGGGAGTGAGTCGAGGTTCACGACTAGAATGGTTGCGGCTGCAACCTTACGAGATGATCGCTCGAACAACACCGGACGAACGGCTGAGCCCTCTGGAGCGGGGAGCCTGGCGGGGTTTCCTGCGCGTGCATGCGGCCCTGACGCGCGAGCTGGACGCCGCGCTCGAGCGGGAGCACGGCCTGCCGCTCACCTCGTATGAGGTTCTGCTCAACCTGGCCGATGCGCCGGACGGCACGATGCGCATGTCTGACCTGGCTGAGTCGGTGCTGCTCAGCCGCAGCGGCCTCACGAGGCTGGTCGATCGGCTCGAGCGTGATGGATTCATCGAGCGGCGACCCTGCCCCTCTGACGCGCGGGGCGCCAACGCCGTGATCACCCGCGCGGGGCGCAGGCGCTTCACGGCCGCAAGACAGACGCACCTCGCCGGCGTGAGGAGCCTCTTCCTCGAGCATTTGTCGGAGCGCGAGGCCGAGCAGCTCGCTCGGCTCTGGGACCGCGTGGTGCCGGGGGCTGCCGAGTAGCCGTCACGCCGCCGCGAGAGCGCGGGCCCCTACGAGACCTCGCGCAGGCGCCCGCTCTCGACCTCGTACACGAAGCCCCGCACCGCGTCCTTCTTCGGGATGAACGGGCTTGCCTCGATCCGCGCGATCGACTGCCGCACATCCCCCTCGAGATCGTCGAAGGTCTCCGCGGCCCACTCGGGCTTGATGCCGGTGTCCTCCTGTATCTGCTGCTTGAAGGCGTCGTCGGTGAACGTGAGCATCCCACAGTCGGTGTGGTGGATCAGCACGATCTCCTCGGTGCCGAGCAACCGCTGCGAGATGGCCAACGAGCGGATCGCATCGTCGGTCACCACGCCGCCGGCGTTGCGGATCACGTGTGCGTCGCCCTCGCTCAGGCCCAGCAGCGCCTGTGGGTCGAGGCGGGCGTCCATGCACGCCACCACCGCGACCTTCGTCGCGGGGGGCATGGCCAGTCCGCCCTTGTCGAAGCCGTCGGCGTAGGACTCGGCGTTCTTCAGCAGGTCGTCGGTGGTGCTCAAGGCGTCTCCTGTGGTTCGCGAGGGCAGCTGTGCTGACCCTACCGCCCGCACGGGATCAGCGCGCCCGGCGGGCTCTCACAGCCAGCGGCGCACGCGCCTCTTGTACTCGCGGTACTCGTCCCCGAACTTGGCCTCCAGGTAGCGCTCCTCGCGAGCTATCACCTGGCGGTCGACGATCAGCAGGACGACGGGCAGCAGCGCCAGCGCCCAAATCACGCCGAAGGCGAACCCCAGTCCCGCGTAGAGGAAGGCCATGCCCAGGTACATCGGGTTGCGGGTGACCCGGTAGGGCCCGGTGGTCACGAGCGCGGTGGTCGGCTTCATCGGCACGACGCTGGTCCTCGACCTTTGGAAGAGGAGCATGGCCGACCCGTCCAGCGTCAGCCAGATCGCCACGCCGATGGCGGCGGCGGCTAAAGCGAGTGCCGGCGGCAGCCCCGAGAGTGGGCTGGCCGCCTCGACCGCGAGACCACCGACGTAGCCCGCGATGTAGATCAGGGGCGGAGGGATCCGCACGCCGGCCTGGTCGCGCCCGCTCGCCTCGACGCTGCCTCGACGTCTTGACGCTTCCACCTCGCGCGAGTCTACGGCGCCGACGGCAACAGCTACGGGAACACGGACGACACGCCGTGCGTTTCGCCGCCGGTCGACCGCTGGCTACCTGTCATCCGCGCCAGCGGCATCCCTTCGGCGCTGTGTCAGCCGCGCTCTTGGGGCGCGGCTGCGGATCACCGACGCGCCCGCGATCAGATCGGTTCGGGTCACGCTCGGCGGCCGCGCGCTGGCCACGTCGCGTGGCAAGCGGCTCGCGATACGCATTCCGGCGCAGCGTCTGCGCCCGGGCACGCACAGGATCCGAGTGGTTGCCATCGACGCGCACGGCAATCGCGGTCAGCGAAACGGGCTCGAACCGGCGACCCCCTGGGTGCGATGCGGAAGAGCGGTTGCTCGGCAGCGCCCCCGGTTCGCGACGGCAAAGCCTGGTTACGGTAGGCCCGGGTGCGCGAAGAATTCGGCGGCGATGGGTGCCGCGACTTCGCCGCCGGACGGTGCATTCTCCACGAGGACTGCGATCGCGAGGTCGCGGCGGAAGGCGATGAACCAGGCGTGGGTGCGCGGCGGGTCACCGCCGCCGAATTCGGCGGTGCCGGTCTTTCCGGCGATCGCGCCCGGCGCTCCGGAGGCCGCAGTGCCCGTGCCGTACTCGACCACGTCGCGCATTAGGGAGCGAAGCGGTTCGCTGATGTCGTCGGGCAGTCGGGGGCCGCTGCGGCGCGGATCAGCGCGAGTCAGCCGGGGCTGCTGCCAGCGGCCCGCCGCGACCGTGCCGGCGACGCCCGCGAGTGCGAGCGGGCTGACGAGGACCCTCCCCTGACCGATCACGGTCTCGCCGCGGTCTGCGGGCGACGTCGCACGCGGCACGTCGCCGCCGAACGCGCGCAGCGCGAGCTCGTACTGACGGCCGAGCCCGAAGCGTTCGGCCATCTGCGGCAGCGCATCGTCCTCCAGACGGTCCGCCAGCGACACGAACGCCGTGTTGCATGAATACGCGAAGTCGGTGCGGAACGGGACCGCGCCGCGAGCGGTCCCCTCGAAGTTGCGGAACCGGCGGCCGCCGACCGTGATCGTGCTCGGGCAGGCCACGGTGTCCGCCGGATCTAGCCCTTCGTCGAGCAACGCCGCCGTGCTGACGACCTTGAACGTCGACCCCGGCGGGTACCGGCCCTCAAAAGCCCGGTTGAACGTGTCGTCGACGGGACGGTTCGCGACCGCGAGCACGTCACCGCTCGAGGGCTCGAGCGCGACGATCGCGGCGTTGCCGCGCCGCGCGCCCAGAGCGTCCTCCGCCGCTTCCTGCACGTCGCTGTCGATCGTCGTCCGAAGCGCTCGGCCAGGCCTCCCCTCCGTCTCGCGGAGCACCTTCAGCGGAATCCCGTCCGGGCCGCGCAGGAGCACGCGCGCGGTTGGCGTACCCCCGAGCTCGCGCTCGAAAGCGGCTTGAAGCCCCCACTGCCCCACCTCGTCGCCAACTCCGTACGGCTCGCCCAGCTCTTCGAGCTGTTCGGCCGTCGCCGCTGCGACCGTTCCAAGGAGAGCACGCGCGAACGCGCGTGTAGACGCAAGCGGCATCATGCGGTTGGCGAACTCGATGCCCGGGACCCGATCGAGCGCGTCGTGGATCGCTACGAATTCCTCGTCGCGCAGCGTGATCGCGGCCACGAACTGCTTCGGCGCCGCCGCCCGCAGCGCCCGTCGAATTGGCCGAGGGTCCACATCCGCATGTGTCTCGAGTGCGGCCAGAGCCGCCTCCCGGTCCTCGAGCTTCTCCGGCACGATCCCGATGTCGACTACCGGTCGCTGGCTGACCAGCGCGCGTCCGCGTCGGTCGAGGATCGGCCGACGGTCACCAAAGTCGCGGGCGGTTCCGAGCCGCTGCCCCGCCTCAAGCTCCGAATGCACGACCTGAGGCGACCACTGGACGGCCCAGTCATCCCCCGCCTTGGCAAGGGCTATCTCGACCGCGTACTCGAAGGTTCCGACCACCGGCACGTCCCAGCTGAGCCGAACGCGGCCGTGCGCCGCGCCGCCATCCTCTTCCAGCTCGAGCACCTCGGTCGTCAGCGTCGCTCCGTCCAACCCGTCACGGTTCTCTTCGAGCGCCCGACGTACCTCACGTCGCCCAGCATCCGTTAAAGCAGCCGCGCGGTCGTAGCGCTCCGCCTCCCACGCCGCGAGGAAGTCCTCGAGCTGCGAGCGCGCAGCCGAGCCACCGCTCAGCACGACCGCGACGACAGCGATCACCACGACGGCGGCCGCGACCGCCACGACGACGAGTCGTCTGCGCGAGCTGCGTCCTCCGGCCCCCACCGCGGGATCGTAGCCACGCCCACCAGCCGCCAGCGCCTACGCCGATGCTCACGCAGGTCCACACGCGTACTTCCGCGAGTGGAGCTAGCCGGGCTCGAACCGGCGACCTCCTGGGTGCGATCCAGGCGCTCTCCCATGCTGAGCTATAGCCCCGTGGTCGGGTCCCTCGTCGGGGCCCGGACCCAGTCTAACGCCGCTAGCTGCGCAGCCCGAGGCCGGTGCGCGATCCGGGCGACTCGACCTTGAAAAAACCGGCCGAAAGAGGTCCGTCGAGGGCGGCCCGAGGCCCGCCGCCACCGCGCTAGTCTACGCGCGCATGGGGATACTCGACGACGCGATTCGCGAGCATCTCGAGCTGCGGCGACGGCACGGGGCAAGCGAGGCGGAGCTCGCCAAGAAGGAGGCGGAGGCACTGAGCCCGGCCCGTCGCGAGGCGCCCGCCGCGGTAGCCGAGGAGCCGTTCGCGGACACGCACCTCCCGGACCTCGAGGATCCCGCCGTCACGCCCGCCCCAGAGGTCGCCGCGCACGAGGAGTCCGTCTACGCGGAGATGGACGCGGAACCGACCGCTCACTTCGAGGCGCCGCCCGCCGATCCCGAGCCGGAGGCGGCGCTCGACCCGTTTCGCGACGGCCCGCCCCCCACGGAGGCATACGCCCTGCCCGACGAGCAGCCCCGCGCCGGTGAACCGCACGTCGGTCCCGAGGCACATGCCGGACCGGTGCCGGGTGAGCCCGGCGGGTTCGTCGAGCGCATACTCCCCGTCGAGCCGCCGGACGAGGACGCGATGCTGGTCGACCACGTCGCGCCCGTCGAGCCGCCCGAAGCACTCGCGGAGGAGCCGCTCGAACAGCCGCTCGACCCGGACCCGGCCCCGCTCGAGGACCCGCCGCCACCGGAGGGGGAGGGCTTCGAGCCCCTTGCGCCCGGTCCCCCCGCCGACGCGCCGCGTCCCAGGCTGAGGTCCACCATCGGTGCGGCGTTCTCCCGCCGCTCGGACGTACAGACGAGCACCCCCCTATCGCCCCCGTCCACGCAGGACTTCGAGCGCGTCGAGCCGCCGCCCCCTCCGTCGACTGCGGACTTCGAGCGCGTCGAGCCGCCGGCCCCCCCGTCAACACAGGACTTCGAGCGCGTCGAGCCCCCGCCGAAGGATCTCCACGACTTCGACGAGGACCCTGAGCCCACGACCCACTTCGAACCCGAGCCGGAGCCGCCCGAGCCGGAGGCGCACCCCGAGCCCGAGCACCAGGGAACCCTCCAGCCGGACTCGGACGACATGCTCGAGGAGACGCCCGACTTCCTGCAGGAGACGCCCGAGCACGACCGGCTGTGGTTCGAGCAGAAGCCGCCGCGCGACTTCGACTTCGACGACTGAACCCGGACATGCGTCCAGGCTCGGGCGGGACTCTTCACTGGACCCGGGCTACGACCCGAAAAGGCTTCTATAGACGGCCAAGGAAGGCTCGTCTTCAGCCGGGTGGCACGGACGCCGCACAACTTACATAGAGGGCCACGGAAGGCTCTTCTCGGGTGGCACGGACGCCGCCCAACCGGACGGCCAAGGAAGGCTTCGTCTCAGGGTGGCAAGGACGCCACAGCTGGCGGCGACACGAGTGGGGACCACGCAAGTGGTCCCCGTTCGCGCTCGTGCGTCGGACCGCCGTCAGTACGCACGGACACGCGCGCTTCCCCCTTGGCGCTTGACCCAAACCCGGACATCCGTCCAACGTGGGGCGCACTCTTCACCAACCTCGACCCAGCACCCGACAAGCCTGTGTAGACGGCCACGGACGGCAGTCTCCAGGTGGCACGACGCCGCACATCTGACACGAGTGGGGGCCGCAAGTGGCCCCCACTCGCGGTTGTGGGCCCGGTTCAGGCGATGTAGCCGCGGGTGCGCGAGGCCTCCACCACCCGCTCGATACCGAGCTCGTAGGCCGCCACTCGCAGCGGCACGCCGTCCGCCTCGGCGCGGCTAGACACTTCTCGGTAGGCGGTGCGCATGATCTTCCGGAGCTGCCCGTTCACGGCGTCCTCCTCCCAACGGAAGTGCTGCAGGTTCTGCACCCACTCGAAGTAGGAGACGACGACTCCGCCGGCGTTGGCGAGCACGTCGGGCACCACCACCACCCCGCGGTCGGTCAGGATCTCGTCGGCGGCGGGAGTGGTCGGGCTGTTCGCGCCCTCGAGCACCACCCGGCAGCGCAGGCGGTCGGCGTTCCCCTGGTTCAGCATGCCGCCGAGCGCGGCGGGGATGAACACCTCGCACTCGATGTCGAGCAGCTCGTCGGCATCGATCGCGTCCACGCCCGCGAAGTCCCCGAGCGGGTCGCCGGCCGCGAGGTGGGCGTGAAGGGCGTCGGCGTCGATCCCGCTGTCCGCGCGGATGGCTCCCGTGGCATCGGAGACCCCGACCAGCGTGCCGCCGATATCCTGGAGGATGCGCGCCGCCCATGAGCCCACGTTGCCGAACCCCTGCACCACGAAGCGAGTGTCCTCGGGCTTGAGACCCAGCGCCGGCGCGGCCTCCCGGTACACGTCGATCAGCCCGCGGCCCGTGGCCGCCTCGCGACCGTAGGACCCCTCGAGGGCGATGGGCTTGCCGGTCACGCACGCCGGCGTATGGCCGTGGAGCTTGCCGTACTCGTCCATCAGCCACGCCATGGTCTGCGCGTTCGTGTTCACGTCCGGGGCGGGGATGTCGCGGTTGGGTCCGAGCACCTTCTCGATCTTGTCCATGAACGAGCGCGCCACCTTCTGCAGCTCGGCCTGGCTCAGGTCACCGGCGGGGATGTTCACGCCCCCCTTGGCGCCGCCGAACGGCACCCCGACGATCGCCGTCTTCCAGGTCATCAGGGTGGCCAGGGCGCGCACCTCGTCGAGATCGACCTCCGGATGGAAGCGAATGCCCCCCTTGTAGGGCCCGCGCGCTCCGTTGTGCTGGACGCGGAAGCCGGAGAACACGTGGGTGCGGCCGTCGCCGAGCCTGATCGGAATCTGGACCTGGACCTCGCGGTAGGAGGAGCGAAGCACCGCGGCGATGTCCTCCCGCAACTCCAGCCGCTCGGTCGCGATGTCGAAGTAGTGGTTGACGATCGCGTAGTTCGAGAGCTCGGCGCGCGCCGGCCCCGTCGCCTCGTTGGCCGAGCGTGGTGATTTGTCAGGCGGCCCCAGCCCGTCGTCGCCGTGGAGCCCCTCTTCGGTCACGGTCGCGTCATCCGCCATGTGTCCCACCTCCCCGGTCAGGCGTCGTGTCGGCCTACCCGCCCAACGTACCCCACAGCCGCCCATTACCGTCTGCTCGGGACAGCCCACGGGGGCGTGGTGCTAACGGGAACACGCGGCCTTTGCAAGGCTGAGTTGGGGGTTCGATTCCCCCCGCCTCCATTGGCCTCGTATAAACCGCTCAGTAGAGCGGTTATTGCTTTTGGGAGGGGAGGTTCGCGGACCGCTGCTTTGCATGGAAAGCAGGAGTTGCTTGCGATGCCCGCCTCCCTCCCGCTCGTCGCGCTCAAGCGACGATGGGAGCCCGCCTCCACAATTCTTGGCGCGCGGTGGCTACCACCGACGAGCGAATGCGAACGTCAGAAGTACGAGGCCGAGTGCAGCGCTGGCTGCGGCGACTACCCATCCGAGAGTCGTCGCCTCGTCCGCGAGTGCGATCTGCGCATACAACTGGCCTAGCCCGCCACCCAAGAGGATGCCGCCGAACGTTTCAACCGCTCTACCGCGCTTCGTTCGTTCCGCGCTGCGCACAAGCTGATCTGCCTGGTCGACATCAACCGCTGACACCACATCCGCTTTAGCTCGTCGCGCTATCCGAATCGCCTCGGTCCCGAGTTCTTCGACGTACTCACTCTGACGTTCGAGCAGTGCACCGAGACTCTCGTCGGAGAAATCGCGCGGCGGTCGCCCTGTTTGCAAAGCGGCATCCAGACTCCTCAGCGTCTGGTCGAGCGTCTGATCTGTAGGCGCCCCAGCTTGGGCCGGCACCCTCGCCACGTCGGCTTTCGCGCCGCTTTGCGTGGCTGGGTCGACGCCCCCTGTCGCAGGTTTGGGCCCCTGTGGAGGGTGAGGCGGATCATGCCCGACTTCGGCACGCCCGCCGTCAGGCACGCGTGACTTCCCGGTGCCTTGGGCTCAGGTCCTGAAGCGCAATCCGCTGAGCTGCAAGCTGCTCGCCAAGTACCCGGACCGAAGGACGCACGCGGAGCACCATCGGCTGCGGCTTAGCGCTGGCCGTTCTCGGAAGCAGGCGTTGCAAGAGCGGTAAGAGACTCGCGACGAACTGGTTCATCAAGCGCATCGAGACGGCGAAAGAAGCGAGAAGCCCTGCCGCTGCAGCCAAGAGCGGACCCAGGGCCGCCACCCCGGCGACTCCCAGCGCGCCGATCGTCGCCGCAGCAACCGCACCGGTTCCAAATAGCGACGCCAGCAACCAATCTAAGGCCGCATCACGCTTCAATCTCTCGCGTTGCTGTGCAGCTTCCTCTGCCGCCGCTTCAACTTCGAAAGAGAGAAAAGCAGTTGCGACGTCTGAGACCTCGATGCGGTCCTGGGCGAAGATGTGGACGTCGCGACCATCTTGCTCACTCGGCACCGGTGGCTGATCGTGCACGTTGGAATGGTATTCAACAGGCGCCAAGCGCGTAATCGGTGTGTGCTGCGCGAGCAACCGCATGAGCCGCAAGCTCACAGGGCCCAGCGACTGCTCAACGGCGTTGCCGTCGCCCGCCCGACGCTCCGACCCCCGCCGGGACTGCCGCTTCGCGCAACCATGGGGCTCGTCGTATACACCGCTTGCTGCTTCGGACGAGAAGCGGCGGTCGTCGTCAAGAGCGTCCCCGTTCGCCAGCGGACGCGCAGCCTAGTTCCGGTGGCTCTAGTTCCGCTGCGCGCCGGCAAAGAGCGCGTGAAGCGCTGCCGGAGGGTTCAAGTAGCGTCCCACCGTCTCGATTGGCACAGTTGCTTGCTTCTGCTTTGCCCACAAAGCACAACTTCGTTCGCTCTTGTGGAGCGGGTAACTCGAGTTTCAAAGTCTGTACCGCCCCTGCGAGAGCGGTGCTCCGACGGGTCCATGATGGGGCGGGGCCGGGAAGTGCCTGTGCGGTTGAGCGGCAGGCCCCCCGCGTTAGCCGGCCGATCACTCAACGGGGAAGCGCTCGACGCCTCTTGCCCGCCACTGTGGCCGGCCCGTCGACACCGCTGGGGCCCGATGTAGCGAGAGCTGCATCTCGTAGACCTGGGTCGAGCCCTCCTGCCGGTAGCGGATAACCATCGCAAGCGGGTCCGTCGACTCCTGTAGACCCTTGAACTCACTCTCTCCGAAGTTGATGACGAGGTGACCATCCTTCGGCAACGACGTTGAGGGCTGAGGGTCAGGCGCAAGCGGTGGCGGTTCTTCTGCGTACATCTCACCGGCGAACGTGCCGCGCGGAGTCTCCAGGGTGGCCGCCAAGACCTCCACGTCGCCCTCGCTCGTGTTGCGGAGGTGGGCGTGAAGCGGGCCCGCTGGCAAGTGGAGGTTAAAGGTCCCCGTGCCATGGCCGATGAGCGGTTCCAGTCGGGGCTCGGAAGCTACCGACTCTGAAGCCGAGGCCCGCCTCTGCAGCCGACGGACCTCCTCTGTGAGCTCACTCAGGCGTGAGTCAATGCTCCGACGTGCTTGGTCCCATGGCTCCTCGTTCGTCCCAGACGACGCGGGCGGCAGCTCGTCCAGCGCCCCTTCCGCGCGCCCGATCTGGCCCTTCAGCTCCTCATTGCGAGCTTCTGCGTCGGCGATGCGGGGCCCAGCGGAGGAGGTAGGGGTCGAGACCGTTTGGGCTGGCAGCTCGCGCCGCGGCCCGACTGGGGGTTTCTTGTACGTCGGCTGGCCTGTCAGGCGGCGCAGTAGGGCTTCGATCCCCTTGTCCGTGAGCTCTGAAACCCGCACCCACGCGACCGTGGAGCGAAGCTCTTGGGGGACGTCCCTTTCGTCGCGACCGGGCAGGATTACCGGGACGACGCGCTTGCGGAACTCGTCGGAGCTGTCCTTGAAAAGCCCACGCAGCGTGTCGGCCTCGCTGATAGCTCCCGGGTTTACGCCAGGGCCGGTCGCGCTCTCGTAGGCGCGGCGCCAGACCGGACTGACAGCGACGACGACGTAGTCGCTGTTCCTGATCGCCTGCGGACCAAACCTCGCCCAATCGGTCGGCTCATCCCCGTGGTAGAGGTCGAGATCGGTGTCAATTCCGGCGACGTTGAGTAACTGCACGAATGCCACGATTGTCTTCTCCCAGGCCTCTTTCTCGTCCGCCGACCAGTCGGGATCGTCGTGTGCCCAGATGACGACTGCGGTCGGGTGGTCTTCGCCGTTGGGTGGCGGGTCGCGATCACCGCCGTCGCTCGGCGTCGCCTTGGTCGCGGCAGATGCAGAAGCTGCTTCCGTCGCAGGCACCTCACCACTGTGGTCTGTGCCGTCGCGGGCTCCGCCCTGGCTGCTCGCGGCGCCGCCTCTATACATCGCGTGGCGTTCCAAGCCGCGCTGCCCAACAAAGACCTTCTGTGTCGGCCCGGGCTCCGGAACCAGGTAGCCCTGCGACTCCAGGAACGTCCACGCTTCAGCCAAGGCGCGAGCGTAGTCGGGGAAAGCGCGCGTCGCGGTGTCGCTGTCAAAAGAGAAGGCGCCGAAAGGCTCAAGCTTACGGCGCGCTTGCGAATAGGCGTCACCTACGTGGTGGTGGAGGAACATTGAGCGCGTCATCAGGTCGTTCCTACGGTCTTCGGGCGTGCTGGCAAGGCGGTCGAGAATGCACATGGCGAGTTCCTCCACCTCCATCTGAGGTGCCTCGTCCGGGCCGGGAAAAGGGCGGCGCATCTGCACGATTGGAACCGTAGCCCCGCAGATTGACGCGCGAACTCGACCGCAATGTCCCCATCAGCGCTGCGCGGAGGCAATTTAGGGTTGTCGCCGCCCTTCGTCCGCCACAAATTGGGGAGCGCACTAGACGAGACCGGCGTTTGTCGCCTTCGTCCCGCTCTCACCCCGTCCGGGCTAAGAGCGCTTTCAGCGGCCCTGAGGGGTTCAAGTAGCGTCGCAGTGTCTCCACTGGCACAGTTGCTTGCTTCTGCTTTTCGCCCAAAGCGCGAGTGCTCAACCACGCCGCTTGCACCCGGTCCTCGCGGACGGACTCGCCGGCGGTGCGGTCCTGGTTCGCGGCCCGCTGCGCCGGTCCACTCGCGCGATCCGTGTTGGCCCAGCTCCTCACATCGTCGGGCGCTGAGCGAAACTGCGTGCAGTGACCGTCACCGAGTTCCTAAAGCTGGCGCCATTCTCGCTCGGGACAATCACGATCCTGCTTGCTGCGGGCGGCCTGATCTTCGGTCACGCATATGGTCGCTACGGCGATGACGCCGCCATTAGCTTCTTGCTTCGCTGGCGGTTTGCCTTCGCGGCGCTACTGGTCTTCGCCGCACCCACTTTCATGCTCGTCTCGTTTGCGCGGGGGAAGGTGCCAGCTTGGATCACCGAGGAAGTAGCCGCTGCGATCGTCGGACTAGGAATCGCGGCGACGGCGAGCGTGGTGAGCTACTTGCTGCTTTGCGTCAGCCGCCCAGGACGGTTCCTCGCGGCCGTCGGCCGACGTGTCAGCGTCCGTCGGCTCAACCGCTACGCACTCGCGACACGGTGGCAGGAGAGCGACGAGTTCGCTAGCGACATCGTCGCGCGGAGGTATCGCTGGTTCGGGCTGGAGCTTCACTTGGTCTCCACGCCCGAGCCGACGGTTCCGTGGATCCGGAAGGCGCGCTGGGCGATGCTCGTCCGATGGATGCACGTCCGACGCGTCTTGCTCCGTGCCAACCGGACGGATCCCTCCGAGATGTTGTTCGATGCCGCCGCCGCCGGGCTGAGAAGCGGCAACATGCGGACCTGGCGAAGCGCCTTGGTGGTGGTCGGCCGGCAGCTCAAAAGTCGATCCTTGGATCCCGCGGCTGCCCAACACCTGGTCTCGAATGCACAGGCTCTTGAGGAGATCGCCCATCGACAGGGGTCGGAGGACTGCAAGGTCCGGCTGTGTTCAGCTCTTGGGGTAGTCGGCAGTGTTCCAATGTCCGAGGAATCCGCCAAAGGTCTGGCCAAGGGCATTTCGTCGCTCGCCGAGCGTCGCCTCGGTGAACATCGTCCAGTGCTGGCGGCGATCGACGCGCTCGAGCAGATGGCGGCGGGAAACGCCGTCGCTGCGGCGAAGACGGCCGGCTGGCTCGGGCAACACCTCGCGTCGCTGTCGCCGCCGGTGGCTGTCTACGGGTTTGACGGAGATCGTCTTGAGCACCCGACGCGCGCCTTGTTTGCGCTACTCGTGGAGCTCGCTCAGCGGGCTGATCGCGAGAATGAAGGTCGGCTCAACGATGCAGTCATCGACGCTGGCTCCATGATCGCGCGCAAGCTCCCGGGACAGCAGGACCGCGAAACGATCGAGACCCTTGTTTCCGCGGTGGCCGACGCGGGAGTCGCCGCGGCGCGCCGCTACGGGGCCGGAGCCGACTGGCACGGAACACCGGACGCTGTGGCCACGCTCGTACGTCTTGACGCCGCGATCCGAGAGATCGAGGACGGAGAGTCCGGATCGTCAGCGGAGTGGATCGCCGAAGTGATCGGTCGCATTGGTTGCTGGGTAGTCGCGAACCGGGCCTCCCTCGGATTCCGGTCCTGGAATGGTCGGTCGGACATGGCCGTGTGGGTCGCCGAGGATCTCCTTCAACTCCCTCCTACGAGCATCGGAACTGCCTTCGTCGAGCTCATTGTCCGCCAGCACAACAGCGAGATCCCAACGGAGAATCGCGATGCGTTCATTGGGCTCTGCCAGCGGATGAGCCACGACCTCCTCGGGCTTCGCAAGGTTCTCGATGATGGCGACGAGCCGGAAGGCCAAGGGTGAGAGAGAGGGCAGGCTGTCCGGGCCGCTCGCAGTGCATGCCTTGACACTTAGTAGCGAGGAATTTCGGGAGGTGCCCAGTCGGCCGGCGGCAGCGTTCCACCGCGTCGCCATACAAACAGCGTCTTTTCCGCATCCTGGTACGGGACGGCCGCGAGGCGCAGGCTGCTCATCAGGGCGGCGCTCGGTAGGTTCGCGCGATCGACATATGCGACGAACTCATCGACGTCCGGGAAGGCATCGCGAACGATCTCCATCGTGGCGCGCGCCACGCCCGCGCGTCTCCGTTCCGGGGCGACGAGCAGGGAAATAACCGCGCGGTTCCCTACGACGTCCCGCGAGACCGAGACGACGCTGACGGGCTCCCCGTTCTCGCATCCCATGAAGAGGAGATGGTGGTCGGGTTGCCGACTCGCTCGGACCGCAGCGTCTAGCCACCGCCGAGGCATGAACGCGTCAGTCTCGCCGAACCAAGCCCGGCATACTGGTTCGTCTGACTCGTGATACGGACGTAGTTCCACCGAGAACCGTCGAGCCAACGGTGCGGACGACTACGTCGTCGGCGGTGTCGCTCCGCGCGTCTGGACCGCGTCGCCTTCCGCCGCTGAAATATTGTCGCTCACGGTGATGAGCCACCCCGGGTTTGCCGGATGCACGGCTGTGATCTCGGACGCCGGCAACAGGCGTTCCAGCCGACGCATCTCGTCGTAGATCCCGAGCGTGACGTCAGCAGGAGCTAGCGCTTGGGCGGGCACACCGGCCTCAAGTCGAGCCTGGCCATGTGCGACGAAGGGTCCGTCGCTGCGCTGGACGTGAACCGGACCTTGGAATGACTCGAATACCTGCAAGTCATCCAGTGAGATGGCCATAGAGCAAAGCTACCTATCCGGTGGTCTCGCAGCCGGACTTCGCGCGCACGCCAGTAACGGCCCCACTCGCTTTCGCGTGAATGCAAGCGTGCGGCTGAGCCCCGAACATCAGCCCACCCGCCGGCGCTCGAGCTCAAGGGGCGGGCTCACTCCGTTCGGGCTAAGAGGGCTTTCAGCGGCCCTGAGGGGTTCAAGTAGCGTCCCACCGTCTCCATCGGTAGGGCTGCTTGCTTGAGCGCCCTCGGCTGGCTGGTCACGTCGTCAGACGAACTCCTCCGCGGGTAAGGGTTCCCGCCCCCGCTTGGCCTCTGGGCGAGCGGCTGGCGAGAACGCTGCCGGGCTGCGCTCGTGGCACGGCCCACAGCGTGGCGGCCGACAGCTCTAGCGTCGCTTGGTGGCGCGGACCGTCGATCCCATCGCGCCGAACTTCCTGGCCTTGCGTCGGGTGTCCTCGAAGGTGGAACCAGCGTACGTATCCACCAGGGCACCCTGCTCGATCTGGACGTAGCCGCGTGCGACCAACTGCCGCGCGTGCTCTCCTTCCAGGAGAGCTCCGGCGATTCACCCGGTCCAGAGGTCGATGCGGTCGCGCGCGTCCTCGGAGACTTCGGTGTGGATGACGACGTCGGCGATCTGGAGACGTCCTCCAGGCCGAAGCACTCGATCGATCTCGTCGAAGACAGCGTCCTTGTCCGGGACCAGGTCGATCACGCCGTTCGAGATCACGACGTCGATCGACGCGTCGGGAACCGGAAGCGACTCGATCAGGCTCTCATGCAGCTCGACGTTCGACAGTCCCATCTCGGCTGCGCTCGAACACGCCCGCTCGAGCATCGACTTCGTCATGTCCACGCCGACGACGCGCCCGGAGGAACCCACCATCTGCGCCGCGATCAGGAGGTCCGTGCCGGCGCCGCAGCCGAGGTCGAGCACGCTCGCGCTCTCCTCGATCCGGCCGAGCGAGTACGGGTTCGCGACGCCGGCGAAGCTCTCAACTGTTGCCTCCGGCACACGCGACAGCTCCGGCTGCGGATAGCCGAGATCCTCGGCCCACGAGCGCCCCGTCGGGAAGATGAAGTCCTTGGCCGGCTCGGTCGAGACCTCGGTGTAGGTCTTCTCGATCTCCGAACGCAGAAGCTCGATGTCGACCGTCACATCGCTCATGCGGTCGCCTCCCGCCGCCGCCGGCCGTCGAGCCAGGCGAACATCGTGGAGGGGATGCAGAGGTTCGTCGCTGTCACCAGCGAGCAGACCGCGACGAGCACGCCGCCGAGCGCGAGTGCGGCTGTGCTCGCCCCGGTGGCGAAGAGGACGGCGACCCCGGCCAGCCAGATCGTGGCGAGCTTGAAGGCGTGTCGCCGGCGCGTCGGGTTCCGAGGCAGCTCGGGCGCTCCGGTGACATGCCTGAGACCGTGGTTCCAGAGGTGGTCGAACGGATGGCGAGCGGTCCAACCGGCGACCGCCCCGATCGGAACCAGCAGGGCAATCAGCAGCGCCGATTCGAGTGCCAGGCCCACCACGACGAGCGCAAGGCACAGGGCCGTCGGGAAGCGCAGCCCGACACGGAGACGACTGGCCTCACCGGGGGTCAGGCGATAGCCCTGTGTACCGAGGTTGTCATGCGTCCACGCTGTCATCCCTCTCCTCCGTCGATTACGCGGCTCGCGGTCGTGTCCGCGGCCCATTCGCGAGCCGCCACTCGGGCCAGCCCTCCTCGAGGCGCCGCGCTTCGCGTCCGGCCGCGCGCAGGCTTCGGACCGCCTCATGCGCGTACGCGCACAGTGGACCGCGGCAGTAAGCAACGACCTCCCGGTCGGCCGGTAGCCCCGCGAGCCGGCTCTCGAGCTCCTCCAGCGGAACCGAGCGGGCGCCGTCGATGTGGCCGGCCTCGAACTCCTCGCTCGGGCGGACGTCCACCAGGACGACCTCGCCGCTGCGCATCCGGGCGAGCAGCTCGTCTCGGCCGATCGCGTCGACCTCACCACCGAGGTACTCGCGCGCGGCGCGCTCTACCTCCGCGAGTCGGACGACCGAGACATCCCGGAGCGCGAGCCATAGCGCCAGGACCTGGTCGTCGGCCAACGCGTAGCGCACGCTCGTGCCCTCACGGGTGCGCGTGACGAGTCCCGCGGCGTGCAGCGCCTGCAGGTGCTGCGAAGTGTTTGCGGCCGATTGATCGCTCGCGCGGGCGAGCTCGTCCACGGTGCGCGGCGCCTGGGCGAGCAGGTCGACGAGCTCGAGGCGCCGCGGGCTGGCGAATGCCTTGCCCATCACGGCGATCGCGTCGAAGAGCGCGTCCTTGTCGTTTCGGGAAGCCATCCATTGCTATTCAATAGGTTGCTTGATAATTTGTCAAGCCTGATGAACACGATCACCCGGAGGTAGCCATGTTCTTTCGGCAGCTGTTGAAGGACGAGACGGCGTGCGCGTCCTATCTGTTCGGCTGCAAGTCGCAGGCGAAGTTCGCCGTCGTCGACCCGCACTCCGGACTGGTCGACGACTACGTCGCGATAGCGGAGGCCCAGCGGATCCCGATCGTCGCGGTCTTCGAGACCCACGTCCAGGCCGACCACGTCTCTGGCCTCCCGCGGCTCGTCGAGCGCACGGGCGCGACCGCGTATTTGCCCGAGGGCGCCGGGGTCGACTTCGATCACGTCGCCCTCGGTGACGGTGACGTCGTCGAGCTGGGGAACACCGAGGTCACGGCGGTCTCCACTCCTGGCCACGCCACCGCGCACCACGCCTACCTCGTGACCGACCACGTGCGCGGGGACGAGCCGTGGATGGCCCTGACGGGCGACGCCCTGTTCGTCGGCGACGCTGGACGGCCGGACCTCCACGCGCACGGCGAGCTCACGGCGGAGCAGATGGCGCGCGCGCTCTATCGCTCGCTCCACGAGAAGCTCCTGACGCTGCCCGATGACCTGTTGCTCTACCCGGCGCACTATTCCGGCTCCGTCTGCGGGCGAGCCCTGTCGGCGAACCCCGCGTCGACGATCGGCTTCGAGCGTCGCCACAACAGCGCGTTGCGGTTCGCGTCGGAGGACGAGTTCGTCGACGCGCTGCTGAAGGACCTCCCGCCGGCGCCCGAGCACCACGCGGAGATCGTCGCCGCCAACCGCAGCGGCTGCATCCACGGGCGCGCGTAGTAGCTGGGCAGATGCCGCTGAGCTGGCAGATGCCGCTGCGGCGGGTCGAGCTGGGCCTGCGCGAAAACCTGACCCAGTTCTCGCTCCTGCTCGCGGTCAACGCGTTCGTCGGCGCGATGGTCGGCCTCGAGCGCTCCACGCTGCCCCTGATCGGACAGGACGACTTCGATCTCGCCTCGAGCACCGCGGTGCTGTCGTTCATCGTTGCATTCGGCGTCGCCAAGGCCGTGACGAACTTGGCCGCCGGCTCGCTTGCGGCGCGCACCGGGCGCCAACGGTTGCTGATCATCGGCTGGGCGCTCGCGCTCCCGGTCCCACTCCTGATCGCGGCCGCTCCGGCGTGGTCCGTCGTGGTAGGGGCGAACGTGCTGCTCGGAGTCAACCAGGGCCTCGCATGGTCCATGACCGTCGTCATGAAGATCGACCTGGTCGGGCCGCGACGGCGCGGCTTCGCGCTCGGACTCAACGAAGCCGTCGGCTACGGCGGCGTCGCCCTGGCGGCGGCGGCGAGCGGCTGGCTGGCGGCGGACTTCGCGCCGCGCGACGTTCTCGTCGTCGCGGGGGTAGTCATAGCGACCCTCGCTCTGGTGCTTTCGAGCGTCTTCGTGCGCGACACGGGCGAACACGTCGCCCTCGAGCAACAGGGGTCGGCCGAGCCGGATGACGAGCGCGCGCCGTCGCTGCGCGCGGCCCTCGTCGACGCGAGCTGGCGGCGGAGAGACCTGCGCGCCTGCTCGCAAGCCGGGCTCGTGAACAACCTGAACGACGCGCTGGCCTGGGGCCTCGTGCCGCTGTACCTGGCCGCGCACGGAGCGGGGGTCGGCACGATAGGACTCGTCGCCGGGATCTATCCGGCAGTGTGGGGCGTCGCGCAGATCGCGACCGGCGCCTGGTCGGATCGCGTGGGGCGAAAGCCGCCGATCGTCGCGGGGATGCTCGTGCAGGCCGTCGCACTTGGGCTGCTCGCTCTGAGCGGCGGCGCAGTCGGCACGGCCATCGCGGCCTCCGTCATCCTCGGCCTCGGAACGGCGCTCGTCTACCCGACGCTGATCGCGGCGATCTCCGATCGCGTGAGCCCGGTCTCGCGCGCGCCGGTGGTGGGCGTCTACCGCTTCTGGCGCGACTGGGGCTACGTCGTGGGGGGCCTGCTGGCCGGCATCGGCGCCGATGTGCTCGGGTTCGGGGGCGCGATCGGCGTCGTCGCCGGGCTGACAGCAGTCTCTGGAATCTGGGTGGCACTGGCTCTCGACGCGGAACCGCCGTCGCTCGCCGAGCAAGTTGCGCCGACCGGCCCCGCCCGGGCCTGACCGGCAACAGAAGCCGCGGTTCGTGCGATGACAGGCGCAGACTTAGGCGCTCGCTCTTGCCTTCGCGTGGAAGCGCCGGGGTAGCGCTCTGGTCGGGTTCAGCCCGGCGGCCCCTCCCGTCGCGCGAGCAGCGCACCAAGCGGAGCCGGGGGGTTCAAGTAGCGTCCCACTGTCTCCATCCCGATGGTTGCTTGCCTGGCGCGCCAGGCGGAGACGACATGCGCCCCCGAGCAGCCCTGGCCGGCATCGCGGCCGACGTAGCATGGGCTCATGCCCACGGGGCTGACGATCCTTCGTGCCGGGGCGGAGCGTATCGACGACCTGGAGCCGCTATGGCGGGCTCTCCACCAGCATCACGCCGCTGTCGCGCCGACGATCGGGGGGCTCGAGGCGCGGTCACCTGAGGATTCATGGCAGGTACGGCGCCGGAAGTACACAGCGGCGCTCGAGGACCCGGATGCGTTCGTGATGATCGCGGAGCGCTCCGGCGACGTGGTCGGATACGCGCTCGTAAGCATGGGCGAGAGCCCCGCCGGCTGGGAATACGGCGAGCGTCTGGCGGACGTCGAAACCCTTTCGGTCTTGCCGGCGATGCGCGGGCAAGGGATAGGAACGCTGCTCATGGATGCGCTCGAGGACGAGCTTGTTCGTCTCGGAATCGCCGAATTTCGTGTGCTCGTCATAGCTGCGAACGCGGACGCGCTCCGCTTCTACGAGCATCGAGGGCTCACACCGATCAGCCAGGTTCTTCTTGGGCGGACCGGTGAGAGCGGGCGGTCTCGATAACCGTCCCACCTTCCCTATGACGCGTTCCTTGCGTCGCTGCCCGGCTCAGTCGCCGTATGGCAACGCCAGATGGTGCTAGGGCCGGCGCCCGAGTTCGTGCTCCTGGTGTCGGCAGCGACTCCCGTTCCGCCGGGCGCCGTGCTGACCGACCCGCGCCTCGCGGGCGCGAGCACCTCTTGACGCTGTCAGGCCTCGCTGCTCGCGCATTGCGACAGAGCGTGAAGCGAGAGCACGAACGCGCCCACACACTGGGCGCTCGGAGACGGGAAGCCGCACGGGATTCCCCTCTCACCTGAGAGCGTTACGACGCAAGTGCGGCGTATGTTCACGTAGTGCGACCTCTTCGATATTCCATCAACGTCACATTGGACGGGTGCTGTGATCACCGTGCGAGGTTGCCGGACGAAGAGTTGCATCGTCACGCGACGAAGAATCTCGACCGGGCCGACGCTCTCCTCTTCGGCCGGGTGACTTACGAGATGATGGAGTCAGCCTGGCGGCCGCCGGGGCAGACGGAAGCGATGCCTGATTGGATGGCGCCTTTCGGCCGGACGATCGACGCGGCAAAGAAGTACGTCGTGTCGAGCACCCTGGACCGGGTCGATTGGAACGCGGAGGCTCGTGCGCGGGGACCTGGGAAAAGCCGTTCAGGATCTGAAGGGGGAGTCGGGCAAGGGACTGGTCGTGGGAGGCGTGAAGCTTCCGCTGGCGTTGGCGGAGCTGGGGTTGATCGATGAATACGAGTTCGTGGTGCAGCCCAGGCTGGTGGGCCACGGGCCGACGTTGTTCGCGGGGCTATCGAAGCGTGTCGACTTGAGGCTCGTGGGCCGGCTGGAATTCGGCTCAGGGGCGGTGGCGATGCGGTACGAGCCTAGGGCTTCCTAGAGGCGCCCGCGCAGTACCGGTGTGCGCCAGAGCGGCCAGCGGGCGGTGCGATTAGCAATGCGCTTCGCTCCGAGGAGCGTTCGAAGCACGAGGGACTTCCGGACGGCGAGGTGATATGCACCGAGCGTAGCCGCCGCGGCGCTCGCAAGTAGGAGTGAGAACTTCAGCGCTACGCCGACGGGCAGGCCGACAATCGGCACGGCGAGGACGATGATCAGCGGCTGATGGAGCACATAAACGGGCATCGCCGACTCGCGCGCGTAGGCGAGCCGGCGCCCGCTGGAGCGGGAGCCTAGGTAGCTCTTGCCGAAACCGAGTAGCGCCGCGACGAGGCAGACGCCGCTGACCGCTGACAGCGCCTGAAACGCGATCCAGCGCGAAGAACCGTCGGGAGGCGCGTAGAGGCCGCCTGCGAGCGCGGCCATCCCGAGCACTGCTGCCAGTCCGATGCAAGCCGCGCGCCGGACCTCGCGGTGGACGGCCTCCTCGACCGTAGGGAAGCGGCTGAGCAGGAAGCCGGCTATGAAGAAGAGGCTGTAGTACGCGAAGTTCGCCCAGTCGTCGTAAAGGTTCTGGTAGCCGGGCCAGCGTCCGCGAAGAAGCACCTGAACGACAGCGAACGGAATGATCGCCGCGTAGAGGGCCCATGGCGGCACGCGCTCGACGCTCCAGTCGCGGCTGCCTATCCGTTGGAAACCGTGCAGGTAAAGCGTTGTGAAGACGAAGAGATAGATCAGGAACCACAGGTGCATCCAGGTGAACCGGTCGATGCCGGTGAAGAAGCTCGGCAGGAAGGCGACGAAGTTCTCGTCGAGGCGCCCTCCGTGGCGGAGCTCGATGTACCTCAGCGGCGGCATCAGCACGACGCAGCCGGAGACGAACGGGACAAGCAGCCGCTCCTGTCGCTCGCGGAGCAGGGCCTTCGCGCCGCGCCGGTCGAGCGAGTGGGTCACCGACCAGCCGGCCAGGACGAAGAGCAGGGGCATATGCCACTGGCGCACGAGGCCGGTGAAGAGGTCGAGCGCGTCGGCGTGGACGTCGTTCTTGATGTGCCAGGGTTGGTGGTTGAAGACCGCAGCCGTGTGGAAGGCCAGGAGCAGGTAGACCGCGCCGACGCGGAGCCAGTCGATGTCTTGTCGCCGATCGTCGGCGCCGAGGCTCGGGCCAGCCTTCGCAGCACGCCGGTGGCCCTTGCTCCGCGGCCAAGTCATGTGCGTACCGTATCACTACACTCGTAGTGATCCGGTACGCGACCCGTTACTAGCATCGAGGGCCGTGAGCGGGACGAGCCGCACTGGCCGATCGGATAAACGCACGGTCGCCGCGCACGTGGATGAATCGCACAACACGCGCGCGCGGCTCGTGACCGCCGCGATGCGTCTCTTCGCAGAGCGCGGCTACGCCGGCACGACGGTCGGAGATATCGAAGCCGCGGCCGGCCTCGCGCCGAGGTCAGGGGCCCTATACCAGTACTTCACGAGCAAGCGCGAGCTGCTCGAGGCGGCCTTCGATCGCCACGTCCGCGACCTCGAGCAGATGCAGTCGGCCCTCGACCTCCTGCCGCTCGGCGACCTGCGGTCGGAGCTCACGCTCATGGCGCGTTGGAACATGCAGGACCTGAAGAAACGCGAGGATCTGTATCGCTTCATGCGCAAGGAGGGCGACCAGTTCCCAGAGCTCGTCGCGGCCGTTTATGAAGACATCAGCGAGCGCCCCCTGCGGCGCGTTGCCGAGCTTCTCTGCGACCGCTTCCGCAGCGCAGGGGTCGCCGAGCCCGACTGTGAGGCGCTCGTTGCCGTCCTGGTGCAATCGATGTCCGCATATCGCGCGCACGAGTCGTCCTTCGGCAAGCCGCCCCTGTTGGTCGACGAGGAGCGCTTCATCGACATGTGGGTCGACGTCTGCCTCGCCTTCGCGCAAACCCGCGGAATCGAGGTCGGGCCCGCTGCTGCGGAGGAAGGCACCGAGGTCGCTTCAACTCGGCGCGTTACGACACAAGGCAAGTAGCGCTCGAGCGGAGCCGGGGGGTTCAAGTAGCGTCCCACTGTCTCCACTGGCACCTTGAGAAACCGCTAGCAGAGCGGTTGCTTGCTTTCGAGGGGGTAGTGCGGAGCGCCCCTGCATGGAGAACCCGCGCTTTTCCCATGTGCGTTCACAGCTGCTAGAGCGGTCGTCAGAGCAGACTCGATTACCCCGAGGTAATCGACTGGCCTACCCGCGAGGACTAGGGTCGCCGAGGGATGACCAAGGCCAGCAGCTACAACAGCGTTGGGCCGCTTCTGCGCGAATGGCGCGGACGTCGTCGACTGACGCAGCTCGAGCTCGCACTCGACGCCGGGGTCTCGGCCCGCCATCTGAGCTTCGTCGAGACCGGTCGCTCAAAGCCCGGTCGCGAAACGCTCCTGGCGGTTGCCGAGCAGCTTCAGATCCCGTTCCGGGAGCGAAACGAGCTCCTACTCGTCGCCGGTCACGCTCCGGCATTTCCCGAGCGCGCGCTCACGGATCCAGAGCTCGCGCCCGTGCGCGAGGCGCTCGATCGGATCCTCGCCGCGCACGAGCCCTACCCCGCGGTCGTATTCGATCGTGGCTGGAACCTCGTCGCGACCAACACCCCGATGGACGAGTTGGCCGCGACGGTCGAGATTGACCCCGCGCTGCTCGAGCCGCCGGTCAACCTTCTGCGGACCGGCCTGCACCCACGCGGATTCGCGCCGCTGATCGTCAACCTCGCCGAGTGGCGCGGGCACTTCCTGAAGCGCCTGGACCAACAGATAGCGATCAGCGGCGACGATGGCCTCAGGTCGCTGATGGACGAGATTGCCGCCTATCCGGTCCCTGAGGGTGAGGACGGGGTCGCCGCCGGAGCCGGAGGCGGCGAGATTCTCGGACCGGTGAGGGTGCGCGCCCCCACCGGCGGCGAGTGGTCGTTCTTCGGCATGTTCGCGAGCTTCGACACCCCGTTCGAGGTGAACACGTCAGAGCTTGCGATCGAGCTGCTTTTCCCCGCGGACCGAGCGACTGCCGAGGCGCTCGGGAAAGGAGCACCATGACCACGATCAACCCCGGACTCGGACGCCTGCTCGCCGGTTGCGGCGGAGCCCTGCTCATCGGCTCGTTGTTCGTGCCGTGGAGCGATTCCGCAGGTGTCGCTCACGACGGCTGGCAGACGCTCAGCGCGTGGGACGTTTTCTTGGTGATCACCGGCGTCTCTGGGCTGGCAGCGGCCATGACGGGTGGGAGATTCGGATTCTTTCGACCGGATCTCTCACTCAACGGCATGACCGACATCTTCGGAGTCGTCGCCGGCATCCTGATCGCATGGCTCATCCTTGTTGACTTTCCGTCGGGTGCGGATCAGGAGGTTGGCCCGTACCTGGCGCTTGCCGGAGCCGCTGCGATTGCCACAGGGGCGGGGGACTTCCGCGTGAGGTCCTTGTTTCCGAGGTTGCCCGACGGTGACCGACCGAACTAGCCGCTTGGACGGCGGGCAGGAGGCCGCTTGACTGAGCGGTTGCCGACGTCAGCCGAGGTAATCCCGCCTTTGTGGGAGAAGTACCGCATCCGGACTGCGTGAGGTGGATGGTCAGCCGCGGTCGACGACCGGGCGTGGACCGTCCGCCCAGATGACGTCGGTGATGCGCTTCGAGCCGTCGGCGAACTGCTCGACGATCTCGGTGTGGTTGGCGTGGTCGTTGCGCTCCGCACGATAGGGCCGGGCGTCGGGGCGGCCCGCCATGCCCGTCGTCGTCGATGCGGAGGTCGTCGCGAGCGTGCTCGACTCGCCGCCGTGGTTGTAGATCAGCTCGAGCTGCTCGTAGTCGTGCGCGTCCGGGATGGGGTTGTCGAGCGTCTTCGCGTAGTCCATGCACGTGTTCAGGTCGGCACCCGACTCGTCCTGATGGCCCAGGCCGAACGTGTGACCGACCTCCTGGCAGAGGACGTGCTGGCGGTTGACGTCGTTGTACGACGACGAGGCGAGGTACGTGTCGTTCATCTTCGCCGTGGCCTCGGTGATGTGCGAGCCCGACAACCAGATCTGGGCGAGTCCGAGCCAGCCGTTGCGGCCGTACTTGCCGTTGCAGACCTCGACGCGTCCACCAGACGCCTTGCACCGCTTGTTGTCGCCCTTCGGATCGGTGAGAACCGCGTCGAGCACGACGGACGCGGACCAGTCCATGCTGGAAGACTTGCCGAGCTGCTGCCAGCCCAGGGTGGTCAGATTGTTGTCGAGACCGACGATGAAGGGGTTCGAGGCGGTCGCCCAGTGGTAGCTCCCCCACGCATGCCCGGCAGACGCGGGCGCGGCGGCGACGGCGGAAACGGCCGCTGCCGCGGTGACGATGGCCAGAAGTCTCTTCATGATCTCTCCCCCATGGACAATCTCCGCGGGCGAGCATAGCGCCTTGTTGGCGCCCAAAACCCGGCGCGGGCTTTGGGCCTAGCTGGAGGCGTTATGACGTATGGCGAGCAATGTGGCGAGTGGCGCAGGAGGGTAGCGTCCCACCGTCTCCATCAGTCGTTGGTTGCTTCGCCTTGTCCCGCGGCACTGGGGTGCGGCTCGAGTGCGACCACCGCAGTCGGGCGCTCGGTGCACTGTTGAAACGCGGCCCAGAGCGGGTTGTGTCGGGCGAGTCGGTCCCACACCGAGCGGCGTTCCTCTTCGTGGAGCTCCCGGGCGCGGACCGGTAGCGTTTCGTCACGAGGACGGAATTCGGCGCTCCTATCGGATTGCAGGTTCAGGTACCAGGCTGGTGGCGCATCCTGCCCGGCGTTGGCGGCGACGACCAGGAACCGCCCGTTGTCCTGCATGTACATCAACGGCACGCTTCGGCGTTGGCCGCTGCGGCGCCCGGTGGTGGTGAGCACCCCGATCGGTACTCCGCGCTTACTCCCGCCAATTCGGCCGCTAGTGAACCGGTGGGCCGCGCGATGCGCCCGGACACCAAACCTGGGGAAGCGGCGCATGAGGCGGTAGTCGAACCGCTCCTGGCGCGTGAGGTTCGTAGCCGAGACGGTCATTCCAGTCACCTCCGAGGGTCGCTTGCTTGCAACAAGCATGGTTGCAGAGACGCTTGCCTGAAGCAAGCGTTCCGGTACAGTCCTTCTGGAGCATGGCCTTTGTCCCAGCTTCGGCACCCCCGCGGGCTCGCGTCGCGCCTGTGCTCGGTTTCGGTGCGTCTAGCCGGTGCTCGGTGCTCGGGACACTCGCGCTGATCGGCGATTTCTGGACGCTCGGGATCCTGCGCTGCTTGATGATCGGCATGCATCGCTACGGGGAGATCCAACGCGATCTCGGTGTCGCCACAAACGTCCTCAGTGATCGCCTGTCGCGTCTGGTCGACGCCGGCATCCTCGACCGGGTTCGCTACCAGGACAATCCGCCGCGCCATGAGTACCGGCTCACCTCTGCGGGCGAAGAGCTGCGCCCGGCGATCCTGGCTTTGAAGGAATGGGGCGACCGGCATCTCACCGGCCCGCCGAGCGCCGAGGCGCAGGGAGCCGGCACGGGCCAGGGAGCCAGACGCTCACCGCGGGCTCGCTAGTCGTCCATCGCCCCGCCCAGATCGCGGTGATGATGCCCAAGACCCAGTACGCCAAGAGCGGCGATCTCCACATCGCCTACCAGGTCATCGGCGACGGCCCGCTCAACCTCGTGTACGTCCCGACCTGGGTCTCGCAGGTGGAGCACGTCTGGGAGGATCCGTCGATCGCGCACTTCTTCGCGCGCGTCGGACGTTTCGCCCGGCTGGTCATCTTCGACCGGCGCGGCTCCGGGCTCTCTGATCCGGTGGTGGGGGCGCCCACCTTGGAGGAGCAGATGGACGACGTGCTCGCCGTGATCGATGCCGCGGGTGTCGACCAGGCGGCGATCTTCGCCCAGATCGAGGGGAGCGCCATGGCCATGATGTTCGCTGCCACCCATCCCGAGCGCACCCGCGCGCTGGCGCTCTTTCACCCGTGGGCCAAGCTCACGCGGGCGGCCGACTACCCGCACGGGAACACCCGCGAGGAACGCGATGGCTTTGCCGAGCAGCTTCTCGAGCAATGGGGGACCGGCGCGACCGCATGGTTCCTCGCTCCCTCGATGGCGAACGACGAGCGATTCAGGGAGTGGTTCGCCCGGCTCGAGCGGCTCGGAGCGTCACCCGGCACGGCGCGAGCTCTCATTCGGCAGCTCGGCGCCACCGACGTGCGAGATGTGCTTCCGGCCATCCGCGTGCCGACCGTGGTGCTCGTGCGACCGGCGAACGAGGCGATCGACCTGGGTCACTGCCGCTACGTGGCACAGAACATTCCGGGCGCGGTCTACCGGGAGCTGCCGGGCACGGACGCGCTCGCCGTCTTCGGCGACCCCGACACCGCGATCGACGAGATGCAGGAGTTCCTCACGGGCACGCGACCCGACCGCGAGCCCGACCGTGTGCTCGCCACCGTGCTCTTCACCGACATCGTCGGATCCACGCGGCGGGCGGCGGAGCTCGGCGACGCGCGCTGGCGCGAGCTGCTCGCCCGTCACGATGCGCTGGTACGAGACCAGCTGCGCCGCCATCGTGGTCGCGAGATCAAGTCGACGGGCGACGGGTTCCTCGCGACGTTCGACGGGCCGGCGCGCGGCCTCGCCTGCGCCCGCTCGGTCGTTGACGAGGTGCGCGAGCTCGGCCTCGAGATCCGTGCCGGCCTTCACACGGGCGAGTGCGAGATGATGGGCAACGACGTGGGCGGCATCGCCGTGCACATCGGCGCCCGCGTGGCGCAGCTCGCCCAGCCCTCGGAGGTGCTGGTGTCGAGCACCGTCAAGGACCTGGTGGTGGGGTCGGGCCTCGAGTTCGCCGACCGCGGGCCGCAGCCGCTGAAGGGCGTGCCGGGGGAGTGGCGGCTCTACGCCGTGGCGTAGCGCCCTACGGGCTCGGTTCGAGCGACAGCGTCATGAACACGTTGCTCGATCCCGCGACGTAGTCGCCGAACGGTCCGCACGGCTCGAATCCCGCGCTTTCGTAGAGCCCCCGCGCCGGGGTGAACGCGGGCATCGATCCGGTCTCGAGGCTCACCCGGCGAAAACCGCGCGCCCGGGCGGCGGCGATGAGGTGCTCGAGCATCGCGCGGCCGATCCCACCGCCTCGCGCCGCTTCGGCGGTGTGCATGGACTTCAACTCGGCGTGACTCTCATCGAGCTCCTTCAGGGCCCCGACTGCGAGCAACTCGCATCCGACGCGAAAGCTGAAGAACGTGACGGCAGGATCGACGAGCCCGTCGACGCCGAGCGCATGGACGTCCTCGGGCGGAGTGTTCAGACGGGCGAAAGCGAGGTGGCGCTCGAGCAGCTCGCGGACGTCCTCGGCCTCCGGGTCGTCGATCGAGATCTCGGCCTCGGGCATCACCGTCTCCCGGGTTGCTACCTGCGGCGGGCCGCCGCCTCCAGGGCGGGATTGGTCCAACCGGCATCGGTCGGGTTGACCGTGCTGCCGGGCGGCACGATCTCGTCGATGCGGTCGAGGAGCGCGGCGTCGAGCTCGACGTCCGCGGCGCCCAGCTGTGACTCGAGCTGCTCCATCGTGCGGGGGCCGATGATCGCCGCCGTGACGGCCGGATGGCGGATGACGAAGGCGACCGCCATGTGCACCAGCGACAGTCCCGACTCGTCCGCCAGTCGACCGAGCGCATCGGCGGCGTCGAGCTTGGCCCTGTTGGCGGGGACCGATACGTCGTACCGCTGCGGTATCCGAGACGCGCGATGTGACGTGAGGTCCGCCGATTCCTTGCGCCAGCGTCCCGACAGCCAGCCGCCCCCCAGCGGGCTCCACGGGATCACGCCCATCCCGAGCTCCTGGCAGGTCGGCAGCACGTCGCTCTCGATCCCGCGGGCCAGGAGCGAGTAGGGCGGCTGCTCGCATACGAAGCGCTGGAGGCCCCGCTCGCGGGCCATCCACTGGGCCTTGACGATCTGGGCCGCCGGATAGGTCGACGAGCCGATGTAGCGCACCTTCCCCTGAGACACGAGGTCGGAGAGGGCGGCGAGCGTCTCCTCGTGATCGGTCCAGTGGTCCCAGCGATGCACCTGGTAGAGGTCGATCCAGTCGGTCTGAAGGCGCTGGAGCGAGGCCTCTACCTCACGCACGATCCAGCGCCGGGAGTTGCCCGCCTGGTTGGGGTCGTCGCCCATCGCGCCGTGGAACTTCGTGGCGAGTACGACATTCTCCCGCCGCTCTCCGCTGAGCGCCTTGCCCACGATCTCCTCGGACTCGCCGCGCGAGTACACGTCGGCGGTGTCGATGAAGTTGATCCCGGCGTCCAGCGCGCGGTGGATGATGCGGATCCCGGCATCGTGGTCCGGCTCGCCCCAGGCGCCGAACATCATCGCGCCGAGGCACAGCGGGCTCACCTGGACGCCGGTGCGTCCGAGCGTTCGGTGGTCCATCAGCGCACGGTACCGCCGGGCGACCGCGGCCTCGGCTCTCGGCGATGTCGAGCCTGCCATCCCGTGCTGGGTTCGTCGCAGGCCGGAAGCGCCGATGCTGCCGACCGGCTCTACGGCTTAGCGGACCAGATCTCGTCGAACGCGCCTTGGTCGAGCGGAAGCAGCCAACACGCTGCGATCTGCCCTCCGATGACGTCGTACAACCCGACGGTGGACCAGCGATGGTCGACATCGCGGATCGTGGCAAACCCGTCGGTGAGCGCGGCGAGTCGGTCTCCGTCGCCCACGAGAACGTCTCGTCGCTTCATCTGGAACGTGTGATCGGCGAGGTCCCGTCGCCGTCGGAAGTAGCCGAACACCTCCTCCAGACCACGGTAGTTCCCGGCGATGCGGTTGTCGCCGGGCACGGTCCAGGTGATGTCCGGAGTGAGGAGCTGCGCAAGGGCAGTACCGGAGCCGCCCGCGTAGAACGCGTTCTGCGCCCTGTGGAGTCCGTCGAGAAGGCGGATGGCGATGTCCCGGTTCACGGTCGGGCGCGCGTCGTTCGAACCGGCTAGTGGGCGGGCGCGGGTGTCGGAGCGTCGCTGCGGCGTGCCCACCAATCCGACGCCATCTTCTGCATCATCCGCGGGTACACGATCAGGTGCCGGAACGGCCCGATGGCGGCCATGTAGGCGGCTCCGAGCAGACCGTTTCGCTTCACGAGAACGGCCATCTGGCCCCGGTAGTGGCCGGTGGCGTCCGAGACCCAGCCGAGATGCAGGACGCCGTGGACGGTCCGGTTGACGATCTCCACCGCCCACTCGTCGTCGGTGAGGTAGAGCGGCGTGAAGGGGAGCTCGTCGGAGGCCGGCCCGGACGGACCGTCACGCAGATCCGCGGGTAACCGGTCTCGCAGCGTCGGGACCGTGGAGCCGGGACCTACGTCCGGGTCGTCCCAGCCGAGCAGCTCGCCCACCTTCCACCGGATGGCCCAGAGTGCGTGGGCGGCACGCGAGGCCTGCGCTGGGTCGGTCGAGGCGATCAGCTGGACCAGCCGAGGGAAGTCGTCGGGGCCGCCCGGCGTCGGCAGCTCCCACACGTCCTCGAGTCGGAAGTCGCCGGTGAGCTCGTGGATCCGCCACGGTCGGGAGGTGTGCGCGCTGTTGGGGAGCCTCATCCGTCGACCTTCATCCATGCTCGCGGGGCGCGTGCGGCCCGGTCATCGCAGCTCCACGCGGACCAGTGCCGGGTCGATCCCCAGCGTGGTTGAACCCAGCCGGGCGTAGCGGTTGAACCCGCGCGCGACCGACTCATCCCACGGCAACACGGTCGCCGTCCCGGCCAGCCAGCGGCCGCGGATCCGGATCCGCACGTGGGGCCGGGACTCGACGTTCCTGACCCAGGTCGAGTGGCGGCCGTGCACGGCGATCAGCCAGGTCGCGCCGCCGTGCTGGGGTCCCCGCGCCAGCGGCGTCTGCCGCGCCTTGCCCGTGCGACGCCCGGTCGTCTCGAGCACGACCCAGAACGGCGCGATGCCGGCGAGCCGCCGGGCCGCGGGGTTCGTCACCCGCCAAAAGAGCATCGCGCACGCACGGCAAAAGCGCTGAAACGGCGTCATCGCCTCCAGACCAGTGGCATGACCTGCTGCCGCCTGCATCCTCATGCCGAGAGCACGGCGGCGATGGTGAAGCACGCTGTGGCGGTGCCGGTCACGATCACCGGCCCGTAGAAGAAGAAGCGCAGCGAGACGGCGAGCAGCGCGGCGGAGAAGGCGATCGTCAGCGGTCGGATGGCGTCGATGCGCTCGACCAGCGCGAAGTCGTCGGTGGCGATCAGCAGGCAGAGGAGCCCGAAGGTGAAGATGCCGAGACCGTGGGTGATGTTGACGCCGAGCCACACCTTCCACATCGACGGCGTGGCCTTGCCCACCAGCCGGATACCGGTGCCTTCGACCACCGGGCGGGCGGAGCGGTCGATCGGAGTGAAGTAGGTGGGGCGGACCGTGTCTCGCAGGGTGTAGAGCGCGTGCAGACCGCCGGCGAGAATGAGCGGAATCGTGCCCGCGATGAACCACGCCTGGGCGGCGCCCCAATTCACAGCCGCCGTCCGGCCCGAGATCGTGCGGCTTCCGCGCGAGGGTGCCCGTCGGGGAGAGGTTGCGAGCTCGAGGGTGGGCCCGTAGTCGTGCACATCGAAGGGTCCTTCTCGTCGGAATCAGTCGGTACTACACATACGGGCATGTAGGTACTGATCGATGATGAGACGCTCGACGGCGCCGGGTTGCGACGGCTCGCCAGCGGTCAGGCGCCCGGCCGCCTGACTAGCTGCGCGTCCGGAACGCCTGGGAGAAGAGCCGCCGCGCCTGCCCGCCCGGGTCCGGTGAGTGCAGCAGCACCGCGGCGAGCGTACGCCCGCCGCGCCGGACCACGGCGATGAAGCAGCGCCCCGCCTCCCTCGTGTAGCCGGTCTTCAACCCGATCGTGCCGGAGTAGCCGCTCAGCAGCAGCGGGTTGGTGTTCGTCGTGTAGAGCTTGCCGCCGGCGATCGGAAAGCGTTGTATCCCCTGCGACTTTCGCACCACGCGGGCGAGCCGCGGCTTGGCGAGCAACAGCCGGCTGAGCGCGGCCAGGTCCGCCGCGCAGGAGCGGTTGCCGGGCTCGAGGCCGTGCGGGGACACGAAGCGCGTGCATGTGAGCCCGAGCTCGCCGGCGCGACGGTTCATCAGGGCCACGAAGCGCGCCACCGAGCCGCTGGTGTGCTCGGCGAGCGCCAGCGCGGCATCGTTGCCCGAGGTGAGCAGCGCTCCGTGCAGCAGGGCCTCGATCGGCACCTTCTTCCCGACCGGCAGGTTGCCCACCGCCTGGCCCTCGAAGAAGAGCGCCGTCTTGGTGATGCGCACGCGGTCGGACGGGTCGGTGCGCTCGGCCACGAGCAGGGCGGTCATGATCTTGGTGAGGCTCGCGATAGGCAGCGGCGAGCGCTCGTTGCGGCGCCAGAGCACGCGCCCGCTGTCGACGTCGAAGACGAGCGCTCCGCGCGGCGGGCTCTTCAACTTCGCCTCGAAGGCGTCCTCCGCATCGAGGGACACCGCAGCCGGCGCGGGCCGGTTCGGCGCCGGTGGCGGAACGGGCGCGGGCAGGGGCGGTGGGGTGGAGGCCGCTGATACCGGGACGCGCCCGCCGTCGCGGCCGCCTCCGGCCAGCACGAGCCAGGCGATCCCGGCGGCCACCCCGAGCAGCAGGAACAGCGCGACGAAGCCTCTCCAGTTCGGCAGCCTGAGGCGGCGGCGCGGGCGGCTGCTGACCGCTATGAAGGGGCTATTCGTCGGTCGGCGCCGTGAGCGCACCGATCACCCCCACTCCGAGCAGCGCGAGCACGATCACCGAGATCACCACGAGCAGGTCGATCCCCTCCCGCACCGCGACGCTGATGGTGAGATAGGTGAGTAGCCCGATCAGCGCGAGCGCACCGACCAGCACGAGGTTGCGCGCCATGTCTCAGTACACGGGCAGGCGGCGGTCGACCTCGTAGTCGTGCCGCTCGCGATCGGCGAAGAGCTTGATCAGCACGAGCCCGAACACGAAGCCCCCGATATGGGCGAAGTACGCCACCCCGCCCCCTCCGGCCACCGGCTGGGCCAGCTCGGCGCTGCCGTAGAAGAGCTGGAGCAGGAACCACAGCCCGAGCACCAACAGTGCGGGAAGCTCGAGCAGGGTGACGAAGAAGATGATGAACACGAGCGTGACCACGCGGGCGCGGGGATAGAGCAGTGCGTAGCCGCCGAGCACCGCCGCCACCGCGCCGC
Source organism: Thermoleophilaceae bacterium (assembly GCA_030446485.1). Classification (GTDB taxonomy): domain Bacteria; phylum Actinomycetota; class Thermoleophilia; order Solirubrobacterales; family Thermoleophilaceae; genus JAUJNF01. The sequence continues at coordinate 43,659 of JAUJNF010000003.1, read as the reverse complement.
TCGCTCCGATCGTCGGGATCGCCGAATCGGGGCCGATGGCCGTCTGGGCCAGCAGGGCGGCCACCCCGCCGAGGAGGTAGAAGGCGAGGAACTTGACGCGACCCATCGAGTCCTCGATGTTGTTGCCGAAGATCCACAGGAAGAGCATGTTGCCGAGGATGTGCAGCAGGCCGCCGTGCATGAACATCGAGGTGAAGACGGTGAGGATCGTCGGAGGCAGGTCCTGGCCGGCCTCGCGCTCCACCGCCGCAGCGTCGCCACAGGCGAGCGACTCGGGTCCACTCGGCACGCACTGCTCACCGGGGTGGGTCACCTCGTAGGGAATCGCGCCGTACTCGATCACGTTCTCCTGGTCCACGTCCGCCCCGCCGAGCGACAGCTCGGCCTGCTGGAACACGAAGAACATCACCACGTTGATCGCGATCAGCGCCACGGTGAGCACCGGGAAGCGGCGCGTGGGGATGTTGTCCTTCAGCGGGAACACGGGTCTAGCGTCCCAGACTAGATCGAGGGGCCGTCTCGGCCGGCCCGCATCAGCTCCCCGCCAGCGCCTCCCAATACTCGATCCACTCCCGTTCGTGGCGGATTCCGGCTTCCAGCGCGAGCCAGGGCCCGCGGTCGCCGCCGCCCTCGTCACTCGCCTTGACCTGCTCGTACGCGGCGAGCTTACGCCGGTGAGCCTGCACCTGCGCAGTGGCCACGGCGGCGGGCTCCGCGTTCGAGAAGTCGAAGCCCGGAGTGGGACCTCCCTCGATGGCGTACACCCGCCCGCCGAACGCAGCAGGCTCTTGAGCGTCCGGCCCCCGCTCACCCCGCCGACCGCGTAGAGCCGGTTGCCGATCGCCTCCGCGGCGTGCGCACCCCGGGGCTCTGGCGCGCCGGTTCATCGCTGCGAGGCCGCGCGCTCCAGCGTCTGCTCGGCGTGATAGCTCGAGCGCACGAGCGGCCCGGCGGCCACCGACTCGAAGCCCATAGCGTATGCCGCGCGCTCGAGCTCCGCGAACTCGTCCGGGTGCCAGTAGCGCACCACCGGGAGGTGGTTCTCGGTCGGGCGCAGGTACTGGCCGACGGTGAGCACCTGCACGTCGTGCTCCCGTAGGACGCCGAAGGTCTCGAGCAGCTCTTCGGCGGTCTCACCGAGCCCGGTCATCAGACCGGACTTGGTGACCACTTCGTCACCGCCCATCTGCTTGGCATTGGCCAGCACGCGACACGAGCGCGGGAACTTCGATCCGCGCCGGGCCAGCGGGTACAGGCGCGGCACCGTCTCTACGTTGTGGTTGAACACGTCGGGGCGCTCCGCGATCACCCGCGCCAGCGGCATCTCCTCGCCGCGGAAGTCGGGCGTGAGCACCTCGACCTTGCAGCCCGGCGCGGCCTTGCGGATCGAGCGGATCACGCCGACGAAGGCGCGCGATCCGAGGTCGGGAAGGTCGTCGCGGTCGACGCTCGTGATCACCGCGTGGCGCAGCCCCATGCGCTTGACCGACTGGGCGACGCGCAGCGGCTCAAGCGGATCGTTCCAGGTCGGCTTGCCGGTCTTCACGTTGCAGAAGCCGCAGCGGCGCGTGCAGGTGTCACCCAGGATCATGAAGGTGGCCGTGCCGCGGTCCCAGCACTCGCCGATATTGGGGCAGGCGGCCTCCTCGCACACCGTGTTGAGCGACTGGCCGTCGATCATGCCCTTCAGCTCGCGGAAGCGCGGACCCCCCGGGGCCGGCACCTTGAACCACGGTGGCTTGCGCTCGCGGAAGGGCCGCACCTCGCCCATCTCGAGCACCCGGGCGCCGCCGGGGTTGGCCCGCGAGCGCGTGGACTGAGGTGGCGCGCTCATGCCGCCGAAGGCACTGGCGCCTCGACGGCGATGCGCAGTCGGGCCAGGGACACCAATCGCTGCCGGCGACCGAGCTCCTCGGACAGGCGCCACGCCACCCGCCGGCTGAAGCACCCCATCGCGTCGACCCGTCCGGTCTCGCGCAGCACCGACGTCATGCGCACGCCCTCGAGGCCGCAGGGGACGATCCACTCGAAGGGCTGTAGATCCCCGTCGACGTTCACGGCGAAGCCGTGCGTGGTCACGCCGCGCGAGACGTGCACGCCGATCGAGCCGATCTTCCGCTCACCCACCCAGACGCCGGTCAGGCCGGCGCGCACCTCGGCCGCGATGCCCTCGTCGGCCAGCGCCGTCACCAGCCCGCGCTCCAGGCAGCGCACGTACTCGAGCACGTCGTCGATGCGCACGATCGGATACCCGACGAGCTGGCCCGGACCGTGGTAGGTCACCCGGCCGCCGCGGTCGGTCTCGGCCACCTCGACACCCTGTGCTCGGTACCAGTCCTCCCCCATCGGGAGCTCCACGCGGCTGTCGGAGCGACGCCCCTTGGTGTACACGGGCGGATGCTCCACGAGGATCAGCACGTCGGGCACGGCGTCGCTCTGGCGCGCTGCGCGCACGCGCTCCTGTAGCCCGGTGGCCTCCGCGTAGGGCAGTTGCCCGGCGTCCACCACCCAGAGCTCCGGGGCAGCGGAACGCCGCCCCTCGGCCGACCCTGCAGCGGTGGTTGTCGGTGCACTCATACCCCTGTTGGATCGTACTCTCACGAGCATGAGCTCCAGCGAGCGCTTCTGGACGCGACGGCTGCGGTGGCGCCTGCGGGGGGCCTGGCAGTGGCCCGCCTTCGCGGCCGTGACCTTCGCCGACGGCGTGATCCTCCACCTGCTGCCGCCCACGCGCCGCACGCCCGACCTGATCCTGGGCGTGATCATCGCCTCGTTCGCCAACACCGTGTTGGTGGGGGCGGTGGCGCCCTTCCTCACCAAGCGGCTGGCCGCGCGCGAGCAGCGCGTCAAGGAGCAGGGCGCCGCGGCGCGGGCTCTACCGCGCGAGGTGCTGTTCGACCGCACGGCCACCGCCCTGTTGGTGGCCGGAGCGGTGGGCCTGCTCGTGGTCGGGCTGGCCGCGCGACCGCTCGTGGTCTCGCCCACGGAGGAGACCGAGGCCAACGCCGACATCGTCAGCCGCTACGTGGCCGAGCGGGCGAGCGAGGAGGTCAAGCGCAACCGCGACACCGCCAACACCCTCCGGCTCGCCGACGGCTACTTCCGCACGTGCATCGCCCTCGACGACCGCACGCGGGCCTACTGCCTGTTCGTCGATGTGAACTCGGCTCCCCACGTGCGGGAGGATCCGAATCCGGTGCCCAACGCGCTGTTTCCCGGGGGGAGCGAACGCCGCTGAGGGCTCTCAGCCGGCGTGGCTGGGCTCCCCCGCCGGCAGCGCTTCTTCGACGGTCACGTACTGAGCGCCCACCGCCCCGGCCACCGCCGGGTGGGTCACCTGCCCGGCCGCCACGTTCACTCCCAGCCGCAGTCCCGGGTCCTTGGCCACGGCCACTCGCACGCCCTCGTCGGCCAGGGCCAGCACGTAGGGGAGGGTGGCGTTGGTGAGCGCGTAGGTCGCGGTGATGGGCACGGCGCCCGGCATGTTGGTCACGCAGTAGTGCGTCACGCCGTCGACCTCGAAGGTGGGATCGGAGTGCGTGGTGGGACGCGAGGTCTCGAAGCAGCCGCCCTGGTCGATCGACACGTCCACGAGCACGGCGCGCTCCTTCATCAGCGCGAGCTGCTCCCTGCGGATCACATAGGGCGCCCGCCCGCCGGTCACGAGCACCGCGCCGATCACGAGGTCGGCGCGCGGCAGCATCTCCTCGATGGCCAGGGTCGACGAGTACACGGTGGAGGCCCGCCCGCCGAACGCCACGTCCAGCTCGCGGAGGCGGTCGATCGACCGGTCGAACACCAACACGTCGGCCTCCATGCCGATGGCGATGAAGGCGGCGCTCTGGCCCACCACTCCCCCGCCGATCACCATCACGGTGGCGGCCGCCACCCCAGGCACCCCGCCGAGCAGCACTCCCCTTCCCCCCAACGGCTTCTCGAGCATGAAGGCGCCGGCCTGAGTGGCGATCTTGCCCGCCACTTCGCTCATGGGGGCCAGCAGCGGCAGCCGGCCGCGGGTGTCCTCGACGGTCTCGTAGGCCAGGCAGGTGGCGCCCGAGTTGCACAGGCCGCGCGTCAGGTCCGGATCGGGGGCCAGGTGCAGGTAGGTGAAGAGGGTGTGCTGGGGTCCGAGACGACGAATCTCGTCGGGCTGCGGCTCCTTCACCCCCAGGATCAGCTCCGATTCCGCGAAGACCGCGTCCGCGTCGGGCAGAACGCGGGCGCCCTGGGCCGCGTAGTCGGCGTCCGCTATGGCGCTGCCCGCGCCCGCGCCGGACTGCACCAGCACCTCATGGCCGTGCTCGGTGAGCTCGCGCGCGCCCGCCGGGGTGAGGGCAACGCGGTACTCGTCGGTCTTGACCTCGGTGGGGACGCCGACTCTCACCGCGCGTTCGGCTCCGAGGTGGCGCCCTAAGCGGCCTCGCGCAACTCCTCGAGCTCGCCGCTCTCGGCCAGCCGCCTCAGCGCGCGCTCCTCGAGCTGCGCCGCCCGTTCTGCGCTCACGCCGAGCTCCGCGCCGGCCTGGCGCAGCGTGCGCGCCTCGCCGCCCAGCCCGAACCGCAGCTTCACCACGGTGCGCTCGGCCTCGGGCAGCTTCTCGACCACCTCGTGCACACGCTCTTCCTCCAGGGTGGCTCCGACCTCTTCCTCGGGTCCCGGCCGGTCACTCGGCAGCAGGTCGCCGAAGGCCGTCTCGCCGTCCTCGCCGATGGGCTGGTCGAGGCTCGCAAGGCTGCGGGCCAGGTCGCGTACCTCATGCACCTGCTCCTCGGGCAGCTCCGCCTCGGCCGCGATCTCCGCGTCGCTCGGGTCGCGCCCCAGCCTGGCGGCCAGCTCGCGCTCGAACCGGCGCACCTTGCGCTCGCGCTGCCCGATGTGCACCGGAATGCGGATCGTGCGGCCGGAGTTCTGCAGGCCGCGCTGGATCGACTGCTGGATCCACAGCGTGCCGTAGGTCGAGAACTTGTAGCCGCGCCGCCAGTCGAACTTCTCGACTGCCCGGATCAGCCCGAGCATTCCCTCCTGCGCGAGGTCGCCCATCGTAAGGCCCTGCCCCTGGTACTTCCGGGCCACGGAGATCACGAGGCGCAGGTTGGAGTTGATCATGCGGTCCTTGGCCTCCACGTCGCCGCGCTCCACGCGCTTTGCGAGCTCGACCTCCTCCGCAGCGGTTAGCAGCGGGTGGCGGCTCGCCTGCTGGAAGAAGAGCTGCAGCGAGTCGAGCGTCGGATCGGCTGCCGTCGCCCGCTCCCTGGCCTTGGCCTCCGAACGGACGGGCGCCTTCTTCCGGGCAGCCGGCTTGGCGTCCGAGCCCGCGTTGCGGCGACGCTGGCGGGTGGTCTCGCCGCGGCCCGATCCGCGCTTGGCTGCGGTGGTGCCCTCTTCGCGAAGTCGCGCCGCGGGGCGAGCGGTTGAGTCAGAAGGTGATGCGCTCAGCTTGAATCCCTTGTCCTTCGAAAGTTCGATGATGGTCGAACAGTGTAGCAGCCCGAAGGTCTCGGCACTCTCCTCTTTCGCCGCGGCGGGGCGGCTACCTCTACGCGGGGCGCCGCAGCTCGTCGAGGACGCAGTCGAGGAGCCCCGGAAAGCGAGCGTGGAGATCCTGGCTCCGCAGGGAGACGAGGCGCTGGGCCCCGTCGGCTCGGGTGCGCGTGACGCCCGCGTCGCGCAGCACCTTCAGGTGATGGCTGAGCGTCGACTTCGACACCCGCGCCGTCAGCTGGCCGCAGCCGCACTCGCCGTTCTCGTGCAGCGTGCGCACGATGCCGAGCCGTACCGGATCGCTCAGAGCGTGAAGCAGCTCTGGGAGGCTGAGCTCCTGCGGCGGTGGGTGAGAGAGCGCTCTCAAGACGACCTATTCGACATCTGTCGAACACAGGGTAGAGATCGCGCGGACGACCACGCGGGGAGGGCCGTTGCGCGGCCACCCACCTGCCGCCGCCTCCTCGATGCGCCCTTCGTGTGAAGAGGCGGTGAAGCGGCGCCCGCGGTTGCGTCGCCCCGGTAAGGTCCCGGCCTCGATGCGACCGCGTCTTGCCGCCCTCTCGGTCGCAGCTCTCGTGGCCCTTGGCGCCCCCTCGGCCCGGGCCGCCGACCCGATCATGCCCCTCGCCGACGTGGCTCCCGGCCTGGACTGCGAGGCGCGCACGGTGATCCGGGGGACCGAGATCACCACCTTCGGCGTCGAGATCATCGACGTCGTCGACTACGGCGACGGCAACCCGAGGATCCTGATCGAGGCCTTCGGCCCGGCCGTCGACGAGACAGGGCTTGCGCAGGGCTTCTCCGGATCCCCGATCTACTGCCGGGACGACGCGGGGCAGCTCCGCGTGATCGGAGCGGTGGCGTTGGGGGTCGGCGACTTCGGCAACCGCAAGGACCTGGCCACGCCGATCGAGGAGATCCTCGGCGAGCCCGTGCACCCGCGGCTTCCCGTGCGCCGCGCGAGCGCGGCGGAACGGCAGTCGGTGCGGAGGTCGCTCACGCCGCTCACGGTCTCGGGGCTGTCGCCCGCGCTCGGGGGCCTCGTGGCTCGAGCCGGAGCGCGCGCCGGTCGTCCCGTGATCGCCGCTCCGGCCGGTGCCCCGGGCTCCCTGCCGCCGCAGCAGCTCGTGCCCGGCTCGGCCATGGGCGTGTCGTTCTCGAGCGGCGACATCACCGTGGGCGGCATCGGCACCGTGAGCTACACCCGCGGCAACAAGGTGTGGGGCTTCGGCCATCCGTTCGAGAACGTGGGGCGTCGCTCGCTACTGCTCCAGGACGCCTACGTGTACGACGTGATCAACAACCCGATCGGCGTCGAGGGCATCACCTCCTACAAGCTGGCGGCGCCGGTGAACGACCTGGGCACGCTGCTGAACGACGCCCCCTCCGCGGTGGTGGGCCGAGTGGGCGGGCTTCCCGACCTCATCCCGGTCGACGTCCGGGCCCGAGACCTCAACAGCGGACGGACTCGGACGAGTGGCACGCTCGTGGCCGACGAGACCGACGTCGGCTTCCCCGCGGGCGGCTCCCCACTCAGCTTCATCGGACCGCTCGCCGTCTTCCAGACCAGCGTCGACGCGCTCGGCGGCACGCCGGCGCGGCAGTTCGACTCGATGTGCGTACGCATCAAGCTCCGCGAGCGCCGGCGGCCGCTCGGCTTCTGCAACCGGTACGCCACCGAGGGCGGCGCCGGCGACGAGGGGATCATCGCGCTCGCCCAGAACCTCCAGGCGGCCGACGTGGCGCAGGCGCTGGCGCTGCTCGAGGGCTACAGGGCGGGGAAGCTGCACGTGGAGTCGGTCGACGCCCGCCTCGGCCTCAGCCGCGGACTGAGCCAGGGGTTCCTGCTCAGCGCCTCGGCGCCGCGCACCGTGCGCCCCGGCCAGCGGGTGCCGGTGAGGGTCCGCGTGCGAATGACGCGCGGTGCGGTGAAAACGTTCCGCGTGCGGCTGCGCATGCCCCGCGACCTGCGGCCGGGCCGGCGTTCGATCCGCTTGGTGGGGACCCCGGCGGACACGATCGACACGCTCGAAGGCGGCTTTGGCGAGGACATCTTCTTTGAGCTGTTCGAGGGCGGTGGCTCCCTCGGTCCCCGCTCGCTCGACGCGCTGGCCAAGCAGGTCGCGAAGCTGTCGCGCTTCGACGGCGTGAGGGCCGCCTTCCCGACCGGCCGCCGGCGGCGCGCGAGGCTCGTGCCGGCGTTCGTCGATTCGCGGGTGCGGATCAGCGGTAGCACGGCGCTGAAGCTGCGGGTGGCCGGCCGGCCGGTCCGACGGCCGCGGACCCGCCGGATCGACGAGACCCGTGACCACGGGGTGCCGGCGTTCGCACGCGGCCTCCCGCGCCTGCTGCGCTCGCGCTGAGGGTTCCCGCGGCCGGTTACAGTCGCCGCGCATGCCCGATACGCCGCCGGTCACCGACACCTACGCGCGCCTGGCCGGCCTGCCGCTGGAGGTCGACGGCTACGACCTCGAGGGCCTCGAGCGCGACGTGTCGAGCGACTTCACCCGCCTCTCGACGCTCATCCACCTGCGCGGACGCGGCCAGGACGGCGTCGGGGAGGACGTGACCTACGACGCCCTCGATCACGTCGCGCTCCAGGACGCCGGCGCCCCGCACGCCCTCGCGGGCCGCCACACGGTCGACAGCTTCTCGGCACTGCTCGAGGGGCTCGACCTGTTTCCCGCCGAGCCGGTCCGGGAGGTGTCGCGCGTGTACCGGCGCTGGGCGTTCGAGAGCGCGGCGCTCGATCTCGCCCTGCGCCAGGCCGGCCGGTCGCTTGCCGACGTGCTCGAGCGCGAGCCGCGGGCCGTCACGTTCGTCGTCTCCCTCCGCCTCGGCGACCCGCCGAGCTTCGAGCCGGTGCGCAGCCGCCTCGAGCGGTACCCGGGCATGCGCTTCAAGCTCGACCCCACGAGCGACTGGAGCGACGAGCTGATAGGCCGGTTGGTGGACACGGGCTCGGTCGACTCGGTCGACTTCAAGGGCTTCTACGTGGGCACGGTGGTCGACCAGCCCGCCGATCCGGATCTCTACCAACGGGTGGTGGAGGCCTTCCCGGAGGCGTGGATCGAGGATCCCGCGCTCACCGACGAGACCGACCCGCTGCTCGCGCCCCACCGCGACCGCATCACCTGGGACGCGCCCATCCATTCAGTGGCGGACATCACCGGATTGCCCTTCGCGCCGAAGATGGTGAACATCAAGCCGTCGCGGTTCGGCACGCTGCGGGAGCTGTGCGCGGCGTACGACCACTGCGCCGCGCACGGCATGGGCGCCTACGGCGGCGGCCAGTTCGAGCTCGGGGCCGGCCGCGGGCACATCCAGTATCTCGCGTCGCTCTTCCACCCGGATACGCCGAACGACGTGGCGCCCACCGGCTATCACGAGCCGCATCCAGCGGCGGGTCTCCCCGAGAGCCCGCTCCCCCCGGCGCTCGCCCCGACCGGCTTCCGCTGGGACGGTTAGTCTCCCGCGCCGCATGCTGATCGCCGGCCTCGTATGCCTCGGCCTCGCCGCCGTCGCCGCCTACTTCTTCTTTAGCGAGCGTAAGACCCTGCAGGCCGCCGTGGGCACCGAGACGCTCAAGTGCGGAGAGGTGAACGAGCTCTCGACGGCCGCCGCGGCGGCGGTGGGGGCCGGGAGCTTCTCGCACGCATGCGAGGTCGTCGGCCCCGCGAAGGCCCCGGAGACAGGCGTGCTCAAAGCGTCCGAGAGCGGTCAGGAGTGCGTCTGGCACCGGAGCAAGCTCACCGAGCACTACTGGGACTGGGAGAGGGACTCCGAGGGCGACATGGACCGGACGCGCAAGACGCGCGAGATCCACTCGGCCGAGTCCGAGACGCCCTTCTTCGTGGACGACGGCACCGGCCGGATCGAGATCGTCCCGGTCGGCGCCGACATCGACGGCGCGGACAAGGTCGTCGATCGGATGGACAAGGACGCGGGCTCCTCCGGATGGTCCGGCTTCGCCTCGTCGGTATTCGGCGGCGACCGCACCATCGGCATCGAGCACGAGGAGTGGATCATCCGGCCGGGCGCGCGGCTCTACGTGCTGGGAGAGGCCTCCGACAAGAGCGGTCAGCTGCGTATCGGGCAGGCCGACAAGGGTCCGTTCGTGATCTCCACCCGCTCCGAGGAGGAGTTCACCTCCGCCACGCGCACCACCATGCGCCTCGCCCTGGCCGCGGCCGTCGTCCTCGGCATCGCCGCGCCGGTCCTGATCGTGCTCGGGCTCATCTGAGGCAGCCCCGCGCGAGGCCGCCCCGCTAGCTGCGCGGCGCTGCGCGCGACCAGCGCAGCAGGGACGGCAGCGGGTCGACGGCCGGCCCCGTAGTGCCGCGACCGGCGCGAATCTCGAAGTGCAGGTGGTCCCCGAAGCAGGAACCCGTGCAGCCGAGCGCGCCCACCGGCTCGCCACCCTTCACGCGCGCTCCGAGGCGGGCAGGCACCGGACCGAGCATGTGCAGGTAGACGTAGGTCTCATCGGTGGCGCGGGCGTAAAGGGCCACGTAGTTGCCTCGGCCGCCGTCGTTGCCGCTCTCGACCACGACGGAGTTGCGCACCGCGACCAGCGGCGTTCCCGCCGGCGCGAACACGTCCTGTCCCTCGTGCGCACGGCCCGAGCGCGCCGCGCCGAAGCGCGCGCCGGACTCGCCGTAGCCGACCCTGCCGTCCACGGGATGCACGGGCCGCGACGGGCGGACCTCCGCGGCCACCACCCGCGAATGGGTGGCGATCCAGCGGGCCGAGGCGGTGAGGCTCTCGGCCGGCGGAAGGGCCGCCGGAGCGGCCCGGGCGCCCGCCTCGGCGCCGGTGATGGGCATCAGTAGGAGCGCGAGCGCGCCCGCGCGGCGAATCATGGATGGAGCCCCCGTGGGTCGTCAGGCCTACGGGGTTAGCTGACGGGCTCGCGTCCTCAGACGCTACGGGCGCAGGTCGCGCCCGGTTCGCCCCGTGTCGCGGCGTGGCGACTTTGGTTCCCCCGTCCGGGACCGCCTGGCGCGGTTCCGGTTCGGCCGTTGGCAGCGGCGCAGACTAGCCCTGTCGACTGACGGCGTCGAGCGGTGCAGCGGATCTTGCGCCGCTAGCGGCGGCGGCGGTGGCCCGGTTTCAGTCCGCCTCGGGCGCCAGCCGCTCAGCCCTGAGCCGCTCGACCGCCCGCGCGTGCATCTCCTCGTCGAACAGCTCGAAGCGCCCCGGCCCGACCTCCTTGGCGCTGTACATCGCGGTGTCCGCGTCGCGCAGGAGGTCGTCGGGAGTGGCCCCGGGCGACGCCACGGCCACCCCGATGCTCGCCGAGACGCGATGGCCGGCACCCTCGAGCACGAACGGCTCGCGGAGGGCGTCCTTGACGCGCGCGGCGGCCCCGACGGCGTCGTGCTCACCGTGCAGCTCCTCGCAGAGCATCACGAACTCGTCACCACCGAAGCGGGCGACCGTGTCGCTCGAGCGAAGCGTGCTTCGAAGGCGCCCGCCGACGTCGATCAGCAGGCGGTCGCCCACGGGATGGCCAAGGCTGTCGTTGATCAACTTGAAGTCGTCGAGGTCGATGAACAGCACCGCGAGCCGCTGCCCGTGGCGCTCCACCCGTGCGAGCCCCTGCCTCAGGCGGTCGAGCAGCAGCGTTCGGTTGGGCAGGCCGGTGAGCGAGTCGTGGAGGGCCTGGTGGGCGAGCTGACGCTCGAACTGGCGGTGCTCCGTGACGTCCTGCGCGGTGCCCACCACGCGCCGCCGCTTCCCGTCTTCCTCGGCCAGGATCCGGCCACGGCAGTGGAGCGTGCGCACCTCACCGCCGGGTCGCACCACGCCGTGATCCAGCCCGAACGGCTGCCCGTCGCGCACTGCCGTCTGCACGACGGCGTCCAGGCGCGCGCGATCCTCCACGGGCACCTTCTCGAGGTATGACTCATAGGTGGGCTGGAACTCCTGGGGCCGCAACCCCATAATTCGGTAGAGCTCATCTGACCACCTGATCGCGCCGCTCGCCACGTCCCAGCTGAAGCTGCCGACCGCGGCCACCCGCTGCGCGTCGGCGAGCATGGCCTCGGACTCGGCGAGGTGCTGCTCGGCAAGCTTGCGGTCGGTCACGTCCTTGGCCACCGCGTACACGAGGCCGCGCACCTGATCCGGCTGAGCGCTCCAGAGCAGCCACCGGTAGGCCCCGTCCTGGCACCGGTAGCGGTTCTCGAACCCGGGCGTCCCCGGCTGGTCTCGCCGCAGGCGGTCCCCCTCCTCCCTGGTGCGCTCCAGGTCGTCCGGATGCACGAAGTCGAGATACGACCGCGAGAGGATCTCCGCTTGGGGGTACCCGAGCACCGTCGTGAAGGCGGGATTCACGCGCCGGTAGCGGTACTCGAGGTCCGATATCGCGATGAGGTCGCGCGAGAGGTGAAGGAAGCGGTCGGCCACCTCCTCGAGCTGCGGGTCGTCGTTGCCATGACGAGCACGCCGCGCTTCGCGCGACTCGGCATCCACCCCGCTCCGTCCCTCCGTACCGCTCATCTTTGAGGCGCTCCGCTGTTCGTGCCGCGAGGCCATTGTGCCGCACCGGGGGGTGTCACCCCAAGCCGGTGAAGCGAAACCTACAGCGCCAGCGACAACGGCTGCTCGAGCAACTCGCGCACCCGGGCCAGGAACTCCGCCCCGTCGGCGCCGTAGAGGATGCGGTGGTCGCACACGAGCGTGACGCCCATCATGTCGCGCGCCACGATCTCGCCGTGGTCGTCGACGACGGGCTTCCTGACCAGGCGGCCGACCGCGAGGATCGCGGCCTGCGGTGGGTTGATCACCGCCGAGAAGCTGTCGATCCCGTACATCCCGAGGTTCGACACGGTGAACGTTCCACCCGAGAGCTCGGGAGGCGTGATGGTGGCGTCGCGCACCCTGCCGATCAGGTGCCGGGCGTCGCGCGAGACGCGGCCGAGCGACTTCTCGTCGGCATCGAAGATCGTCGGCACCACGAGCGTGCCCTGTGCGGCAACCGCGATCCCGACGTTCACCCGCCCGTAGAGCTCGAACCGGCCGTCGCGGTAGGCGCCGTTCACGCGCGGGAACTCGCGCAGCGCATTGGCGCATGCCTTCACGACCATGTCGTTGTAGGACGGCGCTGGGTCGGTCAGCTCCTTGAGCCGGGTACGCACCTCCACGCATTGGCTCATGTCGATCGCGACGTTGATCTGGAAGTCGGGCGCGGTGGCCTTCGACTCCGCCATCCGCCGCGAGACGGTTTGCTGGAGCCGCGTGAGCTCCTGCACGTGGAGGATCCCCTTCGCTCCCGCCTCGCCGGCGGCAATGGGCTCGGATGCCGGCGGCTCGTTCGCGCGCGAGTCGCGCGCTCCGCCGTCCTTCGCCGCCGCCTCGACATCGGCCTTGACGATCCGGCCACCGGGCCCGGTCCCCTCGAGCCGAGCCAGCTCGACGCCCATGTCGCCGGCCATCCGCCGCGCGACGGGGGAGGCCTTGATGCGGCCGTCGCCCGCCTCATCCGGCGCGGGGGCAGGGGAGCGCCCGGCCGTCCCGCGGTCCTCGGCCACGGGCGCCTGCGGGTTGGCTCGGGAGACGCTGCCCGGCGGCGGCTCGGCCGGCCCCGGCTCCGCCGCGCTCTCGGCCGCGGCAGGTGTGGCCGCACCCGCTCCGTTGCTCGAACCAGCCTCCCCGGCCTCGCCGATCCGCGCGATCAGCTCGCCGATCGCCAGCGTCTCGCCCTCCTCCGCCAACACCTCGAGGAGCGTGCCGTCGGTGTCGGCCTCGTAGGTCATGTTGGCCTTGTCGGTTTCGATCTCCACCAGCGGCTCGCCGCGCCTCACCTCGCCGCCCCTGTCCACGAGCCACTTCAGCACCGTGCCCTCCTCCATGGAGTCGGACAGGCGAGGCATGAGCACGTCGGTGGCCACTCCTCAGATGTCCCCAAAGGTCGCGCGCACCGCCTGCACCACGTGCTCTTCGTGCGGGAACGCCGACTGCTCGAGCGGCCGCGAGTACGGCATCGGCACGTCGGCGCCCGTCACTCGCGCCACGGGGGCGTCGAGGTGGTCGAAGGCCTGCTCCTGGATCAGCGCCGCCAGGTTCGCGCCCACCCCGCCGTGCGGCCACCCCTCCTCGACGATCACCGCCCGGTTCGTCTTCCTCACCGACTCGACGATCGTGTCGAGGTCGAGGGGACGCAGCGTGCGCGGATCGATCACCTCGGCCTCGATCTCGTGCTCCTGTGACAGCGTCTCGGCCGCCCTGGCCGCAGTGAGCGCCATCCGCGAGATGCCGACGATGGTCACATCGCCGCCCTCCCGCCGCACCGCCGCCTGACCGAACCGCAGCGGCTCGCCGTTCTCGGGAACATCGCCCTTCTGGCCGTACAGGTACTCGTGCTCAATGAAGATCACCGGGTTGTCGTCGCGGATCGCGGCCTTGAGCAACCCCTTCGCGTCGGCCGCGGTGGTGGGCACGGCCACGAGCAGTCCGGGGATGTGCAGGTACATGGCCTCGAGCGAGTGCGAGTGCGTCGGCCCCAGCTGGTGGCCCGCGCCCTGGGGCATGCGGATCACGAGCGGCACCGTCACCTGCCCGCCGAACATGTAGCGGATCGACGCCGCGCAGTTCACGATCTGGTCGAGCGCGAGCAGCGAGAAGTTGATCGTCATGATCTCGACGATCGGCCGCAGGCCGGCCATCGCCGCGCCGACCCCCACGCCCACGAACGTGTTCTCGGAGATGGGCGTGTCGCGCACGCGCTTCTCGCCGAACTCCTCCAGCAGCCCCTGGGTGACCTTGAACGCGCCCTGGAACACGCCGATGTCCTCGCCCATGATGAAGACGCTCTCGTCGGCCCGCATCTCCTCGCGCAGCGCCTCGTTGAGCGCCTCGCGGTAGCGCATCACGGGCACGGTCAGCCGTCCGTCCTATGGGGACTTCCAGGCCGCACCACTACTGCGCTCCGCCCTCTACGTCCCGCGCGTCGCCGGCGGGCTCGCCCTCACCGTCGCCGCCGGCCTGGCCCTCGCGTTGGCCGCGCAGCTTCTGGGGCTCGGTGCCGGCGTAGGCGGCGCCGGCCTCGCGCAGGTCGCGCGTCACGTCGCCCTGGTCGCGTTCGTCCTCCCCACGGTGGGTGTCGGGCGAGCGCTCGTCCACGGTCCACCAGCCCTGAAGCTGGTCCCCGTACACGTACAGGTCGTCGTAGAGGGAATCGAGGTCGGGGAGGGGCTCGCGTCGGCGAACCGGACGGCCTCGTCGACGGTGGCGATGGCCGCCTCGTCGAGCTCCTTCTGCTGCTCCTCGGAGATCACATCCTCCTCGGCGAGGCGCCGGCCGAAGACGGCGATCGGATCGCGCCGCCGCCACTCGGCCACCTGGTCCTTGGTGCGGTACTCCTCGGGATCGGCCATGGAGTGCCCGCGGAAGCGGTAGGTCACGGCCTCCAGCAGCTGCGGCTGGCGGTCCTCGCGCGCCTTCCGGAGGGCCTCGCAGGTGCGGGCGTGCACGTCGAGCACGTCCATGCCGTCACAGCGCGCGCCGGGCACGCCGAAGCCATCGGCCTTGCGCGACAGGTCGGTCACCGCCGAGTGGCGCTCGAGCGACGTGCCCATGCCGAACTGGTTGTTGACGACCATGAACACCACGGGCAGCTTCCACAGGGCGGCCATGTTCATCGTCTCGCCGAAGGTGCCCTGGTTGGAGGCGCCGTCCCCGAACATGCACAGGACGGCGTCGTCGGTTCCGCTGTAGTCGCAGGCGAGGCCCACGCCCGCCGCCAGCGGGAGGTTCCCGCCGACGATGCCGTAGCCGCCGAGGAAGCGCCGCTCCCAGTCGAACAGGTGCATCGAGCCGCCGCGGCCCTTCGAGCAGCCGTCGACCTTGCCGAAGAGCTCGGCCATCACGACGTTCGGGTGGGTGCCGCGGGCCAGCGCCTGGCCGTGCTCGCGGTAGGTGGAGAGCAGGTAGTCGCTCTCCCGCAGCGCCTGGGTCGAGCCAACGATCGTCGCCTCCTCACCGATGCACAGGTGAAGGAAGCCGCCGATCTTCGCCTTGGCGTACATCTCCCCGGCACGCTCCTCGAAGCGCCGGATGAGCATCATCTTGGAGAGCACCGCGGTGCAGGTCTCGCGGCTCGGGAGATCGTGGTGCGCGGCTCCGGCTACGCCTTCGCCGGAGCCGTTCTCAGACTCTTCCGCGCGGCCCGTGACCTGCCCCTCCATCCGCTGTCGACCTTAGCCGATGGGCGCGGTTGCCCCGGCCGGGCGCCGCGCTACCCGCAGATGCGCGCGGCGGCGTCCTCGAGCCGGTCGTCGCCCCAGAAGAGCTCACCGGCGACGGCCACCGTCGGCACGCCGGTCACCCCGAGCGCGACCGCCTCCTCGGTCGCGCTCCGCAGCCGGTCCTTCACCGAGCGGCTCTCGATGCCCTTCAGCACCGCGCGGGGATGAAGCTCGCAGGCGGCGGCGGCGATGAGCACGTTGTCCACGTCGGCGAGATCCCGCCCTCCGGCGAAGGCCTGGCGGAAGGCGGCGAGCGAGAAGGCGACCGCCCGGCCCGCCTGCTGGGCGAACGTGGCCGCCCTCATGGCGGCGAGCATGTCGCCCGGCCATGGCTCCGGCCAGAGCAGCGGCGGCAGCCCGCGGGCGGCGGCGCGGCGCTCGACCTCGGCCATGCCCGCCGAGCGTTCGGCGGTGAGCGACCACGACGCGCCGCCGGTGGCCCGGAAGACTCCACCCAGCAGGATCGGCTGCCACACCGGCACCACCCCGAGCACGTGGTTCACCCGCTCGGCGGCCAGGTACGAGTAGGGCGAGCCGAGGTCGTAGTAGAAGACCGGCCGCGCGTCCTCGGCGGTCATGCCCGCCGGCGCTCGGTCAGCCGTGGATCAGCCACCCGTCGGTCGCCCGGGCGGCCTCCTGCACCGCCTCGGAGAACGTCGGGTGGGGGTGGATCTGGTGGGCGAGCTCGGAGAAGCCGCCCTCGAGCTCGCGCGCGGTCACGAGCTCGGCGATCAGCTCGGACGCCTTGGCGGCGAGGATGTGCCCGCCGAGGATCTCGCCGTACTGCCTGTCGCCGACGATCTTGATCATTCCTCCGCGCTCTCCATACACGGTCGGCGCGCCCACGGAGCTGAGCGGCACCTTGCCGACCACCACGTCGTGGCCGGCGTCGCGCGCCTCCTTCTCGGTGAGGCCGAAGCTCGCCACCTGCGGCGAGCAGAAGGTGGCGCCCGGCACGAAGTCGTACTCGATCGGATGGGTGTCCATGCCCGCGGCGTCCTCCACCGCGATCACGCCCTCGTCCGAGGCCTTGTGGGCGAGGGCGGGACCAGGCACGAGGTCGCCGATCGCGTACACCCCGGCGAGCGACGTGCGCATCCGCCCGTCCACCTTCACGAGACCGCGGTCGGTCACGTCGACGCCGGCCTCGTCGAGGCCGAGACCCTCCACGTCGGCGCCCCGGCCGGCGGCTATGCACAGGTAGTCGAAGTCCTCCGAGTGGTCGCTGCCCCAGGCGATGGTCACGCCGTCTTCGCGCACCTCCACCGACGCGACGTCGGCCTTGGTCACGATCGTCACGCCCTGCTTGCCGATCTCCCGCGAGCAGGCCTTGGCGATCTCCTCGTCCTCCAGCGGGAGGATCCGCGGGAGGGCCTCGAGCAGCACCACCTCGGTGCCGAGGCGCCCGTAGGCGGAGGCCACCTCGGTGCCCGAGGCGCCCGCTCCGATCACCGCCAGACGGGTGGGCAGCTCCTCCAGCAGCCAGGCGCCCGCGGTATCGAGAACGCGCCCGCCGAACGTGAGGTCGAGCACCGGACGGGCGACCGAGCCGGTGGCGAGGATCACCGTGGACGCCTCGATCTCCGTGCCGTCGAACTGGCCGCCGACCTTCACGTTGCCGTCGTCGGTGACCGAGCCGTGGCCGTCGATCAGGTCGATCCCGTTCTTCTTGAACAGCCCGCCCACCCCGCCGGTGAGGGTCTTGATCACCTTGTCGCGGTGCTTGGTAACCCCCGCGAAGTCCACGGTCGATCCCTCGACACGGATGCCGAAGGACCCGGCGTGCTGCACCTCGGAGAGCACGTCGGCTACGCGCAGCACGGCCTTTGCGGGGATGCAGGCGTAGTTCAGGCAGCGGCCACCGACCTTGTCCTTCTCCACCACCGCGGTCTTCATCCCGAGCTGGGCGGCGCGGATGGCAGCCACGTACCCGCCCGGGCCCGAGCCGATGACGATGCAGTCGTAGCGGGTCTCAGCCATGGGCCCGAGGACCCTAGCGGTCGTCCGGGGGCGCATCGGCGGCGAACCGCTCGCGCACCTCCTCGGGGATAGCCGCCGCAGCCTCCTCGCCGTAGTCGTAGCCCACGAGCACGGCATGGCCCTCGGCGATCAGCCGCCCGTCGCCCTCGGCGTGCATCTCGAAGTCCATGCGCACACTCTTCTCGTCCGGCCTGCGGGGCCGCACGCGCGTGCGGATCTCCTCGCCGAAGCCCACCGGCGAGCGGTAGGCGATGTGGTTCTCGGCCACGACGTAGCCGAACGAGCTGCGCTCGATGGGCGAGAAGTCGGGAACGAGCTGCTGCGTGTAGGCGATGCGCGCCGTCTCGGCGAAGCGCAGGAACTCGACGTTGTTCAGGTGCTGCATGGCGTCGAGGTCGCCGAAGCGGACGCGATCGACGGTGGAGAAGGGCCAGCCGTCGTCTTCGCTCACTGGCGCACCGGCATCTGTATGCGGCCCATCGCCTTGATGAGGAACCAGAAGAGCGTGACGGCGGGGATGAGTACCGCGGCGATGATCAGCAGGCCGACCACGCTGGCGTTGATCAGCGCCGACAGCGAGAACACGACGATCACCAGGCCGAGGAGGGCCTGCATCCCGAGCACCGCCCAGTAACGGACTCGCCACAGGCCCCAGGCCATCACCAGCATGAGCAGCGCCTGGGCGGCCGCGGCGGCGAGGGGGGCGGGCTTGCCGTTCTGCAGCTCGGCGCCGGCCAGGTAGGTCACGATGGTCACGAGCGCGAGCAGGAGGGCGACCACGGCGGCCACCGTCACCGCGCGCGGCCGCTCGCCGCGCCGGAGGGGCACGAGTGCGGCTCGGGCCGCGGCGTTCTTCTCCTCGGCGCGGAGGCGGCGCCTGGGCTCCTCGGCCACGCCGGCCGGCGCGGGACCGGCCGCGGTGGGTCCCGCGGCAGGCGCGGGACCCGGGGGAGCGGCCGAGGCCGCGGAAGAGCCCGAGCGCCGCTTGCGGCTCCGCTTAGGCGACGGCATGAGCGGGCGCCTCCCTCTCGATGGTGGCACGGAGCTCGGCCGCCGCGTGCCGCGGGTCGGGAGCGTCGCGTATGGCGCGCACCACCGCCAGCCGCTCCGCCCCGGCGGCCAGCACGAGCGGCGCGCGTACGGCGTCGATCCCGCCGATCGCGAAGAACGGCTTGCCGGCCGCCCGCGCGGCGTACTCGACCAGCTCGAGGCCCACGGCCGCGCGTCCGGGCTTCGTGGCGGTCTCCCATACCGGGCCCACGCCGAGGTAGTCCGCCGGTGAGGCGACGCCGGCGTCGACCTGCTCCGGTGAGTGGGTGGACAGGCCGATCAGGAGCTCGGAGCCCACGGTGTCGCGCGCGGCCGCGAGATCGCCGTCGGCCTGGCCGAGGTGCACGCCGTCGGCGGCGCAGGCCAGCGCGAGGTCGGGGCGGTCGTTGACGATGAACAGCGCCTGGTGCTGGTCGCAGAGCCGGCGGAAGAGCTCGCCCGCCCGGAGCAGGGCGAGGTCGTCCGCGGCCTTGTCGCGCAGCTGGACCACATCGACGCCGCCGGCGAGCGCGGCGTGGAGTAGCGACTCGGCCCGCCGCGTGCCGGCGCCGCCCTCGGTCACCAGGTACAGCCTCGCGGCGGCGAGACGGGCTCGCCGGATTTGGCCGTAGGCGGTCTTCACAGCAGGAGGATCGTGACATAGGGGCGAATCACGACGCGAGCTCTCGCGCCGGAATGCCGATCAGGTCCCCGGCCAACGGCTACCCTCCTGAGGGCTGACCCGACCAAGGAGCAGACGATGGGCATAGGCACATCCATATTTTTGATCGCGGTCGGCGCGATCCTGGCCTACGCGGTGAACGCCGACATCTCGGGCTTCGAGATCGACACGGCGGGTCAGATCCTCCTCATCATCGGGATCATCGGGCTCATCATCTCGCTGCTGTACGAGTTCATGTACTCGCGGCCGCGGCGGACTGCCGTGACGCGATACGACGAGCCGCCGCCGGTGGTGCGGGAGCGGGAGGTTCCCGTCCGCGACCCCCGCGACCGCTACTAGGCGGCTGCAAAGCTTCGCCACTCGGCGTCCTCGGGGCTCGCTTTGGCCCACCAAAGCTTCGCCCCTGCGTCCTTGATTGGCTCGCTTTTCGCCGCCTACGGCGCCGGTAGAGCACAGACTGTCCGGTTCCGCTCACCCAGAGTCGGTGGTCACGTTAGCCACGCGGAGCCCTCCGCGCCGGCGGAACTCCTCGACGCGCTGACGTTGGACCGGGAGCCCGTAGCCGTGGTCGGCCTGCTCGGCCGTGGAGACCCGAGATAGCCCACCGCGGTCGAGCTGGAGGTACTCACGGGTGACTGGTAGAGCGGTCGAACACCGCATGAAAACTGGGCGCGCGGCCGGATGGCGTGCACGGAACCTAGGGGACGCAAGTGCGCCGCCAGATGCTTTAGGTTCGATCGGTGCACGTCCCCGTGCCGGTCGCCAATCAGGTCAAAGGACCGGGCAAGATCTTCACTACTGGCTTCGCGGTCGCGACCGGGATCGTCGCCTTCCTCGTCTACTGCTGGGTTGGCCTCGCGATCTTCGGTGCGTTGCTCGCCGCGCTGCTGATCGCGGAGCTGTGGGTCGAGTCAAGTCGCCTCACCGAGGAGATCCGGACACGCGATACGGCGTTACGGACGCTCGGGGACGAGAGGGACGCGGCAACGATTGACAACCGGGAGCTGGAGCGCCGGGTGGGTCGCGTTGCCGAACTCGAAGGTGAGGTCGTGGAACGGGACGAGTACATCGAACAGTTGCAGACTGCCCTCCGCGAGCCGAGCTTCAGCACGGAGCAGCTGCTGGAAGCGTTACAACAACACGTGAGCATGCTCAACGTCGCACAGAGGCATCGCACGATGAGACGAGAGGACAGCGCGGCGTGGCCGGTAGTTCGTGTGAACCGGGTGGACGACGACACCATCGGAGTTCAAGCGGTTGTGGGTGAAGGTGCCGAACGGTTGATTGATGAGGTGGTCCTGCTCGTGGACGATCAAGGAACCGCCTCCCTCCCTGGCGTTGTGGTCGAAGCGGGGAGTCGCAACGTCCACGCGGCGTTCAATCAGGTTCACGTGCCTATGGCGCTTGCGGATGAGCTTGAAGAGTCAGGGAGCTTTTCGCCGACCGGTCATGCTCTGCGACTCGCCGGTGCCTCACTGTTCCCCGGCGTGACAGAAGAAGCGATAGCCGACCTACGCGATGCGGTCCTAGCGCTCAGTGACAAACTTATGCTTGTGCTAATGCCGGCGACTTCACCTGATGGACCAGAGAACGCAGCCGATCTCGGAGACGACGAGCGATGATCGTAGGGCGGGTAATCAGGATTCTCGACGAGCGGCGATTGGTGCTCAACGTAGGGACGGAGCACGGAGTTGAGCCCGGTGTTCGTCTCGGCATCTTCACCCCGCCTGAGGAGATCAAGGACCCGGAGACGGGGGACGTGCTCGGCACGTACAGGCGACAGAAAGCTCTCGTCCATGCGCGTGAGGTCTACGCACGGTTCACGGTCGCGTCTCCTGGTTCGAGGCGTGTAAGGGTTCGAGACGAGCCGGACCCCTTCAGATCAGGTTCGCTCGGCGCCCTCATGGGCCCTAGAGCCAGGTGGGAGCAGGTCCCGATAGAACTGGACGTCGAGCACGCCGAGATAGAGGCGCTACCAACCGGAAACATGGTTCGTGTAGGGGATGTCGTAGAAACGATCGACGACATCCCCACGGCTGAGCCAGATCCTTCGACACCAACCGAGCAGACGGCACCGACGGAGCAGACGGCACCGACGGAGCGGACGGCGCCTCCTACCGCTTAGCTGAGCCTTCGGATGCGCGCCGACCGGCGCCCCGCTAGCGCGCGTTGAGACACCGGCTACTGGATTTACCTGGTCGTCATGAGTGCCGGCGGGGAACGCCTCCAGCTCGTCGAGGAACGTGCCGAGCCACGGCCCTCGGACGACGGCGACGTTGCCGGGCTCCATCATGGACAGCGGGCTCGCGGGCCACCTTGTCGCCGGTCGGGCGGATGCGCTTGACGCTCCAACCGGCCAGCACGTGGCGCACGTATCGGTCGGCCCTGTTCACGCCCGACGCCCCCGGCTCCTGTTCGATGCGAATGCACGCGGTGGCCGTCGATGGCGGCTGTCTGCCCCACGAGCGCTTCGACGGCGCCGGGGGTTGCGCGGGTGCGGGTCATGTCGAGCACGTAGTACGCGGCTTCGCCGGTCGGAACCCGGGGTGCAACGCATCGCCACGCACGTAGGGAGCCCTAGGGCTTCGCGACGTCCCCGCGGCCGCGCGGCGTCGGTACCCTCCCCTTGTGCCCGCGTCCAGTCGCTACGACGTCGTCGTCGTCGGCGCGGGCATCGTCGGGCTGGCCTGCGGGTGGCGCTGTGCGCAACGTGGGCTGTCGGTTCTGGTGGTCGAGCGTGACGTCGCCGGGTCAGGGTCCTCGGGGGTTGCCGCGGGCATGCTTGCGCCGGTCACGGAGGCCGAGTTCGGCGAGGAGGCTCTGCTCGGGCTGAACCTGGCGGGCATGGCGCTGTGGCCCGAGTTCGAAGGCGAGTTGAGGGCGGCGGCGGGGGTCGATACCGGCTACCGGGAGAGCGGCGCGCTGGTGGTGGCCGCCGATCGCGACGACGGTGAGGAGCTGCGCCGGCTGCACGCCTTCCAACGGTCGCTGGGACTCGACGTCGAGTGGCTGACGGGCCGCGAGTCCCGTCGCCTCGAGCCCGGTCTCTCGCCGCGGGTGAGCGGCGGCATCCACGCGCCTCAGGACCACCAGGTCGACCCGGCGGCCGCGGTCCGGGCGCTCGCCCGCGCGCTCACGGCCGCCGGGGGAGAGCTCGAGGAGGGCGTGGGCGCCGTCGAGTTGGAGGTGGCGGACGACGCCGTGGTGGGCGTGCGTTCTGATGCTCTCGGCTCCGTGCGGGCCGACCATGTGGTGGCCGCCGCGGGTGCGTGGAGCGGGCTGCTCCCCGGCCTACCCGAGGACGCTCGCCCACCCGTGCGGCCGGTGAAGGGGCAGATCCTCGGCCTACGCGCCGCCCCCGAGGCACCGCCGGTCGCCGAACGCCTGGTGCGCACGCCGCGCTGCTACGTGGTGCCGCGCAGCGACGGGTCGGTCGCGATCGGGGCCACCGTGGAAGAGCGGGGATTCGACACGCGGGTGACCGGCGAGGGCGTGCACCGGCTGCTCGAGGCGGCGTGGGAGGTGCTGCCCGACGTGGGCGAGCTGGAGTTCGTGGAGGCGCGCGCGCGGCTGCGCCCCGGAACGCCCGACAACGCGCCCCTGATCGGCCGCTCGGCCCTCGACGGGCTCGTGTGGGCCGCGGGTCACCACCGCAACGGCGTGCTGCTCGCCCCGATCACCGCCGAGACGGTGGCCGCGATCCTCGCCGGGGACGAGCCGGGCGAAGCGGTTTCCGCCTTCGCCCCCGACCGCTTCGCGAAGCGGCGGCCGCTCGCGGAGGCCACGCCATGAGGCTCGTGCTGAACGGTCGCGAGCAGGAGCTCGACTCCGGAGCCACCGTGGCCTCCGCGCTGGCGGCCACAGGCGCCCCGGCCGGCGGGCGAGGCGTGGCCGTGGCCGTGGACGGAGAGGTGGTGCCCCGCGGCGAGTGGGACCGAACGCCGCTCGCGGACGGCCAGCGCGTCGAGGTGCTGCAGGCGGTGGGAGGTGGCTGAGCAGCTCGAGATCGCCGGTCGCACCTTCGGCTCGCGCCTGATCATCGGCACCGGCGGCTTCCGCAACCTGGAGGTGCTCGCCGACGCGGTCGAGGCCTCCGGCGCGGAGGTGGCCACCGTCGCCCTGAGGCGCGTGGAGCCCGGCGCCCGCGGCTCGATCGTGAACGTGCTCGATCAGGCCGGCTGCTTCCTGCTCCCCAACACCGCCGGCTGTTTCACCGCGCGCGACGCGGTGGCCACCGCCCGGCTGGCGCGCGAGGCCTTCGACACCGACTGGGTGAAGCTCGAGGTGATCGGCGACGACCGCACGCTGCTCCCCGACCCCACCGAGCTGCTGGAGGCCGCCGAGACGCTCGTGGCCGACGGCTTCGTGGTCCTCCCCTACACGAACGACGACCCGATTCTCGCCCGTCGCCTCGAGGACGCCGGGTGCGCCGCGGTGATGCCGCTGGGCTCGCCGATCGGCAGCGGCATGGGCATCCAGAACCCCTACAACCTGCGCCTGATCGTCGAGCGCGCGCGCGTCCCGGTGATCCTCGACGCCGGCGTGGGCACGGCGTCAGACGCGGCCGTGGCCATGGAGATCGGCTGTCAGGCGGTGCTGCTGGCGAGCGCGGTGTCCCGCGCCGCCGATCCGGCGGCCATGGCCCGGGCCATGCGACTGGCTGTGGAGGCTGGGCGGCTCGCGCACGAGGCGGGGCGCATCCCGCGCCGGCTGTACGCCGAGGCCTCGACGCCAGTTGAGGGGCTGCCGGAGCTGGAGCCCCTCCGCTGACCGGCGAGCCGCTCGAGCTATCGGCACTCGAGGCCCTGGCCACGGCCTGGGCCGACGCGTGGGTCGGCCGGACGGCCTTCGCCACGTGCTGTACGCCGGACGTGCAGTACGAGGACCCCGTGGTGCTCGAGCCCACGAACGGCGTCGAGCACGTGGGCGAGCACGCCCGCCGCCTGCGCAAGGCCTTTCCCGACGCTCGCGTGGAGCGCACCGCGCAGCCCATCGGCTCCGGCCGCTACGCGTGCCTACCGTGGCGCCTGCTCGGCACCCACCGCGGCGAGCTGGCCGGAGTCCCCGGCACGGGCCGCTTCGTGATCCTTCACGGCGTCCATTACGTGGAGCTCGCCGACGGGCGGATCCGGCGCGCCCGCGGCTTCTTCGACCTCTACGACACCGGCACCCAACTCGGGCTGCTGCCGGCCCGCGGAGGCCTCGGAGAGACGGCCCTGCTGCTCCTGCGCGGCTTCGGGCTGCGCCCTCAGGCCTGACCCACCTCAGGACCTACTTGACGTTCAAGACGCCCTTCTGGAACGGGTGGATTTCGCAGATGTAGTTGACGGTGCCCGCCGCGGTGAACTTCTGCTCGAACTCGTCGCCGGGGTTCATCGTGCCCGAGCTGAACTTCTCGCCCGGCCCGTCCACGTAGTCGACCGTGTGCGCCGGGGTGTCGGTGTTCGTCCACTTGACGGTCGCCCCCACCGGAACGTCGACCGACTGGGGCATGTACTGCGAGCCCTCCATCCCGACCTCGACGACGTTGCCGCCGCCGCCGCCCGCGCCGGAGCTGGGCTCTGGGGAGGAGTCGTCGCCGCCGCAGCCGGAGACGAGGCCGGTGACGGAAAGGACGGCTATGAGGGTGAGTGTGCGCATGTGATCCTGTTCGGGGCAGCGGACACGTTAGATCACCGCGGAGGCGCGGGCGCCGGCTGTGTGAGCAGCTCGAGTAGCGCCTTCTGCGCGTGCAGGCGGTTCTCGGCCTGATCCCAAACCGCCGAGCGCGGCCCGTAGAGCACCTCGGCGCTGATCTCCTCCCCGGGGTGGGCCGGCAGGCAGTGCAGCGCCACGGCTTCGGGCCGGGCGAGCCGGAGCAGCGCCTCGTCGAGCCGGTAGGGGGCCAGCAGCTCCCGGCGGCCTGCTGCGTCGCCCTCGTCGCCCATGCTCACCCACACGTCGGTGTAGAGGGCGTGGGCGCCGGCGGCGGCGCCCTGCGGGTCGGCGGTCAGCTCGACCGAGCCTCCGGGGCCGGCCTGGGCACCCGCCACCTGGGCGACGAGCGGGTGGGGGGCCAGCTCGGCCGGGGTGGCCACCACCACCTTAATGCCGGCCTTCGCCCCCAGCACCATGAGGGAGTGGGCCACGTTGTTGCCGTCGCCCACGTAGGTGAGGCGCAGCCCCGAGAGGCGGCCGAAGCGCTCGCGCAGCGTCAGCAGGTCGGCGAGCGCCTGACACGGGTGATGGTCCGCGGTAAGCATGTTCACGACCGGAACCGGCGAGTGCTCGGCCAGGGCCTCGACCACGGGGTGCGGCCCCGTGCGCACGCCGATCGCGTGCACGAAGCGGCCGAGCACGGCGGCGGTGTCGCGCGAAGACTCACCGCGCGACAGCTGTGTCTCCGCCTCCCTGAGGATCACCGGATGGCCGCCGAGCTCGTGCACCCCGACCTCGAACGACACGCGCGTGCGGGTCGAGGGGCGGTCGAACAGCAGGGCGACGCTGCGGCCAGCCAGGGCGTTCGAGGCGCCTCGATCGGCCTTCAGCACGAGTGCCCGCTCGATCAGCGCCTCGAGCTCACCACTCGTAAGCTCCTCGCCGGTGAGGAAGTGACGGATCACCGACGGAGCCTAGTCGGCCTCCTGACCTGGAACCTCTTCCACGGGCGCGACTTCCCTCCGGATCCGTCTCTCCTCACCTGGCGCTCGCGATTGCTGGGCGTAACGGAGCGCAACGCCAGTCACGCGCAGGTGAACCGGCCGCTGGCCGGCGAGTTCGCCGGGGTGCTGGCCGGCGAGGACTGGCACGTGGCGCTGCTGCAGGAGGCGCCGCCGCGCTGGCTGCGTCCCCTCTGCCGCCGCTGCGGCGCGGGCGGCGCCTCGGCACTCACCTCGCGCAACCTCGGCGCGGTGGTGCGGACGTGGGTGGCGGAGCGCAACCCCGACCTCACCGCCTCCAACGAGGGTGGCTCGAACCAGATCCTGGTCCGGGCGCCGTGGCGCCTGGCGGGCGTCCGGCGGCTGACGCTCACGCACCGCCCGGAGCGCCGGCGCCTGCTGTGGGCGTTGCTGGAGACCGGCGACGGAGGCGCGCTGGCGGTGGCCAACATGCATCTGAGCACCGTGCCCGCCCGTGCCGAGCGCGAGGTGGTGATCGCCGCAGAGCGGGCGGTCGAGTGGTCGGCGGGCGCGCCGCTCGTGTTCGGCGGTGACCTCAACCTGCGCCCGGAGAGCTCGCCCGCCACCTTCGCGGCCCTGGAGCGGCGCTTCGGCCTGACGCCGCCCACGGGGCCGCGGGCCATCGACCACATGCTGATGAGCGGCCTGGAGCTCGAGGAGCGGCCAAGGGCGTTGCCGGCGGCGCGCCGGGAGGTCCACGACGACGACGGCCTGGCGATACGGCTCTCGGATCACGCGCCGGTGGCGGCGCGGGTGCGGCTCGCGTCCGCACGTTCGACCGGCTCCACGCTCCTGTCACCAGAGCGGTAGCTGACCCGTTACCCACGGCGCGGCTTCATGTCGGGCGCGAGGGGTATGAGCCGATTTGGGCACTGTGGGCGCCGGAATCAGCGCACCCCCCCCGGCTCGTCGCCATTCGCGTCGCCTCGGGCCTCCCTTCGAGCTGACGAACGACCAGACTGGGGGTACATCGGTGCCACTAACGCCGGCAGGTCACCGTCACGCCGAGCGGCTCGTCGTCCACCGCGGTGAGCGTCAGCCGCGCCCGCACGAGGCGGGGCTCGGTGGCGGAGCTGTAGCCCGGCTCGAGCTCGACGCGCGTGCCCGGCGGGTACTCCACGAGGCGCTCGGAGTCGCCGACCGACTCCGGCCGAACGCGTGGCATCGGTTCGGTTTCCGGGTCGGGGAAGAACACGGAGTACTCGAAGCGGTCTCCCTCGCGAGCCGGGAAGCTCAGTCGCACCCCGCAGGGCCGCGGCTCGTACCGGAACGTGACCCGGGGGCGCACGACCTCTCCCGCCACGTTGCGGAAGCCGCCGTCGATGGTCGCTCCACCGGCGCCGACCGTGATCCGGCGCCCGAACGGGTAGGCGAGCCCGCGCTTCCCCATGAACACGGGCCCAGGGCTGTCGGGCGTCCCGTGCGTGCGCGGCAGAAGCGGCATCAGGTCCCGCCAGCCGCGCCCCGAGCGAACCTTCACCGCGGCCAGCCCGAAGCCGTAGCGGAGATCGCCCAGCCGCTCGGGCGGTGAGTTCTTGACCGCGTACCAGGTGTCACCGGCCCGCACGGTGGCGAACGCGCTCTGTCCGCGGGAGAGCACCTGACCACCGTCGATGTCGCCAGCCAGCGCGCCGAGCCGCCGCCGGGCGCCGTCCTGGGTGTCGAGCCACCAGTTGAGGCCCATCAGTGTCAGGCCGCCGTAGCCGGTGGCGAAGGCGTAGCGGTCGAGGGCCGCGCCCTCCGCTCGAGGCTCTGCCCCCAGCGAGGGCACTATCGCGAGCCCCTGGGCGCCTACCCCGTACGCGTCGCGCAGCCGCTCTAGCGCGCGCTGGGCCACCGCGCGTTGGCGGTCGTCCTCGGCTGGCAGCGAGCTCCCCAGGGCCGCCGCGGCCTCGGCTCCCGCGGCCGTGAGGGGCAGCGCCCAGGCCTGCTCCTGCGAGCGCCCGAAGTAGGCCACATCACCGTCCGGTGCGGTCAGGGCGACGGAGGCGTTGGCGGCGTGGCGCAGGGCTGCGCGCGCCGCCGGTCGTGCCTCGTCGCCGAGTAACTCGACGGCCCGCGCGTACATGCCCAGGGACAGCCCGTGGTAGGCGAGCGGGTCGGTGGGCGGATCGGAGAGGACGACCGCGCGGGCGTCGCCCAACGGGACGCCCCGCGCGCTCGCCACGGCGGGGATGGTCTCGTTGAGCAGCGTGCGCGCGAGCCCCTCGGCGCGGACGCGATCACCGCCGAGCACCGCGCTCGGCTCGTTCGAGCGCAGCTCCGTGCGCAGGAGCTCGAGCACCGCCACGGCGTCCACCAGGTGCTTGTTTCCGTAGTACGAGCGCTCGGGCAGCCGGGTGAGGGCCGCTCGACCGAGCCACGCCTCCCATGCCGGGCGAGCTTGCCGGAACACCGGATGGCGCGTGAGCCGCTGACGCGCGAGGTTGTACGCGCCCGCTACGGCGAGGTTCTCGAACGGGCTCGCGCGAGGGCTGCCGCCGCTCGGCCCCACCACCCAGGCGAGCGCCCTGAGGCCGCTCGTGACCAGCTCGTCCGAGCCGTCGCGCAGGCCGGTCTGGATGAGCGCGTAGCCGAGCGTCGACTCGCCGTAGCGCTCGGGAAACCCCGGCCGCTCGCCCACGACGTAGTCGCGGAAGCGCCCGTCGCGCTCCTGCAGCGCGGGCCATGGTGCGGCGATACGGCTGGACAGCGTCTCCCAGCGCTCCGCGTCGGGCGCCGGCCGGGCCGGCTCGACGGCCTCATCGCTCAGCCCGAGGCACCCCGATAGGGCGGTCGCGAGAGCCGTTGCGAGTAGAGCCGCCGTGCCGCGCATGGGCGGTAGTCTGCCGTGAGCGCGCTCTGCGACGAAGGAGGAACATGGCTGAGCCGAGCAAAGGTCGAGGTAAGTCAGGCGGTCGGACCCGGCAAAAGCCGGCGAAGTCCCCTTCAGGCCCGGCCCGTGGCGGGGCAGGCGCAGCGAAGTCGACGTCGTCGAGCGGCGCGGCGGGCGCGAAGAAGCCAGCTTCCTCGAGCACGCGAAGGTCAGCCGCATCGGCTGCCAAGGGGCCGAACGCATCACGCCGCGCCAAGCCGCGCGCGGGCGGACGCGCTCGCGCCAACGGGGGTCGCGCGGCCACCTCGACACGGCCGAAGCAGGCCGCCGGCGCTGGGGGCGACGTCTCGGGTAAGAACGTCGCCGAGCTCAGGGACGCGCTGGCCCGGAGCATCATCAACGCGCCGCTCAACCTCCTGATGCTGACGCGCGACCGGATCGAGGAGGTGGTGAGCGACGCGGTGAGCCGGGGGCGGATGACCACCGATGACGCTCAGGAGCTGATCCAGGGGCTCGTGGCTCGGGGCCGCGACCAGACCGGCGACGTGCTCGCCGACCTGGAGCAGCTGCTGGGTCTCAGCCGAGGCGACGAGGACGACTCCTCCAAGGCCGCGGCCAAGGGCCCCGAGCGCAGCCGGCGGGGCTCGGCCTTCCCGATCGCCGACTACGAGGATCTCAACGCCGCGCAGGTTGTCGGCCGGCTCGGCGACCTCTCCGCGCCGGACCTGCGCAAGGTCCGCAGCTACGAGCAGCAGCACGCCAACCGCAAGACCGTGCTGAACGCCGTCGACTCCAAGCTCTAGCCAAGTGCCCTCGGCCGTAACCTGAGTGCATGAGCCCGCGCCGCCCGCGTGTCGCCCCGCGCGTGCTGGTACCGGCGCTGGTTGCCTTCGCCTTCCTCGCCTCTGCGCTGTACGTGGTGATCGACGCCGCCGGGGAGGACACTCCGGTCCCGCCACAGCCCGCGGCCGTGGCGCTGTTCGTCGCGAGCTTCTCCGAGCCCCTCGACGGTGACTGGAGCGTCACCGGGCCGCTGATCGCCGAGGCGGCAGGCGACACGGACGGGGAAGTGCTCACCCTGCGCTCGCCCGCCGGCGCGCTCGTCGAGGCGGGTGAGGCGAGCCACCGCCTGCCCGAGCCGCCGTGGGCCGTCTCGCTCGACCTGCGCCTTGACCCCGGCAGCCAGGCGCGCATGCTGATCGGCGCCGGGCCGCGCACGCTGAGGCTTCGGTCGGTGGGCGGCGGCGTCGAGCTGCAGATGGCGGGGAAGCGCCAGCTCGTGCCCCCCGCCCCCGGGTGGCCGAGCAGCCCCTGGCACCACGTGGAGCTGAGCGGCGGACGCGACATCCGGGTGAGCGTCGACGGCGGGGAGACGACCTTCCCGGTGGCGGCACGCCGCACGCTGGGGCTCGGCGCCGAGGGTGGGCCGGTGTTCGTGGACAACCTCCTGGCCAGCCCCCTCAGCGACCCGCGCGGGCTGCTGCTGCACCGCCTGGCCGCCCTGCACGCGCGCACACCGGCGGGCTCCTTCCCGCTCGGCACGGGCCGCGACGGCGAGCTGCGCCTGACCGAGGGGTGGACCACCGGGTTCTGGCCGGGGTCCCTGTGGCAGGCGGCGGACCTGACGCGAGGCAGCGACCTGTTCAGGGACTGGGCGCTCGAGGCCAGCGTGGCCAACCTCGGGGACGAGCGGGCCGACACCCACGACCTGGGCTTCAAGTACGAGCTCTCGTCCGTGGCCGCGCACCGGCGCGTGTGCCGGCCCTCGGTCCAGGGCGGTGACGAATACGAGCCCGCCGACGAATCCACGTGCGGCCGCCTGCAGGCGAGCGGGTCGAAGGCCGCGCGGCGCCTGAGCACGCTGATCCGCAGCAACCGGGAGGCCGGGACGCTGCCCACGCGAGCGGGCCCGGGGTGCACCGGGTGCAGCTCCGACGGGGAGTCCGACACGATCATCGACAGCGCGATGAACCTGCCGCTGCTGCTGTGGGCCGCTCGGACCGAGGAGAAGCCGGAGTACCGTGCCGCCGCCACCCGGGCCGCCCGCCGCCTGGCCGCGCTGCTGGTCCGGCGAAACGGCTCGACCGGCCAGTCGGTTCACTTCAGGCGCCGCACCGGCGCGGTGGCGCTCCGCCACACCCACCAGGGGCTCTCGGCGCGCAGCACGTGGGCCCGCGGCCAGGCCTGGGCAGTGCACGGCTTCACCCAGCTCGGAGACCAGCTCGAGGACCCGCGCCTGCTGCGGGTGGCCGAGCGCGCCGCCGGCTTCGTGGCCCGCTACCTCCCTGCCGACGCCGTCCCGCGCTACGACTACGCGGCGCCCGACGCCGCCCCGCGCGACACGAGCGCCGGCGTGATCACGGCGGCCGGACTGCTGCGCCTCGGCATCGTGTGCCGCGAGGCGGCTACGTGTCGCGAGACGGAGAAGTGGACCCTGCTCGGGCGACGCATGCTGAGGGAGTCCCTGCGCGCGGTGGAGCAGGCGCCGCTCGGCTTCTTCGGCAATCAGGTGCAGACGCTCGGCGGCCGGACGTCGTGGGATGACGACGGGGAGCTGATCTTCGGCCTCCACTACGCGCTCGAGGCCATCCGCCTCGCCGACGGGACGGGCGCGTGAGCACGCCGGCGCGCACGCGCCCCGAGAAGGGCAGCGAGCTGGAGCTCACGGTCGACTCGCTGGCGTACGGCGGCAACGGGGTGGCCCGCCTGGACGGCTACGTGGTGTTCGTGCAGGGCGCGATGCCGGGCGATCGCGTCCGTGCGCGGATCGACCGCTCGAAGCGCGGCTACGCCGAGGCGAGCACCGTCGAGCTGCTCGAGCCGAGCCCGGACCGTGTCGAGCCGCGGGCGCCCCACCCGGGGGCCTCCTGGCAGGTGCTTCCCTACGAGCGGCAGGTGGCCGCCAAGGAGTCCCAGGTGCGGGAGGCGCTTGCGCGCATCGGCCACTTCGAGGACCCGCCGGTGGCGCCGATGGTCCCCGCGGTCGACCCGTGGCGCTACCGCAACAAGCTCGAGTACTCCTTCGGCAGCTCGGACGCCGACGGGCTGGTGCTGGGCTTCCACCGTCCGGGGCGCTGGGACGAGATCGACGACGTGTCCGACGACATCCTCGCCTCCGAGCGCATCAACGCGGTGCGCGAGGCGGTGAAGGCGTGGTGCCGCGACGAGGGGCTGCTGGCCTACGACCGGCGCGTGCACACCGGCTTCCTGCGCAACCTGGTGGTGCGCGAGGGGCGCCGCACCGGACAGGTGCAGGCGCGGCTCGTCACGAGTCCGGGCGCCGCGCTGCGTGTCCAGTCCCTGGTCGAGGCCGTGGCGGTGGACAGCCTGCTGTGGACGCAGGCGGCCGGCGTCGGGGAGACCTCACGTGAGGGGCAGACCGAGCTGCTGGCCGGGCCGGCCTACATCGAGGAGGAGACGCTCGGGCTGCGCTTCCGGGTCTCGCCCGAGGCCTTCTTCCAGACCAACACCGACATGGCCGAACGGCTGTACGGAGTGGCCGCCGACCTCGCCGGCCTCAGTGGCGGCGAGCGGGTGTACGACCTGTTCTGCGGGATCGGAACCATCGCGCTGGCGCTGGCGCTGCGGGCGCGCGAGGTGTGGGGCATCGAGGTGGTCGAGAGCGCGGTGGCCGACGCGATCGAGAACGCGCGTCTCAACAGCGTCGACAACGCCCACTTCTTCGCCGGCGACGTGCGCACCGCCATGCGGCCGCTCGTGGAGAAGGCCGGCAAGCCGGACGTGGTGGTGATCGACCCGCCGCGGGCGGGGCTCTCCCAGAAGATCGTGCGCCGCGTGCTCGAGGCCGGCGCCCGGCGCATCGTGTACGTGTCCTGCAATCCAACGACGCTGGCGCCCAACGCCCGGCAGATGGTGGACGCCGGCTACCGCCTGACCGCGGTCAGGCCGGTGGACATGTTCCCGCAGACGCCGCACATCGAGTGCGTGGCGCTGCTGGAGAGGGCTCAGTAGGGCGGCAGCTCCGCGTACCACTCCCCGAGCGGCCTGAACGCCTTCCAGAACGCCCGCTTGGCGCTGTCGGTGTCGAGCGCGCTGTCGATGTCGGGCACCCACAGCGCGTCGATCGTGGGGGTCAGCTTCTGCACCTCGCCGGGGAGCGCCAGCACCTCCCGGCCGAGCGGCACCCCCAGGTCGTTCAGCTCGGCCAGCGCCTCCTCCCCCATCACCACCACCATCCGCGGCGCCACCACCGTGAGCTCCTCGAGCACCCGCGCCCGGCACTCCGGCGCCGACATGTCGGTGTCGGGCACCGGGCACTTGACGAACACCGTGCCGTACACCACGAGCGGGTCGATCCCGAGCCGCCCGAAGCTCTTCATGAGCGCGTTGCCGGAGCGCCCGAAGAAGGCGACGCCCTCCTCGATCTCCGACGGCCGGGGGGCGTACTTGAGCATGAAGATGTCGGCCTGCGGATGCCCCGAGCCGAGCACCGGCATCATCTGTCCCCGCGGGCAGTGGGGGCACGACTGGAGATCGTGCGTGAGTGAGTTCAGCTCCCTGATGGCCCGCTCCAGATACTTCTCGCGGATCTCGTCGTCGGTCACGGGCATCGGGCTTGGGAGCTTTGACGGTGGGGTTCCCGCTCCTCTCCCGTGCACCGGTTGTTGCCTGTCGCTCACGCCTCGTCCGGGGCACCGGCGGGCCGTGTCGGGCGGCTCTTCGCTCCCCCGTGGGTCTGGAGGAACTTGAGCGCCTGGACATACAGCAGCGACTGCCTCCGGCGGACGATGTCGGCGTCCCGCAGCGAGGCCATGAACTCCTCGGGACCGTCGAAGTCGCGCATGCGGATCTTCACCGAGCCGAGTCCCTGGGCCACGTGGCTGTCCGAGCCCGCGCCCGCCGCCACTCGGTACTTGGCGGCGAAGCGCGCCGCCTCCTCGTTGAAGGCCGTGAAGGCCACGCGCGGGTTGAAGACCTCGATGGCGTCGATGTCCTCGACGACCTCCAGCAGGTGTTCGTAGTCCGGAACCGAGTGCATGCGATCGAAAGGGTGTGGCACGTAGACCAAGCCCCCCTGCCGCCGAATTTCGGCGATCGTCTCGGCGAGCGTCATGCCGCGCGGGATCTTCTCCTCGATGAACAGGCCGATCACCTCGCCCTGGCTCGCGGTCTTCACCTCCTCGGCCACGATCACCTTGATTCCGTTGGCCCGCGCTCGGGCCTCGTGCGCGCCGGAGACCTCGTTGTGATCGGTCACGGCGATCGCCCCGAGGCCCTGGGCGACGGCGCTCTCGAGCAACACGTCAACCGGTGTCGCGCAATCCGGTGAGTGGTCGGTGTGCATGTGCAGGTCGACGCTGATCAGCGGCCGGGAGGCGAGCCGGCGCGTGTGGGCGGCATCCACGGCCGGCGGACGATGCCGCTTGGCGGCGATCGAGCCGTAGAGCTCCTCGAAGGCGTCGGCCGTCCGTGCCCACGACAGGCTCTCGCGGTCGGCGCATACCCGCTCGTGCAGGCGCGACTTCAGCGGCTCGTCCTCCACTAGGCGCGTGAGCTGGGCGGCGAGGGTCTGGGTGTCCCGGGGCTCGAAGAGCAGGCCGCGCTCGCCGTCGGCCAGCAGCTCCTCGTAGACCGGTAGGCGGGCGGCCACCGGCACCGCCCCGCCGGCGAGGGCGCGCAGCACCAGCTGAGGTGCCGGCGACACGCCGTTGGAGGCGGCTACCACGAGGTCGGCCGCGGCCAGGTGTTGCGCTTCCGAGCCGTCCCGCGGGCCGGCGAAGCGCACACGGTCGCGCAGTGCGCGCGCGAGCGGCACCGTGGGCTCCGCCTCGCCGAGGCGCGACCACACCGTCGCCCGCCAGGGAAGGTCTGCCGGCAGCCGGCGCAGGGCACGCAGGAACATCCGCACGCCGGCCCGCTCCTCCTCGGCGGAGTAGAGGATCTCGACCGGCCCGCCGTCCCCGCGGCCCTCGCGCTCGACCACGTCGGCGCCCGGCGGGATCACCCGGTAGCCACCCGGGAAGAAGCGCTCGACCGCGTCGCGCGTGGCGGCGAAGCTCGCCGTGCGTCCGTCCAGTCGCCCGAAGAGCAGGGTCACGAGCTTGCGAGCAAACTGGGTCGACAGCACGCGCTCGGTGGCCGAGTGGAAGGTGCCGACGTTGAGCGCCCGGGAGTGGCGCAGCGCAGCCGACGCGGCGCTCGGCGCGAACGGCTCGTGCACGTGCACGAAGTCGAACGGGTCGCGATCGAGGAGCTCCTCGATGGTGCGCGAGACGTCGAGCGGCAGCGAGACGGTGCCGCCGCTGCGCCGGGAGCTCTTCAGCGGGAGGTTCTGGCCGACCCCGAGCACGCGTGCGCAGCCCTCGCCGGCGAACAGCTCGTCCGGTTCCTCGGCCGCGCGCGCGATCACCCCGCGCGACTCCTTCACGAGCTCGCGCGAGTCCGAGGGCGCGATCACCACCACGCGGTGTCCCCGGGCGCACAGCTCGTCGGACAGTCGCTCGACGTAGCGGTTGACCTCGTGGTGCTGCTCCCAGGCGTACGGGGTGACCTGGGCGATGGAGAAGCGTTCCCCGGACACGGCGCCCGAGGATACGGCCTCGGCTTGGCTCGGCCGAACAGGACGATCCGCGGCTGGAGCGCGGAGGTCCAAAAGACCCCAGGACAGGGTCGGCGTCAGGGGTTGGGCCGATTTGGGCACTGTGCATGCCGCAATAGGGCCCGACCCCAAGGAAGGATCGCCCGCGATCCTCCCAGCCGCGGTGGTAGAAGGGAGCCGCCACGCGGCTCCCTTCTACGAGGGCGCTACGCCTCGCTCGGCACGGCCTTGATTTGCGCGGTGCCCGGCAGCTTCGGTGCGCCCGCGTACCGGGCGATGAACGCCGCGGTGTCCTCGCGGGCCACCGGATCGGCCACCTGCGTGGGGGGCGACTTCATGAAGTACGAGCTCGGCCCCTCGAGCGGGCCGGCCACACCGTGGTTCAGCGCGAGCTTGCAGCAGCGCACCGCGTCGATCACGACGCCCGCCGAGTTGGGCGAGTCCCACACCTCGAGCTTGAGCTCCATGTTCAGCGGCACGTCGCCGAACGACTGCCCCTCCACACGGATGTGGGCCCACTTGCGGTCGGTGAGCCACGGCACGTAGTCAGAAGGCCCCACGTGCACGTCCTCGGCCGGCAGCTCGTGGTCCATGATCGAGGTCACGGCGTTGGTCTTCGAGATCTTCTTCGACTCGAGGCGCTCGCGCTCGAGCATGTTGTAGAAGTCCATGTTGCCGCCCACGTTGAGCTGCGAGGTGCGCATCATCTTCACCCCGCGATCGGCGAACAGTCGGGCGAGCTGGCGGTGCACGATGGTGGCGCCCACCTGCGACTTGATGTCGTCGCCGACGATCGGCAGCCCCGCGGTGCGGAAGCGGTTGCCCCAGTACTCCTCGCGCGCGATGAACACGGGGATGCAGTTCACGAACCCGCAGCCGGCCGCGAGAACCTGCTCGACGTACCACTTGGTGGCGAGCTCCGACCCCACCGGGAGGTAGGAGACCACGACGTCGGTCTTCGTCTCCTTGAGGATGGACACGATGTCGGCCGTCTCTCCCGGAGCCTTCGTGATCTTCTGCGACAGGTACTTGCCGAGCCCGTCGTGGGTCATGCCGCGGTGCACCTCGACCCCCGCGTGTGGGACTTCGGCGAACTTGATCGTGTTGTTCTGGCCGGACCAGATCGCCTCCGAGAGATCCTTGCCCACCTTGGCGGCGTCGATGTCGAACGCGGCGGTGAACTCGATGTCCCGCACGTGGTAGCCCCCGAGGTCCACATGCATGAGGCCGGGGACCTCCTCGTCCGGAGCGGCGTCACGGTAGTAGTGCACGCCCTGCACGAACGAGTTGGCGCAGTTGCCCACGCCGATGATCGCCACTCGCACCTTGTCGGCGCCGTAGCGGGACCCGCCGTTGGTCATGCCTGAGTCAGTCATAGGTTCCTCCTGTTGTTCTCTGCGGGGCCCTGGCCGGGCGCCGCTTACTTAAGTCGAAAGCGCAATTTGGTTACACGCCGCCGGTGCCGACCAGCTGCCGCCTCACGTGCAGCACGCGCTGGATCACGGTCACCGTCGTGAGCGCGGCCATCGCGTAGATCGCGGGCTCCAGCAGACCGAATCCTGCCCCGAGGAAATCGGTCGCAAACAGCAGACCGGCCGAGAGGATCACGACCCGCACCGGCCGGGTGGCCAGGCCCACCTTGCACTCTACCCCGATGGCCTCCGCGCGCGCCCGGGTGTAGCTCACCATCAGCGAGCCGACGACGGCGACCACCACGAGGCCCGCCAGCAGATCGTCGCCCTCGGCGGCGAAGTAGCCGGCGACGGCCGCGAGCACTATGCCCTCCTCCATGCGGTCGAGCGTGGAGTCGAGGAAAGCGCCGAACGCGGAGCCCTTGCCCGACATGCGCGAGTAGCGCCCGTCGAGCGTGTCCATCACCGAGCCGATGATGAAGGCGAGCCCCGCGAGGAAGAAGTGCCGCTGGGTCACGAGCGCCGCCGCCACCACGTTCAGCGCGAGGCCGGTGAGCGAGATGGCGTTGGGGGTGAGGCGCGACTCGATCAGGCGGTTGCGGGCCACCGAGCGCACCTCGGCGGCGGTCCACGGCTCCGCCCGGCGGCCCTCGGCCCCGCCGTTCAGCGGCCGGGCGGGCCGAGCTGCACCTCCCCGGCGTCGCGGCGGCCGGGTGCGCGGTGGGTCCGGGCTCACGCGGGGCCCGAGCTCAAGCGGTGGCCCCGGCCCGGAGGCGGCCGCGCCACGCCCAGGCCTCGGGACGGGCGCGGGCAAGGCCGGCACTGGCGGCGTAGGCCGAGACCGCCGCCACCATCGCGCCCAGCGCGGCGTCAACCCAGAAGTGGTTCGCCGTGATCATCACCGCCATCGTCACGACCACCGGATAGAGGCACCAAAGGACCTTCAGGGCACGGAAGCGCACGAGCTTGAAGGCCGGGATGGCCACCATCAGCGCGAAGGCCACATGCATGCTCGGGACCGCGGCGAAGGGGTTGTAGAGAAGGCTCGCGCTGTTGGACGCGGCCTCGCCCAGAAAGGCGGCCACCGTGTCGGTGAAGCCCCATTCCGGCATGAAGCGCGGCGGCGCCGTGGGGTACAGCACGTACAGCACCAGGGCAAGGCCCATGGCGATCATGAACATGTTGCGCACGAAGTAGAAGGCGTCGTTGCGGGCCAGGTAGAGCCAGACCATGAACCCGGTCGTGATCGTGAAGTGCGAGTTCACGTACATCCAGTCGGCGGCGTCCACCACCCCAGACTGCCCGAGGGCCCAGGCCTGGAGGCCCGGCTCGAAGAAGAGGCCCATGGCGCGTTCGATGTCCACGAGCGTGCGGGCGTTGTCGAAGGCGACGTGCGTCTTTCCGTCCACCAGACCGCGCACTATGCGGTAGAGGTAGTAGGCACCGACCACGAGGCCGATCTGCCTGATCGCGTCGATCGCCCCCTGCGGCAGGAGGGTGGTGCGGACGGTGGTCAGGCGTTCCATCCGCGGAGCTTATCCGCCCGGGCGAGAGCCCCAAAAGGGGTCAGGAGCAGCGGCGTCCGCGCGAGAGCAGGCGCTCCGGCGTGAGGGAGGTCGCGATCACCGCGCGCCCCGGCCTCCGCACGGTCACCCGCGTCCAGCCGTCGCGGGGCTCCAGGCAGCCACCGTCGACACGCCAGTACGGCGTCCAGCGCACCCGCACCAGGGCGCTGCCCGGACGGCGAACCGTGAGCGCCACACGGTCGCCGTCCAGGCGCGCCGAGATGTCGGCATCTCCCTCCGGCACCACGAGCTCGGGCCCGGGCACCACCTCGTACACGCGCCAACGACGCGATCGGAAGCGAAGCTCCAGGTAGGGCGGATCGCGCTCCACGAGGCGGCGCTCGGCCTCGGCGCTGTAGTCGAGTGCCGAGTCGGGAAGCGCAACGAAGGCGACGGCGTTATCGGTGAGCCAGCGCTGGTAGGAGCCGTCATCGAGCCGGCCTTCGTAGAACAAGGAGTTGTGGCGGATGTCGAGCTGCCGCTCCCAGCCCCGCGCGAGCGGGAAGCGCTTGGCCACCACCGCGGTTTCCCGGTGCGCCTTGGTGGCCACCACCTCGATGCGCGCGGCTGCCGGCGCGGTGCCCTCGAGGAAATCGGTCAGAGGGCGGTAGTACGCGTCGCCGGCGGCGGGATCGCTGAGGGAGTCGCCGAGGTCGCGTGCCGCCGGCCCCACCTGCCAGACCGCCAGCGCCGCGAGCCCAGCGGCCGCCAGCCCGACCGGCAGGCGGCGCGTCCGGCCCGCCAGCATGGCGCAGGCCAGGAGCGGGCCGCCGAAGAGCGCCCCGAGCCGGGCCGCGTTGCCCCCCACGGGGCTGGCGACGATGAGGGCGCCCACCGTCGCCAGCCCGTACAGCGCCGCGCCGGTGCGCAGCACCCGCTCGGACCGGTGAAGGAGAAGCGCCGCGGCCGCCGCCAGCAGCGGCACGGGGAAGAAGGCCGACAGCGCGAACGGGAAGCGCCCGCCCTCGGGGAAGGCGGCGGCGAGCAGCAGGGCGGGCGCGATCGCGCTCACCGCTACCACCGCACCGCCGCGACGAAGGCCGCCGCGGCCCGCCAGCACGCAGGTCACACCCGCGAGCGCCAGGAACAGGCCGGCCACCGGGCTGGCCAGGGGACAGAGAAGTGCCAGGGCGGTGGCCGGCACCCGGCGTTCCCGCTGCAGAGCGAGCAGCGCCGCCAGCCCCAATGTCACTCCCAGGGCGAACGGCATCCGTCCCGTGAACAGGTTCACGCCGGTGGCGACCCCGAACCACAGCGCGCCCCAGCGGGCCGCCGGTCCGAAATGGTGCCGCGCGAGCGCCTCGAAGAGCACCGCCGCCGCGAGACACGCCAGCACACCCGCCACCGTCGGCCCGAGCAGGGCGGCGAGGGGCGGGAACACGACGCTGTAGGCCGGCGTGTGGTGCCCCGAGTACCACTGGCCGTTCCACACGGTGAAGCCCTCGCGCTCGAAGAGCGCGGCCCGGAACTCGTGCGCCGCCAGGTCCACGGGATGGGGCTGCAGCAGGATCACCACGAGCGCGGGGATCGCGGCGGCCGCGAGGGGCCCGGCCGCCGGCCACCGCTCGAGCGCGGTCCTCAGGCGTCGCGGACGCGGACGCGCGCGCGCTCTGTCCCTCGTGAGGGGGTCAGCCGCGCTCTCGTGACCGCCGGGGCCGATCTTCGCCACCATTCCGGGACGAAGCTCAGGCGGCGGCGCGCAGGAAGCCGGCCACCCGCTCGATCGTCTCCGGCCGGTCGATCCACGGCCAGTGGCTCGCGCCCTTCACCAGCTCGAGCTGCGTGGGTCCGCCGAGCCGTTCGGCGTACGCCTCGGCGAAGCTTGTGGCGATGTACGGATCCTCGACCCCCCACAGCACGAGCGCGGGGCAGCGGATCGCGCCGAGCCGTGTCCCGGCGGCCTCGAGCACGGCCGGCGGAGCCGAGCGGTACAGGCGCAGGATGGCGCGCTGGGTGCCATGGTCGAAGTGACGCCAGACGCGGTCGACGAACTCCCGGGGCGCCGGACCGGGGGCTACCACGGCCTCGCGTGAGAGCTGGCGCGTGCCCCAGCGAGTGGTGAAGCCCATGGCCATCTCGCCGAGCAGCGGCGTGCGCCACACCCGCGCAATCCGGTGCCAGCGGTAGCCGGGGAGCAGCGGCACGCAGTTCATCACCACGAGCCGCTCGATCCGCTCGGGCGCAGCCTGCGCGAGGGCGAGCCCCACGCCGCCCCAGTCGTGCACGACGAGCGACAGGCGATCGATGCCCAGGTGGTCGAGGAAGGCCTCTAGGAAG
Source organism: Thermoleophilaceae bacterium (assembly GCA_030446485.1). Taxonomy (GTDB): domain Bacteria; phylum Actinomycetota; class Thermoleophilia; order Solirubrobacterales; family Thermoleophilaceae; genus JAUJNF01. Next base: position 2,947 of record JAUJNF010000003.1, on the reverse strand, counting down.
CGGCGGTACCCCTCGATCGAGTAGTCGAAGTGAGGCGGCTTGCCGGAGCGGCCGAAGCCCGGCAGGTCGGGCGCCACCCCGCCGGTGCGCTCGAGGAACGGAAGCCAGTCCTCGCCGTTCGTCGGGACGCCGTGGAGGTAGAGCACCGGTGGTCCGGGCGCCGGAGCCTCGTGCCACGTGACCGGGACGCGGTCGATCGCGGCGAAACGCTCGACCACGGTCGCCTCGGCCGTCGGCCCGCCTGTCGCCGCCTCGCTCACCCCGGCGTTCTTAGCACGAGGCGCGTCCGGGCGCTCCGAGCGCGTAGGTGCCCGTGGCGGGGCCAGGCGGGCCTCGCGGAGCGTCCTACCCTGCCGCGCGTGCCGTCGAACGCCATCTCGGTCGCGCCCACGCGGCGGCGCGTGCGCTCGATCCGGGACCGACTGCGCGCCGCCTACGGGCGACCGATACCGGCGCCCCACGGCGCACCGGTCGACGAGCTCGTGCTCACCGTTCTGTCTCAGAACACCAACGACCGCAACCGCGACGTCGCCTACGCGCGCCTGCGCGAGCGCTTCTCGAGCTGGCCGGCGGTCCGGGACGCCGGCGAGGACGCGGTGGAGGAGGCGATTCGGCCCGGCGGCATCTCGCGGGTGAAGGCCCGCCGCATCCAGCAGATCCTGCGGGCAGTCGGCGACGACGATCTGTCCTGGCTCGCCGACGCCCCGCTAGCCGACGGGCGCGAGTACCTGATGTCGCTACCGGGGGTCGGCCGCAAGACCGCGGCGTGCGTGCTGCTCTTCTCCTACGGCCGGCCGGACGTGCCGGTGGACACCCACGTGTTCAGGGTCGGCACCCGTCTCGATCTGTTCCGAGCAGGTGCCTCCCTTGACGAGGCCCACGACGAGATGCTGCGCCTGGTGGACCCCGACGACGCCTTCGAGGCCCACGTCGCGCTCATTCGCCACGGCCGGCGGACCTGCGTGGCGCGCGTGCCGCGCTGCGCGGACTGCCCGCTCAGGCGCATGTGCCCCGAGGGGCGGGTGCGGCTTGCGGCCGGTGGCCCGACCCGCCCACGCGCCGCACGGCCATGACCCGCGCACGCGCCGCCGAGGCGGCGCTGATCGGCATAGCGGCGGTGTGGGGACTGACCTTCGTGATGGTGCAGGACGCGATCGAGCTGCTGCCAACGATGGCCTTCCTCGGCTACCGCTTCGTGCCCGCGGCGCTGCTCGTGGCCGTGATCTTCAGGCGCCGCCTGCTCGGGCTCCCTGCCGCGGGCTGGCGCGCGGGGGCGCTGATGGGGATCTTCCTGACCGCCGGCTACATCCTCCAGACGCTGGGCCTCGAAGAGACGACGGCCTCCAACGCAGGGTTCATCACGGGCCTCTTCGTGGTGCTCACGCCGGTCATGGGGGCCGCGTTCCTGCGCGACCGCATCGGGGCGCCGGCGTGGGCGGCGGCGGTCGTGTCGGCCGTCGGCCTCTACCTGTTGTCGGGCTCGGGCGAGCTAAACCTGCGCGGCGACGGCCTGGTGCTGCTTGCGCGGTGAGCTTCGCGGCGCACATCCTCGTCACGGGGCGGGCGGTGGGACGCTACGACGTGGGAGCGCTGGTGGTGGTGCAGCTCGCGGTGTGCGGCGCGGTATGCCTGGGGATCGCCGGAGCGGCCGGCCAGCTCGAGCAGCCGCGCGGATCGACCGTGTGGTCGGCGCTGATCGTCACCTCGCTTGTCGCGAGCGCCCTCGGCTTCTTCGTCCAGACCTTCGCCCAGCAGCACGCACCGCCGGCACGCACCGCGCTGATCCTGGCCTCGGAGCCGGCCTTCGCCGGGCTGTTCGGATACCTCCTGGCCGGCGACCGCCTGTCGGGCACCGCCGTGCTGGGCGCGGTGCTCATCATGACCGCCATCGTGGCCGTGGAGGTGGCGCCCCGCCTGCGGCCGCCGCGGCCGCTGCCGGAGGGGTGAGCCAGTGGACGGTGGACGGTGGACAACGGAACGGACGGCACGAAACCCGTCCTGCGCTTCTGGTCCCCGTCATCCCCCGTCCCCGTCCCCCCGTCCACCAAATCTGTCATACTGCCGCATAGATTTTTGAAGCCGACCTCTGAAGGAGCTACGAAATGGCCAAGACCATCGGAATCGATCTGGGCACGACCAACTCGTGCATGGCCGTACTCGAGGGCGGCGAGCCGTCGGTCGTAGAAAACGCCGAGGGCGCGCGCACCACGCCGTCCGTCGTGGCCTTCGCCCCGAGCGGAGAGCGCCTCGTCGGCGCCGTCGCCCGCCGCCAGGCGGTGACCAACCCCGAGAAGACGGTCTCCTCGATCAAGCGCTTCATGGGCCGCAAGGAGGCCGAGGTCAAGGAGGAGGAGACGATCGTCCCCTACACGGTCGTGAGGGGTCCCAACGGCGACGCCCGCGTGAAGGTCGGCGACAAGGAGTACTCGCCGCCGGAGATCAGCGCGATGATCCTCCAGAAGCTGAAGGCCGACGCCGAGGCCTATCTGGGCGACACCGTGGACAGCGCGGTGATAACGGTCCCCGCCTACTTCAACGACGACCAGCGCCAGGCCACCAAGGACGCCGGGAAGGTCGCCGGCCTCGACGTCAAGCGCATCATCAACGAGCCGACGGCCGCGGCGCTCGCCTACGGGCTCGACAAGGAGACCGAGCAGACCATCCTGGTCTTCGACCTCGGCGGCGGCACGTTCGACGTGTCGGTGCTCGAGATCGGCGACGGCGTGTTCGAGGTCAAGGCGACCGCGGGTGACAACCACCTCGGCGGCGACAACTTCGACAAGACCGTGGTCGACTGGCTGGTGAAGGACTTCCGCGCCTCGCAAGGCATCGACCTGTCCAAGGACAACATGGCCCTCCAGCGCCTCTACGAGGCCGCCGAGAAGGCCAAGATCGAGCTCTCCACCACGCAGGAGACGCAGATCAACCTGCCGTTCATCACCGCCGA
>JAUJNF010000020.1 GCA_030446485.1 Thermoleophilaceae bacterium | reverse complement strand
TTTTCACGTCCGGCCGAAAGACCGACGCATACTCCAGCTTCTGCGCCAGCGGCTTTTCACCCACGACCGGGAAGCCGGTGTCGGTACGAATAAAGGTAGTAATTGTTTAGCGCCTCCTCGGTGAGCGTCAGGTGATGCGGCGTGACCTCCGCCGTGACCTGCGCGCCGAGCGCCTTGGCGTGGGCCACGGCCGCCACCGACTCGGCGGCCGAGAGGTGCTGCACGTGCACGCGGCCCCCCTCGTAGAGGGCGATGGCCGCGTCGCGGGCGATCGCCGTGGATTCCGAGATCGACGGGATGCCCGCCAGCCCGAGGAGGGCCGATACCGGGCCCTCGTGCATCACGCCCGTACCCGACAGCGACGGATCCTCCTCATGGAGCGCCAGCACGCCGCCGGCGAGGCGCTGGTACTGCAGGGCCTGGCGCAGCACGCCGGCGCGCTGTACGGGCAGGCCGTCGTCGGAGAAGGCCACCGCGCCGGCGTCACGGAGCTCCGCCATCTCGGTGAGCTCGCGACCAGCCTGGCCGCGGCTGATCGCGGCAAGGAAGCCGCAGGGCACGCGCGCCTCGCTGCGCGCCCGCTCGCGCAGCGAGCGCACGAGCGGCGCCGAGTCGATCACCGGATCGGTGTTGGGCATGGCGAGGATTGCGCCGAAGCCGCCGGCCGCCGCGGCCCGCGTGCCGGAGTCGAGGTCCTCCTCGTCCTCGCGGCCGGGCGTGCGCAGGTGCACGTGGGGGTCGACGAAGGACGGAAAGGCGTGGAGGCCCGCGCCCTCGACGATCTCCGCGCCCTCCGGGGCCTCCAGGCCGCAGGGGTCGCCGAGCACGGCGATCCGCCCCTCGCGCACGAGCACGTCGCCGGGACCGTCAAGCCCGCTGCGTGGATCGAGGAGGTGCGCACCGCGGATCAGGACCTCGGCGTCGACCCCCTCCCTGCGCTCCAGGAACTCGCCGGCCTCGGTCACGCGGGCTGGGGCTCGCTCTCGGCCGGCCGGGCCATCGCTCCGCCGGCCTCACCCGCCGCCGCCAGGGAGGGGCCACCCCCTGCGAGCAGCACGTACAGCACCGCCATCCGCACCACCACGCCGGCCTCCACCTGCGCCACGATCAGGGCCTGGGGGGAGTCGATCACCTCCGCGGCCAGCTCGACGCCGCGGTTGACCGGCCCGGGATGCATGAGGATCTGGTGCGGGCCGAGCCGGCGGCCGTCGATCTGGAAGCGCGCCGCGTACTCGCGCAGCGACGGAACGAACGATCCCTCCATGCGCTCGCTCTGCATCCGCAGCGCGTAGATCACGTCGGCGCGGGACGAGCCCTCGAGCGAGTAGCGCACCGTGCAGCCGAGCGACTCCACGTCACGCGGGATCAGCGTCGGGGGGCCGCACACCGTGACCTCGCAGCCCATCCGCCGGAAGGCCAGGATGTTCGAGCGGGCCACGCGGCTGTGCAACACGTCGCCCACGATCCAGATCTTCAGCCCCTCGAGCGAGCCCACCCGCCGGCGCACCGCGTAGAGGTCGAGCAGGGCCTGGGTGGGGTGCTCGTGCTTGCCGTCGCCGGCGTTCACCACCGCCGCGGCGCTCCAGCGCGCCACCAGCGCCGCGGCGCCCACGTGCGGCGAGCGGATCACGATGGCCGCCGGGTCGTAGGCCGAGAGCGTCTGGACGGTGTCCTTCAGCGACTCGCCCTTGTCCGCCGCGGAGCCCGCCGCCTTGATGCTCACGAGGTCGGCCGACAGGCGCTTGGCGGCGAGCTCGAAGGAGGAGCTCGTACGCGTCGAGGCCTCGTAGAAGAGGTTGATCACCGTGCGGCCGCGCAGCGTCGGCACCTTCTTGATGGCCCGGCCGGAGACCTCCGCGAAGCTCTCGGCCCGGTCGAGGATGTGCTCGATGTCCTCGCGCGTGAGGTCCTCGATCGAGAGCAGGTCCTTGTTCAAGCGGCCACCTCGGCGGGGTTGGGGGCGATCGTGACCTCGTCGACGCCGTCGATCTCCTCGACGCGCACGTTCACCCTCTCCGCCCGCGCGGTCGGAAGGTTCTTGCCCACGTAGTCGGGCCGGATCGGCAGCTCGCGGTGGCCGCGATCGGCCAGCACGGCGAGCTGCACCCGCTCGGGGCGGCCGTAGTCGAACAGGGCCTCTATGCCGGCGCGCACGGTGCGGCCGGTGTAGAGCACGTCGTCGACCAGCACCACGGTCGCACCCTCGGCCGGGAACTCGATGTGCGAGGAGTGCACGACCGGCTGGTCGCGGCGCAGGGCGAGGTCGTCGCGATAGAAGGAGATGTCGAGGTCTCCGATCGGCACCGGCTGCTCGACCAGCTCGGTGAGGTGCTCGTGGATGCGGCGGGCGATGACGGCTCCGCGGCGGTGGATGCCGACGACGGCCAGATCGCGGCCACCCGTCTTCTCGACGATCTCGTGGCCGATCCGGACGAGCGTGCGCCGCATGTCCTCGCGATCGAGTACGACCTTCTGGTCCAAGTCCGTCCTTCCTGGCCTCTCCGGGCCGGGTTAAAGGAGCTGTGGCGAGGCTATCAGGGCGGCCGGAGGCGTCGCCGGTGCGGCGGTCCTCCGCCGGTCTTCGCGGACCCGTCGCCGGGTGCCGACGGGCGCAACTCCGGGGGCGCCTGGCATCCTGCCCGGGCAAGCGACGAGGAGGAGCGGCCGACATGCGGATGCGCGCGGCGGTGCTGGAGGAGTTCGGGCAGCCGCTCGAGGTGCAGGAGGTGGACCTCGAGGCGCCCCACGCCGGCGAGGTGCTCGTGCGCCTCGTGGCCTGCGGCGTGTGCCACACCGACATGTACACGGCCTCGGGCGCCGATCCCTCCGGCTACGCCCCCGCGGTGCTCGGCCACGAGGGCGCAGGGGTGGTCGAGGCGATCGGCGAGGGCGTGACGCTGCTCGAGCCCGGTGACCACGTGGTCACGCTCTTCTCGCCGCAGTGTGGCGAGTGCGTGCACTGCCGCAGCCCGAAGACCAACCTGTGCCTGGCCATCCGCGAGGAGCAGAACAGGGGGCACCTCCCCGACGGCACCACGCGCCTGTCGCGCGGCGGCGAGCCGATTCGCCACTTCATGGGCACCTCGACCTTCGCCGAGTACGCGGTGCTGCCGGAGATCGCCCTGGCCAGCGTGTCGCGGGAGGCGCCGCTCGACCGTGCCTGCCTGTTCGCGTGCCGCCTGTCCACGGGCCTCGGCGCGGCCATGTTCACCGCGAGGGTGGAGCCCGGATCGACGTGCGTGGTGTTCGGGGCCGGCATGGTCGGCCTCGGTGCAGTGGCGGGCTGCCGGCTGCAGGGCGCCGAGCGCATAGTGTGCGTCGACCTGTCGGAGGAGCGGCTGGCGCTCGCCAGCGGCCAGGGCGCAACGGACGTGATGATCGGCGGGCCCGACACCGTCGCCCACGTGCTCGAGATGACCGGCGGCTTCGGCGCCGACTACACGTTCGAGGCCACGGGGATCGTGGCCGTGATGCGCCAGGCCGTGGAGGCGGCGCGCATGGGCTGGGGCCTCTGCACGGTGGCCGGCGTGGCCGGCAAGGGCGAGACGCTCGACATCGTGCCGCGGCTGCTGATCACCGGCCGGCGGGTGGCCGGGTCCTCGTTCGGCGGCGTGAAGGGCCGTGACCAGGTGCCGCAGCTGGTCGATCGCTACCTGGCCGGCGACATCGACGTCGAGCCGTTCATCTCACACCACCTCGCCCTCGAAGAGGTGAACCGCGGGTTCGAGCTGATGGAGGCCCAGGACGGCATCAGGTCCGTGATCCACTTCGACACACAGGGAGCCACATGATCCTCGAGCGCGCCGAGCACCCCGACTGGCTCTCCAACGCCTACCTCGTGGCCGACCGCCCCGGCGGCAGCGGCGTGCTGGTGGACGGCAACGGGGTGGTGAGGCCGCTGCTCGAGCGCGTCGAGGCCGACGAGATCACGATCACCCACGTGCTGGCCACCCATTACCACGCCGATCACGTGGTCGGCCTCGCGGAGCTCGCCAAGCGGTTCGACGTGCCGGTGGCCTCCCATCCGGTCACCGCCGACGAGCTGGGTGACGTGGTGGACGAGCGGATCGACGAGGGCGCCGTGATCCGCTCCGGCGAGCTCGAGATCCAGGCGCTGCTCACCCCCGGCCACGTGGCCGGGCACCTCGCCTTTCTCGTGAACGGCACCGACTGCCTGACCGCCGACGTTCTCTTCAAGGGCACGGTCGGCGGCACGCGGGCGCCCGGGGCGACGGGCTTCGCGGACCTCAAGGCGTCGGTGATGCGGCTGCTCGACCTGCCGCCCGCCACGCGCGTGCACCCGGGGCACCGCGAGCCGACGACCATCGGGGACGAGAGCGAGGCGAACGCGTTCGCGCGCATCTGGCTCGGCCTCGACGAGGAGGGCTCCGACTCGTGCGAGGTGGGGGGTGAGCGGGCGACGCTCGTGCTCTGGGCGCCGGACTACGACGGAGGCAACAAGGCATGGGTGCGCTTTCCCTCGGGGGAGGACGCGATCGTGGGTGGCTCGCAGGTCACGCGCGACTGAGGGGTCAGCTCCTGCCCTCGTCGCCGCGGTGGTGCACGGGGGCGCCGCGCTCGGGGAAGGGGATCTCGATCCGGTCGAAGTCGCGCGGCACCACCGTGCGCTCGAACACCCGGCGGGCCTCGTCGCGCAGCTCCGGGCCGAAGTAGCGCGGGGAGACGTGGTTGAGCGCGAGCATCCCCACCTCCGCGTCGGCGGCGAGCCCTGCCGCTGCGCGCGCCGTCGAGTGGCCGGTCTCCTCGGCCCGCGCCGCCTCGTCAGCGAGAAAGGTGGCCTCGTGCACCAGCACGTCGGCCCGATGGGCGGCCACGCGCGTGGTGTCGTGCGGAGCGGTATCCCCGGTGAGCACCACCTTGCGGCCGCGGCGCCCCTCGCCGAGCACCTGCTCGGGCCTGACCTCCCCGACCGCCTCTCCCCTCTGCAACCGGCCGAAGTCCGGCCCGGGGCTCACGCCCAGCGCAAGCGCCCGCTCGGCGTCGAAGCGCCCGGGGCGGTCGTCCTCGAAGAGGGCGTAGCCGTAGGCGCGCACCCCGTGGTTCACCGCGAAGGCCGCCACGTGATAGCCGTCCCGGTCGAGGGTCTCGTTCGGCTCGAGCTCGACGAGGTCCAGCGGATAGGCCACCCGCCCGATCACCGCACGAAGCGCACCGAAGAGAGCCTTCAGCCCCGGCGGTCCGAACACGGTCAGAGGGATCTCACGTCCACGCAGTGAGAAGGTCTTGAGCATGCCCGGCAGCCCCAGGAAGTGATCCGCGTGGTAGTGGGTGAGGAAGATCTCCTCGAGGTCGAGCAGCCCCACCGAGCGTAGGAGCTGGCGCTGGGTGCCCTCACCGCAGTCGAAGAGCAGCCGGTCGCCACCGCGGCGCACGAGCGTGGCGGGCAGGGCGCGGCGCGCGGTGGGGGCCGAGCCGGCGGTGCCGACGAAGAGCACGTCGAGGTCCATGGCGGGGCATCTTGACCGTGCGGGGGGACGGGCGCCCTCGCGACGCGCGCTCAGTCGAGCGGGACGAGCTTGAAGCGGATCCGTCCGCCCTCGACCGTTGCGAGGCCCATCGTGTGCCGCGGCTGGCGCCGGCGATCGGTCGGGCTTCCCGGGTTGAAGATCTGGAAGCCGTCGGCCTCCTCGTGCAGCGGGATGTGGGAGTGGCCGAACACGACGGCGTCGGCGGCGGGAAAGCGCTGCCGCAGGCGCGCGCGGCGGCCCTGAGCCGGCCCGGCGTCGTGCACCATGGCCAGGCGCGCTCCGCCGGCCTCCACGGTTCGCTCCGCGGGCAGGCGCCGTCGCAGCCCGTCCGAGTCGACGTTGCCGTGCACCGCGAGGACGGGCGGTCCGAGGCGCCCTAGCTCGTCGAGGACCTCCTCGGTCATGAGGTCGCCGCCGTGCAGGACGAGGTCCGCCGCGCGCATCCGTTCGAGGCACGCCGCGGGGAGCCGGCGTGCGCCGCGGGGCAGGTGGGTGTCGGACACGATGGCGAGGACCACCACGAAAAAGCGTAGGCGGCGGAACTAGACTGCCCTTGGCCCGCGCCCGTAGCTCAGTGGATAGAGCGCTGCCCTCCGGAGGCAGAAGTCGGAGGTTCGAATCCTCCCGGGCGCGCTTCGCCCAGCTACCCGCCCGCCACCGCGGGCAGGATCGTGACCTCGTCGCCGTCCTCGACGGCCGTGTCGAGCCCGTCGAGGAAGCGGATGTCCTCGCCGTCGACGTACACGTTCACGAAGCGCCGCAGGTCGCCGTCCTCGGCTATCCGGTCCCGCAGCCCATCGAAGCGCTGGTACAGCCCGTCGAGGACCTCGCCGACCGTGGTGGCGTCCTCCACGCCGGTCTCGGACTCGCCGCCGGTGACGCTTCGCAGCTGGGTGGGGATCTTGACGGTGATCGCCATCGGCGGGCAGTGTAGAGAGCGGCCTACCCGGCGACCGGCGCGGGCGCGAACCGCTCGGCGAAGGCGGCCGTCGACGGCTCGATCTCGTGGGACTCGAAGGACCCGCGCACCGCGTCGAGGGTCTTCAGGCCCTCGCCGGTGTTCACCACCACGACACGCTCACCGGGGCCGATGTCCCCGCGGGCGGCGAGCTTGGCGAGCACCGCGACCGTGACCCCCCCGGCGGTCTCGGCGAAGATCCCGGTGGTCTCGGCCAGCAGCCGGATGCCGGCGCGGATCTCGGCGTCGGTCACGGCGTCGATCCCCCCGCCGGAGCGGCGCGCCAGGTCCAGCGCGTAGGGCCCGTCGGCGGGGTTGCCGATGGCGAGCGACTTGGCGATGGTGTCGGGCTTGACCG
>JAUJNF010000002.1 GCA_030446485.1 Thermoleophilaceae bacterium | reverse complement strand
TCGACCGGCACGCAGCGGTACCGCTGCCAGCGGGGCAACCGCTAGCTCGAGCGCCGTCCGGAGCGTCGCGGCCGGCGCGCTGGCAGCTCCGCGTCGGCCGGCCGCGGCCCGCCACGCCAGCAGACGTCACGACTTCGTAACCGTCGCGACCCCGCATCGGGGGTAGAACCAGTGCATCGGGAGGCGAGGCGATCAGCAGAAGCGGGCGGGCACGACTCTGCCGGGGATCGAGGGGTTGCGCGCCGTGGCCGCCTGTTCGGTCCTCGTCTACCACGTGTGGCGCTTCGGTGCGCCCAGCGGGGAGCGTCCGGACCTCGGTGCCCTGTCCACCGTGATGCCCTACCTCTGGCACGGCGTGACGCTCTTCTTCGTGCTGTCGGGCTATCTGCTCTACCGCTCGTTCGCGGCAGCCGCCCTTCGGGGCACCGCGGCGCCGAGCATCGTCCGCTACGCCGCCAACCGTGCCCTTCGCATCCTCCCCGCCTACTGGGTCGTGCTGCTCTTCACCGTCTTCGTGTTGCAGGTGGCCCTGGTGCCCGACGCCTCGGGGGCTCGAACCGAGGGAGCGCTTCCGCGGGACCTCCTGGTCCTCAACCTGCTGTTCCTGCAGAACTACACCGCCGACTCGATCTTCACCGGGATCGGGCCCGCGTGGAGCCTGTCGGTGGAAGTGGTCTTCTACGCGGTGCTGCCCGTCCTCGGACTGCTCGCCCTGCGCCTGACCGCGCGCGCCCGCCGGCGCCGGACGGCGGTACTGGTCCCGATCGTCCTCCTGCTCCTCGTGGGCGCCTCGAGCAAGCTCGCGATGCTGGGGCTGGTCGAGTGGGAGGTCGGGGTGTCGCGCTCGTTCTGGGGTCTTGCCGACATGTTCGGATTGGGGATGCTCGTCGCGGTCGTGCACATCGAGGTCCAGGATGGCCGGCTCTCGCTTCCCCGCTTCTGGCGTGCCGGAACGGTGGCGCTCGCCGGCGGCGTGGTCGTCCTCCTGGCCGCCGCCGGAACCACCCGGCTGGAGCCGCACGACCTGCACCAGTACGCCTCGGGGATCGTGAGCGCACTGCTCCTCGCACTGGTGGTCATGCCGGCAGGCCGTGGCTCGCGGGGCCTCCTGCGCGTCCTGGAGACGCGTGTGCCGCTCGCCATCGGGCCGATCTCCTACGGAGTCTTCCTGTGGCATGAGCCGCTTCTGCGCTGGCTGCGCATGCACGGCGCGACGGCAGACGGCGCGGGGGGATTCGTCCTCAGCCTCGCGGTGGTCGGCCTGGCGACCGGCGTGCTGGCGACGCTCACCTACCGGTACGTGGAAGCTCCCGCGCTGCGGCTGAAGACACGCGGTCCGCGCGGTGACGCGGCGCGGCCGGCTCCCACGCGTGCTCCTCCTCGCCCGGTGGGCGCCCCCGCCCTGGCCCGGACGCGGATCGCCCCTCCGCCGGCGGCGCCGTGACCCCGCCGCAGAGGGACTTCCCCTCGACCCCGCCCGGGCCGCGGGGGGACACCCCGGTGTCAGGACGGCGATCACGCGCGGCCACCGTCGCGCTGTGCCTGATGGCCGGGCTGGTCGGCGCCTGCGCCTCCGGCTCGGACGAGCCCAGGGTCGAGATCCCCACCGCGCAGGCCACGGAGGATCGTGAGCGAGAGCGCACGAGTCCCGGCCGCGATCGCTCGTCCCGTGCGCGTGAGGCACGGGCCCCGGTCTTCAAGCGCGTCGCGGATGTCACGACGGGCACGGCATTCGGCTCCCTCGGCGCCGAGGGGTTCTCGCGCTGGCAGCGCGATGTGCCGCGCATCGAGGACGTTCGGATCGACTCCAGCGCCGACGGTCACCGGCAACCCGCCCTGTGGCTGCCCCCGTCCGGGGACGGCGAGCAGCCGCTGCTCGTGGTCCTCCACTCATGGAGCAACCAGTACCGGCAGCAGGTGGGCATCCCCTTCGGCCAGTGGGCGCAGAGGCGAGGGTGGGGGATGATCGCGCCGAACTTCCGCGGCGTCAACGACAAGCCGGAGGCGACCGGGTCCGACCTCGCGGTGCAGGACGTGATCGACGCGGTCGACTTCGCGCTCGAGAAGGCCACCGTCGACCGTAAGCGCGTCTTCGTGGTCGGCTTCTCGGGCGGGGGCATGATGTCGCTCCTGATGGCGGGCCGCCATCCCGACCGCTTCGCGGGCGCCGTCTCATGGGTGCCGGTCTACGACCTCGCCTACTGGCACCGGTACAACGCCACGCAGGTTCCCCCGCGCGACTACGCCGATCACATAACGCAGTCCTGCGGTGGTGATCCGAATGCCGACGGCGCGGCGCGCCGGAGCTGCCGCCACCGCAGCCCCAGTGCGCACCTCGCCGCCGCGCGGGCGGCCGGTGTGCCCGTCTACATCGGCCACGGCCTCGCCGACACGCTCGTCCGGCCGGACCACGCGCTGCGGGCGTTCAACCGGCTCGCCGATCCCGGTGACCGCGTGCGCGAACGCTCGCTGGCCCGCGTCGCGGGCAACCGCCTGCCGGGCGGCCCGCGCGGCTCGATCCGGGCGGAGGCCCATTTCGGCCCGCAGGACCCGGAGGTCGTCTTCTCGCGCCGCTCGCGATCGGCCACCGTCGTGCTCTTCGAAGGCGAGCACGACCTCGTGTACAACCCCGGTCTCGAGTGGATCGCCGGCCTGTCGGGGAGAGCTCAGGAGGGCTGATGCCCCCAGGAGCACCGTGCCCGCGGCGCTACCCTGATAGGTCGATGTTCCTCAAGCGTCTCGTCGCTTGCGCCGCCCTGCTGCTCTCGGCCGCGGGTGTCGGAGCCGTCACCCTGCTCCAGGTCAGCTCCTCCACGGGAGCGGTTCCCACGACGGCGCGCAGCGGGCCGTCCGCGCCGCCCGACTTGCCGGCGCGTGCCACTACACCGAGGAGCCGTGAGGCAGGGCGCGATCGGGCCGAGGAGCGCGATCAGGCTGAGCGCCGGGGTTCGGAGACAGACATCGACTGGAAGAAGTCCACGGCCGTGGGGCTGCCCACGGCCGGCGAGCTCATCGACGGGGTCCGGCTGCCCGCAGAGGGGCGCCACTACTTCACGTGGGACCCGGTCCGCTGGACGGCATCGAACGACGCCGGCCGACTCTACGGGACCGACCGGCTGATCCGGATGATCCTCGACATCGCCGAGGCACATGCCGGGGCCAACCCCGGCGCACCGCGCATGGCGGTCGGCGACCTCAGCCGGCGGTACGGTGGCAGCTTCGACGGCAGCTACGGAGTCCTCCAAGAGTTCGGCGTGGGCGGCGGCACGCTCGGCCACTACTCCCACCAGAACGGGCTCGACGTGGACGTGTACTACCCGCGTAGCGATGGTCTCGAGCGAGGGCCCGACTCGCTCGAGGACATCGACCTCGACCTGTCCCAGAAGCTGGTCGACCGCTTCGTGGCCGCGGGTGCCGAGGGCGTGTTCGTCGGGCCCAACACCGGCCTCACCGGCCCGACGGGCATCGTGCAGCCGCTGGACCGCCACGACGACCACATCCACGTGCGGCTGCCGCCGCTGTAGCTCCCACGGCTGCACTCGACGTGCGGCCTCGCGAAGGTCACGACATCGCAACATCCCGCTCCGCGGTCCGGTGTTCCATCCCGGGCGTGCTCCGCCTCGGCACCGCCGCCGCCGTCCTCCTCGCCCTGCTGCCGGGAACGGCTACGGCGCAGAGCGACACCAACCTGCCCATTCCGCCCGGACTGCCGCCCTCTCCGGCTACAGACATCGAGCGCACGCAGACGACTCTGGCTCCAGGACTCGAGCTCGAGGAGTTCACGCGCCTGGTCGGCAACGAGCGCGCCCGCGTGCACGTTCTGCGCGCGGACCTGTCCAGTCCGGCGATCACCGCGGACCTCCTGTTCCCCGGCGCCGTGGCCGCGCGCGAGAAGATGACCGTGATGGCCGACCGCGCCGGGGCGTTCGCTGGCGTGAACGGGGACTTCTTCGACTCGGGGGACTCCGAGGTGCCGAACGGCACCGCCATCGCCGGAGGCGAGCTGCTCAAGTCCTTCGACGACGACTCGGAGACGGGCGGCGTGAGGACGGCCGGCATAGTGGCCGACGAGTCCGGGCGGGTCGGCGACGCCGGCTTCACGGGCAGCCTCGCCCTCCCGAGCGGTCCCGGCCCGCTCGCGGGGGTCAACCGATTCCGGCTGCCGGCCGACGGCGTCGGGCTCTACACCAACCGCTGGGGCGAGCGGGCGCGCGAGCGGCCGGTGGAGAAGGCGGGCTCCGCGCCGGTGCGCAGCGCCCTCGTGCGAAACGGCGTGGTCGAGTCGGTGCAGGACGGCCCCCGCAGCGGCCTGATCCCCGGCGACGGCTTCGAGCTGCTCGGCCGCGAGGCCGGCGCGGAGCGGCTGGCCGCGCTCCAGCCGGGCTCGAGCGTCGGCGCGGCGTTCGCGCCGACCTTCCAGTTCCCGCTGCCCACCCCGTTCAAGTTCGCGGTGGGCGGCGTGGCCTACCTCGTACGCGACGGCAGGTTCATCGAGGACACGCCGAAGGAGAACGTGAACCGTCCGTTCTACCCGCGCACGGGCATCGGCTTCGCCGGCGCGGACCGCAGGACGCTGCTGCTCGTGGTGGTTGACGGGCGCCAAGTGATGACCACCGGGATGAGCCGGACCAACGACTTCGCGAAGCTCATGCTCGACCTGGGCGCTGTCGAGGCGCTGCACCTGGACGGTGGCGGCTCGGCGACCATGGTGGCGCGGCAGCCGGGCGCGAGCTCGGTGAGCCTGATCAACCAGACCTCGGACGGCGGCGAGGGCGTAGAGGCCGGCCCGCGGCAGAGCGTGGAGCGGACCGTTCCGAACGGCATCGGGATCTTCTACGACGCGGCCGGCCGGCCTGGCCCGGCCGCCGGCGCCCCGGCCGGCGGAGGCGGCGCTCCCGGGAGCGGCGGGCCGGTGGAGCTCGGTGCGCGGTTCACCGCCGGTTTCGCACGTGCGCGCTACTCGATGCGAGCCGGCCGCCGCCCGCGGCTGTCGGTCTTCGCCTCCGAGCGTGCCCGCCTGCGCTTCGCGGTGCGCGGCGCCGACGGTCTCGCGACACGTTTTGTCCGGCGGGCCGGCCCCGGAGCGGCCACGGTGACGGCACCGCGCGCCCTGCGGCCGGGGCGATATGGCCTCAGCGTGGTCGCGCGCACCGCGGGAGGGGCGGAGGCCCGTGATGCGGCGCCGCTCGTGGTCAGGCGCGGGCCGGCCGGCGGCTCACCGCGCCGCCGCGGCCGCTCCGGCGGAGACTGCAACCGCTTCGCGCAGGGGGGCGGCAACGGGCGCTACCGCTGCCAGCGCGGCAACCGTTAGTGGGCGGAGCGCCTCAGCCCGTGACGGGGTCCACGCCGGCGAGCGAGCCGGTGCCGGCGATCCGGTACCACACCGGAACCACCGGGATCTGGAAGTAGCCGGTGGCCGTGGAGCGGGCCTCCGCCACCTCCTCCGAGTACCAGTAGCGCTCCCAGTCCTCCCGCGCGTCGAACGCCGCGAGCTGCATGAAGCGCAGCGGGTCCTCGGACGAGCGCAAGAAGGCGTAGGAGTAAGCGCCGTAGTCGAGCACGGCCTCGGCCACGGGGCGCCAGATCTCCTCGAACCTGTCACCGCGGAACGGCGTGGCGATCCAGTTGATCTCCATGCACGTGCCGCCCGGACGACCGAACATCAGCCCGCCCCTCTCACCGCCACCGGAAGTGGCACTTGCTAGGCCCCGACCTCGGCGCGGATGGCGCCGGGCCCCTCGGCGGTCTTCCCCTGCCCCTCGGCCTCGGCCCCCACCAGGATCGAGATCTTGCCGAGATGCTTGTTCTCGCGCATCAGCTGGTGGGCCTCGGCCACTCCCTCGAAGCCCATCGTGCGCCACAGCACCGGGCGGATCAGCCCCTGGTCGATCAGCTCGTTGGCGCGGTTGGCCTCGTAGGCGTTCGCGAAGTGCGATCCGATGATCTGCTTCTGCCGCATCCACAGGTAGCGCACGTCGAAGTCGAGGCTGTACCCGGACGTGGCTCCGCAGATGACCACCTTGCCGAACGGCTTGACCGTCAGGACCGACGTGGGGAAGGTGGCCTGGCCGACGTGCTCGAACACGATGTCCGGCGGGCCGCCGAGGATCTCGGCGACGGCCTTCGAGAAGCGCCGCGACTCCTTGAAGCGCGCCTTCTCCTCGTCGGCTGACTCACCGCCGCGGCGCATCATGCCCGCGTACTCCCCGCGGTCGATCCATCCCGTGATGCCGATCTGCTCTAGGAGCGCCCCCTTCTCGGGCGAGGACACGACGCCCACCGCCTGGGCGCCCGTGAGCTTGCAGAGCTGGGTGGCGAACACGCCGAGGCCACCGGCCGCGCCCCAGATCAGCACACGGTCCCCGGACTGGATCCGGCACTGGTCGATCAGCATCCGGTAGGCCGTGAAGTACGTGAGCCCGTAGCTCGCGGCCTCCTCCCAGGTGAGGTTGGCCGGCTTGGGGATGAGCTGCTGGGCCTGGACCTTGGTGAACTGGGCGAACGATCCCCACGAGGTCTCGTAGCCCCAGATCTTCTGGGAGGGGGCGGCCAGCGGATCCAGCCCGTGCACCTCGATGTCCTCGTAGGAGGCCTGGTTGCAGTGGATCACCACCTCGTCGCCGGGCTTCCACTTGGTCACGCCCTCGCCGGTCTTCCAGACGATCCCCGAGGCGTCCGAGCCGCCGATGTGGTGGTCCTCCTCGGGGTGTGAGCGGAAGACGGACACCGGCACCCCGAGCGCCGCCCAGACGTTGTTGAAGTTCACGCCCGCGGCCATCACGCGCACGATCACCTCGAAGGCACCGGGCTGGGGAACCTCTATCTCCTCCATCTGGAAGGCGTCGATCGGCTCCCCCTCGCGCTCCTGGCGAATCACCCAGGCCGCCATGGTGTCGGGCAGCGTCCCGGGCTCGACGCCTACGTCGGTCACGTTCGTCAGGTCAACTTGGGCCATGGGGCGAGCGGTCCTCCGGTCGTTCGGGGACCGGCAATGCTACCCCCGGGCGGACCTACGGCAGCAGCAGGTCGTCGCTCGAGTTGTCGCGCGGCTGGCCGATGGTGAGCATTCCGGGCTGGATCCGGCGCGCGGAGGCGGCACTCGACCCTGCCCTGACCTCGTAGGTGCCGGGCTTGAGCTCCTTCTGGATCGTGGCCGTGTCGAGCGGCTTCACGGGGCCGACCTGCTCGGGAGCTATCCCCTCGCCCTCGAGGGTCACGGTGTGCGGCTCCTTTGTCTGGTTCGACACGTTGAGGATGATGGGCCCCGCGCCGACGTTGTTCGGCTGAATCGAGATGTCCTCCTCGGTGATCACTCCGGTGAGCTGCAGCGTGATCGGTGGCCGCGGCTTGCGGACGAAGTCGTCCTCTCCGCCGCACCCGGCTACCGGGAGCCCCGCGGCGACCGATGTACAGGCAAGCAGGAGCGCGCGCCTCCTGCGCGTGGTCACGGCCTCACGTTCCCTCGGACGCTGGTTCCCATCCCCTGCGCTCGAAACCTACACGAACGATCCGGACGATCACCGCGTTGCAAGGGGCGTCGCGCGAGCACACGGAGAACCAACGCTCGCAAGCGTCGGAAGTAGCGCGGTCAGGAACGAGCAGGGAACGGCAGCTCGACGACCTCGGCCGTCGCGTCGGACCCGCCGACCGCCAGGACCTCCCCGGGCTGCGCCTCGCGGCGGATGAGAGCCAGGGCGATCGGCCCGCGGACGGGGGAGACGCAGGTGGAGCCGACGGTGCCGACCTCGCGCTCGCCGAGCAACAGCGGCTGCCCGCTCTCGACCGGTGCGGTCAGGCGCAGGCCGCGCAGGTGGCGGTTCGGCTTTCCCTTGTAGAAGAGGCGCGCCACCGTCTCCTGGCCGACGTAGCAGCCCTTGTCGAAGCTCACCGCGCGCTCGTTGAGGCCCGCCTCCTGAGGAATGGTCTCCGGTCCGATGTCGAGCCCGAAGCGCGGGCGGCCGGACTCGATGCGCAGGCACTCCGCGGACGCGTCCGATACGGCCTCGATCCCCAGCGCCGCTCGTACTGCGTCGGCCTCGTCCGCAGGGCAGATCACGTCGAGACCGAGGTCCGTGCGCACGTATAGGCCGTGCTCGCCCTCCACGTGTGCGTGCTCCTCGGCGGCCGGGAGGAGCTCGAGCGCGGCGTCCGCCGCCGGCCCGACGAGCGAGAGGATCGCTCGCCGGGTGGTCACGTCCTCGAGCCGCACCTCGCGCCCGAGGCTGTAGGTCTCGACCATGCGGGTGAGCACTCCCAGCGCCTCGGGCTCGCTGTCGAGCCACACCCAGTCGACGCCCCGCAGCACGCGCGCGTCGGCCCGCATCTTGCCCTTGTGGCTGAGGAGGGCGGCGTAGCACCCGCCGCCGGGGGCCAGCGCCTCGATGTCGTTCGTGAGCTGGCCCTGGAGGAACTCGCTCGCGTCCGCGCCGCACAGCATCAGCTTGCCGCGCGCCGAGCGGTCGACCAGCCCGACGGCCTCGCGGAGGCGCTCGTACTCGGTGGTCGCGATCACCGTTGCGATGGTAGAGCCGTGGGTGCGTTCTCCGGGTGGGCGCCGGACGCCACTAAGGTCCGGGCCGTGACCCTCGTCGACGACTTTCAGCGGGTGCTCGACTCCCTGCCGCCCGACTGGACGCACCTCGAGTTCGATCTGCGGATCCTCGACGAGGACCGCTACATCGAGGCGGCGACGATCGTGGTCCAGATCAACGCCCAGCCGCACTCGAAGCACGACTGGCACTGGCGGGTGATGGTGGCGCACGAGTTCGGCCACTTCGCCTCGTGGGAGACCGTCCGCGGCACGCTGCGCGTCCTCGACGCCACCGGCATCGAAGGGGAGATCGCCGTGCGGCAGGTGCGCTCCGGGCGAGTGGAGGTCACTCCCAAGTGGGGGCGCCCGGAGTCCTTTCGCCAGGAGTTCGCCCGCCGCCGGCACCAGTAGATGGCGCGTGTGGTGCTGCTCTGCCCGGATCTGCTGTTCGGCTCCAGGGTCGAGGGCGGACTACGGGCCGCGGGCCACGACGTTGAGCGCTACGACGACGTCGACACGGCGCGGGCGGCCGCGCCGGAGGCCGCGCTGCTGGTGGTGGACCTGACCGACGACCGCCTCGACGGGCCGGCGCTCGTGCGGGCGCTGAGGATGGACTCGGAGCAGGTGCCGGTGCTCGGCTTCTACTCGCACGTCGAGCCGGACGTGAGGGTGCGAGCCGAGGAGGCCGGCTTCGACCGCGTGGTGCCGCGCTCGCGCATGGCGCGCGAGATGGCCACCCTGGTGGACGGGATGCTCGCCCGGTGAAGAGCGCGCTGGTCACGGGCGCCTCGAGCGGGATCGGCGAGGCCACCGCACGCCGCCTCGACCGCGACGGCTGGCGGGTGCTGCTCGTGGCGCGCCGGGCGGACCGGCTCGAGGCGCTCGCGGCCGCCTTGCATGACGCGCACGCGCTGCCACTCGACCTGACCGCTCCCGACGCTCCGGCGCGCGCGGCCGCGGCGGTGGAGGAGCGCCTCGGGCGCCTCGACCTGCTCGTGAACAACGCCGGCTCGGCGTGGCGCGCGGCCTTCGGCGATCCCGACGGCGGCTACGAGAACGTGCGCCGCACCATGGAGCTGAACTTCGACGCCGTGCTCCGCCTGACGGAGGCGCTCCTCCCCGTCCTGCGCCGCTCGGCACCGAGCGCGATCGTGAACGTGGGCTCGGTGTCCGGGCGCGTGGCGCTTCCGCGCAGCGGCGCCTACTCGGCGTCGAAGTTCGCCCTGGCCGGCTGGTCGGAGGCGCTGCACCTCGAGGAGCGGGCGCACCGGGTGCACGTGGGGCTGGTGCAGCCCGGCTTCGTGGCCACCGAGGGCTTCCCGCAGACCGACCTCACCGGGCGGGCGGCCACGAGGTGGATGGTGTCCACGCCCGAGCGCGTGGCGGAGGCAGTGCTGGACGCGGGGCCGGGCGGCAGGGCCGAGCGGTGGGTGCCGCGCCCGTACGCGGCGCTGTGGCCGCTGAGGGTGGCGGCGCCCGCGCTGTGGCGCCGGGTGAGTGGCGGCATGCGCCGCTGAGGGAAAACCGCCGCGCGCCGGCCGCCGGGTGTGAGAACCTAGGCGCGCCTTGAGGGGGGAGCGCCCGCACCGGAGAGCCGCTCGCGCGATCGTCGCCGCGCTTCTGCTCGTCCTGCTCGCGGCCGTGCCGGCCGTGGCCCAGCGGACGTTCCCCGGGGGCGACCCCTCCGAGAGCCCGCGGCTCAACACCCCCAACGATCCGGACTTCGACCGGTGCGAGCCGGACGACGAGGACACCCCCGAGCGTGAGTGCACGAGCTACTTCAACGAGCAGTTCAACCTGTTCGGCTTCAGCCCCGACACCGCGCGCACCGGCCTGCTGGGGGTCGGCCCGAAGACGCAGTACGTCGACTGCTCGCAGCTGGACGCCCAGGGCCGCGAGGCCAACCGCGACCACGGCGATCCGGAGTGCTCCCAGCTCTCGGGTGTGCGTGCCGACACGGCGTGGAAGTACTCGACCGGCAGCCCCGACGTGGCGGTGGCCATCCTCGACACGGGCATCGAGTGGCAGGACGAGGAGCTCGTGGACAAGGTGCGCCTGAACACGGCCGAGCTCCCGACGCCCCAGGGCGCGACGACCCACGACAGCAACGGCGACGGAAGCGTGAGCGTGAGCGACTACGCCGGGGACCTGCGCGTGGCCAAGACGGCCGGCGACACCGAGTCGGACAAGATTCTCGACGGCTCGGACCTGATCGCCACCTTCTCGGACGGCACGGACGCCGACCGCAACGGCTACGTCGACGACATCGCCGGCTGGGACTTCTTCGACGACGACAACGACCCCTTCGACGTCTCGTCGTGTTGCAGCGCCGAGGGCCACGGCACCGATCGCGCCCGCGAGGCCGTGGGCGCGACCAACGATGGCGAGGGGGAGGCGGGCCTCTGCCCGCGGTGCCAGGTGATGCCCATCCGTGTGTGGGACACCTTCGTGGTGGACACCAACCTCTTCTCGCTGGGCGTGGTGTACGCCGCCGACAACGGTGCGAGCGTGGTGGAGGGCGCGGTCGGGGGGCTGCTGAACACGCACTTCGCCCGGCGGGCCTTCAGCTACGCCGACAGCAAGGGCGTGACGCTGACGCTCGTGTCGAGCGACATCAACAGCGCCAACCACAACTACCCGACCAACTACAACGAGGCCATCTACGTCGCGGGCTCGCTGCCCGACACGGCACCCGGCGAGAACTGCGAGAGCCCGGGCCTCCCGGGGGTGGGCGGCGGCCAGTCCTCGAGCCAGTGCCGCGCCTTCCTCGACCTGCTCGGACAGGCCTCTGGCGGCACGGTCACGCCCTCCCCGCAGCCGCCGACCACGAGCTTCTTCCGCAACGCCAACCTGACGCAGTACGGCGGCAAGGCCGACATCGTGCTGGTGGGCGCCACTGGCTCGGCCAACACCGGCCAGGCGTCGGGAGCCGCCGCTCTGATCCAGTCGTTCGGGCGCCAGCGCTTCGGCGGCCAGAGCCAGTTCCCGAAGACGCTGTCCGGCAACGAGATCCGGCAGCTACTGACCATGAGCGCCGAGGACCCGCAGCCCGAGAACACCGGCCAGATCGGCCTGCCGGACCGCGCCAACGACGGCTGGGACACCCACTTCGGCTACGGCCGCGTGAACCTGGCGGGGGCGATGGCCATGGTGCAGGCCGGACGCATCCCACCCGAGGCCCAGATCGATGCGCCCGACTGGTTCGCCCCGATCAACGTCGATCGCGTGGGTGCGCGCGGCGTGCCGATCGACGGGCGGGTGGCGGCGCCCCACTCGGCCAGCGGAGTCGGCGCCTGGGAGATCGACTACGCCTGCGGTCAGGACGCCCGCGACGCCGACTTCCAGCCGCTGCCCGGAGCCAGCGGGACCGGCCCGCGGACCGGCGAGCTCGCGCGCCTCTCGAAGGCGCTCCTCACCGACCTGGCCCGGACCTGCGACGGCAGCGTGCCGAACGACGCCGGCCGGCCGGCCGGACGCCCCTCGAACGCTTTCCCGGCCGACCCCTATCCGGACCCCGACCCCGAGCGCCACGCCTTTCAGATCCGCCTGACCGTGCACGAGGCCGGGGACCCGGCCAACATCGGCCGCTACCGCAAGACCCTGCACGCCTACGGCGACGACGGCAACCTCCCCGGTTGGCCGAAGCCCATCGGCTCGGGCTCGCGCCCCGACCGGCTCGTGCCCGCCTCCGGCGGCGAGACCCCCCCGCGGATGGCCGACATCGACGGCGACAACAGGCTGGACGTGGTGCTCGGCACCTCGAGCGGGGAGCTGTTCGTGCTGGACGCGCAGGGCAGGCCGCTTCCCTCGTTCAACGGCGGACGTCCGGTGCAGACCCAGCTCTACTCGCAGGCGAGGTCGCACGATCGTCCGTCGGAGGCCGCTACCGGGGAGCCGCACGAGCCCCTGCGGGCGCCCGCCATCGGCGACGTGACCGGGGATGGCGAGCCCGAGCTCGTGGTCACGGCCGGCGAGCGCGTGTACGCCTGGCACCGCAACGGGAAGACCGTGGCCGGCTTCCCGAAGCGCCTCGTGCCGGCGCTGTCCGAGCCGTGCAAGCCCGGGGTCCCCAAGCCGTGCTTCGACGCCGAGCAGCGGCAGATCACCAAGAAGAACCACATCAAGCGCGGGTTCTTCGGCTCTCCAGCCCTGGCCGACCTCGACGGGAACGGCCGGCTCGACATCGTGGCCGGAGCGCTCGATGCGCACGTGTACGCCTGGGACGGCCGCGGCCGGCTGATGCCGGGCTTCCCCGCGAGGCTCTCGAGCGACGGTGCGAAGGCCGGCGCGGAGATCGCCACCTCGCCGGCGATCGCCGACCTCGACGGCGACGACGACCCCGAGATCGTGACCTCCACCAACGAGGTGCTCGGGGGACAGGGTCGGCCACCGGACACCCCCGACGGCCTGGCCGACGCGCTGGTGCAGGCCTCGACGGGCTCGAACGTGGTCTACGCCCTGCACGGCGACGGCAAGCCGGTGGCCGGTTGGCCGGTCAGGCTGGGGACGCTCGCCGGGGACGTGCTGCCGCTCGTGATACCCGGCCACGACGCGGCGGTCTTCGACCAGGACGGCGACGGCGACGACGAGGTGGCGCTGTCGGCGGCCACGGCGGACGCCCGGCTGGTGGACGGGAACGGCCGCACGATCCGCTTCTTCAACAACGAGGGGACCGCCAGCCCGAACCTCACGGACGCGTCGTCGCAGCTGAACCTGGCCGACTACCCCTCGGTCGGCGACCTCGGCACGGGCTCGCCGTCGGTGATCAAGGGCGGCATCTCGCTGAACGGAGTGGTCAACCTCCTAGCGGTCAACCAGAACCTCCCCTTCAACCACTCGGTGCAGGCCTGGAACCCCGGGAGCGGGTCCTACCTGCCGGGCTTCCCGACCGCCACCGACGACTTCCAGCTCGTGTCCCAGCCGTCGGTGGCCAAGGTCGACGGCGCCGGTGGCGGGCGCCAGGCGCTCGTGGGCACCGGCCTGTACCAGCTCCACGCCTACGGGCAGGGCGGCGCGGAGCCCCCCGGCTGGCCCAAGTTCACCGGCGGCTGGACGCAGCCACCCCCGTCGGTGGGCGACGTGGACGGCGACGGCAAGCTCGACGTGATCGCCGTCACCCGCGAGGGCTTCTCGTTCGTGTGGCGCACCGACGCCCCGGCGTGCCAGGCCGGCGAGACGACGACCAACCAGGAGTGGTGGACCTTCCACCACGACGAGTTCAGCACCGCCAACTACGGCACCGACGCGCGGCCGCCGTCCCGGCCCGGGAAGCTCGGCGTGCGGCGGTCGGGGCGTGACGCGGTGCTCAGCTTCGCCGGCTCGGGCGACGACCTGCTGTGCGGCCGAGCGGTGCGCTACGAGGTGCGCGGCTCGAACCGGCCGATAACCACCGGCGCGGAGTACGTGGCCGCGCAGCCGCTCGAGAGCGAGGCGGCCACGGGCGCGAAGACGGCTCAGGCCGGACAGACGCAGCGCCTGACCGCCCGCATGGGCGCACGCTTCCGCTTCCTGTCGGTGCGCGCCGTGGACGACGCCGGGAACGTGTCGCTCGTGAGCCCCGCGCAGGCGGGCGGTGGTGGTGGTGGCGGCGGCGGCGGTTCGCGCGTTCGCATCCAGGGCGTGCCGCGCCGCTGCGTCAAGGGAAGCTTCACCGTCCGCGTCAGGGTCACCAGCCGCTCACGCGTGCCGGTCCGGGTCGACGGCCGGAGGGTTCGCACGGTTGGACGCGGCACGACGCGGGTGAGGATCTCCACCCGGCGGTTGCGGCGTGGCCGCCACGTGCTGTCGGTGGGAACGGCTCGGAGCACGTTCGTTCGTTGCGCCGGGCGCAGGCGCGGCCCGCGCTTCACCGGGTGATCGCGGCCTTGCGGGGATGAGCCGGTGAAGCACGAGGGGAGGCGCGTGAGACGCGCGCTGGTGACGCTCGCCCTTGCTCTGTGCGCGACTGCCGCCGCCACGTCCTCGGCGTTGGCGGCCTTCCCGTACAAGCCGGACAGCGTGGCTCCGACCGACTACGCCCGCTACAGCCAGCCAACGGATCCCCTCACGGGCAGGGTGGTCGCCCCAAGCGATCTGGCGGGCAAGCTCGACTGGATGTACGCGGCCTCGAAGGAGCCGCTCAACGAGCCGATCAACTCGGACCCGCGCGAGCTGTTCGGCGTGCGCGGTGCGAGCCTGGTGGACAAGGACGCCGGTGCTGATACGGCCTACAGGACCACCACGGGTCGCCCGGACGTCACGATCGCCGTGCTCGACTCCGGCATCAAGTGGAACGACGCCACGGCGATGTCCGACCTCCGCAAGAAGACGCGCCTGAACGCCGCCGAGCTGCCGCGGCCCACCGTCACGCGCTCGACGCCGACCGAGCCGGGACAGGTGTGCGCCGACTTCCGCGTGCGCGGCGCGCCGTTCCTGCCGGACGACCTGAACGGCGACGGCGTCTTCAACGTGGTCGACTTCTCCTGCGACCGCCGCGTAACCGCAGACCCCGCGAAGGGTGTCGGGCCCAACTTCCCGAAGGGAAGCCCCAACGAGGGCGACCCGATGCTCGACCCGCAGGACGTCCTGATCGCCTTCACCGACGGCCGGGACGACGACGGCAACGGCTACGTCGACGACATGGTCGGGTGGGATTTCCTGGACGATGACAACGACCCCTACGACGATGTGCAGTATGGCCATGGGACGGGCGAGTCCAGGGACTCCACCGCGGAAGCCGACAACGGGGAGAGCTCGGCAGCTGCCCGAACTGCACCGTCATCCACATGCGCGTGGGCGACTCGTTCATCGCCGACGTGAACCGCTTTGCCCAGGCGGTGACCTACGCCGTCGACAACGACGTCCTGGTCGTCCAAGAGGCGCTCGGGACGTTGAACAACTCGACCCTCGGCACCGAGTCCGTGAACTACGCCTACAACCACGGCGTCACGGTGATCGCCTCGGCCGCCGACGAGGCAGCCCAGCACAACAACTGGCCCTCGAGCTACCCGCACGTGATCCTCGTGAACTCGATCAAGAAGTACGACGAGCCACAGCCCAACCAGGCCAAGCACTCCTACCTGAGCTTCAACGGGTGCACCAACTTCAACTCCAAGATCACCCTCTCGATCCCCAGCGTCAGCTGCTCGTCCGACGCCACCGGTCGCGCGGCGGGCATGGCGGGGATGATCTATGCGGCGGCCCTGAACGCGCGAGGGGCGGGCGCCGGGGCTCTCAGCGCCGACCACCCCACCTGCAGGCGTGCCGACGGCCGGCCGTGCGCGGTCTCGGCGAACGAGGTGCGCCAGCTGATGGCCACAGGCACCGTGGGCGGCACCCAGCAATCCGACGACGTTAACTTCGGGCCGCTGGCCCCGCTCGGCAACGTGTTCCTGCCCGAGCCTTCGTGCACGGTGAACAGGACGCCCGCGTGCACCGACCCGTTCGGCTCCATCCCCGGCACCGACGCTCGCGCCAACGGGTCGATCGCCCCGGGCTCACGCTCGTACCCGGCCCGCGCGGGGCACGACCAGTTCTATGGCTATGGGCGCGTGAACATGAACCGGGCGGTGAAGACCACGGTGGCAGGCACGCTTCCACCCGAGGCCGAGATCGACTCCCCGGACTGGTACGAGCTGATCGACCCGAGCCGGCCGAGCGTGCAGATTCGCGGCCGCGTGGACGCGCGCGGCGGCGAGTACAGGTGCCAGCTCCTCGTCGCGCCCGGCTCCTACCCCAACAACTCCTCGACCGAGGCCCCGGCGCCCGGGGACTTCAAGCCGGTCGGGTCGGGCCACTGCGACGGGCAGAGCCGCAGCGGGGCGTTCTCGGGCCCGCTCGGCGACATCGATCTGAACGACCTGAAGTCGCGTTTCCCGCCAAACGCCAACAGCTTCGACGGCCGCGAGCCCGGCACCGGCGTGCAGACCGCCAACGGGCGCCCGAACGTGGACGCCTACGGCTTCGTGGTGAAGGTGGTGGTCACGAGCCAGGGGGCGATCGACGGCACTTCGACCACGCTTACGGGCGAGGACCGGCGCAACTTCCGCCTGCACCGCGACGCCGACATGCTCGCGGGCTTCCCGCGCGATCTCGGCGGCGACGGCGCCTCGTCGCCACTGTTCGTCGACCTCGACGGGGACAACCGCAACGAGCTGCTGATCGGCGGCTCGGACGGCTTCGTGCACGCCTACCGCCCCGACCTGTCCGAGCTGCCCGGCTGGCCCGTGCGCATCGGCGCCCTGCCCCTGCACACCGGCGCGCGCGCCTTCCGGTCGGGGGAGGTCTCGACCGAGTTCGGGGGGGCCATCCTCGGCTCGCTTGCCGCCGGGGACCTCGACCGCGACGGCGCCCCCGAGGTGGTGGCCAACGACCTTGAGGGCCGGATCGTGGCCTGGAACGCGCGCGGCGAGCGCGTCTTCGCCCGGGAGTCGAACCTCAGGTTCTCCGGCAAGCCGCTGGAGCCGTTCGTCAACGTGCGCCGCGGCAAGACCAACCGTACCCAGCATGGGTTCATCGCCTCCCCGGTGCTCGCCGACCTCGACCGGAACGACGGCGGGCGCCTCGAGGTGATCGCCGCCGCCCTCGACCGTCATCTCTACGCCTGGAACGACGACGGGTCGCCGGTGCCCGGCTATCCGGTGTTGGTGGTCGACCGCGACAACAAGGTGGCATCGATCGATGCCGAGACGCATGCGGTCAGGTTCGATCCGGCCCGGGCGGGCCCCGAGCTCGACCAGGGCGCGATCATCGACACACCGGCAGTGGGCGACATCGCGGGCGACGACCGGCCCGAGATCGTGCTCGGCACCAACGAGGAGTACGCGGTGGACAAGGGCAACGAGGGGCCGCTCAACGCCTCGCCCGTGGGCGGCGCGGCGTTCCAGGTCGTGCCTGCCGCCGGCGTGCTCGACGCGGGCAACTCGCGCCTGTACGCGATCAGGCCCGAGGGCGACCGCGACGGCGACCCGGGAAGCGGCCCGCAGCCCTACGTCGAGGGCTGGCCGTTCAAGGTCGGACTGCTCGGCACCGAGATCCTGCCGATCGTGGGGGAGGGCATCACCGGAGCGCCGGTCATCGGCGAGGTGAACTGCGGGCCCACCGGCGGGAGCGGCCCGAAGATCGGCACGACGCCCGGCGTCGGGCCCGGCTACGTAGTGAATCCCGACGCGACCTCGTGCTACGGCAAGAGCCCCGACGGGCGCGACCGCACGCTGAGAAGCGACGGCGGCAGCGGCGTCGATCAAGAGGACACCCCGGTGGTGCCGGCCTTCGGCCACCCGGCGTTCGGCAGGCTCGCCGACGACGCCGCGGCTGGCCTAACCTTCCTGGCCCCGGCGCTCGGGATCCGGCGCGCGCTCGATATCGCCCTCCCCGAGTACCAGGGCGGACGCGACTTCCTGGCCGCGTGGAATGCGGCCACCGGCGAGTTCCGGCCCGGCTTCCCGCCGTCGGTCAACGACCTTCAGTTCCTCACCGGGCCCTCCATCGGCGACCTCGACGGGCGCCCGGGTGAGGAGATCGTCTCGGCCACCGCCTCGCTCGACCTGCAGGGCTTCACGGCCGCGGGCACGCCGATCGACGCGCGCTGGCCGAAGCTCACGTCGGACTGGGTGGTGGCCAACCCGCTCGTCGGCTCGTTCGGCGCTCTGGAAACCGATCCGGCCGCACGCAAGACGGTGTTCACCGTTACCCGGAGCGGATTCATGCTGGCCCACCGCACCGACGCGCCGGCCTGCTCGCCGAGTTCCTGGCCGCGCTTCCACCACGACAACGCCAACTCCGGAGACGCGCGCCGCGACGCGGTCGCGCCGGGGGCCCTGACCGGTTTGGCGGTCGTGGGCGGGAAGCTGTCGTTCAAGGCGGCGGGCGACGACTTGCTGTGCGGCAGGGCGGCCCGCTATGAGGTCGCCACGGCGAATGAGCCGATCACCGGTCGCAACTTCGCCGGCCTGGAGAAGATCGTGCCCCTGGACGGCTCCGGCCAGCCGCTCACTCCGGGGGATCCCGGCGCCGCGCAGGAGCTGACGCTTCCGAGCGGCGCCAAGCGCTTCGTGGCCGTGCGCGCGGTCGACGAGGTTGGCAGCGACGGCGAGGCGAACGTCGGCCCCGTCGCGGTGGTCCGTACGGGTGGCAAGGTCGCTCCGCGCTGCCTTGCCCGGGGTCTGGTCGTTACGACCCGCCGCGTCGGTCGCATCAAGATCGGGCACCGCCGGGGCCGGGTCCTGCGCCGGGCCGGGCAGCCCGAGACACGCACGCGTCGCTCGTTCCGCTACTGCGTACTCGGCGGCGGGAAGGTACTCGTGTCGTTCGCCCCGAGCGGCAAAGCGCAAGTGATCGTCTCGACCGCCCGGCGCCGCGGCGCCCGCGTCGGCCGAGGCACGCCCCTGCGCAAGCTCAGGCGCGCGTACGGGAAGCCGCGGCGGGTCGCGCCCGGCCTCTTCAGGGCGCGTCGCTCGGGACGGATTCGGTTTGGTGTGGCCCGTGGACGCGTGCGCTACGTCGCCGTTCCTACCAGGCGCCTCGCCGGGCGCCCTCGCGCTCTACGGCGGGAGCTGCGGCGGTTGTTGTAGGGCGGCCGCCGGCTCTCGCGTACCTGGCCCTCAGCGTTCGACCAGATCGAACGCGAACGCCCGCGCCACGTCCGGCCGGCGGCTGAGGATGCCGTAGCGCGTCGCGAACCCGGCCCAGCCCTCGAGGGCGGCTCGGTCGAGGCGCAGCGGCGGGCTGAGCGCCGGCCGGACCGCCTCGAGCTGTGCCCGAACCAGCGACTCCCGCGCCTCTGAGGCGCGGGCGATCTCGCGGACGGGCACGGACGGGTCGTCCAGCGCCGCCTCGGTGCCCTCGCGCAGGGCGGCGAGCGTCGCGCGCACCGGCCCTTCGCGGTCGCGCAGGCGCTCGAGGGTGGTGGCCAGCACGAGCTCCGGGTAGGCGGGCGCGCCGGCCTCTTCCAGGCGGAACTCACGCGTCTCGAAGCCACGCTCGCGCAGCGCCACTCCCTCGGCGTTGAAGAAGGCCGTGACCGCGTCCACCCTGCCGGCCACGAGGCTCGGGACGGCCGAGAAGCCGATCGTCACCCTCCGGACACGGTCGTAGCGTCCGCCGTCGGCCTCCACCACCGCCCGCAGCACGGCCTCGTCGGACGGCAGGCCGGTCACGCCGACGCGCCGATCCTCGAGGTCGCGCGGACGGCGCACCCCCGCGCGCACTATCACGGCCGCCAGCGGCCGCTGAACCAGCGCGCCCACGCCGACGAGGTCGGCGCCGCGCTCCCGCGCCAGCCCGAGGTCCTGGATGTCCACCACGGCGAGGTCCGCGCGCCCCGTCTCGAGCAGCTTGAGCGAGTCGCTCGACGCCGACGGCGCGCGGACGCGCAGGGCGATGCCCTGGCGGCGGTCGAGGCCCTCGGCGACGGCCGTGTACACGCCCGCGTGGGCGGCGTTCGGGGTGAAGTCGAGGGCCAGCGTCAGCGGGCGCACCGGCACCGGCACCGGATCGTCGCTCGCCTGGCCACCGCACGCCCCCACGACGACCGCCGACGCCATTAGGGTCACGCTTGCCAGGCGGCGCACCTGGGCAGCTTAGGCCCGTACGCCGAAGCCCCTGCGACCAGGAGGACACTCAAGTGGCAGACGAAGACGACGAGACCACGAGCGGAGCGGCCGGCGGGGCTGCCGGCGAGCCGGACGCTCCGCAGCAGTCACCCGGCGCTGGGCGGCGTCTCCGCCGCCCGCCTCGGCCCGGGACCCGCGGCGGCGGGCAGTTCACGCCGGACGGCAGTCCCGACGACCGCGGCCCCGCGGCCTACTTCGCCGAGCTGCTCGGAACCTTTTTCCTCGTGTTCCTCATCACCGCGGCGGTGTCGCTCTACGTGCTCCCCGCCGTGCCCGCCGGGCCGGGCCTGCCGCCGGTGCAGCCGTTCATCGACTTCTCGGTGATCGGCCTCGTTCACGTGTTCGTCCTCTTCCTGCTGATCCAGACGCTTGCCGTCCTGTCCGGGGCCCACTTCAACCCGGCGGTCACGCTCGCGCTCACGGCGATCCGCGAGGTCAAGGTGCGGGACGCCGGGATCTACATCGCCATGCAGGTCATCGGCGGGGTGCTGGGCGCCTTGCTCACCAGGGCGCTGCTGAAGGACGAGGGCGAGGGATCCCAGTACGGCTCGACGCTCGTGAGCGACAGGCTGAACGAGGCGGTCCTCCCGGGGATGGTCGTGGAGGGCATAGGAACCTTCCTGCTGGTCTTCGTGATCGTCGGCGTGGCCGTGAATCCCGGCGGAGCCCGGGAGTGGTCGGGGCTCGTGATCGGCGCCACGCTCGGGCTGCTCGTGATGGTCTTCGCGCCGCTCACCGGAGCCGGCTTCAACCCCGCCCGGAGCTTCGGGTCGGCGGTCGTCGGGGACTTCGGCGGCGCGGACAACTTCCTGCTCGTATACGTGCTCGCCCCAATCCTCGGCGCTGTGCTGGCCGCGCTCCTCGGGCGGGAGCTGTTCATCAGGCGAAACCCTCCGGATCCACGCGAGCTGGCGCCGGTCGGGTGATCTGGGCCGCAGCGCCCGGCGGCGGCCACCACGCGCCGCCGGGCGCTCCGTAGAATCGACCCGATGCCGCGGCGGGTCACCTTCTCGCGCAACTTCACGCTGTCGTTGTCGCGGACCTGCCGCTGCTACTGCAAGTACTGCTCGTTCGCCACCCACCGGGCCCACCTGCACGAGCCGGAGGAGGTCGAGCGCCTGCTCGACCAGGCCGAGCGGCGCGGCGCCAAGGAGCTGCTGGTCCTGACCGGCGAGATGCCGGAGGTGAACGCCGAGGTGCGGCGGCGCCTGACCGCATACGGGCACCGGGACTTCACGTCCTACGTGGCCTGGGCCTGCGAGCGGGCGCTCGCTCGTGGGATCCTTCCTCACACCAACCTGGGCGTGCTGTCGCGGAAGGACGTCGGGCGGCTGCGCGAGGTCACGGCCTCGCAGGGGCTGATGCTCGAGTCCGTCTCCGAGCGCCTGATGGAGACGGTGCACGCCGGCTCGCCGACCAAGCACCCCGCGCGCCGGCTCGACACCATCCGCGCCGCCGGCGAGCTGCGCATCCCGTTCACGAGCGGGATCCTCGTGGGCATCGGCGAGAGCGAGGAGGAGCGCATGGCCTCGCTCGCGGCGCTCGCCGCCGTGCACGCCGAGCACGGACACCTGCAGGAGGTGATCCTGCAGAACTACGTTCCTCACCCGAGCTACTACGGCGAGGAGCCGGGGGAGATAGCCGACGCCGCGCAGAGCGGCCGCACCGGTGAGGCGGACCCCCAGCCGCTGCCCGCGTGGGCCAACCCCGTCGAGCTCGAGGACATGCGCCGGCTCGTGCGCGAGGCGCGGCGGCTGATGCCCGACGTGGGCGTGCAGATCCCGCCCAACCTGTCGGACTGGTGGCTCCCGCTCGTGGAGGAGGGGGCCACCGACCTCGGCGGGCTGTCGGCCAACGGCGATCACATCTCGCCCGAGCACCCCTTCCCGTCGCCGCACCAGATGCGCAAGGAGCTCGCCCCGCGCGGCTATGCGCTCACGGAGCGGCTGTGCGTCTACCCGCAGTACATGGACCCCGAGTGGCTCGAGCAGGGCGTGCTCGACACGATCAAGCTGAAGTACTGGAGCTTCATCCCGCGGCGCGGGTCGGGGCGGCGCGAGGAGCGTGCGATCCACCGGGATCTGGTGTCCGGCGCGATCGCCCGGGCGAGGGACGGCATGACCCTCTCCGAGGACGAGCTCACCGCCCTGTTCGCCGAGACCCGCCCCGAGGCCGTCGAGGACATGCGCCAGGCCGCCGACGAGCTGCGCGCCGAGCTCGCGGGCGACACGGTCACGTTCGTCGTGAACCGAAACATCAACCTGTCGAACGTGTGCATCGTCGGCTGCGCGTTCTGCGGCTTCGGCCAGGGGCGGCGCTCGCCCGACGCCTACGAGCACGACCGCGACGAGTTCGTCGGCCGGGTGGAGGAGGCGGTCGCGTTCGGGGCCACCGAGATCTGCATGCAGTCGGGCATCCACCCGGCGTGGGGGCTCGAGGACTACCTGGGCTGGCTGCGGCTGGCGCGCGAGGTGGCACCCGACGTGCACCTGCACGCGTACTCGGCCATGGAGGTCGACCACATGTGCCGCGTCTCAGGGCTCTCGCCGCTCGAGGTGTTCGCGCGCCTGCGTGAGGCGGGCCTGGGCTCGACCCCGGGCACCGCGGCCGAGGTGCTGCACGACGGGGTGCGCGAGCGCATCTCGCCCAACAAGCTGCCGGTGGCACGCTGGGTCGAGATCATCGAGGCCTCGCACGCGAGCGGCCTCCGCTCGACGGCCACCGTGATGTTCGGCCACATCGAGGAGCCGTGGGAGCTCGCCGAGCACATGCGCGTGGTGCGCGAGCTGCAGGAGCGCACCGGCGGCATCACGGAGTTCGTGCCGCTGTCGTTCATCCCCTTCCACACCCTGCTCGGGCGAACGCACGGCGTGGAGGAGATCGGCCGCGAGGACAACCTGCGGCACACCGCGGTCTTCCGCCTGGCCCTCGGGAGGACGGTCGCGAACGTCCAGGCCTCGTGGGTGAAGATGGGCCTGGACGCCGCCGCCGAGGCGCTGCGCTGGGGGGTGAACGACCTGGGCGGCACGCTGATGGAGGAGTCGATCAGCCGCATGGCGGGCTCCTACCACGGCACGCGGCTCGAGCCGGAGGACCTGATCGCCGCGGCGCACGCCGCGGGCCGGCCGGCCGCGGAGCGCACCACGCTGTACGAGGTCCGGCGCCATTACGACGCGGTGACGGCCTGACCCCGAGTCGCTCCAGCGAGCACGGCGCCGGGTTCGGGGTACCCTTGCCCGTCTCGTGTCGCTGCAAGATCCCTTTCACGACCTCGGTCGCATGGACGCCAGCTTCTCGAGCTCGAGTCGCCGCGCGGCCGCCAGGCGCACCCGCTCGCTCCGCCGGCGGGTGGTCAGGTGGGCGCTCATGGTCACGGCGGTGGTGAGCGCCGCGGCGTTCGGGTTGTCCGGTGAGCTGAACGGGCTGAGCGCCACCGACTCGCAGGGCACGGTGGGTCTGCAGGCCGGGCGGACCGTGGCCCCGTGCCCTGTGCCCGACCGCTTCCGCCAGGCGTTCACCGAGGCCGCGCGTGACACCGGCATTCCGCTGCCCGTGCTGGTGTCAGTGGCGGAGGAGGAGTCGCGGTTCGAGCCCGGGGCCCGCTCGAGTGCCGGCGCCGAGGGGCTGCTGCAGCTCATGCCCGACACCGCGCGGGAGCTTCAGCTCGACGTCGCCGTGCCCCACCTCAACGTGTTGGCCGGCGCTCGCTACCTCGAGCGCATGCTCGAGCGCTTCGGCCGCCTCGACCTGGCCCTTGCCGCCTACAACGGCGGCCCGGCGGCCGTGGAGGCCGTCGGTGCGGTCACGCCTGCCACCGCCGGCTACGTCGAGAACGTGACGCGGCGGGCGGAGCGGATCGGCGCCTGTATCTGAGCGCGGGCGCCGCTGCCCTCCGCAGGCGATGCGCGACCGGTCCGACGCCCCGAATCGGGGCGTCGGCAGCTACCTCAGCGACTCGTCCCGCGGCGGGTCCGGCTGGACGACGATCTCCTC
Source organism: Thermoleophilaceae bacterium (assembly GCA_030446485.1). Classification (GTDB taxonomy): domain Bacteria; phylum Actinomycetota; class Thermoleophilia; order Solirubrobacterales; family Thermoleophilaceae; genus JAUJNF01. Next base: position 331,559 of record JAUJNF010000002.1, on the reverse strand, counting down.
GTCGTCGCCGGGCACGTCCACGTCCTCCTCATGCTGTGGCTCCCCGTCCCGAGGCTTCTCCACGTACTGGTCGGTGATGTCGTAGAGCCCGTCGAGGACGCGGCGCCAGCGCTGCTCGAGGGCGTGGGTCTGCGCGATGAGCTCTCGCTGGCGCCGCCCCGCCGTGGCCTCGGCCTGCTGCACGGTGGTCTGCGCCGTCTCGCGCGCGGCTCGGGCCTGCGCCTCGGCCTTCAGCACCAGCTGGCGAGCCTCCTCTTCTCCGTCGCGGCGGTGGCGCGCGGCGTAGGCCTCGACCGACAACCTGAGGTTGCGGGCGTGCTCCTCGGCCTCGGAGCGCTCGCGCTCGGCCGCTCCGATCAGCTCGGTGCGCCGGCTCTCGCCCTCCGCGATGAGCTCCGCGTGCCTGAGCTCGGCCGACCGGATGAGCTCGGCCTGGCGCCGCTCGCCCTCCGCCACCAGCTCGCGGGCCTGGGTCGACGCATCCTCGTCGGCCTGGCGCAGTATCTCGGCCGCCTCGTCCCGGGCCTGACCACGTAGGCGGTCGGCCGCTCCCTGAGCGGTCCTGAGCGCCTCCAGCACCTGGTCGCGCACCTCGCCGTAGGCGCGGTCGAGTGGCTCGAGCACACGCTCGGACACCTCCTCCGGAGAGTCGGCGCCCGGCTCGCTCCACTTGAGCTCGGCGGGCTGCGGCTCGGCCATCAGCCGCCCCGGCCGTTCGTGGACTCGACCAGCGTGTCGTCGTCGTCGGCCGGCGCCTCCACCACCGTGTCAGCCTCCTCGGGCGGGCTGGTGAACTGGGTGAACGCCACGCGCTCTCCGTCGCCGGCACGGGTCGCGGGCGCCTCCTCGAGGATCTCGGCGAGCTGCGAGGCGAGTTCTCGCAGCTCCCAGATCGCGCGATCCCGCTGGCGCTCGAGCGCCTTGGTCTCCTCGCGTATCTGCTCCTGGCCGGCGGCGGCCTGCTCGCGGAAGTCGTGGGCCTCCCGCTCCGCGGCCTGCACCGTCGCCTCGGCCTGCTGCTCGGCGGCTTCGAGGCGGCGCTCGGCCTCCTCCTCGGCATCGGCGCGGCGGTCGGCGGCGCCCTGGGTCTGAGCGTCGGCGTGCTCCTTCGCCGCCGCGCGGACCTGCGCCGCGTCCTCGTCGGCCTCCGCGCGGATGCGCTCGGCAGCCTGCTTGGCGGAGTTGAGCACCTCGGCCACGTGACCGCCGAGATCGGAGAAGTCGGGCTGTCGCGGCTCGGGCGCCGGGGCGGCCAGCTGGCTCACGCCTCGCTGGCTCACCTCCCGCTTCTCAGGCGAGGACACCGCGTCTTCGAGTGATTTGAACAGCCGCATGCCGAAGCTCTCCCTGGTCGGTTGTCCGGAGACTTTACGCGCATTGTGCGGCTTGTACGCGGCCCGCGCCCGCTTGCAGGCGGAATTCCAACCGCGGCCCGTGCGACCAACGGACCTCAGCGGAAGAGGTCCTCCTGCTCCGGCCGGCGCAGGATCGCGGCGCCGGGCCCGTCCTCGGAGGTGACCAGCCGCCCCAGGCCACGGACCAGGACGGCCGGCTCGGACGAGCTCTTGAGCCGGGCCAGGTCGGCCGCCGCCGCGATCGAGTCGCCCACCGCGATGGCGGTGGCCGTCAGCGCGCGGCCGTGTGCGTCGCGGCGGCCGCGCCAGTCGTCGAGTGCCCGCAGCCCGGCCGCGCCGATGGCCACGTCGGTCTGCCCCAGGCGCCAGGGGCGGCCGAAGGAGTCGGCCACCACGACGGCCGGCCGGACGCCCCTCCGGTCGCCGATCCCCTGCCGCAGGGCACGGGCGGAGGCGTCGGGATCCTCTGGCAGGAGCAGGGCGATGTCCTCGCCGGGGACGTTCGAGAGGTCGACGCCCGCGTTGGCGCACACCAGGCCGTTGTGGTGGCGGCACACCAGCACGCCGCGTTGGGCGCGTAGGACCTCCGACGACTCGTCGAGCACGACCTGCACCAGGCGGGGATCCTTCCCCCACGGCTCCGCCAGGGCGCGAGCCCGCTCACCGGGCGCGACCGCGTTCAGGTCGCGCAGGCGGCCCGTCGCCTTCGACAGCACCTTGTGCGCCACCACCACCATGTCGCTTGCCAGGAGGTCCGCAGGCAGAGCCTCCGCCAGCAGCCCGGCCAGGTCGTCGCCCGGCCGGACCTCGGGGATGCCCGCCAGGGCGACGAGCTGGAGCGCGGCGGCGGTCAGGCCTGCAGCGCCTGGGCGACCGGCGGCTCGGGCGCCGGGAGGCGGTCGAGCGCCCGCGAGCGGTCGAGCTGTCGCAGCGCCCCGCGGGTCCTGGGCGCGACGCCACGCCGCTCCTCGAGCAGCGCGCACAGCACCGCGAGGTCCTCGGGAGTGTCGATGTCGAGCGCGAGCGAGGCCACCGCCTCCAACCGGTGGCGCACCCCCGCCGCCCGGGCCAGCTCGACGTGCCGCCGGAGGCTGCCGACGCCGAACGCGGGCTCGAGGGCGTCGGCCGGGCTGAGCACCAGGCCGTTGGTGCCCTCGCCGTGGCGGTCCGGCACGATCGCCGCCGCGAGGCGCTCCTCGGCCGAGCGGTCAAGCAGCAGGTCGATGTCCTGGGGGTCGAGCAGCGGTGCGTCGCCGGGTACGAGCAGCACGCGGTCGAACCCGCGCTCGAGCGCGTGCCGGATACCGACCGCCGCGGCGGCGGATTGCCCGCTGCCGGCGTCGTCCGGCAGCACCAGGGTCGCTCCCCCGTGGGCGGCCGCGGCGGCGCTGCGGTCGGAGGTCACGACCGCGATGCCCTGCAGCTGGTGCGCCCGGCCGAGGGCGGCCAGCACATCGGCGAACATCGCCTGGGCGAGGGCCCGTCGCGATCCGCTCGCGAGCGTGCCTCCGAGTCGCTGCTTGGCGGCGTCGAAGCCCTTCACGGGGAGGACGGCGAGGGTGCGCATCGCGATTCTGCTCTCGACTGTAACGAGCGCCCCGGCGCCACCCCATGTGGCTAGCTCAGGGACCGCGCAAATTCCAGGGTGATCGATGCCACGCGCCGCCGGCTCTCGGCGGAGCTCATGAGCGTGTCCGTCCGCAGCACCGGCACGGCGGCGTCTTCGGGGCCCTCGTCCGCCACCAGGCCGTCGAGCAGGCCGGCGTAGGCCGCCAGCGGCGCCCCGGCGCCGAGCGGCAGCCCGGCCCAGGCGCAGAACGCCTCGGTCGGCCCCTTCACGGCGCGCCCGTCGACGAAGGGGGAGACGGCCACCACCGGCGCCCGCGCGGCCTCGATGGCCGCGCGCAAGCCCGGCACCGAGAGGATGGGCCCGATCGAGATCACCGGATTCGAAGGGCCGATCACGATGGCGTCGGCCCGGTCGAGCGCCTCCAGCACCTCGGGCGTGGGGCTCGCGGCCTCGATCCCGCGCACCTCGACGCCCTCCACCGCCGGCTCGGCGCGATCGACGATCATGAACTCCTGGAAAGGCCGCCAACGCCCTCCCGACCGCACGTGGGTGCGGGCCGGCTCGTCGCACATGGGCAGCACGCGGGCGCGCGCGCCGCTCCCGCGCACCACCTCGGCGTGGGCGTCGGTGAGCCGCGCACCGCGCGCGAGCTCCTCGGTGCGCACCAGGCACATGGCCAGATCGCGGTCGCCGAGCCGGAACCAGACCGGGCGGCCGGCGGCCTCGAGCGCGTCCATGACGGCCCAGGTATCGCCCTCTATGCCCCACCCGCGCGCGTCGATCAGGTCGGCCAGCCACCACGTCACGAGGTCGGGGTCGGGCGAGACGTGCACGCCGTGCACCTCCACGTCGTCGCCGGTGTTGGCGATCACGACGAGCTCATCAGCGCCCACCACGTCCAGCATCCCGCGGGCTAGCTTGGCTCCGCCGGTGCCCCCGGCGAGCACGGCTACCAGCGCGGTTCCTCGATGCCGGTGAGCCTGACGCCGGCGTGGGCCCTGTTGCGGATGTTCACCGAGATCAGGAGCGGCGTGAGCCCCTCGACGAGACGCGCGGTCTCGAGCCGGCCGCAGTCCACCGGCCGCAGACCGGGGATGCGCCGGATCAGCTCCGCCACCGCGGCCTTGGCCGGGGGGGAGTCGCCGGTCACGAGCACGTCCTCGTCGAGCTCGTGGTCGAGGTCGGCGAGCAGGGCGGCACCAACGGTGTGCAGTGCGCTCACCACGTGCACGCCCTCGGGGACCATCTCCTGCGCCTGCTCGGCGGCCGAGCCCTGCGGCACTCCCAGGAGACGGGTGGCCTTGCCCGAGACGGCGGCGGCGAGCGGCACGGTGGCGTCCACCAGCGTCTGGCCCTCGGCCAGCACGCCCTTCAGGTTCGTGAGGTTCTCGGACTGCGCCCGGAACGGCACCGACAGGAGCACGATCGGTCCGCGCGAGGCGGCCTCCTCGTTCGCCAGCCCCTCGACGTCGGCGTCCGGCACGCGCTCGAGCAGCTTCGCGGCGGACTCGGCGGCGGCCTCCGGACGGCGCGACCCGATCAGCACCGGCACGCCCGCGCGGGCCAGCCGCAAGGCCAGGCCGAAGCCCAGGGCGCCCGTACCGCCGATGATGGGTACGGCCGCGGGCGTCACGGACGCGAGCCTATTAGGGTCCTTGTCGTGAGGCTCGAGGGACGCGTGGCGCTGGTCACCGGTGGGGCGAGCGGCATCGGCGCCGCCACCTGCCGCCGGCTGGCGGCCGAGGGAGCGCGCGTCGCGGTGAGCGACCTGAACCTGGAGCCGGCTGGCGAGGTGGCCGCCGAGATCAGCGGCTTCCCCTGCGTCCTCGACGTGCGCTCTACCGACTCCGCGGCCCGCGCCGTGAGCGAGGCCGAGGCCGAGCTCGGCCCGATCGACGTGCTCGTGAACAACGCGGGCTACGACGAGTTCGGCTTCTTCGTCAACACCGACCCGGAGATGTGGGACCGCGTGCTGGCCGTGAACCTGCGCGGGGTGCTCGCCGTGACCCACGCCGTGCTGCCGGGCATGCAGCAGCGCCGCCGCGGCCGGATCGTGAACGTGGCGTCGGAGGCGGGGCGCGTGGGCTCGCAGGGCTCGGCCGTGTACTCGGCCGGCAAGGCCGGGGTCATCGGTCTGACGAAGGCGGTGGCCCGCGAGGCCGCCCGCTACGGCGTGACCTGCAACGCGGTGGCGCCCGGCCCGATCGAGACCCCGCTGCTGATGGCCGCGCCCGAGCAGCTCGGCGAGATCGGCGAGCGGCTCGTGGCCGGCATGGTGGGCTCCACGGCGATGCGCCGGATCGGGCAGCCGGACGAGGTGGCCGCCGCGATCGCCTACCTCGCCTCCGACGACGCCTCGTACGTGACCGGCGAGACGCTCGGGGTGAGCGGCGGCCTGGCGATGACGTAGATGGGTGGCTCCGGGGATTCGGACTTCGTCCATGTTCGCGAGGTCGGGCCGCGGGACGGCTTCCAGAACGAGCCGGAGGTGATCGCCACCGGCGAGAAGGTGCGCCTGATCGACTGCCTGGCGCGCACCGGCCTCAGCCGGCTCGAGGTCACGAGCTTCGTGCGCGCCGACGTGATCCCGCAGCTCGCCGACGCCCGCGAGGTGCTGCGCGCGGCGGACGTGCCCGAGGGCGTCGCGGTGTCGGTGCTGATCCCCAACGAGCGGGGGCTCGACGAGGCCCTCGAGCTGCGCGACCGCTTCGCGGAGGTGAACGTCTTCCTCTCGGCCAGCGAGTCGCACAACCGGCGCAACGTGAACCGGTCGGTCGAGGAGTCGCTCGCCGGCCTCGAGCGGGTGGTGGGCCGGGCGCGCGTGGAGGGACTGCGCTGCGAGGGGGTGATCTCGGTGGCGTTCGGGTGTCCCTACGAGGGCGAGGTGGCGCCCGAGCGGGTGTTCGCGATCGCGTCGCGCCTCGTGGCGGCCGGATGCGAGGAGATCGCCTTCGGCGACACCACGGGGATGGCCAATCCGCGCCAGGTGCGGGAGTTCTTCGCCGGCGCGCACCAGAGCCTGCCCCAGGGGCAGCTCACCGCCCACTTCCACAACACGCGGGGATCGGGGCTGGCCAACGTGCTGGCGGCGCTCGATTCCGGCGTCAGGTCCTTCGAGTCCTCGTTCGGCGAGCTCGGGGGCTGCCCGGTGCCCCGCGGCGCCACGGGGAACATCGCCACCGAGGATCTCGTGTCGATGCTGCACGAGATGGGCCACGACACGGGCGTGGACCTGGAGGCCCTTGTTGCATGCGCGCGGCGGGCGCAGGAGGCGCTCGGGCGGCCCCTCACGAGCCATGTGCTCACCGCCGGCCCCGTCGACTGGCACCCGGACGCCCGGAGCTGAGGGCGACGATCAGCACCGATCTGGCGTCTCTGCGGCGGGACGTGGAGGCGCTCGCGGCGATGGAGCGCGGCTCGGCCACTCCCGGCGAGCGCGCGTCGGCCGAGTGGCTCGCGCGCCGCCTGAGCGGCATGGGGGTCGCCGACGTACGGCTGCTCACCTTTCGCTACTCGCGCCACTTCGCGGCCACGCACGCCACGCACCACCTGGCGGGCACCCTCGCTGCGATCGCCGGCGGACCGGCCGGGGCGGCCCTCTCTGCCGCCGCCGCCGCGTCCTACGAGCTCGACTTCAGCGGGCGCCGGCAGTGGCTGCGAGCGTTCCTGCCCGTTGGTGAGGGCGCCACCGTGGTGGCGCGCGTGCCCGCCGCTGGCGAGCGGAAGCGGACGCTCGTGCTAGTGGCCCACCACGACGCGGCCCACACCGGACTGATCTTCCGCCGGCTGGCGGTGGCCCCGGGCGGCGCCGCCGCCGAGCGCAGGGGCGGCGTCCGCTCCTTCGCCCTGGCCACCACCGCAGGCCTCGCGCTCACCGGGCTCGGCGCCCTGCTGGCCCCCCGGCTCACGCGGCTCGTCGCCGCTCCGCTGCTCGCCGCGCAGGCGGCCCTCATGGTCGACCTGGCGCGCTCGGCGGTCGTACCCGGGGCCAGCGACAACGCCACCGGCGTTGCCGCGGTGCTCGCGCTGGTCGATGCCTACGCGCGCAGGCCACTCGAGGGCACCGAGGTGGTGGCGGTGCTCCCTGGCTGCGAGGAGTCCGGGATGGGGGGGATGGCGGCCTGGCTGCGCCACGATGGCGCGCGCCTCGACCCCGACTCGACGCTGGTGCTGGGCCTCGACACGCTCGGCGCCGGAGAGCCCAGGGTCCTTGCCGCGGAGGGGCCCGTGCGCACCGAGGCGTACGCGGCTTCCCATCTCGCCCTGGTCGACCGCGGCGCCGAGCTGACCGGCCTGGACCCCCCGCGCCGCTGGCGCATCGGCGGCTGGACGGATCCCGTGCTGGCCCGGCAGGCCGGTCTGCCCGCGGTCTCGATCGTCTCCACGCGCGACGGGGGGTTCACCAACTATCACCTTCCCACCGACACTTCCGACCGGGTCGACTGGCAGTCTGTCGAAGAGTGTGTGCGCCTGGCCGACGGCACGGCGCATCACTTCGGACGGGCGGGATTACGCCTGTCGCCGTCCGGGTAATCAATGACGGGACTTTGATTTCAAGCGAACGCACAGGAGGCAAGTGATGGAAGGAAGCACAGGGGCCCGCAGGGCGGGGGCCACCGGCGGTACCTCCGCGGACGCCGGGCACGGCGAGAAGAAGCGGAGCCTCGCTCAGCTCTTCTGCCTGATCTTCGGGCTGGTGCTCGTCGTCGTCGGCATCCTCGGCTTCTTCGTCGAGAACGGGAGCGACTTCGCGCTGCCGGACAGCCTGAACCCGGGCGCGCGGGGTGAGCTATTCGGCATCTTCGATATCAACGGCTGGGAGAACATCGTGCACATCGCCACCGGGGCGTTGCTGCTGTTCGGCTCGGTCCAGGCCAACCTGGCCCGGACGATCGCGCTGATCTTCGGCGTGGCGTACGTGGCCGTGACGGTGCTCGGCTTCATCGACAGCGAGGACGTGCTCGGCCTCATCCCGGTGAACACCGAGGGCAACCTCCTCCACGCGGCGCTGGCGGCAGCGGCGCTCCTGGCGGCCCTGCTGCCCACACGCGACGCGGCCGACCGCGCCGGGCACTAGCTCGGACAGCCGGTTGTGCTCAGCGGGGCGGCCTTCGGGCCGCCCCGCTGCGTTTCGGAGTGGGAAGCCCCCCTCCGACGGGCGAAACGGAGACTGTTGAACGCTTTGTGACCCCATGGGGTCGGAAAGCGTTCAATCGATTGAAGTTCGGCCCCTCCCGGTGCCCCGGCACTAGCGCCCGGCGAACTCCGGCGCGCGCTTCTCCTGGAAGGCCGCGGCGCCCTCGGCGAAGTCCTCGCTCCGGGCGAGCAGCTCCTGCGCAGTTACCTCGTGCTCGAGCGTGGCCGCCAGCGCCGGCTTGGCCGCCGAGTCCATCACGCGCTTGGCGAGCCCCACGGCCGCCGGCGCGCAGGCCAGGAGCTCTTCGCACAGGCCGGCGGTGGCCGCCTCGAGCTGATCGGCCGGCGCGATCCGGTTCGCGAAGCCGATGCGGTGGGCCTCCCGGCCGTCGATCACCTTGCCGGTCATGATCAGCTCCTTGGCCACGCCGAGGCCCACCACCGCGGGCAGGCGCGAGCAGCCGCCGACGTCGGGGAGCAGGCCGATCCGCACCTCGGCCAGGCCGGCCACCGCGTCCTCCGCCATCACCCGCATGTCGGCCGCAAGCGCCAGCTCCATGGCGCCGCCGATGCAGGCGCCGTGGATCTGGCAGATCGTCGGCTTGGTCATCTCCTCGAGCAGGTTCCAGGCCCGCAGCACCTCGCCCCGGAAGGGCCGCAGGGACTCGGGGCTCTCGGACAGCGCGCGCAGGCCGCCGAGGTCCATTCCGGAGGAGAACATGGGTCCGTCGCCGCGCACGACCACCACCCGCACCGAGTGGTCCGCGGCCGCCTCCGCGAAGGCCGCGCCGAGCGCCAGCACCAGCTCGTCGTTCATCGCGTTGCGCTTCTCCGCACGCGTCATGACCACGTGGCGCACGGCGCCGCGGTCCTCCGTCTCGACCAATGACATGTAGGCTCCCCGGCGCTCGAAGGCTCGAATCGACGACAGCGGCGGAGGCTAATGGACATTTCGAAGGTGGGCGTGTGCGGGGCGGGGCTCATGGGTCACGGCATCGCTCAGGTGTCGGCGCAGGCCGGCTACGAGGTGGTCCTGCGCGATTGCGACCAGGAGCGCCTCGACAAGGGGATCGGGAAGATCGATAAGCAGCTCGCCCGCGCCGTCGAGAAGGGCCGAATGGAGCAGGCCGACGCGGACGGCGTCCGGGGCCGGATCACCGGCACGCTCGAGGCCGGGCCGTTCGCCGACTGCGACCTGGTGATCGAGGCGATCACCGAGGACCTCGCCATGAAGCTCGAGCTGTGGCGGGAGCTCGACGGGGTGGTGAAGCAGGAGGGAATCTTCGCCACCAACACGTCGTCGCTGGCGGTGATCGACCAGGCCGCGGCCACCGGGCGTCCCGACCGCTTCCTCGGGCTGCACTTCTTCAACCCTGCCCAGGTGATGCCGCTGCTTGAGGTCGTGCAGACCGTGACCACGGCCGAGGACACCCTGGCCACGGGCTTCTCGTTCGGCGAGCGGGTGGGCAAGCTCACCGTGCACGCCAAGGACAAGACGGGCTTCATCGTCAACCGCCTGCTCGTGCCCTTCATGCTGGACGCCATCCGGGCCTACGAGGAGGGCGCGGGCTCGATCGAGCAGATCGACGCCGCCATGAAGGCCGGTGCCAACCACCCGATGGGCCCCTTCACGCTGCTCGACTTCGTCGGCCTCGACACCACCAAGGCCATCGCCGACATCATGTTCGACGAGTACCGCGAGCGCCGCTTCGCCGCCCCGCCGACGCTGCGCAAGATGGTCTCCGCCGGCTGGTACGGGAGGAAGTCGGGCAAGGGCTTCTACGACTACTCGGGAGAGAAGCCGCTGCCCGTCGAGCTTGGCCTCTGACCTGGGGGAGGCCCTCGAGCGCGCCCGTCGCGGCGGCCCCGAGCGCCACCACGAGAAGGCCGCGGAGCAGGGCAAGCTGCCCGTCCGTGAGCGCGTAGCGCGGCTGATCGATCCCGGGTCCCTCACCGAGGACGGCCTGCTGGCGAACTGGGAAGAGGAGGGCTTCGGTGCCGACGGCGTGGTGACCGGCACCGCCACCATCGACGGCCGGCCGGTGTGCCTGATGGCCAACGACCCGACCGTCAAGGCCGGCTCGTGGGGGCCGCGCACCGTCGAGAAGATCATCCGCATCCAGGAGCGGGCGCTGGCCACGCTGGTGCCACTGGTGTACATGGTCGACTCCGCCGGCGCGCGCATCACCGAGCAGGTGCAGATGTTCCCGGGCCGCCGCCACGCCGGGCGCATCTTCCACACCGAGGTGAAGCTGTCGGGGGTCGTGCCGCAGGTGTGCGTGCTGTTCGGTCCGAGCGCGGCGGGCGGCGCCTACATACCGGCGTTCTGCGACGTCGTGATCATGCGCGACGGGAACGCCTCGATGTACCTGGGCTCGCCGCGGATGGCCGAGATGGTGATCGGGGAGACCGTCACGCTCGAGGAGATGGGCGGCGCGCGCATGCACACGTCGGTGAGCGGCGTCGGGCACTTCCTGGTGAAGAGCGACGAGGAGGGCATCGACATCGCCCGCCGCTACCTCTCCTACTTCCCGCAGAGCTGGCGCGAACCGCCGCCGCCCGGCCCGCCGGCCGGCCCGTCGAGCCAGACGCCCATCCGCGAGCTCGTTCCGGAGGACGAGAACAAGCCGTTCGACATGCTGGAGCTGATCGACGCCCTGGTGGACGCCGGCTCGTTCCTCGAGGTGCAGCGGCGCTTCGCCAAGGAGCTGGTGGTGGGCTACGCCCGGCTCGAGGGGCGGGTCGTGGGCATCGTGGCCAACCAGCCGCGCCAGCGCGGCGGTGTGCTCTTCGTCGACTCGTCTGACAAGGCGGCTCGCTTCATCTGGACCTGCAACGCCTTCTCCATCCCGCTGCTCTTCCTGGCCGACGTGCCGGGCTTCATGATCGGCACCGCGGTCGAGCGCCAGGGGATCATCCGGGCGGGCGCGAAGATGATCTCGGCGGTGTCCGAGGCCACGGTGCCCAAGCTGTCGGTGATCGTGCGCAAGGCCTACGGCGCGGGCCTCTACGCGATGGCGGGCCCGGCCTTCGACCCCGACGCCTGCCTCGCCCTGCCGGGGGCGCGCATCGCCGTGATGGGCCCCCAGGCGGCGGTGAACGCCGTCTTCTACAACCGCGTGCAGGAGATCGAGGACCCGGCCGAGCGCGAGCGCTTCGTGGAGCGGCTGCGAACGGAGTACGCCGAGGAGATCGACGTGCTCCACCTGGCCTCCGAGCTCGTGGTGGACGCCGTGATCCAGCCGGAGGACCTACGCACCGAGCTCGTCCGGCGCTTCGCCGCCTGCGCGTCGAAGGCCCGCGACTGGCCGGCCAAGCGCAACGCGGTCACGCCGGTGTAATTAGCTACATGTGACAACAGCGGCGGAGGCTGCCGCAACGCTGACGAGTGGCAGTTGTCCACCGTCCACCGTCTCCCGCCCCCCGCCCTAGTGATGCCCCCCGGCCAGCAGCACGGCGCTAAAGCTGGCCACGCACAGGGCGATGGCCGCCCACTCGTAGCGTCGCCGCTCCCCGCGGCTCCCCTTCAGCGCCACCGCGGGCAGCAGCCACGGCGTGAGCACCAGGAAGACCTCGTCGACAGTGGCCATGATTCCGAGCGTGCCCATCGTCTCGGGGCCCGGTTCTCCGAAGGGGATGCCCACCGTGTGGGCCATGATCCAGGCCCCGATCACGAAGGCGTTGGCCAGAGCGGCCTTCCGCATGAGCGTCGGCTCCGGCCGCTTGTAGAGAAGCACCGCCCACGCCACCTGGGCCACGGCCACCACGCCGAAGAGGACGCCGTAGAGCCACAGCTCGCTGAAGTGTCCCGGCGTCGCAACGGCGTGGATCACTCCCACTGCCAGGGACACCCCGGCGGTGAGCGACACGGCGTCCGCCGGCGGCAGCGCGGAGTCGTCGCGATCGCGGTGGGTGTCCCGGGTGTCGATCAGCATGAGACCGTCGAAGCGTAGCCAGCGGCGGCGGTGAGCGCGCTCGGAAGCCAGGGTAGGATCGCCCCGCGCCATGACCGAGCACGCCTGGGAGCCGACGCCCGAGTACGTCGAGGCCGCCAACGTCACCCGGCTGATGCGCGCACACGGGATCGAATCGATCGACGAGCTGCGCCGGCGCTCGATCGCCGACGTCGAGTGGTACTGGGATGCGGCGGTGCGGGACCTCGGCCTGGAGTTCTCCACCCCCTACGAGCAGGTGCTCGACACCTCGAACGGCGTGCCCTGGGCGCGCTGGTTCGGTGGCGGCAGCGTGAACCTCGTGACCAACTGCGTCGACCGCTGGGCCGCCGACGCGGACGCCACCGGCCGTCCGGCGCTCATCGCCGAGTCGGAGTCCGGTGCGGTGCGATCGCTCACGTTCGGCGAGCTGCGCGCGCAGGTCGATGCCATGGCGGCGGCGATGACCGCCGCCGGCGTGGAGAAGGGCGACGCCGTCGGCGTCTTCATGCCGATGGTGCCCGAGGCGGTGGTGGCCGCCTACGCCACGGCCAAGCTCGGGGCCATCTACATGCCGATCTTCTCGGGCTTCGCGCCGTCGGCGGTGGCCTCGCGGCTGCAGGACGCCCGGGCCAAGCTGCTGTTCACCGCCGACGGCACCTGGCGCCGGGGGCAGCACGGGCCGATGAAGCCCGCCGCCGACGAGGCCGTGGCCCAGTGCCCGAGCGTCGAGCGCGTGGTGGTGCTCGACAACCTCGGCCTGGAGGTGCCCATGCGCGCCGGCCGCGACGTGGCCTGGTCCGAGTTCGTAGCCCCGCACGGGGGCGCGCGCGTGGAACCCGCCGACACGGACGCCGAGGACCCGTTCATGATCGCCTACACCTCGGGCACCACCGGGCGGCCCAAGGGGGCGGTGCACGTGCACGGCGGGTTCCTCGTGAAGATCGCCTCGGAGGTCGCCTACCAGACCGACGTGCGCTCGGGCGATGTCTTCTACTGGTTCACCGACATGGGCTGGATCATGGGCCCGCTGTCGATGGTGGGCGCGCACGCCCTGGGCGCCGCGATGGTGATGTACGAGGGGGCGCCGGACTGGCCCGACCCGAGCCGGCTGTGGGCCTCGGTCGAGCGCCACGGAGTGACGATGCTGGGCGTGTCGCCCACGTTGATCCGGGCGCTCAAGACGCGCGGCGACGAATGGCCGGCCGCGCACGACCTCTCGACGGTGCGCATCCTCGGCTCGACCGGCGAGCCGTGGAACCCCGACGGCTACCGCTGGCTGCAGCGGGTCACGGGCGGAGGCGTGCCGATCATCAACCTCTCGGGGGGCACGGAGGTGGGCGCGTGCTTCCTCACGCCGTTTCCCGTCGAGCCCATCAAGGAGTGCTCGCTCGGCGGCGCGTCGCTCGGCATGGACGTCGACGTGTTCGACGCCGCGGGGCGACCGGTGCGCGGGGAGGTGGGCGAGCTGGTGTGCAAGCAGCCCTGGCCGGGGATGACGCGCGGCATCTGGGGCGACCGCGAGCGCTACCTCGAGACCTACTGGTCCACCTACGAGGGCGCGTGGCGCCACGGCGACTGGGCGCGCATCGACGAGGATGGGCAGTGGTTCCTGCTCGGCCGCTCGGACGACACGATCAACGTGGCCGGGAAGCGGCTGGGGCCCGCCGAGGTGGAGTCGGCGCTGGCGTCGCACGCGCGGGTGGCGGAGTCGGCGGTGGTGGGGGTGCCCGACGAGACGAAGGGCGAGGCGGTGTGGTGCTTCGTGGTGGCCCCCGGCGCGGACGCGTCGCTCGCCGAGGAGCTGCGGGAGCTCGTGGCGCACGAGCTCGGCCGCCCGTTCAAGCCCGCGCGCGTGGTGCTGGTGGAGGCGTTGCCGAAAACGCGCTCAGCCAAGATCCTGCGGCGGGCGGTCCGTGCGGCGGCGGTGGGGGAGGACCCCGGCGACCTCTCGAGCGCCGAGAACCCTCAGTCGCTCGACGGCATCCGCGCGGCGCTGGCCGCGGGTTCGAGCGCCGGGCCGATGGTCTCGTCCAGCCGCTCCGCCAGCTCGGCGCAGAACTCGTAGGCACGCTCGAGGGCCGCGGGCTCGACGCGGTCGGAAGTGTCGGTCATCTGGTGGAAGTGTGGGGGATAGTCGACCGCGTCGGTGCAGGTGATGGTGATGGCGGGGAAGCCCTTGGCCCGTGCCACCACGGCATCGGTGGCGAAGCGGGAGGCGTAGCCGCGGGCCCCGAAGCGATCGTCCACGTCGTCGGCGGCGATCTCGCGGCAGAGATTGACGAGCGTGGGGTGATAGCGCCCGGCTAGCACGAGGCCCTCCTTGGTCATGTAGCGCACCGTGCCGTGACCGACGGTGTCGACGTTCAGGAACACGGTTGAGCGCTTGCCGAGCTCCTTGCGGTGGCGCCGTAGCCAGGCGCGCATGCCCAGCAGCAGGCCCTCCTCGGCGCCGGGGAAGAGGACCCACACGTCGAAGTGCTCCAGGGGGAGATCGTCGAAGCGCTCCGCCAGGCGGAGCACCGTGGCGACGCCGGACGCGTTGTCGCTCGCGCCGGGCACTACCGGGGAGAGCACGATGTTCGCGAGCAGCGGCGCGGCGAGGATCAGCATCACGGTCGGCACGAACTGCACCGCCGACAGGACGTCGGACTCGACACCCAGAACGCGGGCGACAGCGCAGCCGAGGAGCACGACCATCGGCCAGAACATCAGCTCGAACAGGCCCAGCGAGCGATGCAGGAAGCGGCCCAGCGCGGCCAGGCGCCGGAGGATGCCGGGGGAGTAGACGAAGCCCGTTCGGGCGGCGTCGTAGTGCGCGATGAGGATGAGCGTGCCGGGCTTGCCCGTCTGCCCGCGTGACATGACGTTCTGCGACGCGCGCCGGCCGGTGAGCCGGCGGGCCAGCTGGAGGGTGCCGGTGAGGTCGCCTAGGGTCGAGACCACCGCGAGCGCCAGGAGCGTGAGGCCCACGACGGGCGCCGACACGGTCGCGACGCTTCCCACGATGGCCAGTAGCACGTGGATGAAATGGGTGAGCGCGTAGTTGGGCGAGACGCGCGTCGGTTCGACGGTGGCCTCGCGGCCCATGGACTCGAGCGTGGCCGCCAGATGCCCGCTGGCCCGGCGCTCGGCGTCGGTGCCCGGCCAGCGGCCCTCGAAGGCGACCAGGTCCTCGATCTCCAGCAGTGGGTCCATCGGCGGAGTATGTCCGCGCGCGCGGGCGTCTCGTGTCAGCCGACACGGACACCCGCGGCGCGGTTAGTGTGGCGCTTCACCATCCGCCGAAGGGAGCATCTTGGACACATCGAAAATCAGCTTTGGGGAGATGATCGCCGGGGTCGGCGGTCTGCTCCTCTTCCTCTTCATGTTCCTGAAGTGGTACGGCGTGGAGGCCGACGGCACCGAGCTCGTGGCCGCCAACGCGTGGGAATCCTTCAGCTTCATCGACCTGCTGCTCTTCCTCGCCGCGCTCGTGGCCGTCGCCGTCACGGCGGCGCGTGCAGCCGGCAGGCTGCCGGCGCTGCCGATCCCGCCCGGTCAGCTCGTGGCCATCGCCGGCGCGCTCGCCGTGGTGCTCGTGCTCTTCCGGCTCATCTTCACGCCCGGCGGGGGCGAGGAGGTGGCGGGCGTGGAGTTCGAGGTCACCCGCAAGCTGGGCGTGTTCCTCGGCCTGCTGGCCTCGGCGGCGATCGCCTTCGGTGGCTATACGGCGATGAACGAGCGGGCGAGCGGCGAGGCGCCTCCGGAGTAGGTCGGCCGCGGGGCTGCGATCATGGGCGGCCGTGCGGCGGTGTCGGAACCGGTAGACGAGATGGATTCAAAATCCATTGTCCGCAAGGGCGTGTGGGTTCGAGTCCCACCCGCCGCATCCAAGATGTAGCGCCGTACCGCTGAACGCGGACCACCGCGTTCAGCGCTGGGTGGTCTGGTCTCCCATGTCGGCCCCGCCCTCCTGCTCGACCTCGCCTGATTGGGGCCCCCGGTCGTCCTGCGGATCGGTGAGCGTGCCGGGCTGGCTGCGGGCGTCGGTGCGGCCGTCCTGCACGATCTCGTCCTCGTAGTCGAAGCGCTCGTCCTCGTCGTCATAGTCATCGTGCCGCCCGTGCTCGTCCGGCCGCGTGCCGCGGTCGCGGGGGACCTCGACCTCGACATTCCAGGCTTGCGTGAAGCCCACGACGGCGAAGAGGATCAGCATGACCTGAACCGCGATCAGCACGATGCTGAGCAGGCCGAGGAGCCCGGGCTCGAGCGCCGGATCTGCGAAGCCCGCCTTGTCGCGTGCGAACCACGCGGGCACCGAGACGGCGGCGACCACCGCGAACATGATCGCGAGGCCGGCGGCAAGGGGCAGCACGCCGCGATTCCAGCGCAGGACGAAGAAGGCCATGACGAGCGTGACGATCACGTAGGCGATCGAGACGCCGGTGGCCCCCTGCAGCCGTTCCCAGCCCCCGACGGTGATGGCCACGATCAACGCGGCGCTGACCAGGAGGAGCAGCACCACGCCGGCCTTCGTGGACTTGGAGCGTGCCTTGTCCCGGTTGGGGTGGGTGAGCACCACATCGGCTGCCATGGATCGGGAAGTCTAAACCGGAGGCGGGCGGCGTGCGTCGGTGGCTTGACGCCCTAGTCGTCTGGGTCCACCGAACGAACGACGTGCGCTCACGACCCGACGGTCGAGGCGCCTAAGATCAGGCTGGCGCGGGCGTGATGAAACCTGGTAAACATGCCGGCCTTAGGAGCCGGTGGCGCAAGCCTTGGGGGTTCGAATCCCCCCGCCCGCAACTGGTTCAAACGACCTCGTCGGGCGCGGCGTGGGCGATCTTCGCTGGCCACGTGCCCGCTAGCATCGGCGGAGGGGGCACTGGCCAAACTGGCTAAGGCGCCGGTCTCCAAAACCGGAGATTCCAGGTTCGAGTCCTGGGTGCCCCGCTGGAAGGCGTCGCGACTAATATCGCGGGCGACCTTCGCGGGCGAAGTGTTGTGGTTGCACAGAAGCCTTCCAAGCTTCTAGGGCGGGTTCGATTCCCGTCGCCCGCTTCGGGGCGTGGCGCAGTCTGGTAGCGCACTCGGCTGGGGGCCGAGCGGTCGCTGGTTCAAATCCAGTCGCCCCGACTATCGAGAGGCCGCTTCGGAAGCGGGCTTTCGTTCAGACGATCCGCAGCACTATGCCCGCGCGATGTCGGGTCTGTGTTCGGGCTGGTATCGCAGGAGAGATCCTCCCGGTCCGCGGCTACGCTGGCGAGGTGAGACGACTCGTGTTGGTGTTCCTGACGCTGACGCTGGGGGGTACAGGCGTCGGGGTGTGGCTTGCACAAGACGATGGAGCTGAGGCCGGAGATGTTCCGAACGTCGTGGGCCTTGACCGTTGTGAAGCCGAGAAGGCGCTTACCGAGGCTGAACTGCGGTGGCGCTTCGGAGGCGACAGGACTGTTCATTCGGAGCCTTATGCCGATCCGCCAGGCGTTCAGACCTTCCCCAATTGCAGCTCTGACCGTGTGGAACAGCAGCGCCCTGCGGCTGGATCGAAGCTGCGACCCAGCTCCATCGTCGGGTTGGAAACGAGTTGTACCCTCGGCGCGCGAAAAGGGCGGATCTGCTACTAGCGGCTCGCCGAGGAGCCGCGCGGCCGTCCAAAGCCTTCCGCCTGCTCCTGGTTGCCAAGCGGTCCGTAACCCCCGCCGGTCGATTGACTGGTCACGGAGAGGCTTCTGTCGAATATGCGGGGACGTCGTGCGACCGTCAGCGGCGATGCCTGGAGATCGCGAACCCGAGCGGAGCCGCAATGAGGGCGGCCAGGTCCGAGTGGTCAGGGTCCTGGGATTCCGCTATTGCCCCTGCGCTCGAGCTTCGCGGCCATCGACCTCGATACAGCAGGCTCGCGGTTCCTTCTCCCCCTCGAAGCGGATGGAGCCGTCTTCTCCGACGGTGATGTTGAAGTCGCGCGGGGCGGACGCCTCAGGGGCGCCGTAGAGTACGCACCGCCACCGACCGATTCCGTCCGGCATCTG
Organism: Thermoleophilaceae bacterium; assembly: GCA_030446485.1. Classification (GTDB taxonomy): domain Bacteria; phylum Actinomycetota; class Thermoleophilia; order Solirubrobacterales; family Thermoleophilaceae; genus JAUJNF01. Next base: position 313,552 of record JAUJNF010000002.1, on the reverse strand, counting down.
GGGATCGCAGAACGGCGGCTTCTCGCTGGCGGCGTCTGGACTCGCCTCCCACACGTTCCCGACAACCTCAGCGCCGTTCACGCGCAGGCCTCCGTCCTGGGTGGGACGCTGATGACCGAGCAGGAGCCCTGCGGCGAACGCTGCCCCAACAAGAATCACCGCGAGCCCAACCTTGAGACGTCGTCCCACGTCGGAAACAATAGGGGCGGTCGCCGACCGCAGGCCAGACCGGACCGACGTGGCTAGTCGTGGATCTGCCCGATAGCCAGGACCGCGCCTCTTCTGCACGATGCGCCGCACGCGCCCGGTCAAGAACAACCAGCAGAAGTAGGCCACTAGAACTCAAACGGTCAGGGACGCTCGTTCCAGTGTCAGACGTCGGAGCGAGCAGGATCGTGAATCAAACACACGACCGCCAACACCAGCGTCTGGCGCCAGGATGGCTGCGGTCTACCGAAGAAACCCTCAGTGCTCTCGTGGCTCACGAGAGCCCGACGATCAGCCCCGGAGTGTGTGGTTTCTCAGTGCGTTCGCTAGTGCGGATCGGGTTCAGCCCGTACGTGTTCGGACTACCTACTTACCGAGGCAGCTCCACACCCCGCGGGGCGGCACCGCGAGCCATACGCGAGTATGGGCCCTGCATCGATCGCTGCTCTACTGGCGTGCCCGGCTGCGACCGTGCGGCCCGGAACTGGGCGAATAGCCACTACTGTGGACGCGATGGTGGGCATCGACAGGCTGGCGGTTTCACTGCCGGAGGAACTCTTTCTGCCCGCGCTGTTCCTGTTCGCGCTGTTTGCCCTCTTCTTTGCTCGGCTCCTCAGTGCGCGCTCTCGAGGGTGGCCAGGGATAGCGATCGCCGCTTGTCTGGGCATGCTGGCGGTGATCTGGGGAACCACCATCGTGCTGGTTCAATTTGACGTTGCCGACGCCGCCGGCATTGTTGACTGCAATCGCTGCTCGGGCTACCAAATCGCCGTTAGCGCGGGGTTTTGGTGGGGGGGTCTGGCCGTAGTTGTCTTGACCGTTCTCGCCATTGCCTGGCTCGGCCTGTCGCGTCGACGTGGCGGGTCCGGCGCGCGCGGTAGGGCGCCAGCTCGTCACTCCCCTTGAGCGACGACCCCTTAAGCAGTCACACAGGCGGGCGCGGGTCGTCCACGCCCGCCCTCACGATCTTGAGTCCCGTGCGTCCCGCCTGGCCCGTGAGCGTGGGCTCGCAGTAATGCGGGGACCCCAATGTGCGCGGCGGAAACCGTACTCGGAGCCTTCCAGTTCGACCGGGGATCGTCTTGCTAGAGAGGCCCCGTCCGGAGCCGTCATGGCGAAAGACGCTGTTCGTTGCTTGTGCCACGCTGGGCCTAATCCTCTGGGCCCGAGCCTACGTACTCGACGCCCTAACCAGCGTTGTAACGGTCCTTCTTATCGTGGCTTTCTTCTGCTGGATGTTCCTCGGCGAGCGCTTGCGTGCCCTGTCGGAAAAGGACCCAGGGCGCGCGAGCACTGCCCTAGCGGGTGGCATCACACTCGTAATCGCCCTGCTCTGGCTGCCGATTTCCGCTTATGTTCTCCGCTCGGCGATAGCCGGTGAGTGTTCGGCGACTGTGTGTGCAACGGTGCAGGCACGGCTCTGGTTGGGTGGGGGCAATGCCGTCGCGGCGCTGGCCGGCACAGCAGCGTTGTTTGCTGGGTTGCGCGCTGCGCTTCTCCCCGCCCGCTCGGGCCATGCGAAGCTCCCGTCGGTCATCGCCGCCATGGTCGCCTTCGTGGCGATAGCGCTTGTGTGGGTGTTCACGGCTGTTCAGTGGGCCGCCAGTATCAGCAGCTAACACGCGAGGCGGAAGTAACGACGGAACGCGACCGGCGCGTGTTCGCTCTCCGGCCACAAGCACGGTGGCCAGGCAGTAGGGAGCGCTATCCGTGCCGAGGGCCACTCCGACAGCGCCCACCGCACCCTCAGCGCCGGGGGACAAGTTTCATCCGACTGGCAGGGGGAGGGGGGCGGTCCCGAGGAGTGCATCCGACGACTCAGCCAGGAAGGCGTGTGGGACGACGCTAGGAACCGCGCCCGCGCCGATCGCTTCATCGATGCGGATGAATTACGGCAGCTGGGGGCGTGAGCCCCGTCAGCTGACCGGTGGCTACCGGAACCACCTCCGGACTGTCTCTTTCAGCTGCTCACGACGTCGGGCAAACTGCGGGTCCCCATGGGCATTCGCACCGGAAGGATGCGGAAACCCGAGCAGGCACCGTTCCCGCACGAGTATCCCCTCTCGCACGAGTACTTCGATCGCTTGCGAAACGGCCGTCCCGAGCGGCACGATCAGCCCAATCGGCACGCGCTCAAGCTCGGGCCCGAGCCGGTGGATCACGGCGTTTCGAAGGGCCGGGTTTTCGACAAGCGCCGGGTCACGTCCTGTGTAGTTGCGGTCGCCACCCAAGAACGTCGGATAGCGAATCGCCGGCGTCGTATGCAGCATCTCGCGGTGATCCTCGAAGAGGCTCCTGCTCGATTCGACATTCAGGTGCGCGTTGGGAATAGCGTCGAGAGAAGCCAACCAGCTCTCGCGGCGACGGATGGCGTGTCGAGCACTACGACGTGTAAATCGTGGATCAGGGCTGCCGCCCTGCGAAGCACACGGTCTACCCACCCCCGTCCGGCTGTCTCTCGCTACGCGACGCGACGCAGCCGGTACTTGCCGCTGCGTCGGCCGAGCGGCTCCACGCCTTCGACCTTACTGATTTGGGCCAGGAAGCTGGCGAGCGGATCCTTCCCCTTGACGTGGTAGCCAGCCGCGCGTAGCAACGCGTACCAGTCTCTGTAGTGCACCGGCTCGCCGGAGCCCACGTGACGCTCAAGCACCTGCACTGCGACCTCTTGCCGTGATTCTCTCGGTTTGAACCTCCTAGGCGCGGTTAATCGGCGTAGAGTCCGCCCTCAGTTGAGTCGACCCGGGAGAAAGCTGGTATGGGAGTCGGGGACATCTTGCGGCGGTTCAGGCGAGACACCAGCGCAGGTGGAAAGTCGTCTGAGACAGGCGGGGGAGGGGGAACCAGCAAGCGCTCGGAGGACGGGCGCTCAGGCGCCGCGGCAACGACCGACTGGACCGTTGTCGCGAACGAGCTAAGCCGCGCTTCCGATCACCTAGATGCGGCGGCGGCGGCGATCAGATGCCGTTCGGCCGACCGAACCCTGGAGCGCGACCTGCGCGTACTAGCTGACGAGACCCTCTATTTACGGGCGCAGGTACACGCCCTCGAAATCCGCGCCCGACCAGAGGCGACGAGACGGGCGCAGGTCGCCGACGCGCCGACCGAGGACGGCCAGAGGCAAGCCGACGGCCGCGAACACAAGAATGGACCCCAGTCCGCCGACGCGCCGACCGAGGACGGCCAGAGGCAAGCCGACGGCCGCGAACACAAGAATGGACCCCAGTCCGCCGACGCGCCGACCGAGGACGGCCAGAGGCAAGCCGACGGCCGCGAACACAAGATTGGACCCCAGTCCGACGGAGCGACGGGCACGGACGTCGACGAGACCACACAGCGCGCAAGGGACACGTAGGCGTGGCCGACAATTCAGATGCGAAGGCTTCTAACAAGGACAAAGATCTCGAGGCGACGGCACCTCCTGCCGCGGGCGCCGCGAGCCGCTATCAGCAGACCATCGACAAGGTCAGGGCTCGCTCCGATGTAACCGGCAAGACGCTTGGTGCACTCGGTACGACAGCGGCAACGGCGGTCGGGCTCGCGAAGCTCGGCGATCTGTTCCCCATTCAACACAAGTGGCAGCACTACGCATGGTTGCTGATAGCGCTGGCGGGCTTTGCAGTCGCCGCGGCTGCCGTCTTGTACGTCGCCGTCCGTCTGTCGAGTGTCGCGCGCCCCGTCTTCATGCGGACCGATCTGCAAGATATGAAGGACACGGGTGACCTTGACGACGGCGAGCTCAAGGCAGTCAAGTCGGTATTTAAGCGGTGGGCTAACGCGGATGGTGCCGAATCCCTCGCCGCCTATGAAGCCCGCGCCGCGCGTCTTCGCCGCATTGCCACCTGGACGTCTGACGAGACCGAGTGCAAGCGACGCAAGACACTCGCAGATGAGATCGAGTCCAACATCCGCAGCGCCTTCGGAATCGCCGCGCTCCGCGTGGTCCGCCAGCGGACGACGGATGCCTTGACCGGAAAACGTGTACGGGGTGCCTACGTCGCCTTCGTTCTCGGGATCATCGGGTTCGCGCTCGGCAGCGACTACCTGGTCAGCCAGAGATCGGATTCTGTCGCCATCGCCAAGAGCTGCGGCGAAGCCCGCAAGGCTGGAGCGACTGGTCCGGAGCTTCCCGAAGTTTGCACAGATCCGGACGAGCCGAAGAAGGAGTTGCCCCAGGATCCGTCAGCCGAGCAGCAGAGGCTTGAGTTGGTGAGAAACTTGCTGAAGACGCTTCGAGACTGCGAGACCGCCGCGGCCGAGGGTCCGTTGGCGCCAGATGTGTGTCGGCCTATCCGCCTGGCAGTTCAGAGTGGACTCGAGTGACCCATCAAGGAGGTCACGTCCCTCGAGTGCGGATTCTGCGAGCGAGCTATGGACTTTGACGGCTCCTGAAGACCCCTTCAGACCTGTGCTGGCGCGTCTGACTGGTACCGGGCTTTTATCAACGTCACGACACCGGGGAGCACTCGGGTCCGTACCGTTTCGATGTCCAAGAAGCGCCGCGCCGCAGCCATTGCCCCTGCCTAGCCGAGCGTCGATCTCGGCCTCGACAGCCTCATCATCGGGCTCTAACAGGCCCTCGAACAGGCACGCATTCTGGAACTCCAGCACGAAGAACTGCTGCACGATCCGAGCGTCGCTCTGAGGGACGTATCCGGCCGCCGATCGGACACCCGGCCCCACGAACGCGCGCTGGCGGTGGTCGGGGCGCGAGCAGCCTCGCCGCTCATCGCCGCCGCCGGCTAGCGCCCAGGCATGTCCCCTAGCAACTGGCGCCCCTTATCCGAGATCTGCCAGCGGCGAACAGCCTCACTGCCCTCGACGGGCTCGATCACGCCGTGGCTGGCCGCGTCAGACGCCCGGGCGGCGATGTCTTCCTCGTCGATCTGGTCCACCCCGAGCGCGTGGGCGATCTGCTTCTCGGTCTTCGGGCCTTCCTCGTGGAGCTTGCGGAGGATTGTCCTCTCGGTGCCCTCCTCGATCGCGGTCACGCGCACAGTATCTCCGCGCGCGTAGGAGCAGTCCATCTGGCGCGGGAGTGTGCCGGTTCGTATGCGCTGCTCGTCTCTAACGTAGGACGGGATGGCCGCCCACTCGCTTGACCACGAAACTGCCGCCGCGATTCTGGTTCGCGCTGCGGAGCACAGCGTTCTTACGCCTCAGATCAGCCCGAGTGGCTCGGCCCTGCCCCACGAGCTGCTCGCCTTCGTGATCAGCGCCGATGGGCGGCCGTTGACGATCGAGCACCCGGACCTAATCGATCGCGCGGGTGCTCAAGTCGCGCGCGAGCTGATGGCGGAGGCCGTCCGGCTCGTGAAGGCGCAGCAGGTGAGCATTCCTGCACATCCGCAGCAAGAGATTGCCGTGCCGGTGACGGGGCAGCCTTACGCGGCGGATCGTCCGGACGTTCGCGGCCTGAAGCTCGTCGGCGACCCGCACGGGCTCCGCGCCGCGCTAGGTCCGGTCGAGCTCGACACGGCCTCCAGCGAGGCGATGGTGGAGCGCGACACCGGCGAGACCTACAACGCCGGCCAAGTGGGAGGTCTCATCTTCCGTCTGCGGATCCCGGCACTGATCGAGATCGCGCGGCCGAACCTGGTCGGGCGTTCCGCCGGCGAGCGCCTAGATCTCGGGGGCTCAGAGCATCTAACGTTGAGACATGTCGGGGGCTGAGCGGGATTCTGAACGCGGCCGAGCCGTGGCAGCCAGCTTGAAAGGGCTCGGCGTGAAGGGAGTCCTCATCCAGGCAGCCGAGCAGGGTTACATCACGCAGCTCGCATGCCAGATGCCCGAATGCTTCTGCCCCGAGGAGCTTGGAGGCACGGGCTACTTTGAGCCGGTCACCGCCGGGTTGAGCGACTGGATTCCGACCCACGAGCACTTCCCGCGCGCCAAGCGAGAGGGGGGCACCGGGTCGTCGACAACGCCATCCTGGCGCACCGTCTCTGCAATCGCATCGGCTACTCCGTAAGCGTTGGCCGTTCGCACGCGAAGGATCTCGCGAGGATCAGGAAAGCCCGAGAGGAAGCGATCCGCCGCAAGAACGAAAGTCCGTAGGGCGCATGCTGGAAGAGCGATCAATCCTGCAGCTTCCGATCGACGAACTCGGCCTCGAGGTCTTACGAGACTTCGATCGGACCGGCCAGTGGAACGACTACAACTACGTCAACGAAGCCCGAAACGCTGGGTACGGCAAGGCAGCCTTGGATGCGCTCTCTGAGGCAATTGGCTGGCTCCGGGCGCGTGGGTTGGTGACCCCTGACCTGAGTCAGCACAGCAGCAACGCCGCTTTCGTAACACGGTTTGGGCGGAAGCTGCTCGACGAGGGACCGGGCCACCTGCACGCGACCGCGGGACTACAGGACGGCGTTCATCCCCTCATCGAGAGTGAGGCGCGGCCGCAGTTCATGTTGGAGAAGTACGAGCTCGGCGTTTTCGCAGCGATGAGGGCCGTCGAAATTAGGGTGCGAAAGCTCGGCGGGTTCGGCGAGGACGACTACGGCGCAGACCTGATGAACCGGGCGTTCGGGCCGGGCGCACCGCTGCGCGACGTGGAAGCGACCAAGGGAGAGCAGGACGGCATGCGAGCGTTGTTCGCAGGTGCGTACGCGGTGCTTCGCAACCCCGGCGGGCATCGAGAGGTCGATTACGACGATCCGGGGGAGGCAGCCGAAGCCGTCCACACGGCGAGCTTGCTCATGCGAATTCTCGATCGCGTCGAGGTAGCGCAGCAGCAAAACACGTAGCTGGACTCCCGCGTCGCGCGAGAAGCGGTCGCCGTCCTCAGACCGCGACCCCGTACCGCTGTCGGATCGGAGCGTCGCTCTGAGGGACCAAGCGGGCCCTCGCTATGTCCGGTGGAGCGACGAATCAAGCCTCGTGGTACCACCGTGGTACCGGCTGCATCGTCCGATCCGTCCAGGGAGTACACGGGCGGGGACACTGGGGACGATGGGGACGCGCACGGACGCATAGACGTGCATGTCGTGTCGGCTGGGGGCCGAGCGGTCGCTGGTTCAAATCCAGTCGCCCCGACTGAGGGGAGCCCGCTGGGCACAGGGCTTTCACCCATACGAACACTTGTTCTAATGGGGTCGCATACCGGCCTGTGTTCTTACGGGCAATTGCAGCAACGACGTGGGCGAGCGATAGTTTCCGGCCAGATGAGCGAGGAAGAGCCGCGCGAGGCTGACAGCTTTCCTGCCGACGACCGGGACCGGACCTCGGAGGACCGGGACCAGAGAGCCGAAGCTCACGACCAGGAATCCGACGCCCGCGACGAGAGATCGGCCGCTCGGGACGAACGTGCCGAGGCCCGCGAGCGAGGCGCCGACGAAGTCGAAACAGGAGCAGCTAGCGACCGCGCGGGAGCCTTGCGAGACCGTCGGGGGGCGGCCAGCGACCGGACCCAAGCGGCAGACGATCGCGAAGCCGCATCGGCAGACCGCGCCCTAGCGGCACAGGATCGAGCGTCCTCATCCATCGATGTGCTCACCGGAGCGCACCGCAGGGATGCGGGGATCGCGGAGTTGGAGCGCGAGATGGCGAGGGCGAAGCGCGAGGGCGAGTCAATGGCGCTCGCGTTCGTCGATGTCGACGGTCTCAAGCGAACGAACGACTCACTCGGCCATGCCGCCGGAGATCAGCTCCTACGCGAGACCGCATACTCGATCCGGGCTCACCTTCGCTCCTATGACCTGATCATTCGCTATGGGGGCGACGAGTTCCTATGCGCGTTAGTCGGGGTGACCAGGGAAGATGCGGTCGAGCGGTTCTCGCTCGTCAACGCGGACCTGACAGCAACCCGGCAAGCATCTGTCACCGTCGGGCTCGCGGAGCTCGAGGCAGAAGATGCCGTCGAAGACCTCATCGCGCGTGCGGACGAGGCCATGTACAAGGAACGCCAGCAGTAGGAGCCCTCAAGCCCCTAATCGAAGGCCGACGTCTGGCCTGGGCCGCCGTCGAACTGCTGCAGGGTAAAGGGGGCCCCGCGCTTACGAGAAGGCGGGAAACAATCACGCCCGTGGCCCGTGGCCCGTGGCCCGTGGTACCACCGTGGTACCGACTGCTGTGTCTTATGCGTCCAGGGGTGCGTCGGCTGGGGGCCGAGCGGTTCGCTGGTTCAAATCCAGTCGCCCCGATTGCAGCAAGGCCGCCTCCGAAGTGTCGCGGCCGAGCGCACGCTCGTGGGTCATGGCTCCATCACGACGCCGCGAGCCGACCGGGCGGTTCTTCGATTAGCACGGCGCAGGAGTGGCGCGAGCGCGACCGGGTGCGGCTGCGGCGAGGGATGCGCTGGCGCAACAGCACCGAGGCGGTGATCCCCAGCCGTGCGGGTTACCCGACCGCGATACTCACTTCGTTGAACCGCTACAAGGCGATGTCCAACTACCACCTGATGTCTGACACGCCTGACAACCTCGACTACGGGACCGTGGGTCAAGCCGTGAGCACCGCTGACGCGGTGGCGCGAGCTCGCTCACGAGTGAGGGCCGTGCCGATGGCGACATGGACGAACTGGGCCGGCGATCAGCACTGCACGCCGGCGGAGGTCGTGCGGCCAACGAGCGAGGCCGAGCTCGCACGAGCCGTCGCGAGAGCGACCGCTCGCGGGCTTGAGGTTCGTGCGGTCGGCAGCGGGCATTCGTTCACCGACATGGTCTGCACCGGGGGGCTCCTGGTCGACATGTCGGGCCTGCAGCGCGTCGTCGACATCAACCCGGGATCGGGACTGGTGACGGTCGAGGCGGGGATCAGGCTCCACCAGCTCGGGCCGCGCAATGCGGCCCACGGTCTGGCGCTCGAGAACCAGGGGGACATCGACGCGCAGACGCTCGCGGGTGCCTTGGCGACGGCGACGCACGGCACTGGTGTGCGATTCGGCAACCTCTCGACGCGGGTGACGGCGATGCGGCTGGTGACCGCCTCCGGCGAGGTCGTCGAACTGACGAGGGAGACGGAGCCGGAGGCGCTGTTGGCGGCGCGCGTGTCGCTGGGCGCGTTGGGAATCGTGTCGCAAGTCACGCTCGAATGCGTCCCGCTCTACACGCTGATGCGCCATGACCGTCCGCTGCCGCTGGCCGAGGCGCTCGACCGGCTCGACGAGCAGGCCGACGGCCATGACCACTTCGAGTTCTTCGTGTGGCCCTACACACGCACCGCCCTGTGCCGGTTCAGCCGGCGCACCGACGACGCGCCTCGGCCGACCCCGCGCTGGAGGCGCGAGCTCCAGGAACGCCTCGTCGAGAACCACGCGCTGAGCTTGATCTGCCGCAGCGGCCGGCGCTTTCCGAGCCAGGTACCGCGCCTGAACCGAGTGATCGCCGGCGCGATGTCCGAGTCACACGTTCAGGACCATGCCTACCGGGTGTACGCGACGCGGCGCGACGTGCGCTTCACCGAGACGGAGTACGCGATTCCCCGCGAGCACGCGCGGGCCGCGCTCGAGCGCTCCATGGACCTCGTCGAGCAGAGCCGGCTGCCGATCCTGTTCCCGTTCGAGGTCCGCTTCGCTCGCAGCGACGACGCCTTCCTGTCGACGGCGTACGAAACCGACACCTGCTACATCGCGGCTCACCAATATGCCGGCATGGACCACCAGCCGTTCTTTCGACGGTTCGAGGAGATCATGGACTCCTACGGCGGCCGTCCCCACTGGGGCAAGCGCCACTCTCAGACCGCGGCGACGCTCCGCGAGCGCTACCCGCAATGGGACCGCTTCCAGGCCGTGCGTGCGCGCCTGGATCCCGACGCCGCCTTCGCCAACGACCACATCCGCCGTGTGCTCGGCCCGATAGGGGCGCCGTGAGGCTCACTCCGGAGGCTCGCCTGGAGCGCTACGCGACGGCGTTCGCAGGTCTCGACGCACCGTTCGCCTTCGTCGACCTCGATGCGATGTGGTCCAACTCGGCTGACATGCTCCGCCGCGCGGCGGGCAAGCCGATCCGGGTCGCCTCCAAGTCGCTGCGCTGTCGCGCCCTGCTGCAAGCGATCCTCGACCGCGATCCCGGCTATCGCGGGCTGCTCGCCTTCACGCTGCCCGAAGCGCTGTGGCTCGCTCGCGGGGGTTTCCGCGACCTCGTCGTCGCCTACCCGACCACCGACCGCGCTGCGCTGCGCGAACTCGCCGCCATGACCGCCGAGCACCCGGCCGACGCGCCGGTGATCATGGTCGATTCTGCCGAGCACCTCGACCTCATCGAAGAGGCGGTGGGGCAGGCGGCGGCCCCGCTGCGCGTGTGCCTGGATGTCGACGCCGCGTTCTGGCTCGGGGGCGGCCGCGTGAAGATCGGACCCAAGCGCACACCCATCCGCACGCCCGAGCAGGCGGGCGACCTCGCCAGGCAGGTAGCTGAGCGACCTCGGCTTCGGCTCGTAGGGATGATGTGCTACGAGGGTCACATCGCAGGACAGGGCGACAAGATCCCTGGCGCACGACTCAAGAGTGCAGCCATCGCGCGTATGCAGCGCGTCTCCCATCGCGAGCTGCGTGAACGCCGCGCGGCCGTCGTGACCGCCGTCTCGCAGGTCGCGGCGCTGGAGTTCGTCAACGCCGGCGGAACCGGGGACCTCGAGCTCGTCGCCGGTGAGCCTGCGATGACCGAGGCCACCGCAGGCTCGGGCTTTTACGCGCCGACGTTGTTCGACAACTACTCCCGCTTTCGGCTCGAGCCCGCCGCGCTGTTTGCCCAGCCCGTGGCGCGTCGCCCGGGCCCAGGCATCGTCACCGCTCTCGGCGGCGGGTACCTGGCCTCCGGGGTTGGAGGCAAGGACCGCATGCCGACCCCGTACCTGCCGCAGGACCTGACGCTCGACGCCCTGGAGGGGACGGGCGAGGTCCAGACTCCGCTGCACGGCGCGGCCGCCGATGCCCTGCGCGTCGGTGACAACGTTTACTTTCGCCACGCCAAGGCCGGCGAGTTGTGCGAGCGCTTCGACCGCCTCTTCCTCGTGCACGGCGACGCGATCGTCGACGAGGTACCGACGTACCGTGGGGAAGGCCGGTGTTTCTTGTGAGACCGTGTGGGCACGAGCATCATCAACCCAGGATTCATCCGCGACGCGGGGATGTTCGCCGACTCTGGGGCGACGTGGACGAGCCGCAAGCGTCTGCCGAAGCCTTCGCGGCGTTCGCATTCGGGATGGTCCTGCTGCAACTCGCCGACCCGGACGAGGAACGCGTACGGCGAGCAAGCACGCGGGTGGTCGACGCCCTGCGCCGCTAGACACAGTCGTCAGCCCGAGCCACGATGACCATGAAGAAGAGGCGGCTCGGGACTCCCTCCGGGCGCTATATCCCGGCGCCGTACCGCCACTTAAGGCTGCCGGAGGAGGACCCCGTGAAGGTGGCGAATGCGGCGAACCGAGGTTTGGTTCAAGAGCCGTCCAGTCATCCCGACTATCGAGAAGAAGCGGCGTCGAGCGACTTCGGATCCCTATCCCGAGTACACGCAGGTGTTCCTCCGGCGCGGCTATCGGGCCTCAGCGGAGGCTCGTGGCATCCTCGCGCCGGGTGGCGACGGCGCGGTTCCGCAACTGGGAGGAGCTGCGCACCGAGATCAGCGCGAAGTTCACGCCCGAGCGGCTGGACGGCGAGCTGGCGGCGGCCGGCCTGCGGCCCGGCGCGCGCTACACCGACGGTGAGAGGCTCTACGCGCTTTCGCTGGTGAGGCGGGCCTGAGCTCGAGGGACGCGGAGTGCCGCGACGGTGGGCGCGAGCGCAGCGAGCGACGCCAGGATTAGAAGCCGCTCCGCGGCCGCCTTCGCGCCCGTACCCGCGAGCCCCAGGCCGAGCGCGGTCGGCCCCGTCGCCCAGCGCGTGACAGGCTCGCCGAGCTCGGGCGGTGCGCCGCGGGCGAACCAGCCGTGGGTGACTAGGCCGAAACCACCGGATTTGCGCGCGATCGGAGCAAGCGCCGCCGGCCATCCCAGCCATCCCGCTCGCGCGGCGCCCCACGCCGCCCCCGTGACGAATGCCGCGTCAGCGGTGCTGTCGAGCTGAGCGCCGAGACGCGTCGCGCCGCTCCGGCGCGCGAGCGGCCCGTCGAGAGCGTCGCTTGCGGCGGCGGCCGCGACCGCGATGGTCCACGCCGCGCGCCCGCGCGGAGCGGCGACGAACGGGACCACGGCGCGCGCGCGAGCGTAACGGCGTCCGCAGGCGACAGCCGCTCGCGCCGCTCGCCCCGCGGGCCCTCGACCATGCCGAGGTGCCAGCGGAGCATCGCCGCGCAGAGCGTCCACCACGCCACCGGCAGCGTCGGCGGCCGCGCACCGGCCGCAGACACGCAGAGCACGCCGGCCCCTCCGGTCAGCGCCCACCTTCGCCATTGCCGCGCGAGCGCCGGCCGCATGGCGCGCGTCGCCGCCGCCCGCTCCAGCGATCGCGCGACGAACCGCCCCCACGCACGCGGCGCGTAGCCCTTCGCGCGGAGGTCCTCGAGGAGCTCGCGCGACCAGCGCTCGCCCGGCGTCATCGCCGCCGCACCAGCCACCACAGCCTTCGCGCGCGGTCGTACGCGGGCTCGTGGCTGAGCAGCCCCGACGTCCGGCGGCGACAAGTGCCGGAGCCGAGCCCGCGCCGACGATCACGAGGTCGTAGTCGTGGCTCATCGGCGCCGGGCGGTCACGACGGCGTAGCCGAGCGCGCCGTCGCCGACGGCGTGTGTGCGCGCGCGGCGTCGACCAGCGCCAGCCCACGCGTGCCGCCTTGCCCGCCAGCGCGGCAGGGACGCGCCTCCCGAGCAGCCGCATCTCCTCGGCGCGCAGGCGCGCCTCGACACGGTCCAGCAGCGTCGCGAGCGCCGCGTCGTGGCGCCGTCGCTCAGCTCCGGCTCGAGTCCCGCGCCGGCCAGCAGGTCCTCGACCTCATCGAGCGGCCGTGCGTCGGCGAAGCACGCGACCCACGCGTCGAGGGTGCGCAGGTCGTCCGGCAGCCGGTCGCGCTCGGCGACCACGTCCGACAGCGCCAGGCGCGCGCCGGCTTCAGGACCCCCATGGCGATCTCGGACGCGGCGGTGCGCTTGTCGGGGAAGGTGCAGAGCGCGCACTCGCAGATCGCGCCGCGCGACCGAAGCGTCCTCGGTCGGCCGAAGCGCCTCCGCGTCACCTTCGACGAAGCGCGCACGCTCGCTCAGCCCCGCAGCGGCGGCGGCATCGCGCGCCGCGCGCACGCTGTCGGCCGCGAGGTCCACGCCGACGACGGCGCATCCGGTTTCGCGCGCGACCTGGATCGTGCTCGCGCCCGGGCCGCATGCGACGTCGACCACGACGGCGCCGGGCGCGACACCGAGCGCGCGCGCCAGGCGGCTCGTCAGGCGCACTCGGCGCCGCCCGGATGGAACCGGTCGCCGAGCAGCCAGCGCGCCGCCTCGCGCGGCGCAGGCGCTGGCGCAGCACGCCTTCACCTCCGCGGGCGTCGCCGTCACGAGCCCAGCCTGCGTCCGACGTTCCGCGCGTCGCGCGCGGCGGCGCGAGCGGCAGCGACACCGGTGCCGGCGCCGTCTTCGACCCGTAGCGGGTCGGCTCGAGCAGCGGCTGAAGCGGCTCGGCGTTTGGGACCACGGGCGCGACGCGCACGCCCGACATCTGCTCGCGCACCTGCTCGCGGTAGCCGACCGAGTTGTACGCGCAGAACGGGATCAGCCGCCCGTCGGGCGTGATCTCCTCGACGCAGCACTTCATGAGCTGCCTGGCGTTGAGCGTGTAGGGGTCCTGGAAGTCCTGCACGACGAGCATGAACACCTTTTCGCGCAGGTCCTCGAGCGCGGCGGGCAGGTCGATCCCGCAGCTCTCGCACGCCAGCAGCGCCCGCTCGGCGCCGGGCGTCGCCGACGACGAGAACATCTTCTCGAGCGCGTGCTGGAGGTCCGGGTGCGGAGTGACCCGGTTCGAGACGTAGTCGAGGTAGTCGTCGACGTCGAGCAGGCGGGTGAACGGGATCAGCGCGTCGCCGTCCACCAGCGCGTAGCTCATGCTGCGGCAGGTCGGGAAGCAGCACGGCACCGGGACGAAGTCCGACACCGCGAACCAATCGGGGAGCTGCCGCGGCGCACAGCTTGATCACGTCGGCGTTCGTCAGTCGCTCGAGCGGGTCGAACACCGAGTGGCGGCCGGAGTGCGTGACCGGCTGAAAGGCGACGCTCGAAACCGCCGGGTGCTCGACACCATGGCGAACGATCGCACCGACCTCGTGCTCGTTGACGCCCTTCTCGATCGCGGCCACGAGCGTCACGCCCACGCCCGCCTCCGCGCAGTTGTCGAGCGCGCGGCGCTTCTCCTCGCGCAGGTCCTTGCCGCGGATCGCCATGTGCGTTTCCAGCTCGAACCCGTCGAACTGGAGGTAGACGTGCGGCTTGAGCCGGGCGAGCTCCGCCATGAAGCGCCGGTCGCGCGCGAGGCGGATGCCGTTCGTGTTGAGCATCACGACCTTGATCCCGCGCTCCTGCGCCATCTCGATGAAGGCGACGATGTCCTTGTGGATCGTCGGCTCGCCGCCGGAGAACTGGATGACCTCGGGCTCGCCCTCGGCCGCGACGAAGGCGTCGAGCATGCGCGCGACGTCGTCGCGCGTGAGGGAGTAGCCGTCCGCCTGGTGGCCGGAGTCGGCGAAGCAGACGGGGCAGTCGAGGTTGCAGGCGGTGTTGACCTCGATGATGCCGAGGCACGCGTGCTGCTTGTGATCGGGGCAGAGGCCGCAATCGAGCGGGCAGCCGTCCACGATCTCGGTCTGGAACTCGAGCGGGAGCGTGCCCGGCTTGTTGAACCGCATCTGCTCCATGTACATCCCGGCGTCCGAGTACACGAGCGCCTCGAAGCGGCCGTGGTCGGCGCAGCGCTTCGAGAGGATGACCCGGTTGTCGCGGATGCCGACCTCGGCGTCGACGACGACCTTGCAGACCGGGCAGATCGACTTCGTGTACTCGAGGAAGACCTCGGCACGGTTGGTGCGCTGGATCGGTTCGGGCTGGGCGATGGGCGGCGCGGATCTTCGGTTCTCCGGTCGTGGGCGAACGCGCGCGCACACGCGTATCGCGCGATGGGGGTCGTCTTCCCGTAGTCGGACATGGCCAGGAGTCGGACAACTTCGCTCAGGCGGAGAGCCGGGATGGGGGCGCCCGCAGTCGCCTGCTCGCCGAGGGCGGCTCCGCGTCGCCTGCTCGCCGAGGGCCCCTGCTTCGCCGCCATCCGCGCGGGTACGAGAAGGAAGAGGGCGCCGAGGAGGATCAGCGCGGCGGCGGACCCGGCCCCGCCCACGGGCACGTCCGGCGGCTTTCCGGAGATCACCGAGCGCTCAGCAACGATGAAGGCGAACACGCCGACGAAGAAGAGGAGCTCTCTGATGACCGCTTGGCCCGCGCCTCCGCGGGTCCCGACGGCGAGCTTGAAGCCCCCACGGACGACGACCAGGAAGAGGGCCGCCCCGGCCCACAGCGCGAGGCCGTCGCCGTTGCCCTTGAACCCGGTCTTGAAGCCGTTCGCGCCGAGGACGAGGTTGTTCAGCGCGCCGTAGATCATCACGCCGAGGCCCACGATCAGCAGGAGCTCCGTGGCCAGCACGACGAGAGGACGGCGTCTGCCTTCCCACGATCGGCCGCCGAGCGCCGCCTTGGCGGCTCCGCGGCCGACGACCAGCACGAGCATGCCGGTCACCGTCAGCCCCAGGAAGCTGATCCAGTTCCACTGCGGCGGCATGAGGCGCTCGTTGGCGAGCTGCCCGATCGCGATTCCCAGCAGGATCGTCCCCACCGCGAGGATCGCGCCGTCGGGCACGAAGTCACCCATGCGCGCCGTCCGCGGCCCCTCGGCGCGGCGCGGCGTCAGCGCGAAGGCGGCGCCCCCGAGCACCAAGCCGACGGGTACGGTCACGAACTGAGCGACGCCGATCGAGTAGCCGACGCCACCCGCGTGGAACTCGGTGTTGGTGACGGCGAAGTAGACCAGTGACCCCAAGAGCGTCAGCCCGCCGGCCGCGAGCCCGTTCCGTGCGCCTCCGCGGGCGAGCTGGGCGGCGCCCGCGATCGCTGCGAGCGCCGCCACCGCCTCCGCCGCTCGCGGCCCCGCGTCGATAGGAGCGATCAGAGCCATCACCAGCATCGCGAGGCCGAGCACGAGCATGCCGGGCGAGCGCCCGCGCGCTGCGCTGGGCGGCCGATCGGGGCGCCACCGCGCGGGGGTCGGTCACCGAGGCTCGCCCTCCTCGGGCACGGCTCCAGCCAGCTGCTTCTCTCTGGTCCCGCCGAACACGGTGCCCCCTCCCCGTCGAGTTAAGGTCAGCATAGCAAAGTATTATAGAGGTACAACTTTTCGGCTACACAAATCCCGCCGCCGAGTGGAGCTGCTTGAGCGGCGAGCGCTACAACGGCCAGGATGGAACAAGGCGTCGGCGCCGAACAGGTCGCCGCGTCCCCCGTGTTTTCCCGCGCTAGGCCCCTCCAGGCCGACGAGCGCTTCGACGGCGCTTTCAGAAGGCCCGTCGAGACCCGCGGCGTGAACGCCGGAACGCTCACAAATCCCGTTCGGGACCGGTCACGTCGGTAGAAGTGGTGTAACGGCGCCCGTATAGGAGCCGAAGGAGGTGTTCCGGGCACCGCGGGCCCCACACTCGCCGGTCTTTCCAGCAGATCGATGAGAGCACCGCGATGGCCGGGGCCACAGGATGACGGTTGCCGATGTCGTTCAGGGCGTGCTCGCCGGCGAGCACGGCGACTTCGTGCGCGGGCGGTCGCAATCGTCGCGCGCGAGCTGATGGAGGCTGAGATCGCCGCCGGGGTCGGGGCCGAGCTCGGCGAGGTGGCGCCAGATCAGCGCGCGACCCATCGCAACGGCTACCGACCGCGTGCATGGGAGACGCGGGTGGGAGAGGTCGAGCTGCTCGTTCCGCGCAAGCGATCGGGAGAGGCCTACTTCCCCTCCTTCCTCGAGCCGCGCCGGCGCTCCGAGCAGGCGATCGTCGCGGTCGTGCGCGAGGCCTACGTCAACGGCGTCTCGACGCGCAAGGTCGACCGCCTGTTCGAGCAGCTCGGCATCCAGGGGATGTCGAAGGATCGCGTGTCGGCGCTCTGCCGGTCACTCGACGAGCAGGTCGAGGCGTTTCGCTCAGACCGCTCGCAGGCGAGTACCCCTATCTGTGGCTGGACGCCAAGCACGTGAAGTCCGATCCGGCGGCCACGTCCGCTCGAAGGCGCTCGTCGTCGCCTACGCGGTCCATGAGAGCGGCCGGCGCGAGGTGATCGGGATCGACCTCGGGGAGGTGGAGACGGAGGCCTTCTGGGTCGAGTTCCTGCGCGGCCTGCGCTCGCGCGGCCTCGCCGGCGTGCGCCTCGCGGTCTCTGACCACCACGAGGGGCTGAAGGCGGCGATCGCTCGGATCCTCGCCTGCCCCTGGCAGCGCTGCAGCGTGCACTTCGTTCGCAACATGCAGGGCCACTGCCGGCGCAGTGAGCGCGGCCTGGTGGCGGCTGCGCTGCGCGAGATCTTCGACGCCGAGGGTGCAGAGCAGGCCAAGGCGCGCCTCGGCGAGGTGCTCGGGCGCTTCAGGGGCCCGCTGCCCAAGCTCGCCGAGTTGCTCGAAGGTGCCGAGCAGGACCTGCTCGCCTTCTACCGCTTCCCGGCGGCGCACTGGTCGAAGCTCAGGAGCACCAACCCGCTTGAGCGGCTCAACAAGGAGATCGGTCGGCGCTCCGATGTCGTCGGCATCTTCCCCAACGACGCCGCGGCGATTCGGCTGGTCGGGGCGATGCTGATCGAGCAGAACGACGAGTGGCTCGTCTGCCGGCGCTACCTCGCCGAGGAATCGCTCGCCCTGGTCCTCGGGGACCAGGGCGATGAGCAACGAGAGGAGGTGGGCCAGCTACAAGCCGCGTGAAGACCCCGACGAGGAGTTACACCACTTCAGACGACTTGACTCGCGGCGACACGTTCCGCGACTCACGATTGGTAAGCGGTCGCCGCTGGTTGCCCAATCCGTTGCCCATCAGCAGCTCGCGAGTACCTTCACGGGTGCAGATTCAGCTTTGTAGAGCCAAGCCCAGCATCGGACTCGAACCGATGACCCCTTCCTTACCATGGACAGCGATGGGCGGAACTCGCGCACACGGCTGGTCACGCGCAGGCACATTTTTCCTGCAAAGGCCGCCCCTCTGGCGATTAACGCGCGTACGCGCGTGACCCCCCGTGCTCAACCTGATGTGTCCGTTATGTGTCCGTATCGGTCCGACGTCCGCGAGTCTCATTGCCAATACCGGAGGGGACCTGACGTGCGCTCGATCAGGCCGAGGTCGGGCGAGAGCTTCTTTTTCGCCTACTGGCAACCAACGCCGTTGTTATCGCCATCGAGTCCGTGGGGGTCGTCGCCCGTCACGGAGATCGGGCCAGCTACGTCGGGGCAATCCACGTCCGGCGGATAGGGGGCACGCACGGGTCATAGCCGGACGCGCAATCGCTTGCGGGTTCGGGCTCGGGTTCCGGCTCTGGCACCGGAGCAAGCTGAGCCTCCCGGCGCTCGCGCTCACGGCGCCGCTCGACCCGGCGCCGACTGTCTAGCGCGGCCTTCGCCCTCGCCTGGCGCTCCCGCGCTCGGTCACGTCTCGCCTCGGCGCGAGCCTTCGCCGCCGCTGTGGCTCGGCGCTCGTCGTCGGCCGCCGTGTCAAGCGGGGTCGCGCTCTGCTCGGTCGTTCAGGTCGGCGTCGGCGAGCGATGGCTCGATCGAGACACCGGCGAGCAGGAGTGCCGACTCCATCTCTTCGCGCGCCTTGTCGGTCAGCCGGGAGCGCCCGAAGGCGTCGCGCAGCACGCGGACCTCAATTTCACGACGCCCGCCGGCGGCCTCGACTCCGCGGCGAAAGTTATTTGCCGTCTGCGCGTCGCTCATGACCGCCTCCGCTGCCGGGCGCTAGCAGTACCCGTAGGGGCAGACGTCCGAGCTCGCGGAGGTCGCAATCGACCCGCGGGCGGGAGCGCGACCCGGAGGTAACCGGGGGGCTAGCCGCCAAGCACCGGGATAGCCTCAGAGCTCGTGCTCGGCGAGGCGACCGTGAAGACGCACGTCGGCCACACGCTGATGAAGCTCGGCCTGCGCGACCGGGTGCAGGCGGTCATGCTCGCCTACGAGTCGGGGCTCGTGCAGCCGGGCGTCGATCAGCGATGAGCACGAAGCGCCTGGTCCTCGTCTCCGTCGCGCTGGGCGTCCTGGTCCTCGTCGTCGTGCCGCTGCCCGCCGCTCTGCGCGCGGACCCCGCGGTCCTGGCCGACGAGGAGTACCTGGGGCCCGCGTGCAAGGTGCCTTTCCAGGCCTTTCCCGAGCCTTCTGCCCTCGCTTCGTGGCGGGAAGTCGCCCGCCACGGTACTCCTCGCGCTGATCGTCGTGCCGCTGCTCGCGCGTCGTCCCACGCGGCGGAGGCTGATCGCCATCTCGATCGCGAGCTTGGCCTGCGCCGGCTTCAGATCGTCGCGCCGTTTGCCTTCGTCACCTTCCCGTCGGCCTCGTCTGGCCGGACGCCGGCTCCCTTCGAGGCGGACCCGGGCTGCGGCCTCGTAAGCTGCGGTCTAGATCACACGCTGTTCCACCTCCTCCAGGTACTGTTCTTGCTCGCAATGGCGTTCGACGGCTACCGGCTGCAGCGAGCGCTCCCCGAGCGCGGGACCTCTGCGTGAGATCGCTCGCCTCCGCCGCCATGGCGGGCGCCGCCGCGTTCACCGTGGTGGTTCTCGCGTTTCACCTCCTGCGACCGGACCTCGACCCTGCGCTCGACTACATCAGCTACTACGCCGTTGGGCGATACGGCGCCCTGATGGTCGCCGCGTTCGTCGCGCTCGGGCTCGGCTGCGTGGCGCTTGCCCTCGCCGTCCGCGGCGCGACGCGCGGGGCGATCTCCCTGATCGGCTGCACTTTGCTTGGCCTGGCGGGGCTAGGATTGATCGTCGGGGGAATCGCGCCATCCGACCTCGAGGGAGCGCCGCCTACCACGACGGGCGCCGTCCACCTGCACGAACTCAGCCGCGACCTTCCTGCCGCCGCCAGGGCGTACGCGGATGCCGCCCGCCGGGCCACGGACGTCGCCGAGCGCGACCACCTGGTCCGTCAGGCCGCCCGCGCGCGGGCCACCGAGCTATGCAACCGAGAGACGCCGTAGCGGGGGCCGCGCAAGTTCGTCGACCACCTGACCTAACGCTTCTGCACTCGCGTCACAGCGGCAGCGGCACGGGGCCGTCGGCCCAGCGGCTACCCACTCAC
This sequence comes from Thermoleophilaceae bacterium, assembly GCA_030446485.1. GTDB lineage: Bacteria > Actinomycetota > Thermoleophilia > Solirubrobacterales > Thermoleophilaceae > JAUJNF01. The sequence continues at coordinate 293,115 of JAUJNF010000002.1, read as the reverse complement.
CGGAGGTGCGGCGCCCAGGGCGCGGAGCGGGACCAAGCTCAAGAAGCCTCGTCCGCTGAAGGAGCCCCGCTCGCCCCGAGGTATTCCGACTCGAGAACGAGGTCCTTGAGAATCGCCTGGTACTCGAGGTGCGTCTCGTGCTCAGTCGTGCGCCAGTCGCGACCCTCGCGGTCGTGCATGTGCTCGCGGTAATCCGGCGCACCGGGGAACTTCACGTTGTCGGCTACGACGACACCTCCCCGTCGTAGCCACCCGCGTTCGACGATCCGCTCGAGATCCGGCAGGTACGCCTCCTTGGCGTGGTCGAGGAAGACGAAATCCAGCGAGCTTTGATGAAACCCGTGGTCGGCTTCGAGAGCGGAGATCGTGCCACCGCCGTCGCCGAGCGTGCCGACCACGATCGTGACTCGATCCGCGCCCCCGGCGTGACTGAGGACGCGTCGCGCGATGTCGGCGTTCGCCGGACTGAACTCGATCGAGTAGAGGTGGGCCTCGTCCGGCATCACGCGAACCGTGCGCAGCGCGCTGTAGCCGCAGTAGGTACCAAGCTCGAGCAGGCGACGCGGATCGACGCGCCGGATCGCCGCGTCGAGGATCTTCCCCTTCTCGTCGCCGACATTCATCATGATGCTCTGGCGGTAGCAGAAGTCGTCAATCGCACGAATGGCGTCGTCGACATCGCCTTGCCGCGCGGTCGAGATCACGTGCTCGGCAAGCGCCTCCTCGCGACCATCTCCTACCTGCCAGTGAGTCCCCAGGTGCTTCCGCCCGAGCGCCATGCGCCAGAACGACCACCGCAGGAACGGAACGCGCCTGCCGCCGATCTCCGCTACGCGAGACATGCGCGGACTCTCCCATACGAAGTTCGCGACTGCATGTAGGGCCGCTCGGACCCGACCAGCTGGCCGCATCAGCCCCGTGAGTTTGGTCCCTGCTGCTGTCGCTGAACTCCGACGGCCCCGCCGGCGGATGCGTCCCGCTCGATGCTCTCGAGCTCGGCGTTGAGCGTCGCCTCATACTGGCGGCGCTCGAATCCCATCATCTTGAGCTGGGTCGCGGGCGCGTTGTCGGACGCGTGGATCGTCACTGCCACCCCGGCGCCGTTCGGTTGCACCCAGACGGTGCCGCCGATCGCCTTCTTCGACCCGCGTAGCGAGAACTGCCCCCCCCCGAAACACGAGTGCACCGGCGTCCGCCGCCGTGATCGTCCGGCCGCGGCCGACGAGTCCCTCGTAAACCCGCCGCAGGGCGCCGGCCTGGTCCGGGTCGGCGACGAACAACACCCGCTCGTGGGTGACGAAGGCCACGCGGCCGATCGTACTGCGATTAGTTTCGTCGCCGGCGACGGTCACTGCATCGAACCCCGCAGAAAGGAACGCAGATGCGAGAGCTCATCGTCAACACCTTCCTGACCCTCGATGGTGTGATGCAGGCGCCCGGCGGCCCGGAGGAGGATCCCAGCGGCGGCTTCGAACATGGCGGCTGGTCGTTCGGTTACTGGGATGACCAGATGCAGAGCGCCATGGGCGAGTCGATGTCGACGCCCTTCGACCTCGTGCTCGGCCGCAAGACCTACGAGATCTTCGCCGCCCACTGGCCACACAGCGACGATTCCCCCGCTGTGCCATTCAACGGGGCCACCAAGCACGTGGCTTCGACCACGCGGGAGGAGCTTGAGTGGGAGAACTCGAAGCTGATCGAGGGCGAGGTACCCGATGGGGTCCGCGCGCTCAAGGAGGAGGACGGCCCGGAGCTCCAGGTTTACGGCAGCGCGAATCTGATCCAGACCCTGCTCGAGCACGGGCTCATCGACGAGTTGCGCGTCTGGATCTTCCCGCTCGTGCTCGGCAAGGGAAAGCGCCTGTTCGACGACGGCACGATGCCCGCCGGCCTGGAGCCGGTGAGCTCGCACGTCTCCTCCACCGGAGTGATCATGGCCACCTACCGGACGGGTGCCGAGATCAAGGGCGGCTCCTTTGTCCCGGAGACGCCGAGCGAGGCGGAGCTGGCGCGCCGCGCCGCGCAGGAGGGGTAAACGCTAGATCCGGCGGAAGCACCCAGTCGCGGTAGCAGCGCAGATGGCGCCAGCCTGAGCCGTTAGGGGCCCCCTGCCCGATCGCCCCGAGCCGCTTGTGCCCGCGGCGCAGGCGTTGACAGGGCCGCGCGCCTCTACGATCCACGCCAATGCCTGGTACGGCGACTGCCGAGAACCTGCCGCGCAAGGAGATCTCCTCGCGCGCAGAGGCCTGGCGCGAGTTTCGCAGCCATCGCTCCCCCTGGTGCATCGCCGCGGCGATAGCGGCGGCGGTGGTTCTCCGCGTGGCCGTGGGCGATCCCGGCTGGCACGACGTGGTGGCGGTGGCGGCGATGCTCGCCGTCTATCCCTTCAGCGAGTGGGCGATCCACGTCTACTTCCTGCACCTGCAGCCGTTCACCATGGCCGGTCGGCGGGTCGAGATACCCACCGCGCGCTCGCACCGGAAGCACCATGAGCGGCCGGGCGATCTCCACTTGATCCTCCTCGGACCGGTCGAGGCGGCGGGGCTGATCTTCCTGGTGGTCCCGATCGTGGTCGGCCTGGGCTTCCTGCTGGCCACGCTCCTGGGCGCGGGTGCACCGATCGGCGCCGCCCTCACGGCGGTGCTCACCGGCTACGTCCTCGTCGGGATCTACGAGTGGACTCACTTCCTGATCCACACCGCCTACCGCCCTCGCTCGCGCTACTACCGCTCGGTGTGGCGCTCCCACCGCCTGCACCACTTCAAGAACGAGAACTTCTGGCACGGCATCACGACCACGGTGGGCGACCGCGTGCTCGGCACGTTCCCGGACCAACGCGAGGTGCCGCGCTCCCCGACGGCTCGCACCCTGTAGAGGGACGGCGTTCCGAGCAGTAGCTCCCCGGCCGACCGGCCGGTCCCTGGTCCAGTTGTTGCCTGCAAAGCGCCGTCGTGGCGCAGGAGCTGCTTGCCGAGGCGGTGGCGGGCGCGCATGAGGCCCCGCCGCGGGCATTCTCGCGGGCCCGGACGAGGTCGCGCATCGCCTCCTCGGCCGGGCTCGGCACCCGCACGGCGCTCGGCACCTTGGATTGGCCAGGCGCGCAGGCGGGTAGCGCCACCGAACGTCGAGAAGAGGTCGGGGAGGGGCGCATGCCGCCAGCGGAAACGCACACCTATAGAGCAAAGGGCACGGTCGGCTTCGCGCCGGAGCGGACGGCTCTACTGGTGATCGATCCAGTCAACGACTTCCTCTCGGAAGGCGGCGCGGCGTGGGACCTGACCAAGGGAACCGTCAAGAAGAACGACGTCGTGGCGAGCCTGCGGCGCGTGATCGACGGCGCCCATGAGCACGGCCTGACGGTGCTGTTCGGCCCGATGGCCTACACGGAGGAGGACTACGCAGACCAAGAGCGTCACCGCCGCTCCGGAGTACACCGGATCATGTTCGAGCGCCGCATGTTCCTCGCCGGCAGCTGGGGTGCCGACTTCCATCCGGAGCTCCGTCCGGCAGAGCAGGACATCGTGTTGATGCCGCACAAGGGCAGCGACGTTGTCGAGACCGACCTGCCCCGGCATCTCGAACGGCTGGACGTCGCGCACGTCGTGATATGTGGGATGACAGCGAACCTCTGCTGCGAGTCGACCGGGCGCCACCTGGTCGAGCAGGGTTACGACGTGACGTTCCTCTCCGACGCGATCGGCGCCGAGAGCCTTCCGGCCTACGAGGCGTCTATCCACCTCAATTACCCGCTCATTGCCAACGCCGTGTTGGAGGTCGACGAGTTCCTCGCTGCCCTCAGCCAGAGTGATGATCAGCCGGCGGCGCGGGCTGGTGAGACGGTCTACGGCTCGGACCGCGGGAAGATCGGCACGGTTGAGGAGGTCTCAGGGCCAACCGACGCGACGACCGGATATCTGCTGGTCAAGCGGGGAATCCTCAACCGCGACACCTACATCCCGCTCGACGCGGTGACCAAGCGTGCCGGCGATCGGGTGTTCATTAACGTGCCGAGGCTCGTGGTCGGCAAGATGCCGTGGGGCGAGCCGCCCTCGGCTGCGGGCAGCCGTGACAAGCTGGGGCCGCCAAGACATGCGGCGGGCGGATCCTGACGAGGCTCGAGATCGGCTGGTCGACGCGCTCGGCATGACGGCGGTCGAGGACGCTTGCGCGCGACGGCATTCTGTCGGTAAAACCGCGTCTATCGACACTCTGGTGTCGAGTTCGGCGGAGCGGCGGGCACCTCGGCGGGGGCGCTGGCGGGTAGCCGCGGCCTGGTTGACGCGTTTGAGCCCGTCAGCGCTTCCGCTTCGTGCAAGAGAAGCAGCGTACCGGGAAGGCAGCAGTGCACCCACCGTCGCGCGCACCGCCTCGGTCGGGTCGCGTCCCCGTCCAGATAGGGTGTTTTCCGTGCGTCCACGGGTCCTCGCCGCCGCCGCCGTCGCCCTCTCCGCCGCCGCCGCGGCGCCCGCGGCCGCCGAGGCCACCGAGCCCGTGGTCAGCGCCGGATCGCTGCGCGCCGAGGTCCAGGCCGATCCCTGGCGGCTGCGGTTCGTCGACGCCGTCGGCCGCGAGGTGCTGCGCGAGGCCTCGGACACCGGCGCGGGTCCGTCGGGCCCGTTGGGATTCCGCGCGGCGGGCGTGTGGCGGCACGCCACGCGGCTGCTCGAGGGCGGGGTGCAGGACGGCCGCTTCAGGGGCACGCTGGCGACGACCGATCCGCTCGGCCGGCGCCTCTCGGTCGAGGTCGCGCCGGATGGGGAGGGCGTCATTTCCGTCCGCGCCGACGTCCTCGGTCCGACCCTCGACGTCGAGGCGGTCGGCGGGGGCTTCGCGGCGGTCGGCGGCGAGCGCTACCTCGGGTTCGGGGAGCGCTCGAACGCCGTCGACCAGACCGGCCTCGACGTCGAGAACTACGTGGCCGAGGGCCCCTACCAGCCCGAGGAGCGCCCATTCATCGCCCCGTTCATCCCGCCCTGGGCCTACCGCCCGACGCGCGATGACGCCACGTATTACCCGGTCCCCTGGCTGCTGTCGAGCGCCGGCTACGGCGTGCTCGTGGACGGCGCCGAGACGAGCGCCTTCCGGCTGCGGAGCGACACGGACGACGCTTGGAGCGTCGAGGTCACCGGCCCGCCCGCGGGGCAGCCGACAACCGAGCCGGGTTCTCCGACCGCCGTGCGTCTGCGCGTGTTCGGCGGTCCCCGGCCCGCCGATTCCCTGCGGCGGATGACCGCGGCCACCGGGCGCCAGCCTCCCGCCGGACCGCAGGTCTTTGGGCCCTGGTACCACAGCGAGCCGGGCTTCGGCGACGAGCGTGAGATCCTCGACGGCCTCCAGCGGGCGGACGTGCCGCTTTCGGTCGGCCAGATCTTCACGCAGTACCTGCCGTGCGCCAACCATCGGAACCGCCGCGACCGCCAGCGCTCGCGCGTCGCCCTCCTGCACGACCGTGGTCTTGCCGCCACCACGTACATCAACCCGATGATGTGCACGCGGCATCCCGACTACGGCGAGGCCGTCGAGCGGGGCGCGCTGAGCCGCCGCGCGTCGGGTGAGCCGTACACCTACGAGTTCAGCGTGCGGCGCGACACGGTCGGCCAGTTCGACTTCTCGGCGCCCGCGGGCCGTGACCTGTTCGGGCGGCTGGTCGGCGAGGCCGTGGCCGACGGCCACGACGGCTGGATGGAGGACTACGGCGAGTACTCGCCGCTCGACGCGCACTCGGCGGACGGCACGCCGGGGCGGGCGATGCACAACGACTACCCGACGCGCTATCACTGCGCGGCGCGCGAGGTCACGCGCGGCGCCGGCCGCGAGCTGCTGCGCTACGCGCGGTCGGGCTGGACAGGCACCGCGCCGTGCGCGCCGGTGGTCTGGGGCGGCGACCCGACCACCGACTGGGGCTACGACGGCCTCGCCTCCGCGGTGAAGAACGGCCTGAGCATGGGGCTCTCGGGCGTGAGCACCTGGGGCTCGGACCTTGGAGGGTTCTTCGCGCTCGGCACGCGCAGCGTGACGCCCGAGCTGCTCAAGCGCTGGATCGAGTTCGGTGCCGTGTCCGGTGTCATGCGCGCGCAGGAGACCGGGATCGCCGTGCCCGAGAAGGATCGCCCGCGCGTGTTCGAGCCGGAGATCCTGCCCGTCTGGCGGCGCTACGCCAAGTTGCGCACCCAGCTGCACCCCTACCTCGACGCCGCCGACGCTGAGTACCAGCGCACCGGGTTGCCGATCATGCGCCACCACGCGCTCGTGAACCCGGAGGACTCCAACGCGATCACCCGCGAGGACCAGTTCCTCTTCGGCCCCGACCTGCTCGCCGCTCCGGTGATCACCCCGGACGCCCGGGAGCGGAGGGTCTACCTACCGGCCGGGGGCTGGGTGGACCTGTGGCGCGCCGCGCGGATCGACGAGGCCACCGGTGCGCTACGGATGGGGCCGAGCCGGGCGGGGGTGGAGACGGGCGCGCGCGAGATCACCGTGCCCGCGTCTCTGGAGGAGCTGCCGCTGTTCGCGCGCGCGGGCGCCATCCTGCCGCTGCTGCCCGCGGACGTCGAGACGCTGTCCGAGTACGGGACCGACCCGGGGATCGTGCACCTGCGCGATCGTCGCCACCGGATGACCCTGCTGGCCTTCCCCCGGGGGCGATCGTCGGCCGCGTTCAACGACGGCGAGCGCGTGCGCTCGGAGGAGCGACCGAAGCGGCGCTGGACGCTGGGCATCGACGGGGCGCGCACGCGCACCTATCGACTCGAGGCGTCACTGGCCACCCTGCGCAAACCGTTCAGGCCGTGCCGCGTGCGCACCGGCGGACGCAGGCTGCGCGATTCGGCGTGGTCGTACGACACCGCGAGCGGCGTGCTGACCGCGACGTTCAAGCTGCGTGACGGCACCGTGAGCATCGAGGGCTGCGCCGCCGGCCGTCCGCGCGACCCGCAGACGCGCCGGCCGAGCCGCCGGGCCCCGGGCCGACCCCGCGCCCACCGGCGCGCGCCGCGGTTCACGGGCTGACCGCGCGGATGAGGGACCGTGGGTAGCGATGAAGGCCGTCGTCTGCCAGAACGCCGAGCTCGAGGTGGTCGAGCGGCCCGAGCCGACGCCCGGGCGCGGGCAGGTGCGTCTCGAGGTGTTGCGCTGCGGGATCTGCGGATCGGACCTGCACGCGCGCCACGGCCTCGACGACTGGGCCGACCTGGCCGAGCAGGCGGGCTACGACCGCTTCGGCCGGTCGGCCGAGCCGGTCGTCTTCGGCCACGAATTCTCCGGCGAGGTCGCCGAGTACGGCCCGGGGTGCAAGCGCGAAGTGCCGCCCGGCGCGCCCGTGGTCGCACTGCCGCTCATCCGAGGGGCCCAGGGCGTCGACACCGTCGGCCTGTCGGTCCACGCGCCCGGCGCCTACGCCGAGCAGCTGCTCGCCCAGGAATCGCTGATGCTGCCGGTGCCCAACGGCTTGGCGCCAGACGTGGCCGCGCTGACAGAGCCGATGGCCGTGGGCTGGCACGCCGTGCGCCGCGGCGAGGTCGGCAGAAAGCAGGTTGCGATCGTGATCGGGTGCGGACCGGTCGGTCTCGGGGTCATCCTGATGCTGAAGGCCAAGGGCGTGCGCACGGTCGTGGCCAGCGACTTCTCGGCGGGTCGCCGCGCGCTCGCGAAGGCCTGCGGAGCAGACGTCGTCGTCGACCCCGCGGAGGTATCCCCGTTCTCCGCCGTGGACGGGCGCGGGCACCTCATGGACATCCCCTCTGCGCTCGAGCTTACCGTCGGGACGCGCGAGAAGCTCGGCCGCCTGCCCGTCGGGTGGTGGCATGTGTGGCGCCTCGCCGAGAGACTCGGCGCCGCGCCCAAACGCCCGGTGATCTTTGAATGCGTGGGCGTGCCCGGCGTGATCGAGAGCATCATCGACGGCGCGCCGCTGTTCTCGCGCGTTGTCGTCGTCGGCGTCTGCGTCGGTCCCGACCGGTTCAAGCCGGCGATGGCGATCAACAAGGAGATCGACCTGCGCTTCGTGGTCGGCTACACACCGCTCGAGTTCCGCGACACGCTGCACATGCTCGCCGAGGGCGAGATCGACCCTCGTCCGCTCATCACCGGCGAGGTCGGGCTCGAGGGCGTCGATACGGCGTTCGCCGCCCTCGGCGATCCGGAGAAGCACGCGAAGATCCTTATCGACCCGCGGAGTTCGGCCGCGGAACCCTCGCGGCCGGATGGGTAAGCGCAACGGCAGACGGTGCGTCCCCCGCTGCACGCAGGCCTACGGGCGCGCGGCTCTACTTCAGGCCGCGATCCTCTGCGAGCTCTGAAAGGTGTAGTCGTCGAGGTCGAAGCGTGCGCTGCGCCACGTCGCCTCGAGCGTCGTAGAGGCCCGGAATGGGACGTCGCCATGTGCGTCGAAGTAGTAGGAGTTCGCGGTGCCGCAGGTCCCCTGGAAGAACACCTGCCGGTGGCGGCGGCCGAGCATCTCCGCGAAGTAGCGGTCGTTTGCCTCGGTGGTCACCTCGACGCGCGTGGCGCCCAGCTGCCGAGCGCGCTGCAGGCACCGGACGATGTGTCGAGCCTGGTTCTCGATGAGCGTGAAGTATGAGGCGCCGTTGAATCCGTAAGGCCCGAGGATCGTGAAGAAGTTCGGAAAGCCCGGGACGCTGACGCCCTCGTAGGCCTGGTACCGGTTGGCGGCCCAGAAGGCCTCGAGGTCGGCGCCGTCGCCGCTGCGGACGGGGAACGGCGGCATGTTGCCGCGCTCGAAGACCTTGAACCCGGTGGCGAGGACGAGGACGTCGAACGGCCCGTGCTCGCCGTCTGTGGTTCGCACCCCCTCGTCCGTGAGTTGCGCGATCGGCGCCGTCTCCAGGTGAACGTTGGCGCGATTGAACGTCGGGAGGTAGTCGTTCGAGAAGCCGGGGCGCTTGCAGCCCAGGCCGTAGCGCGGGGTGAGCTTGTCGCGCACGCCCGGGTCGCGAACCTGCTGGCGCAGATGTCGGCGCGCGAGGCGCTCCGTTGCGGACGCCACTGGCACGACCGTCGCGAAGTGCGCGGCGATTGGGAAGGTGAGCTCGACGTAGGCGTGGGAGGTAAGCCGCATCGCCCACTGCGCGCCCGGGAGCCGACGTAGCCCGGCGCGCAACGTCGCCGGCACGGGCCGGTCCAGCTTCGGCAGACACCAGATAGGTGTGCGCTGAAAGACCGTGAGCTCGGCGACCTTCGGGGCGATCGACGGGACGAGCTGTACCGCCGAGGCGCCGGTGCCGATCACCGCCACCCGCTTGCCCACCAGATCGACCGAGGCGTCCCAACGCGCAGTGTGCATCGTCGTGCCGGCGAAGTTCTCGAGTCCGGGGATGTCCGGCGGCTTCGGCTTGGTGAGCACGCCCGTGGCTCCGATCACGTGCCGCGCCGTGACCGTGTCGTCGCCTGCGGTCGAGAGCCGCCACAGATGCTCGCGATCGTCCCACGTCGCCCCGGTGACCCTCGTGTTCAACCGGATCCGCGAAGCCAGGTCGTAGTGGTCGACGCAGTGCTCCGCGTACGCCTTGAGCTCGTGCCCGGGCGCGTACACGCGCGACCAGTCCGCCTGCTGGCGATAGGAGAACTGGTAGCTGAACGACGGGATGTCGACCGCGATGCCGGGATAGGTGTTCCAGTGCCACGCTCCCCCGACGCCGTCGCCTTGCTCGAGCAGGACGAATCGCTCGATCCCCGCGCGCGACAACGCGACGGCTGCCCCGATTCCCGCGAACCCGGCGCCTATGACGGCGACGTCGACGGGGGGTTCGGCGGTCGTCTGGGAAGCGCGCCCGTCGGCCATGGATGCCACGGGGGCATCATCGAGCATTCCCACGCACGCGTGTCGCTCCGCCCCGCCCGGAAGCCGGCCAGCTACTCGACCTCACGCCTGCACTGCGGCATCGCGGCGTTTCTGTACGGCTCGGCACCATCTTTTCAGCACCAGTACAAGCGCGGCCCTGGTTCTGGCCTAACTCGGAAAGACTGCTGGGCAGCTAGCGACTGATGCCGCGCCGCCTGTTCACGGCAAAGAACAGCACGCTGCCGTGGATGCTCGGCCGGCCGAGCTGGCCGGCGCGCCGACCCGCGCGAGCGACCGACTGCGCCCCGAGCCGTCGAGACGGCGGGCGACGATGCGATCCGCGCCGCGCGGGGTGCGCGCCCGAGCCACGAGCCACCTGTTGGAGATCGCGTAGGCGTCGACGTTCGGGATATTCAGCCCACCGTGCGGACGGTCTTCAGCGTTCGCCGGTTGAGGAGGCGAATGCGTCCTGTGACCCGTACCGCCAGATACCTTCCGCCGAAGGTGGGGCTTGTGCCGCCCCAGGTGACACGTGCGGCCACCACGACGCAGCAGCGCCGCGCCCTTCGGCCCTTGCCACACCACGTCGGTTCAAGCTGCGTGACGGCACCGTGAGCATCGAGGGCTACGCCGCCGCCGGCGGCGCGACCCGCAGACACGCCGACCGACCCGCCGGGCCCCGGGCCGACCCCGGGCCCACCGGCGCGCGCCGCGGTTCACGGGCTGACCGCCCGCGCCAACGACGGACGCGCACGCTGACCGGTCGCTCTCCGGCTACCTGAGCAGGCTGGCGCCGGCCGCCTCCACGAGCGCCCCGATCACCCCGTCGCCCGCGTGTTCCTCCGGGTGCCAGAGAACCCCCAACACGAACCGCCTGTCCGGTAGCTCGATCGCCTCGACCACGCCGTCCTCCGGTGAGCGGCCGGTCACTACCAGACCTTCCCCAGCTCGCCCACGCCCTGGTGATGGTGCGAGCGCACCGACGTGCGCTCCGTGCCGGCCGACCGTGCTGCCAGCGACCCCGGCTCGAGCACCACCTCGTGGTCGGAGAAGACGCCGGGCGTATGGCGGTGACGCTCGCACTGCTCGGGAGGCAGGTGCTGCACGAGGGTGCCACCGCACGCCACGTTCAGCATCTGCATGCCACGGCACACGCCGAGCGCCGGCAGGTCGCGCTCGAGCGCGGCGCTCACGAGCGCCAGCTCGAAGCGGTCGCGCTCGGGCTGCGGGGCGGCCGTCTCCGGCTCGGGGCGGGCGCCGTAGGTGAGCGGGTCCATGTCCCGGCCGCCCGCGAGCAGCAGCCCGTCGAGCCGGTCGAGCAGCTCGTGCGGGCGCTCGGCGAACGCGTCGTCCGGCGCCACCAGGAGGGCCAGGCCGCCGGCGTGCTGCACCGCGTCGGCGTAGCCGCGCGGCAGCAGCGTCGCCTCCTGGTCCCAGGCACCGAAGCGCGCGCGCTCGAGGGCGGCGCAGATGCCGATGGCGGGACGGCTCACTGCGGGGTCACATAGGCACCCGAGAGCCCGCCGTCGACCAGGAACGTGCACGCGGTCACGTAGGAGGACTCGTCGCTCGCCAGGAAGAGCGCCCCGCTGGCGATCTCGCGCGCGTGCGCGAAGCGCCCCATGGGCAGGTGCACGGTGCGCCGCAGCGCCTGCTCGGGATCGCTCGCGTAGAGCTTCTGGAGCAGTGGCGTGTCCACAGGGCCCGGACACAGCGCGTTTACGCGCACGCCCCGGCGGCCGAACTCAACCCCGAGCTCGCGCGAGAGCGCCAGTACTCCGCCCTTCGAGGCGGTGTAGGAGATCTGCGACGTGGCCGCTCCCATCACCGCCACGAACGAGGCCGTGTTGATCACCGATCCTCCACCGCCGTCCAGCAGGTGCGGAATGCCATGCTTGCAGCAGAGAAAGACGCTGCGTAAGTTCACGTCCTGCACGCGCTGCCACGCCTCCACCGTGGTGTCGAGCACCGATACGTCGTCGGGCGGCGAGATGCCGGCGTTGTTGAAGAGCACGTCGATGCGGCCGAACGCCTCGCGCGTGCGCCGGTACATCTCGATCACGGCGTCCTCGTCGGTCACGTCCGCCTGCAGCGAGAGCTCGCCCGGAGCGCCCTCCGCGAGATCGACGCCCACCACGGTGGCGCCCTCGTCGGCGAACAGCTGCGCGCTCTCGCCGCCGATGCCGCCGGCCGCACCGGTGATCACGCACACCTTGCCGGTGAGGCGGTCGCCCACGCCGGCCTACTCGTCCGTCGCGTAGTACACGGACTTGAGCTCGGAGTAGTGGTCGAGCGCGTGCGGGCCGAGCTCGCGGCCCACGCCGGATTGCTTGAAGCCGCCGAACGGCGTGGCCACGCGCACCGAGGTGTTCGAGTTGATCGAGAGCACGCCGGTCTCAATCGCTCGGGCCACGCGCAGCGCGCGGGCGCCGTCGCGCGTCCACACCGAGCCCGAGAGGCCGTAGATCGTGTCGTTGGCGAGCGCCACGGCGTCGGCCTCCCCGTCGAAGGGCATCACGCACGCGATCGGGCCGAAGATCTCCTCCGCGGCGGCCCGGGCCTCGCGCTCCACCGGAGCGAGCACGGTCGGCGGGAACCAGTACCCGGGGCCGTCGGGCGCGCTCCCGCGCATGGCCACCGGCGCGCCGTCCTCGAGGTAGGACGCCACCGACTCGCGCTGCCCGGCGGAGATGAGCGGCCCCATCTCGGTGGACTCGTCGAGCGGATCGCCCACGCGCAGCGCGTTCACGTGCGGCTCGAGGGCGGCCAGGAAGTCCTCCATGGCCGAGCGCTCCACGAGGATCCGCGAGCGCGCGCAGCAGTCCTGGCCGGCGTTGCCGAACGCCGCGGGCAGCGCCGCCGCCGCGGCGCGCTCGATGTCGGCGTCGGCGAACACCACGTTGGCCGACTTGCCGCCGAGCTCGAGCGTCACCCGCTTGATCGTGCTGGCCGCGCCCGCGGCGATCCCACGTCCCACCTCGGTCGAGCCCGTGAACGCGACCTTGGCCACGTGGGGGTGCTCGACGAGCCGCTGCCCGCAGCTGCGGCCCGGGCCGGCCACCACGCCCACCACGCCCTCCGGCACGCCGGCCTCGAGCGCGATCTGCTCGAAGCGCAACGCGGTGAGCGGCGTGAGCTCGGCCGGCTTGAGCACCACGGTGTTGCCGGCCGCCAGCGCCGGTGCCAGCTTCCAGGCGGCGATGGTTAGCGGGAAGTTCCACGGCACGATCAGCCCAACCACCCCGAGCGGCTCGCGGAAGGTCATGGCCACGCCGCCGGCCACCGGGATCGTGTCGCCCAGCAGGCGCTCGGGAGCGCCGGCGTAGTAGCGGAAGGTGTCCACCACCATCCCCATCTCGCCCCGGGCGTCGCCGATCGGCTTGCCCGCGTTGCGCGCCTCGAGCACCGCCAGCTGCTCCCGCTCTGACTCGAGCGCGTCGGCCAGGCGGTGGAGCAGCCGTGCGCGGTCGGCCGGAGCCATGGCGCGCCACGGCGGGAGAGCCGCCCTGGCGCGCGCAACCGCGGCATCGGTCTCCTCGACGCCGGCGCGCGGCACCTCCTCGAGCACCGCCTCGGTGGCGGGCTCGAGCACCTCGAGCGTGCCGGTCACGGTGACGGAAAGAGCGGCGGCACTACTTCGCGGGCCTTTCTTCGATCACGCCGGCCGCCTCGTCGAACTGGATGTTGCGCACCGGGCCCGTGAACTTGTGGCGGGCGCTCAGCAGCCACCAGAGGCCGACGGCGAGGAGCACCGCGGCCACGGTCAGCGGCGCGTAGTTGAACGACTTCCAGTCGAACTCGTCGTTGCCCGGCACCGCCGCCGGCGTGAAGGGCAGGGAGAAGATGATCACCGAGATCGCCACCCAGACGATCGCGATCGGGTTGACCCACCGGTACTTCTTCCCCAGCGACCACGGGCCGGTCTGCCAGCTATCGCCCTTGCGCCAGCGCAGGTACACCGGCATCACGTAGGCGATGTACAGCCCGATCACGGTGATCGACACCACGGCGAAGAAGGCGTACGGCAGGCCCTCCTCCTCGCCCACGAGCGCGGGAAGCGTGACCAGGAGCGAGCAGGTGGCCATGAACAGCACCGAGTAGGCGGGCACGCGGTGGTGGTTGAGGCGCGTCCAGATCCTGTGTCCGGGCACCGCCCGGTCGCGCGAGAACGCGTAGCACATGCGCGAGGCGCTCGTGAGCCCCGCCATGCCGCAGAAGAGCTGGCCGACGGTGGCGATGAGGATGATCGTCTTCTGCCAGCCGGTGCTCATCGCGCCGCCGAAGATCGCGAACACGGTGCCGCCCTCCTCGCTCACGGCCGCCGGATCCTGGACCGCGAAGGTGATGGCCAGCAGCACGAGCCAGCCGAACACCGCCGCCCAGAACACCGACCGCCACAGGCCCTTGGCCGCGGCCTCCGACGCGCCGTGGGTCTCCTCCGAGATGTGCGCCGACGCGTCGTAGCCGGTCTGGGTGTACATCGTGAGCAGGAAGCCGAGCGGCAGGATGTAGAGCCAGAAGAACGCGCCGCCGATGCTGCCGTCGCTGAAGCCGGAGTTGTTGATCCGCTCGGTGAACACGAAGTCCGCGCTCTGGTGCGTGGTGGGCACCAGCACCAGGATCCCGATGATCACCGCGACGCCGAGCACGTGCCAGCCGACCGAGATGTCGTTGAAGCGCGCAACCAGGGGGAGGAGAAGATGTTGATCAGCGCGTGCAGGGTGAGGATCGCGGCAAACAGCCAGAACGTGTCGCGCAGGATCGTCTGGTCGTCCGCGAAGTTGATGATCCCGAGGTCGACCGAGTAGAGGGCGAGGAGCGCGTTGAGGAAGGTGGCGGCGCCGTAGTCGACGGAGGCCACCACGCCCACGAGCCCGACGAGGTTGAACCAGCCGGTGAACCAGCCCCACGTCTTGCCGCCGAGCTCCGAGGCCCACCAGTAGATGCCGCCGGCGGTCGGGTAGGCCGACACCAGCTCGGACATCGAGAAGGCCACGAACAGGATGAGCCCGCAGATGATCGGCCAGCCCAGCGAGATCGCGATCGGGCCGCCGTTGTTCCAGCCCTGGCCGTAGGTGGTGAAGCAGCCGGCGAGGACCGAGATGATCGTGAACGAGATCGCGAAGTTGGAGAAGCCGCTCCAGCCGCGCTTCAGGTCCTGCCTGTACCCGAGCTCGGCGAGACGCTGCTCATCGCTCTTCACCGCGGGACGCTCGTCCACTGAGACGGCCATCCGTTCCCCCTCGGTCGATGTCGGGCGCGAGCTTACGGACCGGCGTCCGAAAGTCAATGGCGGCGGGCTACAACCGCTCGAAGCCGCGGAAGCGCTCCCAGTCGGTGACGGTGGCGTGGAAGGCATTCAGCTCCACGTCGGCCATGTTGAGGTAGTGGGCCACCACCTCGTCGCCGAACGCACCCCTCGCCACCGCGCTGCCCGCGAACAGCTCGCGGGCCTCGGCGAGCGTGCGCGGGACGTGGGGCTTGTCGGCGCTGTACGCGTTGCCCCTGAACGGCGGCTCGAGCTCGAGCTCGCTGTCGATCCCGTGTAGGCCGGCGGCGATCATGCCGGCGATGGCGAGGTAGGGGTTGAGGTCGGCCCCGCCGGCGCGGTTCTCCACGCGGAGCGACTGCCCGTGCCCGACAACCCGCATGGCGCAGGTGCGGTTGTCGGGCCCCCATGCCACCGCGGTGGGGGCGAACGAGCCGACCGCGTAGCGCTTGTACGAGTTCACGTTGGGGGCCAGTAGCAGCGTGAGCTCGCGCAGGCACGCGAGCTGCCCCGCCACGAAGTGCTCGAACAGCCGCGGCTCCTCCGCGAACAGCGGCATGCCGTCTTCCGTGCGCAACGAGCAGTGGAGGTGACAGGAGTTGCCCTCGCGCTCGTCGTACTTGGCCATGAACGTGAGCGCCAACCCCTCTAGCGCCGCGATCTCCTTGGCGGCCTCCTTGTAGAAGGCGTGTCCGTCGGCGGCGGCCAGCGCCTCGCCGTAGCGGAAGTTGATCTCGTGCTGGCCGAAGTTGCACTCGCCCTTGGCGTCCTCCACCTGGAGCCCGGCGGCGGCCATTGCGTTGCGGATGCGGCGCAGCAGCGGCTCGACCCGCGCGGTGCCGAGGATCGAGTAGTCGACGTTGTAGAGGTTCGCCGGGGTGAGGTCGCGGTAGCCCCTGTGCCACGCCTCCTCATAGGTGCCGCGGAAGACGATGAACTCGAGCTCGGTGCCCACGTAGGCGCGCCAACCGCGCTCGGCGAGGCGACCGAGCTGCCGGCGCAGGATCTGCCGCGGCGAGGCCACCACGTCGGCGCCGTCCCCCCACGCGACGTCGGCGAGCACGAAGACCGTTGCCTCCTGCCAGGGCATCGGCCGCAGGGTGGAGAGGTCGGGCCGCAGGACGAAGTCGCCGTAGCCGCCCTCCCACGAGCTCATCGCGTAGCCCTCAACGGTGTTCATGTCCACGTCGACAGCGAGGAGGTAGTTGCAGCCCTCGGCGCCGTGCTCGAGCACCTCGTCGAGGAAGTGGCGGGCGTGCAGCCGCTTGCCCTGCAGGCGTCCCTGCATGTCGCACAGGGCGAGCACGACCGTGTCCACGTGACCGCCTTCGACCTGATCGCGAAGCTCTTCGAGGGTCATCGAGTGGGCGAGCCTACGGGGTTGCGGCGCGCTCCCGCCACCCACTAGCGTGACGCGGCATGAGGGCGGCGGTGGTGGGAGGCGGCGTGGTCGGCGCCGCGGTGGCCCTCGCGCTGGCCCGCCGCGGCGTGGACACGGTGCTGCTCGAGGCCGAGCCCGAGCTCGCTCTGGCCGCCAGCGGCACGAACTCCGGCATCCTCCACACGGGGTTCGACTCCACGCCCGGCGAGCTCGAGACCGAGCTGATCCTGCGCTCGGCCGAGCTGCGCCCGGCGGTACTGGAGGCCCTCGGCGTGCCGGTGCTGCGCTGCGGCGCCGCCATGCGCGGCGCCCCGCGCGAGGTGCTCGAGACGGCGTCGGCCAACGCCGTGCAGCACGAGGTCCTGGCCGACGGCACACTGATCGTTCCGGGCGAGTGGGTCACCGATCCGGTGGCCTTCACGCTCGCGCTGGCCGCCGCGGCCGAGCGCGCGTGGGCGCAGGTCGAGACCGGCTTCCGCGTGGCCGCGGTGGAGGGCGGGCCGACGCTGCGCGACGAGCAGGGCCGTGCCGTGAGGGCCGAGGTGGTGGTGAACTGCGCCGGCCAGCACGCCGACAAGGTGGCGGGCCTGTTCGGGGACCGGTCGTTCTCGATCTACCCGCGCAAGGGTGAGTTCATCGTCTTCGACGCCCCGGTGCACCGCATCCTCCTGCCCGCGCCCACCAGGAGGACGAAGGGAGTGCTCGTCTTCCCGACCCTCGACGGTCACTCCGTGGTGGGCCCCACCGCGCTCGACGGCGAGGACAAGCACGACTGGTCCGTGAGCGCGGAGGCCCGCGAGGAGCTGCTGCCGAAGGCGATCGCCATGCACCCGCCGCTGGCCGATGCCGCCGTGATCGGCTCGTACGCCGGGCTGCGGCCGGCCGGGCGGTCCGGGGCCAACTACGTGATCGGCCGCTCGGCCGCGGCTCCCGCGCTCGTGAACGTGGCCGCGATCCGATCGACGGGCCTGAGCGCGTCGCTCGGGATCGCCGAGCACGTGGCCGAGCTGGTCGTGCCCGGCGCGGCGGCGGTGCCGCTCGTGGCCGGCGGCGCTCCGCCGCCGAGCGGTCCGTGGTGGCGTCGGACTGCCACCTACCGGGCACCGTGACCCAGCTTCTCCTCGGCATCGACGAGGGCACGACCGCGGTGAAGGCCGTGCTCTACGACCTGCGGCTGCGGCCGCTGCTGGCCGAGGAGCGCCGGGTGGCGACCACGCACCCGCGGCCGGGTTGGGTCGAGCAGGACGCCGAGGAGGTGCTGGAGGCGGTGGTCGACGCGGTGGCGGCGCTGCTGGAGGGGACCGACGGCGAGGTGGTGACCTGCGGGCTGGACCACCAGGGCGAGTCGGTGCTCGCGTGGGACGCCGACAGCGGCCGGGCGCTCACGCCGATCGTCGTGTGGCAGGACAAGCGCTCCCAGGAGGTTCTCGACCGTCTCGACCCCGAGACCGCTCGCGCCGTAACCGAGCGCAGCGGGCTCCCGATCGATCCCTACTTCTCCGCCGGCAAGCTCGCCTGGCTGCTCGAGCACGCGCTCGCGGGCACCGACGGCGTGCGGCTCGGCACGGTCGACGCCTTCCTCACCGACCGCCTGGGCGGCATCTTCGCCACCGACCCCTCCACGGCCTCCCGGACCCAGCTCAGCCGCATCGGCGCGGCCGAATGGGACCCGTGGCTGTGCGAGCGCTTAGGCGTGCCGCCGGACGGCCTTCCGCCCATACGGGACTCGGCGGGCCACCTGGGCACCCTCCGCCATCCGCGCTGGCGGGCGGAGGTGCCGCTCACCGCGCGCGTGGTGGACCAGCAGGCGGCGCTGGCCGGGTCCGGGTGCGTCGAGCCGGGCTGCGTGAAGGCCACCTACGGCACCGGGGTGTTCGTGCTCGCGCATGCCGGAGACGACGCGCCCACGGCCGACCCGGGCGGGCTGCTGCCCACGGTGGCCTGGCGGGTGGCCGGGCGCACCGAGCACGCGCTGGACGGCGGCGTGTTCAGCGCCGGCACGCTGCTCGAATGGCTGGCACGGGACCTCGGCCTCGCCCCCGATGCGCCCGCGCTGGTGGCGCTCGCCGCGGGTGTCCCCGATGCCGGAGGGGTGAGAGTGCTGCCGGCGCTGGCGGGGCTGGGCGCCCCCTGGTGGCGCCCGGCGGCGCGCGCCGTGCTCGCCGGGATGACCGGTGCCACGCGGCCGGGCCACGTGGCCCGAGCGGCGCTGGAGGCGATCGCATGGCGGGTGGCCGACGTGCTGGCCGCGGCGGCCGAGCGCGCGCTGGCCGAGGCGCTGCGGGTGGACGGCGGGCTCACGCGCGACCCGCTGCTGCTGCAGCTTCAGGCGGACGCCGCGGGGGTGCCGGTGGAACGGGGCGAGGTCGACGCCACCGCCGCCGCGGCCGCCGCCCTGGCCGTCGTCGGCGCCGGGCTGTGGCCATCGACGCGCTCGATCGCGGAGCACGTACCCCCGGGCGAGCGCATCGAGCCACGCCGCGACAAGGCCTGGCGGCTCGAGCAGCATGCCGCGTGGCGGCGGTTCGTCGAGCGCGCGGCGGTGCTGTGACCGCGCAGGCCGCCCGCGCCGACCGGCCCGCGTGAGGCCGCCCCGACGCGCCTCCTCAGGCGTTCTCCTCCCGCCCGGTACGCGGCACCGGCACCCCCGCCCTCACCGCCTCGAGCTGGGCCGCGAAGGCCAGCCCGAGAAACAGCGCGATCGACGTGAGGAAGCTCCACAGGAGCACGCCGATCGTGCCGGCCAGCGGGCCGTAGGTGGCGCCGAAGGAATCGGTGGCGTCGATGTAGAGGGCCAGCAGCGCCATGAACACGAGCCACAGAAGCGCCGCGACCGCGGCGCCGAAGGCAAGCCACGAGGCCTCGGGCTGCCGGCGGCGGGGTGAGTACTCGAACAGCAGCGACGCCGAGGTGACCACGAACACCAGACCGACGGGCCAGCGCGCGATCGACCAGGCGAGGTCGACCTGGTCGCTGAGGTCGAACGCGTCCCTGATGGCGGCCCCTCCCACCAGCAGGACCAGCGATAGCAGTCCGAGTACGCCCGCCGACAGGGCCAGCAGCAGGGCCGTCGCGTACTTGCGGGCGAAGGGGCGGTCGCGCTCGACCCCGTAGATGCGGTTGGCTCCGCGTTCGACCTGGGCCATCGCGGCGGTGCCGGCCGTGACCGCCGCGATGAATCCCGCGACGAGGGCCGTCTCGCCCGACTCCTGGGCGGCGCTGGTGGTGCCCTGCCGCAGTGCTTCGGTGAGGAGCTCCCCGGCGGCCCCCGGGGCCAGCGCGGTGACGGTCTCCTGCACCACGCGGCGAAACGTCTCCTGGCCTAGCGCCTCCGCCAGGCCCACCACCGCGATCAGCGCCGGGAGGAGCGTCAGCGTGATCTGGAAGCCGAGGGCCCGGGAGTGGCTGAAGCCGTCCGCGGCGCGGAAGCGGGCGACCGAGTCCAATACCAGGCGGCGGCGGCCCGTCCGGCGGAGCGTCTCGAGCGCCTCGTCGCCCTCCAGCTCGCCGTGCGTGCGCGGGACGGCTGCGGCGGTGGTCATGTTCGCTCGTTTCCCGTATGCCGGTCCGGGCAACCGGGGACTGCACCGCCAGACCACCCCGGAGGAGGCCATGGCCGACCGGACCCCGCTCGACAAGCGGCCGAGGCGTCAGTGCTCGAAACGCCCCTCGACCGGCATCGCGGCGGACAGCAGCGGCGACGCGGTTCCGGGCTCGTCCTGGTCGCACACGAAGAGGAAGTCCATGACTCCCGTGTCGATCGAGGCGTGTACCCCCTCGACCTTGTAGCGACGGTCGATCGTGCGCAGCCGCTGCACCACTCCGCCCGCGTCGAGGGTGCCCACCACCGAGCCGTGGATGGCGCCGTCCTCGCGCTCGGCCGACGCGGTGAACACGAGCTCATCGCGCCCGAGGGGCGTGGCGTCGCTGAACGTGAGCGCGACGCCGTCGAGATCGCCGAGGTCGTAGGAGCGCACGTCCGCGAGCTCGCCGGCGTCGATCCGCAGGTCCCGTTGCAGCGAGCCCATCACCTCGGGCAGCGACAGCTCGGCCACGAGGTTGAGCCCGTCGCTGGTATTGCCGCGCTGCAGCAGCCACAGGCGGTCCTCGATCACCGACGCGCCCTCGATGTTCAACTCGACGATGTCGCGGCGCAGGAGCGTGTAGACGGGCTCGAGGTCCAGCTCGCGCGATTCGCCGCGCAGGGATCCGTCGGGGCCGAGCGCGCAGACGAAGCCGCGGTCCCGCCGCTCGCCCGATCCCGATCCGAGACCCAGCAGCGCGCCGAACGGGTGGCCCTCGAAGGGCGGCAGCAGGGTAAGGGCCTCCAAGTCCGCCTTGTGGGCCTTGCGCTCGTCTTCGTCGGCGGGGAGCTCGCCCGCCAGCACGCGGCGTAGCTTTCCCGGGCCCGGGTCCGACAGGCGAAAGACCGCCAGAGAGAGCTCGTCGTCACCGATGGCGTAGACGAAGTCGCCGCGGCGAACGACTCCGCTGGCGGCGGAGAGGTTAGCGGAGCGGCCAGGCCCCGACGGCGCCTCGAGGTCGAGCTCACGCAGCGGACGGACGTCCAGCGGTGGGAGGTCCTCGATGTCGACGGATTGACGCTTCACGGGGTGGGCAGCGGCCGGGCGATTCGCCGCAAGATTAGGTCCACCTGACCGGATCTCGGGGGCTAGCTCGGGGGTGCTGACTACAGTCGCAGGTCGCTTCGGTCGACAAGAGGTACAGACTTGACCGCGTACCGCTCCCACATACGCACCGGCGCCATCTTGGCCGCCGCGCTGGTGATGATCCTCGCCGCGGTTCTCTTCCTTCGCTGGTGGAACAGCTTCGGCGATGAGGCGAGTGCCAAGGTCCCCTTCGCGCCGGCTCAGGCCGAGCCTCCGCGGGGCGTGGACGGTCACCCCGTCGCCACCCTCACCCGCTCAACCGTCCTGCGTTCTGCGCCCGACGGCCGGGTCCTGGCGCGGCTAGGAACCCGCACCCGCTTCGGCTCCACCACCGTGCTCGCCGTGCGCGGCCGTCGAGCCGGCTGGCTCCGCGTGATCGCTCCCGAGCTCGGCAACGGCCGGACGGGCTGGATGCGGGCAAGCGACGCGCGGGTTGGAGGCGTGCCCTACTCGGTGGTCGTCGACCTGTCGGAGCGCACGCTTGTGGTTCGGCGCGATCAGCGGGTCGTGCGGCGCGTGCGCGTCGCGATCGGGCAGCCCGGCGTTCCCACGCCGACTGGCCGCTTCGCCGTCACCGACTCGCTGCACGTGCGGGAGACCGGCTCCCCGTACGGGTGCTGCGCGCTGGCACTGTCGGCACGGCAGCCCGACCTGCCGGACGGATGGCCCGGCGGTGACAGGATCGCTGTTCACGCCACCCCCGATGAGGCCAGCGTGGGCCAGGCGGTGAGCTTCGGTTGCCTACGCGCCACCACCGAGGACGCCCGCTGGCTCATCGACGAGGTTCCGCTCGGCGCCCCGGTGAACATCAGGGCCTGATCGTTGACGTTGTACCCCAGGGGGGTATAGGGTGAGGGAGTGGCCGAGCCGCACCAAGGGGGAGAGGTAGCGCCGTCGTACCTCCCGGCGCTGCGCTGGAAGGCGCTCACCCCGGTCTTCGACCTTGTGGTTCGGGCCACGACGCGCGAGCGGACCTCCAAGCGGCGGCTCCTGGATCAGGCGAACGTATCGCCCGGCGACCGGGTGCTCGACGTCGGCGCGGGCACCGGCACGCTCGCCATCGCGCTGGCCAAGCGGTGCCCCGGAGCCGGCGTGACCGGCCTCGACGCCGATCCCGCGGTGCTCGCCCGGGCGCGCCGCAAGGCGGCCGTAGCCGGTGTCGATGTCGGGTTGGTCGAGGGGTTCTCGACCGCCCTGCCCTTCCCGGACGCCTCCTTCGACAGGGTGCTCTCGAGCCTGTTCTTCCATCACCTGTCAGGCACGGCCAAGCGGCAAACCGTCACGGAGATCAGCCGGGTCCTGAAGCCCGGCGGCGAACTGCACGTCGCCGACTATGGCCGGCCGGCCAACGGGCTGATGGCGGCGCTGTTTCTCGTCGTTCGAGCGTTCGACGGCTACGACGTCACGGCTGACAACGCACGCGGCGCGCTGCCGGAGCTGTTCGTCGACGGTGGCCTGGAGAGGGCCGAGCTGTCTCAGCAGCTGGCTACTCCGCTGGGAACGCTCGCCCTCTACCGCGCGTGCAAGCCGTCAGCGGCTACGAGCGCGCTCTCCTCCGCGCCGAGCAGCTCAACCCGAGCGATCCAGCCGTAGAGAGCCACCACGCGCCCGAGCCGCCCCTCGCCGCCAGGGTCCTTCAGGAACACCAACTCACCCTCGTGCGGCGGACGCGGCCCGCGCATGAAGCGCGCCGAGACGTCGATCATGCCGTGGGCGTCCACGTCACCGAAGTCCGCGCGTAGCACGATCTCGCGGTCGCCATAGTCGAAGCCTGACTCGGTCATGCGACTCCTCTCGGGGGCCTTTCAGGTTAGCCCGGGAGTCGCGATCTGTAACCGGTGAGGGGCGATCTCGACGGATGTACGAGCTCGGCGCGCGACTGAGCAAGCGCCCTGGGCGCCGACCTCAGTGCGACGCGCCGTCGCGCTCCAGAGCGCGTTCGAGAGCGGCCTTGATCTCAGCCAGGCGGCGCTCGGCCCTCGCCACCTCCCGCGCGCGCCGGTCCGCCGGGCGGGGAAGCTCGAAGGCCCGGCGCGCCCGCCTGCCCTCCGGTGGCCGAGCCGCGGGCACGCCGATCATCTGGCCGGCGAGGACGGCCGCGCGCCGGCGTTCCCGCGCGCTGTCGGACCGAGCGGCTTCCAGGGCCACTCGAAGCTCGGCGAGCTTCTGGTGGGCCACGTCGTGGTCGGCTTCCACGCCCCCGGAGCGGGAGCGCTCCACCAAGGCGTCCCGGAGCTCCGCGATGCGCCGCTTGCTGTCACCGACGCGGATTCCCCTGCTGCGGGCCTCGGCCTCGAGGCGGCTCTGCCGCTCGGTCAGCGCTTGGGCCCGCGTGCGCTCGGCATCCCGCTCGGCCTGCACCGTGCTGAGGGTCTCGTCCAGGTCGGCGACCCGCCGGCGGACCGCGCGGACCCTGTGCGCGCCGTGCTGCTTCTCGATCCGCACGCGGGCCAGCGCCTCCTCGTTCGCGGCCAGGCGGGTGCTGAGCTCGGAGCACTCGACGCTGCGGCGCTCGGCCTCGGCCCGCAGGGCCTCGAGCTCCACTCGCGCCTCGGTGAGCGCGCGTCGCGCCTCGACCCGCAGCTCCCGTTCGAGCTCGGCGACCCGCAGCTCGCGTCGCCTCCCAGCTCGGTTTCGAGCGCCGGCCAGCCGGTCTTGGGCGCCCGCGCGGACGCCAACGCGGGTCAGGCGCCGGGCGCCTTGAGCCGCCCCGCCGGCAAGCGGGCGCTCGACGAGCCGTGGGAGCACTACCTGCGTACGGTCGGCCTGAAGGGTGAACGTCGCGGCCGGGTGCTCGGCCACCTCGAGGGGGACGGAGAACGATGCCCGCCAGCCGGGCTCCGATGCCCCCGAGCCGGCAGCGTCGGCACCCTCGGGAAGCGGCACGAAGGTGAGGCTTCGCCGGCCTGTCCGAGCCTCGAGGATCACACGCGCCGGGGCACCGGCGTCGCGGGTACGCCAGTGCCCGCTCAACCGCACCAGCACCTGCTCGCGGCTCGCCACCACGTACTCGAAGCGCTCGGCGTGGAACGGCCTGGCGGCCGCGGTCGGGCGGGACTTGAGGAGCAGCAGCGCGCTCAGCACGGTGGGTCCGCGGTTCAGCCCCGGCCGTTGACCCGGGCTGGTGCCTGCCTCACGAAGCGCCGGCCGCGGAGGGGACTGGTCGCCGCGGCGCCGAGATGGTCACCCGGGAGGTCTTGGTCGGCTCGCACGCCGAGCGGCTCGCCCCCGTTGCTTCGGCCCGCGTCGGTCCCGGCCAGCTCCGCCCATTGCTCCTCGAGGGCAGTAGCGTGGCCGATCAGGCCGTCGGCGAGGGCGATCAGGTCATGCAGGCCCTTCTCGGCCACGAACACGTTCATGTCGGCGTAGCTCTGGCCGTGGATGAGCCTGCCCTCGTCGAACGTCCAGAGATGCGCGAACTCCGTGGTGGCCTCCGTGGCGCCCCCCTTGACCCGTCCACGCAGGCGCCCGGTGACCACGACCCGATCGTCGTCCGCTCCCAGGAAGCACTCGGGCTCGACCCGGATCTCCTCCCAGAAGCGTGCCGCCGCTCGGAGGATCCCCCTGACGAAGCCGTCGCGGCCGTGATGCTTCCCGCCGAGGGAGTACCCGCGAACGCGCGGCTCGACCCATACGAAGTCGGGGTGGAGCAGCTCGAGCCCGGCAGATGCGTCGCCCTCCGCGAGCGCGGCGTAGGCGCGACGGAGGGCACCAACATGGTCTTCAGACAGCCGGCTCACCCCCCGGTAGGCAGCGGTCGGAAGCCGAATGCCTCCAACGCGTGCTCGAAGAAAACTATCCCGCTGGTGGGCACCTTTCGCGGGCGGCGAGAGTAGACCTTCCTCGCCACGGGTGTCAAACGGCGAGAGCGCGGGGTGCGCTGAACGGGCTCTGCGTGAGAGAGTGCGCTTTCGCACGCATCCACCAGAGGGAGGTAGGGCATGGCCGACGGCGTCTATCGCGTGACCGAGGTGATCGGGGTCAGCAACGAGTCGTGGGAGGCGGCCGCACGAAGTGCGGTGGAGACCGCCGCGAAGACGGTGCGCGACCTGCGCATCGCCGAGGTGGTCCGAGAGGACGTGACGATCGCGGACGGCCGGGTCGAGAGCTACCGCGTTCGCCTGTCCATCTCGTTCAAGTACGAGTCGGGCGACTGACCTGCACACGGCGGCCGGCCGTCGGGTGGTGTGCCTGGCGGTCGGCTAAGGTGCCCCGGCGAGATGACCTTGATCCGCACGTTCACGCCCCGCCGAACCGCCGCCGCCCTGCTGGTGGGCGCGCTCGTGGCCGCCTCCGGTGGCCAGGCGCTCGCCGGCTCCACGGGCTACGGGGTGACCGCCTCCGGCGAGCGGGCGCCGACGCCCCTGCGGCTGAAGCTCGTCACCACCAAGCAGTCGACGGCCCTGCGCACCGGTCGCCTGAAGGTCCGCGTGACCGTCACCGAGCCGTCCACGGTCGAGATCGTCGCGCGCGGTCGCGGCCGGACGAAGGCCAGCAAGCAGCCGGTTACCGAGCCGGAGAGCGCGCGCTTCGTGAACCGCAGGACCGGCATCGTGAACCTGAGGCTCACGCGCAGCGGACGGCAGCGCCTGAGCCAGTGTGGCCGTCAGCGCCTGCTGGTGCGGGGGATAGCCCGCCCCGCCGGCCCCAGCAACCTCGTCTTCGCCAAGAGCCGCCTGTTCAAGTCGCTCACGCCTGACCCGCGGCGCTGCGACGACGGCTCCGGCGGCTGAGTCCGCGCGCGGCCAGCTCAGCCGTCGGCGCAGATCCGGGCGATGACCGCGCCGAGAACCGCCTCGGCGCGGTCGTTCTCGATCTGACACGTGCCCGCGGCACGGTGCCCGCCGCCGCCGTACTCGAGCATCAGCGCGCCCACGTCGGTCTTGCTCGAGCGGTCGAGGATCGACTTGCCGGTGGCGAAGACCGTGTTCTGCTGCTTCAGCCCCCAGAGCACGTGGATCGACATGTTGCACCACGGATAGAGCGCGTAGAGCGTGAAGCGGTTGGTCGGGTGGATGACCTCCTCCTCGCGCAGGTCCAGTACCACGAGCTTTCCGTGCACGGTCGAGCAGCGCTGGATCTGCGCCCTGGCCGGGGCGTCATGCGTCCGGTAGAGCTCGACCCGCTCCCGCACGTCGGGCGTCTCGAGGATCTCGTCCACGCTCAGGCGGGTGCACTGGTCGATCAGCTGCATCATCAGGTCGTAGTTCGAGATGCGGAAATCGCGGAAGCGCCCGAGGCCCGTGCGCGGGTCCATGAGGAAGCTCATGAGCACCCAGCCCTGCGGGTCGAGGATCTCCTCGCGGGAGAACTGGGCGGCGTCGGCCTTGTCGACGGCGGCCATCATCTCCGTGCTGATGTTGGGGAAGCGCTCGGCTCCGCCGTAGTAGTCGTAGACCACGCGGGCCGCTGACAGGGCCTCGCCGTCGATCACGTGGTTGCTGGGATTGCCCTCCACGCGCTCGGTCTCGCTCGTGTGATGGTCGAAGGCGAGGTGCACGCCGGGGGAGTAGGGCAGGTTGGTGGTCACGTCGCTGCTGCCGAGCTCCACCTTGCCGTCCTGGACGTCCTTGGGGTGGACGAACTTCACCTCGTCGAGCATGCCCAGCTCCTTGAGCAGGGCGGCACAGACGAGCCCGTCGAAGTCGCTGCGGGTGACGAGCCGGTAACGCTCGGCGAGTTGCGGGGCCATGGTGCCTTTCGTTTCGGTTCAGAAGGGGACGGGCGTGCCCGGTCTCCTGTGAATCGGCATGGCGGCGGCGGACCCTTAGCGCCGGCCGGCGCGCTTCCGCGGGGCTAGGCTCGCGGGTCGTGGGGGTCTACGACCACGTCTTCGCAGCCTGCTACGACCGCTGGACGGCGGCCAGCGAGCGCGCCGGGCTCGCCGCTCGCCGGCGCGAGATGTTCCGCGATCTGTCCGGTCGGGTGCTCGAGATCGGGCCGGGGCCGGGCATCAACCTGCGCCACTACCCGGCGGCGGTGAGCGAGCTGGTGCTGGCCGAGCCCGAGCGCCCGATGGCCGACCGGCTCGAGCGCGAGCTGGCCCGGAGCGGCCGCCCGGGCCGGGTGGTTCGTTCAGTGGCGGAGTCCCTGCCGTTCGAAGACGCGTCGTTCCACCACGTGGTGTCGACCTTCGTGCTGTGCACGGTCACCGATCCCGAGCGGGCGCTTGCCGAGGTCGACCGCGTGCTGCGCCCAGGCGGCAGCTTCGTGTTCATGGAGCACGTGCGCGCGGACGACCCGGGGCTCGCGCGCTGGCAGGACCGTCTGCACCCTCTGTGGCTGCGGTTCGGGAACGGATGCCATTGCAACCGGCCTACGCCGCGCACCATCGAGGCGTCGCGGCTCGAGGTGGAGAGCATGCGCTCCGATCGCATGCCGGCGGCGGTCCCGCTGGTGCGGCCGATGTCGGTCGGGGTCGCGCGCTCGCCCGGTTAGGGTGCCGCCGGCGGCTCGCCCTGCTCGATCGGCCACCCCGAGCGCTCCCAGCGCGGCACTCCTCCATCCACGACGTGGAGAACCTCCACCGCACCATGCCGCTTGGCGAGGCTGGCGCCCACCGCCGCCCGCTGGCCCGAGGCGCACAGGACCGCCACCGGCCGCTCGGCATCGATGCCCTCGGGCAGCGAGTCGAGGTCGTGGTACGGCGTGTTCACCGATCCGGGGATGTGGCCCTCGTCCCATTCGTCGCGCTCGCGCACGTCGAGCACCTGGAGCCGATCCCGGCCCTCCAGGCGCCGGTGCAGCTCGGGCACCTCGATCCGCTCGATCCGCTCGACCGGCCGATCGTCCGCCCGCCACGCCGCCAGGCCGCCCACCAGATAGCCCCTCACCCGCTCGACACCGACCGAGGCGGCCAGGCCGGCCGCACGCACAGCGTGCTCATCGTCCGGCGCCACGACCAGCACGTCCGCGTCGCGGCCGGCGATCCACGCCAGCTGCGTGCCGAACCCGGACGCGGCCGTGGGCACCGACACCGAGCCGGGCAGGTGGGCCTCGTCGAACTCGAGGCTCGTGCGCACGTCCACGACCAGGGCTCCCTGGCCGGCGTTCTCGTCGAGCTCTCGAGGGGTGAGCGGCTCGGGTCGCGGCGAGCCGGACACCAGCGGTCCGCGATTGATCTCGACGATGGCCCGGAAGTTGGGGGGCTGCGGGGCAAGGCCCGTCGTGACCCGGTCGACGAACGAATCCTCGCCGTCGCGCGTGAGCAGGTCGTTGTGCCGGCGCTCGTAGCCGATCGTCGACGACACCTTCATGTCCATGCCCGGCCCGCCGCACATCGAGCCGCCCAGGTGGCCGGGCCAGATCTCCGTCTCGGGGGGAAGGTCCAGCAGCTTCGCGCCGATGCTCCGGTAGATGCCGCGGGCGCCCTCCTCCATGTCCACGGCTAGGTCCGGGCGGGCGACGTCTCCCACGAACAGGCTGTCGCCGGTGAGCACCGCCCACGGCTCGGGGCCCCGCGAGGTGTCGATCAGGGCGAAGGCGGTGTGCTCGGGGCGGTGCCCGGGGGTGTGAAGGGCGCGGATCAGAACGCACCCGAGCTCGAGCTCCCAGCCGTCCTCGAACGGCTCGTGCCCGTAGGCGGCGCCGGCGTCGCGGTGGATGTGCATGGTCGCGCCGGTGGCGGCCACCAGCCGGCCGTGTCCGGACACGTGGTCGGCGTGGTTGTGGGTCTCGAGCACATGCTCGATGCGCACGCCGAGGTAGGCGGCCAGCTCGAGATAGGGCTCGATGTCGAGGCGCGGGTCGATCACCGCCGCCACCCCGCCCGCCGTGTCCCCGACCACGTACGACGCGCAGCCGAGGTCGTCGTGGATTACCTGGCGGAAGATCATTCGCTCGCGGCGCCTCAGCGTAGTGCCGGCGCCGCGTGCGGTCCAGGTGAGAGGCTGTGGGCATGACCGTCCGCGCCACGCCATCCGCCCTGTGCTGCCCGAGGCGCTGACGCCCTGAGCGTCCACCCGCTCACCTGGCTCGACGTCTTCACCGACCGCCCACTGGCCGGCAACGGCCTGGCGGTGGTGGGCGACGCCGACGCGGTCGACGAAGCGACGATGCTGCGGTTCGCACGCGAGACGCGCCTGTCCGAGACCACGTTCGTGCAGACGGCCACCGCCGAGGGCGCCGACTACCGCAATCGCATTTGGACGACCGTGGCCGAGATGCCGTTCGCAGGGCATCCGTCGCTCGGTACGGCGGTGGCGGTGGCCCGCGCCCAGGGACTCGGCGAGGCGCGCTATCGCCAGCAGACGCCGGCCGGCGTTCAGCCGGTCGACGTGCGCGGCGACGCCGACCGCTGGCGGGCCTCGATGCTGCAGGAGCCGGCTCGCTTCGGGCCGGAGCTCGATCCGGCAGCCGTCCTCGGTGCCGTGGGGCTCGGGCCGGAGGCGGCCGTCGACGAGCTGCCGGCGCAGGTGGTCTCGACCGGTGTGCCCCACGTGATCGCGCCGGTGCGCGCGGGCGCCCTGGCCGACGTGCGGCCGAGCCCGGACCGGTTGCGCGCCGTGCTCGAGCCCCACGACGCGATCGTGCTCCTGCTCGCCGTCATCCACCGCGAGAGCGCCGACTCCCGCGGCTTCTTCTTCGGCGCGGACGGCGTGGTCGAGGACCCCGCCACCGGGTCGGCCGCCGGACCGCTCATGGCCCTCGTGCACGCGCGGCTCGGAGTCGAGCGGCTCACCGTCGATCAGGGTGTGGCGATGGGCCGCCCGAGCCGGCTCGAGTGTGCGGTCGAAGGCGATCGCGTGCGCGTGGGCGGTGACGTGGTCGTGGTGGCCGACGGGACCGTCCGCCTTCCGGACAACGGCTGAGGCGCTTCTGGGCCGCGTCTACACCAGCCCCTGGGCAGCGGTGCCCAGCCCGGCCACCACCAGCACCCCGCCGACCGCGCGCAGGAGCGCCTCCGCCGACAGGCGCCCCGTGAGGCGGGAGCCGAGCAGCGCTCCGGGTATCGAGGCCGCCGCGCCCACGCCCAGCAGCTCCCAGTCGACCCCGTCGGGAGCGTGACCGAGCACCCCGGCGGCGCCCACCATGAAGCCGACCGTGACGTTCGTGCCCACGGCCCGGGCCGGAACCTCGCCCACGTACTTGAGCAGCGCTGGCATCCGCAGCGACCCGAGAATCAACCCCACGAGGCCGCCGAGCAGGCCGATCAGGCCGCCGGCGACGGCCGCGGCCCGCAGGTCCAGCTCGCGCTCGCCGTCTGTCGAAGCGCTCGCGCGGGCGCCGCTCGTGCGGAGCAGATCGACGCCGAAGTAGAGAAGCAGCAGCCCGATGCCGATCAGCAGCGCCTCGTCGGGAAGCGCTCCGGATACCAGCCCGCCGAGCACCGCCCCGGCGATCGAGGGCGGGGTCATCCACGCGAACAGGCGCCAGTTGATGCGCCCGGCGCGCACGTGGGCGACGGAGGCCGTGGCCGCCGACACCGCCGAGATGCCGATGTTGGCGCCGGCACCCGCCGCCGGTGAGGAGGCGGCCAGCACCACCACCGGCAGGCGGATGTTGCCGAGCACGAGACCCACCAGGCCGCCGGCGAGGGCGACGATGAAGCACCACGCCGCCACGGCGGCCACCACGAGGGGCTCGGCGTCTACAGCGGGCCCCGTTCAGCCACGCGGGCATGATGCCAGCCGGCGAGGCCGACAGGGGCTGACGACAGGCCTCCGTACGCCTCCTACCATGGAGGCGTGAGCAGCACGGACCTGGCCACGCTGCCCGAGCCGCCGAAGCCGCGCTTCCGCGGGCGGTCGCACGAGTGGGCGTTCTTCGCATCTCTCGGGCTGGCCCCGGCGCTGATCCTCGCGGCCGACGGCCCGAAGGCCACGGTGGCCTTTGCCATCTACGCCGCTGCGGTGTGTGGCCTGTTCGGGGCCAGCGCGCTGTATCACCGCGTCACCTGGTCGCCCGGCCCGCGGCGCTGGATGCGGCGCCTCGACCACTCGATGATCTTCGTGATGATCGCCGGCAGCTACACGCCGTTCGCCCTGCTCGTGCTGTCGGGGACGCTGGCCACGGTGGTGCTGTGCGTGGTCTGGGCCGGGGCGCTCGGCGGCGTGATCCTCAAGCTGGTGTGGATCGACGCCCCCAAGCTCTTTATCGCCGCCGTGTACGTGGCGCTCGGCTGGGTGGGAGTGGCCGTGATGCCGCAGCTCTTCGAGAAGGTGGGTGTGGCCGCTACGACGCTCGTCATCGCCGGTGGGCTGCTGTACACGGTCGGGGCGGTCATCTATGCGTTCCGCCGACCGGATCCCGTGCCGGCGGTGTTCGGCTATCACGAGGTGTTCCATACGCTGGTGATCGCCGCCGCCGCGGCTCACTACGTGGCGGTCGGGGCCTTCGTGGCCCCTGGCGCCTGAGCGCTCCGAGCGAGCGGGGTCCGCGGGGCGCCCGGCGGGTATAACGCCCGCTCATGGATCTCGATCTACTCGTGATCGGCTCCGGCCCGGCCGGACAGCGCGCCGCCATCCAGGCCGCCAAGCTCGGCAAGCGCGTGGGGGTGGTCGACCGTCGCAACAAGGTCGGCGGCAACTCCGTGCACACCGGGACGATTCCCTCGAAGACGCTGCGCGAGGCGGTGCTCGAGGCGGTGGCCGGGCGACCGCTCGACATCGCCGATCCCACCAAGGCCGAGGCGCGCGAGCGCGCGGCCGTCGACTTCCTCACCGACCGCACGGCGCGGGTGGTGGCCCAAGAGACCGCGGTGGTGCGCGAGCAGTTCCGCCGCAACGACGTGGGCCTGATCTTCGGCGACGCCTGCTTCGAGGACGCCAACACGGTGGTGGTTCGCGACGACGACTCGACGCACCACGTGGACGCCGAGCACATCATCCTGGCCGTCGGCACCAGCCCCGCGCGGCCGAAGGATGTCGAGTTCGACGACCGCACGGTGATCGACTCCGACGGAATTCTCAAGCTGGAGAAGCGGGTGCCGCACACGATGACCGTCGTCGGCGCCGGGGTGATCGGGGTCGAGTATGCGTCGATGTTCGGCGCGCTCGGCACGAAGGTGACCGTGGTCGATCAGCGCGAGCGCATTCTCAGCTTCCTCGACGGCGAGATCGGCGAGGCGCTGCAGTACCTGCTGCGCCGCCAGAACGTGACCTTCCGCTTCGGCGAGAAGGTGTCGGCCGTCGAGCTAAGGGACGGCCGAGGCGTCCTGACCCATCTGGCGTCGGGCAAGAACATCCCGTCCGAGACCGTGCTCTACGCCACCGGGCGCCAGGGCTCGACGGCCGCGCTCAACCTCGAGCGGGCGGGCCTCGAGGCCGACGCCCGCGGGCGGGTGCCGATCGACGACGAGTACCGGACCCCGGTGGCGCACATCTTCGCCGTGGGCGATGTCGCGGGGCCCCCGGCGTTGGCGGCGACGGCCATGGAGCAGGGCCGCCTGGCCAGCCTCCACGCCTTCGGTGAGCCGGCCAGCGAGCTGCCGGAGCTCGTGCCCACGGGGGTCTACTCGATTCCCGAGATCGCCATGGTCGGGCCCACCGAGGAGGAGCTGACCGAGAGGGCCGTGCCATACGTGCCCGGGGTGGCGCGCTGGAGCGAGCTCGCCCGCGGCCTGATGACGGGCGACGAGGACGGCATGCTGAAGCTGCTGGTGTCGACCGAGGACCGCTCCCTGCTCGGCGTGCACGTGATCGGCACGGGCGCCACCGACCTCGTGCACATCGGCCAGGCGCTGATGGGCGGGGGGCAGTCGATCGACTTCCTCGTGCAGGCGGTCTTCAACTACCCGACCTTCGCCGAGTCCTACAAGGTGGCCGCGCTCGACGCGATCAACCGCATCCGCCTGGGGGCGTAGGGCTCGTGGCCCCGGTAGCGGCGACGAGCGGGTCGGCCGGGCAGCGGGCGGCCCACTAGGGTCCGCGCATCGCCGCCGCGCCTCGATATCCGGTCCGCGACCGCGTCGTGCTCATCACGGGTGCGGCCCGCGGCATCGGCGCCGGCACGGCACGGGCGCTGGCGGCCCGGGGAGCCAGCGTGTCGCTCGTCGGCCTGGAGCGAGCGGAGCTCGAGGCGGTGGCGGCGAGCTGCGGCCCCAATGCCGTCTGGTTCGAGGCCGACGTGCGCGATCAGTCCGCGATCGACGCGGCGGTGGCCGGAACGGTGCGCGAGCTCGGGGGCATCGACGTGGTGATGACGAGCGCCGGCATCGCGAGCGTCGGCACGGTGAGGACGATCGACCCGGCGGCGTTCGAGCGCACGATCGACATCAACCTGACCGGAACCTTCCGAACCGTTCGCGCGTGCCTGCCGCACGTGATCGAGCGCCGGGGCTACGTGCTCTGCGTGGCGTCGCTCGCGGCGGTGAGCCAGGCGCCGCTGTTCGGCGCGTACGCGGCCAGCAAGGCCGGCGTCGAGGCGTTCGCCAACAGCCTGCGCACCGAGATCCGACATCTCGGGGTGGACGTGGGCGTGGCCTACTACTCCTGGATCGCCACCGACATGGTCACAGGCGGGTACGCCAAGCCCGAGTACGCGGAGCTGCGCGAGCGGCTGAAGGGGCCGATCAGCAAGACCCACCCGGTGTCGGCCGCGGTCGACGGCACGGTCGAGGGCATCACGCGCCGCAGCCGCCACGTGGTTGCCCCGCGCTGGATCCGCGCGATGATCGCGGTCCGCGGCATCCTCCACGTGATGACCGACCGGCAGGCCGCCGCGGTGGCTCCCGAGCTGGTACGGCTGGCCGAGGACGAGGTGCGGGAGCGTGGGGCGGAGGCTGCGTCGGAGCCGGTGGGCGCCGGCGGGGCGGCGGTCACGGCGGCTGGCGGGGGCTAGCGGTCTAACCAGAGTTCAGCGCCACCACGGGTCGGATGGTCACCTCACCGCTTTGGCCCGATGTACCGGTCGAGCAGCGCGACATCGGCCTTTCGAGAGACGTAGACCGTCTTGGGGCCGGCTCGAGTCCAACGCAGCCCCAAGTTGTCACATGCGTCGCAGAAGATCTGCTTGATCTCGACCGACAGGTTGCTGAAGCCGTAGCGGGGGCACGACCATCCGCCTCGCCCGGTGTTCTGGAACCGGCATCCGTCGGAGTGGATCAGCCCACGCAACAGCGCAGCCGGATGGGCGTCCACGATCGCCTGCTGCCATGGACTGAGGATGATCGTTCGCTGATGCTTCTTGCCGGGTCCATGTTGCGGGAACAGGCACGGCCACGCTTTCGAGTAGCTGTAGACCTCGACGTAGTTCTGCGGGCGGGTGCTGCGGTTGACCTTGTTGCCGGGCACCGCGATACGGATGGCCGCAACGCACTCCTCGATGATCCCCGGATACTTCACGTCGAGGGCTATCCGGAGCTTGTAGACGCCTCGCGCGTGCCCGGCCAGGCAGCCGTCTCCTAGATAGAGGCCGAGCAGATAGGCATAGGACCCCCCGAGCTCTTCTAAGCGGTGGCCGCCGTCCTTTCCACACCGAACACATGGCGCCGCCGGGCTCTCGCTCGCCGAACTAACGACCGGCCGGGCCAGCCACTCGCGCACCGTCGACCGCGGAACACCGATTCGCGGCGCAATCTGCGACGCCGTCAGCCCTTGGTCGGCAAGCGCCACGACGGCGTTCACCGTCGCCCGTGGATGCATCAGTCGACCAGTGCGGCTGAGAGGACTCGAACCTCCAAGGGCTTGCGCCCACATGTCCCTGAAACATGCGCGTAGACCAGTTCCGCCACAGCCGCGGGGAGAGCGCACTCTAGCGACTTTGTGGAGATCACCGGACGGGCGCAAGGGAACATATGTTCGCATTGTGCCGTGGCCTCCGGACGGAAGACGCGGCCACCCCTTCACCGCACGTGCGGGTGGGGCCGGGGCTACTTCGGGGCGCGCGGCCCGGGCGCCGTGCCGAACGCGCGGTCCCAGAACGGGGCGCTCACCCCGAACCCGCGCGTGTCGTCCTGGAAGTGATGGCGCATGTGGGCCTCGCGCATCCGCTTCCCGAACGTGCTGCGAGGGCGATGGTGGTGAAGGTAGTAGTGCGTCATGTCGTAGATCAGGTAGCCGGCCAGGAAGCCGGCCGTGAAGGGCAGGGCCGCCGTGGAGCCGAGCACGAGCGTGAAGACGCCCCAGAACAGGACGGCCAGGGGGATGCTGAGCGAAGGCGGCATCACCAGCCGCATCGGGTCGTTCGGGTGATCGTGGTGCACGCCGTGCATGATCCAGTGGAGCTTGGCCCCGATGCCGTCCTCGGGCTCGAAGTGGAAGACCACGCGGTGCAGCCAGTACTCGGTGAGCGTCCAGAACACCCAGCCGGCGAAGGCCAACAGCAGGGTGGCGAGCACGCCGTTGCCTCCCAGGTCGACCACGAACAGGGCGGTGACTGCCGGGCCGAACAGGGCCGGCGGGACCGCCGGGTGCACGCGCGACAGCCGGTCGAGGGTGTCCGACTTGAACATCCGGGGGAGGCTCTGAGCGTGTCGGTGCGGTTCATTCCAATGAAGGGTCTACCGGTCCACCGAACCCTACAAACAACAGCCGCCTGGAGGTAGTACGGCGGTCAGGACCTCGTAAAGCGACCCCTACAAGTCGTGCCCTCCGTCCGACGGCGCTTCGGGCTCGAGGTAGAACAGCTCGACCGACACGTCCCTGGCTGCGTCGATCCCACTCACGAAGGCTCGGACCTTGCGCTGGGTGATCTGCTCCACGGCCGCGACAAACTGGCTCTCGCTGGCGTACTGGAAGAACATTCGCGTCTCGCGCAGCCGCTGCACCTCGCCCAGGCCCACCAGGCTCTGCTCCGCCGGCGTGAGGCTGTTCTCGAGCGTGCACAGCAAGGTGTCGGCCTGGCGAAGTTCGTCCTCGCCCGTGTCGGGCCGCGTCCGAAGAGCTGCTTGTAGAGGCGGACCATCTCGGTCGACACCTGTTCCTGCACCTCGCCCCGCTGCGGGCGCTCGGCCTTGATCGTTGCTGCTTCCATCGGTGCTCCGAGTTCTCGCCCTTCTGGGTACGGGCCACGCGGGAGGCGGAAGGGGCGGAGAACCAAGCGGGCGGCTTGCGAACCTCAACTGTAGCCGCAACAGGGCCGTCGCCCTGTAACGGGCCCGGACCCTACGTTTGCCCGGGGTCCGGGCGCAGCCTGAAGTAGGTAGCCCGCCCGACCCCCTTCAACCCCTTGCGCTTGCGGCGCGCCCAGTCGTACCGCTCCGGTACCTCGGCCTGGGCCTCCTGCGCGACGTTGATGGTCCCGGCCCTCGCGGCGCCGGTGAGCCGGCTTGCGAGGTTCACCGGGGCCCCGAACCAGTCACCGGCGCGGGTCACCGCGGGGCCGTAGGCCAGGCCGGCGCGCAGCTCCGGTACTTCGGCCGGCTGCTCGTCCCACGCTCGGAGCAGGGCGATCAGCACGTCGAGCAGCTCCGCCACTCCAGGGGACGCGAACATCACGGCGTCCCCGATGCTCTTCACCACCTGAACCGGTGAGGTGGCCGCCCTCATCGCGCTGTCCGACAGCCGGGTAGCCAACCCGCCGAGCTCGTCGGGACGCAGCTCCCGGCCGAGCTTGGTGAAGCCCACCAGGTCGGCGAACGCCACGGCGACGGGCCGCGTCCCGCTGATCGATCCGCTCTCGCGCTCCGCCTGGGTGACGGCCTCCCGGCGGATCACCTCACGCAGGTGGGCGAGGAGCTCGTGGCCGAGAAGCGGGGACAGCAGGGGCGCCAGCTGCTCCGCGGCCTCCGCGTACCGGAAGGCCAGGGCGTCTTCGCGGTCGCCCTGCTCGAGGAGGGCCTCGGCCACCAGGTCGCGCATCGCCACCGCGGTACTGGCCATCCCGTGGCCCATCACCCGCGCCACGCCCAGCATCTCCCTGCGGGGCAGCCCGGCGTCGACGAAGCTCTTGAGTATGCGCGCCTCGTCGATGTCGGCGTCGGTGAAGGCACGCTCCCCACGCCGCGGGTTCGGCCGCCCGAGGGCGAGGAGCATCTGACGCAGGAAGCCGGGGTCCAGCGACGCCTCTCGAGCCACGTGGGTGAGCGTGTACGGCGTCTCGCCGCCGAGGGCGAGCTCCGCCGGGATGGTGGCCAGCCGCTTCGCCTTGACCGCCGCCAGCAGGTCGCCGCGCGACACGCCGGCCTCGCACAGGCGCTTCAGCAGCTCGCGGCGTCCCGTCCGGTCGCCGTCGGAGCCGAGGTCCTCGTACAGGCGCGGGTCGTCCCATAGCTCGTGCTCGGGGGGCCGAGCCCCGTCGCGAGGGGTCACCCGGAGCCGGGCTCCCGCGCGCACGTCACGCGGTCCCCTACGCGAATCCTCGCCGGCCCGAGCGGCCGGGCGTTCACCCCGAAGCAGCCGCTGCGCTCGCGAAAGAGCCACCGGAGAAGCCCGGGCCACTTCTCGCCGGTCGCCGGGTCCCGCGTGGGGATCACG
Organism: Thermoleophilaceae bacterium; assembly: GCA_030446485.1. Classification (GTDB taxonomy): domain Bacteria; phylum Actinomycetota; class Thermoleophilia; order Solirubrobacterales; family Thermoleophilaceae; genus JAUJNF01. Next base: position 255,641 of record JAUJNF010000002.1, on the reverse strand, counting down.
CAGCGCTCGCACGCGTGCAGCACCTCCAGCTCGGCCTCACCCACCCGCAGGCGGGTTCCCTCCCAGCCCTGCTCCGCGTAGGGCGGCGCATCGAGCACGACGTGCAGGTTGGTGCGGAACCGGTCGAGCTCGACCGGCCGGCCGAGGGCGTCCGAGAGCGCTTCGAGGGAAGCCTGGGTGGTCACGAGCACCGACCGAGGCACGTCCTGCTGGCCCGCCGAGTCGCTTCGTAGCGTCACGCTTCGCCCCAGATCGCGGGCCAGCGCCTCCTCCAACGCGGGGTCGCCGGCCGCGAACGACTCACCGTCCGGGGCGGTGACGGTGTCACCGGTCGCTCGCCACAGAAGCAGCCGCGGCGCCTCGCGAGCGGTCAGCCGGCGCGGCGCGCCCCGGTGCTCGTCGAAGACCGCGAACGTGCGGTCGCCGAGCACCCCTCGGGTGTCGACCTCGAGCTCGCCACGGGGCTCCCCGGCCGCCGACTTCAGCGGCCAGCGGTGCAGGTGGCTGACGGTACCGGAGGCGAGCACTGCTCCAGGCTAGGGCGTCTGTTCGCCCCGTGGGCATGCGGAAGGGCTCGGACTCGGACCGCGTGGGGCCGGCGGCCGTACCATCCCGCCCAACCAGATGACTCGCGACCGCTCCAGGAGGAACACATGACGAAGAAGGCCGATTTCAACGCCGAGGAGTGGTCGGTCGTTCTTCAGGGGCCGCCGATCGCCGCGATGATGGTGGTCACGGCCGAGAGGGGCGGGACCGTTCGTGAGAGCGTCTCGATGGGCAAGGCGTACGTCGAGGCCAAGCAGCAGGGCGGAACCGAGTTGGTCACGGAGATCGTGGCGGCGCGGCCCGAGATCGACCAGACTCGCTTTCGCTCGCCCGAGGACCTCCGTACTCAGGGCACGCAGGCCCTGAGGGACGCCGTCTCCCTGCTCGACCAGAAGGCGACGCCCGAGGAGGTGGCGGAGTACAAGGAGTTCGTGCTGTCGCTGGCCGACAACGTGGCGAACGCTCACAAGGAGGGCGGGTTCCTCGGGGCCGGCGGGAAGCCGGTTAGCGAGTCCGAGCAGAGCGCCCTCGACGAGATCAGGGCCGCCCTGGGCGGTTAGGCCGCTCGCCCCTCGCGGGCCGCGTTCGGGCTAGTTGTTGAAGACCCCGAGCAGGAGCAGGAGCAGGAGCGTGCCCACGACCGAGACGAGCAGCGAGCCGGCGCAGCCCATCTTGTTCGAGAAGAAGAACATCAGGCGCGCGACCGGATCAGCGCCCGGAGGCCGAGCCCACTCGCGGTGACGATGCCGAGCGGGATGGGAAGGCAGCAGCCGCAGCCGCGCACCTGCACGCGGCCCCGCGGGCGGCGTCCGCCGAACGGGCTGCCGTAGCCCCCGCGCATGCCGTAGCTGCCGTAGCCGCGCGGGCCGCGCGAGTAGCGGGGCGAGCCCCACATGCCGCCGCGGTGACGGCGGCTGCTGCCGTACATGCGTTGGCGGACGTACTCGCGGGAGATGGTGCGGAGGAGGCTGATGCATTGGTGTTACCCGGGTAGAGGCGTGAGCGAACGTGAGGCTGCCCAGACCGGGCAGGGCGCGCGCGTCTGGTCGAAGGCGCAAGAGCGGTTTATCGACATCCCAGGCGCGGTACCACGTGTGCATGGTCGACCTGATAACGCTCGCGGTCGTCATAGCTGCGGAGGACGCCGTCGGCGGGCGGGGAGGCACTCCGAGCGAAGGCGCGGGCATAGGCGTCATCATCGGGGTCATCGCCGGCGTCGCGCTCCTGTTCGCTCTCCTGCTCTTCCTGTTCCTACGCCTTCAGCGGCGCGGCAAGGGCCACGTCTGAGTGCCCGAGGAGCCCGACTTCGGCGCCGAGGAACCGGCATCGGCCGAGCCCCCGGCGGACCAGGTCGGCGGCTACCCCGAGCCCCCCGGTCGCGATCCCGGTGACCGCTCCGCGGACCCGTCGCCACACCACGCTCTGAACAACCCGGTTGGCGACCCCGACCCGACCGAGTGGCCGGACCCATACGAGACACGCGAGGACCCGCTGGACCCACCGGACCCTGACGGGCTGCCGTTCGGTGAGGAGCCGCATCCGGTCGCCGGCAGCACCAGCACCAGCCAGCCGCACCCGTCCGACGATTGGGAGGCCCCGGACTGGGAGGGGCCGAAGCGGGACCGTCTGGATGACTGAGTAGCGATCACAGACGGCCTCGAAGCGTCAGCCGGGCGGCGCTCGCGTAGAACTCGTCGAAGTCCTGGGCTCCACACTCAATTGATCCGGCCAGAGCGCCGAGGACGTACAGGACGCGAATCGCGACCCTGGCACGCCGACTCGGCCGTCCCTAGGTCGTCTCGTCAACTAGGGGCGGCGCGTCTCCAGGAAAGGAATCTTGATGACAACGCAGTTGGCGACCGACGAGCCGAATAACCCCGTCACTCCCCTTGCGCTCGTCCCGCCACCCCCCGTTGATGCGGGGGCGCTGGAGGCCTCGCCGGCCGCTGAGATCATTGAGCGCGCGGCCGAAGCCGCCCGCGAGATGCTCGGCATGGACATGGCCTTTGTCGCCGACACCCGCACCGGCTTGCAGGATTTTCGGGCGGTAGCCGGTGACGGCGAGTCGTTCGGCGCAGCGGTCGATCGTCCCGCCCCGCTGGAGGGCACCTACTGCGAGAGGCTGCTGGACGGCCGTCTGGAGAACATCGTCCGGGATTCCAGTACCGATCCGGTGGTGTGCGGGCTCGACGTCACCGCGCAGGGAGACATCGGGTCCTACATCGGCGTTCCGCTCATCCTGCCCGGCGGAGAGACCTATGGGACGTTCTGCTGCCTGAGCCACGAGCCCGACCCCGGCCTGCGCGAGCGCGACGTGCAATTCATGCAGGTGATGGCGCGCCTGATCGCCGACCAGCTGAAGCGCGAAGAGCAAGAAACCGAGAGCCGCCGTGCCGCAATGACCGCGGCCACCGTCCACGCCCTGCTCACGGCGCTCGAGGCGAGAGACGGCTACACGGAGGCCCACTCCCAGGCGGTCGTGGACCTGTCGGTGGCCATCGCCTCCGAGCTTGGCGTGTCGGCCGCGGAGATGCTCGATGTGGAGAACGCCGCGCTGCTGCACGACATCGGCAAGATCGGGATCCCCGACGCCATTCTCCACAAGCCAGGCCGGCTGAACGAGGCTGAGTGGGACATCATGCGGGGCCATCCCGCCGTGGGCGAGCAGATCGTTGCGTCCATGGAGACCCTCGCGCACCTGGCCCCTGTGGTGCGCGCCGAGCACGAGCGGTGGGATGGGGCCGGCTACCCGGACCAGCTCGAGGCCGACGAGATCCCCAGGGCCTCTCGCATCATCCTCGTCGCCGCCCCCTCTCACGCGAAGACCTCCGCCCGCCCCTACCGCAACGCCCTCGCTCCCGCGATCGCGCTCGCAGAGCACACGAAGAACGCCGCGACGCAGTTCTGCCCCACGACCCACGCCGCCGCCCAGACACCGAACGCGCGGCACGCCGAGCCGTAGGACTGGCCGGCGCTCCACCGACAACGGGCCGCTATATACCGCGGCCCACGCTCAGACAGGCTCTTCCCGAGGCCGCGCCCGAGGGTGAGTACGCCGCCGCCGTCCCCGTGCTCCGGCGGGCGGTCGAGCAGTTCCCGGCCGACAGTGGCGACCTGAGCTACGCCTTCGCCCTCTTCAACCTCGGACGCGCCCTCAGGCTCTCGGGGCAGCCCGCGGAGGCCATCCCGGTGCTCGAACGGCGGGCGCAGATCCCGGACCAGCCCGAGGTCGTGCAGGCCGAGCTCGAGGCGGCGCGCCGTGATGCTGGCGGTTGAGTAACTACCGCTCAATGCGGGCTCCCGCGTGCCGATAGGGACCTATGGAAGGTAAGCGCGCAGCGCGCGTTCGATCCATGTGGGGACGCGAGAACCGCAGCCGGGACCTGAGCAACCGCCTGACTGGCGCGATCGTGGCGGCGGCGATCGCTGTCGCCCTGCCGGTGGCCGCGATGGCGACGCTCGCGAATCGCAGTTTCGGCGAGCTGTACCGACTCCACTTCGTGGGAGCGAGCGCGACCATGGCGGTCGCGACCCTGGCCGCACTCGTCCTAACGTCGGTCGGCGCGCGTCGCGACGACCGCCGCGCGGTGGTGGTTGGTACCGCGTTCTCGGCCATGAGCGCGCTGCTGCTGGTGCACGGGCTCGCAACTCCCGAGGTACTCGGGCCCGAGCACAACGGGCTGATCGCGTTCGCCGGCGGCGCGACGCTTCCAGTCGGAGCCGCGGTGCTTTGCCTCGTGGGAAGCCCGAGGCTGCGCACCCCGGGTGCTGTCCGGCGGCTGCTTTGGCTCCAGGCCGCACTAATCGTGGCGATCGTGGTCGTGGGTGCCATCGGATTGACGTTCCCGACCGTCGTGCCTGGTGTGCCATCGGCCAACAGCCCACCGGCGCTCGTGTTGCTAGCCGTCTCCCTCATCTTCTTCAGCGTCCTCGCCGCGCGCGCGCGCCGGACGTTCGTGCTCACGCGTAGGCCAGCGGACCTCTGGGTGCTCGTCGGGGTGGGCTGGTTGACAACAGCGACGCTGGCGGCACTCCTCACGCGGCCCTGGACCCTGTCCTGGTGGGGCGGACACCTGTTCGAGACGCTCGGCATGCTGGCGGTGGCACTGCCGGTTTCGCTCGACCTTCGCCGCTCCGCGCAGTCACGATCGCTCGCGGGCGACCTGGCGGCGGCTGAGCTGGTGGCCGAGGAGGAGGCGCTGCTCGGCCCGCAGGTACGCGCGCTAATGCTGCGCCTCGCCGACAAGGACACCTCCACCGAAGAGCACACCCGGCGCGTGGCACTGCTCGCCGTTCGCGTCGGCGAGGCGCTAGGGCTCTCGGCGGCCCGCCTGCGCCGGCTTGCCATCGGCGGCCTGCTGCATGACATCGGCAAGCTCCAAGTGGCCGACGCCGTGCTCAAGAAGCCCGACCGGCTCACCGACGAAGAGTTCGAGGTGATCCGCTGTCACCCCGCGTGGGGCGACGATCTGGCACGCACCCTCGGCTTCTCGCCGCCGGTGCGGCAGCTCATCCGCTCACACCACGAACGGCTCGACGGAAACGGCTACCCAGACCGCCTCGAGGCGGCGCAGATCGACCTGGACACACGCATCCTCACCGTATGCGACGTCTACGACGCGCTCGTGTCCCAGCGGGTCTACCGCGACGCCCTCGGGCACGAAGGCGCGTTGCAGATCATCGCCGATGACGAAGGTGCCGCCTTCGATCCCGCGTGCGTATGGACGCTACGGACGGTGCTCGCGGTGGACGCCGCTCGAGACCTGACGCTGGCAGGCGCGACGTCCGCCGGCCAGCGCGGCGCCGAACTGCTCGCTCGGTAGCTTGACGCGCATCTGCCCCTTGCCGCGTTGGCCCCCCGGGTAGACCGCTTGCCCCGCCGCGCCCTTCCTCGCCGGGGCAAGGTGTGCCCGGGCCGGGGGGCAGGCCCCCCCCGCCTTGGTTCACGTCTTCCCCTTCGTCGCCTCCCCGACGACGCCACGGGTGTGACGTCAGACAGGATCAGCTACTCCGAGAGAACCCGACCTGCCTCCGAACAGCCCGGGCGGCGGCGACAAGCTCTTCATCCGAGGCGGGCATCACGGCGGGACGCTGACACGCGACACGTCGAGGGAGTTCAACGCCTCAACATCCGTTGAGACGTTGCTACCATGCGCGGCCGTGACCGGCGACCGCTGTGAGCTGCTCTGCCTCGACCTGCCGAGGGCCGAGCGCCTGCGCGCCGCGCGCCTCTCGGACGACGCCGCGCGCCTCATCGCCGAGCGTGCCAAGGCGCTCGGCGATCCGACTCGCCTGACGATTGCCAACGCGCTCGCCGCGACCGACGAGCTGTGCGTTTGCGACATCGCGTGGGTCGCGGAGCGTGCCGAGAACCTGGTCTCCCATCACCTCCGCGCGCTGCGCGCCGCCGGCCTCGTGGCGTCGCGCCGCGAGGGCAAGATGGTCATGTACGCCCTGACGCCCGCCGGCGCGGCGCTGCTCACGAGCCTCACGGCGGAGGTGCCGGCGTGAGCACGCTGTCGGTGGCCCGCGCGGGGCAGCCGGCTACGGCCCCGGACGATGCGCGTCAGCAGCTCGCCCGCCGGGTGCGCTGGCTCTCGTGGGCGAGCCTCGTGTACATGGCGCTCGAAGGCGGCATCGCCATCTTCGCGGGCGTCATCGCCGGCTCGGTGGCGCTCATCGGCTTCGGCATCGACTCCGCGATCGAAGGCTTCGCGAGCGGCATCATCGTCTGGCGGTGGGCGTCAAGCAGAGTGAACAGCGAGTCCGCGGAGAAGCGCGCGCAGCAGCTCGTCGCCATCCAGTTCTTCATTCTCGCGCCCTACGTCGGCTACGAGTCGGTCACGGCGCTCGTCGAGGGCGAGCGCGCGGACGTGTCCTGGCTCGGCATCGCCCTGAGCGCGTCGAGCGTCGTCGTCATGCCGTACCTCGGCCTCGCCAAGCAGCGGCTTGCTGACCGGCTCGGGTCCGCCGCCACCAAGGGTGAGGGGCGGCAGAACATGCTCTGCGCGTACCTTGCCGCGGCGCTGCTCGTGGGCCTGCTCGGGAACGCGGCGGCCGGTGCGTGGTGGCTAGACCCCATCGTCGGCCTGCTGATCGCCGGCGTCGCGGTCAAGGAGGGCATGGAAGCCTGGCGCGGTGAAGGCTGTGCGTGCGTCGGCGATCCGCTCGCTGGAGTCGCCGCGAGCGACGCCTGCTGCGACCACGACGGCAGGACTGCGCCGTGAACGCGAAGGCGCTCGGGCTCGCAGCCGGCGCCGCGGTCGGCGCGAGCGCGTTGTGGTGGCGCAAGAACCCGTCCGCATGCCCGTACGGCCAGCGCTTCTGGATCGAGGCGCCGCACCCGTTCGTCACGCGCGCTCGGCTTCGCGAGGTGCTCGCGCTCGCGCCGGGCGAGCGCGTGCTGGAGGTCGGCCCCGGAACCGGCTACTACAGCCTGCACGTCGCGGGTTGGATCGCGCCTGGGCAGCTCGACATCTTCGACCTCCAACAGGAGATGCTCGACCACACGATGCGCCGTGCGCGCGAGGCCGGTATCGAGAACATCGTGCCGAGCCGGGGTGACGCGCGCGAGCTGGCGTACGCCGACCGGACCTTCGATGCCGCGTACCTGGTCACGGTTCTCGGGGAGATACCCGACCAGGAAGCAGCCCTGCGCGACCTTGCCCGGGTGCTCAGGCCCGGCGGTCGCCTGGTGGTGGGCGAGTTGTTCGGCGATCCGCATTGGGTGAGTCCGGGGCGGCTCCTGGAACGCGCCGAACGCGCCGGCTTGGCGTTCGCCGAGCGCTCGGGGACGCCGCTCGGCTATTTCGCGCGGTTCGTCCGCCGCTAGTGCACGAGCGGTGGGACGGGGCCGGCTACCCGAACCAGCTCGAGGGCGACGAGTCCCACTAAGAGCGTCCGCCCGGCGAAACGCTTACGCGCCGGCGGCGACGAGCACTTCCGTGGTCCCGACCGAGGTCACCGAAAGCGCGGCAGTCGTTTGCGCGCGCTTGTTCACGAGCCTCGTCGGCCGCGCCGCCGGACGGATGTCAATGGCGAACTCGATGTCGAGCACGCCCGCAAGCCTGATGAGTGTTTCGATGCTGGGGTTGTGCTCAGCGGCCTCTAGCCGAGCAACCTGCGGTTGGCGCATCCCGAGCCGCGCAGCGAGCTGACTCTGAGAGAGGTTGTGGTTCGCGCGGTAAGCGATGACTTGATTCGCGATGGCGCGGGCGAGGGCGGTTCGCTCCCACTCAGCGCGGAAGGCGGAGTCCTTCAGGTCCTCAGCGAGCACCTCATCGGACGTCTGCATATCGCTGAGCTTCATGACCAGCGCCTCTCGTTAGCGGAACACAACGACTCGACCATAGCAAACTTGTTATCGGCTGTCGGAGCTTTAGGACGCATTTTCGATGCTTGTCCCCCCTCCGCTGGGGATCGCGGGCGTTGGGAGGGGTCCTGGGATCCCTAGAAGAAGAATCCCGCTCCTCCTGAGGCCAGCGGCTAACGACGGGGTAGTCCTCCCACACATCGGAGGCAAGACGAAGTGGTACGGAGCCACCGACCACCGATGGGGCGTCCGCGGGTAAGGGCCGTCGGCTGTACTTGGCGGCGCGCCATGGAGGCTCTGGACGAAAATGCCCTCAACATCTACACCGATGGGTCGTCGTTCTCGCACCCCAGACGTGGAGGGATTGGTTATCGGTTCGTAACGGTGGGCGATGACGGGCACGAGGTCACCCATGACTCGGCGCACGCGGGCTACAAGGAAGCGACCAATCAGCAGATGGAGCTTCTGGCCTGCATCACCGCGATCAAGGAGGCGACAGGGCGCAACTCGTCAGTTGATCTCTCGCGGTTCACGAAGATCGTCATCTACACGGACTCCATGTACGTCGTGGAAAACCTAAACAACGCGAGATCGACTTGGCCGCACGCGGGCTGGACGACGGCAGACGGGACGCCCGTCAGGAATGCGGAGCTATGGAAGGAACTCGCGCGGCTAACTACTCAGCAGTACGGCATCCGCATCGACTTCACGTGGATCAAGGGCAAGAAGAGTCCACACGCGAAGGCAGTCGATCGCCTCGCCAAGGCATCCGCGGACCAGGCCTTCAACGAGCCGCTAACACCTAGCCGCGTTCGCAGGAAGAGGAGTCCGCATCAGGTGAGCCGAGGGAGCGTCCAGATGGAGGGCCAGGACGCGACGATCCACATCATCACGGACAAGTACCACGCCCTCCCACGACAGTACGAGTACAAGTACGAAGTCGTCTCTGACGACAGCCCGTACTTCGAGGCGGTTGACTTCATCTACTCGGAACCCCCGATCGTGCTGTCAGCGGGCCATTCGTATGAGGTCCGCTTCAACGATGACACGAGCAACCCGAGATCGCGGAGGTCTACGGCGAGGTTCCAAAGGCTCCGTAGTGAACAGAGCGGGTGGGGCGGTCACCCACGCTGGGCGCGCTCGCCGGAGCGGCGTGGGCCGTGCCTCTTACTCACTCGCCAGAGGCCGCTTGGCGCGCGTGGCGTGACCTCGCTCCGACTTCCCTGCGAGGCGCTGCCCTCTCACCGGAGGGCCGAAGGTCAAGGTACGAACGTCTGACGGTTCCCGGTGTTGAGGGCCGGCGCCCTCCCTGACCGTGCAGCCATAGACTCCTCAAGAGCCGCCCCGCATCGGCGTCACGCCTTCGCGCCGGAGCAGGCAGCTACGAGCACCGTCCATGGTGGAATAATCGCCGAGCGATGCCGCTTCGCCTGACGCACGTCGGCCCTGGTGTGCACCGGCTTTCGAGCCTTTACACGAACTGGTACCTGCTCGAAGCCGGGGGTCGACTGACGGTTCTCGACGCTGGGTTGCCGAGAGACTGGCGCGAGTTCCATTCGGCATTGTCGAGGCTCGGGTACTCACCCGCCGACATCGACGCGGTACTCATCACCCACCACCACCGCGATCACGCAGGCAACGCTGAACGGCTGAGAAGTTCGGGCGCGCGCGTCCTCGCGCACCACGCCGACGCGCCCTACCTTCGAGGCGAGAAGCATCTGAGTGACCGTGGGGTCGTGCGGTACCTCTGGCGCCCGTGGTACGCCTGGTACATCCTCGGGTACGTTGCGAAGGGAATTACCCGAACTCCGCCGCTCGCCCAGCTCGACGAGTTCGACGACGGCGAGGTCGTGGACGTGGCCGGGTCGCCCCGCGTGATCCACGCGCCCGGACACACAGCGGGTAGCTGCGCGCTGTTCCTAGAAGGCGGATCGCTCCTGTTCACGGGAGACGCGCTGGTAACGCTCGACGTCGCTCGCGGGCCACGCGGACGCCAAGGACCGCAAGTCGTTCGGGGGCCCCACACCGCCGACGCTGAGCTGGCGGTGCAGTCGCTCGAAGCGCTCGTTGGCACGAACGCCCGGACCGTTCTCCCCGGTCACGGCGAACCGTGGACAGACGGAATCAGCAGCGCAGTCGAGAAGGCACGACGCTCCTGACGGATGCCCGCAGACTTCCCCAAGCGATTCCCCACGGCCCCCCTCAAACGACGAGAACCCGCTTCAGAGCGGGTTCCTTCAGTACCGCCACGGGGATTCGAACCCCGGTTTCCGCCGTGAGAGGGCGGCGTCCTAGTCCCCTGGACGATGGCGGCGCGACGCCGCATTCTACAGCCAGTTCTCACGCCGCCCACCTGGGGGAGTAACCTCTCGCCGGTCAGCGGTCGGTGGTCAGGGAAGTCGGTGAGATTCCGACGCGGTCCCGCCACTGTGAGCGGCTAGGCCGTCGCGATAATGCCACTGGGGAGCTCCGCTCCCTGGGAAGGCGCGACAAGGCCTCAACCGTGAGCCAGGAGACCTACCTCCGGCCGAAGCCACGATTCCCTCGCGGAAGGGGAGGCTCAAACCAATGTCTCATCGTTCCCGGACCCCTCGGGTCCTTCTGTCCGGCGCCGTCGCATGCGCCGTGCTGTCCGCCGGTGCCGCTCAGGCGCCGGCCAAGCCGGTCGTCTCGGAGTTGCGGGTGGAGGCCGGTGGCCAGGCGCTCGCGCCCGGGCACCGCTACGTGACCAACACCGTCCGGCTGCCCACGGACACGACCCCCGCGTGCGGCGGTAGCGGGAAGACCGTCACCGTGAAGGGGCCGACCGCCGTCGGCATCGTCGACCACGCCCGTCGCGTCGAGCCCCCGCTGCGCCCCTACCGGATCAGCGACAAGTTCTCGTTCGGCCTGCTCGTGTGCGGCATCGGCGAGTTCGTCGCCTCCGACACGGCCTTCTGGCTGTACAAGGTCAACCGCGAGGCGCCCTCGGTCGGCGGCGATCAGTTCGCGCTTGACGACGGCGATGAGGTCCTGTGGTACTTCCAGGACACCGAGCGCGGGATCAACACCGGGGAGGAGCTCGGCCTGCGCGCGCCGGCTCGGGCGAGGGCCGGCCAGCCGTTCACGGTCACGGCCTTCCGCTTCGACGCCGGAGGTAAGCGCCGCCGCGCGGCCGGTGCGGAGATCGCCATCGGCCAGAACGTGGCGACGACGGACGAGCGCGGCCGGGCCACGGTAGGCGCGGGCGAGAACGGGACGGTCACCCTGCGCGCGACGCGCGGAGGCGACATCCCGTCGGAGCCCGTGGAGGTCTGCGTGAACGAGCGGCTGCGGCTCTGTCCGCCGATCCGCGGCGAGCGCATCTACGGTCGCGGCGGGGCCGACTCGATCACCGGCACGCTCGGGGCCGACGACGTGCGGGCTCGGGGCGGGGACGACACCGTCGACGCGGTCGACGGTCAGCCCGATCGCGTTAGCTGCGGGGACGGCGACGACGTCGTGAGGGCCGATCGCCGTGACCGCGTCGCGGCGGACTGCGAGCGCGTCGTGCGGCGGCGGCCGACCGGCGATCGGTAGACGCCCATGCGGCGGACCGGAACGCGCACGGTGGTCGCGGTGGCCCTCTGGGCCGTCGCGTCCGCCGTCGCGCCCGGCCCGGTTAGCGCGGCCGCGCCCCGCGTCGAGCAGATGGTGGCGTTCCGCTCCGGCGACGCCGCAGTAGGAAAGCCGCGCGCCGGGGCCACGACCGTACGCGTCGGCCGCCGCCGCTGTGCGGTGGCGACGGGAACGCCGCTGGCCGCCCTCGTCAGGAGCGGTGTCGGGCCCCCGCGGCTGCGCGACTTCGGCTCGTGCTCCCGGCGCCCACGGGATGGCGGCGGCCTCTTCGTCGCCGGGATCGGACCCGATCGCAACAGGGGCCTGAGCGGGTGGGTGTACAAGGTGGGCAACCGCCTGGGCACGGCGGGCGCCGCCGATCCAACCGGCCCGTTCGGGAGTGGTCGCCTTCGTGCCGGCGCGCGCGTTACCTGGTTTTACTGCCGCATGGCGTCGAACTGCCAGCGCACGCTCGCCGTGCGCGCCCGCGTGCAACCGGGCGGCGTCGTGACGGTGCGGGTGACGGCCCACAATGACCAGGGCCGCGGGGTAGCGGCTCGGGAGGCGACCGTCCGGCTGGGCGAGCAGTCCGCCGTTACCGACTCGAAGGGCGACGCCCGCTTCGCGGTCGCTCCGGGCACCTACACGGTCAACGCCGAGCAGGCGGATCGCGTCCGCTCCTTCCCCGAGCGGGTGAGGGTCGAGTAGATGCGCCGCCTCGCGCCGTTCCTCGCCGTCGCATGCGCGCTAGCGGGCTGTGGTGTGGGGCCGGGCGAGGAGCGCGACGGCACAACCGAGCTGCGCGTGACGCGCGACTTCGGACAACAGCGGCTCGCCGCTGCCACCCGCGACTCCGTGCCCGAGGGGCTCACCGTCCTGCGCCTCCTGAGCTCCGAGCGGAAGGTCGAGACGCGCTACGGCGGCAACTTCGTCCAGTCGATCGACGGCATCGAGGGAGAGGGCAGCGGCGGCGGCAGCGACTGGTTCTACTTCGTTAACGGCATCGAGGCCGACGTGGGTGCGGCGGAGTTCGAGCTGTTCCCGGGGGACGTCGTGACCTGGGACTACCGGCGCTACCGGGCCGCGATGGGCATCCCGGCGATCGTCGGCGCCTATCCCGAGCCCTTCGTGCACGGCAAGGAGGGCAAGCGGCTGCCGGTGCGGATGGAGTGCGACGACGACGAGTCGACCGCATGCCGGGAGGTCCGGGAGCGGCTCACCGCGCTCGGCGTGCCGGTGACCCAGGCGGCGTTCGGCAACACCGGGACGCCCGACCTCCTGCGAGTGGTGGTGGCGCCGTGGCCGGAGGCGCGGCGGCTGCGCGCCGCCCTGGCGCTCGAGCAGGGGCCGGAGGAGAGCGGCGTGTTCGCGCGCTTCACCGATGAGGGGCGCTCGCTCCAGCTCCTCGACGAGAGCGGCGGCACCGCCCGGACGGCCGAGCCCGGCACCGGCCTCGTGGCGGCGACCTCGATCGCCGACCAGGGCGTGCTCTGGCTGGTGACGGGTTTGGACGCGGCCGGGGTCGAACGGGCCGCCCGGGCGCTCGATGAGGACACTCTGAGCGACGCCTTCGCGGTGGCCGTGGCGCCGTCCGGGCCGCTCGACCTGCCGCTGCGGGAGGAGGAAGGGTGAGCAGCCCAGCCGCGGGCTTCGTGCCCGTCTACCGCCCAGGAGCAACCGCGCTGCACTCGGCCCGCGCGGGCGCGTCGGCGGCCTACTGCGGTGCGCTGGCCCTCACCGCTGTGCTCTTCGAGCACCCGCTGGTGCTGGGCGCGGCGTTGCTGGCGGTACTCGCGGGCGCGCGCGGGGCCGGAGTGGGTGAGGAGCTGCGGCGGGCGGCGCGGCTGTCGCTGCCGCTCGCGCTGGTGGTCGCGCTCGTGAACCCGCTGGTGTCCCGCGAGGGGAGACGCTGCTCGTGCGGGGCTGGGAGATCCTCGGACGGCGCTTCGACGTGACGCTCGAGGCCCTCGCGTACGGCGGAGCCTTCGGCCTGCGCCTGTTCACCCTGGTGATGGCCTTCGCGCTCTTCTCGGCGGCGGTCGATCCCGACGAGCTGCTCAAGCTGATGCGCCGCGTGTCGCCGCGCTCGGCCCTCACCGTGTCGCTGGCCAGCCGGCTCGTGCCGGTGCTCGCCCGCGACGCCTCGCGCCTGAGCGACGCCGCGCGCTGCCGGCGCACGCCGCCGCCGCGGGCCGCGGTGGCCCGGGCGGCGGTGCGCGGGGCACTCGACCGGGCCGTCGACGTGGCGGCGGCGCTCGAGGTCCGCGGCTACGGGGCGGGGGCGGGGCGGCTGGGGCCCACGAGGCGCGCCCCCTGGTCGCGCCACGACTTCCGTGTGGCGGGGTCCGCGGCCGCCCTGGCCACCCTCGCGGTGGCGGCCAGAGTGGCCGGCCTGGGCGCCTTCACGCCGTACCCGACGCTCGAGTTGGCGTTCGGCGCCGGCGAGCTCGTGCTCGGCCTCGCGCTGGTGGCGCTGGCGGCGGCGCCGTTCGCAGGCGTCGGCGGCCGCCTGGGGGTGGCCCGTGCCTGAGCCGATCCTCCGCGCCCGCGGATTGACCTACCGCTACCCGGACGCTGCGGCCCCCGTGCTCAGCGACGTCTCGCTCGAGCTCGAGCCCGGCTCGTTCACCCTGCTGGCCGGCACGTCGGGATCCGGCAAGTCCACGCTGCTGCGGGCGGCCTGCGGCCTGGTGCCGCACTTCCACGGCGGCGAGGTGACGGGTGAGCTGTCGGTCGCGGGAATGCCGGTGCGCGCGCACGGGCCGAGCGCCCTGGCCGCGGTCTGCGGCACCGTCCTCCAGGAGCCCGAGCGCCAGGTGGTGATGGGCGGGGTGCGCGCCGAGATCGCCCTCGGGCTCGAGCAGCGCGGCGAGGCGCCGGCCGCCGTGGCCCGCGCGGTGGAGGAGGCGGCGCTGGCGCTCGGAGTCGGCGAGCTGCTCGAACGCCGGGTCGAGACCCTGTCCGGCGGCGAGCTGCAGCGGGTGGCGCTCGCCGCCGCCCTGGCCCACCGGCCGCGGCTGCTTCTGCTCGACGAGCCGACCTCACAGCTCGACCCGGTGGCGGGGAGCGACTTCCTCGCGCTGGTACGGCGGCTGAACGAGGAGTGGGGAACGACCGTGCTGCTGGCCGAGCACCGTCTCGAGCGCTGCCTGGGAGCGGCCGAGCGGGTGATCGCCCTGGAACACGGGCGCGTGGCCTGCGACGCCACGCCCGAAGGCTTCCTGTCGTGGGCCGCTGCCGACGGGGGTCCGGCCGGCCGCGCGACCATGGTCACTCCCGCGGCGCGGCTCTTCTCGCTCTCGGGGCTCGGCCCGCTGCCGGCCTCGGTCAAGCAGGCCCGCGCACGCCTGCGCGGCGCCGCCCTCTTGCCGGACGAGCCACCCGCCGGGGAGGCGGGTGCCGGCACGCCCTCTCGCCAGAGCGGCCGCCGCTTCGGCCGTCGTCCGCGCCCGCCGGCGGCACTGCGCCTCGAGGGCCTCTGGCACGAGCTGCGCGACGGTCCGGCGGTCCTCCGGAACATCGACCTGACGATCGCTCCGGGGGAGGTGGTGGCCCTGATGGGGCGCAACGGCGCCGGCAAGAGCACCCTTCTGCGGCTCGCCAAGGGCCTGCTCGAGCCCACCCGCGGCCGGATCGAGACCGGCGGCGAGGTGGCGCTCCTCCTGCAGCACCCCGGCGACTACCTGATCCACGAGCACGCCGGCGACGAGACCGACGCCGCAGGCCTGGCCGCCGCGGGCCTGAGCGGGCGCGGGGCGGCCAACCCGGCCGACCTGTCCGGGGGAGAACGGCAGCGGCTGGCACTCGAGGTAGCGCTCGAGGGCCGAGATCACGCACTGGTGTGCCTCGACGAGCCCACGCGCGGCATGGACGGCCTGCACGCAGGCGCGCTCGTGGAGCGGCTCCGGGCCCTCGCGGCCGGCGGTGCGGCGGTGCTCGTGGCCACCCACGACTCCGAGCTGGCCGCCACCCTGGCCGGCCGGGTGGTGCTGATGGGCAAGGGCAAGGTGATCGCCGACGGCACTCCCGCCGAGGTGCTGTCCGGCGGCTGGCACTTCGCCACCGAGGTGGCCCGGGTGCTCGGCGGGGCGGGCGGCGCTCTCACGCCCGAGCAGGGCGCGCGCCTGCTGATGGGCGAGCCGACGCCTCGGCAACGCGCCCGCGGTGTGGTCGAGGAGCTCGTGGGATGAGCTGGCAGACGGCCTCGGCAGCGCTCGTGGCACTGGCCGTGCTCGCGGGCGGAGGCTGGTACGAGCGCTCGCGGCCACCGGCGCGCACGCTCGCCCTGGTGGCGGCGCTGGCGGCGCTGGCGGTGCTCGGCCGCATCGCGTTCGCACCGATCCCCAACGTGAAGCCCACCACTGACATCGTGCTGTTCGCCGGCTACGCCCTGGGCGGAGCGCCGGGCTTCGCGGTCGGGGCCACCACGGCGCTCGTGTCCAACCTCTTCTTCGGGCAGGGCCCCTGGACGCCGTGGCAGATGGCGGCCTGGGGCGGGGTGGGGATCCTCGGCGCCTTGCTTGCGCGCGTGGCGGGAGGGCGTGAGCTGGGGCGGGTGCCGCTGGCGCTCGCCTGCGGCGCCGCGGGGCTGATGTTCGGCCTCGTGATGGACGCATTCCAGTGGACGCTGGCGGCGGAGGAGACGCTCGCCTCCTACATCGCCATCAGCGGCGTCTCGCTTCCATACAACCTGGCGCACGTGGTGGGCAACGTGCTCTTCTGCCTCCTGATCGGACCGCCGCTCGTGCGCGCGCTGCAGCGCTACCGGCGCCGCCTCGAGTTCACGTGGAAACCGTCGGCCACGGTTCCGGTGGCCTGCGCCGCGGTGGCGCTGGCACTCGCCGGCGCGCTCGCCGCCCCTGCGCCCGCCGCCGCGCTGTCGTCGGCGTCGGAGCGCGCCGTTCGCTATCTCGAGCGGGCACAGAACTCCGACGGCGGGTACGGCGGAGCGCCCCGGCAGGGCTCGAACGCGCTCTTCAGCGGGTGGTCGGCGCTCGGGCTCGCCGCCGCCGGCCGGAACCCGGGCGACGTGCGCGCGCGGCAGCGCTCTCTCATCGACTACGTGCGCGTCAACGTCCGCGCGCTCGACGACACGGGCGAGCTGGAGCGGACGATTCTCGTGCTGGGCGCGGCGAGGGTGTCCCCGAGACGGTTCGGCGGCCGCAACCTGATCGCCGAGCTGCTGCGCCGGCAGCGCGGTGACGGCTCCTTCGAGCAGCAGGTGAACCTGACGGCCTTCGGCGTGCTCGCGCTGCGGGCCGGCGGCGCCTCGACGGGCACGTCGCCGGTGCGTGCCGCGGCTCGCTGGCTCAACGGTGAGCAGAACGCGGACGGGGGGTTCGGGATCGGCGGCGGCGCGCGGAGCGACCCCGACAGCACCGGCGCGGTGCTGCAGGCGCTGGCGGCGGGCGGGCGCCGTGGCACGACGGCGGTGCGCCGCGCTGTCGCCTACCTACGCCGCGTCCAGCGCGCGGACGGTGGCTTCGCCCTGGTTCCGTCGGGTGGCTCCAACGCGCAGTCCACCTCGTTCGCCGTGCAGGGCCTCGTCGCCGCCGGGCGCAACCCCGGGCGGCTGCGGCGCGGCGGGAGGTCGCCGCTCGCCTACCTGCGCTCGCTCCAGGCCGCCGACGGCAGCATCCGCTACTCGCGCACCGGAGTCCAGACGCCGGTGTGGGTCACCGCCCAGGCGCTCACGGCGCTGGAGCGCGCTCCCTTCCCGCTCGATCCGGTGGCGAGGAAGCGGCGGCCGGCCCGGATCGCGGGCGCGCGGGGGGATTCGCCGAGCGAGAAGAAGAACAGGCGCGGCCGCTCGTTCAGGGAGGTGGCGAAGGGAAAGCGGCGGCCGGCGAGAGCGGGAGGGCCGGCGGTCACGACCGGACCCGGGACGTCGTCGGTCCCGGTCGTCGACATCGAGCCGCCGGCCGGGGAGGCGGGTGCGGGGGCCTCGGGCGGCGGATCGACCACCGGCGGTGCGCTTGCGCTGGGTGGTGCCGTCGGGCTGGCCCTCGGCGCGCTCTGGTGGCGGAGGCGGCGCTCGGTATAAAGCCAGAGGTGTCCCTGAGCGGAGCGTCACGGCGTGCTTGAGCGCAAGTGGTGGACGCTCATCGCGGTGTGCGTGGCCACCTTCATGCTGCTGCTCGACGTCACGATCGTGAACGTCGCCCTCCCCGAGATCCAGCGCGATCTCGACGCTGAGTTCAGCGACCTCCAGTGGGTGATCGACGCCTACGCGCTGATGCTCGCCGCGCTGCTCCTCACCGCGGGCGGGCTCGCCGATCTGCTCGGCCGCCGGCGGGTGTTCGTGCTCGGGCTCGCGCTCTTCACGGCGGCCTCGCTGCTGTGCGCCCTGGCCGGCACGCCGCTCGTGCTGAACCTGTCGCGCGGGCTGCAGGGCATCGGGGCGGCCATGATGTTCGCCACGTCGCTCGCGCTGCTCGCGCAGGAGTTTCAGGGGCCGGAGCGCGGCGCGGCGTTCGGCGCATGGGGGGCCACCACGGGCGGGGCGGTGGCCGTCGGCCCGCTGATCGGCGGGGCGCTCACCGAGGGCTTCGGATGGGAGTCGATCTTCCTGCTCAACCTGCCGATCGGGGTGGCGGCCATCGTGCTCACGCTGACCCGGGTGAGCGAATCGCGGGACCCGCGGGGCGGGCGGGTGGACTGGGCCGGCCTGCTCACCTTCAGCAGCGCCCTCTTCCTGCTTGTGTTCTCGCTCATCCGCGGCAACGACGAAGGCTGGGGCAGCACGCGGATCGTCGTGCAGCTCGTGCTCGCCGCCGTGCTGCTCGTGGCGTTCGTGGTCGTCGAGCGCCGGCAGGAGCGGCCGATGCTCGAGCTGTCCCTGTTCCGCAAGCCGACCTTCACCGGCGCGGCCATCGCCGCCTTCGCGCTGTCGGCCTCGATGTTCGCGATGTTCCTCTACATCACTCTCTACATACAGAACGTGCTGGGGTACGAGCCGCTCGAGACCGGCCTTCGCTTCCTCCCGATCACGCTGCTGGCGTTCTTCGTGGCTCCGGTGGCCGGCAAGCTCTCGGCGCGGCTGCCGGTGCGGGCCTTCCTGGGCGGCGGGCTGATCATCGTGGGCGCCGGGCTGCTGCTGATGCGCGGGATCGAGCCGCAGTCCGACTGGACCACGCTGCTGCTGGGCTTCGTGATCGGCGGGGTGGGCATCGGCCTGATCAACCCGCCGCTGGCCTCGGCCGCCATCGGCGTCGTGGAGCCGGCGCGCAGCGGCATGGCCTCGGGGATCAACAGCACGTTCCGGCAGGTGGGGATCGCCACCGGCATCGCCGGACTGGGGGCGATCTTCCAGTCGCGGGTCGAGTCGGGGGTGGTCGAGCGGCTGGCCGGGACGCCGCTGGCCGGCCGCGCCGAGGAGCTGTCCGAGGCGGTGGCCACGGCGGGCGCCGGCGGCGTGATCGAGTCGGCGCCCGCGGGCGCGCGGGAGGTGCTGGGCGAGGCGGCGCGAGCGAGCTTCGTCGAGGGGCTGAACGAGATCTTCCTGGTGGCCGCGATCATCGCCCTGGCCGGTGGAGTGCTCGCGTTCCTGCTCGTGCGCGGGCGCGATTTCGTGGTGCAGGGGGCGGCCACGGCGCACGGGGAGGAGCGGGTGGCCGAGCGGGCCGCGGCTGCGGCTCCGGCCTGAGTCAAGGCCATAGTGCCCTTCGCTACCGTCGCCCGCCCATGGACGTCGAAGAGGCCATTCGCACCCGTCGCACCCACAAGGCCTACGGTGTCGACCCGGTGGAGCGCTCGACGCTCGAGGAGCTCTTCGCGCTCGCGCGCTGGGCGCCCAACCACAACCTGACCAACCCCTGGCGCTTCCGGGTGATCGGTCCCGAGGCCCTGATCGAGCTGAAGAACGCCGCCGGTCGCGAGGCGGCCGGCAAGCTCGACCGCGCGCCGACGCTGGTGGTGGCCTCGGCCGTGCAGGGCGGCGATCCGGTGCAGGACGAGGAGGACGCGTGGGCCGCGGCCTGCGCCGTCTACATCCTGCTGCTCGCGGCTCACGCGCGCGGCCTCGCGGGCTACTGGCGCACTCCCGAGGTGCTGCGCGGCGAGGCGGGGCGGGCGGCCGTCGGAATCCCGGCGGGCGAGCGGGTGCTCGGGCTCGTTCATCTCGGCAGTCCGCGGCAGGACAGGCCCGCGCCGGAGCGGGCGCCGGCCGAGGAGTTCGTGACCTACCTCCCGTAGCCGGCATCCGATCGCGGCGGATGCGCGTGCACTTGACTCTCCGTGACGGGCAAGCGCACCCTCGTCGGCCGCGGGTCCCCGGCGGGCCGGCGACCGAAGAGGCCCGCCCGCGCCGGGCAAGCTCCTAACGTACCTGCCGTGATCGCGCGCGAAGACGCCCTCGCCGCCTTCGAGGCCGAGCGCTTCGACGTCGTCGTGATCGGGGGCGGCATCACCGGCGCCGGCGTCGCCCTCGACGCCGCCTCGCGCGGCTACAGCGTGGCGCTCGTGGAGCGAGACGACTACGCGTGCGGCACCTCGAGCCGCTCCTCGAAGCTCGTACACGGCGGCCTTCGCTACCTGCAGAACTTCGACCTCGGGCTGGTGCGCGAGGCGCTGCTCGAGCGGGCGCTGATGGTGAACCTCGCGCCCCACCTCGTGAAACCCCTGCCGCTGCTCATCCCGTTCTTCGAGGGCAAGCGGCCCGACCGCCTCACCGGTGTCGGGCTCAACATGTACGACGTGATGACCACCGAGCGCCTGCGCCGCCGGCCGGGGCGCCGGGCGCGGCGCGCCGAGGTGGAGTACGAGGAGTGGAGCCCCGACCGCCACCGGACGCTCGACGGCGACGAGGTGGTCGAGCGCCTCCCGGCGCTCGCCTCGCGCAACCCGACCTCGGCCTACATGTTCTACGACTGCCAGACCGACGACGTGCGCCTGGTGCTCACCGCGCTCGGCGAGGCGGAGCGCTTCGGGGCCGTGTGCGCCAACCGCTGCGGGGTGGACGGCCTGATCGAAGACGCCGGCCGGGCGGCGGGCGTGCGCTGCACCGACACCACCTCGGGGCGTGCGTTCGAGATCCGCGCCGACAACGTGGTGAACGCCACCGGCGTGTGGGCTGATCAGATCCGGCCCGAGGAGCTGCACGACGAGGCCGAGGTGCCGGTGATCCGTCCGAGCCGCGGCACGCATGTGCTGCTTGCCGACGAAGACCTTCCGGTGCGGTCCGGGGCCGTGATCCCCGCCGAGGGCGGGCGCACCGTGTTCGTGCTGCCCTGGCTCGGCCGCACGCTGGTGGGCACCACCGACAAGGACTACGAGGGGCCGCTTGCCCACATCCCCCCGGACGAGGGCGACATCGACTACCTGCTCGGAGCGTGCAACGAGTTCTTCGAGATCGGGCTCACCGGCGTGGACGTGGTGGGCGCCTATGCCGGCGTGCGCCCGCTCATCTCCACCGGCGACCCGAAGAAGTCGGTCGACATCTCGCGCAAGGCCGAGCTCTACGAGACGAGCTCGGGCCTCGTGACGATCACCGGGGGCAAGCTCACCACCTGGCGGCGCATGGGCAAGCTGGCGGTCGACCGCATCGTCGAGCGCGAGGGCCGCGAGGCGCCGTGCCGAACGCACGAGATCCCGCTCGGCCAGCCGGTGTCGGTGGCCGAGCTGCCGGAGGTGGAGGGTGTGAGCTACGCCAGCCGGGTGATGCTCACGGACCGCTACGGCTACGCGGCACGCGACGTGCTGCGGCTCGCGGCCGAGCGCCGCGAGCTGGCCCAGCCGATCGCCGACGGACGCCCGGACCTGCTCGCTGAGGCGCTGTTCGCGGCGCGACGGGAGCAGGCCGCGAGCGTCGGCGACGTGCTGCTGCGGCGCACGCGCGTGGGCCTGGTGGCGGGTACCGCCATGGCCGCGCCAGGGGCCGCCGGGCCACGGGCGGTCGCCGAGGTGCTCGGCGCCGAGTGGGGCTGGAGCGGCGACCGTGTGGAGAGGGAGATAGCCGCCTGGCACGAGCTGGCTGCCGCCGAGGGCGTGGCGCCCGGTCTGCCCGGCGGCACCCCGCCGCGGGCGGCCGGCGAGTCGCCCGCTGCTACCGAGCACGCGCTGCTTCCGGTGCCGGACGGCGTGGTCAGCCGATGAGCCCGGCCGCGGCCTTCGCCGGGCCGTGTGCCATGATCGCCCGCTCGATGGCCGCTGAGACCCTTCAACCCGTGCGCGCCCGGCGGCGCGGCTAGGGCGATGTCCGTGCTGGACCGCACCGAGCTCGAGCAGAGCCCCCTCGCCGACCTCCACGCGCTGGCCTCCGAGCTCGGCATCGAGGGCTATCGGCGCCTGCGCCGCGACGATCTGGTGACGGCGATCCTCGGGGGCGACGCCGGAGGCGGCGCGTCCGCTCCCTCCGCGCGCAGGGAGAGCGTGTCCGCCGATGACAGCGAGGACAGGCCCCGGCGGCCCCGGCGCCGGGGCGGGTCGCGCAGCGGGCGCGGCGCGGGTCGCGGGCGCGAAGCCGCCGACGCCCAGGCCGGTGACGCCCCCGCGGCCATCCCCGACGAGGACGACGAGCCCGCTCCGGTACCCGAGGAGGAGCTCGAGGTGCGCACGGGGGTGCTCGACATCCTGTCCGGCGGAACCGCGTTCATGCGCGCCGACCCCTTCACGCAGTCCGACGGCGACGTGTACGTGTCACCGGCGCAAGTACGCCGCTGCGAGCTGCGGCCCGGAGACGAGCTGTCAGGGCCGGTCCGCTCGGCGCGCCGCTCCGAGCGGCATCCCTCGCTCGTGCGCGTCGACACCGTGAACGGGGCCGAGGCCGAGCCGCCGGCCGAGCGCCCGCAGTTCCCCACGCTCACCCCGGTGTACCCTACGGAGCCGCTGGCCGCGCCCCGCGCGCTCGCCGGGGCGCCGTTCGGGAAGGGTTCGCGCGTGGCGATCGGCGGCCCGCCCGGCGCGGAGGGCACCACGCTGCTGCGCGAGATCGCCGCCACCCTGCGCGAGCGGCATCCGGATCTCGACCTCGTGATCGTGCTCGGCGGGGTGGGTCCCGAGGAGGTCACCGAATGGCGCCGGGCGGAGCTCGGGGCCGTTGCCGGCGGAAGCTTCGAGAGCTCGCCGGACGACCTCGGTCAGGCGGCCGAGATGGCGGTCGAGCGCGCCAAGCGCGCGGTCGAGCGGGGTCAGGACGCGGTCGTGATCGTCGACTCGCTCGACGGGCTGCCGGCCGCGGCCACCCGGCGCGTGTTCGGTGCGGGGCGTAACACCGAGGAGGCGGGATCGCTCACGATCGTCGCCACCACCGGGCTTGCCGCCGAGCCTCAGCGGTTCGCCACCACGCGGATCCTGCTCGAGCCAGGCGGCGGAGTGGCCGCGGCGGGCACGAGCACGCTGCGGGCGGAGCTGCTCGTCAGTTAGCCGGTCGGGCGAGCCGCGCCCCGGTCAGCCGGCGGCGCGAGCGTAGGCCACGCGGCTCCACGAGGGCTCGCGCGACAGCTCGATGAGCTCGCCGTCGCGGTCGGGCTGCACGTAGCCGAAGGTGTTCGTGTACTCGTCGAACACCACTCCCAGCTCGCCCTCCTTGACGCGCTGGTCGAGCCAGGCGCCGCGGAACACCAGCCGGCGCAGCCAGTGCACGAGCGAGCGCTCGGACGGTCCGCTCAGCTCGCCCCAGCAGTCGTTGATGTGGTCGCCGAGGTCCGAGCTCGGATCCTTCACCTCGCCGTTCACCGTGAGGTTCACGAGGTCGTCCAGCTCCTGGTCAGCGAGCTGCGCGTCCACGAACTGAAGCTTCACCGCCGCCTGCTCGACGCGCTCGCCGAAATCCCGCTCGTTGAAGGTGAAGCGCAGCTCGCCGTACTCGAGCACGTAGTCGAGGCCCGAGTCGTAGTTTCCGCGTCGCGTCGTATCCATGGCTGCCCTAGAAGCGTCGGCATTCTACGGCCGATTCCTTCTACGCCGAGCGAGATGCAAGCGCGCTTGCACGATCGAGCGGTTGCACGGGGTTGGGTGTGAGAAGCGCGAGAAAGTTGCCTGCGGGGCTGGGGAGGCGTGGACGTCCTGGAGCGGGGGAGGGGCGAGAAATCATCCGCCCCATCTTCTCCGCCCATGGAGGCCGCACGCTCACTGCTGGTGGTGGAGGACGACGAGGCCACGTCGGCCTTCCTGGCCGACAACCTCCGCGCCGACGGCTACCGCGTGGCCATCGCGACGGCGGTCGGAGAGGCGTTGCGGGCTCTCGAGGTGCGCCAACCCGACCTCATGGTGCTCGACCTCATCCTCGAGGACGGCGACGGGCTCAGGGTGCTCGACCGCATCCGCTCAGCCGACGGCATGGCCTCCCGGATCGATCCCGAGCTGCCGGTGCTCGTCCTCACCGGCCGCAGCGGCGAGGCCGATCGCGTGCGCGGCTTCGCGCGCGGCGCAGACGACTACCTGCTGAAGCCGTTCGCCTACGCCGAGCTGCTCGGCCGCATCGAGGCGCTGCTCCGCCGCGCGGGAGGCCGGCCGCTGCGGGGCATCATGCGGGTGGGCGGCTTGACCATCGACCCGCAGACCCGGGTGGTGCGTCTCGACGGGCGGCCGCTGGCGCTCTCGGCCAAGGAGTTCGCGCTCCTGCAGGCCCTCGCCATCGATCCCACCCGGGTGCTGGCCAAGAACGACCTCATGCGCGATGTGTGGGGCTACGCCTCGATCGGCACGAGCCGCACACTCGACGCCCACGCCTGCCGGCTGCGCAAGAAGCTGGCGGCCAGTGCCCGGCCGTTGGTGCTGAACGTGCGCGGGGTGGGGTACCGGCTGACCGACGACGTCGGGGCGCCGTGACCCTCGTCCTCGCGCTGGCGGGATGGCTCGCCGCGGCGGCGCTGCTTGCGATCGTCGTTGTTCTGCGTCGCAGGCTCGAGCTGGTCGCGAGCGCCGAGCACGAGCTGCGCGGGCCGGCGGCGGCCCTGACCCTTGCCCTGGAGGCCACGAGGGCAGGCCTGCAAACGGATCTCGTCGCCTCTCAGCTCGACCGCGTGCGGCTCGGCCTTGCCGACCTCGAGGCGGCGCGGTCGGGGCGGCGCGCCGCCGCCGAGCCGTCGTCGGTGTCGCTCGAGCGCGTGGTCGGACGGGCGGCCGCCGGCTGGCGGACCGCCGCCGGCCGTGCCGGCGGCCGCCTGGAGCTCGACTGGGCCGCCGCCGGACCGGTCCAGGTGCGCGCGGATCCGCGGCGGCTGTCGCAGGCCCTCGGCAACGTGCTCGCCAACGCGGTGGAGCACGGGCGTGGATCGGTGATGGTGCGCGGCTCGCGCTTTCCGCGGCGCGTGCGGGTCGAGGTGGCGGACGAGGGCCCGGGCTTCTCTGCCGCCCCGACCGGGCCGGACCGGCGCTCCGGGCGGGGGCGCGGACTTCGCATCGCCGCCCAGGCGATCGAGGAGGCGGGCGGCAGCCTGAGCGTGTCGTCGGGGGAGACGGGCGCCGTCGTGGCGCTCGAGCTGCCGGTGGCCGAGCCGTGAACGTCCGGGCGCGACGGCGGCGCGGTCTGGTGCTCCTATGCCTGGCGGTCGCCTGCGGCGGGCTCGCCGCCTCGCAGGTCCGCGGCAAGGCGCGGGAGGTGGAGGCGCAGGTCGGATCGCCCGTTCCCGTGCTCGTGGCCACCCGGGACCTGCCTCCCGAGACCAAGCTCAACCCGAAGACCGCCCGCGGCGCGCTGGCCGTGCGCCAGGTGCCCGAGCGCTTCGTCCCGGTCGACTCGCTGACTGCGATGGAGGAGGCGGTTGGCCTGCGCACCGCGGCGCCGCTCGCGGCCGGCTCATACGTGACGGCCGCGCACGTCCGGCTCGGTGATGGGGCGGAGGGCGAGGGCGCCGTTCTCGGCAGCGGCCAGCGCGTGGTCGAGCTGGCGGTGGCCGGGGGAGACGCGCTCGCCGGCGCGGGGATCGACGCACGCGTGGACGTGCTCGTGACCACCGAACCGGCATCGGGCGCCGGCCGAAGCTACGTGGCCCTCGAGGATGTCGAGCTGCTGGGCGCCCGGCCGGGCGACGGGGGCCTCGCCGGAGGGGGCGAGGGGAACGGTGGGGCGGCGTCCGGCGGCACGGTCGCGAGCCTCAGGGTCACAGCGCGCCAGGCCGTCTTCCTGACCTCGGCGCAGAACTTCGCCCGGGAGATCAGGCTGCTGCTGCGTCCGCCGGGGGACCGGCGGAGGGTGGGCAACGCGAGCGTGGAGAGCAGCGGGCTGTGACCCGGCTGAGGCGGTTGCTCGCCGCCACCGCCGGGTAGTACCGAGCCGTGCTCGTCCACGTGGTTGCCGATTACGGGACGGGTGACCTGGCGTTCGCCGAGGTTGCGCAGGCGCTGGTTCGCCACCTGCCGGACGCAATGGTGGTGCCGACCCCCGTCGGACCGTTCGACACCGTGGGCGCCGGCTTCTGCGTCGCCCAGCTCGCGCTCACCGAGGGGCCGAGCGACCGGATCGTGTTCCACAACGTCGCCCCAAGGGCCGACGACGACGATCCGCGCGCCGCGAACGAGGGCGAGGCCCTGGTGGCGGGCCGCGCGCCCACCGGAGCGCTGATCGTCGGTCCGAACGCCGGCTGGTGCTTCTCCTTCGTGCGCGACGAGGTCGACGATCTGCGCGAGGTCGAGGTGCCGGCCGCCGGCTCGCAGTTCCGCTCGCGCGACATCTTTCCCGAGGCCATTGCCCGCCTGGCCCTCGACGACCGCCCGCCCCTCGGCGACGTCCTCGACGCCGGCGCGGTGCCCGACCCGCCCGGGCGCGCGGTGCTGTACGTCGACGGGTACGGCAACGTCAAGACCGGCTGGGGCGAGGCGCCGGTCGAGAGCGGTACCCGCGTACAGGTCGAGATCGGCGGCGCCACGGCCGGCGCGGTGGTGAGCGACGGCACGTTCGAGGTGCCGGAAGGCGAGCTGTCGTTTGCGCCCGGCAGTGCCGGCTGGCCGCTCCGCGCCGGCGGTGAGCGGCGGTTCTACGAGCTCCTGCTGCGGGGGGGAAGCGCGGCCGAGCGGCTCGGGCATCCGGCGCCCGGCACGCCGGTGGAGGTCTCGACCAGCGACGCCTGAGGCGGCCGCTCAGGCGGCGGCCGCGACGGGCCGCGGCGCGCCGCTCGGCTCCCGCGCGCCGCTCGGCTCCCCCGCGAACGACGGGTGCGCCTGATCCAGGTACCAACCGAACGAGCGGTCCACCACCGACTGCCGGCTCATAGCGCGCAGCACCAGCGTCAGTAGCCGCGGCGGCAGCGCGGGCATGAGCCGCTGAGCCTGCAGGGCCAGCCCGAAGGCGCGCGCGTGGGAGGCGCTGAACGCCGCGTAGGCGCGCAGCGCCTGCTCGCGCGTGGCGGCGCCCGTCAGCACGCGATCGAGCTCCCGCCCGCAGGCGATGCCGAAGTAGAACGCGGTGCGAATGCCCTCTCCCGACAACGCAAAGCAGTGGCCCGCCGAGTCGCCCACGAAGAACACGCCGTCCTCGGCGGCGCGCCTGAGGCGGTGCGGGAACCAGTTGCCCTGGAAGCGCACGGGCTCTACGTCTAGCCGTCCGGCCAGCTCCACGGTCGCCTCCTTCACGTGATGGCGGGGCTCGTAGGAGCCCGCGCCCACGCGCTGCTCGCCGGCCGCCGGCACGCTCCACAGGTAGCCGCGGCGCACGAGCGAGCGGTCGATCCACACGTCGAGGTCCTCGCCACCGCCGTCGGGATGCACCTCGAGGCCGCGCGAGAGCGGCGCGTCGGGCGGCTGGTAGCCATCGGCCGCCAGCACGCGGCGCCATCCGAGGGCGTCCACGATCAGCGGTGCCGTCAGGTGGCCGCGGTCGGTGTGCACCGTGTGGCCGGTGCGACCCTCGACCTTCGCGGTCTCGAAACGTGCGTTCGTCTGCTCGAACAGCAGCCGGCACAGCTCGCGGTAGTCGAAGGACGACCAGCTCCACGGCAGCCGGTGGCGCGCCGAGCCGTGGGGGGTGGTGAAGGTCATGCACGGGATCTCCTGCCGGATCGCCCCGTCCACGCCCATGGCCTCGAGCCACGGCGTAGGTGCCGCGCAGGCCGACGTGGCGCGCTCGCCGACCTCGTAGCGGTCGACGATCAGCACACGCACGTCGCCGGAGGAAGCGCCGCGCTGAAGCTCGCGAGCCACCGCGAGACCCGCGAAGCTCGCCCCGCAGATGAGCACGTCGGCCGACAGGCCGTCGAGCGAGGTGCGCTCATCGCCTCGGGTGGTGGCCCGGCGCGGCACGCGCTAGGCCTGCCGCGGGCTCACGGCACCGAGCGCCGCGCGGCCGATCTGCCACGGCGAGGGCCGCACCCGGCGGCGCAGCACGTCGAAGTCGAGCGCCTCCACGCGATCGAGCACGCGCAGGTAGACGGTGCGCGCCAGTCGGATCCCGGGCCGCACCGAGGCCGGCACCCCGTCGACGGCGGGCGCAGTGACGTGGAACAGCGCGCGCGCCCGCTCGACCTCGAGCGCCATCAGCTGGCGAAAGCCGGGAGTGGCGTGCCCGGACGCGATCGCGTGGTCCTCGACCCCGAAGCGCGTGCGCTCCTCGCGCGGCAGGTACACGCGGTCGAGCTCCCAGTCCTCGCGCACGTCGCGGATGAAGTTGGTGAGCTGGAAGGCCACGCCCAGGCGCGCGAACTCCTCGTGGAGCTCCGCGGGCGCGCCCAGCAACGGGGCCATGATGCGGCCGACCGAGGCGGCGCTGCCCTGCATGTAGCGGTCGAGCTCGGCGCGGCTCTCGATGCGCACGCGATCGCAGTCCACCCTCATCGACCCCATGTAGGTGCGCAGCTGCTCGAGCGGCAGGTCGTGGCGGCGCCCCGCGTCCACCAGAGCCGCGATCACCGGCTGGGGGGACCCACCGGTGGCCAGGCCGTGCTCGAGCGCCGACTGCCAGCCGTCGAGTGCGGCGCGTCGCACGGCGGGATCCGGGGAGCGGCGAGGCCCGTCGACCATCTCGTCGGCGCCGCGGACGTAGCCATAGAGCGCGTGCACCGCCGGACGCACCTCGCGCGGCAGGCGCAGGGTCGCGTAGTAGTAGGTGGGATCGTGGCGGCGCTGTATGCGCCGGCAGGTGTCGTAGGCGGCGGTGAGGTCGGCGTGGACCGTGCCGTCGGTGCCGCCGCCCATCAGCTCCGGCCGGCCATCCGCCGGTCGATCCACTCTCCCACGGCGCCCACCGAGTACGCCACCCGCTGCCCGGCCCGCCCCGCCGTGGAGGCATCGAGCGGTGCGACGGCGAGATCGGGGTTGCGCCCGCTCTCGACCGCCGCGGTGCGCATCTGCCGCTCCACCGTGGTGAGCCGGCGCTGCCATGACTTGCCAAAGGCCGTGAGCGTGTCGTCGGAGCGGGCCTCGGCCACGGTGGTGAGGTAGGTCACGAGCGTGCGCACGTGCTGGACCTCCAGCAGCGCGAGGCGCAGCGCCTGGTTGCGCTCGAGGAAGCGATCGCGCACCGTGCTGCGCACGCCACCCACCCGCGCACCGAGCCCGCGCGCGGCGTGCTCGCCGTAGAGCCCGTACCGGGGCGTGAGCTCGGCCAGCTCGCGGAGCAGCCGGTCGGCGGCGGACACACCCCCGTTGAGCGCCTTGGCCACGTCCGGATCGCCTAGCAGCTCGACCAGTCCGGACCAGTGCCGGGTCAGCTCCTGTGCGGACACGTACAGCTCGCGGTAGCCGCGGTTCTCGGCGGGATGGAGGCTCGTGGAGGAGATCGAGTGAGGGTATCCGGCCCGGTGCCGCGTGGGTGCCGGTCAAGGCCCTTCGTCACTTGCTTCGCATGCGGCTACCTTCAGGAGAGACATGTTTCGCTCGACGCAGCGCTTCCTGATGGTCACCGTGGTGGCACTCGCCGCCTGCGCCCTCGGCCCGAGCGTGGCGTTCGCCGGGCCGATCGTCGACCGGGCCGCTGCGGCGCTCGCCGGCGATCCCGTGTACGTCGACCCAGCGGCCGAGGCCGCGATCGACGAGCAGGGCGCCGACCGGTTGCGCGACCGCATAGCCGACACCGGCGCCGGACCCACCTACATCGCGGTGCTTCCGGAGGAGGCGGCGAACGAGGCGGGCGGCGATCCCGAGGGCGTGGCGCGACTCGTGGTCGCGGCGCTCAGGCGTCCCGGCACCTACGCCGTGGTGATCGGAGAGCGCGTGAGCGCCGGCAACACGGACACACGGGTGGGGGACCTCGCCGATGACGCCGTCGCGGCCAACCAGGGTCGTGGCGTCGAGGCGGTGCTGGCGGACTTCATCGGACGCGTCGCCGAGCGGCGCCGCGGCCAACGTGAGTCCGGTGGCGAGGGCGGTGGCAACGGCGACGGCGGCGGAAACGGCGGCGGAAACGGCGGCTGGGTCCTCCTCGCGCTCGTCGGTGGCGGCGTTGGAGCCGTCGCCCTCTCCAACCGGCGCCGGCGCCGGCGGCTGCAGCAGCAGGAGCAGGAGGACGTCGACGAGGTGCGCGAGTTCGCCCGTGACGACCTCGTGGCGCTCGGCGACGACATCCGCTCGCTCGACCTCGACATGGAGATGCCGGGCGTGGACCCCGCGGCCAAGGCGGACTACGGGCAGGCCGTGCGCTCCTACGAAACCGCCAACCAGGCGCTCGAGCGCGCCCGCCGGCCGCAGGACATGGAGGCGGTCACGGCGGCCCTCGAGGAGGGCCGGTACGCGATGGCGTCGGCCAAGGCCCGCGTCGAGGGGCGCGAGCCCCCGGAGCGGACGCCGCCCTGCTTCTTCGACCCGCGTCACGGACCGTCCGCGCGCGAGGTGGAGTGGTCCCCCGACGGTGGCCTCCCGCGACCGGTGCCGGCGTGCGCGGCCGACGCCCTGCGCATCGAGGAGGGCCAGGATCCGGCGGCCCGCCAGGTGATGGTCGGCGGGGAGCCCACGCCGTACTGGAACGCCGGCCCGGCGTACGGGCCGTGGGCCGGCGGCTTCTACGGCGGCATGGGCGGAGGACTGCTGCCCGGCCTGCTCATCGGCTCGGCGCTGGGCGGGGGTCTCGGGTTCGGCTTCGGCGGGGGCTTCGGGGCCGACGAGGCGATGGCCGGCGAGGGCGACTTCGGCGGCGGTGACTTCGGCGGCGGAGATTTCGGAGGGGGCGACTTCGGCGGTGGCGACTTCGGCGGCGGCGATTTCTGAGCCGCTCAACGTGCGGTAGATGGCCGCCCCCGTCTCCTGGCTGCTCGTGGAATCCGGGTGGGCGGTCGTCGATCGCGCCGGCAACCGCCTTGGGGAGGTGCGTGAGGTGGTCGGCGACACCACCGCCGACATCTTCGACGGGCTCTACGTGAGCGGTGCCGAGGGCGACTGGTACATGGCGGCGGCGCGTGTCGGGCGCATCGTCCAGGGCGAGATCGAGGCCGATCCTCCCGTCCCGGGCGCAGCGGAGGCCGAGGCCCCGCCCGGCGGCACGGAGCTGAGAAGCGACAGGTGAGTCGCTAGCGGGGCCTCACCACGGGATCGCCTGGCGGTCCTTGAAGAAGCCGCCTGTCGGTCCGCCCTCCGACAGCGTCGCGAGCCAGACCGCGGTGTCGGCCCCGTCCTCGACGGACCTGTTCGCCGCCGGCCCGCCCATGTCGGTCTTCACCCAGCCGGGGTTCAGGCAGTTCACGAGGATGCCGGCCTCGCGCTCCTCGTTGGCGAGCACCCGCGTGAGGGCGTTGAGGGCAGTCTTCGAGATCCGGTAGGCGGGCGCTCCGCTGCCCATCTCCGCGAGCTGGCCCATTCCGGTCGAGACGTTCACGATGCGCCCAGCGCCGCTGCGGCGCAGCAGCGGCAGGAACGACTGGGTGAGACGCCAGGCGCCGAACAGGTTGGTCTCGAGGGTGTCCCGGACGTCCTCGAGGTCGGCGGTCGCGGCGCTCGCCGAGGTGTCGCCGATGACACCCGCGTTGTTCACGAGCACGTCGAGGCGACCCAGGTCGGCCTCTATCCGCTCGCGCAGGCGCTTGACGCTGGCCGGGTCGGCCACGTCCAGCTGAGCGGCGGTGACCTCGCCGCCGCCGCGGACGAGCTCCGCGGCGGCCTGTTCGGCGGCCCGCTCGTCGCGGGCGGTGACCACCACGTGGTTGCCACGCCCGGCGAGCTGCCGCGCGATCTCGCGTCCGATCCCGCGGTTCGAGCCGCTCACGAGCGCGACGGGTCGGTCGGTGGCCATGTCCCGGGCGCTCAGCTCGGGTTCTCGCGCCGGGCGGCTTGCGTTCCTGAGGTCATTCAGTGCGAACCTAGTCGATGAGGCTGTCGTGAGCGGGCACCCTGCTCCTCCCACGCAGTACCGTCATCCCGATGGACAACAACGTGATGACCGCCGAGGGCCTGGAGGCTCTCAAAGCCGAGATCGAGGACCTCGAGAGCAACAAGCGCGCCGAGATCGCGGCCCAGATCAAGACGGCGCGCGAGTGGGGGGACCTCAAGGAGAACGGCGAGTACCACGCGGCCAAGGAGGCGCAGGGGCATCTCGAGACGCGCATCGCGGTCCTGCGCGAGCGCCTGACCACCGCCACCGTCGTGGAGGTCACCCGCGGCGAGGTCGCCGGCTTCGGCTCCACCGTGCAGGTCGAGGACGAGCAGACCGGCAAGCCCCTCACCTACAGGCTCGTGTCCTCGCGCGAGGCCTCACCGGCACAGGGGCTGCTGTCGGTCGAGGGCCCGGTGGGAGCCGCCCTACAGGGCCGTCGGGCCGGCGACGTGGCGGTGATCCAGACGCCCGGCGGGGAGCGGCGGATGAAGGTGGTCGCGGTTGAGTGACGACGGAGTCGAAGCCGTTCGTAAGCCTCGCCAGATGGTGCGACGGGCGAACACTGGCGACGCTCCGCTGATCGCGCGCATGCTGCACGACTTCAATACCGAGTTCTCCGAGCCGACCCCGGGCACCGACGTCCTCTCTCGCCGGGTCCTCGCCTTCATCGAGAGCGGCGCGATGACCTACCTGCTGGGCGGAGCGGGCCCCGACGGCTTCGCCCAGGTCTCCTTCCGCCCCTCGGTCTGGGCCGACGAGCCCGTCGGCTACCTCGAGGAGCTGTACGTCGTGCCCGACCGCCGCGGCGAGGGCGTCGGTCGCGCCCTGATGAACGCCACCCTCGAGCTGGCGCGCGAGCGAGGCGCCGCGGGCATGGAGGTGGTCACGGGCGAGGACGACACCGCGGCCCGCTCCCTCTACGAGAGCGTCGGGTTCGCCAATGAGATCGAGGGCAAGGAAAAGGCCCGCTCGCTGTTCTACGAGCTGGAGTTCTGAGGCGGGACGGTCGGAGGGCGTGCATCGGCTGCTGATCTGGAGCGGGCTCGAGGCTTGGCGAGCCGAGGCGGCAGCGGTCGAGCTGGGGGCCGACTCCCTACGGGCCGAAGGCACTCAAATCGGCGTGGATCCGCGCTCCTATCGACTCGACTACGAGCTCGAGGTAGCCGGCGGATGGATCACCCGGCGTTTGCTCGTCCGGGCTCGAGGCGCGGAGTGGACGCGCGAACTGGAGCTGCGCCACGACGGCGAGGGCAGGTGGACGGCGACGTCTGCGGCAGCGGGCGACGTCGCGCTGCCCCCGCCGGGTGGCGAAGCCGCTCGTGTGAGGGGCGCACTCGACTGCGACCTCGGCCTTTGCCCTCTCACCAACGTGATGCCCGTCCGCCGGCATCAGCTTCACCTCCGCCCTGGCGGCGTGGACTTCCTCATGGCGTGGGTATCGGTGCCGGATCTCGGGCTGCATCCCTCCCGCCAGCGCTATGAGCATGTTGGGCGCCGCGACGATCGCACCGTAGTTCGCTACGTCGGCGAGCACCGCGGCTTCGTCGGGGAACTCGAGCTGGATGGCGACGGACTCGTGCTGCTGTACCCCGAGCTTGCTCGTCGAGTCGCCTGACCTGAGCAGTCGCTTAGGGTGAAGCGGGTGACTCAGCCGTTGATGAGCAGTAGCCCGTAGGCCGCGATGGTGGGGGCGTCCTTGATCTCGCCTGAACGGATCATCGCCTCGAAGTCCGTGATCGCGACCCGCCGGTGCCGGAGATCTTGCTCTTGGATTGTCGCTCGCCGCTGCGTGTGCTCGAGGTCGGTCGCGAGGAAGACGTCGAAGCCTTGGTCGCTGTAGCCGTAGGCTTCGTAGAGGTGACCGAGATGGTGCAGCGTGCCGGCGCGCAGGCCGGTTTCTTCTTCGAGCTCTGCGCGCGCAAGCACGGCCGGATCGGGGTCGCGCCGGTCTTCCCAGGAGCCTTGGGGGAACTCCCAGAAGCGCCCGCTGACGGGGTAGCGGAACTGTTCGACGAGGTGCAGGCTGTCGCCCTCGCGCGGGATGACTAGGGCGAAGTCGGGTTTCTCCACCACGCCGAAGATGCCGTCCGAGCCGTCAGCGCGCTCGATCTCGTCCTCGCGAACGCGCATCCAGCGGTTCTTGTAGACGGTGCGCGTCGAGGTCTGCTTGATGTCCATGACCGATAGTGAACCCGCTTTCCGCCTCGCGCGCAGCCCCCCAGACGGGCACCGACGCGTAGCGGCGCGATCTACCCGAATCGGAGGTGGCGGCGGGTTACGCCGGTCGGGCGGAGAGCTATGACGACCCGGGCAACGACACGGTCGCGCTCGAGGAGCCGGTCGTTCGCGAGCGCACAGCTCAATCGCTTGCTACATCACCTAGAGGGAGCCTGACCAAGGGACACTCAAGCTGAGAACCACCGCAGCTCCAGAACTCCGGCGGACCCAGGCTCAGCCGCGCCACTCCTCGAGGTTGCGCCGCACGCTCCCGAGGAAGCGCGCCGCCAGCACGCCGTCGAGCGCCCGGTGGTCCCACGACATGCACAGGTAGGTCATCGGCCTGATGCCGATGCTGTCCCCGCCCACCGCCACCGGCCGGCGCACCACGGCCTCGAGGTCGAGGATGGCCACCTGCGGCTGGTTGATGATCGGGGTGGCAAGCAGCGCGCCGTAGCGCCCGGGGTTGGTGATCGTGAAGGTGCCGCCGCCCACCTCGTCGGGGCTGAGCCGGCGCGTGCGGGCGCGCTCCGCGAGGTCGGCGATCCGGGCGGCGAGCCCCTCGTGCGAGAGCTCGTGGGCGTTGCGCACCACCGGCACGATCAGCCCGTCGTCGCCGAGGGCAACGGCCACGCCGAGGTGCACCTCCTCATGCCGCGTGAGGCGCCCGTCCTCCAGCGTCGCGTTGAGCGCCGGGTGCTCGCGCAGTGCCGCGACGGTGGCGCGGGCCACGAACGGCAGGTAGGAGAGCCGCCCGCGCGCCGCCTCGACGGCGCTCATGTCGGCCTCCACGACCGTGGTGCAGTGGGCGGCGGTGTGCAGGGAGCGGACCATGTGCTCGCCGATGCGCCGGCGCATCACCGACAGCCCCGAGCCATTCGCGGCCGGCGCGGACTGCGGCTCACCCTGCGTCTCGGGCTCGCGGTACGGAGACTCGCTGTGCAGCACCGGCTCGGCGCGCTTCGGCGCGGCCTCGACGTGGGCGAGCACGTCGCGCTTGGTCACCCGCCCGCGCCGCCCGCTGCCCGTCACGTTCGCGAGGTCCACACCGTGCTCGGCGGCGATCCTCCTGACGACGGGCGAGGTGGGAGGGGCGCCGGTCGTGGCCGACCCGGCCGCCACGTCCGCCTCGGCCGCCGGGCTCCCGGCCGCAGCCGCCGGCGCCTGGGCGCCCGCCTCGGGCAGCTCGTCGGCGTGCGCCTCTCCCGGCCGCGCCCCGATGTCGATCACCGCGAGCAGGGTGCCCACGTCCACCGTCTGGCCAACCTCTACGAGCAGCTCGCTCACGCGTCCGCTCGCCGGCGCGGGCACCTCGGTCTCGACCTTGTCGGTGGAGATCTCGACGATCGTCTCGTCCCGCTCGACCCAGTCGCCCGGGCGCTTTCGCCACTCGACGATCGTGCCCTCGGCCACCGACACCCCCATCTGCGGCATCGTCACCTCGGCGACGGCGCGGCTAGTAGGCGAGGAGCTCACGGCAGGCCTCCCTCACGTCGTCCACCTGTGGGAGCACCGCCCGCTCCAGCGGCGGGCTGAACGGGATCGGCACGTCGGGGGCGCTCACCCTCACCACCGGGCCGTCGAGGTCCTCGAAGGCCTCCTCGGCGATCAGGGCCGCCACCTCGGCGCCCACGCCGCAGGAGCGCGTGGCCTCGTGCAGCACCACGACCTTGCTCGTCTTCCTCACCGAGGCGAGCACCGCGTCGTGATCGAGCGGCACGAGCGAGCGCAGGTCGAGCACCTCCACGCGCGCCCCGGCCATGTCCTCCGTGGCCTCGAGCGCCAGGGGCACCATCGCGCCGTAGGCGATCACCGTGAGGTCCGTGCCCTCGCGCGCGAGCCGCGCCTTCCCGAGCGGGATCTCGTAGCGCCCCTCGGGAACCTCGCCCTTGGCGCGCCGGTAGAGGTGCTTGTGCTCGAGGTAGACCACCGGGTTGGGGTCGCGGATGGCCGCGGCGAGGAGCCCCTTGGCGTCGGCCGGGGTGGAAGGGGCCACCACCTTCAGCCCGGGTGCCTGCAGGAACCACGCCTCGGGGTTCTGGGAGTGGAACGGGCCGCCGGAGAAGCCACCGCCGGAGGGCAACCGCACGGTCAGCGGCACCGGCAGGCCCTGGCGGTAGTGCATCTTGGCCGCCACGTTCACGAGCTGGTCGAAGCCGCACGCGATGAAGTCCGCGAACTGCATCTCGCAGACCGGCCGCAACCCCTCGACGGCCGCGCCCACCGCGGTGCCGATGATCGCGGACTCGGCCAGCGGCGTGTCCCACACGCGCCGCCCGCCGAACTCCTCGATGAAGCCGTCGGTGACCTTGAAGGCACCGCCGAACGCGCCGATGTCCTCGCCGAGGCAGAAGACCGTGTCGTCGTGGCGCATCTCCTCGCGCAGCCCGTCGGAGATGGCCTGGAGGTAGGTGGTCTCAGGCATCGGCCGCCTCCTCCCAGCGCGACCACGGAGCCCTGCCGTCCCCGAGCACGGGCTCGCGGTCGGCGAACACTCCCTCGCTGGCGGTGGCCGGATCCGGCATGTCCTGCGCAAGCGCCCAGTCCGCGGCCTCGTCGAGCTCCGACTTCACGGCCGCCCGCATGGCGTCGGTGTCCACGCCCTGCTCGCGAAGGCCGGCCTCGTAGCGGTCGATCGGATCGCGCGCCGCCCAGTGCTCGAACAGCTCGCGGGGCACGTAGCGCATGTCGTCGTGAGCGCCGTGACCGTGCATGCGCATGGTCTCGCACTCGATGAGCGTCGGTCCACCGCCCGAGCGCGCTCGCTCGCATGCCTCGGCCGATGCCGCGAACACCGCCTCCACGTCGTTGCCGTCCACCTTCACGCCCGCGAAGCCGTAGGCGCCGGCGCGCTCGACCGGATCGACGGCGAACTCCAGGTCGTTGGGCGTGGAGTACGCGAACTGGTTGTTCTCGAGGATGAAGACCACGGGTAGCCGGCGCACGCCGGCCACGTTCATCGCCTCGTGCCACTGGCCGTTGGCCGTGGACCCCTCGCCGCACCAGGTCATGGCCACGCGCTGCTCGCCGCGCATCTGGAAGGCGAGCGCCAGGCCGCAGGCCACGAGCATCATGTCGGGCAGCATCGACACCATCCCGACGCAGCCGAGGCGACGGTCGCCGAAGTGCATGTTGCCCTCGCGACCGCCGGTGATGCTCCCCGCTCTTCCCATCATCTGGGCGAGCACGCGGCCCGGGTCGACCCCCCGGATCAGATGCGCCCCCAGGTCGCGGTGGAGGATGCAGGCGCGGTCGCGCGGCCCGAGCGCGAAGGCCGAGCCCACCGACACCGCCTCCTGCCCGCGGCCGTCGTAGAACGAGCCCGGCACCTTGCCCTGGCGGTAGAGCGAGAGCGCGCGCTCCTCGGTGGCGCGCATAAGCAGCATGTAGTGCAACAGGGCGCGGCGATCGGCCGGCGTGAGGCGCAGAGCCTCGCTGGAGGCGACCGGCGGGCTGTGCCTGAACGGCTCGCTCGAGCCGCTCGCCGCGGACGGCGCGGTGGTGGTGCTCATGTTCCCCTCCCGAAGCAGGCGCGGGGTCTCCGGCCGGCAGTCGATGTTGAACGCGCCTGTGCGGGATCGCCGCCTGGGCGCGGGTGTCGGTCGAGATTAGTGGCCCTTGGCACGTTCGCCCACGCGTGTTCACGTGCGATGCCGGGAGGTCAGGGGTCCATCGGAGGAGCCGGGACCCGGCGTTGAAGAGGCGCACGCGGCGCGACGGGGGCCTAACTCGGCGCACTCGGCGCTTACCGTCCCATGGACCCCCTCGAGGAGCTGGCGGAGGCCCTCCGGCGCAGGCTGATCGAGCGTGCCCGGAACGGTTCGAGTCGCGAAGGTGGGCTCGAACACGCCGTCGGCGAGCTCGTCGACGAGCAGGCTGCAGCGCTGAGCGGGGAAGAGCGGCGCGATCTCGCCGCCCGGGTCGTCCGCCTGGCCACCGGCCTCGGGCCGCTCGAGCCGCTGCTCCAGGACGCGACCGTCGACGAGGTGATGGTGAACGGGCCGCACTCGGTCTGGATCGAGCGCGCCGGCCGCATCGAACGCGCCGAGACCGGCTTCGAGAGCGAGGCCGAGCTCATGCACACGATCGAGAGGGTGCTCGCCCCGCTCGGACGGCGGGTCGACGAGGCCGCGCCGCTGTGTGACGCGCGCCTGCCCGACGGCTCGCGCGTGAACGTGGTGATCCCGCCGCTGGCGCTGTCCGGGGCGTGCCTGACCATCCGCAAGTTCCGGCGCCAGGGCTTCTCGCTCGAGGACCTGGTGGGCGTGGGCACGCTCCCGGCTCCACTGGCCGAGTTCCTGGCCCACTGCGTTAGCACCCGCGCCTCGGTACTCGTGAGCGGCGGAACCGGATCAGGGAAGACGACGACGCTGGGCGCCCTGTCGGGTGCGATCCCGGAAGGCGAGCGCATCGTGACGATCGAGGACGCCGCCGAGCTCCGGCTCCGGCAGCGCCACGTGGTGCGGCTGGAGTCGCGTCCCGCCAACCTCGAGGGCAGGGGTGAGGTGACCATCCGCCAGCTGGTGCGCAACGCCCTGCGGATGCGGCCCGACCGCATCGTGGTGGGCGAGGTCCGGGGAGCGGAGGCGCTCGACATGCTGATGGCGCTGAACACGGGGCACGAGGGCTCGCTCACGACCGTGCACGCCAACTCGCCCACCGACGCCTTGCGGCGGGTCGAGACGCTTGCGCTGATGGCGGGCGTCGGCCTGCCGCACGCGGCCATCCGCGAGCAGGTGGCGAGCGCACTCGATCTGGTGGTGCACCAGGCGAGGGCCCCCGACGGGTCGCGGACCGTGGAGTCGGTGGCCGAGGTGGTGCGCGTGGCCGGCGGGGCGGGGACGCGCGATCTGTACGGGCTTCGCGGCGGTCGCCCGTGGTGGCGCCCGCCGGTGGCGAGCGAGCTGGCCACCCGTCTCGAGCGACCGTTCGACCCGGCCCTGAACGGGAGCTAGTCAGTGGGCCTTCTCGCCGCGACGCCCCTGGCCTTTGCCGCCGGCTTGCTCGCTGCCGTGGCCGTGGCGGAGATAGCGACGGCCGCCGCGCCGGCCGTCCGCGGTCGCGCCCCGGCTGCCGCCCGCGCGGCGGCGGGGCTCGTCGAGGTGCTCACCCGCGCCGGGCGCGCGGGGCGCGAGCCGGGGGCCGCGGAGCGCCGGCGGCTGCTTCTTGCCTGCTCCTGGCCGCCGGCGGGCCGCTGGTGGTGTCGCGGGCCCTGCGCGCGCGGCGGGAGCGCTACCGCGCGGCGGTCGACGCCGGTGCCGCCGACATGGCCCTGGCGCTTGCCGACGCCCTCAGCGGCGGCCACTCACTGCGGGGGGCGGTGATGGAGGCCGCCGCCGGCCTGGACGGGTCGCCGGGCCGGGAGCTCCGGAGGGTTGCCGCCGAGCTGGCGCTCGGCGCCCGCACCGAGGACGCCCTGGAGGCCATGCGCGGCCGCGTTCCCTCCCACGGACTCGAGACCATCGTCGCCGCCGCGCCGGCGCAGCGCGGCGCGGGCGGCGACCTCGGGGGGCTCCTGCGCGACTGCGCCCGGGCGCTCGAGGCCCAGGCTCGGCTCGACGGCGAGGTTCGCGCGGCCACCGCCCAGGCCCGCTTCACCGGCCTGATCGTCGTGCTGATGCCCGTGGGTGGCGCCCTGTTCGCGGAGCTCGCCAGCCCGGGCTACCTCAGGGAGATCAGCAGCTCGTTCCTCACCGCCTGGCTGGCGGGTATCGCGTTCGCCATGCAGCTTGCCGCCGCCGCGGCCATACGCCGGCTGGGACGTGTGCGCGGGTGACGCTGCCGTCGCTCCTCGCCTTCTTGGCGGCGTTGTTGGCCGCCGCCGGGTTGCACGCGCTGCTGCCCGAGCGCAGGGTCGCCCCGCCGGGCCGGATGTCCGTGGGCCGCCGTGCCGCCGGCCTGCTGGCCGCAGCGGGACGGCGCGTGCGACCGCGCGGGGTGGGGGTGCCCCTGGATCTGGAGGGACGGATAGCGGCCGCCGGGTTCGGCGGCACGGGTTCCCTCGACGCGCGCGAGGTGATGGGGGCGAAGGTGGTCGCGGCGACGGCCGCGGGCGCGGCGGCCCTGCTCGTGGGCGCGGTGCTGCCGGGGCGGCTGGGCGTGGCGGCGGTGGTGGGCGGGCCGATCGCCGGCTTCCTGGCCCCTGACGTGTGGCTGCACAGGCGCGCGGCCGAGCGCTTCCGCGCGGTGCGCCGGCAGCTTCCGTCGACGCTCGATCTGCTGCGGGTGACCGTCGAAGCCGGCCTTCCGCTCTCGGACGCGCTCGGGGCGGTCGGCGAGCGCAGTCGGGGACCTCTCGGGGCGGAGTGGCGCAGGGCCGCCCGCGAGGTGGAGCTGGGTGTGCCGGTAGCCCAGGCGCTCAGGGCGATGTCGCGGCGGCTGCCGATTCCCGAGGTGGTGGCGCTGGTGGGCGCGCTCGAGCGGGCGGGCCGGCACGGATCGCCGCTGGGCGAGACGCTTGCCGCCCAGGCCCGCGACGCCCGCGTCGGGCGCCGCCGCCGCATCCAGGAGGAGGCGGCCCGCGCCGGGCCGAAGATCCAGCTCGTGGTGGCGTTGCTGCTCGTGCCCTCGGTGCTGCTGCTCATCGCCGCGGCGCTGGCGGCGGCGTTCGTGGACTCCGGGGGCGGGCTGCTCGTGGGCTGAGACTACGGCCGAGGCTGCTCTGAAGTACCGCCGCTCACGGCCCTCGTGTTTTCCGCAGGATCCGTCACGCGATCCGCACCGTTCGTTGCAGCCCATGCACGAAGCGGTGCGGGGCGGCCTTCCGCAACGGAACGTGCATCGCCGTGGGAGGGCCTTCCCACCCGGCGTCGAGGCCCGGACGGCGCTCTACGGAGCCCAACAGTTAGTCGCCGGCGCGTCGGTCGCCCGCGCCTGAAGGGACCGCTCCGGACGCCATGCAACTTTTCTGTCGCGTTGTGTAGGCAGGTGGGACGAGGTGGAGTATGGTGGGGACACGGTTTCCAGGACCGGGGTGGCGGGGCTCCTCCCACTCCACCACCTCGGTCTCGGACCCGCCCGTCAATGAGAAGGCAGAGCGGAGACACCCTTGGCCTTTCGCGGTCAGTTCGAGCACTCGCTGGATGCGAAGAACCGCCTCAGCGTGCCCGCGCGCTTTCGTTCCTCGTTCGCCTCCGGTGTGGTTCTGGCCAAGGCGCTCGACCCCTGCGTCGCGGTATGGACGCCGGACGGCTTCGACACCTACACCCAGAGCTTCCTCCCCGACCTCAACCCGCTCAGCGAGAAGCGGCGCAGCCTCGAGCAGTTCTTCGGGAGCAACTCGTTCGACACCGAGCTCGACTCTGCCGGGCGGATCACGCTCAACTCGCTGCTGCTCGGGCATGCGGACATCGCCAAGGACACCGTCGTGCTGGGAGTCTTCGACCACCTCGAGATATGGAATCGCGACGCCTGGCGCGCCCGGCAGGAAGCCCTCAGCGGGGACATCGCCGGCATCGCCGAGAGCATCGGGACCTGAGCGGAACGCGTTGGCCATGCTTCTGAACATGGCGAGCTCCCACGTACCGGTCCTGGCCGGGGAGTTGATCGAGCTGCTCGACCCCTCCGAGGGGCAGACGGCGATCGACTGCACCTTCGGCGGCGGCGGCCACGCGCGGCTCGTGGGGGAGCGGCTGGGCGCCACCGGCACCCTCGTGTGCGTCGACCGCGATCCGGCCGCCGAGGAGCGCTACGAGGAGCTCGCGGCCGACGTGCCCTGCGAGACCCGCTTCGTGCGCATGGACTTCGCCTCGGCGCTCGAGCTGCTGGCCGGCGAGGGCCTCCGGGCCGATCACGCGTACTTCGATCTCGGGGTGTCGTCGATGCAGGTCGACACCCTCGAGCGCGGGTTC
This sequence comes from Thermoleophilaceae bacterium, assembly GCA_030446485.1. Classification (GTDB taxonomy): domain Bacteria; phylum Actinomycetota; class Thermoleophilia; order Solirubrobacterales; family Thermoleophilaceae; genus JAUJNF01. The sequence continues at coordinate 213,967 of JAUJNF010000002.1, read as the reverse complement.
TCCTACGCCTACGACGCCCCGCTCGACATGCGCATGGACCCCGATCAGGATCTCGACGCGCGCAAGGTCGTCAATGAATGGGACGAGCGCCGGCTGCAGCAGCTGTTCAGCTCCTACGGCGAGGAGCGCTACGCCCGCCGCATAGCCCAGGCGGTCGGCCGGCGGCGGCGGGAGGCCGCCTTCGAGACCACGCAGGATCTCGTGGACACGATCAAGTCGGCGATTCCGGCGCCGGCTCGCTTCGCGGGCGGCCATCCGGCCAGGCGGGTGTTCCAGGCCATCCGCATAGCGGTCAACCAGGAGCTCGACTCCCTCGAGCGCGTCCTGCCGCTTGCTTGGGGGGTGCTCAGGCCCGGCGGTCGCCTCGCCGCCATCTCCTTCCACTCCCTTGAGGACCGCGCCGTCAAGCGCTTCCTCGCGGCGCTCGCCCGCGGCTGCGTGTGCCCTCCCGAGCTGCCGGTGTGCGTATGTGGTCACGAGCCCGAGGCAGAGCTCCTCACGAGCAGGGCAGTGGTGCCCACGCCCGGTGAGACCGCCGACAACCCGCGCGCCCGCTCGGGGAAGCTGCGGGTGGCGGGCAAGCTGCCCACCGGCTCGCACGGCTGATGGCCGCGACGGCCCCCGCCACCGCACCGTCGCGCCCGCGCCGCGCGCGGCCGGCGCCTCAGCCCGCCCCACGGCGGCGCCCTGCTCCCCGCCCGGAGGTGGCCAAGCGCGCGGCGCGTCCCCGCGGCGCTGCCTTCCTCGACCGCCTGCTGAGGGGACGCGCCTGGGTGTGGCTGATCGGGACCCTGCTCGCCGGCATCGTGTTCCTCAACGTCGCCCTGCTCGAGCTGAGCAACGGCATCGCCCGCACGACCCGTGACGCCGCCGCCCTCGGTGAGGAGAACGCGCGTCTTCGCCTGGAGGCGGCGCGGCTCGGCTCCAGCGAGCGGATCCAGCGCGCCGCGCGGGCCCGCGGCCTCGTGATGCCGGCGCCCGGCGACGTGCGCTACCTCAGGCCTGGGCCCGACGACGGACGCCTGGCCGCGCGGCGGATCACGGAGCCCGCGCCCGCCGTGCCGGTCGTGGACGGGCCCGCCGTCACGGGCGTCGCGCCGGCCACGGACCCGGGGGAGGGGATCGCCATCGAGGAGACGCCCACCGTCGCGGCCCCGGCGGCCGCCGGGGCGCCCGTGCCCACCGGGGAAGGCGCCGCCCCCCTGCCGACCGAGACCGCCGCCACGGACTCTCCGGCCGCGCCCTGACGCGGTGCGGCTGATCGAACGGCGCATAGGCCTGCTCTTCGCGCTCTTCCTGGTGGCGCTGGTGGCGGCCACGGCCCGCGCCACCTGGCTGGGCACCGTTCGCGCCGGCGAGCTGCGCGAGCGCGCCGTGGCCCAGCAGGTCGAGGAGATCGAGGTGCCGCCGCGGCGCGGCGCGATCGTCGACCGCCACGGGGCAGAGCTCGCGGTGTCCGAGGAGGCGGTCAGCGTGTTCGCCAACCCGAAGCAGATCGACCAGCCGGCCAGCGTCGCCGCGCGCGTGGCCCCCGTGGTCGAGCGCCCGGTCGACGAGGTGCTGGCCCTGCTCTCGGACCGGGAGCGCGGGTTCGTCTATCTGGGGCGCAAGCTCGACGCCGACAAGGGTCGAGCGATCGCCGCCCTCAAGGTTGAGGGACTCGGAAGCGTGGTCGAGCCGCGCCGGCGCTATCCGCACCGCTTCCTGGCCTCCCAGCTGATCGGCTCGGTGGGCACCGACAACTACGGCCTCGCGGGCCTCGAGCAGGTGCACGAGAAGGCGCTCAGGGGGAGCGGCGGGCAGCGGCGGGTGGTGAAGGACGCCACCGGCCAGCCGGTGAGCATCGTCGAGCCGCGCCCCGCCACGGCGGGCGCCGACCTGAGGCTCACCATCGACTCCGTGCTGCAGGAGCGCACCGAGGAGGTGCTGGCCGGAGTCGGGCGCAAGTACCGGCCGCGCGGAGCCACCGCCGTGGCCCTCGACCCGCGCAACGGAGAGGTGCTCGCGCTGGCCAACTGGCCACAGGTGGACGCCAACGACGTGGGCGGGGCGCCCGCCTACGCCCGCCAGAACCGCGGCGTGGGGGCGAGCTACGAGCCGGGCTCGACCTTCAAGGCCTTCACGGTGGCGGGCGCGCTCGAGGAGGGCGTCATCCACTCGGACTCCGTGTTCGACCTTCCACCCGAGATCCAGGTGGCCGACCGCACGATCGGCGAGGCTCACGAGCGGGGCCCCGTGAGCCTCACGGTGTCCGAGATCCTCGCGCAGTCCTCCAACGTGGGATCGGTCCGTGAGCCTCACGGTGTCCGAGATCCTCGCGCAGTCCTCCAACGTGGGATCGGTGATGATCGGGCTGGAGCTGGGCGCCGAGGGCTTCGACCGCTGGGTGCGGCGCTTCGGGTTCGGCTCACCGACGGGTGTGAACCTCCCCGGCGAGGCGAGCGGGATCGTCCCGAAGCCCGCCGAGTACTCGGGATCGTCGCTCGGCAACCTCCCGATCGGGCAGGGGCTGGCCGTGACCCCGATGCAGATGGCGGCCGGGTACTCGGCCATCGCCAACGGCGGCGTGCTCCACCCTCCGCACCTGGTGGCCGGCGAGCGCCGCCCCCCGAAGCGGATCCTGTCGGAGGTCACGGCCAGGCAGGTGTCCACGATGCTCGAGGGCGTGCTGGGCCCGGGGGGCACCGCGCCAGAGGCGTCGGTGCCGGGCTACGAGCTGGCCGGCAAGACGGGAACCGCGCAGAAGGCCGACGAGCTGGGGGGCTACTCCGAGACGAAGTACTTCGCCTCCTTCATCGGCTTCGCGCCCGCGCGCAATCCCCGGCTGCTGGTGGCCGTCATGGTCGACGAGCCGCAGGGCTCGATCTACGGTGCCGAGGTGGCCGCGCCGGCGTTCGAGAAGATCGTCTCCTTCGCCCTGCCCTACCTGAGGATCCCACCCGATTGAGGGACCGCCGGATGCGCCGGACCCGCCGGTAGACTGGCGCCCTTCGGTGCGGCTTCACGAGCTCATGGGGGCCGACGCCCCTCACATCGAGATCGCGAGCCTGGCCTACTCCAGCCGGCAGGTGGAGCCGGGTTCCCTCTTCTTCTGCGTGCCGGGCTTCCGCGCCGACGGGCACGAGTTCGCGCCCGACGCGGTAGCCCGAGGGGCGGCGGCGCTGGTGTGCGAGCGGCCGCTCGGCCTCGGTATACCGGAGGTGGTGGTCCCCGACGTCCGCGCGGCGATGGGCCCGGCCGCGGCCCGCTTCTACGGCGATCCCACCCGGGAGCTGCGGGTGATCGGCGTGACCGGAACCAACGGCAAGACCACCACCGCCTTTCTGACGCGCGCCCTGCTCGAGGGCGCGGGCGTGCGCACCGGCCTGCTCGGCACGGTCAAGTCGGTGGTCGGCGGCCGGGACGAGCCCGTCGAGCGCACCACGCCCGAGGCCATCGACCTGCAGGCCACCTTCCGCCGCATGCTCGACGCCGGGGACCGGGCGTGCGCCATGGAGGTTTCCTCGCACGCCCTGCACCTGTGCCGCACCGACGGGATTCGCTTCCGCTGCGGCGTCTTCACCAACCTCACCCAGGACCACCTCGACTTCCACCCGACCATGGAGGACTACTTCTTCGCCAAGCGACGGCTGTTCACCCTGTCGGACGCGGCCGTCGTGAACACGGGCGACCACTACGGGAGGCGCCTCGCGGATGAGCTCGACGCACCGACGACGTACGCGATCGAGGCCGAGGCCGACTATTGGGCGACCAACGTGCGCTTCGACCCGCGCGGCTCGTCGTTCACCTGCCACACGCCGGACGGAGAGGTCGAGCTGTCGCTGGCCCTGCCGGGGCCGTTCAACGTCCAGAACGCGCTCGCGGCGGTGGCCGGGGCCCGAATCCTGGGCGTCCCGCTCGAGGCCATCCCCGGCGCGCTGGCTCGGGCGGAGCGCGTACCCGGGCGCTTCGAGCCCGTGGACGGGGGCCAGGACTTCGCGGTGATCGTCGACTACGCGCACACGCCCGACTCGCTCGAAAACGTGCTGCGGGCGGCGCGCCAGCTCGCCCGCGGGCGGCTGACCGTGGTGTTCGGGGCCGGCGGCGACCGCGACCGTGGCAAGCGCCCACTGATGGGTCGCGTGGCCGCGGCGCTCGCCGACCGGGTGATCGTGACCTCCGACAACCCGCGCTCGGAGCGGCCCGAGCTGATCGTCGACGAGGTGCTGCTCGGGGCCGGGGCGGAGGCCGAGCGGGAGCTCGACCGGCGGCGGGCCATCGAGCGCGCCATCGTCGAGGCGAGGGCGGGCGACGCGGTGGTGATCGCCGGCAAGGGGCACGAGCAGGGGCAGGAGTTCGAGGGCGGGCGCAAGGAGCCGTTCGACGACGTGACCGTCGCGCGCGAGACCCTCAGCGAGCTGCGGAGCCATTCGAGCGTCGTTCGATGATCGACCGGCCGGCAGCGTGGGTGGCCGAGGCGGCGGGTGGACACCTGCTCGCGGGCGATCCCGCGGCTCCCGGACCGGTTCGAGCGGTGATCGACTCGCGGATCGCGGGGGAGGGGGACCTGTTCGTCGGCCTGCCCGGGGAGCGAACGGACGGTGGCCGCTTCGCGCGCGGGGCGCTCGAGCGGGGGGCCTGGGGCGCGCTGGTGGCGGCCGACGCCGCCGCCGGGCTCGTCGCGCCGGAGGCTTCGAGCCCGGCGGTGATCGCCGCAACCGACCCCGCCGCGGCGCTCGCCCGGCTGGCCCGCGAGTGGCGGCGCGCGCTCGGCTGCCGGGCGGTCGGCGTCACCGGCTCGACCGGAAAGACATCGACCAAGGACATCCTCGCCGCCCTGCTGCGCCCGGCGCTTCCCACCCACGCCAACCGCGAGAACCTGAACACCGAGATCGGGCTGCCCCTGTCGATCCTGGAGGCGGAGCCCGGCACCGAGGCGCTGGTGCTGGAGATGGCCATGCGCGGGGCGGGGCAGATCGCCGAGCTGGCGGCGATCGCCGAGCCCGACGTGGGCGTGGTGGTGAACGTCGGGCCGGTGCACCTCGAGCTGCTGGGCACGGTCGAGCGGGTGGCCGCCGCCAAGGCGGAGTTGATCCGCGATCTCCCGGCGGGCGCGGCCTGCGTGGTGCCGGCGGGCGAGGCGCTGCTCGCGGAGCACCTGCGCGACGACCTCGACACCATCGCCTTCGGGCCGGGCGGGGACGTGACCCTCGCCGCCTTCGACGGCCGCCGCGCCGAGATCGACTGCCGCGGGGCGCGGGTGTTTCTCGAGCTCACCTACGCACAGCCGCACAACCTGCTGAACACGCTGGCCGCGGTGGCCGCCGCATCCGCCCTCGGCATCACGCCCGAGGGCCTCGTGGAGCCTCGCTTCTCCCGCCTGCGCGGCGAGGTCGTCGAGCTTGCCGGCGACGTGACCATTGTCAACGACTGCTACAACGCCAACCCGATGTCGATGCGGGCGGCCCTCGAAGACCTCGCGGCCGCCCCGGTGCCGCGCCGCCTGGCCGTTCTCGGGGCGATGGCGGAGCTGGGCGCGGACGAGGAGCGCTACCACCGCGAGGTGGGCGCGCGGGCTGCCGAGCTGCAGATCGACGCCCTGATCACCGTCGGCGAGCCGGCGCTCGCCTACCGCGACGGCTTCGGCGGCGAGATCCACGCCGCCGCCACGCCCGAGGAGGCCGGCGCGCTGCTCGAGGAGATCGCCCGCCCCGGGGACCGCGTGCTGATCAAGGGCTCCCGCTCGGCGGGCCTGGAGCGCGTGCTGGGAGAACAGCCGAAGTGACGGCGCGCCGCTGATGCTCGGAGAGATCCTGATAGCCGGGATGGCAAGCCTGCTGATCTGCATGTTCCTCGGCCCCACGTTCGTGGGCTTCCTGCGCTCGCGCGACTTCGGCCAGAACATCCGCGAAGAGGGTCCCGAGGGACACCGCACGAAGGCGGGCACGCCCACCATGGGCGGGCTGCTGCTGTTCCTCTCGGTCGGCGTGCCGTTCCTCATCCTGGGCGACTACGACGTCGCGAGCCTCGCGGTGTTCGGCACGGCCATGGCCAGCGCGGCGCTCGGGTTCGCCGACGACTGGACGAAGATCTCGAAGAAGCGCTCGCTGGGCGTATCGGCGCGCCACAAGCTCCTCGCCCAGGCGGCGATCGCCGTGGGGCTGTGGCTCGCCACCCGTGAGGTCGGCCTCGAGGAAACGCTCCAGTTCCGGATCTTCGACCTGTCGGTGGACCTCGGCGTGTTCTACCCGGTGCTGATCTTCCTCGTGCTGGCCGGTGCCACCAACGGCGTGAACCTCACCGACGGGCTCGACGGCCTGGCCGCCGGCTGTGCCGCGATCGTGCTGTTCGCCTACACGGCGATGACGTTCATAACCAGCGGTCAGGAGGACCTGGCGCTGCTGTGCTCCTGCCTCGTGGGCGCGTGCGTCGGCTTCCTGTGGTTCAACTCGTTCCCGGCCGGCATCTTCATGGGCGACACCGGCTCGCTCGGGCTCGGCGGGGCGATCGCCGCCCTGGCGGTGATGACCAAGACCGAGATGCTGCTCGTGATCATCGGCGGCATCTTCGTGATCGAGGCGCTGTCGGTGCTGATCCAGGTCTTCGCCTTCCAGCGCTTTCGCAAGCGCGTCTTCCTGATGGCGCCCGTGCATCACCACTTCGAGATGCTCGCCTGGTCGGAGACCAAGATCATCCTGCGCTTCTGGATCGTCGCCGCCATCTGCTCGGCGATCGGCTTCACGCTGTACCAGCAGTCGCTGGCGTGAAGCAGCGGCCCGCCCTGCCGCCGGGGCCCTATCTGATCGTGGGGCTGGCGCGCTCGGGGCTCGCGGCGGCGCGCATGCTGGCGGGGCACGGTCGCGTGGTCGGTGTCGACTCGGGCACGCCGGCCTTCCAACCGATCGAGGTGGTCGAGACGCACGTCGGCACCGACGGGCTCGAGCACCTCGACGGCATCGCGACCGTGGTCAAGAGCCCGGGCGTGCCGGCGGGGGCGCCGGTGGTGGTCGCCGCGCGCGAGCGTGGGCTGCCGGTGGTGGGTGAGCTCGAGCTGGCGTGGCGGCTGCTGCCACACCGCTTCGTGGCGGTGACCGGCACCAACGGGAAGACGACCACCGTCGAGCTGCTCGGCGCAATCCTGCGCGCCGCCGGCGCGCCGGTGGCCGTGGCCGGCAACGTGGGCGCGCCGCTGGCCTCCCTGGTGGACGCGCTCGAGCCGGACACCACGGTGGTGTGCGAGGTCTCGAGCTTCCAGCTCGAGGACAGCGTGCTGTTCGCCCCCGAGGTCGCGGTGCTGCTGAACCTCGCACCCGACCACCTCGACCGGCACGGCACGTTCGAGGCGTACCGCGATGCCAAGCTGCGCATCTTCGCCAACCAGTCGGAGGACGACTGGGCCATCGTGCCGACGGGCTCCGAGTCACCGGGAAGGGGCCGCGTGCGCACCTTCGGCGGCTCGAGTGGGGACGTCGTCGTCCGCGACGGCGCGGTGCGCCTGGAGGGCGCGGAGATCGCCGTCGCCGAGATCGCCCTGCGGGGCGGGCACAACGTCGAGAACGCCCTGGCCGCCGCGGCCGCGGCGGCCAGTCTCGGCATAGATGGCCGCCACATCGTCGCGGCGCTGCGCAGCTTCCGGGGGATACCGAACCGCCTGGAGGAGGTGGCGTGCCGGCACGGGGTGCTGTACGTGAACGACTCCAAGGCCACCAACGTGACCGCCGCGGCGGTGGGCATCGCCGCCTTCCCCACAGGGGTGCACGCCATTCTCGGCGGCTCGCTCAAGGGGGAGGACTTCGCCGGCCTCCGCGAGCCCGTGTCCAGCCGCTGCCGGGCCGGCTACCTCATCGGCGCCGCCAGCGAGAGGCTCGAACGCGACCTCGCGGGCACGGTGCCCCTGCGCCGCTGCGGCGACCTCGCCCATGCGGTGGCGGCCGCGGCCGAGGTTGCCACCACGGGCGACGTGGTGCTGCTGTCCCCGGCGTGCGCGAGCTACGACCAGTACGCCGACTACGAGCAGCGTGGCCGCCACTTCCGTGAGCTCGTGCACGCGCTGCCGCTCGGGGCATGATCGGCCCCGCGCGTGTCGAACCAGACGGGGATGCCGCCGGCGCCCCGCAAGCCCCCGCGTCCGGGAGCCGTGGCCTCGCGCGCCAAGCCGCCGCTCGAGTACTCGATCCTCTACACCGCCACGCTCTGCCTGCTTGCCGCGGGGGCGGTGATGGTGTACTCGGCGAGCTCGGCCGAGTCGCTCCTGAACGGGTCCGGGGACCCGTCGTACTACCTCAGGCGCTACCTGATCTACGGGGCGGTGGGGCTGATGCTCCTCCACGTCCTCTCCCGTCGCGGTCTCGGTTTCGTGAGGAGGGCGGCGCCGTTGCTGCTGGTCGTCGCCTTCGCGCTGACCCTGGCGGTGATGGTCCCGGGCGTGGGAGTGAGGATCAACGGCGCCACGCGCTGGCTGGCCGCCGGACCGGTTCAGTTCCAGCCGTCGGAGCTTCTGAAGATCGCGCTGGTGCTCTACGCCGCGGGCCTGCTCGCCGCCTGGCCGGCGCGCGTCAAGCACCTCGGGGACCTGTTCAAGCCGCTGTTGCTGGTGGTGGGAGCGGCCTGCACGCTGCTGTTGCTCCAGCCGGACCTGGGCACCGCGATCGTCATCTGCCTCGCGATCGGGGCGCTGCTGATGGCTGCCGGCACTCCGATGCGCATGCTCGTGCTGATCGGCGGAGTGCTCGGCGCGCTCACCCTGCTCATGATCCTCGTCGAGCCGTACCGCCGCGAGCGCCTCACGAGCTTCATCGACCCGTGGTCGGACGCGGGCGACACGGGCTTCCAGGTGGTGCAGTCGATGATCGCCATCGGCTCGGGCGGCCTCTTCGGGGTCGGCCTCGGCGAGTCGGTGCAGAAGATCTTCTACCTGCCCGAGGCCCACACCGACATGATCCTGGCGATCATCGGCGAGGAGCTCGGCCTGGTGGGCATTGCAGGGGTGGTGGCCCTCTACGGGATGATCGCCTACGCCGGCCTGCGCACCGCCCGGCTGGCGGCCGCCCGTACCTCAAGCTCCTCGCGGCGGGGATCACCTCGCTGATCGTCTGCCAGGCGGCCCTCAACCTGTTCGCGGTCATGGGGCTCGCGCCGCTCACCGGCGTGCCGCTTCCCTTCCTCTCGTACGGCAACTCGAACCTGATCGTGCTCATGGCCGGCATGGGCCTGCTCCTCAACGTGGCTGCTCGCGGTGGCCGCGCGCCACCGTGCGGCGCCCGGTTCCGCTGTCCGCTCCGCCGGGGGTCGGCGCTAGTGCCGCGGGTGGCGATAGCGGCCGGCGGGACGGCCGGGCACGTGGTGCCGGCGCTGGCCATCGCCGACGAGCTGCGGGATAGGGGAGCGCAGGTCGAGTTCCTGGGCGGCGAGCGGCCGAGGCCGAGCTCGTTCCCGCCGCCGGCTACCGGCTGCACCCGCTGCGCGTGGCGGGCCTCTCTCGCACCGACCCCTGGCGGCCGCGCGCGCCGCGGGCCTCGCCGCGCGTGCCACCGGCGCGGCGCGCCGCATCCTGAGGGCCATGGGCGCGGACGCGGTGATCGGCGGCGGGGGCTACGTGGCCGGACCGGTGGGCCTCGCGGCGCGCTCGCTTGCGGCTGCCCCTCTTCCTGTGCGAGGCCGACAGCCACCTCGGCGTGACCAACCGCCTGCTGGCTCCGGCGCGCGGCGGGTGTTCCTGGCCTTCCCGCTGGCGGGACGCACCGAGGCGCGCTACCGGGTGGTGGGCCGGCCGGTTCCGCGGGGCACCGGAGCCGCCGACCGTACGGAGGCCCGCGCGCGATTCGGCATCGACGACGGTCCGTGCCTGCTGGTGTTCGGCGGCTCGCTCGGCGCCCGCTCGCTCAGCACCGCGGCGCTGAAGGCCTTCGGGCGCGAGGCGCCGTGCCAGGTGCTGCACGTGTGCGGGCGGCGCGACTACGCCGGCCTGCGCCAACGCCTGCGCGATCTCGGCGCGCCGCCGCACTACCATCTCGAGGAATACGTCCTGCCCTTCGCCGACGCCCTGGCCGCCGCCGACCTGGCCGCCGCGCGCGCCAGGCGGCTCGGTGTTCGAGCTGTGCGCCGCGGGCCTGCCGTCGCTGCTCGTGCCCTATCCGCACGCCACCGCGGACCACCAGAGCTCGAACGCGCGCTGGATGGCCGAGGCCGGCGCGGCCGTGGTGGTCGCCGACGCCGAGCTCGACGGCGAGCGCCTCGCCCGCGAGGTGGCAATCCTCGTCGATGACCCCGCGCGGCTCGAGCGGATGGCGGTGGCCGCGCGTTCCGCCCGCGCGCCCGCAGGCCGCCGAGGAGATCGCCGCCGAGGTGCTCCTGGCGCTCGGAGACGGGTGAGTAGAACGCCTGCATGCGGGATACAGCCCAACGATGAGTGCTCCGACCAATTCCGACGCGTCAGTACGGGCGGTGTGGGAACGCCCGTGACCACCGAGCTGTCGCTGGAGCTGCCCTGTGAGCCGGGTGCCGCCGGGACGCGCCTTGCTCTCTCCCGGCTCGCGGACAAGCTCGATGCGGTGCTGTTCGACGAGGTCCGGCTACTCGTGAGCGAGCTGGTCACCAACAGCGTGCGCCACACCGACACGCGGCCCGACGCGGTGGTGCACCTGGAGGTCTCGCTCTCGCCGACGATCGTCCGCATCGAGGTCACGGACGCCGGTCAGGGGTTCACCCCGGTGGCGCGGACCGCCGACCAGGACCAGGGGTCCGGCTGGGGGATCTTCCTGGTCGACCGCCTCTCCGAGCGCTGGGGCGTCCTGCGCAACGGCGGCGCCCACGTGTGGTGCGAGCTCCGGCGCAACGTCGCCCGCGCCTGAGGGCGCCGGCGCGCCGCTACTCGGTCGTCGAGCTCTCGGCTCGCGCCCTGCCGCGCCGCCACCGCCTGGTCGAGCTGGCGGTTCACGTGGTCCCAGTCGAGGTTGCGGAAGAACGCCTCGAGGTAGGCCTTGCGACCGTCCGGCGTCGCGCCGAAGTCGCGCGCGTAGGCGTGCTCGTACACGTCGATGGCCAGCACCGGAACCATGTTGTAGACCGCCCACAGGTTCTGGGTGTCCATGATGTAGTTGAACAGCGAGCCGTCGTTCAGGTCGTAGCCGACCATCACCCAGCCGCGAGCTGAGCTCGCCGCCTTGCGCACCGCCTGCTGCCACATCTCGAGACCGCCCAGGTACTCGCTCTCGACCTGCTCGGCGAAGTGCCCACGCGGGTCGCCGCCCTCGCCGCCCAAGTGCCCGAAGTACAGGTCGTGATTCTTGAAGCCGAGCAGCGCAAGGTGTAGTCGACCGACACCGCGCGCAGGTCGAGTAGACCTGGTTGCCCTCGATCTGGCCGTAATCGAAGTCCTTGAGCCGCTGGCGGCGGCTCGTTGGTCTTCTTCACGTAGCCCTGGTAGAGCTTGTAGTGGTCCTCCATCGTCTGCTTCGAGATGCCGTCCAGATCCTTCTCCATCGACGGGAACTGGCGGGCAACGATCTCATCCCAGGGCATGGCTTCTCCTTGTCGAGTAACGGGGGCCGGCGGGCACGATAGGCCGCGGCGCGCCCTGCCTTCCTGCCCCGTATGCGTGCCGGGCCAAACGTGGGCCGGGCGGTATGGTGGGCACGGATGAGCGAGGCTCCCTGGGCCGGACGGAGGCTGCACTTCGTCGGCGTCGGAGGGGCCGGGATGAGCGGCCTGGCCCTGGTCGCCCACGCCCTGGGGGCGCAGGTGACCGGCAGCGATCGCGCTGACTCGTCCTACGCCGTGCGCCTGCGCGAGGCCGGGATCGCACCGGTGATCGGCCACGCCGCCGGCAACGTGCCGGATGGCGCGGAGGTGGTGGTCTCGACGGCGATTGCGCCGGACAACGCCGAGCTCACCGCGCGCAGTCGGCGAGCCTCGCCGTGATGCACCGCGGCGCTCTGCTCGCCGAGGTATCGCGGCTGCGGCCGTGCATCGCCGTGGCCGGCACCCACGGCAAGACGACGACGGCGAGCATGGCCGCGCACGTGCTCGTGCGCTGCGGTCATGACCCCGGCTACCTGATCGGCGGCGAGCTGCGCACCACCGGGGTGAACGCCGCCTGGGGCGCCGGGATTGGACCGTGATCGAGGCCGACGAATCGGACCGCTCCTTCCTCGAGCTGTCCCCCGACGCGGCGGTGATCACCAACGTCGAGCTCGACCATCATTCGACCTACCGCTCGCTCCTCGACCTCGAGCACGCCTTCCACGACTTCGCGGCCGCGGCCGGAAGGCGCCTCGTGGCCGCAAGCCTCGAAGCGATCCTTCCGGCGCCCGCCACGACCTTCGGCATCGACGAGGGCGAGCTCCGGGCCGAGCGGCTGGTGTCCGAAGGCTTCGGCTCGAGCTTCACGGTCGGCGGTGTGGACGTGCGGCTGGCGGTGCCCGGCCGCCACAACGTGCTGAACGCCCTCGCGGCCCTCGGCGCCTGCCGCGAGGCCGGCCTCCCGCTCGCCGACGCGGGGCCCGCGCTCGCCGACTTCGAGGGCGCGGGCCGGCGCTTCGAGCCGCGCGGCACGACCGCCGCGGGCGCCCGCGTCTACGACGACTACGCCCATCACCCCACCGAGGTCCGGGCCACGCTCGAAGCGGCGCGCGGGCTCGGGGCCCGTCGCGTCGTGGCCTGCTTCCAGCCGCATCTCTACTCGCGAACACAGCGCCTGGCGCGGGAGTTCGGACAAGCCCTGGCCCTCGCCGATCTCGTGGTGGTCCTCGACGTGTACCCGGCTCGCGAGCGGGCCGAGGACTTCCCGGGGGTCTCGGGCTGGCTCGTGGCCCGGGCGGCCGCCGACGCGTCGAGGGGCCGCCCCGTCTACTGGCTGCCGCAGATGGACGATGCGCGGCAGCTCCTGGCCGCCAGGCTGGGCGAAGGCGACGTGCTGTTGACCCTGGGAGCCGGCGACGTGGACCGCTTGGCCGCGGCGCTCGCGTCCGGTCCGCCGCCGGGGTGAGCGTGGCCGCACCGGACCCGCCCGGGCCGCCCGAGGGCGTCGAGCGCGCCTACCCGCTCTCCGGGCTCACCACGATCCGCACCGGCGGCGCGGCCGACCACTTCGCGCGCGCGGGCTCGCTCGAGCGGCTCCTGGATCTGCTCCGCTGGGCGCGCGCCGCAGGCCTGGAGGTAGGAGTGGTGGGCTCGGGGTCGAACCTGCTCGTAGCCGATGACGGGTTCAGGGGCCTCGCGATGAAGCTGGACGCGGACCTCGCGACGATCGAGGCCGATGGTCCGCGGCTCGTGTGCGGCGGCGGCGCCCGCCTGCCGCAGGTGGCCGCCCGCGCGGCGCGCCTCGGCTTGAGCGGCATCGAGTTCGGCGTGAACATCCCGGGCACGGTCGGCGGCGCGGTGCGGATGAACGCGAACGCCTACGGCGGGGAGCTCGCCGAAGCGCTCGAATGGGTCGATGTCGCCACGCCCGAGGGCACCTCCCGCCGCCGCCCTGCGGACCTCGGCTTCTCCTACCGGCGCTCCAACCTCGGCTCGCGCGAGGTGGTGGCGCGCGCGTGCTTCACCCTCTCGGAGGCGGACGTCGACGAGGTCAAGCGGACGCTCGCCTCGATGCGCGAGCGCCGGCGCGCGGCCCAGCCCTCGGGCATCAAGACATTCGGCTCGACCTTCAAGAACCCGGACGCCCCCGCGGCGGAGGGCCGGTCGGCCGGGCAGCTCCTCGACGCCGCCGGCTGTCGCGGGCTCGCCGTTGGGGGCGCCCGTTTCTCGGAGAAGCACGCCAACTTCGTGGAGAACTCGGGAACCGCCACCACCGCCGACGTGCTGGCCCTGATGGGCGAAGGCCGGCGCCGGGTCCAGGCGGCCTTTGGCGTCGAGCTGGAGGCCGAGGTGCAGCTACTCGGCGGGGCGCCGCCCGAGTGGCGGTCTTGAAGGCGCCCAGCTCGCGGGGGCCGAGAGCGCCGGGCCGTGTCGCGGCGCCTGCGCGCGCGGCGATCCGAGGGCCGCGGCTGCTGTCCGCCATCCCGCGCGCTGCTGTCCGCCTGTCGAGCGTGCCGGGTCGCGTCCCGCCACGGGCGCGGCGGACGCTCGTGGCGGGGACCCTGTGCCTCGCGCTCCTCTGCGCGGGGCTCCTGTGGTTCCGCGACTCGAGCCTCGCGCGTGTGGAGGAGGCGACCGTGACGGGCCTCACCACGCCTGACGCTCCGCGATTGAAGAAGGCCCTGGTGGACGCGGCACGCGACATGAGCACCCTGCACGTGCGGATCGGCGAGCTCGAGCGCGCGGCGTCCCCCTTTCCGGTCGTGAGGTCCATCGAGGCCGAGGCCGACTTCCCGCACGCGCTGCGGATTCGCGTGATCGAGCACCGGCCGGTGGCGGCGCTCGTGCCGGAGGGGGGAGGGAGCCGGCTGCTGCTGGCCGCGGACGGGACCGCCCTTCGCGGGCTCGAGGTGGAGCACCCCGTGCCGGTGCTCACCACCGGGGGGCTGCCCGCCGGTGACCGCCTGAGTGACCGCACGACCATGCGGAGCCTGCGTGTCGTGGCCGCCGCGCCCGTCGGGCTCGACCGGCGGGTGCTCACGGTCGTGGAGGACTCCCGGGGCATGGTGGCGCGCCTGCGGAAGGGCCCGGAGGTGGTGCTGGGCGGCCTGACCGCGCTTCGCGCCAAGTGGGATGCCGCGGCGCTCGTGCTGGCCGATCCGGCGGCCGCCGGGGCGGCCTACGTGGACGTCAGGTTGCCCAGTCGTCCGGTGGCCGGAGGTCCCGGGAAGCCGGTCGACCCGCTCACCGAGAAGTCGTCGACCGTGGACCCGGTGGCGCCGCTCGCCAGCGCCGCGGCACCGCTCGAGAACCCTCAACCATAACTTCATGCCTGCTTCAACGCATACCCTAAAGTCGAGCATGATGCTCTGCACGAACTCGTGCTGTTCGTTGCAGCGGTCGCTGAAAGGCCCTACAGTGCCCTTTCCGACGGGTGACAACGTTCGATCAAGGGTCGAGCATTGGCACCTTCGGTCGACCTGAACCCAGAGCCAGCAGACACCGAGAACCCGAGGCAAGGACCAAGACCATGGAAACGGGCAGCTACCTGGCCGTCATAAAGGTCGTCGGAGTGGGCGGCGGCGGCACCAACGCGGTGAACCGCATGGTCGACGCCGGCCTCAAGGGCGTCGAGTTCATCGCGGTCAACACCGACGCGCAGGCGCTCGCCATGTGCGACGCCGACATCAAGCTCCAGCTCGGCAGCCAGCTCACGCGCGGCCTCGGTGCGGGCGCCAACCCCGAGGTGGGCTACGGCGCCGCCAACGAGAGCCGGGACGAGATCAAGGAGTCGCTCAAGGGCGCCGACATGGTGTTCGTCACCGCCGGTCAGGGCGGAGGGATCGCTCGCCGGGCCGCGTCTCGAGGATCGAGCGACACGCACCCTCGTCGGCGTGCTGGGCGTCGCCCCCGTGCCGCTCGCCGAGCGCGCAGTCCAGGCTCGGCGCGACGGCGCTCGCGGAGTGGTCGTCTCGCTCAGACGCGGCCCGGAGATCGTCTTCGGAAAGCCCGTCGAGCTGCGCGCGAAGTGGGCGGCGGCTGCGCGGGTGCTCGCGACGCCCGCCGCTCGCGGCGCCACGTACGTCGACGTCCGGCTGCCGGATCGCCCCGCGGCGGGCGGGGTCGGACCGCCGCCTAAGCAGGCGGAGGCCGAGCCCGGCGGGGGCGAGGCGGGCGTGCCCGTAATCCCTCGAGTTCCACTGGAGCCTTTGGCCATTGCTAACCCTTAACTCCACCTCGATGCTTCGCAACATGCCGTGCGCGTCGTTGACAATGGCGTCGAAAGCCGCTTACAGTCCGCATCTTGCGGGTGTTGTCAGGGAGCCAAGGCTCAGGTAAAGCCTTGACCTCGCCGCGGAGGCGGTGCCCAAACACAGCTTGAGGGGCGGGTTGGGGGAATGTCGAGAGCGATGCAGTCGAACAGCTACCTGGCGGTGATCAAGGTGGTTGGCGTGGGCGGCGGCGGGACGAACGCCGTCAGCCGCATGATCGATGCCGGGCTCAAGGGCGTCGAGTTCGTCGCGGTCAACACCGACAACCAGGCGTTGCAGATGAGCGACGCCGACCTGAAGCTCCAGGTCGGCGGGACGCTTACGCGCGGGCTCGGGGCGGGCGCCAACCCGGAGGTCGGCTATGGCGCCGCCAACGAGAGTCGCGACGAGATCAAGGAGGCGCTCAAGGGGGCCGACATGGTCTTCGTCACCGCTGGCGAGGGCGGCGGCACGGGCACCGGCGCGGCGCCCGTGATCGCCGAGATCGCAAAGCACGAGATCGGCGCGCTCACGGTCGGGGTGGTCACTCGGCCGTTCGAGTTCGAGGGCTCGCAGCGCGGGCGCCAGGCGATGGAGGGGATCGAGCGCCTGCGCGAGGTGGTCGACACGCTGATCGTGATCCCGAACGAGAAGCTGCTGGCGATCGTCGAGCGGCGCACGAGCATCCTCGACGCCTTCCGCGAGGCCGACAACGTCCTGCGCCAGGGCGTGCAGGGCATCACCGACCTGATCACGATCCCGGGGCTGATCAACCTCGACTTCGCCGACGTGCGAACGATCATGAAGGACGCCGGGTCGGCGCTGATGGGAATCGGCGCGTCGAGCGGCGAGAACCGCGCCGGCGAGGCGGCCAAGCAGGCGATCTCGAGCCCTCTGCTCGAGCAGTCGGTCGAGGGTGCGACCGGCATCCTGCTCAACATCACCGGCGGCGGGGACCTGGGCCTGTTCGAGGTCAACGAGGCGGCGGAGATCATCCAGAGCGCCGCCGACCAGAACTCGAACATCATCTTCGGCGCGGTGATCGATGAGGGCCTCGGGGACGAGGTGCGGGTCGTCGTGATCGCCACCGGTTTCGACAAGCCAGGGGCTCCGGCGCCGCTGTTCGACCGCGAGCGCCCATCACGCGCCGATCCCGAGCGGGCGGAGCCGCGCCGGCGCGGGCCCGTGATGGACGACCGTCAGCGCTCGTCGCTCGAGATCCCGGACGACGACATCGACATCCCGTCGTTCCTCAGGGACCGCGACCGCGACTGAGTGGGCCTCGCGGACGCAGGCGGCGAGGCGATCACACCGCAGGGTCTCGACTCGCTGCGGGCGGAGCTGCACGAGCTCGAGACGACCGCGCGTCAGGAGATGGCCGCCCGGATCAAGGTCGCCCGTGAGATGGGGGACCTCAAGGAGAACGCGGAGTACCACATGGCGAAGGACGCCCAGGCCCTGCTCGAGACGAAGATCGGGCGCCTGCGGCGGCACCTGGCCGACGCGCTCGTCGTCGACGTCGATCGCGACGGCGACACCTTCGCCTTTGGGCGGACGGCCGAGGTGCTCGACGAGGATGGCGGCACGCTCCACAGGTGGACCGTGGTCGGGCCCACCGAAGCCGACCCCGCGCAGGGAAGGCTGTCGGGCGAGTCGCCGGTCGGCCGCGCGCTGCTCGGGCGCAGCGCGGGGGAGACCGTCGAGGTGCCGACGCCTCGCGGCCCGCGCAGCTACCGCATCGAGAGGCTGCTGCCCTGAGCTGGGCCTGAGCCCTGCCTCCGGCGCCGAAACGCTCGCCAGTCCCGGTGGATCCCAGGCTCAGTGCGAGTCGCGCGGCACCCCGTGCGTGTGCGCGACGTCCTGGTACTTGAGCGCCAGCTCCATGCAGGCGCCCGTCGACAGGTGGCCGACGGTCTGGCGATGGATCTCCTGCCACGGTGTCTGGTTGACGAGCTCGGGAGGCTCGTAGACGCGCCGGCGCTCCGCGAGCTCTTCGCCCGAGAGCAGGACGTTCACGCTCGCCTCGCGCAGGTCGACGCGGATGCGGTCGCCCGTGCGCAGCAGCGCGAGCCCGCCGCCGACCGCGGCCTCGGGTGAGGCGTTGAGGATCGACGGGGAGTCGGAGGTGCCGCTCTGGCGGCCGTCGCCGATCGTCGGCAGGGATTCGATGCCGCGCCGCAGCAGCGCCGCCGGGGGCTGCATGTTGACCACCTCGGCCGAGCCGGGATAGCCGACCGGGCCGGTGTTGCGCATCACGAGGATGCAGCTCTCGTCGATCTCGAGGCTCGCATCGTCGATCCGCGCGTGGTAGTCCTCGGGACCCTCGAAGACGATCGCGCGGCCCTCGAAGGCGTCGGGGTCGTCGGGCTTCGAGAGGTACCGGGCGTTGAACTCGTCGCTGATCACGGAGACCTTCATGACCGCGGATTCGAACAGGTTGCCGCTCATCATCAGCATCCCGCCGTGCCGATCGACCGGATCCGCCAGCGTGCGGATCACCTCGCGGTCGACCTCGACCGGCGAGACCAGGTTCTCCCCGACGGTCCGGCCGGAGACCGTCATGGCATCGGCGTCGAGCTTGCCCGCCTCGAGCAGCTCTCGCATCACGGCCGGTATGCCACCGGCGCGGTGAAAGCCTTCGCCGAGGTATTCGCCCGCCGGCTGCACGTTGACGAGGTTCGGCACGTCACCGCCGAGCCGCTGCCAGTCGGAGTCGTCGAGCTCTACGCCCACGTGGCGCGCGATCGCGTTGATGTGGACTGGACAGTTGGTCGAGGCGGCGATCGCCGCGGACACGACGATCGCGTTCTCGAACGCCGGCTTGGTCATCACGGCGCTCGGCGTGAGGTCCTCGTGCACCATCTCGACGATCCGCCTGCCCGTTTGGTAGGCGATCTGGCCGCGCTCGCGGTAGGGCGCCGGGATCGCCGCGCAGCCCGGCAGCGACATCCCGAGCGCCTCGGCCAGGCTGTTCATCGAGAGGGCGGTGCCCATCGTGTTGCAGTGCCCGGCGCTCGGCGCCGAGTCGGCCACCATGTCGAGGAACTCCGGGTAGTCGATCTCGCCCGCCGACAGCCGGCGGCGCGCCTCCCAGACGACCGTCCCCGAGCCCGCGAGCTTGCCGTTGTGCCAGCCGTCGAGCATCGGCCCGCCCGAGAGCACGATCGAGGGCAGGTTGACGGTGGCGGCGGCCGTCAGGCATGCCGGCGTCGTCTTGTCACAGCCCGTCGTGAGGACGACCCCGTCGAGTGGGTATCCGTAGAGCACCTCGACGAGGCCCAGGTAGGCGAGGTTGCGGTCGAGCGCGGCCGTCGGGCGCTTGCCGGACTCCTGCAGCGGGTGGACCGGGAACTCGAACGGGATGCCGCCGGCGTCGCGGATGCCCGCCCGCACGCGCTCGGCGAGCTGGATGTGGTGGCGATTGCAGGGAGCGAGGTCGTTTCCGGTCTGGGCGATGCCGATGACCGGGCTGCCCGACTGCAGCTCCGCGCGCTCGAGGCCGTAGTTCATGTAGCGCTCGAGGTAGAGCGCCGTCATCCCGGGGTTGTCCGGGTTCGACCACCAGGACTGACTGCGCAGCCGCTTCCCGTTCGTGTCCAACGCCTGCCTCTTTTCCGTCCCCGACGCGCGGAGCGACCCTCTCACATCATCCCGGTGCCGGCCAGTGCGAGGCTAGGCTGCAACGCGTGACATCGAGCCTCGCCATCGAGGCCTCGAGCCTCGCCAAGAGCTTCCGGATCGACCCGAGCGGTCGACGGCGTCGACCTCGCCGTCCCGCGCGGCTCCGTGTAACGGCGTGCTCGGCCCCAACGGCGCCGGCAAGACGACGACGATCCGCATGCTCGCCACGTTGCTGCGGCCCGACGCCGGCATCGCGCGCGTGCTCGGGCGCGACGTCGTCGACGATGCCGACGAGGTGCGCGGGCTGATCGGCCTGACCGGGCAGCTCGCGTCGGTCGACGACGACCTGACCGGCCGCGAGAACGTCATCCTGCTGGCACGCTTGCTCGGGTACCGCAGCAAGCCGGCCAAGGCACGCGCCGACGAGCTGCTCCAGGCCTTCGGGCTCGACGACGCCGCGGACCGCCTCGTCAAGAACTACTCCGGGGGCATGCGCCGCCGGCTGGACGTCGCCGCGAGCATCGTGGTCACTCCCCAGATCATGTTCCTCGACGAGCCGACGACCGGCCTCGACCCGCGCTCGCGCAACGAGGTCTGGGACATCGTCCGTGCGCTGGTCGGGCGCGGCACCACCGTCCTGCTGTGCACGCAGTACCTCGACGAGGCGGACCAGCTCGCCGACCGGATCGCCGTCATCGACCGCGGCACCGTGATCGCCGAGGGCACCCCCGCGCGGCTGAAGGCGTCGGTCGGTCAGGGCGCCCTGCACGTTCGCCTGCTCGACCCCGACCAGCGCGCGGAGGCCGGGCGCGTGCTCACGCGCGTGCTCGACGCGGAGACGCAGCTCGCGGCAGACCCGGCGGCGCTGTCGGTGCCGGTCCAAGGCGCCGAGCGGGCGTCCGAGGCCGTCGCGGAGCTGTCGCAGGCGGGCCTCGAGCTTGCCAGCTTCTCACTCGCCCAGCCGAGCCTCGACGAGGTCTTCCTCGCGCTGACCGGTCACCCGGCCGAGGAGGGCGAGCAGGCGTGAGCACCGCGCCCACCACACAGCCGCTCGACGCCGAGGAGCCAGCCGAGAGGGCGCTCCAGACGGCGCTGTCCGCGGCCGCCCGCCCGCCGCCTCCCGGTCCACTGTCCGCCGCCGTGACCTTCGGCTGGCGGGGCATGGTCAAGATCAAGCACGTACCAGAGCAGCTGCTCGACGTGACGATCACGCCGGTGCTCTTCCTGCTGATGTTCACCTACCTCTTCGGTGGGGCGGTGGCCGGCTCTACGAGCGAGTACCTGCAGTACCTGCTGCCGGGCATCCTCGTCCAGACGGTCCTGTTCACGTGCGTCTACTCCGGCGTCGGCCTCAACACGGACATGACCAAGGGCGTCGTCGACCGCTTCCGGTCCCTGCCGATCTGGCGCCCGGCGCCGCTCGTCGGCGCGGTGCTCGGCGACAGCGTGGCTACGCCCTGGCGGCAACGGTCGTCGTGCTGCTCGGCCTGCGTGATGGGCTTTCGCCCCGGCGCCGGCGCGCTCGGCGTGCTCGCCGGGATGCTGCTCGTCGTCGTCTTCGCCTTTGGGCTGTCGTGGGTGTTCACGACCGTCGGCCTGCTGGTGCGCTCGCCGAGCGCCGTCATGAACACGGGCTTCATGGCGCTGTTCCCGCTCATCTTCCTGAGCAACATCTTCGTCGCTCCGAGCACGCTCCCGTGGGCGCTCGAGGCGTTCGTCGGCTTGAACCCGATCTCGCATCTGGTGACGGCTACGCGCGCCCTGATGCAGGGCGGCGCCTCGGCGAGCGAGCTGGCGCTCGTCTTGGCCGAGGCCGCCGCGTTGACCGCGGTCTTCGCCCCCTTGACCGTGCGCCTCTACCGCGGGAAGGGCTGATACACGACGAGCTGAGGGAGCAGCCGTATCGGAGCCGACGCGGCTCAGTCGCCGGCGGTCACCGAGAGCACGGGCGGCAGCCGCGTCGCCGCGGTGAACCAGCTGGCGCCCGCGTCGCCCGAGCCGAAGACGTCTCCGGAGGTCGCGCCGAAGTAGAGCTCGAGCGACGAGCCGTCGCCTGTGCGATCGAGACCGTGCCGGAGGACCGTCAGGTAGGCGTCCTGCTGGGGCAGGCCGTCGCCGCGCTCGGCCCAGCCGGCGCCGGCGTCTCGCGTCTCGTAGACTCGCACGCGGCCGTCCGGCGTCACACGATCCATGTCTGCCACGAGCGGAATCACGTAGGCGCTGTCGGGGTCCGCCGGGTCGAGCGCCAACGGGAAGCCGAAGTCCGACGGCAGCCCGGCGCCGATGTCGGTCCACGTCTCGCCGGCGTCGTCTGAGCGGTAGACCCCGCCGTGGAACTGCAGGAACATCCGCTCCGGCAGCCTGCGCGCGCGGTGCAGCCGGTGCACGCAGAGGGCGGTGGCTCCCTCGCGCGCCTCCTCCGGCAGGTAGCGCGCGACGAGGCCCTCGTTGCCCTGCCGCCACGTCTTGCCACCGTCATCGGTCAGCCAGACGCCCGCGGCCGAGATCGCGAGCGAGAGCCGGTCCGGATCGCCCGGCCACGGCACGATCGAGTGCAGGCACAGGCCGCCGCCGCCCGCCTGCCAGGACTCGCGCGTCGGATGCTCCCAGAGCGCGCGGTTCAGCTCCCAGGTGGCGCCGCCGTCGCGGCTCTCGAAGAGCACGCCCGGATCGCCGCCCGCGTACAGCGATCCGTCGCTCTCGCCCGCGACGATGACCCACACTCGCTCGAGCGCCGACTCGCCCCCCTCCGGCAGCGCGACTCCCTCCGCCTGCTGCCACTCCCCGGTCGGCCCATCCGCGTACCAGAGCTTGGGCCCGTAGAAGGCGGAGGTGACCGACGCGATCAGCCGGCCGCTGCGCCGGTCGCGCATCGCGTACTCCACCGGCTCGCCCGCGAACGCGCGCGCGGTCACCTCGAACCTTCCGCCCGGCTCTCCCTCGAGCGCGAACAGCCCCTTGCGGGTCCCGACGAGCAGCTCGGTCATGTCGATCTCACCCTCCGGATATGGCCGGCAGGACGTCGACGTGGTCAGCGGCGTCGACCGCCGTCTCCGCCCCCCCTTGCTCGCCGTTCACGAACACGTTGATGTGCCGGCGCACGAGCCCGCGCTCGTCGAGGATCCAGCCGCCCACCGCCGGGTGCGCCCGCTCGAGCTCATGCAGCAGGTCGGCCACCGTCGCGCCCTCGAAGGCGTGGTCCGAGCAGCCTCCGGCGAGCTGCTTCAGCGGGCCGCGGACGCGCACTAGTGCCACGGCGCCACCTAGGGCGAGCGCTCTCGCACGACCCCGGCCAGCCGCTCGACCGCGACCTCGAGATCCGGCTCCGCCAGGTTGCTGAACGACATCCTCAGCTCGTTGCGCCCCTGGTCGCCCAGGTAGAAGGGAAGCCCGGCGACATAGGCGACGCCCGCCGCGGTCGCGGCCGGGCGGATCTCGATCGTGTCGATCTGCTCGGGCAGGGTGAGCCAGGTGAAGAAGCCGCCTGTCGGCTCGCTCCATCTGCACCCCGGCGGCATGTGGCGCTCGAGTGCGCGCTCGGTCGCCCTCCAATGGGACGCGTACAGCGCTCGCGTGGCCGGGATCTGGCGCTCGAAGTGACCGGCGCGGCCGTACTCCTCCACCAGACGCTGGCCGAGGGCCCCCGCGCACTGGTCGGTGTTCTGCTTCGCCGCGGCCATCTCAGCGATGACCTCGCGCGGCCCGACCGCCCAGCCGAGGCGCACCCCCGGGCAGAAGATCTTCGAGAACGTCCCCAGTTGCACGACGACGTCCGGCGCGAGCGACCACAGCGACGGCAGGGTGGTGCCGTCATAGGCAAGCTCGCGATACGCGACGTCCTCGACGACGAGGACGCCCTTTCGGCGGCACAGATCGACGAGCGCCTGACGGCGCGCGAGCGTCAGCGTCCGGCCCGTCGGATTCTGATACTCGGGGATCACGTAGAGGAACTTGGGGCGCGTCCCCGCGGCGAGGCGCTGCTCGAGCACCTCGACCTGGAGGCCGTCGGCGTCCATCGGAATGCCCTCGACGTCGGCCTCGACGCCGGCGAAGGCCATCAGCGCGCCGAGGTACGTCGGCGCCTCGACGACGATCGTGTCGCCGGCGTCGATCATGCTCTGACACGCGAGCGTGATCCCCTCCATGCCACCGCTCGTGACGATCAACTCAGGCGACTCGGGACGCCGGCCCTGCAGCTGCTCCTGACGGTCGCTCAGGTACTCGCGCACGCTCGGGATCCCCTCGCAGGCCGTGTACTGGAGCGCGGCGCCCGGTTCGTCGCGCAGGAGGCGCATCAGGATCTCGTCGAGCGCGTCCGTCGGAAACGTCCTCGGGTTCGGGAATCCGCCCATCATCGAGAGCACGCCCGGAGGGCTGCCGGCGAGGATCGCGTTCAGCTCGTCGCCGCCGCGGTTGCGCGCCCGCCGCGCGAAGGCGTGCGACCAGTTGCCGGTTTGCGTGTCGAGCACATGCTCAGGTTCGCATGCCCGGCGCCGCGCCGCCGTCAGCCAGTCGCGCGTCTCCCGGGGACCTGCTCTGCTCTCAACTGCTCGGATAGGCTCAGGGGTCTTGGCCTCCACCACCGACACCCTCCGCCGCAGCCCGCTGCACGACCGCCACGCCGCGGCCGGGGCGCGCTTGATCCCCTTCGCCGGCTGGGAGATGCCGGTGCAGTACGAGGGCATCCGCCCAGAGCACGTGGCCGTGCGCAGGCGCGCCGGCCTCTTCGACGTCTCGCACATGGGACAGGTCGAGACGAGCGGCCCGGACGCCGAGGCCTTCCTCCAGCACGTGCTCTCGAATGACGTCTCGAAGCTCGAGCAGGGGCGGGCGCAGTACTCCGTCCTCTGCCGCGAGGACGGCGGCGTGCTCGACGACCTCTTCACCTACAACCTGGGCCGCAGGTACCTTACGGTCACGAACGCCGCCAACCACGAGCGCGACTTCGCCTGGCTGGCCGAGCACTCCGCCCCCTTCGACGTGACCGTGCGAGACGCGGCCGGCGACTACGCGATGCTCGCGCTGCAGGGTCCCGACGCACGTGCCCTGCTCGCCCAGCGGCTCGAGGGCGAGCCGCCCGCGCGCATGCGCACGACGCGCGCGCGCGTGGCGGGAGTCGAGTGCCTCGTCTGCGGCACGGGCTACACCGGCGAGGAAGGCGTCGAGCTGCTTATGGCGCCGACAGACGCCCCGGTGGTCTGGGACGCGCTGACGGCGGATGGCGCCGCGCCGGTCGGGCTCGGTGCGCGCGACACGCTCCGCCTCGAGGTCTGCTTCCACCTCTACGGCAACGACATGTCCGAGGAGCGCACGCCGCTTGAGGCGGGGCTCGGCTGGTGCTGCAAGCTCGACACCGGCTTCATCGGCTCGGACGCCCTGCGCGCCGCCGATCCCACCGACGTGCTGGTGCCCTTCGCGTTCCTCGGCGCCGGCATCCCGCGCCCCGGCAATCCGGTCCGGATCGCGGGCGAGCAGGCGGGCGTCGTAACGAGCGGCACGCTGTCGCCGTGCCTCGACATCGGCATCGGCATGGCCTACGTGCTGAAGCGCTCCGCCGCCCCCGGCACGCCGATCGAGGTCGACGTGCGCGGCCGCCTGCGCGCCGCCGAGGTCCGCGAGAAGCCCCTCTATCGAAAGGACTGACCCTGGCCGCCGCCGAGAGCTACCCCGACGACCTGCGCTACCACTCCGAGCACGACTGGGCCCGGATCGAGGGCGACCAGGCCACGTTCGGGATCACGTGGTACGCGCAGGACACGCTCGGCGAGGTCGTCTTCTTCGATCCGCCCGAGGTGGGAAGGGCGATCTCCGCGAACGACCCCTACGCGGAGGTCGAGTCGGTCAAGGCGGTCTCGGATGTGTTCGCCCCCCTGTCGGGGGAGATAGTCGGGGTCAACGACGCGCTCGGCGACTCCCCCGACAAAGTCAACGAGGATCCCTACGGCGATGGTTGGATGGTCAAGGTGCGGCTCAGCGATCCCGCCGAGGTCGAGTCGCTGATGGACGCCGCCGCCTACCAGGACATGCTCAAGGGCGACTGACATGAGCCGCTGCCCATGAGCCGCTACACGTCGGTGACCGACGACGATCGCCGCGCGATGCTCGAGCGGATCGGCGTCGGCTCGCTCGAGGACCTCTTCGACGCGATCCCGGCGAGCGTGCGCCTCGACCGCCCGCTCGACCTCCCGGACGGCATGGCAGAGCAGGAGGTCAGCGACCACCTCGCGGCGCTCGCGGCGCGCAATCGCCACGCCGACGCGGAGGTCACCTTCCTCGGCGCGGGGATGTATGACCACTACGTGCCGGCGCTGATCGACTCGATCACGCAGCGCTCGGAGTTCCTGACTCCCTACACGCCCTATCAGCCGGAGATCTCGCAGGGCGGCCTGCAGGTGATGTTCGAGTTCCAGACGGCGATCTCGGAGCTCACCGGCCTGCCCGTCTCGAACGCGTCGATGTACGAGGGCCCGTCCTCGGTCGCGTCCGCGGGCTACCTGGCTCGCTCGAGAACGGGCGCTCGCGGTTCGTCGTCTCCCGCGGCGTGGCCCCGCACTCGCGCGAGGCGCTCCGCACCTACTCGGCGGGCTTCGGGGCGACCGTCGACGAGGTGGGGCTCGACGAGCGCGGCGCGACCGACGTCGATGCGCTCGCAGGTGCCGTCGACGACGACACGGCGGCTGTCTTCCTCCAGCAGCCGAGCTTCCTCGGCACCGTCGAGGAGCTGGGGCCGCTGTCCGAGGCGGCCAAGCGCACCGGCGCCCTGCTCGTCTGCGCGGTCGATCCCCTGACGCTCGGGATCCTCGAGCCGCCGGGCGAGTTCGGTGTCGACGTCGCCGTCGGCGAGGCCAGACGCTCGGCAACCGCCTCGACTACGGCGGCCCGTCGTTTGGCTTCTACGCGGCGGCCGAGCGCTACATCCGCAAGATGCCGGGGCGGATCGCCGGGGAGACGGTCGACGCCGACGGCCGGCGCGGCTTCGTGTTGACGCTGCAGACCCGCGAGCAGCACATCGCGGCGTGAGAAGGCGACCCACAACATCTGCACCTCGCAGGCCCTGAACGCGCTCGCGGGCGCCGTCTACCTGTCCTGGCTCGGGCGCCGCGGCCTCGTCGAGCTCGGGGAGCTGATGCTGCGCCGCACCGCCTATGCGCGCGAGGCGATCGGCCTCGAGGCGATCAACCCCGGTCCGGTCGCGCGTGAGTTCGCGGTCCGCGTGCCGGACCTCGACGGGCTGTTCGCCGAGGCCCGGGCACAGGGGATCAACCCCGGCTACCGGCTCGGGCGCGACTACCCCGAGTACGACGACGGGCTGCTGGTGGCGATCACGGAGCGACGCACGCGCGCGGACATCGACCGCCTGGCGCGCATCGCCGCCGGGGCGCGCGCGGAGGTGGCGGCGTGAGTGAGGCGCGGCTCGTGCCGGCGCGGCCCGAGGCGATCACGATCTTCGAGCGCTCGCGGCCCGGACGGCGCGCGTTCGTCGCCCCGGCGTGCGACGTCCCCGAGCGACCGGTCGCCGAGCTGCTGCCGGCGAGCGCGATCCGCACGCGCCCGGCTGCGTTGCCCGGGGTCTCGGAGCCCGAGATCGTGCGCCACTACAACAACCTCTCGAAGCAGAACTTCGACCTCGACACCGGCTTCTACCCGCTCGGCTCGTGCACGATGAAGCACAACCCGAAGGTCAACGAGCGCGTCGCGGCCTACCCCGGCCACGCGCGCCTGCACCCGTTGCAGGATCCCGAGCTCGCGCAGGGCGCGCTCGAGCTGATGTGGCGCCTGCAGCGGGCGCTTGCCGAGATCTCGGGCATGCCACGTCTCGCTGCAGCCGAGCGCCGGATCGCACGGCGAGCTCGCGGGCCTGCTGCTGACGCGGGCCTATCACGAGGACCGCGGCGACCGGCGCACGAAGGTCCTGACGCCGGACACCGCCCACGGCACGAACCCGGCCACGGTGCGGATGGCCGGCTACGAGGTCGTCAAGGTCGGCACGGCGCCCGACGGCGGCGTCGACCTCGACGACCTGCGCGCAAAGGCCGACGACCAGGTCGCCTGCCTGATGCTCACCAACCCCAACACGCTCGGCCTCTTCGACTCGAACATCGAGGAGATCGCCGAGGTCGTGCACGGGGTGGGGGGCACGCTGTACTACGACGGCGCGAACCTGAACGCCGTGATGGGCATCTCGCGCCCGGGGGACATGGGCTTCGACATCGTCCACTTCAACCTGCACAAGTCCTTCACCCAGCCTCACGGCGGCGGCGGGCCGGGGGCGGGGCCGATCGCCGTCTCCGAGCGCATCGAGCCGTACCTGCCGCGACCGCAGGTCGTCGAGCGCCCGTCCCACAACGGCGAGGGCCCCGTCTACGACCTCGACCACGAGCGCCCGAAGTCGATCGGGCGGCTGCGCGGCTTCCAGGGCAACTTCGGCGTCTTCGTGCGCGCCTACGCCTACATCTGCTCGCTCGGAGGCGACGGCCTGCGCGAGGCATCGGAGACCGCCGTGCTGAACGCCAACTACCTGCGTGCGCTGCTGGCGGAAGAGGGGATCGGCGAGTACCTGCCAATCGGCTTCGACCGCATCTGCATGCACGAGTTCGTGCTCTCGGGTCGCGGCGCGAAGCGCGAGCTCGGGATCAAGACGACCGACATCGCGAAGCGCCTGCTCGACCACCGCGTCCACCCGCCGACGGTCTACTTCCCGCTGCTGGTCGACGAGGCGCTGCTGATCGAGCCGACCGAGACGGAGACGAAGGAGCGCCTCGACGACTTCGCGCGCGTCGTGCGCGAGGTGCTCGAGGAGGCGCGACGCGACCCGGAGATCGCGCGCGGCGCGCCCTACTCGACGCCGGTGCGCCGCCTCGACGAGGTCGGCGCGGCGAAGCGCCCGGTCGTTCGCCAGCGCCCGCCCGACGCCGAGGCGCCCGGGGATCCCGAGCGCGCCGGCCAGGTCACCGGCGGCGCGCTCTAGCCGGCCCGCGCTCGCGCCTGGTCGAGCTCCCACGCGGAGGTGATCAGGCCGATGTGGCTGAAGGCCTGGGGGAAGTTCCCGAGCATCTCGCCGCTTGCGGTGTCGATCTCCTCCGCCAGCAGCCCGAGCTCGTTGGCATAGCCGGCGACCCGGTCGAAGAGCACCTCGGCGCGCTCGACCTCGCCCGCCTTGGCGAGGCAGGAGACGAGCCAGAACGAGCAGATCACGAACGTGCCCTCCTCGCCGCTCAGCCCGTCGGCGCCGGGGCCGTCCCCCTCGGTGCGGTAGCGCAGCACGAGGCCGTCCTCGGTCAGGTCGCGCGCGATCGCCTCGATCGTCGAGCGCATGCGCGGGTCCGTGGCGGGCAGGAACCCGACGAGCGGCATCAGCAGCGCGGCGGCGTCGAGCTCGTCGGAGTCGAAGGACTGCGCGTAGGCCTGGCGCTGCTCGCTCCAGCCCCGGGTCAGCACAGCGTCGCGGATGCGCTCGCGCTCGGCTGACCACTGCTCAGGCCTGGCGTGCTCGCCGAGCCGGGGCGCGAGCTTGACGGCGCGGTCGAGCGCAGTCCAGCAGAGCACCTTCGAGGAGACGTGATGACTCGGCTCGCCGCGCATCTCCCACATGCCCGCGCCGCGCTCCATCCAGCGGCGCGCCGCGGTGTCGGCGAGGTCGGCGGCGAAGGCCTGGATCTCGGGGTGGAGCTCACGCAGCCGGTCGCGGTAGAGGTGGATCGAGTTGAGCAGCTCGCCGTAGACGTCGAGCTGCGTCTGGCCCCAGGCGCCGTTTCCGACCCGCACCGGGCGCGACTCGCGCCAGCCGCTGAGGTGCGGAAGCTCCCGCTCGGAGAGGTCGTGCTCGCCTCCGATGCCGTACATGATCTGCAGCGACCCCTCCCCGGCGCGGCCACCCGCCGAGCTCGTCATGAACGAGACGAACTCCGCGGCCTCGTCGGAGCACGCCCCGATGTAGAGCGCCTCGATCGTCAGGCTTGAGTCGCGGATCCACGAGAAGCGGTAGTCCCAGTTGCGCTCGCCGCCGACGGTCTCGGGCAGCGAGGTCGTCGGCGCCGCCACGATCGCCCCCGTGGGGCGGTAGGTGAGCCCCTTGAGCACCCGCGTGCTCATGCGCACGAGCTCGCGGTGCGGTCCCTCGTAGATGTCGTGCTCGGCCTCCCAAGAGCGCCAGGCCTCGGCCGTGTCGCCGATCCGCTCGGCTACCCGCTCGGCGGCGGTAGGCAGCGGCGGGCGGCGCGTGTCCGGGGGCGCGAAGCGCAGCGAGAAGCCCGCCCGCTCGCCGCTCCCGAGCGAGAACGACGCGCGCATCGTGGCGTCGTCGATCTCGACGGGGACCCCGGCCCGGACGGCCATCGGAGTGGCGCCGAACACGTGACCGCCCTTGCCCTCGCGCCTGAACAGCGGGCGCACGAGCCCGTACTCCGGCCTCGGGCTGAGCTCCATCGACAGCTCCACCGTGCCCGCGACGCCCTCGACCGAGCGCAGCAGCTCGTGAGGCGAGTCGAAGCCGAGATCGTGGCGGCGCTGGCCCGCGGCGAAGGCCATCGCGTCGAGCACGCGCACGCTGCCCGAGTCCGTCGTGAACGTCGTCTCGAGCACGAGCGTGCCGGGCAGATAGCGACGCTCGCTCGAGAAGGGGGCGACGGGGTGGATCGACCAGTGCCCCGCGCCTGGATCCAGGATGCGCGCGAGGACGGCGGCGCTTCAGCGGCATCCAGCCCGATCGACCCGTCGCGTGCGACGAGCGCCGCGGCAACAGTCGGACAGGAGCGGCGCGATCCGCGATCCCGGCTGCGACGTGCTCGCGGGGCGGGATCGCGGAGGCGATCTTCCCACAGTCGTCGGCCTGCACGGTCTCTTACGTCACCGGCCCTACGATCCCGCGAACCCATGCGCCGAGGGCAAGAACGCTGGTGACGGGCGGAGGCTCCGGAATCGGCCAGGCGATGCCGTGCGCTTCGCCGAGCCGGCCTCGCGATCCCCGAGCGCTGCAGGAGGCCTCTTTCACCCGCCAGTCCGAGCGTGCGTCGAGGAAGGTGCAGGGCGCCGGCGTCCGCGACGTGCTCGTCCAGGGCGACGTCACAGGCGGACGCGTCATGGTCGAGCAGGCGGTCGAGGCTCGGCCGCATCGACGTGCTCGTCAAGGAGAAGGCATCCAGGCAGCGCGAGCTGATCTCGGCGGGGCTCTTTATCTATCCGGTCAACTGCGCGGCGCCGACGTGCGCTCGATGAGGCCATCCGCGCCGACGCCGTGCGGGTGGGGGACGTCACCAGCGTCAGCCAGTCGATCTCGAAGCGCGACACCTCGCCTACTCGGTTCAACGAGCGCTCACGCGCAGACGCTCGTGGTGCCGCATCACCGCGTCAACCGGATCGGTCGGCGCGCGCATCATGGACCTCCAGGACCCCACGGCCAAGAGAGTCCACCACCGCCGGGTCGGAGAACGGCGTCGCGTGCTTCCTCGCTCGACGACAGGCCCGCGTCGCGAAGAAGGTGAAGAGCGCGGTGACCGACTCGGGCAGCGAGGTGGTCCTCGGAATGCCCGACGTCGCCCGGATATCGAACCTGATCGAGGTGATGGACGGTGATCCGGCGACCGCGCGCCCGCCGACGTCGAGCGCGACTTCGCCAGCTCGCGCTACGGGCGACTTCAAGGTGGCGGTGGCCGACGCAGTGGCGAGCGTCTGCTCGTAGCGCCGGTGCGCCCTCGACGTGCTGGACTTTGAAGTCCGCGCCGATGAGGAGAACGCGCACCGCGTGCTCGCCGGCGGAGCGAAGCGCGCGCGGCGATCGCGCGGCGCCGACCGTGGCCGACGTGCGCGAGCGCATGCCGTCGGCCCCGTAGGCCTGATCTGCTCCTCGCCGATGCTCGACCATGCCGTGCTCGCCTCGACCGCTCGCCGCGAGGTCTTCCATCAGCCGGATCTCGACGTTCGACCCCTGCTCGCAGACCCGCACGCGGTGCTCCGCCTGGCGCTCCGCCTGCTGGATGCCGATCTGGCCGCCGTGGCGGGCGGCCGTGCAGTCGAGCACCTGAAGCCGCAGCCGACGTCAGATCGCTCTCGAGGCCACGACGAGTTCCTCGTGCTCGAGCATCGCCGCCCTGCTCGATCAAGTCGTGGCGCCGTCGCGAAAGAGCCGCGCGAGTAGGTCATCGAGGAGTCGAGGCCGGCGAGGCCGTTCGAGACGTCGTAGTGCTCGCGCGGATGCTCGGCGTACCGCCGCTGGCGCGCTGCGCCTCCGAGCGCCTGCGCCGGCGCTCGGCGAGGAGGCCGTGCGGGAGGGCTACCGCTACCGCTCGGCGCCGTTGCCGGCGGCGCTGCGCAAGGTCTCGCTCGACGGGGCGCGGCAGTGCTACGACCCCGGCCACCTCGCGCCGAGGCCCTGGGCGGGTTGCTGCAGGGCGCCGCCCGCCGCTCGAGCTCGGCGCACGTGGCCGTCGGGCGGCCGCCCGTCGCCGGCAGCTGCGTCTCGAACGCGACCGAGAAGGGCCGCGGCCAGCTGCGGGCCGCGGACGCCTTCGATTTCGACCATGCGGTCGCGCGAGCTGCCGGGCTCGCCTGACCGATCACCGCGGTGACCCTGTTCGCCGCCGAGTGCTCGAGCGGCATCCAGCGCGCGGTCGAGGCCGCACTCGGATCATCGGCGCGATCCGCCACTACGTCGAGGCCGATCACGATCACGAGGCCGGCACGCAGTCGGCGAACGAGAACTGCGAGCTGCCGAGCTACGTGCTCGACACGGCGCTCCTCTTCCTCTCCTCGGAGCCGCTGTCGGTGCCGGATCTCGCCAGGCGTGCGAGGTGGGCGAGGGCGAGGTGGTGGAGCGCCTCGTCACCGCGCCCGGCGACCTTCAACCGCATGCACTCCGCCGAGGTCGGCGACGGCCAGCGGTGCTGCGCGACGTCGCCGCGGCTTCACCCTCGCCACCGACCCGGTGGCCGAGCGCGCCGCCCGGCGCCTGCTGTCACGACCGCGGCGACCCAGCGCCAGCCATCGCAGGCGCAGGCCGGCGGTGCCTGGCCATCGTGGCCTACGCTGCATCCCGGAGTCGGCGCCCGGATACCTCGCTCGCATCCGCGGCGTGGATGTCGGACGGCGTCGAGCGGTCGGGCACGCTGCGCGCGACGACGAGCCTGATCGACGAATCGGGGCGCTCACGCTTCGGTGCCGTGCTGTATCGCGCGCCTCGCCGGCTCTTCGAGCGTCTTCGAGGGCTGAGCGGCCTCGGCGACCTTCCCGAGATCCGCGCGAGTTCGATCCGACGCCCGGAGAGGTGGGCGATTTACGACGAGCGCCTCCTGCGGGCCGGCGAGCAGCGCCTCGTAGTGGCGGGGAGAGGTAGCCGAGCTGCCGAGGCTTCGCGGGCGCAGCTCGGAGACGCTTCCGAGCGCTGGCGGGCGTTCCCGCCGGCTCGAGCGGTTGCCCGAGGGCGCGGGCCGGGTGGCCCTGACCTTCGACGACGGGCGCCCGACCCCGACGCCCGACGCCAGCTCGTGCTCGACGCCCTGGACGCCGCCGGGGCGCGGGCGACCTTCTTCCTGGTGCTGCGAGCAGCGCGCCTGCGCAACATCGCCCTGGGGCGGGGTCAGCTCACCTCGCGCGGCCACGAGGTGGCGCGGTGCAGTACAGCTTCACACACCTGCCCCACGACGACGCGTGACGCCGCGTCGCGCGCGCGACGATCCGGCGCGCGCGCTCGAGACGGCATCGAGGTCGCCACCGGGCGGCGGCCGCGGCGCCTTCTACAGAGCCCCTACTACGGACGCTCGTTCACCGAGCACTCCTACGCGGCCTGCGGCGCGCTCGAGCTGGAGCCCGTGTACTGGTCGGCGTGGGGCGGCGACTGGGAAGACATCGACGTCGCGGCACGCAGCCGGCCGACATGGCGGGGCGGGACCTCGCGCGGCGGCGCGAT
This sequence comes from Thermoleophilaceae bacterium, assembly GCA_030446485.1. Taxonomy (GTDB): domain Bacteria; phylum Actinomycetota; class Thermoleophilia; order Solirubrobacterales; family Thermoleophilaceae; genus JAUJNF01. The sequence continues at coordinate 180,697 of JAUJNF010000002.1, read as the reverse complement.
CTGTTCCAGAGCTGGTCCTGCACGACTCCGCCCGCTATTCCGTCCGGCCGAGCGCCGCGGCTGACCGCGCCAGCGCGGCCATCCCCCTCATCGCGGAGCGGGCGCGGGAGCTGGGCTCGAGCTGGTGACGCTCGGGGAGGCGCGTGGGGGAAGCGCGCGGCTAGGAGACCGCTGCCAACGCCCGCCCGTCCGCGAAGTCCTCGCTCACGTCGGTGAGGATCTGCAGCATCGCCTCGCTGGCGGGCGGCGGGCTCGGAGTCGGCGAGGCGCGCGGCCCAGATCCGGCGTACGGGCGCCGAGGGCCCCAGCGAGCGCACCTCGACCTCGGGGTGCACGGTGGTCAGGCCCTACGCCGCGGCAGCATCGTCACGCCGACGCCCGCGGCCACCAGGGCCTGTGCCACCTGGTAATCGTCGCCGCGAAGGTGATCCTGGCCTCGAAGCCGGAGTCGCCGGTAGCCCGCTTGATCATCGTCGTGCAGGAGCTCGGGCGCGCACCGCGGCGATCCACGACTCGCCGCCGAGGTCCTCCAGCCGGCGCACGGTGTGCCGGGCGGCGACGCGCTCGACACGGGGGCGTGCGCGCGACGTCCACCGCGTCGTCGACCAGATGATGCGCGCGCGCTCGCCCTCGGCCGGGTCGGCCGGCGCGCCGGGCACCGCCTGGCGTCACGGGTACGAGCACGAGCGCCATGTCCAGCTCGCCCGCCCTGACGACCCTCGCCGCGGGATCGGGTCCTCGGGCTCGCCCTCGACCATGCTCGGCTCGACCTCGGGGTGGCGGGTCTTGAAGGTGGCCACCGCGCGCGGAACGCCGGTCGCCCCGGCGCTCGGGAATGTGCCGATCGCGCCGCCCGCCGCGCAGCTCGCGGCGATCGCCGCCAGCTCCTGCTCGGCCTCGCCGAGCCAGGCCAGGATGGCATCGGCGTGGGCAACGAGGGCGCGGCGCGGCGTCGGTCAGCCGCACCCCGCGGCCGCCGCGCTCCAGCAGCCCGGCGTGGCGCCGGCCTCCCGCTCGAGGGCCGCCACCTGCTGGCTGACCGCCGACTGGGTGGTGGACAGCGACTCGGCCGCCGCCGAGAACGAGCCCCGGTCGCGCGACCTCGCGCAACACCCGCATGCGGCGCACGTCGAGCATAAGTGGAACTTATCGGACATGACGCTACTTGTCATTTGTGCTCATGGACCGCGTGCTGCGATGCTCACCCTCATGAGCGGCCGAGCATGGGCGATGATGGGGTTCCTCGCGGCGATGTGGGGCTCCTCGTACCTGTTCATCGAGATCGGACTCGATGACCTGTCGCCCGCCGGTGTGGTGTTCGCCCGCACGGCGCTGGGCGCGCTCGTGCTGCTGCCCTTCGCCATCCGCCGCGGGGCCCTCAGCGGCCTGCGTGGACGCGTCGGTGCTCTCTTCGTGCTCGCCGCCGTACAGATCGCCGGCCCCTTCCTGCTGATCTCGGCGGGCCAGCAGGAGATCTCCTCGTCGCTGGCGGGCATCCTCGTGGCCTCCGCCCCGATCTTCACCGCGTTGATCGCCCTGCGCGTGTCGCCCGCCGAGCGTTCGAGCCGCCTGGGCGCTGTGGGCGTGGGAGTCGGCATCGTGGGGGTCGCGGTGCTCCTCGGGATCGACGTCGGCGGCGACGCCGGTGCGCTGGTCGGCGGGCTGATGGTGCTGGCCTGGACATTGGCTACGCGGTCGGCGCCCACTACCTCAAGCGCCGCCTGGCCGGCTACCAGCCGGTCGGGATCGTCACCGGCGCGATGGCCGCGACCGCGCTGCTCGCGCTGCCGGCAAGGCGGTCGGCGCTCGACCGTCCAGATCGCCGCCTCGGCGCGATCACGGTGGGGGCGATGGCCGCGCTCGGCTTCGGCGGCACGGGCATCGCCTTCCTCGTCTTCTACACGCTGATCGCCGACGTCGGAGCGTCCCGGGCGTCCGTGGTGGCCTACATCGCGCGCGGGCTTCGCGGTGCTCTACGGGGTGACGCTGCTCGGCGAGAGCGTCTCGGCGGGCACGTTCATCGGTCTGGCCCTGATCCTCGTCGGCTCGGCGCGGTCGCGGCCGAGGGCCGGCTGCCGGGGCGGGCCGGGCGCTCCGCGCCCCCGCGGCGCCGGTCGTGGCGCCGGCGGTGAGGGCGGCGGCGTGACGGGCTGCATCACCATTCGTGTGGCGGAGGCTGGCGACGCCGCGGCGCTCCGTCGCCTGGCGGCGCTCGACAGCGCCCCCGCGCCCCGTGGAGCGGCGCTGGTGGCGGAGGTCGACGGCGCCCCGCTCGCCGCGCTCCTGCTTGCGGCCGGCCGGATCGTCGCCGATCCCTTCCGCCTCACCGCCGAGCTCGGCGATCTCCTGCAGCTGCGCGCCGCGCAGCTGCGCTCGGAGGACGAGCCGACGGAGCGCCGCGGTGGCTCGCTGGTGCCGCGAAGGCGCCGGCCGCTGGGCGCGATGGCGCTGCGGCCGAGCTAGCCGCCGCGCGGGTCGAGTTAGGCGCCGCAGGTCGAGCGAACCGCGCCCCCGAGCGAACCGCGCCCGCTCGAGCCGAACCGCTCCCGCCGAGCGAACCGCGCCCGCTCAAGCCGAACCGCTCCGCCCGCGCCGCCCCGAGGCTCAGCGAGCGGCCAGCTGCCCGCACGCCGCGTCGATGTCCCGCCCGCGGGTGAGCCGCACCGTGGCCCGCACGCCCTGGGCGTCGAGGGCCGCGCGAAACGCGTCGACGGCGTTGCGGCTCGAGCCCTCGAACTGCGCGTCGGTGGGGTTGTAGGGGATCAGGTTGACCTTGAACATGGCACGCGGCTGAAGGGCGTCCGCCAGGGCCACGGCCTGCTCGTGACGGTCGTTCACCCCGCCGAGCATCAGGTACTCGACGAAGACCGGCTCGCGGCGGGCCTCGGACCAGGCCCGGCAGGCGTCGAGCACATCGGGGAGCGGATAGCGGTCGTTCACCGGCATCAGCTCGGAGCGCAGGGCCTCGTCGGCGGCGTGCAGGGACAGCGCCAGGCGCACGGGCGGCCCCTCGCCGGCCAGGCGCTCGATGCCGGGGATCCAGCCCACGGTCGAGATGGCGGTCCGGCGCGCGGTGATGCCAAGGTCCGGGAGCCGCTCGCAGGCGGCGAGGACGTTGTCGAGGTTGAGCAGCGGCTCGCCCATCCCCATGAACACCGCGTGGTTCACCGCCTCCTTGCGGCGGAAGTGCAGCGCCTGGTCGAGGATCTCGGACGCCGTGAGGTTGCGGCCGAACTTCATCCGCCCGGTGGCGCAGAAGGTGCAGGTGAGCGGGCAGCCCGACTGGCTCGAGAGGCACAGCGAGCGGCGGCCGTCGCGGTAGCGCATGAGCACGCTCTCGACGGGGCGACCGTCGGCGGTGCGCAGGAGAACCTTCTCGGTGCCGTCGCTCGCGCGCGCCTCGTGCTCGAGCTCGAGCGACGACAACGGCACGGTTCGCGCGAGCTCCCCGCGTAGATCGGCGGGGACGTTGCTCATCTCGTCGTAGGAAGCAGCACCCCGAGCGGCCCATTCCCACACCTGCCGCGCCCGGAAGGGAGGCTCGCGCCGATCGCCCAAGGCTTGCTCGAGGAGCTGTAGGTCCACGTCGCCATTCTCGCAGCGGCCTATGCGAGGCTGAGCCGGTGCGCCTCGCCAAGTACCTGGCCCACGCCGGTGTCGCCTCACGGCGGGCGGCGGAGGGCCTGGTGGCCGAGGGTCGGGTCACGGTTGCCGGAACGGCAGTCACCGATCCGGCCCGCGACGTCGACGAGTCGAGCGCCGTGGCCGTCGACGGCGAGCCGGTCCGAGCAGAGCCGCGCGAGGTCTGGGTGCTGAACAAGCCGGCAGGCGTGGTGTCCACCGCCAGCGACACCCACGGCCGCCGCACCGTCACCGAGCTCGTGCCCTCGGCGCGGCGCCTGTACCCGGTCGGCCGCCTCGACGCCGACAGCACCGGATTGCTGCTGCTCACCAACGACGGCGAGCTGGCCAACCTCCTCACCCATCCTCGCTACGGGGTGGCCAAGACCTACCGCGCCCACGTGCGCCCGGCGGTCGTGTCCGAGCGCGGCCTCCAGGGCCTGCGCGAGGGGTTGGAGCTCGACGACGGCCGCACCGCCCCCGCGAAGGTGCGCCAGGTGCGGCCCGGGCTGCTCGAGATCACCATCCGCGAGGGCCGCAAGCGCCAGGTCAGGCGCATGGTCGAGGCCGTCGGCCACCGCGTGACCGCCCTCGAGCGCGTCGCGTTCGGGCCGCTGCGCCTGCGCGGCCTTGCCCCGGGTGCGCACCGGCGCCTGCGTCCGGGGGAGATCGAGGAGCTGCGGGCCCCCGCCGAAAGGGAGGGACGCGCCCGCGTGGGCGATAATCGCCGCCGATGAAGCTCCGGGCCCTGCGCGGCGCCACGACGGTGAACGACAACGACGCCGGTCAGATCCTCGAGGCCACCGAGGAGCTGGTGCGAGCGGTCATGGAGAGAAACGAGCTCGCCGCCGACCACATGGTGAGCTGCATCTTCACCTGCACCGGCGACCTCGACGCCGAATTCCCGGCCGTCGCGGCGCGCCGGCTCGGCCTCGGCGCCGTCCCGCTCCTGTGCGCGCGCGAGGTCGACGTGCCCGGCTCCATGCCTCGCGTGATCCGCCTGATGCTGCACTGCTACGCGCCCGACGGCAGCGAGCCCCGTCACGTCTACCTGCGCGAGGCGGCCGCCCTGCGCCGCGACCTCGAGGGAGCCCAGTGAGCGCCATCGAGTTCGTCACGCGCCTGCGCGAGATCCCCGCCTATCCGGCGGCCGAGGCCTACGGGTACCAGGGCGAGCGGGCGCTCATGGCCTCGAACGAGACGCCGTGGCCACCTCACCCCGCCGTGCTGGAGGCCGTAAAGGAAGCGCTCGGCGGCCTCAATCGCTACCCGGACCCCTCGAAGTCGGCGCTCCGCCGGCGGCTGGCGGAGCGCCACGAGCTCGCGCCTGGCCGGGTGACGGTGGGCAACGGCTCGTGCGAGATCCTGCTGGCCGCGGCGCAGGCCATGCTCGAGCCCGGCGCCGAGCTCGTGTACGCCTGGCCGTCGTTCTCCATCTACCCCCACCTGGCGGCGATGACCGGCGCGCGCGCGATCGCGGTGCCCCTCGACGAGGACGGCCGCCACGACCTCGAGGCCATGGCCGCCGAGGTCACCGCCGCCACGCGGATGCTGCTCGTGTGCAACCCGAACAACCCGACGGCCACGGCGCTTCCGGTCGAGGCGATCGAGGCCTTCGTGGCCGAGGTGCCCCGTCACGTGGCGGTCATCCTCGACGAGGCCTACATCGAGTTCGGCCTCCTGCAGGATCCCGACGAATCGCTCCCGCTGCTCGACCGGCACCCGAACCTGATCGTCCTGCGCACCTTCTCGAAGGTCTATGGCCTGGCCGGGATCAGGGTCGGCTATGCGCTCGGCCCCGAGGACTTCCGGCTGGGCGTCGAGCGCGTCTGGCAGCCCTTCGCGGTGAACGCCGTGGCCCAGGTGGCCGCCGCCGAGGCGCTCAGGCACGGCGACGAGGTGGCGCGCCGGGTGGAGCGCACCGCGGTCGAGCGCCTTCACCTGCAGGGCGAGCTGGAGGAGCGCGGCCTGTCGGTCACCGACAGCCAGGCCAACTTCTCCTGGGTGTCGCTGGGCGACCGCGACGAGGCGGAGGTGCTCGAGGGACTCGGTGCGCGCGGGGTGATCGTGCGCGGCGGCACGGGCCTCGGGGGAGCCGGCCACCTGCGCGTGACCTACGGCACGCGGGCGGAGAACGACCGCTTCCTGCGGGCGCTGGACGAGGTGCTGTGACACGCTGGACCGCCGTCGCCGGCGCAAAGGCGGCCAGCGCGGGCCGCGTTTAAGTGTTCGGTACGGTTTCATTGCGGTGACCTGCACACTTTGCCTGTTGTTCGGTACATTTAGTTCATGGCCAGACCGAACAAATCACGGGCGCGCGGGCGCCCGTCCCGGGCCGCGGTCTACGAGCGTCTGCGCCTGCAGGTCGGTGAGCTGCGGGAACGCCTTGGTGGACTCCCGTTGCCCGCCGAGGCCGAGGGCATCTGGCGTGGGATCTGGCTGGAGGAGGCGCACCACTCAACCGCGATCGAGGGAAACACGCTCGTTCTCCGGCAGGTCGAGCAGCTGCTCTCCGAGGGCCGCGCCGTCGGAAACAAGGAGCTCCGCGAGTACCTGGAGGTTCGCGGATATGCCACCGCCGCCGACTGGGTCTACGGACGGGGGATCCACCCCGGCGACTGGGTGGACGACGGACTGATCTCGCTCTCGGAGGTACGTCACGTACACGCTCTCGCGATGACACCGGTGTGGGAGGTGGCGCCACATCCGCAGGCGACCGAGCGCGAAGGCCCCGGTTCGTTTCGCGAGCACGACATCGAGAAGTTTCCAGCCGGAATGCGGCCCCCCGCCTGGACAGAGGTACCGGTGCTCATCCGCGACTGGGTGACGGACGCGCGGGCTCTCGGCACAGTGGATGAGGCGAAGCTCGCCGAGGCGCTCGCGTCCTTGCACGCCCGCTTCGAGCAGATCCACCCGTTCCTCGACGGCAACGGCCGTGCCGGCCGGCTGGTCCTCAATCTCCTGCTGGTACGCCTGGGGCTTCCGCCGGCGATCGTCTACAAGCGCGATCGCAGCCGGTACCTGGCCGCGCTCCGCCGAGCCGACCAAGGCGACCTCGGGCCGCTCGGAGAGCTCCTGGCGCGCGCCGTGCTGGACAACCTCTACAGGTTCGTCGTCCCGGCGATCGCCGGGCCCGCACGGCTTGTACCGCTGCCGGCGCTCGAGACCGACGAGCTGTCCGCCAACGCCCTGCGCGTCGCTGCCACCAGAGGGCGGCTGAAGGCCGCGAAGGCCGCCGACGGTAGCTGGCGGAGCTCCAGAGCCTGGGTGGAGGAATACGTTGCCAGCCGCTACAAGCGCGGCTGAGCGGGTCGTTGCCCGACGATCCAGCACTCAAGCCCGGCCCCACCGTGGCCGATCCGTGCTACAACCCCTGATGATGCAGCACCTCGACACGCCCGCCGTACCCCTGAGCGCCCCCACGGGCGCCTCCTGGCGTGTCTATCGCACCTGGCGATTTAGCTAGGCGTCCGGCCGCGCGGCTTCGCAGCCGCCGACCGCAGCTCCCCGCCGGACGCCGCCTTCACGGGCCCTTCACGGCCCACCGCAGCACCGTCAGTAGGTTCTCCCCAGGTGATTTCGAAAGGTCAGGACATGGTTGTGATGAGAGGCGAGGGCGTAAGCGACCGCCGCATCGAGCGGGTGGTGGCGCTCACGAGCCCCGAGCGCCTGCTGGACGACCTCCCGCTGCAGCCGGAGCAGGAGGAGGTCGTGCTGCGCGGCCGCGAGGAGGTGGCGGCCATCCTGGACGGCACCGACGACCGCTTGCTGGCCGTGGTCGGCCCGTGCAGCGTGCACGACCCCGCGGCGGCGCGGGACTACGCCCGCCGCCTGGCCGGGCACGCCGAGGTGCTGCGCGAGGACCTGTGCGTGGTGATGCGCGTCTACTTCGAGAAGCCGCGCACCACCACGGGTTGGAAGGGCCTGATCAACGACCCTCATCTCGACGGCTCGGGCGACGTGAACCGGGGCCTGCGAATGGCCCGCGAGCTGCTGCTCGAGGTGCTTGCCCTCGGGCTGCCGGTGGGCTGCGAGTTCCTCGACCCGATCACGCCGCAGTACATCTCGGACACCGTCGCGTGGGGCGCGATCGGCGCCCGCACCACCGAGAGCCAGATACACCGCCAGCTCGGCTCCGGCCTCTCGATGCCCGTGGGCTTCAAGAACCGCACCGACGGCGACGTCCAGGTGGCGGTCGACGCGGTCCGGGCCGCCGCGGCCAGCCACGCCTTCGCGGGGGTGGAGAAGAGCGGTACGCCGGCGATCCTGTACACGCTCGGCAACCGCGACTGCCACGTGATCCTGCGCGGGGGGCGCGGCGAGCCCAACTACGCCCCGGCCGCGGTGGACCACGCGCTGGAGAGGCTGCGGGCCGCCGGCCTGCCCGAGCGCGTGGTGATCGACGCCTCTCACGACAACAGCGGCAAGGACCCCGCGCGGCAGCCGGCCGTGGCCGCCGACGTGGGGGCGCAGGTGGCGAGCGGCCGCCGCCCGATCGTCGGGGTCATGCTCGAGTCCTTCCTCGCCGCCGGACGGCAGGACCTCGAGGGCGGGAAGGCGCTCGTGTACGGGCAGTCGATCACCGACGCGTGCATGGACTGGGAGACGACGGCCGGGGTGCTCGACGGGCTGGCCGGAGCGGTGCGGGCCCGGCGGAACACCGATGGACCTTTACCTTAGTGTTAGCCTGGTAAAGGCATGGCTAAGCTGTCCAGCAAGAACCAGATCACGGTCCCTGTCCATGTCCTGAGAGAAGCTGGGCTGGGACCGGGCGACGTACTTCAGGTCCGCGCCGCCGGCCGCGGCCGGCTGGAGGTTGAGCGCTTGGACGACATCCTCGAGCGCTACGCCGGCACGGTCCGCTACCCGCCCGGCTACCTCGACCGGCTCCGGGACGAGTGGGACCGGTAGCGCTCGACGCCAGCGTCGTCATCGGCATCCTGGGGGCGGACGATCCGCATCATCAGCGCGCAATCTCGGAGCTGCAGCGCCTCAATGACCGCCGCGCCTCGCTGCAGATGGCCGCCAGCGTGTATGCCGAGGTGATGGTCCAGCCGGTGCGCGCAAAGCAGGCAGAGCACGTCGACGGTTTCCTGGACAAGATCGGCGTCGAGGTCGTGGCGATCGACCGCGCGGCCGCGCGGCTGGCGGCCGAGCTCCGCGCCAAGCACCGGTCCCTGCGACTCGGCGATGCCCTTGCCCTGGCCTGCGCTCGTGTGGCGGGCGCTGAGTTGCTCACCTTCGACGAGCGGCTGCGGCGACTCGCTGGAGGGCCCGCGATGAAGATCGCCGTCCTCGGCGTCGGGCTGATCGGCGGCTCCATCGGCCTCGCCGCCCGCGAGGGGATGGAGGACGTCGAGGTGGTCGGCTCCGGCCGTTCGCCGGACCGCTTGGCGCGCGCGGTCGAGCTGTCGGCGATCGACCGCGCCGCCGGCTCGCCCGAAGAGGCGCTCGACGGTGCCGATGTGTGCTTCTGCTGCGCGCCGGTGGGCGCGCTGCCCGAGCAGGTCGCGGCGGCGCTGGCGGCCGCTCCGGCCGGGTGCGCCGTGAGCGATGTCGGCTCGGTCAAGCGCCAGCTCGCCGAGTCCTTCACGGACGAGCGCTTCGTGGGCGGGCACCCCATCGCCGGCGCGGAGACCGCCGGTGTGGAGCACGCACGCGCCGACCTCTTCGACGGCGCCGTCTGGTACCTCACGCCGTCGAATACCTCCTCGGGCATCGTGCTAGAGCGCCTGCACCGCGTGATCGCCGCGCTGGGGGCCCGCCCGTGGCCATCGACGCCGAGTCGCACGACCGGATGCTCGCCACGGTCAGCCACCTGCCGCACGTGCTCGCCAACGTGCTGGTCTCGCAGCTCGCCCTCCGCCTCGGCGAGCGGGGAGCAGCGCCCGCGCGTCGGCCCGAGCTTCCGCGACGTGACCCGCGTGGCCGGCGCGAACTCGAGCATCTGGACCGACATCTACCTCTCCAACGCGGAGGCCATCGCCGACGAGATCGACGCGATGACCCACGAGCTGGCCGAGGTGTCCGCGAAGCTGCGAGCCGAGGACGCCCCGGCCATAACGGCGTGGAACAACGCGGCGCGCGAGGACCGCAGGCGCCTGCTCGAGGCCGATGTGGCCGGCGGCCCTGTGCACGAGCTCCGCGCCTCTGTGCCCAACCGCCCGGGCGTCGTGGCCGACGTGGCGCTGGCCCTCGGCCGGGCGGGCATCAACATCTCCGACATGGCGCTCGCCCCCGCGCCCGACATGCGCTCCGGTCAGATCACCCTGTGGATCGCGGGCGACGATGCGGCGGCCCGGGCCCGCGAGCTGGTGGCCGAGCTCGACGTCCCGATCGTCCCGGCCGCATAGCCCGCGTGGGCACCCGCCGCTTCGACCCGGCCGGACCGCTGCGCGGCACGGTCACCCCTCCGGCCGACAAGTCGATCTCACACCGCGCGGCGCTGCTCGGCGCGATGACGGCCGACCCCGTCACGATCCGCAACTACCTCAGGTCGGACGACACCGACTCGACCCTCAAGGCGATCCAGTCCCTGGGGGCGGGCGTCGAGGGCACAGAGGCCGAGCTCGTGATCCGCGGCGTGGGGCTGCACACCGCTTTCGAGACCACCGGCGGGCTGCTGGACGTGGGCAACGCCGGCACGCTGATGCGCATGCTCCCGGGTTGGCTCGCGGGGCAGCCGGGCGGCGCCTGGACGCTCGACGGCGACGCCTCGATCCGCGCCCGCCCGGTCGACCGCGTGGCGGAGCCTCTGCGGCTGATGGGGGCCACCGTGGAGGCGCGCGAGGGCCGCTTTCCCCCGCTGACCGTGCACGGCGCCGAGCTCATGGGCCTGGAGCACGAGCTGCCCGTGGCAAGCGCCCAGGTGAAGTCGTGCCTGTTGATCGCGGGCATGCTGGCCGAGGGCCAGACGGCGGTCACCGAGCCCCGGCCGAGCCGGGACCACACCGAGCGCATGCTCTCCGGCGCGCGCGCCCCGTTCGTGCGCGAGGGCCGGACCGCGCGCATCTCGCAGGTCGACGAGCTGGAGCTCGACGACGTCGTCGTGCCGGGGGACGCCTCATCGGCGGCCTTCCTGGTGGCCGCCGCCTGCCTGGTGCCGCGCTCGCGCGTGGTGATCGCGGACGTGGGGTTGAACTGGACGCGCACCGGCTTCCTGCGCATCGCCCAGCGGATGGGCGCGGTGCTGCTCGGCGACCTCGAGGAGGTGGGAACGGTGGCCGATGCCGAGCCGACCGGGGAGATCGACGTGGCCGCGGCGCCGCTCGTGGGCACCGTGGTCGAGGCCGACGAGGTGCCGCTGGCGATCGACGAGCTGCCGCTCGTGGCCCTGCTCGGGTGCTTCGCCGACGGCGAGACGGCGGTGCGGGGGGCAAGCGAGCTCCGCCACAAGGAGTCGGACCGGATCGCCGGAGTGGTCGACGGCCTGCGCGCCCTCGGCGCCGACATCGAGGGCACCGCCGACGGCTTCGCGGTGCGGGGCGGGGGCGGGCTTCGGGGTGGCTCGCTCGAGGCCCGCGGCGACCACCGCCTGGCCATGCTCGGCGCCGTGGCCGGGCTGGCCTCCGAGGAGGGCGTCGAGGTGGTGGGGGTAGAGGCGGCGTCGGTGTCGTACCCGACGTTCGAGCGCGACCTGGCCGCCCTCCGCAAGTAGCCTGCACCACATGGTCGTGGCCATCGACGGGCCGGCCGGCGCGGGGAAGAGCACCGTGGCCCGGCTTCTCGCCGAGAAGCTCAACTTCACCTACCTCGATTCCGGGGCGATGTACCGCGCCGCGGCGGTGGCCCTCGACAGCGCCGGCGAGGGCCATCTCGGCCAGCAGGCCGCCAACCTCGACATCCGCCTGGGCGAGCGCGTGCTCGTCGGCGACCGCGACGTGACCGATGTCATCCGCACCACCGAGGCCTCCGAGGCCGCGTCCCGGATCGCCACCGTGCGCTCCGTGCGCGACGCGCTCGTCGAGCGCCAGCGCAAGCTGCTGGCCGAGGGCGACTGGGTGGCCGAGGGCCGCGACATCGGCACCGTCGTGTGCCCCGGGGCGGAGCTCAAGGTCTTCCTCACGGCGTCCCCCGAGGAGCGGGCCAGGCGTCGGGCCGGCCAGCTCGCGACCGACTGGCGCACCGTGCTGCGCGACCAGACCCTGCGAGACGAGCAGGACAGCACGCGCGAGCACTCGCCCCTGCGAGCCGCCGTCGACGCGATCGAGATCGACAGCACGGACCGCACGGTCGAGGACGTGGTCACCCAGATCGCCGGGCTCGCGCGCACGGTCCGCAGGTAGGCATGGCCTCGGCCCGCCGCGCCGCCTGATGGCGCTGCCAAAGGTGGCCGTCGTCGGCTACCCGAACGTCGGCAAGTCGACGCTCGTCAACCGCCTGTCGCAGACCCGCGAGGCCGTGGTGCACGAGACCTCGGGCGTCACGCGCGACCGCAAGGAGATCGAGACCGAGTGGAACGGGCGCCGCTTCCTGCTGGTCGACACCGGCGGGGTCGACCGCGAGGAGGAGGGCGACATGGCGAAGGCCGTCGGCGCCCAGGCCCGGCGAGCGGTGGCCGAGTCGGCGGCGGCGGTGCTAGTGGTGGACGCCCGGGCCGGCCCGCGCCCGGGCGATCGCGAGCTGGCCAGGGAGCTGCAGCGCGCGCCGGTGCCGGTGCTCGTGGCCGCCAACAAGGTCGACGCCGCGGGGCTGCAGCCCGAGGCCGCCGCCTTCTGGAGCCTCGGCCTGGGCGAGCCCGTGGCCGTGTCGGCCACGCAGGGCCTCGGCACCGGAGACCTGCTCGACCGGCTGACCGAGCGGCTCGAGGCCACCGAGCCGGAGGCCGAGGAGGACGTCGTGCGCCTGGCGGTGATCGGGCGCCCCAACGTGGGCAAGTCCTCGCTGGTGAACGCCTTTCTCGGAGAGGAGCGGGTGATCGTCTCCGACGTGGCGGGCACCACGCGCGACGCCATCGACACCCGGCTGAGCTTCGAGGGCCGCGAGATCGTGCTCGTGGACACCGCGGGCCTGCGCCGGCGAGCCAAGGTGGGGGGCACCGTCGACTACTACGCCCAGATCCGCTCCGAGCGCGCCGCGGAGCGGGCCGACGTGGCGCTCGTGGTGTGCGACAGCGCGGACGGCATCACGAGCGAGGACTTTCGCATCGCCGAGCTGGCCATGAAGGCCGACTGCGCGACCGTGATGGTGCTCAACAAGTGGGACGTCGCCCAGCCCGACCTCGACTTCGCGCGGGCGCGCGTGGCCAGCAAGCTGCGGCTGCGCCCGAAGGTGATGACGGCCTCGGCCACCACGGGACGGGGGATACGGCGGCTGCTCAGCCAGTCGCTCGTGCTTGCGGAGCGGCTGGGCCAGCGCCTGCCGACCCCCGACCTCAACCGCCTGCTGTCCGATCTCCAGGCGGCGCGCCAGCCCCCCACGATCAGAGGGCGGCGGATGCGCCTCTACTACATGGCCCAGTACGACGTCCGCCCGCCGCGCTTCGCGGTGCAGATCTCCGATCGCAGCCGCCTGACGCGCGACTACGCCTTCTTCCTGGAGAACCAGCTGCGCGAGCGGTACGGGCTGGAGGGGATCCCGCTGATCATCGAGTTCAGGGGCAAGGACGACCCGCCGCGCGGCCGGCAGGGGCGGGGTTCTGAGGCGGCGGCCCGGTAGTCTCGCCACCCTATGAGCACACAACTTTCAGACAACGAGTACCTCTTCACCTCGGAGTCGGTCACCGAGGGCCATCCCGACAAGATGGCCGATCAGATCTCGGACGGCGTGCTGGACGCCGTGATGGCCGAGGATCCCGGCGGCCGGGTGGCCTGCGAGACGCTCGTGAACACCGGCCTCGTGGTGGTCTCCGGGGAGATCACCACCGACGTGTACGTGGACGTGCCGAAGATCGTCCGCGAGACCGTCGACCGCATCGGCTACAACGACGCCCGCACGGGCTTCGACGCCAAGACCTGCGCGGTGGTCACCTCCATAGACGAGCAGTCGCCGGACATCGCCCAGGGTGTCGACCACGCCTACGAGTCGCGCAAGGACCCGGGCGACGAGGACGCGCTCGACGTCTTCGGCGCGGGCGACCAGGGCATGATGTTCGGCTACGCGACGCGCGAGACCAAGGAGCTGATGCCGCTCCCGATCTCGCTCGCGCACAAGCTGGCGCAGCGCCTGGCGGCGGTCCGCCACGCCGAGCTCGTGCCCTACCTCCGTCCCGACGGGAAGACGCAGGTCACGATCCGCTACGAGAACGACCAGCCGATCGAGATCGAGAAGATCCTGATCTCCACCCAGCACAAGCCGGGGGTGGACGCCGAGACCCTCATCAAGCCCGATCTCTGGGAGCAGGTGGCCAAGCCGATCCTGCCCTCGGAGCTGTACGAGTCGTCGAAGCTGTTCGAGAACTTCCTGGTGAACCCGACCGGCAAGTTCGAGATCGGCGGCCCGATGGGCGACTGCGGGCTCACCGGCCGCAAGATCATCGTCGACACCTACGGCGGCATGGCTCGCCACGGCGGCGGGGCGTTCTCGGGCAAGGACCCGTCGAAGGTCGATCGCTCGGCGGCCTACGCCGCGCGCTACGTGGCCAAGAACCTGGTGGCCGCGGGGCTCGCGGACCGCTGCGAGATCCAGGTGGCCTACGCCATCGGGGTGGCGCATCCGGTGTCGGTGATGGTCGAGACCTACGGCACCGAGCGTGTCTCGAAGTCGAAGATCGTCGAGCTGATCGACGAGCACTTCGACCTGCGCCCGGGCGCCTTCCGGCAGTACCTCGACCTGCACCGGCCGATCTACCAGAAGACGGCGGCCTACGGCCACTTCGGCCGCGAGGACCACGACTTCACGTGGGAGAAGACGGACAAGAAGGACCTGCTGCGTGAGGCGGCGGGGCTGGAGGCGCGCTCGACGGCGACTGCCTGACGCTCGCTTCTTCCGGCAGTTCCCGGGGCGCCGTGGCGGGTGGGCTTGTGTTCCGCCGCCGCCCTCCACGGTCTTGCTCCGGGCTCGACTCGCAACAGCTATCGGCTAGCGCCTCTCGCTGGGCTCGCTCGACCCTCCGCGGCGCCCGTGGAGGTCGCCGTCGTCACCGCCCCCCGAGGGGCGGGGGCGGTGGACGGCCGCCTGCCGGGCGGCCGTGTGCAGTTCGAATCCAGTCGGGGCACCTGGCGACGGCTAGGCCGCCTCCGGGCCCGTGACCAGCCGCCTCCATCGCGCGGCGCGACAAAGGTGGCGCTGCCCAGGGTGGACGTGCTCAATGGTCCGTCGGCTGGCGAGTCAGGTTGTAGGGAAGCACCGGCCGGGTCAGATGACTACCCCAGGCCGCCAGCAGAGCGCGGGCGTAGTCCGCGGAGAGACGGGCCACGCGCTGGCAGCCCGCGTCGATGGTTTTCGTCTGCGGATCTATCGCCGTCACAAATGGGGGCCGGGCGTGGTCTGTCGAGATCGCCTCGAGGATGGCGCTCGCGAGCGTGCTGATCTCGTCGTCACTGGGGGCGCTCTCAGAAAGGTTCTTGAGCCGTGCGAGCTGCGACTCGTGCTGGCCAGCCAGCTCGATCACCTGCCTGGCCGACTGTTGCAGCAGGGCGTGGCGCGTGCTCCACCCCTCGAGGATTCGCTCCGGCGTTGTGTCCTCGACGTCGAGGACGCCGACCCCGTCCGGTCGAAAGACACAGAAGTCGAGTAGGCAGACCCGTTGATACCGCGCCTGGTTCAGCTTCGCGACGTACGGGCGCCCTAGCTCGTCGAAGTGCGGCAGTTGGAAGTGATTCGCATGCGGACCCTTCGTGGGCTGGCGCTCCACCGGGCACACGACGACGTGGGTGATCGGAAAGTCTCCGCGCTTGCCGTCCGCGCGTAGGGCGAGATCGCAAGGCTGGGCAATCACGATCCAGGTCTTGCGGCGTTTCGCGGACTCCTCGCGGTTGTCGAACACGTCCCCACACTCGACGGGCATGTGGAGACCGTTGACAACGTCGATCTTCTCGTAGATCTGTAGCCGCTGGTAGAAGCGCGGAGCGGAGTTCGGATCGGTGGCAACCTCCGCCTCGTCTTCGGCGGTGGCGTCGTCCGCTTCCTTGCTCCCGGTCGGCTCGCTCGGTCGCCCTTTCCCCTTCGGCGGATCGTCGGACGCAGCACCGGCATTTTTGTGGGTGTCTGAGTCCGCGACCGGAAGCCCCACCTTCACGGCGTTCAGGCAGCGGATGAGCGCGGTGACTTCGTGAACATCGTCGTCTTGCCAAATCTCCTCACGCGCCTTGTCGCGCTGTACCAGCCCGAACAAGAGAAGCAGTGTCTCCGGCTCCCAGACCCCCTCCGCCTGTGATGCTCCGAAAACCATCGACTCGAGCTCGGCAGGAAGAGCCGCTTTCACCTCCTCGATCGCCTCCCCCTGGATCGCCTCGATTTTGTCGCCCAGGATGCTGACTAGCTTGTGCATGAGGGGTGCGAGCAGCGTGAGGCGCAGGTGCTTGGGGAACTCCCCCGATTCGAGCCTGGCTTTTGAGATGACGACGGTCCGGTGCGGATCCGCGGTCTCGGTCAGCTCGCGGTATGTCGCGTGCTCCTCCTGCGGCGTGGCGGTGTGCGTGAGTAGCCCTGTCCATACGTCCTTGCCTTCCGACGCTGATTGCAGCTCGAGCAAGAGCTTGTCTCCTTCGCGGGCGCCACCCCCTTCGCCGCTGAAATCTCGGTCGAAGAGGACAAGCGCCCGCTGGCCGCTCTTGATTAGCTCGTCCCGCCGTTTGTCCCATTGGTGGAGCGAGACGGTCTCGAAGCGGTCGCCGGGCACGAGCGACGAGAGCTTCGTCAGTGCCCGGGTGTCGTCTGCTTTGTCGCTTTGGCGACTCAGGCGTTGTACTTCCTGAACTATCTCGGTGTGACGGTCTGGGGCGTAGGTGTCCCAGAGAGCCTCCAACTCGTCGCGGAAGATGTCGAACTCCTCGAAGGCCTCTGCCCGCTCGGACAGCTTGAGTAGCTCCGCCCGGGCCGGTCCGTCCAGCTCGCGCGCAAGGGTGAGGACCACCTCCTGCTGGGGTGCGTGGCGATCGTCCACCGAGACGACATGCTCGACCTTGATGCAGTCGAGCAGTCGGCGAACATGGTCAAGCTCGGCAACTTCGCTCATTCCGCCAGGGCGCCACCTAGATCGAGCACGAAGGTGCTGTGGTTGCCGCGCCGGTTCAGGTCCGGGGCGAGATAGATCGAACAGCCGTCGCTGTCGAGGAGCTGGCGAACAATGAACAGTCCGAGGCCGCGCCCGTCAGGCTTCCCAGAAACGAACGGGTCGAAGATGCGGTTCGCGCGGCGCGGGGTAACACCCGGGCCGTTGTCGCTGATCGTCAGATACGGCTGGGAGGCCTCGATCGTGACTTTGCCACGCTCGAGATCCTTGCGGAGCCCCTCGCGAAGCCAGTATTCGCTGTTCAAAAGGAGATTATCGAGGATCTGGGTCAGCTTGCCGCGGTTCATCTCGATCCTGAAGCCGACCTTCACGTTCACCGCAATATCAAGCGGCTGCTCCCGCCAGCGAGTCGCGTAGTGGTCAGCGATCTCGTTTAGGAACTCCTCGATATCGATTGTGTCCCGGCGGTCCCGCACATACCGTAAGCCCGGTTGCAAGTGCGAGGCCTGCTTGCGCAGCGCCCGGCTCGAGGCGCGGACGAAGTCCGCGAACGACAACGCGAGGCGCGGTGTGAGCTGGTCGTTCTCCACCTTCTCCACGAGAGCGGTGCAGCGTGACTCCAACTGATCGCACACATTCATCAGCTCGTGCACAAGCGCCTCTGCCGTGATCCCGAGGCTCATCGTCTCCTGGGAAAGCACGATCTGATCACGAAGCTCCGTGAGCTCGACGCCCATAAAGAGGGGCAGGGCTGCGGCGGCGGTGATGCCGCCTAGGTAGGCCTCTGTTTCGCCGAGTACGGCGCGGGCGTCCGCCATTACTGCCCGCAGGGCCTCGGCGGCCTCGGCCAGCGCCTCGGGGTCAGGCTCGTGCTCGAGCGCCGCCTCTGACTGGGTGGCGACGGCCACAAGCCTCGCGTTGACCGCCGCCACACGGGAGCCCAGTGCGCGCGCGTTATCGAGTTGGTCGGCAAGCCGCTCGGCAGCGCCTTCTGTTTCCTCCTCGTCGTCGACCCCTGCCTCCTCGCCGAGGCGCTCAGACTGGTAGGCGAGCCAGGCGCGTCGAACCTCGTTGTGCAAGCTGTCGACCTCGGCCCTGAATACTTGGAGCAAGCCCGTGAAGTTCCTGAACGCGGGGGTGTCCTGGAAACCCTCGCGGTCCGTCTTCTCACCAAGCATCGCGTTGTCACGCGCCGAGATCGCGATGAAGCCGCTCGTCGTATCAGGCTTCAGCGCGTAGGCTCCGCGCGCCGATGAGGCAGCCGCCGAGAGGCGGAGGGGGTCCCGATCGGTTCGAACGTGAAACCCATCCCTATACACGCGGACCCCCGCGATCGACTTGACGATGTTGCGGTACTCGGCGGTGGTGTTCATCACGTCCTGCTCGGCTGCACTTGCGTGCCCGAGGTCGTAGCCGTCGACCTCGCCGTGGAATGGCCCCGGAGAGATCAGCTCACCGTCTGCGACGTAGAGCTCGCCCAAGTCGTCGGGCCCGATCGTCCAGCTGCATTCGACGAACGCCTTCTTCGATCGCGGCTTTCGGAACCCCCACTCGGTTGCAGTTGCCCGCTCCTCTAGATAGCGCCGAAACGCTCCGCCTTCGTCGTGGAGCGCAAAGCGCTGATAGTTCTCAACCTCCGGGCCGCTCTTGCGATTGGGCTGCAAAAATGCGAGGCGCATCCGTCCCGTTACCTTCATCTCCTGGCCATCGAACTGGAGCGCGTATCGAACCTGGGCCGTATCGCGGAGCCGCGCGGTCAGCGAGAAGAGGTCGAGCGAGACTCCGTCGACGCTGAGCGTGATATCGAAGCCCCTGACGCCCTCGTAAGGGCTGACGATCTGGGATAGCTCCGACAGCAGTCGCCGTGATCGTGATTGCTCGCCTTCGCCGGGCGCCCAGTATTCCCGTTGGCGCATCCCAAGGAGCCGTACCGTCGTCCCGTTTCGAGAGCGGGACGCCTCTCGAATGTCGACAGGGACCCGCCCGAGCGTGTCGTGCCTGGCAAAGTCGGGCCATGCAAAGCGGACCCGCAAAGCGTCCTCCCCGGACGCCTTCGTTACGAGTTCCACTTCGTCCGCGAGCCGCTGCGCGCCGAGTCGGCCAAGGCCCTTGTCTCCCAACGGCGTCCGCCCTTTGGGCGTGGTTCTGCCCGCCTGCTTCAGCGCTCTTTTGTCCGAGACGGCGATGCGCAACCAGCCGTGCTCAACCTGCTCGGAGGTCATGCCTGTGCCGGCGTCCTCGATGGTGACGCACCCTACGAGTCGTTCGCCACCGTGGAGAGACTCGATCTCCTCGCGGGTGTCAACCTGCACGCGGACCCACGGGGAGTCGGCGTCGTAGGCGTTCTTGATGAGCTCGGAGATCGCCTGAGCGTCATCAGAGATCAGGTCTTCGCCCAGCCGAAAGACGACCCTGGGGTCGATCTCGAAGCGCATTTAGCTGCGGCGGAAGACGAGCACGGTCTCGCCGGCGATCGTATCGGCGTGGCCGTTGCGGACCGCCATTCGCTTGCGACCCGCCGGGATCGTTCGCTCGAGCCGACAGATGGGGCTCACATCGTGAGCTTCGAGCAATTCGACGAGCGCGTCGTCTAGGGGGACTTGACCCCCGCCGACCTGACGATTGCCGACCGTCCACGCCGTTACCCCGCCCCGCTCAATCCGTTCGACGACCGACGGTAGCGCGTCTCTGAAGTCGCGGAAGAAGGCGGCGACTCGGTTCGTGCGGTCGCGCGGCAGCGGCGCTAGCCGCTCGAAGGTCGCCTTGAGCGACGGCGCCGCCTCGCAGAGGGACTCGACATCTCGCTCATCGAGGCGTCGCGACCCTCCGAGGCTCATGGAGTCGAGCGCGTGAGTGCTGGCGAGCACCTTGTCGTCGGCGGCGGGGTCTATGTCGCGGAGGTCGATCCAGCGAAGCGGAAGGTAGGCGTGCTGACCATAGGTGACCGTCGACGTGTTGTCGCCGTAGGGAGGGGACGTAAGCGCGATGTGGCACGGTTCGGTGGAGGCGGGCGCGTCTCGGATGTCACCGAGTTCAAGCGCTATCTGGCCGGTGTAGTACCCGCTGTTCAGGAGCCCCTCCTGGGCAAGCCACTCCCCTTGCTCGGTGAGCCGCTCGAGGTTGCGCAGAAGTGTTGTACTGAAAGTGCCATAGACGTCGATCGCGCGACTTTTCACCTCGTCGCTCGGCCGCGCGTGCAGCTTTACGGTCGACAGCCGAGAGTTGCTGCAAAGCCTGACCGTCTCAGCGAGCGCGAGCCAATGAAAGCGCCGGCACGCTGGGTTGGGCTCGACGAGGATGGCGCGCCTGATTCGTGATAACGCCAAGGCAACGCTCATCCGGAACCACTTTTGCCAGTTCGGGAAGAGCACGGCGAGCTTGCGGTCGGGGTCGGCCTTGGAGCGGTCAATGACCCGCTGGGCCGAGGCCGCGAACGCCCCGACGTGGTAGGGGCCCGCCTTCACGCGGCAGATTAGGATCGCGAGCGGGTTGATGTCGCGCCCGACGAAATCGAGGCCGAGGTTCATGCTCTCGGCCAGAGTCGTGCCCGAGCCGACGAATCCGTCCCAGACGCGCGGGGCCTCGAAGTTGGCCTGGAGCACATCGAGGATGTCGTGCTGCATCTCAGGCACCATCATCGCGGGGTACTGGAAGAGGCCGTGCAGGCGGTGGCTCTCAGAGTCGTTCGGTTCGGCCCACTTGTGGCCGCGTTCTGCTTGCAAGTCGGCGAGTCGAGCAGCCAGCTGAGCGTCCGCAACAGCCGGGGACTCGGCGCCGGCGAGAGTTGCGAGGGCACCCATCAGGCTCTCCCCGCGAGAGCGGGTCGCTTCGACCAGGTGAAGACTGCCCTCAGGACCACCGCGCTCCCAACGCTAGGCCGGCGCCCGGACGGCCCGGCTGGCGACCCGGGTGACTGCGTAGCATCGTCCGCCGCGCCGTTATTGCTTTCGCATCCTCGCACCTTCGTCGGGCTTGGGTGCATCGAGGCCGCGGATGCGCTGCCTGTCGCCGAGACGACCGGGGCTCATGTGCCGGAGACAGCAAGGGCAGCCAGAGACGCGCAGGTTTGCAGAAATCCGCCGCCTCTGGCGGCAAACTGGACGGCGATGCCAGAGCATGTGTTGAAACCGGGCGTCGAGATCCTCGAGGCGCTCGAGGCGCTCGCCGCGCCGCTCGGGTACACGGCGGTCAGGGAGTGGCGCGTACCGGGCAAGGCAGCTGCGGTGGATGTGGTCTGGCTGCGGCGACCGCACGACGACGCGCCGCTAGTGGCCTTTGAAGTGGAATCGACGGCGAGTACAGGGCTTGCCGCCAACGTCCTGAAGCTCCTGTCCCGCCAAGGTGCAGCGCAGCCACTTCATCTGTTCCACCTCGTCGTTGAGGGTGGCATCGCGTCCGCTCGCCCCACCGAGGTCGAGCAGGCTTTCGGCAGCCACAACTACTCCGTTCACCTGCTGTCGGGGGGCGGGGAACCCGGGCAATTCCTCGAGAAGCTCATCGATGTGCATGCTCGCGTGAGCGACCAGCTCGACGGGTTTGGGTTGGGTCGTCTCCTCATAGCGGGACCCTGGCCGCAGGAACTCGTCGACCCGCTTCTGCGACATGCGCAAGCGAAGGGCCTTCGCGGTCTCAGCGAGCGAACCTACGCCTTGCTGGCCCTTGCCTCTCGCGAGTTTCGGCCGAGTCTTCGGCGCAAGCTGCTCGAACTATGGGAGGCCGAGCTCAGCGGGCGCTCGGCGCCCCCGAACCGATACCTCGAGCCGCCACAGCCGCGCGAGGAGGCGTACGGCTCATACATGGCCGCGGCGGGCTGCGAGGCAATCGAGTTGGGCCTCGTTGCCGCGCTGGCGCCTCAGCATGGCCACCGCTCGCTCGAGCTGCTTGCCCGCTGGCAGGAGCTCAACCACATTGGCGACCGCCTCGGAGAGAACACGGGTTCAGGCTGCCAGTGGACCGAGTACATCGTCGACAACATCGGCTACTACTGGGCGCTCGTTGCGGCGCTCATGCATGACGTTCCGGGCGCGCGGGCCTGGTGTGCCCGGCAGCCCTCCGCTCTCCTCCACCAGATCGAGCACGCGAGCCACCAGCCGAGCGGTTTACTCGCGGTCTGGGTAATGCACATCGCGTCAGGGGTCGGGACCTGTGAAGAGGTCTATGAGCATGCCCGCCGCTATCTCGAGCGCGCGGGTGGTGTCGATCGCGATTGGCTCGTCGAGCCCGAGCCTGCGGCGCCGAGCGACGAGGAAGGCCTTGAGATCGTTGGCCAGGGCATTGCACCCACCGCGCATGAACTTATGCGCCTGATCCGCGGCGAGGAGCCTGGACTAGACGCAATAGACCTCGCGCTCTCGGCGTTGATCGAGGATCCGCTCGCGCGTCCCGGCCACGGCGGCGAGCTCGCCGTCCTGCTCGCCCGCGCGACCGAGACCCTGAGTCCCACCTGACCTTTTCGAAGGCAGCCTCGACTAGTTCGGCCTCGCGCACGCTCGGCGTGCAGTCGGCGTGTGTCTAACCACTGCAGCTTTCGCGCAATGCGACACCTCCGACCTGGGCCGCTCCTTTGCATGGATCGGGCAGCGGCGCGCGTGCGCCAGGACTGCTGCTGTCAGGCGATTGCGCAAGCGAGTTGACTTAGGCCTCCGTCCGGTCGGCGCCCCTCCTCTGCATTAGGTCATGCCTATGCACCACGTGGTGGTCCGGTGGATTGCGTGGCGCTGGGCAATCGGTCCCGGGCAGGAGCGCCTGAGTCCGGCCGGGAGGCCCTCGCCTACGCCTGCACTGGGCGTGGCGCGGTCCCGGTGGTCGTCCCCTCATCGGCACACATCACCGAACCAGTGTTACGGCACACCGCCCTCGGCCAGTGCTCTCGGGACGGGCTCCACGCGACGGTGTGCCGGCACCGGTTCCTTTCCGTACGGAACATCTGCTTGGCGTCATGGTCAACTGGCCCTCCGTAGGCCTGACCGATGATTCTTGCGCGCCGTGCTGGTCTGTACGCGTGAAAGCGGTAGCGCCATCGCCGACGGTGCTGGCTACCGCCCTCGGCGCAAAGGGAGAGCGCCCCGCTCGGCTCGGCGTTCTTCCGTTGGACCCCCGATCTACCTCGGGTTCAGGCCAGCCTCTGGTACAGGCCGCGGATCTGTTGCGCTTGGTTCAAGAGCCGTCCATTCATCCCGATTGATGTCGAGAAGGCTCGCTGTTGCGGGCGTCACGCCTGCGAGGCGTGTCAGGAGCGGAGCGTCGTTCACGGCGAGTCAGGACCGTCGTAGCGCGCGGCGGACGACCCCCGGGTGGCGTCCAACCTTCGGCCCGAGCCTGAGTGCCAGCAGCGTGAGCGCTAGCCAAGGGCGCAGGTGCGGCCTGATTCGTCGTATTCGTCCGTCCTCTGCGAGTTCGAGGACCATCGCGTCCCCGAGCTTGAGCGGCCCCACGGCGGCGTCACCCATGATCACGCGCACGCTGGTGTCCCCGACTTCTTCGTGCCAGCGCAGACCGGTCATGCTGCCGTAGACCGCTGTGAGCAGAACGCGAAGGTCGTCCTGCCCGCGGAAAACCATTCGGCCGGAGATGGGCGAAACCAGCTCGACGTCCGGGGCCAGAGTGTTCATGAGCCCCCCGATGTCGTTCGCCTCGGAGGCTGCCCGGTAGCGCAAGACGGCGTTGTCCATACGTGAGATCCTGCCAGAGCGGGGGAGACCTGTCGGTGCGTCGAGCGGCACTGGCGGTGGGCGGCCGGGTACCCGACCGCCTCTCAGCTCAAAGCAGGCTCGGGAGCAGTACCACCTCGACCGCAGCGTGTTTCGCGGCTGCGGCCGCCAAGGCCGAGTCCTTGGTGGCCAGCGGCTCTCCGAGTTGTTCGGCGAGGGCCACGAACAGCGCGTCGGCCACCGTCAGGTTGTTGCGCAGCTCCCACGCCGGCCGCGCAGGGGGAGTGAGGGCACGAGCTCGATCGGCACGTCGCCGAGGTCCTGCACGGCCCCGGCGGCGCGGGCCGCGCCGAGCCGTCCGCGAAGGGTCTGACGGCGGATTACGGCGAGCACCTCGAAGACGAGCAGATCCGGGGCTACCAGCTCGCCCTCCCGGACCATGAGCGCCTCGACGTCCGCGGCCACCCCGGCGCCAAGCAGGAAATCGACCACGCCCGAGGTGTCGATGACGGTCACTCGCCGGAGTCGCGAACGGCCCGGACTGCGACCTCGCTCGGTTCTCCAAGCTCCGCAGTTCCGCGGGCGTCGATGCGCGCCGAGAGCTCCGCAGGGGTGTTCGGCCTAGCGGGTGGACCGCCCGGCAGGTCGGCGAGCACGAGGTTGAGCACCGCGCGCTCATAAGCCGCCCGCTCGCGCCCGAGCGGCGTCCGATTCGGGACCACGCGTCGTAGCTCGAACCAGCCCAGGAAGGCGCTGTAGGCGATCCGGGCCCGGTGGCGCGACTCGCCGGCGGTGAATCCCAGCTCGGTGAAGATGCGTTCGAGGAAGTCGAGCCGCTTGTCGGCTACCCGCCTCAGCACCGGTCCGACGACCGGGTCGTTGGCCGCGGCGAGCAGGCCGACGTCCGCCTGTCCGGCGGCGTCGTCGTCCTCGTAGCCGATCGCGATCTCGAGCAGGCGGCGGAGCCGTTCGACGGGGTCTGAGACGGGAGCGAGCTCGGCGATCGGGTCGTCCGTTCCCTCGCGCTCCCAGAACTCGAGTGCACTGGCGATCAGGTGCTCCCGGTTGCGGAAGTGCCAGTAGAAGCTGCCCTTGGTGGCTCCCAGCCGCTCGGCCAGCGGCTCGACTGCGACCGCCGCGGCCCCGCCCTCGGCGATCGCGAACAGGGCGGCGCGCACCCAGTCGTCCTTTGACAGGCTCATGGCCATACGCTACCGTACGCGGGACAGTACGCAACCGTATGGAGGCACGCCATGGCGAAGATCGACAACATCCACACGCGCGAGATCGCAGCCGCACCGGCGGCGGTCGGCGAGATCCTCGACACGCTGGGGAGCGCGGGACGATCGGCTCTGGGCCACCGACATCTGGGTGGCGGAGCCGGTGGTCTTCGATCGCCCGCTCGGCGTCGGTGCCGACGGTGGTCACGGATCGATCCGCTACTCGGTGGCCGAGTACGAGCCTGGCCGACGGATCGTCTTCGAGTTCTCCCCGGACGGGGGCCTGTCGGGAACGCACCGCTTTGAGCTCGACGCGCTCGGGCCGCACGGTGCCGGCTCACCCACATCCTGGAGGCGGACACGAGCCGGTGGATGCGGCCGATCTTGCCCGTCTTGGTCGGCTGGCACGACGCCATGGTCGAGACGGCGTTCGATCGGGCGGAGCTCGAGGCGACCGGATCCCTCGAGCGCCGCACGCGCATTCCGCGCTGGCTTCGCGCCGTGAACGGGCTCGAGATCGCACTCGGGCGCGCGCTCGGAAAGCTCCCTCCCGCCGCGGGACGAGACAGCGGACGACCTCCGCTCGGCTACCGCATGTTTCGCCCTGCCCGCATCGTCGTACCGGCCGCTCTGGGCACGGTCGCCGCGATCCACGCCGCCTGGGCGCTGGGATGGAGGTGGCCGGGCGGTACGGACCGGGCGCTCGCCGAGCGGGTGGTGGGAGCGGGTGCCGAGCTACCCGCGGAGCCGCTCGTCTGGGCGGCCGCGGCGGGCCTCGGCGGCGCCGGGGGCGGGGCGGCGGCGGCGCGCGCCGCGCCGTCGCGAGCGGGTTCTCCGGGCTGCTACTTGGAGCGTCGCCTTAGTCCTCGTGGCCCGCGGGGCGCTCTTCATCCCGGTCGACCTGATCGGCGGTCTCGACTCCGTCTTTGCGCAGCTCGACCTGACGCTCTACTCCCGCTGTGCATCGCGCTCGGGTTCGGGGCGGCGATCGTCGCCCGCGGGCCTCGCCAGGCCGGAAGCGGCGGGACTGCCGTCAGCGAACCGCGCGGGCAGGTCGCCTACTCCTAGGAGTCCGCGCCGGAGGCGGCGAGTCAGGTTGCCCTAATCGTCGGCCGTCGCCCGAGCCCCGCCCGGCACCTCCCTGAGCGCATCCTCGTCGATCTCCTCGACCGAGGCGCAGCCCGCCAGCCCCATGGTCAGGTCGAAGTCGGCCCGGAAGTTCTGGATCACGTCCCGCACGCCGGCCTGCCCGGCGATGGCCAGGCCGTAGGCGTACGGGCGGCCGATGCACACCGCGGTGGCGCCGAGGGCGAGTGCCTTGAAGGCGTCGGCGCCGCCTCGGATGCCGCTGTCGAGCAGGATCGGCACCTGCCCGCCGACGGCTGAGGCGATGCCCGGGAGCGCGTCGAGGGTGCCGATCGCGCCGTCCACCTGCCGTCCGCCGTGGTTCGAGATCCAGACGCCGTCCATGCCGGCGTCGACGGCTCGGGCGGCGTCGTCGGCATGGAGGATGCCCTTCAGCACGATCGGCAGCTTCGTGCGCTCGCGCAGGAACGGCAGGTCGTCCCAGGTGAGCGACGGGCGCGAGTAGATCTGGACGAAGCGCTGCACCGCGGCGCGCGCGCGGCCGGAGCGCAGGGCGGGCCAGAAGCGGTCGGGGTAGGCGCGTGTGAGCTCCACGAGCGTACGCAGCGCGGCGAGCGTCGGCCGGGGCTCGGGGGTCGCTGCGCTTGCGGAATCCTCGGTGAGCAGGTGCTGGAACACCGGGTCGCTCGTGTACTGCGCGATCCCCTTGCCGCGTAGGAACGGCAGGTAGGCGAGATCGAGGTCGCGGGTGCGCCAGCCGAGCATCGTCGTGTCGAGCGTGACCACGATCGCCTCGGAGCCGCAGCGCTCCGCGCGCGACACGAAGCTCTCCACGAGCGCGTTCGAGGTGCTCCAGTAGAGCTGGAACCAGTGGGGGCTCTGGCGCAGGGCCTGGGCGCAGGCCTCCATCGGTCGCGACGCCTGGTTGGAGAAGACCATCGGGATCCCCTCCTCGCGGGCGGCGCGAGCCACCGCGAGATCCGCCTGGCGGTCCACCATCTCGAGCACGCCGATCGGGGCCAGGAGGAACGGCGAGGGCAGCCGCCGACCGAA
Source organism: Thermoleophilaceae bacterium (assembly GCA_030446485.1). Classification (GTDB taxonomy): domain Bacteria; phylum Actinomycetota; class Thermoleophilia; order Solirubrobacterales; family Thermoleophilaceae; genus JAUJNF01. The sequence goes on along the minus strand of JAUJNF010000002.1, from coordinate 153,953 downwards.
GAGCTCGACGCTCGTGTCGCGGCGGGAGACATCGCGCAGCATGCGCGGCACGATTTGCCAGCGGTCGAAGGCGTCGCGGTTGGCCCGCATGGTCCGGCCGGTGCCCGCCCCGCCGGCGATGTAGGCGAACGCCTCGGCCGACATGTGCCTGCGCGCGTGGCCCTCGAGCCGGGTAGCGTCGGTGGACACGGGCGACCGGCGGCCGCTCACGCCTTGCAGGTAGATCGCCGTCTGTCGCTGCAGACCGTTCATGGACCCGGGTTCCTACCACACCCCTCGAATGTGTTCCGCCCGGCCCGCCCAGCGTCGGCTTCCGGGGCCCGACGCCGCCTATCCTGCTCGCGCGCGAATGCCTTGAGACCCGGGCTCGACTCGCAACAGCTCTCGGTACGCCCACAACGTCTCGAGCCGATAGCCGTAGTCCTCAAGCCGCTTGCGGGCCTTGGTCCGCTCGGCGGGGGAGAACAGAGCGCTGTACGGCGGACGCCGCGCGACCGCCTCAACGGTCAGATCGAGCCGCTTCAGCTCCCACAGCTTGGTGAAACCGTCGCTGGGGCTGTCGTCATTGATTAGCTTCTTGGCGGGCGACAGCCCGCCACGGTCGTCGACTCTGAAATTGGCCAGAAGTTTTCCGATCCGCCGCGCCTCCTGCCGGGCTAGGTGATGGTCGCCTCTTGCGCCGGCCGCTACCTGCCGGTGCGTTCGCGGTGCTTGCACCCAGGCCAGCAGCAGGGCCGGCGCTGGCCTTCCTCGAGCTCCTCCTGGGTCCGGCGAATCCTACGCTCTCGGGTCAGCTGCTGCTTGGCATCTTCGACCCAGCAAATGAACTCGTTCCGGGCCAAGGGCGTGATGTCCTTCCACGCGCCGAGTGACGTGGTGTTGGCGATCAGCGCCTTGCGCAGGTCTGCGGGCAATTCGTGCACCACCCCACCGGGCACTCGCTGGCTGCTCATTGAGCCACACGGTACCGAGCGAGCCGGAGGCGAGCCCGCTTCACCAGCCCCTAGCGGAGTGGCCCCCCGCGGAGGACCCCGCGACGCCCGCGGCGACAGCGAGCCGACCGTTGCGCTCGAGGCCGCTGCCGCGGTGTTGCTGCGCGGCTCCGCGTGTCGCGCCGCGAGACGTCGCGCAGCATCCGCGGCACGATCCGCCAGTGGTCGAAGGCGTCGCGGTTGGCCCGCATGGCCCGTCTGTCGCTGCAGGCCGTTCATGGAGCCGGGGTTACTACCACACGACTCGAACGCGCCCGCCGGCCTTCTCACCTTCAAAGCGTGCTCGGGAGCAGTACCACCTCGACCGCAGCGTGTTTCGCGGCTGCGGCCGCCAAGGCCGAGTCCTTGGTGGCCAGCGGCTCTCCGAGTTGTTCGGCGAGGGCCACGAACAGCGCGTCGGCCACCGTCAGGTTGTTGCGCAGCTCCCACGCCGGCCGCGCAGGGGGAGTGAGGGCACGAGCTCGATCGGCACGTCGCCGAGGTCCTGCACGGCCCCGGCGGCGCGGGCCGCGCCGAGCCGTCCGCGAAGGGTCTGACGGCGGATTACGGCGAGCACCTCGAAGACGAGCAGATCCGGGGCTACCAGCTCGCCCTCCCGGACCATGAGCGCCTCGACGTCCGCGGCCACCCCGGCGCCAAGCAGGAAATCGACCACGCCCGAGGTGTCGATGACGGTCACTCGCCGGAGTCGCGAACGGCCCGGACTGCGACCTCGCTCGGTTCTCCAAGCTCCGCAGTGCCGCGGGCGTCGATGCGCGCCGAGAGCTCCGCAGGGGTGGGCCGGGAGGCGGTGCGGCCGAGGACGCCGCGCAGGTACTCCGAGAGGGACAGGCCTGACGCCGCCGCTCGGGCCTTCAGCGTGCGGTGGACATGCTCCGGCACGTCACGAACCTGGACAAGAACACCCATACGCTTTGCAACGTTAGCATACGCCGTGCATACAACCCCGCACCCGGCGGAGTATCAGGGCCGGTAGGCGGGCTAGGGTGCATCCGCGATCGCCCGGGCCTCGCACGGCGGGCTCGGTCTGGCCGGGCCGCACCCGCCACGAACCGGGTCGCACCCCCCTCCATGACGCAGACCACCCTTCCTCCCGGCCCCCGCCGACCCGCGTTCGTCCAGACGCTGGAGTGGATCACCAATCCGGAACGGTTCATGCGCCGCTGCAGGGACCGCTACGGCAGCGCCTTCACGGTGCGGCTAGGGCCCAGGGCGGACGTGGTCTTCCTCACCGAGCCCGACGCGGTGAGGGCCGTCTTCCAGGGCTCGCCCCAGGACATGAACATGGGCGATATCAACGGGCTCTTCCGGCGCGTGCTCGGGCGCAAGTCGTTGCTGGTGATCGACGGCGATGAGCACCTGCAGCAGCGCAAGTTGCTCCTGCCGCCGTTCCACGGCGAGCGCGTGGCCCAGCACACCGCGGCCATGCTGGCCGCAGCGGAGGACGACGTGGCCTCCTGGCCTGTCGGCGCGCCCTTCACCCTCCAGCCGCGGATGCAGTCGATGACGCTGAACGTGATCCTCGGCGCCGTGTTCGGCCTGCAGCCGGGCCCCCGGCGGGACGAGCTCCGCGTGCTCCTGGCGCGGCTGCTCGAGCTCAACACGACACTGGCAACGACGCTCCCTCAACTCCGCCACGAGCTCGGCGGGCGTTCTCCATGGGGCAAGCTCATGAGCTGCACGAAGGAGGTCGATCGCGCCCTGTACGCGGAGATCGCCCGGCGCCGTGAGCAGTCCGATCGCCCTGGCGATGTCCTGTCCCTGCTCCTGGACGCCGAGGACGAGGGCGGCGAGCCGATGACCGACCGCGAGCTCCGAGACCAGCTGCTCACCATGCTCGTCGCGGGCCACGAGACCACGGCCACTGCTCTGGCCTGGGCCTTCGAGCGCATCCTTCGCCATCCGGACGTGATGATGCGGCTCCGCGCCGAGCTCGCCCATGGCGAGACGTCCTACCTCGACGCCGCGATCAAGGAGAGCCTCCGCCTGCGGCCGGTGGTGCCCATCACCGCTCGCAAGCTTGCGGTGCCGTTCTCGCTCGGCGACCGCCACTACCCCGCCGGCACGGTGCTCATGCCGTGCATCTTCCTGCTGCACCGAAAGCCCGACCTCTACGAAGCGCCGGAGGCGTTCCGCCCCGAGCGCTTCCTCGGCACGACGTCTGCGCCCTACACCTGGATTCCCTTCGGCGGGGGGGTACGGCGCTGCCTGGGCGCGGGCTTTGCGCTCGCGGAGATGAGAGCGGTCATGCAGGTGGTGCTGTCGCGTGTCGAGCTACGCCCCGCCCAGCGACGCGACGAGCGCATCGTCCGGCGGGCCTTCACGCTCTCGCCCTCGGAGGGGGCGAGGGTGGTGGTCGAGCGACGCCTGGCTTAGCGCCTGCCGCCGAGCCGCCGCAGGGCGCGCCTCGCGCCCGCCAGGGCCGAGGCCAGGACGAGATCGAACGAGTGCTGCGGAAACGGGGTCACCCTCGGGTGGTCGGCCGCACCCGGCGCAGAGCTGTAGGCCGGCCCCGCCAGCGTGGACGAACGTACGAGTGTCCTACGCCGGCATAAGGAGAAACGGCTGGAAAACCGATAAGGCACCATGGACCTCGCCGAGGCCCACGAACAGCTCCGGAACGTCGGCCCGACCCGGCCTGCCCCTAGCCTCCGCGAGAACGCGCTGGCCGTCCGCTCGCTCACGCCCGAGGTGGCCGCGCGTGCGCAGGCCTACCTCTTCGCCAGCGCTGGAGTGGTCGGGCTGCTCGGCGTGGTCCTTCCGCACCCGGCCAGCTTCAACGAGGCGGGAATGGTCTCCATCCAGGTGGCCTCGCTGATCGGCGCGGTGATGCTCTTCCTGCTGCGTCGGCGAGTCCCCGGCTGGTTGACGACCGCCGGTCCGTTCGCCGCGACGATGCTCACGTCCGCCGTGATCGTGTTCAGCGGCGTCAGCACGAGCGGCTACCTCCTCTTCTACCTCTGGGTGGCTTTCTACGCCTTCTACTTCCTGTCGCGCCGAGAGGCGGCGTTGCTTGCGTCGTTCGCGATCGTCAACTACGTGGCAGTGGTGCTCGGATTCCGCGTGTGGGGCGAGCCTTCCTCTGGTCCCCAGGGAAACGATGACGTTCCCGCGGTAGTGCTCATCACCGGCACGGTGGCCGTCGCGGGGGCCTTCATCGTGCTGCTGCGCGAACGCGTGGGTCGGCTGATTCGCGAGCTCACCGACGCTGCCAGCACGGATCCCCTGACCGGATTGCTCAACCGGCGGGGGTTTCATCGCGTCGTGGAGACGGAGCTCGCGCGGTCCCGCCGGACGGGCGGCACGTTCAGCCTGCTGCTCGGCGACTGCGACTTCTTCAAGGACCTCAACGACCGCCTCGGCCACCACGCGGGCGATCGCGCGCTGGTCACGATCGCCCGCCTGCTCGAGGCGAACAGGGAGCAGATCGACGTGGCCGCGCGAATCGGCGGGGAAGAGTTTGCGCTCGTCCTCCCGGAGACCGGCCAAGAGGGGGCCTACGCCGTCGCCGAGCGGATCCGCATGCGCTTGGCCGACGTGTTTGCCGCGCAGCCCGTTCCGCTCACGATGAGCTTCGGCGTGGTCACATTCCCGGACCACGGTGTAACCGACGACCAACTGGTACGTGCGGCGGACGATGCGCTGTACGCGGCCAAGACCCTCGGTCGCGACCGCAGCGTCCTGCACAGCGAGGAGATCGCGGGCATCCTCGCCGCCGGGCGCGCCGATCAGCAGAGCCATGCGCAGGCGCACCTGGTCACAGTGCTCAATCTCGCCGAGGCACTCGACGTACGCGACACCGGCACCGCGAGACACTCGCAGACGGTCGGCCGGTACTGCGAGCACATGGCGTGCGAGCTCGGTCTGAGTGGCGAACGTACCGAGCGCCTCCGACTCGCCGGAGTGCTACACGACATCGGGAAGATCGGTGTGCCCGACGCCATCTTGCGCAAGCCCACCTCCCTCACCGCCGAGGAGTTCGATCAGATGCGCCAGCACCCGGAGATCGGTGCCCGGATCCTCGGCGGCTCGGGCCTCGAAGACATCAAGCGCTGGATCTACGCTCACCACGAGCGACCCGACGGCCGTGGCTATCCGCGCGGCATCGCCGCGGACGAGATCCCGCTGGAGGCGAAGGTCCTCGCGGTGGCCGACGCCTACGAGGCGATGACCAGCGATCGCGTATACCGGAAGTCGATCGGCGCGGACGCGGCGCGTGAGCAACTGCGCTCGTGCTCCGGAACGCAGTTCGAGCCGCGGGTGGTGGACGCCTTTCTCGCCGTCCTGGAACGCCAGATCGAATCAGAGCCGGATGTCGAGACGGTGCAGCCGCCCGCCGGCATCTGATCGGGCGTGCTACCGGCCGCCCCCCGCACTACCGCCGCTTGAACGCCAGCAGGGTCCGCGCCTCGATCCGCGCGTACGGAGCATCTGAATGCCAAGCGTCCCAATCGAAGTCGTAGACCTCGCGGGGGTACGCGGCGAACCCACCGGCCTCGGGGCCGCGAGGGTCGGTCTCGATCGCCCGGCCGTGCACGATCACGAGGAACGTCTCGAGCCCACGCGTGATCGCGGCGCTCACCGCCGGGTTGGCGCGGATGTTCCGGAACCGTTGCGAGCTATCGGCCGAGCCGAACCAGAGGTGGCCACGGAAGAAGAGGCCGTCGACCGGTGCAACCCGTGGCTCACCCCGCGGCGTGACGGTGGCGAGGTCGAGCACCTGCACGCCCTGGAGCTCCGCGTTGAGCTCCGCGGCGCCCAGCCGGGTCTCCTCTCCCCAGATGGAGCGCAGGTGCGACCCGGCGCGCGCGTAGCTCGTGTCGAGCACCTCTTGCAGAGACCGCAGATCGTCATCCGTCTCGTACATCGTCCATCTCCGTTCGCCTTCGGATCAGTCGCTTGTTGTCCCGCTAGCCCTCGATCGCGTAGTGCTGGCTCGCGTAGAGGCCGCCGTCGCACGATCGGGTGGCCCGCCGGTCGGGGCGGAGCCTGAAGTAGAACGGGTCTACCCGGCTCGGGCAGTAGTGGCCCACGATGCGGCGGCGGACCGAACCTGGCGAGTCGGAGGACCAGTTCGACGACGAGGTGGTGATCACGTTCCGCCGGCTCGGCCGGTCGGAGAAGGGCAGGCTGCCGCGGATGGTCAAGGCCCGGACTTCTGCGAGCGGGGCTCAATGCGGCTTCGAAGCGCCTGTGGGTGAGCGCATCGGTGTGTTTGCTCTATCGCCGGGCGGAGGGCGGCTACTCCGTGAGCTTGTGCGGCACCCTGACCCCGCGCGAGATGCGTAGGGCGGGGCGGCAGCTACGCGCCGACCGACGTGCGGGTCGGGCGACGGCTGGGGTGCGCTGTGGGGCAGCGGCCTCTGCCCGCGGTGCGCCACGTGAAGGGCGCGCCTACTGACCTGAGTCGTCATTCCGCGCGCGCCGGCGCCGGCATCGGCGCGCGGGCCTTCATCTCCTCGAGTCGCAGCAGGGTGAGCACCCGCGCCGCCCCGGCGCGGGCCAGGAGGTTCAGCACCTTCTGAAGCTCCTCCACGTCGCGCGCCACCACGCGCAGGAGGGCGTCGGTCTCGCCGGTCACCCAGTCGGCGGTGAGCACCTGGGGGAGCCGCCTGACGGCGGCCTCGAAGCGCTGGTGCGAGCGCTCGTCGTGCTGGGAGAGGGTGGCGGCCACGTACACCTGCAGCGGGTAGCCGACGGTGTCGGGATCGACGATCGCCCGTACCGCGGTGATCGCTCCTCCGTCCTTCAGGCGCCGCACGCGGTTGAGCGTGGCGGCGGGGGAGAGGCCGATGACCCGCGCCAGCTCGACGTTCGGGCGATCGGCGTCCCGTTCGAGCTCGCGGAGCAGCACGCGATCAATTTCGTCTAGCTTGAGGGCCATAGTACGAAATATTATTGCGTACTATGGCGTAGCCGCGCAATCTCGTTTGGGAAAAGGCGCGGTGCGACCGATCATCGCCAGATGGATCGGAACCGCACCCGTGCGCTGCTTGCGCTAACCGCCGCCGGACTCGTCTGGGGGCTCACCGTCCCCCTCTCGAAGGTGGCTCTCGGCTGGCTGGATCCCCTCTGGCTAGGCGTGGCCCGCTTTGCGATCGCCGCGCCGATCCTGGCGTTCGTGGCCCGGCGCGCGCTACGCGGAGCCATGGCGCCGCGGGTGATGGCCTGGGGCGCCCTCTTCTACGGCGCCGTGGTCGCCGTCCAGAACCTGGGCATCGAGCGCACGAGCGTGAGCCACGCGGCCCTGATCGTCGGAGCCGTCCCGGTGCTGGTGGCGCTCACGGCGCTCGTGCTGGGGCGGGCGAGCGCCGGGGTCTCGGCGTGGATCGGCTTCGTCGCCGCGCTGCTCGGCGTCGGCCTCGTGGCGGGGTCCGGCGGCGAGGCGTCGCTCGTCGGTGACCTGCTCATGCTGGCCTCGGGTGCCCTGTCGGCCCTGTTCATCGTTGCCCAGCCGCGACTGCTCGCCGAGCGCGACCCGGTGGCGGTCACCGCGGTGCAGATGGCCGCGGGGGCGATCGTCGTCAGTCCGGTCGCCCTCCTCTTCGAGGGCGTCGGCGCGTCGGCGCCGACCGCCACGCAGGCCTGGGCGCTCGGCGGGCTGATCCTCGTCGGTTCGGTCCTTCCCTTCGCGCTCTACGCCTACGGCCAGGCGCGCGTGTCGGTCGAGGTGGCCGGGGCGTTCGTGAACCTCGAGCCACTCGTGGGTGCCGCGGCCGGAGCGCTCGTGTTCCAGGACCCGTTCGGCCCGGCGCAGACGCTGGGCGCTGCCGCGATCTTCATCGGGATCGGGTTGAGCGCCCTCGGCCAGGGCTCACGGCAGCCGCAACCGGCCTGAGCGGGCTCCCGCGGCCGGTCGGTCGAGCGGCCGGCCGGCGGCTGCCTCGGTGGCCTCGAAGGTCTGGGCACCCGCGTCGAGCCGTGCGTTGGCGCCCTGGGGCAGGGTGAGCATGGGATCGCTGTGCCCGAAGTCGACGTTCACGAGCACCGGTAGCGCGGCGGCCTCGGTGCGCGCGCGGACGACGTCCCACAGGGTCTCGACCTGCTCGGGACCGACGCCGGCCGGCCGGCCCCACACGAGCCCGGCCACCGCGTCGAAGACGCCGAGCTGCTCGAGGTCGGTGAGCCAGGAGTCGACGTTGTCGGGGGTGGGCGCCGTGCCCGCCGTCTCGAGGAAGAGCACCGCGCCGGTCAGGTCGAGCCAGGCGCTCGAGCCCTTGAGATGCCAGGCGATGATCTCGAGGCAGCCGCCGAGCAGCGGGCCCTCGGCCGTTCCCTCCCGCACGGTCAACCACCCCGGGTTCGGGCGCAGCTCGCGCCGCGGCGGCGGATCGAGGTCAAAGTCGACGATCTCGTCGGTCCACTCGCTCGCCGGCTCGAACTCGAGGGGCTGCTCGCCGAACCAGGCGGCGCGCAGCCAGCGGTCGGTGTAGGGGGACACTCTGGGCGCCTCCGCCAGGCTGGAGGCGAGCATCGGCCCGTACAGGCTGCCCAGGCCGGCGTGCGCCAGCAACGCCCACTGCAGCACGGTCACGTCGGAGTAGCCGTGGAAGACCTTGGGGTGCGCGCGGATGAGGGCGTAGTCGAGGTGGGGGAGGATCTGGTTCGAGTGGTTGCCGCCGAGCGCGCAGAGCACGGCGACCACCTCGTCGTCGGCAAAGGCCGCGTTGATGTCGGCGGCCCGCTCGCGACCGGATCCGGCGGCCCAGCCGCCGTCGAGGGCGGCGTTCGGCATGAGCTTCACCTGCAGTCCGAGCGACTCCAGGTAGGCGCGCCCACGCCCGACCCGGTGCGGATAGCGGGCGACGGCCGGGAAGGCTGGTGAGACGACGGCAACCGTGCCGCCGGCGCGCACCGCCGGGGGCCTGATCGGCGCGGGAGCCACGCCGCCACTGTAGGCGGAGGTCGTCCGCCGGCGCTCCTACCGTCGCTCCCGTGATCGCCAAGGTCGAGCCCCTCACCCCGGCGCGGGCCCTGCGCGGCCCGTTCGACTACCTGGTCCCCAGTCGCATGAGCGGGGTCGACATCGGCAGCATGCTGGTCGTGCCCTTCGGGCGGCGCCGCATGCTGGGCGTGGTGGTCGACCTCGCCGAGGTGAGCGAGGTGCCCGCCGACCGGCTGCTCGAGCCCTTGGCGGCCCTCGAGCGCGACGTGCCGCGCGAGCTGCTGCGGCTCGGGCTCGAGGTGGCCGCCGAGTACTGCTCGACGCCCGCGCGCGGGCTCGCGCTCGTGCTCCCGCCGGGCACGGGGCGCGGCGGACGCCCCGGCGTGACTCCGCGGCGCGAGCTGGTGGCGCACCTCACCGACGCCGGTCGCCGGGCCCTCGGGGGAGAGGAACGGCTCGGCTCCCGGCAGCGGGCGGTGCTCGGCGGGCTTTCCGGCGGTCCGGCCGCCGCCGCCGCGGCGGCGCGCGACGCGGGCGGTGGACACGCCACGCTGCGGACCCTCGAGCGCCGCGGACTGGTGCGCCTCGAGACGCTCGAGCGCCGGCGGCGCCCGTCACTGGCGGCGGTGGGGGCGCGCGCCGAGGGTCCCGCCCGGCTGATCCCCGCCCAGGAGGCGGCGCTCGCGGCCATCGTCGCTCGCATGGACGGGCCGGCCACGAGCGACCGCCGCCTGCTTCTCCACGGGGTCACCGGCAGCGGGAAGACGGAGGTCTACCTGCGGGCCGTGGCGGCGGCACTCGAGCGCGGGCGGTCGGCGATCGTGCTGGTGCCCGAGATCGCGCTCACGCCCCAGACCGCCGGCCGCTTCCACGATCGCTTCGGGGACTCGGTGGCGCTCCTGCACTCGCGCCTCGGCGCCGGCGAGCGCTACGACGAGTGGGTGCGCCTGCGCCGCGGGCAGGCGCGAGTGTGCGTCGGGCCGCGGTCGGCCATCTTCGCCCCCTTGAGCGACATCGGCCTGATCGTGGTCGACGAGGAGCACGACCCCTCCTACAAGCAGGAGAGCGACCCTCGCTACGACGCCCGCTGGGTGGCCGACCGGCGCGCGGAGCAGGCGGGCGCCGTGCTGGTGGCGGGCACGGCCACGCCGCGGCCCGAGAGCTACCGCGCGCTGCGGCGCCTGACCCTTCCCGAGCGGGTGGACGGCCGGGGGCTGCCGCCGGTCGAGCTCGTGGGGATGGTGGGCGCGGCCGGCGCGCTCCACCCGCGTACCCGCGAGGCGCTAGAGCAGGTCCGCGACCGGGGAGAGAAGGCGATCGTGCTGCTCAACCGGAGGGGATGGTCGAACTTCCTCACCTGCCGCTCGTGCGCGCGGGTGTGGGGCTGCCCGCAGTGCGACGTGTCGCTGGTGCTCCACCGGTCCGCCGGGCGGCTGGCCTGCCACCACTGCGGGCACTCCGAGCCCGCGCCGGCGGCCTGCCCCGACTGCGGGTCGCTGTCGGTGGCGCGCCACGGTGTCGGCACCGAGCGCCTGGAGGACGAGCTCGAGGCGATCCTCGACCCGCTGCCGGTCGTGCGCCTCGACGGCGACAGCACCGGCGGCCGCACGGGCGTGGGGGAGCTGCTGCGCCGCTTCGACGCCGCGCCCGCCGGAGTGCTCGTGGGGACCCAGATGGTGGCCAAGGGCCACGACTTCCCGGCGGTCACCCTCGGCGTGGTCCTCGACGCCGACGCCACGCTGCGCTTCCCCGACTTCCGCTCCGAGGAGCGCACGTTCGCGATGGTCGCGCAGCTCGCGGGCCGCAGCGGCCGCGGCGCCGGCGGCGGGCGCGTGATCGTCCAGGCACTCGACCCGGGAGCCCGCTCGCTCGGGTACGCGGCGCGACACGACGCCGACGGGTTCCTAACCGGCGAGCTCGAGCGGCGGCAGGCGCTCGGCTACCCGCCGTTCGGCTATCTGATCAGGGTCGTGTGCTCGAGCCGCGAGGCCGGGCCCGAGGTGGTGGCCGCCCGCGCGGTGGTCGACAGCGTGGCCGGACGCTCGCCCGGGTGGGGATCGGTGCTGGGGCCCGCCCCGCTGTTCCGGCTGAAGGGCCGCGAGCGCGCGCAGCTCGTGGTCAAGGCCTCGGCCCGCAGTCCGGCGGTGGCAGCGGTGCGCGATGCCGTCGAAGCCGTGTCCGGTGACCGCGCCCATCGGGGGGTGGCCTTCTCGGTCGACGTCGACCCCCAGTAAAATGCGCGGTCATGTCCGAGCCCCACGAGGTGGTCGAAGAGGAGTCTCTCGGGGACGAGGCGCCCGAGCACGCGGCTGAGGAGCCCCGGCTCGATCCGGAGGTCGAGGCACGCCGCATCGCCGCGCTCTCCTTCGTGCGCCGCTACGGGGACCCGGTGCTGAAGAGCCGGGCCACTCCGGTCGACCGCTTCGACGACGGGCTGCGCCAGCAGGTGGCTCGGATGGGCGGGATCATGTCGGACGCCCACGGGGTCGGCCTGGCGGCGCCGCAGCTCGGGGTCTCCCAGCGCGTGCTCGTGTACCGCGTCGGACCCGACGCGCCGCTGATCGCCCTCGTGAACCCGGAGCTCGAGTGGGAGAGCAGTGACGAGGAGACCCTGGAGGAGGGCTGCCTGTCGATTCCGGGCGTGCTGGTCGACGTCGAGCGTCCGGTGCACGTGCGCGTACGCAGCCGGGACGAGCGGGGTGCCGAGCGCCTGGTCGAGGCCTCCGGCCTCGAGGCGCGCGTGATCCAGCACGAGATGGACCACCTGGACGGCGTGCTCATCCTCGAGCGCACGACGCGCGAGCAGCGCAAGGAGGCGATCCGCGCACTGCGGGCCGCCGAGGAGGAGCGCCGGGCGGCCTGAGGCCTCGGGCCGATCTTCGATAGCGTCCGTTCATGGATCGAGACGCTTCTCTCAAGGCTCTCGTCGGCCTGCGCACGGTGATCGGGTTGTCGGTATGGCTCAGCCCGCGACCCACGGCGAAGTTGTTCGGCATCGATCCCCGCCGCAACCCTCAGGCCCCGTATCTGGGCCGGCTCTTCGGCGCCCGGGATCTGGCCCTCGCCTACGGGACGTTCGCCGAGCAGGCCGACGGCGGAACCCGCTGGCTCGCGACCGGGCTCGCGTGTGACCTCGCCGACGCCGCCGCCGCGTTCGCGGGCGGCCGGAGTGGCTACCTGTCTACGGTGACAGCCGTGATGGCCGGGGGCACGGCGCTGGGCGCTGCCGCCCTCGGCGCGGTTGCCCTGCGCGGGGCCGAGTTGCCGCCGGCCGCGAGCGGCTGAGGCTCCGCTGATGCTGCAGCGGTTCCGCCGGAGGACGCGAGTGGCCGATGGCGACGCCGGCGGTGACACCCCCCGCCGCGGCATTGCCGCGGGGGTCTACGGCCCGCTCGGCCTCCTCGCCGTGCTCGTCGACCTGGTCACCGGCATCGTCGCGCTCATCATTCTCCTCGGAATCCTGTTCGTGGTGCTCGGGGCCAACATGGGCAACGACATCGTGAGCGCGGTCGACGACGCGGCCAGCTTCCTCGTGGGGCCGTTCGACGAGCTCTTCAAGCCGGACAAGCGCAAGCTCGAGATCGCGATCAACTGGGGCATCGCGCTGACGGTCTACGTGATCGTCGGGCGCCTCATCGCCGGCCTGCTGCGGAGGCCGGGCCCGTAGTGCCGGGGATCGGGCGACGAAGTGACAGGGAACTTAGGGGGCGAACCTACGCATTAGCCGCGCTGAGCGCGGCGACCGCGCGGTCGAGGGCCGGCTGGGATGCGTCGACAAGCGGCATGCGGACGTGAGGCGTCGGGAGCTTGCCCTGGGCGTGCAGTGCTGCTTTGATCACTGCGGGGCTTGGTTCCGCGAACAGCGCCTGAACGAGGGGCAAGAGCGCTTCCGCGTGAAGCCGTCCTTCGGTTAGTCGGCCGGCGAGCCCGCACTCGATCATCTCCGCGAAACGACGGGTACATAGGTGTGACGACGCCGCTATCGCCCCACTGCCACCCATCAGTACCAGCGGATAGAGGAACGGGTCGTCTCCCCCGAGCACGGCGAGGCGCTCGGATGCCTCGGCAAGCACTCGGAGGGTGTCTGCGTCGATGCCTCCGACCGCCTGCTTGATCCCGGCCACATTGTCGGTCACCCCTAGCTCCAGCAGCGCGTCGGCACCTAACCCTCGGCCCGTGCGATAAGGAATGTTGTAGACGAGAAGCGGCACCGGGGAGCGCTCAGCCACCGCCTGGAAGTGGGCGACGATGGCCGCCTCGGACGGCCGGACGTAGTAGGGGACCACCGCTAGGGAGGCCCGTACTCCGGCGACCTGGGCGAGCGCCTCGTGCCGTGCGATCGTCGTCCGCGTGTCGTTCGTACCTGCGCCGACCACCAAGACGCCCCCATGTTCGGCGCACACGCCGGCACAAACGGCGACGACCGCTTCTCGCTCCGCTTGATCGAGCGATGTCGGCTCACCGGTGGTGGCGAGCGCCACGATGCCACGGGCGCCGTCGCGAAGGACTCCGGCCGCGAGAGCCTCGAGGGAACGGAGATCGATGCTCCCGGTCTCGTCGAACGGAGTGACCAGCGGCACCAGGACGCCGGTTGGTCGGAAGTCGCTGGCCATAGATGCTCCCCGCTATCGACGGTCGTCCCCGGGCGGGTCCTCGCCCTCCCAGTAGCTGACGGCGTCGGCACGACGGAAGAAGGCGCGCAACCCACCGCCGCGCGGCAATCGCTCTCCGACCCCGATCTTTCCGGAATCGGGGTACATGACGACGTCGGGCCGGCCGTGGCTGCTGATAGCCAGGAAGGTGACGGTCTCCTCAGACCGATTGATGATCTGGTGGGCCCCTTCCTCGCCCACGGGAAAGCGCAGCGCTTCCCCTTCGTCGAGCTCACGGGATCCCTCGGGGGTGCGCAGGGTCGGTTGGCCCCGCACCACCACGATCAGCTCTTCGTCGGCGTAATGGAAGTGGTAGGGGTAGGCGGCTTCACCCGCGGGCAGCTCCCAGAAGCTGCAACCGATCAGCTCGCAGCCGAGCTCGTAACCGATCCGGGCTCGACGCCCTCGAAAGCCCTCGGGCCGGTCACCCTGCTCGAACACCGGTCGATAGATGTTCGCCACGACTGCAGGCTACGTCAGTCCGCGGACCGCACCCCTTGGCGCGCCCACTGATCGCCGGCCTCAGCTACCCCGGGGCACTCGCCGACGCCCCGAGGGACACGAGGTTGCCCTCGGGATCGGTGACGAAGCCGACCACGTCCCTGGCGTAGATCACCGGGAACGCGCGCAACGCCACGCTCGCCACTCTAACCCCGGCCTTGCCCGAGCAGGCCGAAGCAGTCTGACCCCGGGGGTCGCTCGGGGGGCGCGAACGCCGGTCTAGCCTTGCACTCGTGCGGACGGTCTACCTCGGAACCACCGATTTCGCCGGCGCCGTGCTCGAGCGCCTCGCGGCCACCGTGCACCGGCCCACACTAGTGATCACCCGGCCCGACCGGCCCGCGGGCCGTGGGCGACGGTTGCGGTCACCGCCCGTCGCCGACGCGGCCCGGGCGCTCGACATCCCCGTCGAGCAGCCGCAGTCGGTGAACGCCGAGGAGGCGCGTGAGCGCATCGCCGCGGAGCGCCCCGAGGCCGTCTGCATCTGCGCGTTCGGGGCGCTCATCAAGGATCCCCTCCTGACCGATCACTCGTGGTTCAACGTCCATCCCTCCCTGCTTCCCCGCTGGCGCGGCGCCGCGCCGGTCGAGCGCGCCATCGACGCCGGCGACGAGGTCACGGGCGTGTCGATCATGCGGCCCGTGGCCGAGATGGACGCCGGGCCCGTGTGCCTGGCTCGCGAGGTGCCCATCGGACCTTACGACGACTACGGCTCGCTGGCCGGCCGCCTGAGCGAGCTGGCGGGCGACCTGCTCGTGCAGGCCCTCGACGAGGAGCGGCCCTTCCGCGAGCAGCCGTCGGAGGGCGTGACGCTTGCCGACAAGATCGGGCCCGAGGACCGCCGGCTCGACCCCGAGCGATGGCCGGCCGTGGCCGTGTGGCGGCGCGTGCGCGCGCTCAATCCGCACGTCGGCGCGTACCTGGAGCTGAGCGGGGAGCGGTTGGGGGTCAGGCGCGCGGCCGTGGCGCTGGACGATGTCCCGCCGGGTGCCCCGGCCGCCCGGGACGGTCGCCTCCTGATCGGTTGCAGCGAGGGCGCGATCGAGTTGCTCGAGGTGCAACCGGCGGGTGGTCGTCCCATGCCCGCCGGCGACTACCTGCGCGGGCGAGGGAAGGCCCTCGCCGGGTCCGGATGAGATTCTTGCGTATGCACAATTGGACACTGGCGCCCGCCGCGAGGACGCTAGTCGAGTTGTGCATGTGGAGCGTGCCGAAATCGTCGCTGGCATCCGGACTGGTGACGCGAGACCGGTTGTGCAGCTCGGCACGGCCGGTGAGCATCCGCTCAGCCGTCGGATGAGCGTCCCCGCCCCACGGCAGCGCAACGCACGACGGCCGGGCCGGGCCGTCTCGCCCGCGCGCCGGTGCGCCCACCGCGTCCTGCGGCGCGTCACCGGGGAGAACGCCTACGCGGACCGCGCCTTCCGCGCCGAGGCCGTGCGGGCGACGCTGAACGCTCGCGAACGGGCCTTCGCCCAGCAGCTCACCTACGGCACCGTTCAGCGGCTGGGCACGCTCGATCACCTGATCGGACGCCTCTCGTCGCGACCGGTCGAAGACCTGGACCCGCCGCTGCGCGATGCCCTGCGGCTGGGGATCTTCCAGCTCGTATGGCTCGACGGCGTGCCCGATCACGCCGCGGTGTCGGAGACCGTCGAGCTGGCGAAGGAGGGCGGCGGCGGCGGACACCGGTTGGCCAATGCGCTCATGCGCCGAGCCGCGCGGGAGGCGAGGGCGATCGTCGAAGCGCTCGGCGACGGGACGCCCGCCGAGGCCGCGTTGCGCCACTCGCACCCCGAGTGGCTCGTGCGAACGTGGTGGGACCTGCTCGGCCCGGAGGAGACCCTGGCGCTGCTCGAGCGCGACAACGAGCCGCCCGAGCGCGCGGTCCGCGCGAACGAGCTGCTCACCACCAGGGACGCGCTGGCCGAGGCGCTGCAGGCCACCGGGATTCACTCGCACGCGTCCGAGCAGCCGCCGGAGGCCCTCGTGGTCGATAGCCCGCTCGACCTCGCCGGCTCGCCGCTGTTCGAGGGTGGGGCGCTTATGCCCCAGTCGCGAGCGTCCATGGTGGTGGCCCGGGTGCTCGCCCCCGAGCCCGGAGAGCGGGTGCTCGATGTGTGCGCGGCTCCGGGCGCCAAGACGACCCATCTGGCCGCGCTGATGGCGGGAGAGGGTGAGATCGTGGCGCTCGAGCGCCATCCGGGCCGGGCCGCCGAGCTCGAGGCCAACTGCCGTCGCATGCGCGCCGAGCGGGTCGAGGTCATCTGCGCCGACGCCACCCGCCCTCCGCTCGAGGGCGGCTTCCACCGCGTCCTGCTCGACGCCCCGTGCTCGGCGCTCGGCACGCTGCAGGGCCGGCCCGACGCCCGCTGGCGCAGGTCGCCCGAGCAGATAGTGGAGCTCACGCAGGTCCAGGACGGCCTCCTCGCGGCTGCCGCGGACCAGCTGGCGCCCGGCGGCACGCTCGTGTACTCGACGTGCACGATCTCGCCGCGTGAGGGCGAGCAGCGGATCGAGGCCCTGCTCGCCGCCCGTCCGGACCTCGAGGCCGACGACCTCGGTGCCGAGTGGCCGGCCTGGGCCTGGCGGCACGCCCCGCGCTTTCTGCAGCTCCTGCCGCACCGCGACCGCACCGACGGCTTCTTCATCGCGCGCCTGAGACGCTCGACTAGGCTCCCCGCCGGCGGATAGCGATGTCCAGCACCGAGACAGAGGCCAGCGTCGACCTGGGGCCGATCTGCCCCGGCTGCGGCGAGCCCTGGCTCCGACCTACCAATCTGCCCGGCCGCTTCCACTGCGTGAACTGCCTGGGCCGATTCGAGCTGCGCTCGGAGTGCCCGGACTGCGGCGCGCACTCGACCATCGCCCGCATGTCGAGCAACTCGGACCTCAAGTGCAACAGCTGCGGCGGCCACATGCTGCGGGCGATCTAGCCCGCGAAGCTACTCAGGTCCCCGCCGCACCCCTGTAGGTGCCCAGCGCCCATACGTTGCCCTCGGGATCGGTGACCGAGAAGTCGCGCGAGCCGTAGTCCTGGTCGACGGGCTCGCCGGACACCTCGGCACCGGCCTCGACCGCCCGGCGGTGGGCGGCGTCGGCGTCGGACACCACGACGTAGGTCACCACGCCGCCGGGCGGGGTCGCGGTGCCGCCCTCCAGGTCGCCGAGCATGATCGCGCTCTCGCCCAGCCGGATCTCGGCGTGGGAGATCCGGTCGCCGTCCTCGTACACGGCGATCCGCTCGGCGCCGAGCACCCGCTCGAGCCAGTCGATCGCGGCGCGGGCGTTGCTGTACTTGAATGTGGGGAAGACGGTTTGGTTCATGACGTGGACGCTAGAGCGCGTCCGCGAGGGTGTCTTGGACGTTTGGGACCGGCTGCATCCCCGCCCGCTCGGCCCGCAGGGCGGCCGGCGAGCGGCCCGTGAGTACCTGCACCTCGCGGGACAGGTGGGCCTGATCGGCGTAGCCCGCGCCGGCGGCCACCTCGGCCAGCGGGGCGCGGTGCCACAGCGCCTGGGCATGCTCGAGGCGGAGGATTCGCCCGACGGCCTTCGGGCCGAGCCCCACCTCGGCGGCGAAGCGGCGGGCGAGATGTCGCCGCGAGCAGCGCAGCTCGGCGGCCAGCGCCTCGACCCGCAGGCGGCCGCGCGAGCGCTGGAGCAGGTTCCAGGCCCGCGCGACGTCGGGTGCGACCGGCGCGGCCGCAGCGCCCGATGCCTGGCGCAGGCGCCGCAGGAGGGCGGCGTCGACGATCGCTGCGCGGGCCGCGGTGCCGGGTGCCTCGGCCAGGCGCTCGACTAGGAATCCCGCCTCGCCACCCACCAGGTCGCCGAGCTCGGCCGGCTGCCCGGCGAGCTCGCCGCCCGGCACACCCAGCAGGGCACGGCCCGCGAGCGGGGAGAGGTCGACCTGGATGGCCCTCGCCGTGCCCTCATGGCGCACGGTGGTCGGCCCGTCGGTGAGCCCGGCCGCGAACGAGCCGAACCGCTCGCCCTGCACGGTCCAGCCGGCCTCGAGGTCGATGATCACCACGAGCCCGGCGGTGGGCGTCTCACGCGTCTGCACCGGGCCGTCGGCGCGCTGCTCGAAGTCCCAGTAGCCGCGCACCGCCCCGCGCAGGGCCGGGTCAGGCGCATGGCGGACGAGCACGGTGTCCACACGGCAAACGGTAGGGGCTGGCGCCCCCTGGTGGACCTGCTCTCAACGGTTCATCGGGCGAACGTTTCGAGAAGACCCACTAGCGTGCAAGCTCCGCGCGGTAGACCGCGTACAGCAGCCCGCAGAGCAGGAGGGCCGCTCCCAGGAAGCCCGCCTCGACCTGCAGCACGCGGTCGTCCGGGCGCAGCACGAGCAGGAAGGTGACGAACGAGCCCGCGCTCACCGTCCAGCACACGGCCGCCTGCGCCGCGCGCCCCTGCGCGAGCGCGGCCTGGTTGAGCGTGGCCGAGGCGAGGTAGAAGCCCATCCCGAGCGCCACCAGCACGAGCCCACCGCGGGCGTACTCGACCTCGCCGCCGAAGAACAGGTCCATCAGCGCCGGCCCGATGGCCGCCATCACGAGCGTCACGACGGCCGCGAAGCCCGCGACGGCGACCAGCGTCAGGTTCACGCTGCGCCGGAACGGGTCCTGCTCGCCCCCGGCCCGGAGCCGGGTGAGGTGGGGGAGGATCGAGGTCTGCACTGCCTGGAAGAGCTGCAGCGGGGCGCGCGCCACGAGCAGCGCGTTGAACACGAACCCTGCGAGCGCCGCTCCGGCCGCGCCCTCGGTGCTCTTCACCACCAGCGGGCCCGCGTTCACGATCGTCTGCTCGCACACCATCACCACGAGCACCGCCGCGGCGAAGCCCGTGCCCCGGGAGAGGGTGAACTCCGTCTCCTTCGGCTGAGCGGTCTCCGCGCTCGGCTCGGCGGCCGCGGCGGCGTCGGCGGTGAGGGGGTCGTTCACGCCCGCCGCTTCTCTAGCGACCGAGGGCACCGGCGCGGCCGCGCTCTCCACGCCACCCCGCCGCCGCGCGCGCCTGCGCCCGAGCGCCGGCGGCACCACCGCGAGCGACACGATCGGGGCCGCCGCCATCCCGAGTGCCACCACGGACTGGCCCTCGGCGATCCCCACCGCCACCGCCACCGCGAACAGGCAGCGTGACACCGCCTCCATGAGCACGAGGCCGCCGTAGAGGCCGAAGCGCCGGTTGCCGGCGAGGAACCCGCGTGCGAAGTAGCTCGCCGCGTAGGCGAGCACGGCCACCACGAAGATCCAGTACAGGCGGCTGGAGCCGCCGAGGAGGTCGTCCTCGATCGGGCCGCGAAAGGCCAGCGCCGCCGCGGCGAAGGCCACCCCCAGCCCGAGCTGGAGGCCCGCCGCCACGCGCAGCTGGTGCGCCTCCGGGCGGCCGCGGGCCTGTGCATCGGCGATCGAGTGCGAGAGCAGCTGCTCGACGGGCCGGTACAGCACGCCGATCACCACGAAGATCGCCGACCACAGCACGGTGATCCGGCCGTAGTCGGCCTCGCTCAGTGCGTGGCTCGAGAGCGAGAAGTAGAGGTAGGTGACGAGACCGGTGACGCCGATCCCGAGCGAGAGCACGGCGGCGCTGCGTCCGTAGCCCACCGGGGCGCCGGAGGCCGCTGCCGGCGGCGTCCCGGCGCCCGCCTCAGCCGAGGCGGACAAGCAACATGGTCCACGGGAAGGGCGAGCGGACCTCCGCGACGGTTCCGTACCGGCCGAGCAGCGCGACGAACGCCGCCTTCGACCAGTGGTTCACGTGGCCCGGTGTGTTGCCGAGCGTGCGCCAATAGGCGCCGCGCGCCACGTTCAGGCCACGCCACAGGGGCTCGCGCGGCACCGATACGAGCAGGTGCCGCTCGGCCACGCGGGCCATCTCCGCGAGCGTGGCCTCCGGGCGCGGCACGTGCTCGAGCACCTCGATGGCCGCGGCGAGGTCGAACTCGCCGTCGGTGAAGGACAGTACCTCGGCGTCCTCGGTGCGGTACTCGAGGTTCTCCCGCGCGCGCAGCTCCCACTCGCGCCGGAGCTTGGGATCGTCGAGGTCGACGCCCACCGCGCGCCCGTCGCCCAGTCGCTCGGCCCATTCGTAGGTGAGCACCCCCTCGCCGCAGCCCACGTCCAGCAGCGAGCGCGGCGCGGCCTGCTCCCACAGCTCGTCCAGCGTGCGGTGGAAGCCCGCCATCAGGCGCCTGACCACCGGGTTGGTGGAGCCGTACTTGTCGAACGTGTTGCCGGTGGGCACCGCCGCTGCCGGCGCGGGGCCGCTCACAGCTTGAGGGCCTCTCGCTCCTCCGTCTTGCCGGTGGCGCGGCCGGCGCCCGCTCCGGTGGTGCGCTGGCGGCCACTCGTGAGGTCGCCCGGCTCGTAGTGCGACGGCTCCACCCCGAGCTGCAGCTCGACGCGACGCACGCGTTCGAGCGTGCGCTGTTGGAGGACGCGGTTCGAGGCCAGGATGTCGGCCACCACTCCGAGCGCCGCCAGCTGCACCGCCGCGATGAACAGCACCGCGCCGAGGATGAGCGACTGCAGGTGCCCTGAGCCCTCGCCGGTCACGTAGAAGTAGGCGAAGCGGCCCCAGATCACGGCGGCCACGAACCCGAGCACGGCCGCCGCCACGAGGAAGACCCTGAGCGGCTCGTACTGCGAGTAGATGCGAAAGATGGCGACCGCGTTGCGGCGCACGTAGGAGGACACCGACGGAAACAGGCGCGACTCGCGCGTCTTCGGGTTGGTCCGCACCGAGACGTGGTCGACCGCCACCAGCATCTTGCCGGCCTGGATGATCGTCTCGAGCGTGTAGGTGAACTTCGACACCACCTGCATCTGGATCGCGGCCTCGCGGTTGTAGGCACGGAACCCGGAGGTGGTGTCGGGCACGTCGGTGTCGGAGGCCCGGCGCACCACCGCGCTGCCGAGGCGCTGCAGCCGGATCTTCCAGGGGGAGAAGTGCTCGACGGTCTGCACCTCGCGGTCGCCCACCACCATGTCGGCGTCGTGGCGCAGGATGGGGGCCACCAGCTTGGGCACGTCGCCGCCGTGGTACTGGTTGTCGGCGTCGGTGTTCACGATGATGTCGGCGCCGAGCTTGAGGCAGGCGTCGAGGCCCGCCTGGAAGGCCGTGGCCAGGCCCTTGTTGTTGGTCAGGCGCACGATGTGGTCGACGCCCTCGCGGCGAGCCACCGCGACGGTCCGGTCGCTCGACCCGTCGTCGATCACGAGCCACTCCACCTCGTCGACGCCCGGCAGGTCGCGCGGCAGGTCGGCCAGCGTGCGCGCGAGCTGATCCTCCTCGTTGAAGCAGGGAATTTGGATGATCAGCTTCATGTCCTGGGGAACCAGCCACTCAAGGCTAAATGATCGAACGGCAGGGCGAACTACGCTGGCCGCCGGTGTCCGCCGCCACGCAGACCGCTGCCGGTGCCCGGTCGGCACCGGCCGCCCAGGCGGACGAGCGCTCAGCGAACGAGCCGCGCCGCCGGTGGTGGCCGGCGGCGGCACTCGCGCTGGCCGCCGTCGCGCTCGTGTTCGCGCTGCGGCCGACCTACCCGAACTACGACAGCTACTACTCGCTCGTGTGGGGCGCGGAGCTCGCCGCCGGGGACCTGCCCGACTACGAGGTCTTCCGCACGCCCACGCCGCATCCGCTCGCCACGTTGCTCGGAGCCGCGCTCGCGCCGCTCGGCGGGGCGGCCGACCGGCTGCTCGTGCTCCTCTCGCTGGCCACCCTCGCCGGTGTGCTGGCCCTCGTGTTTCGCTTCACCCAGCTTCTGCTCGGCACGGTGGTGGCCGCGGTCGCCGTGGCGGCTCTGCTCACGCGCACCGACCTGTGGTTCTTCGCGTTCAGGGCGGTGGTGGACCTGCAGTTCCTGGCCCTCGTGGTCGGCGCGGCCGTGCTCGAGCTGCGGCGGCCGCGACGCGGGTGGCCGGTGCTAACACTGCTCGCACTCGCGGGGCTGGTGAGGCCCGAGGCGTGGGTGCTGTCGGTTGCCTACCTCCTGTGGCTGGCGCCGGCGGTCCCGCGCGAGCGACTGCCGGGCTACGCCGCGCTGGCCCTGGTAGCTCCCGCGGCCTGGCTCACCTCGGACTGGATCGTCACCGGCGAGCCGCTCTACTCGTTCACCTCCACCCGCGAGGTGGCGGGCGACGTCGAGCGGCAGCAGGGTGTCTTCGACGCCCTGCGGGCGATGCCGGCCTTCCTGGGTGGCAGCGAGAAGCTCGTGAACGTGGTGGCGGGTGGCGCCGGATCGCTCCTCGCGCTGTGGCTGCTGCGCCGGCGCGCGGCCCTCCCGGGCGTACTGCTCGCGATCGGGCTCGGCCTCTTCCTGGTGATCGCCCTCGCCGGGCTCTCGGTGATCCCGCGCTACCTGCTGCTGCCCTCCGTGCTGCTCACCGCCGGCGTGGGGGTCGGGCTGGCCGGCTGGACCGCCGCCACCGAGCCGCGCGTGCGCCGCGTGGCCGTGGCGGTGGCCGCCGCCTGCGCTCTCCTCGTGGTCGTCCGCGCGCCCTCCTACGCCAGCGACTTCGAGCAGCTCGACGACCGCTCGCTGGCGAGCCGCGACCAGACCCGCGCGCTGAAGGCCATCCTCGACGACCCGGCCGTGGTGCCGCTGCTCGGCACGTGCGGACCCATCACCATGCCCAACCACTCGTCGGTGCCGGTGGTGCGCTACGAGACCGGCGTTGGGGAGGAAGGCATCCGGGCCGCCACCTCGCTGGCCGAGCCGCCGGAGGAGGGCCTCCTGCTGATCAGCCGCAGCTTCCTCTTTGACCCGACCTATCCCGACGCGCCGGCGCGGCCCCCGGCGGAGGTGAGGCAGCGGTGGGTGAACCTGCCACTTCCGGGGTTCACGACGGTGGCCGAGAACGACCGCTGGCGGGTTTATGGGCGCTGCCGGTAGGGCGACTCGTGTTCCTCGAGAAGGGCGAGAACGGTCGGCACTTACCCGCACCCCCTCAGCCGGTGCACCTCCACCACCGGCCCCGGCCGCTCGTAGGCGCGCGGCAGGAAGTTGAAGGACAGGTCGAAGTTGAAGTCGACCGGCTCGGTGCCGAGCCGGTAGGGGGAGAAGCGCAGCGTCTGAACGGAGGCGTCCTCGAGCCGCGCGTAGTAGGCCCGGGCGTTCGCCAGGCCGGCCGCCAGGCCGCGCTCCTTCTGGTAGCTGCCGACCACCACCCAGCAGTAGCCCTCCCGGGCGTAGCGGTCGACCAGCTCGGGCGCGAGGCGCGTCTCGTAGACGTCGAACGGGCGCTCGACGGGGCGCGTTGGGTAGCCGGCGAGGAAGCCGTCCGGCAGGAACGGCTCGGCGGCCACGCGGGATCCCGCCGGGACCTCCGCGCGGAGCCACGCGCGCGCGAGCGCGCGGGTGTCGTCCTCGGCGAGCACCGCGCTCGAGCGCACCGACGACCCCAGGCCCTGGGCGACCAGCAGCGCTGCCAGCGCGGCCAGGAGCGCCGGCCGTAACGCCCGCCGCGCCGGCGGCAGTGGCATCGCATCGGCGGTCCGCACCACGGCGTAGCCGGCCAGGATCGCCAGCGCCGGGTAGGCCGGCATGTACCAGCGGCCGAAGTAGCGCGCCTGCAGGGACAGGAACCCGAGCAGCAGCAGCGGGAAGGACGCGAGCAGCAGGCCGCGCCGCCAGTCGCGCCGCAGGGCCAGCACCGCGCCCCCTAGCGCGGCCACCGCAGGCAGCCAGCCGAGTCCCCACGTGAGCGTCCACAGGTAGTACACGGGGCCGGGAACCTCCTCCTGGCCGAGCTTCCGGCGCCCGCCGGCGGTGCCCGACTGGTCGGCCACCGCCTCGCGGAAGCTCGCGAAGTCGAGCAGCGAGTAGGGATGCAGCACGAGGAAGGCGGCGGTGAAGGCCACCCCGGCGCCCATCAGCCCGAGCGCGGCCGGCACGAACGTGCTGCGCCGGTCGAGCACCCTCAGGAGCGCCGCCAGCGCGACGGTGGCCGCCATCGCCCCGGCGGTGTACTTCGTGGCGGCGGCGGCGCCGAGCGCGCCGCCCGCGAGCGCCCAGTCGAGCGGCCGCCCGCGCTCGTACACGAGCAGGCAGCCGACGAGCCCGACCGTGAGCGGCAGCAGCGTGACCACGTCGTTCAGCGCCTGCTTCGAGTAGAAGACGGGGAGGAACGAGAAGGCCAGGAGGGCCGCGGCCACCAGGCCGACCCGGCGCTCGAAGTAGCGCGTGCCCGCCCAGTACACGAGCGTCACCACCAGCGTGCCGATCAGCGCCACCACCAGGCGGCCGGCGAGGAAGGCCGACTCGCTAGGGCGCCCGGCGGCGGCGAGCGCCTCGCCGCCCAGCACGTCGAAGGCGCGCAGCACTCCCAACAGCAGATAGGTGAGCGCCGGCGGGTTGTCGAAGTAGCCCGGGTTGAGCGAGCCGTCGAACATGCCCACCGCGGGTGTGACGAAGTGCTCCGCCTCGTCGGGGTTGAAGACGAACGGCAGCCCGTGGTCGATCGACCACAGCCGCAGCGCGAGCGCCGCAGCGAGCACAGCGGCGAGCATCGCCTCGGGCGGGCCGATCCGCCCGCGGGCAGCACGGACCCGCTGGTAGAGTTGACTCACGAGTCAACGAGCATTCTACGGCGGGCCGGGAGGTCCCCCTCACTCCGCCTGATGGATCACACGACCGCCAGCGAGCGCGACGCTCGCCACCTTCTCCGAGCCGTCGAGCTCGCCGCCGAGGCCAGGGGCAGCACCAGTCCCAATCCGCTCGTGGGCGCCGTGATCGTGAAGGGCGGACGGACGATCGGCGAGGGCTTCCACGCCGCACCGGGAGAGCATCACGCCGAGCGAGCGGCGCTCGCCGCCTGCCACGAGGATCCCGCCGGGGCGACGATGTACGTCTCGCTCGAGCCGTGCTGCCACCACGGTCGCACCCCGCCGTGCACCGACGCGATCCTCGAGGCCAGCATCACCCGCGTCGTGGTGGCCTCCGACGATCCGACCCCCAAGGCCGCGGGCCGCGGCCTCGGGATTCTGCGCGACGAGGGCGTGAGCACCGACCTGTACGCCGGCGAGGTGGCCGCGGCCGCCCGCCTCCTGAACCAACCCTTCCGCAAGCACGCCCGCACCGGCCGGCCGCTCGTGATCCTGAAGTCCGCGATGACGCTCGACGGCAAGGTGGCCACGAGCACCGGCCATTCGAAGTGGATCTCCGGCGAGTCGAGCCGCGCGCGCGCGCACCGCTGGCGCGCGGAGGCGACGCGGTGGCCGTGGGCCTCGGTACCGCCCTGGTCGACGACCCGCTGCTCACCGCCAGGGTGGAGGCCGTCGGCAACCAGCCGGCGCGCGTGGTCTTCGACTCGGAAGCGCGGCTGCCGGTGGCGAGCCAGCTGGTGCGCACCGTCGACACGAGCCCGGTGATCGTCGTCTGCTCGCGGGCGGCGCCACGTACCCAAACCGACGCGCTCGAGGCGGCGGGAGTCGAGGTGATCGTGGCCACCGGCGAGAACGAGTCCGCCAAGGTCTGCTCGGCGCTCGACCAGCTCGGCGCGCGCGAGATCCAGTCGCTGCTGCTCGAGGGCGGGCCTCACCCTGGCCGGTGCCTTCTTCGACGCCGACGAGATCGACGAGGTGCGCACCTTCATCGCGCCGATGGTGGCCGGGGGCGCGCGGAGCGCGCGCGTGCCGGTCGAGGGCCGCGGCGTGGAGGCGATGGACGACGCCCCGCGCGCTTGCCACCGACGTCGAGCGGATCGACGACGACGTGCTGATCACCGCCCGCATGAAGGAGTGGTGACGAAGGTGTTCACGGGACTCGTGCAGGACACCGGCAGCGTGCGTTCCGTCGAGCGCGACGACGAGGGCGTGCGCCTCACCGTCGCCTCCCGCTCGCCGCCGAGCTGTCCGAGGGCGACTCGGTGGCGGTCAACGGCGTGTGCCTGACCGCCGTCGGCACGGAGAGCGGAGCGTTCGGCGCCGACGTGATGGCCGAGACCCTGCGCCGCTCCTCTATCGGCCCGCTGGAGCCGGGCGACAGCGTGAACCTCGAGTTGCCGCTGCGCGCCGCGGACCGGCTGGGCGGCCACATCGTCCAGGGCCACGTGGACGGGCTCGGCACGGTCGAGTCCCTGCGCGACGAGGGCTTCGCGCGCCTGATCCGCATCACCGCCCCCACCGATCTCCTGCGCTACGTCGTCGAGAAGGGTTCGATCGCCGTCGACGGCGTCTCGCTCACCGTGGCCGAGGTCGGGGAGGGCGACTTCGCCGTCTCCCTCATCCCCGAGACGCTCGAGCGGACCAACCTGGGCGCCGCCGCGCCCGGCCAAGGCGTCAACCTGGAGGTCGATGTGCTCGCCAAGTACGTGGAGAAGCTGCTTCCCGGCCGTGTCGCGGTGAGCGCGTGAGCGCCCCCGAGAGGCCGTTCAGCACCATCGAGGAGGCGCTCGAGGACATGCGCGCCGGGAAGATGGTGGTGGTCTGCGACGACGAGGACCGCGAGAACGAGGGCGACCTCACGCTCGCCGCGCAGTTCGCCACCCCCGAGGCCGTGAACTTCATGGCCAAGGAGGGGCGCGGCATCGTCTGCCTCGCCCTCACGCCCGAGCGCTGCGACGAGCTCGGCCTGAACCTGATGGCCGCCAAGAACGAGACGCCGTACCAGACCGCGTTCACGGTCTCGGTCGAGGCCCGCACCGGCGTGACCACCGGCGTGTCCGCCGCCGACCGGGCGCGCACCATCCAGGTCACGGCCGACCCCAACACCGGCCCGGGCGACATCGTGCAGCCCGGCCACCTGTTCCCGCTGAAGGCCAAGCCGGGTGGGGTGCTCGAGCGCGTGGGGCAGACCGAGGCGGCGGTGGACCTCGCGCGGCTGGCCGGGCTCAACCCGGCCGGCGTGATCTGCGAGGTGATGAACGACGACGGCACGATGGCCCGCGTGCCCGACCTCGTGGACTACTGCTCCCGGCACGGGCTGAAGATGATCACCGTGGCCGATCTCGTGGAGTACCGGCGGCGGCACGACAAGCTCGTCGAGCGCGTGGTCGAGGCCCAGATGCCCACCGACTTCGGCGACTTCAACGTGGTCGGCTTCCGCACGACCATCGACGACAAGCACCACGTGGCGATGGTCAAGGGCGTCGTCTCGGGCGAGGAGGACGTGCTCGTGCGCGTGCACTCCGAGTGCCTCACCGGTGACGTGTCCACTCGCAGCGCTGCGACTGCGGCCAGCAGCTCGAGGACGCCCTGCGGCGGATCGAGGAGGAGGGTCGCGGCGTCCTCCTCTACCTGGCCCAGGAGGGCCGCGGGATCGGCCTGCTGAACAAGCTGCGCGCCTACAAGCTGCAGGAGGCCGGGATGGACACCGTCGACGCCAACCTCGAGCTCGGCCTGCCCGCCGACCTGCGTGACTACGGCATCGGGGCGCAGATACTCGTGGACCTGGGCCTCACCTCGATCCGCCTGCTCACCAACAACCCGAAGAAGATCGTGGGCTTCGAGGGCTACGGGCTGCGCGTGAGCGAGCAGGTGCCGATCGAGCATCCGGCCACCGACCGCAACCGCGCCTACCTGCGCGCCAAGCGCGACCGGATGGGACACATGCTCCACCACCAGGGGCTCGCGCTCGACGAGGAGATGATCCACGAGGAGCGGGTGCACGACCGCGACGCGGCCGACGACGCGCCGCGTGCCTGACCGCTACGCGCTGGTGGTGGCCCGCTTCTACGAGGAGCTGGCCGAGCGGCTGGTGTCGGGGGCGACGGGTGTCTTCGAGGAAGCCGGCGCCGAGTTGGAGGTGCACGACGTGCCGGGGGCGTTCGAGCTGCCGCTGGCGGCGTCGTACTGCGCTGGGTCGGGTCGGTACGCGGGGGTGGCCTGCCTCGGCGCGGTGATCCGCGGGGAGACCGACCACTACGACTACGTGTGTGGCGAGGCGGCGCGCGGGATCGCGCGGGTGGGACTGGATACCGGCGTGCCGTGTGCGTTCGGGGTGCTCACGGTGGACAACATGGAGCAGGCGCTGGCTCGCAGCGGTGGCGGGAATCGACACTCGGGCGAGGAGGCGGCGCGGGCGGTGCTGCGGATGGCGGAGCTGCGGCGGGAGCTGCTCAGGTAGGCGTCGGCCGCGCGTACCGCGCCGGCACGTCCTGCAGGCTCAGCCCGAGCCGCGCCCGGTTGATCACGTCGTCCCCTCCGGTGTCGCCGAGGCGCCAGGCGGACACCACCGTCCGCACCGCCGGGCCCGGGCGCAGGTCGAGCTCGATGTCGGTGCGCAGGCGCTCGCCCGCGGGCTCGTCGACCCCGGGGGCGATGAGCGCGAGCCGCCGCCCGCTGTAGCGGCACGCGGTGCCCCCGCAGCGCACCGCCGCGCGCTGGATGGCCTGGGCCACCGCCTGGATGGCGGCGTCGCCGGCCGCATAGCCCTCGACGCGGTTGATCTCGACCATGTCCGCGAGCTCCACTATCACGATCGCGAACGAGCGCTCCTCAGCCACCGCACGCTGGGCTTCGCTCTCGGCCATCTCGTGGCAGTAGCGGTGCGAGTAGAGCAGCGTCAGGTTGTCGGTCACGGCGATCGAGCCGAGGCCGAGAATCGGCTCGCCGGGCTCGAGGCTGTCGCGTATCTCCGGATCGTGGAGGGCGTCCACCAGCTCGTTCCGCCCGGCCGGCGGCCGGCAGCGGACCTCCTCGACGAAGATCCTCACGACCTCGGGGTCGAACTGCGTCCCCGCGCAGCGCTCGAGCTCGGTGCAGGCGTCGTCGAGTGACATTCGCCGGCGGTAGGGGCGCTCGGCGGTCATGGCGCTGAAGGAATCCGCCACGCAGATGATGCGGGCCTCGAGGGGGATCTCCTCGCCCTCGAGCTGCCGCGGGTAGCCGGAGCCGTCCCAGCGCTCGTGGTGGTGGAGAATGGCGCGGGCGATCGGTCGCAGGCTCGGAACCTGCTGGACCAGGCGGTAGCCGATGCGCGGGTGCAGCTCGATCACCGTGCGCTCCTCGGGCGTCAGGCCGCCCGGCTTCAGCAGGATGCGCTCGCTGATACCGATCTTGCCCACGTCGTGGAGAAGGGAGCCGAACACGAGCTCCTCGCGCCGGTCGGCGGGCACGTCGAGCTGGTCGGCCACGGCCGCCACGTATCCCGAGACCTCGTCGGAGTGACCGCGCAGGAACGGGTCCTTCGCCTCGATCGCCTCGGCCAGCATGCCGACGGTGGCCAGGTAGGAGTCGCGGAGTTGGCCCTGGAGGCGGGCGTTCTGCAGCACCGCCGCGGCGTGGTCTCCGACCGAGAGGAGCACCTCGTCGTCGTACTCGTCGAAGCCGCCCTCGCGGTTGGCGCAGACCACCACGCCGCTGAAGCGGTCCTGCATGTAGATCGGGATCGCGACCAGGTTGTGGATCTCCTGGTCGGCCCCCCGGCCGTCGGGCGACTGCAGCCCGGAGACGTCGTCCTCGCGGAGCGTCACGTCCTGGGCGATCACCTCGCTGGCGAAACGCTGGGCCAGCTCGCTCTCGCACGGGTCGTTCTGGAACCCGTGTCCGGCGACGAAGTCCAGCAGGCCGTCGCCGTCCTCGTCCTCGCGCGAAAGGAGCAGGCCCTTCTCGGCGTCGAGCAGCGTCACCGCCAGGCGCAGCACCAGCTCGCGCACGTCGCTCATGTCGCCGAGCGGCCCGCGCTCCCTCTGCATCTTCAAGAGCTCGGCCCGGAGCTCGTTGTTCCAGTGCCGTTCGGCCGTGCGGCATTCCTCGAGCTCCGACCGGCTCTGCTGCTCGCTCTCGAGCTGCTGCTCGCGCTCGCGCAGCTCGTCGCGCGTCTGGCCGAGAGCCGCCTCGCGCTCCTGTATCCGCCGTTCGAGCTCGGACTTCGTGCGTTCGAGCCGGTCCTCGCGCTCCTTCACCTGGGCCTGGAGCTCCTCCTTCGTGCGCTTCAGGTCGGCTTCGCGCTCCTCGACCTCGGCCTCCACCTCGCGGCGTGCCTCCTCGTGCTTGCGCAGCTCCTGCTCGTGGGTCTCGCGCAGGCGCGCGATCGCCGACTCGCCCTCCTCGAGCTCGGAATGGAGCTGAGTACCCGCGTCGTGAAGCGCGGACTCGAGCTCCTGCAGCTTCGTGGCGAGCGCCTCGCGGGCCTCGCGGGCGGCCGCCTCACCATCCTCGAGCCGGCTGCCGAACCCCTCGCCGGCCTCCCTCAGGACGGCCTCCGGCTCATGGCCTCCGTGCCTCGTCACTCCCCCAGAGTAGTCCCGCTTCTGGGCCTCGTCACCGGAGCGGAGGCCAGGTTGCGAGCGGCCCGGACCGGCTCTCGCATGCGCTGGTAGCCTCTTCGCCGTGGCCAAGGTCTGTCATTCGTGCGGGAAGGGCCCCGCCTTCGGGAACAACCGCAGTCACTCGATGGTGGCCACGCGACGCCGCTTCAACCCGAACCTGCAGAAGGTCCGGATCCTCGTGGCTGGCGCTCCGCGGCGCGAGTACGTCTGCACGCGCTGCCTCAAGGCCGGCAAGGTCGCGAAGGCCCTGTAGTCCGAAGGGTAAGGCTCGGGTGAGCGACCCCAGCCTCGCTCGCTTCCGCACGGTTCTCGCCACCGCCTACGCCGAGCTGGAGCGCCGGCGCCAGGAGGTGAACGACCTCAACGTGTTCCCCGTCGCCGACGGCGATACCGGGGACAACATGGCCATGACGATCCGGGCCGTGCTCGACGAGCTCGACTCACTCGAGGGGGAGATCGACGAGATAGGGCGCGACGAGCTCGTGCAGGCCGTGGCACGCGCGGCGCTGCTGGGGGCGCGCGGCAACAGCGGCGTGATCCTGTCGCAGATCGTGCGCGGCGCGGCGGAGGAGCTCGCCTCTCGGCGGGGCGAGCTGATCGACCCGGTGCTCGTATCGGCGGCCTTCGCGCGGGCCGTCGATGCCGCCTACGCCTCGGTGCGCGAGCCCGCGGAGGGAACGATGCTCTCGGCCCTGCGCGCCATGGCACATCGCCTGGCGCAGGACCTGGCTCACATGGAGGTCCAGCGCCTGGGCCCCGACGCGGATCCCGCTCAGCAGGATGCCCTGCTCGCCGACGTGCTCGAGCGCGCCGTCGCGGCCGGGCAGGAGGCGGTCCGGCGCGGCCCCGAGCAGCTCGCCGCCCTGCGCGAGGCCGACGTGGTGGACGCCGGGGCCTACGGGCTCGTGGTGATCGTGGCCGGCGTGGTCGCCGCCCTGCGAGGGCACGCTGCTCCCGAGCTGGAGCACCAACCGCCACCGAGGGCCTTCGCGCAGGGTCCCGGACACGAGTCCGCCACCTACCGCTACTGCACCAACTTCGCGGTCACCGGGGAGGGGCTCAGCGGTCCAGCCTTCGTCCCCGCGCTCGAGGGGCTCGGCGACTCGGTGCTGGTGGTCGGCGATGCGGCGACGCTGCGGGTGCACGTGCACACCGACGAGCCGGAGCGCGCGGCGGCGCTGTTCGCGCAGGCCGGCGAGGTGTCGCGCTTCGAGGCCACCGACATGCGCGCGCAGGAGGCCGACCGCGTGAGGCGCCTCGCACCGGCGACGGAGCTGGCGCGCTGCGCGGTCGTGGCGGTGGCGAGTGGCGGTGGCGTGGTGCGCCTCTACGAGGAGCTCGGGGCCCACGTGGTGGACGGCGGCCCCACCCTCAACCCGTCGACGCGCGACCTGCTGGAGACCATCGCCACCGCTCCGGGCACCGAGGTGCTGCTGCTGGCCAACAGCGCGAACGTCATCCTCGCCGCCGAGCGAGCCGCGGAGATCGCTGAGAAGCCCGTCAGCCTCGTGCCGACCGACGCCCCCCAGGCCGGGTTGGCCGCCCTCGTGGCCTTCGCCCCCGACCGCTCGGCCGCCGACAACGCGACGGCGGTGAACGAGGCCGTGGCCGCGCTGCGCTCAGGGGGTGTGGCCGAGGCCGCGCGTGACGATCCGGCCGGCCGCTTCCGGGTCGGCGACGCGGTGGCCTACGCGGGGGACGAGCTGCTGGCCTGGGGCGACCCGCACGCCGCGCTCGCCGCCGTGATCTCCGACATAACGCGCGGCCGCGAGCTACTGACCTGCCTGGAGGGACTCGGCGCGCCGCTGGATCGGGCGAGCGTCGAGGCGGCGGTCCCCGACGGCGTCGAGCTCGACTACCACTCCGGCGGACAGCCGGCGTGGTGGTGGCTCCTTTGCGCCGAGTAGCAGCCGTCCGCCGCGACGGCTATCACGCAGCGGTGCCACTGCACTTCGCCAGCCCACGCGAGCTCCCCGCCGACGTCGCGGGCACGGCGCCGCTGAGATCGACCCCGCGCCCCGAGCGGCTGGCGGAGCCGCTGGCCATCCGGGGACCGCGGGCGGTGCGCGCCGCCGAGGTACTGGGCCTCCACAGCGCGGGTGACCTCCTCGAGCACGTCCCGTTCCGGCACGAGAGCCGCAGCGAGGCCCGGTCCATCTCCTCCCTCGCTTCGGGAGAGGACGGAACGGTGATCTGCGAGGTCCGGCGCATCGCCTCCCGTCCGACGCGCCGCCGCGGGCTCACGCTGGCCGAGGCGACGGTGGCCGACGAGAGCGGCGTGATGAAGGCCACCTGGTTCAATCAGCCGTGGCTCGTCGACCAGCTCGTGCCCGGCACGCGCGTGGTCCTCCACGGACGGTACGAGGGGAAGAACCGCTTCCGGGTGACCGAGCACGAGCTGGCCGCCGGGGCGGTCGGCGGCGGCGGGCACTCGACCGGCCTCGTGCCCGTGTACCCGGCCACGCACGGCCTCACCTCCATGCGGCTGCGCGCCCTGGCCTGGGAGCTCCGCGACGAGGTGCACCAGTCGGTGGAGCCGCTGCCGTCGGCGCTGCGGCTGGCCGAGGGGCTGGCCGACCGGCCCGCATGCCTTGCGGCCGCCCACTTCCCGCAACGCGAGTCCGAGGAGCTCGAGGCCCGGCGCCGGCTGGCCTTCGAGGAGCTGCTGCTGCTCGAGCTGTCGGTCGCCGGGCGGCGGCGCGCGCGGCGGGAGGCCGGCAGCGCTGCGCCGCTGGTCGGCGACGGCCGCCTCGTCGGGCCGTGGCTCGACGAGCTTCCGTTCACTCCCACGGACGACCAGCGGGCGGCGTTCTCCGCTCTCGACCGCGACCTGGGGCGGGCGCAGCCGATGCAGCGCCTGCTGATGGGCGAGGTGGGATCCGGCAAGACCGTGGTGGCCCTGCACGCGATGCTCCGCACCCTCGAGTCCGGCGGTCAGGCCGTCCTGATGGCGCCCACGGAGACGCTCGCCGGTCAGCACCTGGCAACGCTGGACCGGCTGCTCGGCGGGCGCACGCCGATCGAGCTGCTCACCGGCTCGACTCCCGCCGCCCGGCGCCGCGACCTGCTCGGGCGCCTCGAGTCCGGCGAGCTGGGGCTGATCGTGGGCACCCACGCCCTGATCGAGGAGCCGGTGCGCTTCCGGGCGCTCGGCCTGTGCGTGGTGGACGAGCAACACCGCTTCGGCGTTCGCCAGCGCGCCGCCCTCGATGCCAAGGCGCCGGTAGGGCTCGCCCCGCACGTGCTGCACATGACCGCCACGCCGATCCCGCGCACCCTGCAGCTCACCGCCTACGGCGACCTCGACGTGACCGTCCTGCGCGAGCTGCCGGCGGACCGGCGGCCGGTCCACACGCACGTGGTGAACGGAGCGCGGGCCCGGGCGCGCGCCTACGACCGCGTGCGGGAGGAGATCGCTCGCGGGCGGCAATGCTTCGTGGTGTGCCCGCTGGTGGAGGAGTCGGAGGCGCTGCAGGCGCGTGCCGCCACGGTCGAGTACGAGCGCCTGGCGGCGAACGAGTTCCGAGACCATTCGGTGGCGCTTCTGCACGGGCAGATGCCACCCGCGGCGAAGGCCGAGTCCATGCGCGCCTTCGCGTCCGGCGCGGCCGACGTGCTCGTGGCCACGAGCGTGATCGAGGTGGGGATCGACGTGCCGAACGCCACCGTCATGATCGTCGAGGCTGCCGAGCGCTTCGGGCTGTCACAGCTCCACCAGCTCCGGGGCCGGGTGGGCCGCGGCGCGCACGAGTCGCTCTGCATCCTCTTCGGCGACCCGAAGCTGCCGCGGCTGCGGGCCATCGCCGCCGAGCGTGACGGCTTTCGCCTGGCGGAGATCGACCTGGAGCTGCGGGGCGCCGGCGACGTGCTCGGCACCCGCCAGGCCGGCCTGCCGCAGTTCCGGGTCGCGCGGCTGCCCGAGGACGCGCCGCTGCTCGAGCGAGCGCGCGAGCGGGCCGACGAGCTGCTGGACAGCGACCCCGCGCTCGAGGCCCCCGAGCACGTGCTGCTGCGCGAGACCGTGGCCGAGCGCTTCGGCTCCGAGCGGCAGCCGATCGCCGCGTGAGGGCGTGTCTGCGCCTGTGAGGTGACCGAGCGCGTTGAGGGTGGTCGGCGGCATCTACGGCAGCAGGCGCCTGGAGGCGCCACCGGGCCGCGACACCCGGCCCACCTCCGATCGTGTCCGCGAGGCGGTCTTCTCGATGCTCGGTCCGCTCGACGGCCTTCGCGTGCTCGACCTGTTCGCCGGGTCGGGGGCGCTCGGCATAGAGGCTCTCTCGCGCGGCGCCACCGCTGCCGTGCTCGTGGACGACGACCCGCGTGCGGTCGCCGCGATCACGCGCAACCTGGCCGCGCTGCGCGCCGAGGCCGTGGTCGAGCGACGCGACGCCCTCGCCTACCTGACTGCCGCCGCGGCCGCCGGCGCGCCACGCTTCGACCTCGCGTTCGTCGACCCGCCGTATAGTTCCGCGCGCTCGCTGGCGGCCACGCTCGGCGAGCTGCTGCCGCCCGTCCTCGCCGCAAACGCCCGCATAGTCACCGAATCCGACAAGCGCGAGCCGCTCGAGCTCGACCTGCCGCTCGTACGGGAGCGCGCGTACGGCGACACCCGAATCGCGATTCACAGTGGCGCCTGAGAAGACCGGCATCGCGGTGTGCCCGGGGTCCTACGACCCCGTGACGCTGGGCCACCTCGACATCATCGCCCGGGTGTCCGAGGTGTTCGAAACGGTGATCGTCGCCGTGGTCAACTCTCCGGTGCGCAAGCAGAAGACGGTCTTCACGATCGAGGAGCGGGTCGGCTTCGTCGAGGCCGAGGTGGCAAAACTCGGCAATGTGCAGGTCAAACCGTTCGACACGCTGATCGTCGACTTCGCGCGCGAGAACGACGCCTCCGCTATCGTCAAGGGACTTCGTGCCATTTCGGACTTCGAGTACGAGTTCGAGATGAATCAGCTGAACCGCAAGATGGCGCCCGATATCGAGAGCATCTATCTCATGTCCTCCCCCCAGTACAGCTTCCTGAGCTCGAGTGGGGTGAAGGAGCTGGCGATGTTCGGCGGAGATCTGACCGACCTGGTTCCGCCCGCTGTGGCCGCGCGGTTGCAGGAAGCACTAAAGCGCTGAAGAACAGAGGTTTTCCATGGACGTCCTCGTCCTGATCGACAAGCTCGACGATCAGATACACAACTCGAAGCGCGTTCCGCTGACCGATGAGGTCCGCGTCGATCGCGAGGAGATCTACGACGTCCTCGACCAGATGCGGGCGACGATCCCCGAGGAGATCAAGCAGGCGCGCTGGATCGTCAAGGAGCGCCAGGAGATGCTCGCCGAGGCCAAGCGCGAGGCCGAGCGCGTCGTCAAGGAGGCGCGCGAGCGCCAGACCCGGCTGGTGTCCGAGCAGGAGGTCATCAAGCAGGCCGAGCGCCAGGCCGAGGACATCATCGAGGACGCCCGCGCCCGCGAGCGCGAGATCCGGCTCGGGGCCGAGGACTACGCCGACGACATCCTGAACACCCTCGAGGTGAACCTGCAGAAGTTCACCGCGGCCGTGCAGCGCGGGCGCGACCGGCTGCAGGGGCGCGAAGAGGCCGAGGTCGGCTAAGGGCCGCTGGCGACTGCGCGGGCGCACGTCCGCGCGAGGTTTGAGAGGTGGCCCGCGGGCTACCCTGAACGCGTGTCGGACCGCACCGACAGCTTCGACCTGGGGCGTCTCGGGCTCACCACCGGGGAGGGCCGGCGGCTCGACCTGCGCGCCCAGATCGAGCCGCTCGAGTTCGGTGGCCAGCGCTACACGGCGGCCGGGGCCGTCGTGCCCGTGCGGGTGGATGTCTCGCGCACGACCGCCAGCGGCTACGTGCTGCGCCTGCGCTTCGAGGTAGCCCTCGACGGCCCGTGCACGCGCTGCCTGGGCGAGGCGCACCGCTCCCTCTCGGTTGACGCCCACGAGGTGGACCAACCCGGCTCCGACGACGACGAGCTCGTGTCGCCGTACGTCGACCGGGACGTGTTGGACCTGCGCGCCTGGGCTCGCGACGCGTTGGTGCTGGCGCTCCCGACCGCGATCGTGTGCCGCGACGACTGCCTCGGGCTGTGTGCGGTGTGCGGTGAGGATCTCAACGAGGCCGGCCCCGCGCACGCGCACGAACCGGAGCCGGACTCGCGCTGGGCGAAGCTGCGGGAGCTGACGCTGGAGTAGCCGAGCGCGGAGTGGCGTTGGGATGGCGCCGTCTACACTCCCTCGCCGTCATGGCCGTCCCCAAGCAACGCCAGTCGAGCTCGCGCACCAACAAGCGCCGCTCGCAGCACAAGATCACGGCACCGGGCCTCAACCACTGCCCGAACTGCCGCTCGCCGCGGCGGCCGCACCGCGTGTGCGGCGTGTGCGGCACCTACGCCGGGCGCGAGATCATCGCACCGGCGAACCTCGACAGCGACGGGTAGCGACCGCCCGGCGGTGATCGCCCTCGACGCGAACGGGGCGGACGCCGGTCCGGCCACGGTCGCGGAGGGTGGGCGCCTGGCCGGCGGCGGGGTGCTGCTGTTCGGGCCCGCCGCGGCGCTGGGCGCGGACGCGGTGGACGCCCCTGAGGCCATCGGCGCCGGCGAGGAGCCGGCGCGGGCGGTCCGGAACCGTCCCGGCGCCTCGATCGTGCAGGCCGCTCGCGCGGTGGGCGACGGCCGGGCGCAGGCGCTGGTGTCGGCGGGTCCGACCGGTGCGGCGCTCGCGGCATCGGTGCTCAACGTCAAGCGGCTGCGCGGGGTGCACCGCCCGGCGATCGCCGCGCTCGTTCCCGTGCCCGGTCACCCCACCCTTCTCCTCGACGCCGGGGCCAACGCCGAGGTTCGGCCCGAGCACCTGGTGCAGTTCGGTCACATGGGTGCTGCCTTCATGAGCGCGGTGCACGCGGTGGAGCGGCCCCGGGTGGCGCTGCTGTCGATGGGGGAGGAGGCCGCCAAGGGCACGCCGGACGTGGTCGAGGCCCATGCGCGACTGGCAAACGGCACGCTCAACTTCGTGGGCAACGTGGAGGGCGGCGATTTGACCTGCGGCGCCGCCGACGTCGTGGTGACCGACGGGTTCACGGGCAACGTGGCCCTGAAGGTGATGGAGGGAACGGCGAAGACCGTGGTGGGCGCGGTGCGCGATGCGGTGCGCTCGAGCGCCGTGTCGTCGCTCGGCGGGCTGCTGATCCGGCGTCGCGTGGGGGCCCTGCGCGAGCAGCTCGACCCCAACGCGGTGGGCGGGGCCATCCTGCTCGGGCTCCGCGCGCCGGTGGTGGTCGCGCACGGCGCGTCGAGCGCCGAGGGGGTGGCCAACGCCGTGCGGCTGGCACGGCGGGCCGTCGACGAGCGCATGGTCGAGCGGACGGCCGCCGCCCTCGAGGCAGGCGGCGCTATGCGGTCCGTACCCGCTGCTAGCGTCGCGAGCCGCCATGAGTAGAACCCCGCTGCCGCAGGTCGGCTCGTGACCCGGGAGGAGGTCATCGAGCTCATCCGCGGCCATCTCGTAGCCGAGCTCGAGGTCGACGCCGCGGCGATCACCGGCGACACCCGCTTTCGCGAGGACCTCGAGGCGGATTCGCTCGACCTCGTCGAGCTGGTGGTCGAGCTGGAGGACCGCTACGGCATCCGGATACCCGACGACGAGGCCGCCCGCCTGAAGACGGTGGGCCAGGCCGCCGACTACGTCGCGGCGCGCGTCCCCCAGGAAGCTCGCTGATCGGGCGCGACGATCTCGCGGACCTCTTCGACGAGCTGCCGCCCGAGCTCGCGCGCCAGGCCGTCACGCACTCGTCGTGGGTCACGACGCGCGCCGAGTCCTACGAGCGCCTGGCCTTCATCGGTGACGTCGTCCTGAGCCTCGCCGTCTCGACCGACCTGTTCCCGCGCTTCGAGCGCTACGGCGCCGGCCGTCTCACCAAGCTCCGGGCGCAGGCCGTCTCCCAGGACTCGTGCGCCGAGGTGGCGCGCGCGCTCGGCGTGCCGGAGCGGTTGAGGGCGGCCGCGCCGGCCGGCACCGGCAAGACCGCCGAGACGCTCATCCGCAGCGAGCGGGTGCTGGCGTCGGTGTGCGAGGCGGTGATCGGGGCCGCCTACCTGGCCTGGGGGTTCGATCGCGTCGCTCCCGCCGTGGTGCGGGCCTTCAGCGCCCAGGTGGCCGAGGCGCTCGAGCACCCGGTCGACTTCAAGTCGGACCTCCAGGAGCGGCTGGCCCGCCGCGCCGAGGTCGTGGCCTACCGCCTCGAGGCCGAGGAGGGGCCACCGCACGACCGGCGCTTCGTGGTGGTGGCCGAGGTCGCGGGCGCCGAGGTGGGCCGGGGCGAGGGGCGCAGCAAGAAGAGCGCCGAGCAGGCCGCGGCGCTGCGTGCCCTCGATCGCCTGGAGCAGGCGTCGTGATCACGGGTTCGCGCGAGGGGCGTGGCTGATGCACCTGCGCTCGATCGCCCTGAAGGGGTTCAAGTCCTTTCCCGACCGTACCCGCCTCGACTTCGCGCCCGGCGTGTCGGTGATCGTCGGGCCGAACGGCTCCGGCAAGTCGAACATCACCGAGGCGGTGCTCTGGGCGCTCGGTGAGCAGAGCCCGCTGGCTGTACGCGGACAGTCGATGCAGGACGTGATCTTCGCGGGTGGGCCCGGCCTGCCCTCGCGCCAGTCGGCCGAGGTGGAGGTGGTGATCGACGACGCCGGGGGCGAGCTCCGCAGCGACTTCTCCGAGGTGTCGATCGTCAGGCGGCTCGATCGCTCGGGAGGCGGCGAGTACCGGTTGAACGGCGCACGCTGCCGGCTGTCCGACGTGCTCGAGGTGTTGTCGGACAGCGGCCTCGGCAAGGAGATGCACTCGGTGGTCTCGCAGGGGCGGGTCGAGTCGATAGTGCATTCCCAGGCACGCGACCGGCGGTTGTTGATCGAGGAGGCCGCGGGCCTCGGCAAGCACCGCCGGCGACGGCGCAGCGCGGAGCTCAAGCTGGCGCGCACCGACGCCAACCTCGCGCGCGCGCTCGACGTCGAGCGCGAAGCGCGCAGCCGGCTGCGGCCGCTCAAGCGGCAGGCCGAGGCCGCCGAGCTGCACGAGCGTCTCGAGCGCCAGGCGCTGGAGGCGCGCCTCGAGTTGGCCGGCGACCACGTATTGCGCGCTCGGGGCGAGCGCGTGGCGGCCGAGGCCGAAGCGGTGGCGGCGCGCGGCGAGCGCGGGCGCGCCGACGAAGCGCTCGCGGCGGTGGCGGCGCGACGCCAGGCGGCCGAGGAGTCGCTGGCGGCACACAGCGAGACCCGGGAGCGGCTCTCGCGCCGGGTGTTCGCCGCCGGCTCCGCGCACGAGCGCATCGCTCTGCGGCTCGAGCGGGCGCGCGAGCTCGAGCGCTCGACGGCCGATGGACGCGCGCGCCGGAGCGCGGAGCTCGAGGGGCTTCCCGCTGGCGACCACAGCGCGGGGCCCCACGCCTACGGCCGCGTCGCGGAGCTCGAGCAGGCGCTGCGGTCGCTGGAGAGCGAGCGCGACGAGCGCCGTCAGGCGGCGGCCGCGCGGATCGCCGTGGAGCGGGAGTCGCTCGACCGCGTGCGCGACGAGCGGCGCGCCGCCGCCGAGCGCGAGCGCGAGGCGCTCGAGCGCGCCGATCGAGAGTGCGACTCGGCGCGCGCCCGGCTCCGCGAGGCGCACCGGCGGGTCGAGTCCGAACGGCGCGCGGCCGCGCAGACGGGTGGCCGCCTCGCCACCGTCCTGCAGTTCCTTCGCACCGCCGGCTCCGCACCGAGCGCTCACACCACGCTGGCCGACGAGCTGGGCGTCGAGCCGGAGTACCGGCTCGCGCTGGCGGCCGTGCTCGGGTCGCGCCTGCGGGCGCCGGTGGTGGAGGCGTTGACGGCCGGCGAGCGGCTGCTGGACGAGGCGGGCGCCGACGGGGGCGAGGCCCTCGTGACCCCCGGCCCCCGCGACGCGGACGCCGAGGAGACCGAGCGCCGGACGCGACGGCCGGCGCTTCCGCCGGGCGCTGAGCGCCTGCTCGATCACGTCCGGCCCGCGCCGGCCGTCGCCATGCTCGCCGAGCGCCTGCTCGGCGATGCCTGGGTGGTGCCCGATCTCGCGCTCCTCCCTGCCGGCTTCGACGGCGTCGCGGTCACGCGGGCGGGCCGCGCGCTGAGAGCCGGTAGCGGCGAGCTCCGGCAGGTCGTGCAGGCCGACGAGGGCCGCCTGCTCGATGAGGTCGCCCGGCGCGACGAGCTGATCGCCGCCTCGGAGGACCGCGCGCGAGCCGTCGCCGCGACCGAGGCGGACGCCGAGCGTCTCGCGCAGTCGGTGGCCGCCGCCGACGGGGTCCGCGACGCGGCGGAGGGCACGCTGAGGGCGGCCCGCCGGGCGGCGCAGGAGGCCGCCGACGCCGCCGATGCCGCCGAGCGCGCGCAGCGCAGGGCCCTCGAGGAGCCCGACGGCGACACTGAGGACGCGTGCCACGCCCATCTGCTCGCCGAGCTCGGCAGCGAGCGACGGCTGCTGGAGGCAGAGGCGCGCGAGCGCCGGGAGCGGCTCGCCCGGCGCGAGCGGCTCGTTCGGCGCATAGAGGGCGATGGGATGGTGCTCGCGTCCGCCGCGCGGGTCGCGGCGGCACTCGACGACGCCGGCACGGCCGTGGCCGGCCATCACCAGGTGATCGAGGCGGAGTGGAGGACGGGCGCCGCGGCAGGGGAGCAGGCGGCAGCTGCGCTGCGTCGCTACGCGGCCGAGGAGGCCGAGCTCCAGGCCACGCTCCGCCGGGTGAGCGAGGTGGTGACCGCGGCCGAGGTGCGCGCCCAGCGGGCGCGGGATGCCGCCGCCGAGGCGGAGGATGAGCTTGCCCGGGTGGCCGAACGGCTCGCGGTGGAGCCCGCGGTTGCCCGCGACCCGCTCGCCGACGAGCGCCGCGACGAGCTCGATGCGCGCCTCGAGCGCCTGGCGCGCCGGCGCGAACAGCTCGGTCCCGTGAACCCGCTGGCCCAGTCCGAGTACGAGGAGGCGGTGAGCCACGTCGAGGAGCTCGAGGCCCAGCGCGAGGATCTCGAGACCGCGCTCGCTGAGCTGCAGGGCCTGATCAGGGACACCGACCGCAGGATCCGGCAGGCCTTCGACGAGACGTTCGAGGCCACGGCTCGGAACTTTGAGGAGGTCGTGGCCCACCTCTTCCCGGGGGGACGCGGGCGGCTCACGCTCGTTCGCCCCGACGGACCGCGGTCCGTGCTCGGTGGCGAAGCGGCGTCCAAGCCCGGGCCGGTGTCCGAGGGCGAGGACGAGCCGGACCCCACAGCGGGCCGGGAGCCCGGCGTGGACCTGGAGGTGACCCCGGCCGGAAAGTCGGCCCGCCGGCTGTCGCTGCTCTCGGGCGGCGAGAAGTCGCTCGTTGCCCTGGCCTTCCTGTTCGCGGTCTTCCTGGCCCGGCCCTGCCCCTTCTACATCCTGGACGAGGTCGAGGCCGCGCTCGACGACCTCAACATCGACCGCTTCCTGGAGCTCGTCCGGCGCTACTCCGACCGCGCGCAGTTCATCGTCGTGACCCATCAGCGCCGCACCATGGAC
The DNA here is from genome assembly GCA_030446485.1 of Thermoleophilaceae bacterium. GTDB lineage: Bacteria > Actinomycetota > Thermoleophilia > Solirubrobacterales > Thermoleophilaceae > JAUJNF01. The sequence continues at coordinate 112,149 of JAUJNF010000002.1, read as the reverse complement.
GCCGCCGACCGCGTTTACGGGGTGAGCATGGGCTCCGACGGCGTGTCGAAGGTCGTCTCGCGCCGCCTCGCTCGGCCCCCCGAGCCCCGAGCGCCCGGCGAGCCCCGATCCCCGTCGACCGGGGCCGAAGCCGCGGCCTGACCGCTCCCTATCCTCCCGCCGCGATGGCGCGGACCTGGCGGGAGCTCTTCATCACCGGTCACGACGGCGCGGGCGCCGCGGAGGAGGAGCCGCCGGAGGAGCAGCGTGGCTTCTTCCGTCGCCTGCGGGAGAACCTGTCGAAGTCGCGCCAGGCGCTCGGCGCGGAGCTGCAGGCCACGATGTTCCAGAACCTCGACGACGAGGCCTGGGAGCGGCTCGAGGAGACCCTCATCTACGCGGACGTCGGGGCGGCCACCACCGCTCGCATCGTCGAGCGGCTGGAGGCCGAGGCCGCCTCCGGCGACCTCGCGGGCGGTGAGGACCTCACCCGGCGGCTGCAGGATCTGCTGGCCGACGCCGCCGGGACCGGGGACGACCGCATCGACCTGACGCCCTCGCCCACGGTGATCCTCATGGTGGGCGTGAACGGAACGGGCAAGACCACGACGATCGGCAAGATGGCCTGGCACCTCCAGCGCGAGCTCGGCAAGTCGGTGCTGCTGGCCGCCGGCGACACGTTCCGCGCCGCGGCCGTCGAGCAGCTCGTCGAGTGGGGCGACCGCGCGGGGTGCGAGGTGATCCGGGCCGCGCCGGGCTCGGACCCGGGCGCCGTGGCCTACGACGCCGTGGAGGCCGCCCGGGCGCGCGGCCACGACGTGGTGATCTGCGATACCGCGGGTCGGCTCCACACCCAGCAGCACCTGATGAACGAGCTGACCAAGGTGAGGCGCGTGATCGCCAAGCGGCTGCCCGACGCGCCGCATGAAATCCTGCTCACCATCGACGCCACCACCGGCCAGAACGGACTGCGGCAGGCGATGCTCTTCCGCGAGGCGATCGACGTTACCGGCATCGTGCTCACCAAGCTCGACGGCACGGCAAAGGGCGGCATCGCGCTCGCGATCGCCCAGGAGCTGGGCGTGCCGGTGAAGCTGATTGGCATCGGGGAGGCGCTCGAGGACCTCCGCCCCTTCGACGCCCAGGACTTCGCGCGAGCGCTGCTCGATCCCGGTGATGGCTGAGCCGCCCGCAGGCCGGCCGCTGCGGGACGCCACGCGGGCGGTGCACGCCGGCCTCCCGGCGGCGGCCGACGGCCGGCCCTTCCTTCCCGGGCCCACCTTCGCGGCGCCCTTCCACCTGAGCGGCGACCCGGCGAACTCCGACTACGTGTACGGGCGCTACGGCAACCCGACCTGGACGGCGTACGAGCAGGCCATCGGCGCGCTGGAGGGTGGGGAGGCGGTGGTGTTCGCCTCCGGCCAGGCGGCTGTCGCGGCGGTGATGATGCCCCTCCTGCGCCCGGGTGACGTGCTCGTGGTTCCCTCCGACGGCTACTTCACGGTGCGCAAGCTCGCCAACGAGCACCTGGGCGAGCGCGGCGTGGAGGTTCGCGAGGTGCCCACCCCCGGGCCCGGCTGGCGCGAGGCGATCGAGGGCGCGACCCTCGTGTGGCTCGAGACGCCGTCGAACCCGGGCCTCGACGTATGCGACGTGGCCGGGCTCTGTCAGGCCGTCCACGCGGCCGGCGGGCTGGTGGCGGTCGACAACACGCTCGCCACGCCGCTCGGGCAGCTTCCGCTGACCCTCGGCGCGGACTACTCGATGGCCGCCGACACCAAGGCGATGAGCGGCCACAGCGACCTGCTGATGGGCCACGTGGCCGTGCGCGACCCGGCCCGGGCCGAGGCCCTGCGGAGCTTCCGCACGCTCACCGGAGCGCTGGCCGGCCCGTTCGAGGCGTGGCTCGCGCACCGCTCGCTCGCGACCCTCGCGGTGCGGCTGGAGCGCCAGTGCGAAACCGCGGGCGCATTGGCTCGAGCACTCGCCGAGCGCCCGGACGTCGAGGCCGTGCGCTACCCGGGGCTGCCCTCCGATCCCGCCCACGCGCTCGCCTCCCGCCAGATGAGCCGCTTCGGACCCGTGCTCACCTTCACCCTCGCCGGTCGCGAGCGCGCCGAGCGCTTCCTCGCGGCCTGCGAGCTGATCGCCGAGGCCACGAGCTTCGGCGGGGTGCACTCGACCGCCGAGCGGCGGGCGCGCTGGGGCTCGGACGCCGTGCCGGAGGGCCTGATCCGCCTGAGCGTCGGGTGCGAGGACGCGGACGACCTGCTCACCGACGTTGCGCGGGCGCTCGACGAGGCGGTGGGATAGCCGCCGAGGGGGTACGATTGGCCCCTTGTGGCCGACTGGCTGATCTGGGTGTTGTTGGCGGCGGCCCTCGCCGCCGGCGAGGTGGTCACGCTCGGCTTCTTCCTGGCCCCGATCGCCATCGCCGCCGCGCTCACGGCGGTGGTCGCCCTGGGCGGCGTTTCCGCGGAGCTGCAGGTGGCGGCCTTCTCCCTGGCCTCGATCGCCTCCCTTGTCTTTATCCGCCCGATCGCGCAGCGTCACCTGCGCACGCCACCCCGGATCCGCACGGGCACCGAGGCCCTCGTGGGCGCCCCGGCCGTGGTGCTCGAACGCGTGCACCCCGGCGGCGGCCAGGTGAGGATCGGCGGCGAGGTGTGGACCGCCCGCCCCTTCGACGAGGACACGGTCCTCGAGGAGGGGCAGCGCGTGGAAGTGCTCAAGATCGAGGGCGCCACGGCGCTCGTGTCCCCCTGAACCGAGGAGATTTCTGACATGTCCGGCCTCATAGTCCTCATCGTCATCGCCGTGGTCGTGCTGTTCGTGCTTGCCCGGGCCGTGCGCATCGTGCCCCAGGCCCGGGCCGGGATCGTCGAGCGGCTTGGCCGCTACAACCGCACCCTCTCTCCGGGCCTCGCCCTGCTCGTGCCCTTCGTCGACCGGATGCGGCCACTGATCGACCTGCGCGAGCAGGTCGTCTCCTTCCCGCCCCAGCCGGTGATCACCGAGGAGAACCTCGTGGTGAACATCGACTCGGTGATCTACTTCCAGGTCACCGACCCGAAGGCCGCGACCTACGAGATCGCCAACTACATCGCCGCCGTCGAGCAGCTCACGGTGACCACCATGCGAAACGTCATCGGCGGGATGATGCTCGAGGACACGCTCACCTCGCGGGATTCGATCAGCGGCCAGCTGCGCGGGGTGCTCGACGACGCCACCGGCAAGTGGGGCATCCGCGTGAACCGCGTCGAGCTGAAGGCCATCGACCCGCCGGGGTCGATCAAGGAGGCGATGGAGAAGCAGATGCGCGCCGAGCGCGACCGCCGCGCGGCCATCCTCACCGCCGAGGGGGTCAAGCAGTCGCAGATCCTGACCGCGGAGGGCGAGAAGCAGAGCGCCATCCTCCGCGCCGAGGGCCAGCGCGAGTCGCAGGTGCTCTACGCCGAGGGCCAGTCGAAGGCCATCGAGACGGTGTTCGACGCCATCCACCGCGGCGACGCCGATCCCAAGCTGCTCGCCTACCAGTACCTGCAGATGCTGCCTCAGATCGCCCAGGGCAACGCCAACAAGGTGTGGATCATCCCCAGCGAGTTCACCCAGGCTCTCGGCAACCTGGGGTCGCTCGTGTCGGGCGCCGAGCAGGCGAACGGCGACGGTGCGGCGGCACAGGTCCGCCCGCCCACGGCGGACGGCGGAGGCCGCTCGCCGGCGGACCGGTAGCCAGTGGGCCTTCTCTCAACGTTTCGCCCGTTATGGCGGCGCCGGTCCACGCCATGCGGCGTCCTCGGAGACCCGCAATAGCGCTGCTATCGGCTGCTCCTGCACCCTTGCCTGGCGGCGCCCGGCGCATGCCCTTTCCGGGCGAACGTTTCGAGAAGACCCCCTACCCGGCGGGCACGTAGTCGCGCCCGACCACCGCTTCTCCGCGCCAGCCGGCCTCGAGCTTGCGCAGCAGCAGCGAGCCCTGCCCTCGGCCCGGAGCGGTGAAGCTCACGGTGGCGTCGGTTCGGGCCAGGTCGATCTCGTCGATGCGCAGCTCGACGTCGCCGAGCTCGTTCCCGGTGGCGTAGCGGCGGCATCCGGGCATGCCGAAGGCGGTGGCCAGCTCCTGGCAGCGCCTGGGATCGGTGTTCAGGATGTAGTCGCGGGTCACGGCGGTGACGGCGCGCTCCTCGGCGGGGTTCGCGGGCGGCTCGACCGGCCCTTCGTCCTCGGCGCCGCCACCGCACGCCCCGATGACGAGGCAGGCGGCCGCGAGCGCCAGAACGGTCGTGCGGCGCGCTGTGTCGAGGATCGCCACCTCCGTCACCGTAGTGGCCCAGGCGCCGCGTTCGCCGGTCCCCGGGGCAGCGGCGGGCGCTAGCCTCAGGCGGCGATGCTCGACACCCTCTCCGACCGCCTGCAGAGCGCGCTCGCGGACGTCCGCTCGCGTGGCAGCCTCACCGAGGAGGACGTGACCAAGGCGATGCGCGCCATTCGCCTGGCGCTGCTCGAGGCCGACGTCAACTTCCAGGTCGTCAAGCGCTTCACCGCGGCGGTGCGCGAGCGGGCCCTCGGCCAGCAGGTGCTCGACTCACTCAACCCGGGCCAGCAGGTCGTGAAGGTGGTCAGCGAGGAGCTGACGACGCTGATGGGCGGCGCGGGCCGCGACCTCGTGTTCGCCAAGGGCTCGCCCACGGTGATCCTCATGGCCGGACTCCAGGGCTCGGGCAAGACAACCGCCTGCGGGAAGCTGGCGCGCCACCTGCGCGAGGAGCACGGCATGGACGTGGGCATCGCCGCCTGCGACGTCTACCGGCCCGCGGCTGTCGATCAGCTCGTGAAGGTTGGCGCGCAGGCCGGGGCGACGGTGTACGAGCAGGGCACGGGGCGCGACCCGGTGGACATCGCCGAGTGGGCGCTCGGCCAGGCAAAGGCCGACCGCCGCGACGCGCTGATCGTGGACACCGCGGGCCGCCTGCACGTGGACGACGAGCTGATGGGCGAGCTCGCCAGGGTCAAGAAGCGCACCAAGCCCCACAACGTGCTGCTCGTCGTCGACGCGATGACCGGCCAGGACGCCGTGAACGTGGCCGAGCGCTTCTCCGGCGACATCGGCTTCGACGGGGTGATCCTCTCGAAGCTCGACGGCGACGCCCGGGGCGGCGCCGCGCTGTCGGTCAAGGCCGTGACCGGCAAGCCGATCCTGTACGCGTCCACCGGCGAAAAGCTCGCCGACTTCGAGCGCTTCCACCCCGACCGCATGGCCCAGCGGATCCTCGGCATGGGCGACGTGATGACGCTCGTCGAGAAGGCCGAGCGCCAGATGGACGAGAAGCAGGCCGCGGAGCTCGAGCGCAAGATCCGCAAGCAGCAGTTCGGCTTCGACGACTTCCTCGATCAGATGGAGCAGCTGCGCAAGATGGGGCCGCTCACCAGCCTGCTGAAGATGATCCCCGGCCTGGCCGGTCAGCAGCTCTCGCAGCTGAACATCGACGACCGCGAGCTCGATCGGGTGCAGGCCATCATCACCTCGATGACGCCCGAGGAGCGGGCCAACCCCGCACTGTTGAACGGCTCGCGGCGCCGGCGGATCGCGCTCGGCTCGGGCACCAGCGTCCAGGCGGTGAACCAGCTCGTGAAGCAGTTCGGCCAGATGCAGAAGATGATGCGGCAGCTGTCGCAGGGCAAGATGCCGTCGCTCCAGCAGATGGCCGGCGGGCGCTGACGGCCCACGTCGGCCCCCGCCGCCGCCCCCGCCGGTGGACGGATCCGGGGGCCGATAAGGTAGGCGGCCGTCCCCGCGAAAGGTGAGAACTTGTCGGTACGAGTGAGGCTGACCCGAGTGGGTGGCCGGAGGAACCCCATATGGCGCGTCGTCGTCGCCGACCAGCGGTCGCCGCGGGACGGCCGCATCATCGAGACCGTCGGGCGCTACAACGCCCAGACCAACCCATCGGAGATCGTGCTCGACGCCGACCGGCTCATCCACTGGCTGGACCGCGGCGCGCAGCCGACGAGCACGGTGAAGAAGCTCATGCGCACGCAGGGCATCGGCGGGATCGGCGGGGGGGCGGCCGGTAGCGGCGCGTCCGGTGACACGCCGACCGCGCCCGTGGACGCCGAGCCTGGCGCCGGCGAGCAGCCGGCCGCCGGGGACACCGGCGCCGGGGCGCCCGAGGAAGGCACGGCACCCCCAACGGCGGACGCGGAAGCGGATCCCGCTGCCGGGGAAGCCGTAGCGGCGCCAGACGCGTCCGAGACCGAGACAGCCCAGCCCGACGAGCCGGAGCCGCCGCCGCCCGAGGGCGACGCCGAGTCACCGGACAGCACCTAGGAGCCCGCTTGAGGGAGCTGCTCGAGTACCTCGTGCGCTCACTGGTCGAACACCCCGACGCGGTGGCCGTCGACTCCTTCGAGGAGGACGACGGGACGCTCGTGCTCGAGTTGCAGGTATCCGCCGAGGACGTTGGGAAGGTGATCGGCCGCGGCGGACGCACGATCAACGCCCTCCGCGTCGTGATCCGGGCCTGCTCGGTGAAGCGCGGCGGCCGGGTGCTCGTCGACGTCGTCGATTGACGGAGGACCCTCCCGTGCGGCGCCTCGTGGCCGTCGGCCGCATCGGCCGGGCGCACGGCGTGGAGGGGAGCTTCTACCTCGAGCGCCCCCTGAGGGCGCTCGAGGTGGGCGCCACGGTCACGGTCGCCGGGCTCGGCAGGCAGGTTGAGCGCTCGGCCGGCACCCCGGCGCGGCCGCTCGTGAGGCTGAGTGGCGTGGGCGACCGGGATGCGGCCGAGGCGCTGAGGGGAGAGGACTTGCTCGCCGAGGAGGAGCAGGCGACTCTCGACCGCGACGAGTGGCTGGCGGCCGACCTCGTCGGGTGCCGCGTCGACGGACTCGGGGAGGTGCTGAGGGTGGTGGCCGCCCCTTCGTGCGACCTGCTCGTGGTGGGGGAGGCCGAGACCCTCGTGCCCTTCGTCCGGGACGCCGTCCGCAGCGTAGACCCCGCTTCGCGCCGCATCGAAGTCGACCTCGAGTTCCTGGCGATCGACCCGCCGTCGCCGGCCGGGGAGCCCGCCAACTGAACATCGACGTCTTCACCCTGTTCCCCGCCTGGTTCGACTGGTTTCGCGAGCAGCGTCACGTCCGCAACGCGGAGGCCCTCGGACACGAGCTGCGCGCGATCGACCTGCGGGCCACCACGCCCCTCGGCGCCGGACAGGTCGACGACACGCCCTACGGCGGGGGGGCGGGCATGATCATCCGCGTCGACGTGGTGGAGGCCGCGCTGGCGGCCCGCTACGGGCATGACCCGGTTGACGTCGAGGCCCGTCCGCGACGGGTTGTGGCGCTCGCCGCGAGCGGCCGCCCGCTCGACGACGGGTTGGCCGGCGAGCTGGCGGCGGGCCCCGATCTCGCCGTCCTCTGCGGGCGGTACGAGGGCTTCGACGAGCGCGTGCATGAGCATCTGGCGAGCGACGTGATCTCGATCGGCCCCTACGTGCTGTCGGGTGGTGAGCTGGCGGCCATGGTGCTGTGCGACACGGTGCTGCGGAAGGTCCCGGGCGCGCTCGGGCACCCCGAGAGCGTGGTCGAGGAGTCCTTCAGCGCGGCCCTGGACGGCGCGCCCGAGTACCCGCACTACACGCGGCCGGCGGACTGGCGCGGCCACGAGGTTCCGACCGTGCTGCGTTCGGGTGATCACGGGCAGATCAGCGGATGGCGGCGGGCGCAGAGCGCGCTGCGCGCCGGCGAGGCGGGCGCCGGGCGCGGTTGAGCGGGGCCGTCCCACGCGGCCGTGGTGGCGGCGGGGCCGGCGCAGCGGGAGGGGTCGGACCATCGGCCTCCGAACGGCGTTTCACCTCCGCTACCATGGCCATTCCCCGCCGAGCCCCGGACGGGCCGCGCACGTACGTGCGCTCCTTCGTATGAGTCAAGTCATCGACAGCCTCGAGCGGGCCCAGCTGCGCCAAGTGCCGGACTTCGACCCCGGTGACCGTGTGCGCGTCCACTTCCAGGTCATCGAGGGCACCAGGCGTCGCACGCAGCTCTTCGAGGGCACGGTGATCAAGCGCCAGGGCCAGGGCGCACGCGAGACGTTCACCGTTCGAAAGCAGTCCTTCGGGGTGGGTGTCGAGCGCACCTTCCCGGTGCATTCCCCCAAGATCGAGGAGCTCGAGGTGGCGAGCCGCGGCGACGTGCGCCGGGCGAAGCTCTACTACCTGCGCGGCCGGGTGGGCCGTCGCGCGCGGGTGAAGGAGCGCCAGGACGTCCGTGGCCGTGCGGCGCGCGCGGCGATCGGGACGAACGGCCCGCCCGACGCGGTGGACCCCGCCGAGCTGGACGCGGAGCTCGAGCTGCAGGGCACGGACGGGCTGGACGCTGCCGCCGGGGCGGACACGCCACCCGATAGCGATGCGGTCGAGTCCGACGCCGGCGAGTCCACGCCCGACGTCCTCGCGGCAGACGAGGATGAGGGGGCCGCGCCGGACCCCGAGCCGCCGACCGCCGAGGCCGGCGGGGAGCCGAGCGACGACGAGGGCCCGCCGAGCGGGACCTCCGGCGGCTCCTGATGCTGCGCCCCGTCCGATAGCAACCGCGGCTCGCCAGAAGGGCACCCGGCCGGGCGGCTCGCTGGGCGAGCTGGTCCTGATCGTCGTCGTCGCGCTCGGCCTCGCCCTCGGGATCCAGGCGTTCATCGTCAAGCCGTTCAAGATCCCGAGCGAGTCGATGGTCCCGACCCTGGAGGTCGGCCAGCGCGTGCTCGTCGACCGGGTGAGCTACCGGCTGTCGGACCCGAAGCGCGGTGACGTGGTCGTCTTCAAGCCGCCGGCGGGCGCCGACGTGAACGTCTGCGGTGTCGAGCCGCCGCCGGGGCAGGCCTGCGCAAGGCCCACCGAGGAGCGATCGGACACCAACTTCATCAAGCGGATCGTCGGCGAGCCGGGAGACCGCCTGAAGGTGATCCGCGGACAGGTCTTCATCAACGGGGGACGGCAGCAGGAGCCGTATGCACGGCCCAGCGCGGACTGCCCCATCTGCTCGCTGCCCAAGGAGATAACCGTTCCGCCGGGGCACTTTTTTATGATGGGCGACAACCGTGGGGAGAGCGCCGATAGCCGTGCCTGGGGGCCCGTCCCGGAGGACTGGATCATCGGCGGCGCCTTCGCCACGTACTGGCCGCCGAAGCGCATCGGCAAGCTCTAGGACGAGTACGAGCGGCCGGCGGCTGTTCGCCTTCGACCGCAGCCTGGGGCGGCGGCTCGTGGCCGGCGCCGACGAGGCAGGCCGCGGTTCGCTGGCCGGGCCGCTCGTGGCCGCGGCCGTGCTCTTCGACCTCGAGCGCCTGTCGCTTGCCGATCGTCGCGCGCTCTCCCGGCTGAACGACTCCAAGCAGCATTCCGAGGAGGGCCGCGAGGAGCTGTACCCGCTGGTGATTCGCGCCGCGGCCCGCGCGGTAGTCGTGTCGCGTTGCGTGCGCGGCATCGACTCGCGCGGCCTCCACGTGACGAACATCGCCGCGCTCCGGTGCGCTCTCATGCGGGTCGCCGAGCCGGAGACGTTGTGCCTCGTCGACGGTTTCCGGCTCCCCGACTTCGGCTTCGAGCAGCGGCGCGTTGTGGGCGGCGACGCCACGAGCGCGGCCATAGCCGCAGCGTCGGTGCTCGCCAAGGTCACGCGCGACCGCTACATGCGCCGCGCGGCCGAGCGCCACACCGGCTGGGACTTCGACACCAACGTCGGCTACTCGACCCCCGAGCACCGTGCGGCCATCGCCGCCAAGGGCATCTCGCCGCTGCACCGCCTCTCGTTCGCGTCCATCGCTTACCAGCAGCTCGCGCTCGGCGGGTGATCGGGGCGCCGGACGAGGCCGGCACTCAGAACGCCCCCTCCAGGTGCTCCAGGGCGACCAGCTCCCCGCTGGCGTCGACCGTCACCCCGATCGCGTCGAAGCGCAGCTCGTCCCGGCCGGGCCGATCCGGACCGGCGCGGTGCTCGCCCAGCCAGTCGCGAGCGAGGCGCTTCAGGCGGCGCTGCTTCTGCGGACCGATCGCCTCGAGAGCGGTCGCAGGGCCCGAGCGCCCTCCCGCCACGCGTGTCTTGACCTCGCAGAACACGAGACAGCGGTGGTCGGCGGCGATGAGGTCGAGCTCACCGAAGCGGGTGCGCGCGTTGCGCGTGACGATGTCGTAGCCGCGCTGCACGAGGTGGCCCTCGGCCAGGCGCTCGCCCATCTCACCCAGGGTGCGTCGTCGGTCGGCTGACATCACGGCCACCCTAGGCAGGGCTGCGTTACGGGTCAGCTCCGCAGCGTGACGATGGCGCGCCGGTTCGGTTACGACGCCGCATGGCGCTGGGAAGGCACGGAACCGTGCGCCCCCGCGAGCGGAGTCGTAACGCTCGTGACCCCGTGGTCACGCGCTCCGTCCTACGGTCGCCTTCGTGCTCGCCAGCGTCGCCACCTTCGCCATCGAGGGCATCGAGAGCCTCGAGGTCGCGGTCGAGATCGACATGCGCCGTGGCCTGCCCGTCTTCACCGTCGTCGGCCTGCCGGACGCAGGGGTCAGAGAGGCGCGCGAGCGCGTGCGCGCCGCCCTGCTGAACTCGGGGCTCGAGTTCCCCCTCCAGCGGCTGACCGCCAACCTCGCGCCCGCGAGCCTGCGCAAGGCCGGGCCGAGCTTCGACCTGGCGCTGGCCGTGGCGGTGCTCGGCGGAAGCGGCCAGGTCCCGCGCGAGGCGCTGACGAACTACGCGGTGTGCGGCGAGCTCTCCCTGAGCGGCGCGCTGCGGCCGGTGCACGGAGCCCTCGCGGTGGCGTTCGGAGCCAGGCGAGCGGGCTACACGAAGCTGCTCGTGCCGGAGGAGAACGCCGGTGAGGCGGCACTCGTCGAGGGGGTCGAGGTACTCGGCGTCCCGAGCCTCGACCGGATCGCCGACCTCCTGCGCGGGCGCTGGCAACCGGCGCCCGCCCGCCCGCGAGCGCCCGCCGCCCGCGACTCCGACGACGAGCTCGATCTGGCCGACGTCCGTGGCCAGGCCGATGCCAAGCGGGCCCTCGAGATCGCGGCGGGAGGCGGGCACAGCCTGCTCATGGTCGGCCCTCCCGGCGTTGGGAAGACGATGCTCGCCCGCCGGATCACCTCGATCCTTCCGCCCCCGACCTTCGACGAAGCGCTCGAGATCACGCACATCCACGGGGTGGCGGGGCTGAGCGACGGCTGTCTCGCGTCGCGGCGCCCGTTTCGAGCGCCGCACCACACGATCTCGCCGGCCGGGCTGATCGGCGGAGGCGCGAGCCCTCGTCCGGGGGAGATCACACTCGCGCACCGCGGCGTGCTCTTCATGGACGAGCTGGCGGAGTTCTCGCGGGCTGCGCTCGAGGGCCTTCGGCAGCCGCTCGAGGACGGGTGCATCGAGATCACCCGCGGCCAGCGCACAGTGAGCTTCCCGGCCGAGGCCATGCTCATCGCCGCGTGCAACAGCTGCCCGTGCGCCCGTCCCCGGCATGAGTGCCTCTGCACCGAAGCCGACCGCGCGCGGTACTCGAGGCGGCTGAGCGGACCGCTGATGGACCGCATGGATCTCGTCTGTCCGTTGAGCACCACCCCGCCGCTCGAGCTCGCCGCCGGACCCGGAGCCTCCAGCGAGACGTCGGCCACTGTGCGCGCCCGCGTGTCGGCGGCGCGTGAGCGCCAGGACGAGCGCCTCAACGGCTGCGCCGCGGTGTCCAACGCCACCATGGACGGGGCCGCCACCCGGCGGCACGTCGGCCTCGGCGCGGCCGCGCGGTCACGGCTGCTGGAGGGACACGGACGCGTCCCGCTGAGCGGCCGCGGTCGGGACCGGGTGCTGCGTCTCGCACGCACGATCGCCGACCTCGGCGGACGCGAGCGGGTCTCGGCCGAGGACATCGACGAGGCCTTGAGCTTCCGGCTGGGCGCTTCGGAGCGAGTGGCGGCGTGACCGCGTGCTGCGACGCCTGCCTGTGCCGGGCCCATCTCCTCGGTCGCCTCTCGGAGCGAATCGCCGGGCTCCTCGACCATCCCCGCCGGCGCACCGCGGGGCTGCTCGCCCTTTCCGACGAGGATCTGATCGCCGCGGTTGCCGCCGATCGCGCCGACTCGCTACGGGCCTTTCTCGACGGGTTCGACCCCGCGGGCGCCCGCGAGCGGCTGTCGGAGACCGACGTGGACGCGGTGTGCCGGCACCGCGACGGGTATCCGGGCGGCCTGCGGGAATTGACGGACCCGCCGGCCGTCCTCTTCGTCCGCGGCGGGGCCCCGCGCATTGCGGAGTTGGCACAGCAGCCGATGGTCACCATCGTCGGCGCCCGCAGGGCCTCGCCCTACGGGCTGGAGGTGGCCAGGGAGCTCGGGCGGAGCCTCGCCGTGGCCGGCGTGCCCGTCATCAGCGGCCTCGCCCTCGGGATCGACGGCGCCGCCCACCGTGGGGTGCTGGACGCCGACGGAGCCGGCCTGGCGGTGCTCGCCTGCGGGCCGGACGTGGTCTACCCGCGCACCCATCGCGCGCTGTACGAGCGGCTGCTCGACCGTGGGGCGGTGGTGTCGGAGCTGCCGCCCGGGCAGCCCGCGCTGAAGTGGAGCTTCCCGGCGCGAAACCGCATCATGGCGGCGCTGGCTGCGGCCACGATCGTCGTGGAGGCCGCCGAGCGCTCGGGAACGCTGATCACCGCCGCCTTCGCCACGAACCTGAACCGGGATGTAGGCGCCGTCCCCGGCCGGGTCACTGCGCGCATGGCCGCGGGCTCCAACCGCCTGCTGCGCGACGGAGCACACGTGATCCGGGGCGTCGAGGACGTGCTCGACCTCCTCTACGGGGTCGACGTGCGGCCGTCCACCGAGCCCACGGCAGCCGCGGCCGAGGAGGAAGCCCGGCACAGGTCCCAGGGGCTCGAGCCCGGCCTGCGCCAGGTGCTGGACGCCGTGGAGGCCGGCCACGGCGTCGAGATCCTCGTGGAGGGCGCCCTCGCCTCGGCCCGCGAGGTGCGCATCGCCCTGGGGCGCCTCGAGGCCCTCGGGCTGGTAGTGCGCGATGGGTTTGGCAGCTACGAACGTACGGCGCTGGCCTGACTGGGCGAGCCCGTCAAGCCCTACGCTTCTCGATCGCCGCCGCGCGTTCCCGCTCGGCCACGTGCCGCATCGCTCCTCCAACTCCACCATGAGCTGCCGCCCTCGCCCGCCCTGCGTCCTCACCATCGCGGGCTCGGACTCCGGAGGCGGCGCCGGGATCCAGGCCGACCTAAAGGCGTTCGCCCGCGCCGGCGTCCACGGCATGACGGCGATCACCGCGATCACCGCCCAGAACACGGTCGGGGTGCGAGGCGTCTATCCGCTTCCTCCACAGGCCATCGTGGAGCAGGTGGCCGCCGTGGTGGAGGACATTGGCGTGGACGCCGTGAAGATCGGGATGCTCGGGAACGTCACAACGATCACGGCGGTCGAGGAGGCGCTGGAGCTCACCGGCGAAGCGCCGGTGGTCCTCGACCCGGTGATGGTGGCCGAGAGCGGTGCGGCCCTCCTCGAGGACGACGCGCGGGCGACGCTGCGCGAGCGCCTGCTCCCCCGGGCCGACGTGATCACCCCCAACGTGCCCGAGGCGCGCTCGCTCGCCGGCCTGCCCGCGGACGCAGAGGCCCCGCCCGACGAGCTGGCCCGGGCCGTCCATGCCCTCGGCGCGGCAGTCGTGGTCGTCACCGGCGGCCACCGGTCCCAGGCCGTCGACATCTACTTCGACGGCCACCGTGTCGTCGAGATCCCGGGCGAGCGCCATCCCGACGGCGCGGCGCACGGGTCGGGTGACACGCACTCCTCCACGCTCGCGGCGCGCCTCGCGCTCGGCGACAGCCCGCTCGAGGCGGCTCGGCATGCGAAGGAGGCGGCTTCCGCGGCCGTGCGCGACGGGCTACGCGGGATCGGCGCAGGGGTGGGTCCGGTGAACGTCCTCGGCCTGAGCTGATGGCGCGGCACGGCCGAGAACCGGTCCCTGAGGCACCGGCGAGGTACCACGACTCGCTCTGGCATAATGTCGGACCCCGTCCGATGAGCCGAGTCGGGTGCTCGCTCCGAGCGGGCAATCAGCCGCCAAGGAGTGTCGTCATCAAGTTTCTACGCATGAAGCCGGGGCACGGAGAAATTCTTCTCACGGAGGGCGATCCGCAGCTGCAGCAGGACGAGGAGCGGCTGGTGGAGGAGTTTCGCCGTCAGCTCGACGAGGGGATGTGGGCGGCGGTTCCATCGCGCGATGGTCTCACCGGGCGCCGGCAGGCCGAGATGGTCCAGGACTACCGGCAGATCCCGCAGGACGCGGAGCGCGTGATCTTCTTCCCGCGCGCCGCCGGCGGCTAGTCACCGGCGCCGGGCATGCTGCTGGTACTGCTCGCCCTCGCCCTGATCGCCGCCGTCCTGCTCGTGTCCATGCTGGTCCGGGTGGGCGGTCCGCGGCGACAGGCCGAGCGGGTGCGCACCACCCGCCGCGCCGGGCAGCTTGAGGTTCGCGATCCCGGCCGCGAGCGACGTGCCGAGCAACGGGCCCGCGAGTTGCTGCGCTCGTGCGTGAACGAGGAGGAGTGGGACATGTACCGCGACCTCGGCTTCATTCGCGTGAACGGACGGGGACGGCGTGACTTCGGCCCGGACGACGAGCCGTCAGCCGACCCTCTCGAGCGGACCTCGTCCGACCGGCCTGTGACCGGGCGGTTCGCGTCGCCCGTAACTGGCGGGCCGAAGAACCCAAGCCGCCTCGCCGGGGCCTCGCCGCGGGCAGCCTCCTACGCGTACCTGATCTACCCGCACAAGCCGATCGTCGCCTACGTGACCGGCACCAGGCGCCTCCTGAGCGAGTACTGCGTCGAGTTCCCCGACATGAGCGGCGCCATCTCCGGCTCGCGCCTGCCGGACTCCGACGACGTCCTCGCCAAGTGGATGGCGCTGACGGGTGACGAGCAGCGGCTGATCCGCAACGCGAACATGCATCTCCCCGGGCGCCAGCTCGATCCCGCCAGGGTGCGGCGCGATCTGTGGCGTCTGTCCGAGTGGGAGCGCCAGCGCCGGCGCCCCACCTCGGCGCCACCGCGCTTCGCGTGAGCGGCGACCCCCGCGGCCGCAGCCGGCAGATCCTCGACGGACCCGACCGCGCCCCCGCGCGGGCCTATCTGAAGGGCATCGGGTTCGACGCGGAGGCGCTCCAGCGACCGATCGTGGGCATCGCCAACACGTGGACCGAGACGATGCCGTGCAACTTCCACCTGCGGCGCCTCGCCGAGCGGGTCAAGGACGGGGTCAGGGCGGCCGGTGGGACGCCCATGGAGTACAACACGGTGGCCATCTCCGACGGCATCACGATGGGGAGCCAGGGCATGAAGGCCTCCCTCATCAGCCGGGAGGTGATCGCGGACTCGGTTGAGCTCGTGGCCCGGGGGCACATGTTCGACGCGGTGGTCGCCCTGTCCGGGTGCGACAAGACGATCCCCGGCTGCGTGATGGGCCTCGCGCGCCTCGACGTACCCAGCCTGCTGCTCTACGGCGGCTCCATCGCGCCGGGGCGCTTCCGTGACCACGACGTGACCATCCAGGACGTGTTCGAGGCGGTCGGCGCCCACGCGGCCGGGGACATGAGCGACGCCGACCTCGACGAGCTCGAGCGCGTGGCCTCGCCCGGCGCCGGCGCTTGCGGCGGCCAGTTCACGGCCAACACGATGGCCACCGCCTTCGAGATGCTCGGCATCGCCCCGATGGGCAGCGGCATGGTTCCGGCCGAGGACGGCAAGAAGGGCCAGGCGGCCGAGGACTGCGGCCGGCTCGTGATGGAGCTGCTCGAGCGCGATGTGCGCCCGAGCTCGATCATCACGCGGCCCGCGCTCGAGAACGCGATCGCGTGCGTGGCCGCCACCGGCGGGTCGACCAACGCGGTACTGCACCTGCTGGCGATCGCGCGCGAGGCGAGCGTCGAGCTGGCGATCGACGACTTCGACACGGTGAGCACGCGCACGCCGCTGATCGCCGACCTCAAGCCGGGTGGCCGTTACGTGGCCACCGACCTGTATCGCGCGGGCGGTGTGCGCCTCGTGGCCCGCCGGCTCCTCGAGGGCGGGCTGCTCGATCCGAGCGCACGCACGGTGAGCGGACGGACGCTGGGAGAGGAGGCGGCGCTGGCCGAGGAGGCGCCCGGGCAGGACGTCGTGCGCCCGCTCGACGATCCGATCAGCCCGACGGGCGGGCTCGCGATCCTGCGGGGCAACCTGGCGCCGGAGGGCTGCGTCGTGAAGCTCTCCGGGTACACGCGGCGCGACCACCGTGGACCGGCGAGGGTGTTCGAGTCGGAGGAGGAGGCGTTCGCGGCGGTCTCCGCTCAGGAGATCGTGGCCGGCGACGTGGTGGTGATCCGCAACGAGGGGCCGGCCGGCGGCCCCGGGATGCGCGAGATGCTGGGGGTGACGGCGGCGCTCGTGGGGGAGGGGCTCGGCGACTCTGTGGCGCTGCTCACCGACGGCCGCTTCTCGGGAGCCACGCGCGGCCTGATGGCGGGCCATGTGGCCCCCGAGGCGCCGCGCGGCGGTCCGATCGCCGCCATCCGCGACGGGGACACCGTGGTCTTCGACATCGCCGCTCGCCGGCTAGACGTCGAGCTGAGCGACGCTCAGATCTCCGCGCGGGTGGACGCCTACGGACCGCGGCCGAACGATCTGGGACGCGGGGTGATCGCCAAGTACGCGCGCCACGTCGGCTCCGCGGCCGAGGGGGCCCTCACGAGCTAGTGGCGACCGGCTCCAGGTTGTCCCGCGCCTCGCCCATCTCCTCGAGGAACGACGCGAGACAGCGGTTGAAGGCGATCGGGCGCTCGAGCATCGCCACGTGGCCCGTGTCGTCGAAGAGCACCTTGCGGGCGTCGGGGATGAGGCGCTCGTACTCGTCGGCGTCCCTCACCGGCACGAGCATGTCCTCCTCGCCCCACACCACCAGCGTGGGGCAGCCGATCTCGGGCAGGCGGTCGCGGTAGTCGTAGCTCATCAGCGCCTCGAGGGCGTCGATGTATCCCGGTCGACCGACCCCCTGCAGGATCTCCCAGAGGAGGTCGGGAGCGAGCCGTGTCGGATGCCGCACCACGGGGGACAGCACGGAGTGCCGCAGCCGCGGCCGCGACACGATCATCCTGGTTCGTGCGGCGCTGAACGCGCCGAGCGCCGTGGTGTAGCGGGCCAGGGTCATGGTGGGGCGCCGGTAGAGGTTGGTGCTCGAGAGCCCGGCCGCCGAGGCCAGCACGAGCCGCTCCACGCGGTGCGGGAAGGCGATGGCCAGCTCCGCGCCGATGAAGCCGCCCATGGAGTTGCCGACCACCGCGACGGCGCCGAGCCCGAGCTGCTCGCACAGGCTGTCGACCAGCCGCGCATAGCCCGAGATGGAGATGTCCTCGCGCGGCATCTCCGAGCGCCCGAAGCCCGGAAGGTCCATGGCCACGACGCGCCGCCCCTCGGCAGTGTGCGGGATGTTCTCGAGCCAGTTCTGCCAGTTGCCGCCGAGCCCGTGCACGAACACCACCGGCGGGTCGTCGCCCGTCCCGATGTCCACGAAGTGCACGGCACGCCCATCGACGTCGGTTCGGCGCAGGTGCGCGCGCCAGTCAACCGTGCGCCAGCTCGGGTCCGCGGAACGGCCGTAGTCGCCGGTGGCCCGCCCCGCGGCGCGACGGGTGGCGGGGCGCACGCGCGCCGGGTACACGTTGTCCACCACGCCCGTGAGCGGCGTCTTGACCATGTCCGCGAAGTTATCGGACGCGCCTACGGGGCGCCCCGCTCCGACCGGCCCGCCGCGTGTGATAATCGCGCGGTGGCGAGGGACGAGCGAAGCAGCCTGCGGGTGCACGAGCCGCCGACCGGCGGCATGCGGCTACCCGAGGACTCGGCACTTCCCGCCCGCCGCGGTGACGACCTGCGGCGCTTCCTCCCCGGCGTCGAGCCCGACCGGCGGCTGAACGACTGGGGGCGCTCGGAGCGGGTGGAGAAGCTCGTCGACCAGACGCTCTTCGACTTCTTCTACCACTACTGGTTCCGCTGCGAGGTGGAGGGCATCGAGAACGTGCCGGCCACGGGCGGCGCGCTGCTCGTGTCGAACCACTCCGGCGCCCTGCCTCCGGACGCGCCCATGATCGGCAAGGCGATTCGCGAGGAGCATCCCGCGCCGCGACCCCTGAACATCACGGTCGAGCACTTCTTCAAGGGCTACCCCGGCTTCTCGATGATGCTGCCGAAGATCGGCTGCGTGGCGGCCCACCCCGCCAACGTGCAGCGGCTGCTGTTCGACGAGCAGCAACTCGTGCTCGTGTTCCCGGAGGGCCGCAAGGGCACCGCGAAGCTCTACAAGGACCGCTACAAGCTGCAGCGCTTCGGCCGCGGCGGGTTCGTCGAGGCCGCCATGCGGGGCCGGGTGCCGATCGTTCCGGTCTGCCTGGTGGGCGCGGAGGAGGCGGCGCCGATCTTCGCCCATGTCGGGCTGATGCAGAAGCTCACCGGCCTCAGCTACTTCCCCATCACGCCGAGCTTCCCGCACCTCGGGCTGTTGGGGCTCCTGGGCTACCTCCCGGCCAAGTTCAAGATCCGCTTCCTCGAACCCGTCTACCTCGACCCCCCGGACGAGTCGGGCGCCTTCGCGGAGGAGCCCTGGGAGGACAAGGCGCTAGTGCAGACCGTGGCCCACGATGTCCGTGCGCGCATACAGGAGAACGTGCTGGAGATGGTGCGCACGCGCAAGTCGGTCTGGTTTGGCTGACCGCGGGTCGTCTCCCAACGGCGGCCGCGTGGAGCGCCGGCCGGCGCCCTCCAGCCGCGTGCTGATCACCGGCCTCGCGACCCACTGGGGAGGCCGCCTCGCCCAGGCGCTCGAGCACGAGGACGGGATCGAGGCGATCATCGGGGTCGACTCACGCGACCCGACGCTCGAGCTGGAGCGCACCGAGTTCGTGAGGGTGAGCACCCAGCACGCGCTGCTGCGGCGGCTCGTCGACGCCGCGGAGATCGACACCGTGATCGACACCCGCCTCGTGTCGGACTCGACCACGACCTCGCCGCGCAACGCGCACGAGAACAACGTCATCGGAACGATGAACATCCTCGCTGCATGCAGCGGGCCGGGCTCGAGCGTGCGCAAGCTGGTGTTCAAGTCCTCGGCCCACTACTACGGCACCGCCCAGGACGACCCCGGCTTCTTCACCGAGGCGATGGCCCGGCCGCACCCGCCGAGCACCCCGATCGAGCGCGACATCGTCGAGGCCGAGGGAGCGGTGGCCGAGTTCGCCGAGCGCAGCGGCGCGGCGGTGTCGCTCCTGCGCTGCGCCAACGTGATCGGGCCGGATCTGCGGACCGCGCATTCGAGGCTCTTCGACCTCCCCGTCCTGCCGACGATCTTCGGGTTCGACCCGCGCTACCAGTTCGTGCACGAGGACGACGTCGTCGGGGCGCTCCGGCACGCGACGACCCGCGACATGCCCGGCATCTACAACGTCGCCGCCGACGGGGTGCTCGCCCTCACCGAGGTGGCCGGCCTGCTTGGCAAGACCTACGTGCCCCTGCTCCCGCCGGTCGGGACCGGCCTGGCCGCGCTCGGGCTCAGGCGTCTCGGCGTGCGAATCCCGCCGGAGATGCTCGGTCAGATGCGCTTCGGGCGCGGTCTTGACAATCGCAAGCTCAAGGCGGCGGGCTACGAGTACCGCTACACCACCCGCGAGGCGGTGCAGAAGCTCGCCGAGTACCAGCGCCTGCACCCGATCCTGCGCAACGTGCAGGAGCCGTACCGCTACGAGCGCGACGTCGAGGAGTTCCTGCGCTGGAGCCCGAACGTCGTCGACGCCTCGATCCGCGGCGAGGGCCGGCTCTCGCCCCGCCAGATCGTCGAGCTGCGGCGGCTGCTCGAGCCCTACGAGGAGATGGCGGCCTTCGCTAGGGAGGAGGAGAACGGCGCAGCCCCCGCTGCCCCTGCTGCGTCCCGTGGCGGCTCCGAGAAGGCGCCGGTCGAGCGCTACGACGACCTGCGGGCCGACGAGATCGTGTCCCTGGTGGGATCGCTCGACCGGCCCGCTCTCGAGGCACTGCGCGCGCACGAGCAGGGGGCGCGGGCGCGCCGCACCGTGCTCTCGGCGATCGACCGTGCGCTCAAGCGCGCCGACGCCAGCGAGGCCGGTCGCTAGGGCGCCGTCGCAAGGATCGTTGCAGGGGCACCAGGCCCGGCAGGCGGGGTAAAGGTGCGCTCTAGACTGCGGCCGTACGCCGCATGCGCCACTTCTCCTTCATTCTCACCGCGCTCATCTGCGCGCTGCTCGTGGGGGGAGCGATCGGCGTCTACTACTACGACGCGGGGCGCAGCGACCTGATCGCCGAGGGAATCACGGCGGGTGCCGTCAACGTCGGCGGCATGCGTGCCTCCGAGGCTCGCGCCGCCCTCGAGGACGAGCTGGCGCGCCCGCTTGCCCGACCCGTGTGGATCCGTCACGGCGACGGGCGCGTCAAGCTCACCGCCAGGCGGGCCAGGCTGCGGGCCGACATCGAGGGGATGGTGCAGGAGGCTCTGGCCGAGAGCCGCGGGGGCACCGTGCTCAGCCGCACCTGGCGAGATCTCCGCGGCGAGTCTGTGCCGGTCGAGGTCTCCGCGAAGGTCACGTACTCCAGGGCGGCCGTCAAGCGGATGGTCGCGGGCCTCAGGGAGGAGGTCGACCGGCCCGCCAAGGACGCCGAGGTGGCCTACTCCGGAGACGGCCTCAGCACGGTTCCGTCGGAGACCGGAGTCGCCCTGCAGGCCGCCCGCCTGACCCGCTCGGTGGCCGCCGAGCTCGTGTCGCCCCACGGCAGGCGGATGGTCCGCGCGCGCACGAGCGTCGTGCAGCCGGAGGTCAAGACCAGCGAGGTGGCCTCCAAGTATCCGTACTTCATCACGGTCAGCCGCGCCAGCAAGGAGCTGCGCTTCTACCGCGGGCTCCAGCTCGAGAAGAGCTACCGGGTGGCGATCGGGCGCGCAGGATTCGAGACTCCCGCTGGCCTCTACCACATCCAGAACAAGGCGGTGAACGCGGCCTGGAACGTGCCCGAGTGGGGGGGCAAGCTGGCCGGCCAGACGATACCCGGCGGCTCCCCCAAGAATCCGCTCAAGGCCCGTTGGCTCGGCTTCTACGACGGTGCCGGCATTCACGGGACCGACGACATCGCCTCGCTCGGCACCGCGGCCTCGCACGGCTGCATCCGCATGGCGATCCCCGAGGTCATCGAGCTGTACGACAAGGTGCCGGTGCAGACGCCGATCTACATCGCCTAGCGGTCGCCGCCTATGGCGCCGGCGGCTCCACCCCGGTGCCGATGTCGCCGACCGGCACCTCCTCCCAACCGGCTTCCTCCAGGGAGGCTTGGCGTCCGGTATGTCGAACGCACAAGCTTCCGATGAACACTCCCCTCAAGCGCTTTCGCAGCACCGCGTACCACATGGTCGAGGCGTCGCTCGGGCCCTGGACCGGGTGCCACGGGCGCACCGGAGTCTCGGTCCCGTCGGCGAGTCCACCCGCGACCAGCTGACGGCGAGTGGCCACCCGACCGTCCTCCGTGTTGACGAAGAAGACCGACATCGCGCTCCAGCCTACGTGGGCGGCCGCGCTCGCGGCCTTCGATCAGGCGCTGGTGGCGCAGGGCATGGCCACGAAGACCCGAACCGCCTATGGCTCTGATCTGCGCGGGCTGGCCGGCTGGGCGGGGCGCCGCCAGCTCGAGGCCGACGCCGTCGGCCCCCGCGAGCTCAGGCGCTACGCCGCGGTGCTGAGCGAGGGCGGTGCCTCGAGGTCGACGGTCGCGCGCAAGCTGGCGGCCATCCGCAGCTTCTACCGTCACCGCGTCGACCGCGGTCACCTGGCGGCCAACCCGGCGGACCTCGTGTCGAGCCCCCGCCGCGACGCCTACCTGCCGCGCGTGTTGAGGAACGAGGAGGTGGTCGCCGTGCTCGACCGCATCCCCGCGACGACGGCGCTCGACCTGCGCGACCGCGCGATGTTCGAGCTCGCCTACGGTTCGGGCCTGAGAGCCGAGGAGCTCGTGAGGCTTGCGGTGACCGACCTGGACCCGGACGGCGAGGAGCTGCGGGTGAGCGGCAAGGGCGCCCGGGTACGGCTCGTGCCCGCGGGCGAGCCGGCGTGGCAGGCGGTCGACCGCTATCTCACGCGCGGGCGGCCCGCGCTCGAGGTGGCGGCCGGCGGCAGCAGCCCACCGGCGACGCTCTTTCTCTCGCGCACCGGACGCCGGCTATCGACCTCGGACGTTCGTCGCCGCCTGCGCCTCTGGACGCGGCGCACGGGCGGCGATGCCGCGGCCGGCGTCTCGCCCCACACCCTGCGCCACTCGTACGCCACCCACCTCCTCGAGGGAGGCGCCGACCTGCGCTCGATCCAGGAGATGCTGGGGCATGCGAGCCTCAGCACGACTCAGACCTACACTCGGGTAGAGTCGCGGCGGCTGCTAAGGGCCTACGCCGCGGCCCATCCGAGGGCCTAACGGCAAGGGGGCATCGAGCTGGAAACGAACGTCAAGGCGGTCGAGCTCAAGGAGCTGTGGCGTCGCTACAAGGAAACCGGCGACGCGCCGGCCCGTGAACGGCTCGTCCTCGCCTACTCCCCGCTCGTCAAGTACGTGGCGGGGCGTATGTCGAGCGGCCTGCCGGCGCACGTCGAGGAGGCCGACCTTATCTCGTACGGGCTGCTCGGGCTGATCACGGCCATCGAGCGCTTCGACCCCGGGCGTGAGATCAAGTTCGAGACCTTCGCGATCACGCGCATCAAGGGCTCGATCATCGACGAGCTGCGCTCCCTCGACTGGGTGCCGCGCTCGGTGCGTGCCAAGGCCCGCGGGATCGAGCGGACCAACGCCGCCCTCGAGAACAAGCTGCAGCGCGCCCCCACCGATGTCGAGATGGCCGAGGCCCTCGAGGTATCGGTCGATGACTTCCAGGCGTCGCTGACCCGGATCTCCAACTCGGCGGTCGTGGCCCTCGACGAGCTGTGGACGCTGTCGGACTCCTCGGGAGACCAGGTGTCGCTCCTCGACACCATCCAGGATCCGCACGCCATCGATCCGGCGGCGGCCATGGACAGCACCGAAACCAAGGACCGCCTGGCCGACGCCATCGCGCGGCTACCCGAGCGGGAGAAGCTGGTGGTGGCGCTCTACTACTACGAGAACCTGACGCTGCGGGAGATCGGCGAGGTGCTGGGCGTCACGGAGTCGCGGGTGTCCCAGCTGCACACCAAGGCGGTGCTGAGGCTGAAGTCGCGGCTGCAGGACGACGTGCTCGAGGAGGCGGGAAGCTAGGTCCCGCGGTGGCCGCGCCGAGAACCCTTCGGGGTCTTGGCGCGGCCCGCAGCTGCTGCTCTAGAGCGTGGTGACGCTCGTGGCCTTCGGGCCCTTGTCGCCCGAGCCGGCCTCGTAGGAGACCTTGGCGCCCTCAGCGAGCGAACGGAAGCCGTCGCCGTTGATGTCGCTGTGATGGACGAACAGGTCCTTGGACCCGTCCTCGGGGGTGATGAAGCCGAAGCCCTTGTCGTCGTTGAACCACTTCACGGTTCCTGTAGGCATTTAGCCCGTCCTCTCGCGTGTGTGCACTGCGTTCGCGGAGGATGCTTCGAGCAACGACCTGCGGGCGCTGGCACTGCTGTTGCCGAGCCCCTTTGGACCCAGCCGTACTCGACGAGCGTAGCGCACCTGCCGGCCGAAGGCCCGGACGCTTGCCACGCTCGCCGTGAGGGCGGTATCGTGCGGGGTCCCTGCAGCGAGGAGAGGAACGGGGATGCACAAGGGCGCCGGGCGTATCCGCAATGTGGCGCTGGTAGGCCACCGGGGGAGCGGCAAGACGTCGCTCGACGAGGCCCTCCTGTTCGAAGGAGGGGCCACGTCGCGCCTTGGTTCGGTGGCCGACGGCACCACCGTGGCCGACTCGGCGCCCGACGAGAGGGCGCGCGCCATGTCGATCTCCTCGAGCGCGGCGTCGTTCGAGTGGGAGGGGCGGAAGATCAACCTGATCGACACCCCGGGGGAGCCGAGCTTCGTGGCCGATGCGCTGGCGGCGCTGCGGGTGTGCGAGGGCGCGGTGTTCGTCGTCAACGGCGTGATGGGCGTGGAGGTCGGAACCGAGCGCCTGTGGGCCCGCGCCGAGGAGCTCGGCCTCGCTCGGCTGCTGTTCGTGAACATGCTCGACCGCGAGCGGGCCGACTTCTTTCGCACGCTCGACCAGCTGAAGGCCGCCTTCGGCCCGCACGTGGTGGCCACCGAGATCCCGATCGGGGCCGAGCACGACGTGCGCGGCGTCGTGGACCTGATCGACATGCGGGCCTTCGTCTACGACGGCGCCTCGCGGGACAACTGCAGCGAGGTCGACGTGCCGGAGGAGCTGCGAGCGCAGGCCGAGGAGTACCGCGAGAAGCTGATGGACGAGGTGGCCGAGATCTCCGACGACCTGATGGAGCGCTACCTGGAGGGCGAGGAGGTCTCTCACGAGGAGACGGTCACCGCCCTGAAGGCCGGTGTCACCGACGGCCGGATCTTCCCGGTCACCTGCGGCGTCGCCACCAAGAACCTGGCGGTGAACCGGCTGCTCGACGCCCTCATCGAGGACCTGCCCTCCCCGGAGATGAAGGGAGCGGTGAGCGCCGGCGACGACACCCTCGAGCCGGTGGAGGACCGCGAGGCGGTCGCCTACGTGTTCAAGACGCTCGCCGACCCCTACTCCGGCCGCATCAACCTCTTCCGCGTCTACCAAGGAGTGGTGAAGGCCGACTCGCACGCCCTCAACTGCCGCACCGGCGCGCGTGAGCGCATCGGCCACCTGCTGGTGCCGCAGGGCAAGGCCTACGGTGCCGCCGAGGACTTCGGCCCCGGCGACATCGGCGCGGTGGCCAAGCTGAAGGACACCCGGGCCGGCGATGTGCTCGTTGCGGGCAATCACCCCGTGACCGTTCCCACCCCGGCCCTGCCGGCGCCGGTCATGGCCTTTGCGATCGAGCCGCGCGCGAAGGGAGACGAGGACAAGGTCTTCACCGCGCTGCGGCGGCTGCAGGAGGAGGACCCCACGATCGATCTGCACCGTGACCAGCAGACCGGCGAGCAGATCGTCGCGGGGCTCTCGCAGGTGCACGTGGAGGTGATCGTGGGTCGCATGAAGGACCGCTTTGGGGCCGAGGTGGTCCTGCGGCCGCCGCGCGTTCCCTACCAGGAGACGATCAGGGGGCACGCTCGGGCCCACGGCCGCTACAAGAAGCAGACCGGCGGCCGGGGCCAGTTCGGCGACTGCCACATCGAGATCGAGCCGCTCGAGACCGGCGACGGCTTCGAGTTCGTGAACGCGATCAAGGGCGGCGTGATCCCCTCGGGCCTGATCCCCGCGGTCGAGAAGGGCGTGCTCGAGGCCATGACCCACGGCGTGGTGGCGGGCTATCCGGTCAAGGGCGTGCGGGTGAGGCTCTACGACGGCTCATACCACTCGGTCGATTCCTCCGAGATGGCCTTCAAGGTTGCCGGGTCGATGGCGCTCAAGCAGGCCTTGGAGGCCGCCGAGCCGGTGCTGCTCGAGCCGATCGTGACGGCCAGCGTGGCGGTGCCCGAGGACTCGGTCGGGGACGTGATCGGGGATCTGAACGGCCGCCGCGGCCGGCCGCTCGGGATGGAGCCCAAGGGCTCTCTCACCGAGATCAGGGCGGAGGTGCCGATGGCCGAGATGCTGAGCTACGCCCCCGACCTGCGCTCGCTCACCGGCGGTCGCGGCGAGTACACGATGGAGTTCGCGCGCTACGAGGAGATCCCCGCCCATCTGGCCGAGAAGGTGGCCTCGGCGGCGGGCGCCGGGCACGCCGTCGGCGCGTAGCGGCGTTGAGGCTGGATCCGGCCCGGTAGGGGTCAGCGCCGGCCGGTCCGGCGTGCCCCGAATCGGTCCCGGGCGGTGGCTACGATCGTCGAATGAAGAAGGAGCTGCGTCCCCTCGACGACCTGATGGCCTGTGACGTGTGCGGCCGGACGATCCTCAAGGGTGAGCGCACCCACGCCTTTCTGGCCCCCGGCGGCCAGCGCCATTCGGTCTGCGAGCTGTGCATGCCGCGCGCCGAGCACGAGGGCTGGATCCGCGAGTCGGCCCACGCCGACCTTCCCGTGGCCAGCCGGCGGGCCGAGCCCCGCCGCTCGCTGCTCGGCCGGATGAGGCGGCGCCGCGAGGAGGAGGTGCTCGCCCCGAGCCTGAACGGCGGGTCCGAGAACGGCGAGTACCGGGTGGTCGAGGAGCCGGTGGATCCGGTGACGTCCGCGGAGTGGGAGCAGGCCCCGGGCGCGCTGCCGCCGCCCACGAGCGCGCGGCTGCGCGAGGCCATCGCCGGCAGGCCGCGTGATCCGCGCCATGTCCGGGCGGTGCCCACCAACGCCCAGGCCAAGGTCGAGCGGGCCCTCGAGCTCTTCAACGCCTCTCACCACAGCCGCACCGTGGCGGGGCTCACCCGCACCCTCGGCGCGCCGTTCGTGCGCGCGGCGCCCGACGAGGCCTCACCGAGCGAGGTGGCGGTGGTGGTGGCCTGGGAGCTCTCCTGGTACCACTACCGGATCGACCTCGGGGACGCCCAGGAGGCGATCGTGCTGGTGGCCAAGGGCACGGAGCTCGGGGAGCTGGACGAGCCGCTGCGCGAGTGGAACGGCTCCGCGACGCCCGCGGGCCTCCTCCAGGGGCGGTAGCGCGATCCCGCCGCTCAAGTAACCTGCGCGCGTGATCTACTGCGTGGTACCCCAGGTGCTGGCCGACGAGCTGTACGACCGGCTCGCCGAGTACTACCGCGACGACGACAACGTCAAGGTGATCATCGACCGCCGCGAAGGCGCCGATCGCCGCGGACCCCGCGGTAGGACCGAGGACTCGCGGCGCGAGATCCGGGACCGCCGCATCAAGCGGCCGGTGGGCAGCTTCCCGCCGATCGAGCCCGCCGCCTGAACGACGGCGTGGAGAAGGTCGTCGTCCACGTGGACGGCGGCGCGCGCGGCAATCCGGGTCCGGCCGCGGTTGGCGCGGTGGCGAGCGCGGTGGACGGCGGCGTGCTGCTCGAGGAGGGGTCCTTCATCGGGGAGGCCACCAACAACGTGGCCGAGTACCGCGCGGTGCAGCTCGGGCTGAAGCTCGCGCGCGACCTCGGTGCCCGCGAGGTGGAAGTCGTCAACGACTCGGAGCTCGTGGCCCGGCAGATCGGCGGCCAGTACAAGGTCAAGCACGCGGGCCTGAAGCCGCTGTACCAGGAGACGATGGAGACGCTGCGCGGCTTCGACCGCTGGTCGGTGCGGAGCGTGAGGCGGGAGAGCAACGCGCGCGCCGACGAGCTGGTGAACGAGACGCTGGACGAGGCGCTCCGGCGCTGAGGCGTGGCCGAGCTGCCGCGGGCGTTCTACGAGCCCGCCGACGGAACATTCGTGCCGACGGGGCTGACGCGCGGGCCATGGAACCCCGAGCACCAGCACGCCGGACCGCCGGCGGCGCTGCTCGCGCGCGTCGTGGAACGCGCCGGCGGCATCGAGATCGCTCAGGCGGCGCGCTTGAGCTTCGACATCCTGCGGCCCGTCCCCCTCGTGCCGCTGGTGGTGCGTTCGCGGACGCTGCGGCCCGGGCGCCGGGTGGAGCTCGTGGAGGCGGAGCTCACCGCGGAGGAGCACGAGGCGGAGCCCCTCATGCGCGCCACGGCCTGGCGCATACGGGCCGAGGAGGTGAGGGCGCCCGCCTCGCACACCGGCGCCGAGCTCGCGCCTCCGCCCGGTCCCGAGCACGGCCGCCCGGGCTCGTTCGGTTTCTGGCGCAACGAGGTGGCCTACCACCGTGCGCTCGACTGGCGCTTCATCGACGGCGCGTTCGACACGCCAGGGCCCGCCACCGTGTGGACGCGCCTGCGCGTACCGCTCGTGCTCGGCGAGGAGGCGACACCGCTCGAGCGGCTGCTGGTGATGGCCGACGCCGCCAGCGGCGTGAGCTCGGTGCTCGACTGGAGCCGCTGGAGCTTCGTGAACGTGGATCTCGGCGTGCACGTGAGCCGGCCTCCGGCCGGCGAGTGGATGGCCATGGCGGCGGAGACGCGCCTGGGCGGGAAGGGGGCGGCACTGTGCCGCGGTGAGTTGTTCGATGCCTCCGGCTGGGTCGGGGCCTCGACCCAGAGCCTGATCGTGGCGGCCCGCTGAGCGCGCCTAAGCTGCCACGCGCCGTGCCTCAGCCGCAAGCCTCCCCCGAGCTCGGGACGATCGCATTTTCCCCTGGCGGGGAGGAGTGGATCGAGTTCGGCCCCCCGGACGCCCGGCGGCGGATCGGCTTCCACGACTACGCGGAGCTGTACGCCGTGCCCGGCCTGTACGAGCGCGTTTTCTACGGCGAGCTGGGGATGTGCTCGGCGACGGAGGTCGTGGGCCTCCTCGCCGAGACCCTCGAGGCGGAGGAGGTCGACCCCGCGGGGCTGCGCGTGCTGGACTTCGGGGCGGGGAACGGCGCGGGTGGGGAGGAGCTACGGCGGATCGGGGTGCGGTCGGTGGTGGGGCTCGACCTCGAGCCCGCCGCGGCCGCGGCGGCGAGGCGCGATCGCCCCGGCGTGTACGACGACTACCTGGTGGAGGACCTCGGCACGGCCACGCCCGAGGAGTTGCAGGCGCTCGCCGCCCGTGGCTTCAACTGCCTGGTGGCGATCGCCGCGCTCGGGTTCGGGCACGTCCCGGCCGCCGTGCTCGAGCGCACGCTGGCACTCGTCCCGAGCGGCTCGCTGATCGCCTTCCCGATCGCCGACGTGCTCCTGCCCGACCGCGCCGACGCCGACGCCCGGGCCACCGGCTACCCCGAGCTGCTCGAGGGGCTGCTCGACGGCCGGCTCGCTCGCAGCGTGGCCGAGCGCCCCTACCGGCATCGGGTGACCACCACCGGCGAGGACCACCTCGCGCTCGCGGTGGTCGCCCGCACCGCCTGATCCGAGGCACCACCGCGCCGTCCGATCACCGCCAGCATTCGGCCGCCGGGTGTGTCACTGTCGCGGTCGTGGTCGTCGACTTCGAGCGCTGCTACCGCGCCGTGCAGAGCCGCGACGTCCGCTTCGACGGGGCCTTCTACACGGCCGTCGCCTCGACCGGCATCTACTGCCGCCCGAGCTGTCCCGCCCGCGCCCCGAAGCGCGAGAACGTGAGCTTCTTCCCCTCGGCCGCGGCCGCCCAGGCCGCGGGGTTCCGGGCCTGCAAGCGCTGCCGTCCCGAGGCCGCGCCCGGGTCCGCCGAGTGGAACGTCCGTGCCGACGTGGTCGGCCGGGCAATGCGGCTGATCCAGGACGGCGTGGTGGACCGCGAGGGCGTGTCCGCGCTGGCGCGGCGGCTGGCGTTCAGCGAGCGCCACCTGAACCGCCAGCTCGTGGCCGAGGTGGGGGCGGGGGCCCAGGCCCTTGCGCGCGCGCAGCGCGCCCACAGCGCGCGGACGCTGCTCGAGACCACGCGCCTTCCCGTGTCCGAGGTCGCCCTCGCAGCGGGCTTCTCGAGCATCCGCCAGTTCAACGAGGCCTTTCGGGATGCGTTCGGAGCCACGCCGACCGAGGTCCGGCGCGCCCGGCCGCCGGCCGCTTCGCGGGAAGCTACGGGTTCGATCGAGCTGCGGCTGTTCTACCGGCCTCCCGGTGAGGTCGACGCGCTGCTCGCATTCCTCGGCGAGCGGGCCGTGCCGGGCGTCGAGGAGTACGCAATCGGGGTGTACCGCCGCACACTCGCGCTTCCCCACGGTGAGGGTTTCGTGCAGCTGCGTCCCGCCGGGAACCACGTGCGCTGCCGGCTCGCGCTCACCGACCTGCGCGACCTCGGCGCCGCGGTGCAGCGCTGCCGGCGCCTGCTCGACCTCGACGCCGACCCGCTCGCGATCGCCACCGTCCTGGTCAAGGATCCGCTGCTTGCGCCCATGGTCCGTGAAGCGCCCGGCCGGCGGGTGCCCGGGCACGTCGACGGAGCCGAGCTCGCGGTGCGCGCCGTGCTCGGGCAGCAGGTCTCCGTGGCGGGAGCCCGGACGCTCGCCGCGCGCCTGGTCGCGCGCTACGGCCGGCCCCTCGCTGAGCCGCATGGCGCCCTGACCCACCACTTTCCCTCGCCGTCGACGCTCGCGGAGGCCGATCCGGCTGAGCTGCCGGTGCCGCGCTCACGGGCCCTCGCGCTGCGGGCGCTCGCGCGGGCGCTCGCCGGCGGCGACCTCCAGGTCGGTCCCGGCGCCGACCGCGACGAGGCACGTGAGCGCCTTCTGGCATTGCCCGGAATCGGGCCGTGGACCGCTTCGTACATAGCCATGCGCGCGCTCGGCGATCCGGACGCGTTCCTCCCGGGCGACCTGGGAGTGCGTCGAGCCGTCGAGCGACTAGGGGAGTTCGCCAACCCCGCCGACCTCGAGCGGATGGCCGAGCGCTGGCGGCCCTGGCGGGCCTACGCCACCCAACACCTGTGGGCGTCGCTGCCCGGCCCCGCGACCGTAACCTCGACCAGGGAGTCCAAATGCCGAACCTGAGCTACACGACCGTCGACAGCCCTATCGGTGAGCTCCTGCTCACCGGCGACGGCCACGCGCTCACCGGCCTCCACATGTCGGGTGGCAGGTTCGCCCCGGTGGCGAGCGACGACTGGGAGCGCGACGACCATGGGTTCGACGACGTGCGCGCGCAGCTCGCCGCGTACTTCGCCGGCGAGCTCACGGAGTTCGACGTCCCGCTCGCCGCGGCCGGCACCGTGTTCCAGCGGAGCGTCTGGCGGGCTCTCGAGGAGATCCCGTACGGCCGGACGTGGAGCTACGGCCAGCTCGCAGCGCGCGTGGGCAACGTGCGCGCGTGCCGGGCGGTGGGCCTCGCGAACGGGCGCAACCCGATCGCGATCATCGTGCCCTGCCACCGGGTGATCGGTGCGTCGGGAACGCTCACGGGCTACGGCGGCGGGCTGGAGCGCAAGCGGCAGCTGCTCGACCTGGAGACCGGGGTTGTCTCGGGGGCGCGAGCGGCGTGAGCCGGCTCGCGCGCTGGATGACCGGGCGTCGCGGCGGTTCGGCCGGCGGCGGCTCGGCGGTCGCCATCGGCGACCCTCGCTACGACGACTGGGAGGTGGTGCGCGAGTTCGAGGAGGTAAGCGCTGCCAGGGCGTGGCATCAACACCTGCAGGAGAGCGGCGTGACCGCCGTGCTCACGAGCGACTGGCCGCTCGACCGGTTCGACCGGGGAGACATCGCCCTGCGCGTTCCGCCCGGCCGGTGGAGTGAGGCGGAGGAGCTGCTGGGAGATCCGGACTGAGGCCGCGCCCCCATGGCGACCGATCCGAAGCGGATGAAGGGACTCGAACCCTCGACCTTCTGCATGGCAAGCAGACGCTCTAGCCAACTGAGCTACATCCGCGCGAGCGCGAAAGTGTAGCCGTGGACCGCCCGCACAGAGGGCACCCGGCCCGAGGCCGTCAGCCGGCGATAGCCGACGCCCGTCGCACCATCTCGGCGCGCTGGGCGTTCTCGGCCACCGCGACCCGCGGTGTCGGTCTCCCCCGCGGCGTCGCTGCGACGTGGAAGCGCTCGCGGCGGATCACGTCGAGCGCCTTGCGCCAGGCGGTGGTCGTCTCATTCTGTCCGACGCAGCGCGGGGCCGGTAGAGGACACCCGGATCGCGATTCAGCGGGCGGTGATACCGTCCCGGCCCGGTAGGTCCTCGAGGGAAGGGAAGTCTTGCGTGTAGGGGCTTGGACGGTGGTCGCCGCGCTGGCGGTGGCGCTCTCCTTCGCGCCGTCCGCCCCCGCGGCGGGCCGTTGCGGCGAGGCTCCCGCGCGCCCGTGGTGTGACGCGTCGCTTGCGCCCGACGCCCGGGCTCTGCTTCTCCTCGCCGAGCTAACCCAGCAGGAGAAGTTCTCGCTGATGGCCGGCGACGACGCCACGGGCGTGTTCCTGGCGTTCCGCGACCCGCGCGCGCACGTGGGTACGAGCCTCGGGGTCGAGCGCCTTGGCATACCCACGCTCTTCTTCACCGACGGGCCGCTGGGGGTGCGCCAGGGCATGGGCACCGGCATGCCGGCGGCGATCGGCCTCGCGGCCACGTTCGACCCCACCGTGGCCGAGCGCTACGGCGCGGTGGTGGGCAACGAGGCGAAGCTGAAGGGGAACGACGTGGTGCACGCCCCGATCGTGAACCTGATGCGCACCCCGCTCGCGGGTCGCACCTTCGAGGGCTACGGGGAGGACCCGCTCCTCACCGCCCGGATAGGAGTGGGGTGGACCAAGGGCGCCCAGGCGGAGGGCGTGGTCGCCAACGTCAAGCACTTCGCGGCCAACAACCAGGAGGCCGACCGCTTCGTGACGAACGCTCAGGTGGACGAGCGCACGCTGCGCGAGATGTACCTGCCGCAGTTCGAGGCCAACGTCCGCGAGGGCCGCGCCGGCTCGGTTATGTGTGCCTACAACCGCGTGAACGGCACGCCGGCGTGCGAGAACGGCTTCCTGCTCGAGGACGTGCTTCGCGGCGAGTGGGGCTTCGAGGGGTTCGTGCTCACCGACTACGGCTTCGCGCAGAAGAGCACGGCCGGCTCGGCCAACAACGGTCTAGAGCTCGAGATGCCGCAGGCCTTCTTCTACTCCGAGTCCAACCTGCAGGCCGCCGTGACCTCCGGCCGGGTCCCGTCCGAGACCATCGATCTCCACGTCCGGCGCATCCTGCGCACGATGTTCGCCTTCGGGGTGTTCGACCGCGAGGCCTACCTAAACGACGACGCCCAGATCGACAAGCTCGGCCACGCCGACGTGACGCGGGAGATCGAGGAGGCGGCCATCACGCTGCTGAAGAACGACGGCGTGCTGCCGCTCCGCGACGGCAGCGTCAGGTCGATCGCGATCGTCGGCTCGGACGCCGACGGCTACAAGCGCGGCGGCGGGTCGGGGCAGGTCGAGCCGTTCGTCTTCACCTCGCCGCGTGCGGGGATAACGAAGCGCGCGGGGGAGGGCGTGGAGATCCGCTACGACCCGGGTGACGACCCGGCACGCGCGGCGGCCACCGCCCGCGGCGCCGACGTCGCGCTGGTGTTCGCCTCCGACAACCAGACGGAGTTCGTTGACAAGCCGTGCCTGTCGCTCCAGTGCGGCAACCCCCCGCGCGGCGACCAGGACGGGCTGATCGACGCGGTGGCGGCGGCCAACCCCAACACGGTGGTGGTGCTCGAGACGGGCGGGCCGGTGCTCACGCCCTGGCGCGACCGGGTGCGTGCGGTGGTGGAGGCCTGGTATCCGGGCGCCGAGGGCGGCACGGCCCTTGCCAGGGTCCTGTTCGGCGACGTCGATCCGGGCGGCCGCCTGCCCGCAACCTTCCCGCGGCGAGAAGAGGACAAGCCGTTGGACGGCAACCCGCGCCAGTTCCCGGGGGTGGCCGAGAACGCCGAGTACTCGGAGGGGGTGTTCGTGGGCTATCGCCACTACGACGAGCGCAGCCTCGAGCCGGCGTTCCCGTTCGGACACGGCCTGTCCTACACGAGCTTTGGCTATCGCGACCTGCGCATCGAGCCGTCGGCGACCGGTGCGGTGGTGTCGGCCGTGGTCGAGAACACGGGGAGCCGCGCCGGGGTCGAGACGCCTCAGCTCTATATCGGCCTGCCGGCGCCCCGCGCCGACGTGCCGCAGCCGCCCCGGGCGCTGAAGGGCTTCGCCAAGGTGGCACTCGAGCCGGGGCAGTCGCGGCGGGTGCGCTTCGTCCTCGACGAGCGAGCGCTGTCCTACTACGACGTCCAGGCGAAGGGGTGGCGCGTGGCGCCCGGGTGCTACGGCGTGGCGGTCGGTCGCTCGTCGCGCGACCTGCCCCTCGCGGGCGTTCTCCGGCGCGGCGCGGGCACCTGCGCGCGGGCACCCGGTGGCGGCCGGCCGCCGTCCGGGGGTGATGTCCCGGGGCGCGGATGCAACGGCAGGGCCTTCAGCCTGCGGCTCCCCGAGCCTCGCGGTCGCGAGCGGCTCGTGTCGGCGCGGGTGACGGTGAACGGCCGTCGGGCTCCGGTCCGCCGACGCGGTGGGCGCCTCGTCGCGCGCATCGACTTCCGGTCGGTGGGCACGGCCCGCCCGCGCGTGCGCATCGTGGCGCGCACCTCACGCGGCCGCACCATCCGTCGCACACGGACCTACCGGCGCTGCTCGGTGCCGTGCCGCCGCTCGGCCACCGTTCGCCTGCGCGATCTCGCCGGCCGGGAGCGGCTGGTGTCGGCGCGGGTCACGCTGAACGGGCGCCGCGTGAAGGCCTCGATCAGCCGCCGCGGGCTACGCGCCCGCATCGACCTCCGGCGCGTTCCGGCCGGTCCTGCGAAGGTGCGGATAGTGGCGCGCACCTCGGCCGGGCGGGCCGTGCGCGCGACGCGCACCTTCCGGGCGTGCGGACGGCGGCGGACACGGGTGTAGGGCGTCTAGCGCTGCGGCAAGGCCCCTGGGGCAAGGGCCTCCACGTGGGGCGGCTCACCCCCGGACGGGGCTGAGCCTCCTGATCCGCGCCTCCATGAGCGCCTGCCGCGCCGCCGCGTGGCCGGGCACTCCGTGCACCGCGCCCCCGGGGAAGGTCGCGGAGCTGCCCAGGTATAGGCCGCGTACCGGCGTCCGATACGGAGACACCGAGGGGAGGGGGCGGAAGATCACCTGGTCGAGCGTGTAGCTGCCACCGCCCACGTCCCCCTCTACGAGGTTGGCGTCGCGGCGCTCGAGGTCGGCGGGCCCGAGCACGTGGCGGGCGAGTATCAGGTCGCGGAAGCCCGGGGCGAAGCGCTCGACCTGGGCCTCGACGCGTTCCACGTGGCGCTCCTGCTCGGCCTTCCAGTCGACGCCGTGCGGCCCGTGGGTGTAGGCCCAGGCGGTGTGCCGGCCGGCCGGCGCCCGGGTGGGATCGGCGAGCGACTGTTGGCCGAGCAGCAGGAACGGCTTCTGGGGGAGACCGGCCACCACGGCCGTGGTGGCGAGCACCTCGTCCTCGCTGCCGCCGACGTGCACGGTGCCCGCCTCGCGCGCCTCGGGCGCGCGCCACGGGATGGGGCCCGAGAGCGCCCAGTCGAGCTTGAGCGTGGCTTGCCCGTGGCGGTAGCGCCGCATTGCCTTCGCGTAGTGCCCGTCGAGCGCGTCGCCGGCGAGCGCCAGAAGTGCGCCGGGCATCACGTCGGCCACCACCAGCGGCGCGCTCAGGCGCTCGCCGCCCTCGAGCTCGACGCCGACCACCCGCCGCCGCTCGACGGCTATCCGCGCGACGCGGGCGCTCGTACGCACCGAACCGCCGAGCTCGGACAGGTACGCGACGAGCGCATCGGCGAGGCGCCCCGCGCCGCCCTCGGGGCTCGGCCAGCCCACTCCGTGCCCGAGCAGGTTGAGGTAGGCGCCCGTGATCGCGCTCCCCGCGCCCATCGGCGGCACGTCGCCATGCATGGCGGCTCCGTACAGCCAGGCACGCGAGCCGCCGCCATCGAAGAGCTCGTGCCCGAGCGCCTGCGCCGGCATCAGCAGCAGGCGGGCGAAGTCCACCAGCGCACGAGGGCCCATGGTGGCGAGGAGGCGGAGGGGGCCGGTAACCGGCGGAAACCCAGAGAGCAACGTGGCGCGCACGGCCGGAAAGGCGTCGAGGTAGGGCGTGGCGAACTCGCGCCAGCGCTCGCCGTCGCCGGGGTGGATCCGGTCGAGGCTGTCGACGGTGGCCTCCAAGTCGCGGTAGAGCGCGGCCGCCTGGCCGTCGGGCAGCGGATGGGCGAAGCAGGCCGGCGGATGGATCCAGCGCAGCCCGTGGCGGTCGAGGGGCATGTCCGCGAACACGGGGGAGGCCGCGCCGGCCGGGTACACCGACGAGTAGGTGTCGTGGCGGAAGCCCGGGAGGGTGAGCTCCTCGGTGGCCACCGCGCCGCCCGCTCGCGGCGCGGTCTCCAACACGGCCACGCGGCGACCCCCGCGCGCCAGCGTGATGGCCGCTGCAAGCCCGTTCGGACCGGAGCCGACCACGAGCGCGTCGGGCGTCATGGCTCTATGCGCGGGCGTCGAGGCACCGTCACTCGCCTCGACGGTACCCGCGGACCGCGGGAGAGAACCCGGCCGGGCCGCGGCGAACGTTCCGGCGTCCCGGTGTCGGCGCTTGCCGTCAAGCCACCGGCCGCAGGTGCCGCAGAGGCGCTTCCCGCAACGAGGCCACCACGTCGTCCACCAGGCCGCCCGGATCGTGCCGGCGCCCGTCGGTGACGGCGGCCACGATCCCCCGCTTGCGCTGCAGCAGGTCGGTGATCGTCTCGTCGATCGTGTCGGCGGCCAACAGGTACCAGGCCGTGACAGCGTCGTGCTGGCCGATGCGGTGACAGCGATCCTCGGCCTGGTCGTGCAGTGCCGGGGTCCATTCGAGCTCGAGGAAGGCCACGTTGGACGCGCGCGTGAGCGTGATGCCCTGCCCGGCCACGAGCGTCGAGCCGATCAGCAGCGGCGGACCGGTGCCGTCCTGGAAGGCCTGCACGGTCGCGTCGCGCACCTTGGCCGAGTCGCGCCCGAGGAGGTGGCCCGCGTCGGGGAAGCGCTCCATCAGGGCGTCCAGCACCTCGATGTGATGGGCGAACACCACGAGTGGCTCACCCGAGGCCAGGAAGTCCTCGATCCATGCGGTGGCGGCGCCGAGCTTCCCTCGCGAGGCCAGGCGCTTGAGCGTGGTGAGCTGGGCGAGCCGCTCGGCCCGCAGCGCGGCGGCGATCTTCGAGTCGAGCTCCGACAGGTCGAGCGGCTGCTCGCGCAGCCAGGCGATCACGTCCTTCTCGGCTAGGCGGTACTCGGCCTCGTTGCCGAGCGCCATCGGCACCACCACGTGGCGCTTGGCCGGGAGCTGCGGCAGCACGTCGCGCTTGAGCCGCCGCACGAAGCAGCTGCGCCGCAGGTGCCAGTGCAGGCGCTCCTCGCTGTTGATCCCCCGAAAGCGCCTGGCGAAGCGCGCGCCCGAGCCGAACTCCTCGAGCCGCCCGAGGATCCGCAGCTGCGACACGAGCTCCTCGGGCCGGTTGAGCACCGGGGTGCCGCTGAGGGCGATCCGCAGAGCGTTCGGTGGCAGCGCCTCGGCGAGCTTGCGCACCGCACGGGTGCGCTTGGCGCGGGCGTTCTTCACGTATTGCGACTCGTCGAGCACCAGCGCCCGCGGCTCACGTCGGAGTAGGGACGGCCGATGGTCGGCGACGATCTCGTAGTTCAGGATCGTCAGGTCTGCGCGACCGGCCACGGCCTCGCGGCCGCTCACCACCGTGCGGGTGCGGTGCGGGAGCCAGCGCTCGGCCTCACGCTCCCAGTTCAGCTTGAGGGAGGCGGGGCACACCACCACGGCGGGAAACGCCGCCTCCGACTCGAGTGCCGCCAGTGCCTGGATCGTCTTCCCGAGCCCCTGCTCATCGGCCAGGAAGGTGCGGCGCGCCTCGAGCACGTAGCGGACTCCGGCCCACTGGAAGGGGGCGAGCTCACCGCCCTCCAGCCGCGGCAGGGGCTCGAGCGGAGGGGCCTCGCGGGCGCGCGAGCGGCGGATGGCCTCGACGGCCTCGTCATGCTCGCTGCGCAGCGCGTCGAGCACGACGGCGGCCGAGTCCGACACCTGGACGCCGTGGGCGCGCAGGAAGGCCTCGAGCGGCTCGAGCAGCGCCGGATCGGGCGGGAGCGAGCTTGCCCCGTCCTCGTTGCCCGGGAGCCTGGAGAATGCCGCCCGCGCGTCCTGGTCCCACAGCACGTCGATCCGGAGGTTCTCGTCTAGATCGGCGGGCTCCACCACGAGCTCGGCCGGCGGCGGGTCGGTGCCCACCGCGAGGAGGCTCGCGCTGCGCGACGCGCCGCGGGTCATGCGCATCCCCGGCGTGTCCAGCAGCGCCTGGCCCACCGCGCGGGTGAACGGCAGCACGAAAGTGCGCTCGGCGCCGTGCGGCGTGGCGAGCTCGAGCACCTCGCTCGGCACCTCCCCGGCCAGCGTGCGCACCACGAAGCGCCCCTCGCCGCCGTGGCGGGCGGTGGTGGCGTGGCCGATCCACTTCGAGGGTGCGTCACCGAGCCACGCGTGCACCTCGTCTCCGACCACGAGCTCGGGGTGCCGCTCGAGCACCTCGGCCACGTAGGGAGCCGAGCGCTCGTCCTGGGGGACGAGCCACTCCTTGGCGTCCCAATTGAACTTGCGGCCGGGAATCCTCCGCATCCGGTTCACGAGCTCCGTGTCGTAGGGGAAGGCGAACACGACGACGGGCTGGCCCGCACGGGTCACCGCGAGCTCGACGTTGGGGCGGGGTGGCACGAGCTCCATTCGGCAGGACACGGTAGAGCGCGCCCTAGCATCGAGCCTTGGCTATGCCTGCCGACGTGCGCTTCGACCGTGTCCTCCTGACCGGCGCCGCGGGGAGCATCGGGTCCTGCCTGCGCCGGGGGCTGGGTGGCGAGCTCGACGAGCTGCGGCTCACGGACTCGCGGCCGGTCGACGAGCTCTCCGATAACGAGACCTACGTTGCCGCCGACCTGACCGACCCCTCGGCGCTGGCACGAGCGATGGCGGGTGTCGAAGCCGTGATCCACCTCGGTGGCGTGCCCGACGAGGCGTCCTTCGAGGCGCTTGTGGGCCCGAACGTGCACGGGACGTTCAACGTGTTCGAGGCGGCTCGTCGCGCCGGAGCCACGCGCGTCGTGTACGCGAGCTCCAACCGGATCACCGGCTTCTACCCGGTCTCCCAGCGACTGAGCGGGTGGGAGCCGCCTCGACCCGATGGCCTCTACGCCGCCACGAAGGCGTGGGGAGAGGCGCTGGGCCGCCTCTATGCCGACAAGTTCGGGCTGGAGGTGATCTGCCTGCGCATCGGCTCCTTCGAGGCCGAGCCGACCGAGCCCCGCCACCTCGAGACCTGGCTGAGCCACGGCGATGCCGTGCGCCTCTTTCGCGCGTGCCTCACCGCCCGGGACGTCGGCTTTCTCACCGTCTACGGGGCGTCGGCCAACAGCCGCTCGTGGTGGGATCTAGAGGAGTCGGCCGAGCGCCTGGGCTACGTCCCGCACGACGATGCGGAGCAGTGGGCGGAGCGGGTCGGAAGCGACGCGGAGTCTCGTGGCCGACAGGGCGACCCGTTCACCGCGCCGGACTACGGCGGCTGGGCGGCGGAATGAGCACCTGAGCGCGTTTTGTCGAACGAGCGTGAGCGCGCCCGCCGCTACCCTGCGAGCCGCGGCGACGTGGCGGAGTGGTTACGCAGCGGCCTGCAAAGCCGTTCACACCGGTTCGATTCCGGTCGTCGCCTCTGAGGAGTCGTCTGTTTGCGGAGGTTTCTCAGGAGGCGGGTTACTTCGCCTCCGGGTTCGCCTCCCACTTCGCCTCCGACTGGGCGGAATCCAGCGGAGTAACGCGACCACTTAGCGGGTAGCACGTCGTGTTCAACGAGCAGGGGTCAAACGGACCATGCCATACCGCCCGAACGGAGGCGACATGAGTCCCGAAGGCACGGCCCCAGAGAACCTCGACGATCCGCGCCTGCTGCGCCAGGATCTCGAAGACCTGAAGCGACAGCAGGAAGTGGCCGCTGCCACGGCAGCTGGCACGCAGGCCACGGAGGCCGCCACCACGGCGGGCGTGCAGGCCACCCAGGCCGCCACGCAGGCTGGTCAGGCGGCGACGACGGCCGCGACCCAAGCTGGTCAGGCCGCTACGACAGCGGCGCCCCAGGCGGGCCTGGCGGCCACGGTCGCGGCTGGCGCCGTGGCGTTTGTCGTCGGGATGTTCCTCGGCATCACGGTGGCGCGGTCCTAGTCGATCAGGTCCAGAGCGGGCGGCGTCCCTAGATGTTCTTGTTCTCGAAGCAGCCGGGCAGGCGGGCGCAGGTCCGTTTCATGCCCGGCTGCCTCGTGGGGTCTCTCCTGCTTTCGATCGGGCTCACGATCTTGATCAACGTGCTCATTCGTCTCTTCTGAGGCACACGCAAAGAGACCCCGCCGAAGCAGGGTCTCTTCGCACAACCGCAGTCTTGCACCTAGTTCCGGTCCTAGCCGTCCGCGACCGGTTCGATTCCAGTCGCCGTCTCGCTCCATCCGTCGCACCGCGATAGTCAATGCGATGAGCAGATCGATCGAGCCTGCCAGGGGGAGCACTCGTACGCCGGGGACGGTCGCCGTTCCTTTCCTCCTCTCACGCGTGCTGGTCGTCGCGGTGGCCGCGAGCGCCGCCGTCGTCAGCGAAGACGCGTTGCGGTGCACATCCTGCGGCGGCGTGCCCGAGCCCTTCGCCGGCTGGCCTTTCTCCGGATTGTTCGAGGCCGCCTTCGTTCCACTCGCCCAGTTCGACGCCCACCACTACATGTCGATCGCGCGCAACGGCTACGGCGACGACAACCTGGGCTCGCTGGGGCCTGCGTTCTTCCCTCTGTACCCGTTGCTCGTCCGGCTCGGCAGCGGCCTGGCCGCGTCGCCGGGCGCCGTGCTGGTGGCCGCGTACGCGGTTTCCCTCACCGCCTTCTTCATGGCGCTCGCGCTGCTGCGGCGCCTCACGGCGCTCGAGCTGGACGACGTCGTCGCCGGCCGGGCGGTTGTCCTCATGGCCTTGTTCCCTACGGCGTTCTTCTTCGGCGCCCCGTACACGGAAAGCCTCTTCCTCCTCCTGGCCGTCGGAGCCTTCTTTGCCGCTCGCACCGAGCACTGGGCGGCAGCCGGGCTCCTGGCGGCTGCCGCCTCCGCCACGCGGGTGCCTGGCATCGCGCTGGCGGTACCGCTCGCGGTGCTCTACCTGTACGGGCCTCGCCTCTCGAGTGAGCCCGCCGAGGAGGGGGATCGCCGCTGGTACTCCCCCCGCTACCCGGTGCGGGCCGACATCCTCTGGCTCTTGGCCATCCCAGTAGGACTTGTCGCCTACGGGATCCACCTGGAGGTGGTCCGCGGCGACGCGCTCGCGTGGCTCGGCGCCCAGAGTGGGCACCCGAACCGCGATCTCACCTTCCCACTCCAGACGCTGTGGGAGGGACTTCGCGCCGGGGTGTCCGGAGGGAGGCGGATCGCCACCGGCTCCCGGGTTGCCGACGGAGCCCTCAACGTCATAAACCTCACGTTCCTGGCGTTGGCCATCGCCGCCACGGTTGGGGTCTTCCGCAGGCTTCCGGCGGCCTACGGCGCGTACGTGGTGGCGATGCTCGTCCCTCCGCTCGCATCGCCGAACAGCGGGGCACCGCTGCTCTCGATGCCCCGCTTCCTGGCGGTACTGTTCCCCGTCGTCGTCTGGCTGGCGCTCGTCTGCGACCGGCCCGGTCGGTTCCGCGCCGTGCTCGGTGTGTCCGTAGTGCTGCTCGTGACCCTCACCGCGCGGTTCGCTACCGGGCACTTCGTGGCATGAGGCTCCTGCTCCGACTCAGCACCTGCGCGCCCAAGAGAGCCGCTTGAAGGTGCAGTCAGCGATCGCCCGGCAAAGCCGGTCAACCGGTTCGATTCCGGTCGTCGCGTCTCCGGCTAGATCCCGCCCTCCTTGCCGCACTCCTTGAACCCATAGGCCTTCGCCGCCTGCTCGCCCTTGGTGCCCGCGGCGTCGGCCTTGGTGGCCGCCTCCTGGATCGCCGCCTCGTCGCTTGGGTCCGCGTCGGCCAGCGGCCGGACGATGTCGACCGCCTCGCGGGTGCTCCGGACGAAGGTGTCGAAGTCGGCCTTCCCCTCCTCGGGGGCGTCCAGCGCCTCGATCTTGTCGATCACCGATTCCACGACCGGCACCGAGCGCCTGGCGAAGTCAGGCACCTCCTCCACCGACGTCGGGTCGCCGATGGCCTCGAGCTCCTTGTTCCCGTCGGCGCAGATCTTGTCGGCGTCGGCGATCACGTCGGCCTTCGTGGCGGCGTCGTCACCGCCGCAGCCGGCGAGCGCGAGGGCGAACA
Source organism: Thermoleophilaceae bacterium (assembly GCA_030446485.1). Lineage (GTDB taxonomy): Bacteria > Actinomycetota > Thermoleophilia > Solirubrobacterales > Thermoleophilaceae > JAUJNF01. Next base: position 70,286 of record JAUJNF010000002.1, on the reverse strand, counting down.
GGACCACTACGGAGGTGCTTCGGAAGGTTGTCATGGCGCGGAACCTACAGCCAAGCGGGGACGAGCGCCCCCGCCTGGGTGCCGTCCGCTCTTCGGGCAGCGCGCGACCGTGGCCAAGCGCTTCTGACCCCGAACTCGGGTAGGGTGCCGCCCGTGCAACAGCGGCTGGACATCGGCGGCGTCCTCAAGAGGACCTTCAACACCTATACGGCGCAGGCCACGCTGCTCATCCCGGCGGCGCTGCTCGTGTTCCTGCCGATCGCGATCATCACCGGGCTCATCCTGAGCGGCGACGCCGGCGTCTTCAGCCTCATCCTGGCCACGCTCCTCAGCGCACTGGCCACGGTCCTCTTCCAGGGCATGGTCGTGGAGGCCGCTCGCGACATGCTCGATGGCCGACGTGACGAGACCATCGGTGGGCTCTTCAGGGCCGCCCTGCCGGTGTTCGTACCGCTGCTCGTGGCCGGCTTCATCGTCAGTGTCGCGACGGCGTTCGGACTGCTGCTGCTCATCGTCGGGGCCGTCCTCGTGGCCACGATCTTCGCCGTCGTCGCCCCGGTGGTGGTGGTCGAGCGCACCGGCGCCATCGGGGCCCTCCAACGGAGCATCGCGCTGGTCAGGCCCTACTTCCTCCAGGTGCTCGGCGTGATCGTCGTCGTGTTCATCATCAACTTCGTCATCAGCCAGCTGCTGCGCGCCATCTTCTCGGGCATCGACGACTCGGCCTTCGGCTACGCCGCGGCCACGCTCGTGACCCAGGCGATCACGGCGCCGATCTCCGCCCTGGCGGCCGCCTCGCTCTACTTCCAGCTCAAGCAGCTGCACGGCGAGCCGGTCGCCGGCAGCCAGGCGGTCGCACCGACGCCGGCCCCGCCGCCACCACCACCGCCGCCCGCGCCGGCCGTCTAGGCGCTACAGCCAGCCTTCCCGCGCGTCTGCGCCTGCAAGGATCATGCGCGTGCGCGCCCACCTATCGCTGCGACGCCTGACCGCCACGGTGTGCACCCTCGCGCTCCTCGCCCTGGCCGGCTGCGGAGACGACGGCTCCGATTCGGGCGACGCGGGATCGAGCCCGACCTCCACCGAGACGACCGGGACGGAGACCACCCCGGCGGCGCCGGCCGCCACGAAGGACTCCCTCGGCCAGCCGCTCGGCCAGAAGCCGACGATCGAGAAGCCAACCGGCAAGCCGCCCAAGCAGCTCGAGGTCGAGGACCTGGCGCCCGGCACCGGTGCCGAGGCCCAGCCGGGACAGCAGCTGACCGTGCAGTACGTGGGGGTGTCCTTTAAGACCGGGAAGCAGTTCGACGCCTCGTGGGACAACGGCCAGCCCTTCCCGTTCCAGCTCGGCGCAGGCATGGTGATACCCGGCTGGGACCAGGGGCTCGTGGGCATGAAGGTGGGAGGGCGGCGCAAGCTCACCATTCCGCCTGACCTCGCCTACGGCCCGGCCGGGTCCGGACCGATCGGCCCGAACGAGACGCTCGTCTTCGTGATCGACCTGCTCGAAGCCGCCTGACCCGGACGCCTCCGCCGCTTTCGTCGCAGCCGCAAGGCATCTAGGATCGTCGGCCCGACGCCAGAGAAGGAGAGAGGCATGCGCTACGTGGTCACAGGAGGGTCCGGCTACATCGGCACCCGGTTGGTCGAGCGGCTGCTGGCTCGCGAAGACACCGAGCGCGTGGTGATCTGCGACATCCGCCCCCCGCGCGCCTACCGCCCCAAGACCGAGTTCCAGCACCTCGACGTGCGCGACCGGCAGCGTGCCGCCGACATCCTCCGGCGCGAGCAGCCGGACGCCCTCGTGCACCTGGCCTTCGTGCTCAACCCCATGCACGACGAACGCGCGATGTACGACATCGACGTGAACGGCTGCCACAACATGCTCGAGGCGGCCTCGGAGGCGGGCACGGAGCAGGTGCTGGTGACCTCGTCCACCACCGCCTACGGGGCCTTCCCGGACAACCCGGTGCCGCTCACCGAGGAGCACCCGGTGCGCGGTGTCGCCAGCTTCGAGTACGCGCGCGACAAGTCGGAGTCCGACCGCCTGTGCCAGCTCTGGGCCCTACGGCATCCGGAGCGAACGATGACGATCGTGCGGCCGTGCATCGTCTTCGGCCCCACGGTCGACAACTACATCGTGCGCCTGTGGACCAAGCAGCCCTTCCAAGCGGACTTCGGAGGCGCGGACCCGCCGTTCCAGCTCGTGCACGAGGACGACCTCGTCGAGGCCGTGGTGGGGCTCCTCGACGGCCGCCATGCCGGGGCCTTCAACGTGACCGGCGACGGCCTGATGACACTGCGCGAAGCCGCCGACATCATCGGCTTGAAGCGCCGGCGCGTGCCCGAGGGCCCCTACCGCAGGTTCGCGGCGCTGATGTGGAAGCTGCGGCTGGCCGAGACGCCCGCCGGCAACATCGACTTCGCGATCCACCCTTGGGTGGCCTCCAACGAGAAGGTGAAGGCGACGCTGGGCTGGGCGCCGCGCTACGCCACGCGCGAGACGTTCGAGATCACGATGCGCACGCGGGGCGTGCTCGCCGGCGAGGAGCCCGCGGGGCTGCCGCAGGTGGGGGTGCCTGTCGGCGCCTGACCGACCGTCGTCACGGGCTGAGATTGCGCTGGTAACCTCGCCCGCTCGGGGCCGTTAGCTCAGTTGGGAGAGCACCAGCTCGACAAGCTGGGGGTCACTGGTTCGAGCCCAGTACGGCCCACTTCGGAAACCACGCTACAGCGGGTCTCTCGCGTTACGATCTCCGTCACCCGCCCGGTTGACGACCGCGGCAATGCCGGCAGAACTCGCGGAACCATGGGAGGACATCGATGATGCGCACGACCCGTAGCCATTCGAAGGCGAGGCGCCGCGGGACACCGCTCGCGACCGTGCTCCTGGCGGTCGCGGTGACGCTGCTCGCCGCCGTCCCGGCGCTTGGTTCGGCCGGGCAGGCGCGCGAGGTGCTGGTGGTGTCCAACAACTGGGACGGCACGGCCGACTTCGTCGACCCGCACACCTTCGAGCGGCTGACGCGGCTCAACATCATCCCGGACAAGGACGAGCGGATGGCCGAAATCCAGTCGGACCCCGCGAAGCTCGGCTTCTTCCTGGGCATCCGCGAGTTCGTCGGCGAGGGCCACGACCAGTTCGTCGACGACTCCTTCACCTCGCACGACGGCCGCTTCCTCTACGTGTCGCGGCCGAGCTTCGCCGACGTCGTGGCCTTCGACCTGACGACCGAGAAGATCGTGTGGCGGACGAAGATCGCCGGCTACCGCTCCGATCACATGGCCATATCGCCCGACGGCACGCGCCTGCTCGTGTCGGCGTCCACCGCACGGGTGGTTCACGCGATCGACACGCGCGACGGGCGCATAGTCGGGAACTTCCCGTCCGGGGACCAGCCGCACGAGAACAACTTCTCCCGCGACGGCAAGCTCATCTACCACGCGAGCATCGGCTCGGTGTTCACGCCCGCCGACGACCCGGTGATGGATGCCCTCAAGGGCGATCGCTACTTCCAGATCGTCGACGCGAGCAACCTCCAGATCCTCCGCCGGATCGACATGGGGCAGAAGCTCGACGAGTTCGGCCAGCCCGACATGAGCAGCGCCGTCCGGCCGATGGCGCTGTCCCCCGACGAGAAGACCCTCTACTTCCAGGTGTCCTTCTTCCACGGCTTCGTGGAGTACGACCTCGAGGCCGACAGGGTCACTCGGCTCGCGCACCTGCCGCTCAGCGAGGAGGCCAAGGGCAAGCGGCGCGACGAGTACCTGCTGGACTCCGCGCACCACGGCCTGGCGATGAACCCGGAGGGCACCAAGCTGTGCGCCGCCGGCACGATCTCGGACTACGCGGCGATCGTGGACCCCACGGACTTCAGCCACACGATCGTCCCGGTCGGGCAGAAGCCCTACTGGTCGACGAACAGCGGCGACGGGCGCTACTGCTTCGTGTCGGCGAGCGGCGACGACCATGTGTCCGTGGTCTCATACGCCACGGAGAAGGAGGTGGCGCGCTTCCCGGTCGGCGACCACCCACAGCGGATGCGCATGGGCACGGCCATCGTGGCGGCCGGCTCGCCGCCGGCCTCACCCCCCGCCCGCGATGCGATGAGGCTCAGGGTGACTCCACGCCGGGCGCGCGTCGGGCGGCGCACCGCCTTCCGTTTCCGGGTCACGAACCGGGACGCACGGCCCGTCGAAGGGGCAACCGTGCGCTTCGCGGGCGCCAGGGCGCGCACCGACTCCACCGGTAGCGTGACCATGGTCCGCACCCTCGACCGGTCCGGCACGTTCACGGCGCGCGCGAGCAAGGCCGGAACCCAGGGCGCATCGGCACGCGTCACGGCGCTGCGGCAGAGGGGCCGCGGCGGGCCGTCGAACGGTCGCTGCGATCCGCAACGTCGTGAGCAACGGGGTGGGGGACAGGGCGCGCAGCGCTGTCAGCGCATCGGCGCCGGCTAGCCGGAGACGCGGCCGGGCCCCGACGAGCAGCCGGGCCCGGCGGCAGTACGCGCGCGCCGCCTCGTCCTACGACCGCCGGCTGGCCACGCGCGTCGTTGCGCCGGTGCAGCGGCGGGCCATCGACCGGCTCGAGTTGCGCCGCGGCCATACGGTGCTCGACGTGGCGTGCGGCACGGGGCTCAACTTCGCCGGCATCCGGGCGGCCATCGGGGCCGAGGGGTGCCTCATCGGCATCGACCTGACGGCCGACATGCTCGCGGTGGCCCGCGGCCGGGTCGAGTCCCACGGGTGGCGCAACGTGCAGCTGATCGAGGGCAACGTGGAAGAGGCGTCCATCCCGATGCCGGTGGACGCCGCGCTGTTCTCCTTCAGCCACGACGTGCTGCGGTCGCCGGCGGCCGTCGCGCGCGTGGTCGAAGCCGTGAAGCCCGGTGGCCGCGTGGTCGCGTGCGGCTCGAAGTGGGGCCCGTGGTGGGCGCTGCCTGTGAACGCCGTGCTGGCCGTGACCTCGCTTCCGTATACGACCACCTTCGAGGGCTTCCGGGAACCGTGGAGCCTCTTGGCGCGGTCGGTCGCCGAAGGCGGCGTCGAGTCGCTGGCACTGGGGTCGATGTACGTGTTCTCGGGCACGACGCGCTGATGCTCGCGCTCCTCTACGACGTGCACGGCAACCTTCCGGCGCTCGAGGCGGTGCTGGCCGACGTGGAGGCCGCCGCGGCGGACCGCTTCCTCCTCGGCGGCGACTACGCGCTGTTCGGCGCCTGGCCGGCCGAGTGCGTCGCCCGGCTCAGGGAGCTCGACGCGGACTGGATCCGGGGCAACGGGGAGCGCTGGACGGCGCACCCCTCGCAGGCCCCGGATAGCGATCTGATGCGGGGCGCGGTGGCCGCGTGCCGGGCCCTCCTCGGCGAGCGCATGGTCGCCGACCTCGCGGCGCTGCCGCTCACCACGGTGCGCGGCGACACCCTGTTCTGCCACGGATCACCGGCGTCCGACGTGGACAGCTTCCTTCCGCAGCCGGCGGCGGACGAGCCACGGCTGCTCGCGGGAGTGGAGCAGCGCCGCCTCGTGTTCGGTCATACGCACCTGCCGTTCGTACGCCGGACCGAGACGGGGCTCGAGCTCGTCAATCCGGGCAGCGTCGGCATGCCCTTTGACGGGGACCCGCGCGCGTCGTACGCGCTCATCCGCGACGACGGCGCCATAGAGCACCGCCGGGTGGTCTATGAGCACCAGGCGACCGCCGCCGCCGTCCGCGACCGGTTACCGGGCTGGGGCGAGACGGTCGCGCGCCGCATCGAGCGCGCGACCTACGACGTCTAGCGCGGCGGCCGCGGAACTACGGCCAGGCGGCCGCCAGCGCCACGACGCGCTCGAGGTCCTCCTCGCTCGACCAAGCCCCGACGGATGCCCGCACGAGGCCGCGCCCCGGCAGGCTGCGTACCACCGCGCCCGCCCGCGCCATGCGCTCGACCGTCTCCTCCGGGTCGGAGGCTCTCCACGAGACGAGCGTCGACCGCCCCCGCGCAGCCACCCCCAGACCGCGCGCTGCAAGCCCGTCCGCCAGCTCGGAGGCCAGCTCGGGGCCGCGGTCGAGCACCCAGGCCCAGCCCGCGTCATGCAGCAGCTCGAGCGCGGCAAGCCACCATGCGGCCAGCGGTCCGGGTGCGGGCCCGATGTCGAACCGACCGGCGTCCTCGCGCAGCCGTAGCTCGAGCGCCTCACCGGGATGGGCGAGGGACTCGTAGCCCGGCCAGGGCGTCGCCACCTCGTCGAGCCGGTCGGCGCGGACGTACAGGCACCCGCTGGCGTCCGGACCGCAGAGCCACTTCTGGCCGGCGGCCGCGTAGAAGTCGCACCCGAGCGCGCGCACGTCGACCGGCACGGCGCCGAGCCCCTGCGCGCCGTCGAGCAGCACGAGGGCGTCGGTGGCGGCGAGCGCCGTCGCGTCGACCACCCGGCCGCCCACCCAGGACACGTGCGAGCACGCCACGAGCCGCGTGGACGGACCGACCTCGCCGGCGAGCTCGGTGAAGGGCACGACACGAATCGTGAAGCCCCGCGCGCCCCGGGCCGCGGCCAGGGGGGCGAGCAGCCCGGGGTGCTCCTCGTCGCTCGTGAGCACCTCGTCGCCGGGTCCGAGACGCAGGCCGGACACCACCGTGTTCATCCCGTCGGTGGTCGAGTGGGTGAGCGCCACCTCACCGGCGTCGCAGCCGAGCGCCCCGGCCAGGTGGTGACGCAGCTCGGCCTTCATGCGGCCGAGCGGCTCCATGTGCACAGCGCCCGAGCGGCCGCGCTCTGTCTCGGCCCGAAGTTGCGCCGCGGCCGCCTCGGCCGACCGGCGCGGGACGGGCCCGTCGGTGCCCGCGTTCAGGTACGCCACGCGTTCGAGCACCGGGAACTCGGCGCGAAAGGCCTCGGAATCCACGCTACCGGTCCAGGAACCTCGTCGCGAGCGCCTCGAAGAAGTCCGCCCGGGTCACGATCGCGACCACCCGCCGGTTCTCCACGATCGGCACGATCAGCACCCGGTGATGAAGGAAGGTCTCGGCCAGCTGGGCATCCGAGTAGTCCGGCCCAACGGCGATGTGCTCGGTGTTGGTGTACTTGGATACGGGATCCTGTCCGCACTCGAGGCGGCGGTCGATCACGTCGTCGATGGCGTGCGGCACGAACGCCGCCGATCGCAGGGTCCCGAGGTACCCGGGAAACACCGCGTTGATGAACTCGCGCTCGCCGAAGATGCCGAGGAACGTGCCGTCCGCCCGCACCACCGGAAGGGCGGGCGCCCTGGCGGCGAGCAGCGCCTTCAATGCGTCGGTCACCGGCGCGTCCGCGGCGAGCGTCGGCACCTCGCGAACGGCGGCTCTTCCCAGCGTGTCAGGGCTCACGCGACCTGCCTCCTCTCTCAGACGTATCGCAACAGGATGTAGACGGACGCGATGGCGATCGACACCAGGGTCACCGGCACGCCCACGAGCAGGAACTGGACGAAGGAGATCGGCTGTCCGGCGCGCTCGGCGAGCCCGGAGGCGGCCACGTTCGCCGCGGCGGCGATCAACGTCGCGTTTCCGCCGAAGCAGGCGCCGAGAGACAGCGACCACCAGTAGGCGTTGTCGCCGCCGGAGTCGCCCTGGAGCTGCTCCACCACCGGAATCATCGCCGCAGTGAACGGGATGTTGTCCACTGCCGCCGAGCCGAGCGCCGCTATCCAGGCGATGCCAAACAACTCCGCGGTGCGGTTGCCGCCCGTGAGCGAGGCCACGCCGTCGGCCACCTCCTCGATCGCCCCCGTGGTCTCGAGTGCGCCGACCATCACGAACAGGCCGATGAGGAAGAACAGCGTGGGCCATTCGATTCCCGCCAGAGCTTCCTCCAGGGATTGCCGCGAGACGAGCAGCATCACGGAGGCGCCCGTGAGGGCGACGGTCGCCGGCTCGATCCCGAGCTGGTTGTGGAAGAAGAACGCGAGGATCGTCAGGACGAGGATCGGCACCGTCCTCCGCAACTCGTCCGGGTCCTCGATCGACCTGCGTGGGTCGAGTGACAGGACCTTGGCGCGGTTGGCCGGATCGATCTGCAATCGGCTGCGGTAGAAGAGGTAGAGCGAGCCGATCACGGCCACGAGGGTCACGATCGCGACCGGCGCGAGGTTGATCGCGAACTGGTTGAAGCTGAGCCCCGTCGCCCCCGCGATGAGGATGTTCGGCGGGTCCCCGATCAGGGTGGCCGTGCCGCCGATGTTCGAGGCGATGATCTCCATGATGATCAGGGGGATCGGCGGGATGTCCAGGGTGTCGGCGAGCAGAAAGGTGATCGGGACGATCAGCAGGATCGTGGTGAGGTTGTCGAGGAAGGCCGAGAGCACGGCCGTCGTGCCGGTCAGCGCGATCACCACGCCCAGCGGACGACCCTTGGCCAGCTGCCCAGCCCTGATCGCCAGGTAGTTGTAGGCGCCGGTCGGCTCGGTGAGCCGGACGATCAGCATCATGCCCGCCAGCAGCCCGATCGTGTCGAAGTCGATCGACTCGATGGCCTCCTCCTGCTCGATCGTGTGCGTCACGATCACGAGCACCGCTCCGAGCAGGGCGACCTTGGTGCGATGCACCCGCTCGCTGGCAATCACCGCCAGCGCGGCGACAAAGGCGACGACCGCGAAGGCCATCAGTCAGTGGGCGCCCACGCCGCCGGGACAGCGCGATCAAGAGGCGTCATTCGAACGGCGACGATAGCCGCAGGGATGTCGCCGCCGCCTCTAGCTCCACAGCGGCGCCCGGCTCGAGGCCGGGCGCCGCTGTCTGGCTAGCCCGCGCAGACCGGCCAGGCGCTGCCACCCGTCCGGGCGTAGAGCGCGGCGGCGCGACTGTCCTGCTCGGCCTCCGGGGCGGCGGCCGGATCGCCCGATCCGCCCACGCTCGCCCAGGTGGCGTAGTCGAACTGGTACTTGCCGCGGTAGGCCCCACCGCCGCCTATGGCCGCGGGGTTGCCGCCCGACTCGCAGGCCGCTATGGCCTCTAGGGCGGGGGAGACCGCCTGAACAGCGGCCCTGGCGGCCCGCTCACGGCGCCGCTCGGCACGTGCGCGGGCGCGTGCCCGGCGCTCCGCACGAGCTCGTTGCTCGGCGCGCGCGGCGGCCGTGCGCAGTTGCCTGCGGCCCTCCTCGCGCAGGTGCTCGGCGGTCCTCTCGACGACGGCGCTCACGCGCACGTCGGTACTGACTGCTTCGTCTTCGTCCGCAGCCGCATAGGCCAGCGCCATCGGGGCAAATGCCATCGACACGCCGGCGGCTGCGAGGAGCTTCCACACAGGAAATGCCTCTCGTCGGGGTCATTGCCGCAGCCCCCTCCCCTTGCTTCGCGTCCCGCCTACGAGTGCGGGTGGGCGTCGGCCCGGCACCTCTCGGCGCCCCTCCGGACCAACTTAAGGTTAAGTACCTTAGCGTTACGTCCAGACGGCCCTGCACGGATCACTGCACGGGCGGCCGGTACCGTCCCGACCCGATGAAGGTCTTCCTACCCGACGGCACCCCGCTCGAGCTGCCCGAGGGGGCCACCGGCGCCGACGCCGCCCGCGCCATCGGCGAGGGGCTCGCCCGTGCCGCGCTGGCGATCAAGGTGGACGGCGAGCTGCGCGACCTGTCGGCGCCGCTGTCCGACGGGGCTCGCGTCGAGATCGTCACCACGCGAAGCGAGGAGGCCCTCGAGCTCATCCGCCACGACGCCGCCCACGTGCTGGCCACCGCGGTGGTGGACCTCTACCCGGGGACCAAGGTGTCGATCGGCCCGCCGATCGACTCGGGCTTCTACTACGACTTCGAGTTCCCACCCGACGCCCGTGTGAGCGACGCGGACTTCGAGCGCATTGAGGCCGCCATGCGGGAGCACACCAAGGCGGACGAGCCGTTCGAACGCGACGACGTCTCCATCGAGCAGGCCCTCGAGCGCTTTCGCTCCGAGGGGCAGCAGTACAAGGTCGAGCTGATCGAGGACCTCGTGCGGGACCGGGGCGTGGACACCGTCTCCCTCTACCGCAACGGTCCCTTCACCGACCTCTGCCGCGGCCCGCACGCACCCTCCACGGGCCGGATCAAGGCCTACAAGCTGCTGTCGGTGGCCGGCGCCTACTGGCGAGGGGACGAGAGCCGCCAGATGCTCACCCGCATCTACGGAACCGCCTTCCTCTCGAAGGCCGACCTCGAGGAGCACCTCGAGCGCCTCGAGCAGGCCCGCGCGCGCGACCACCGGCGGCTCGGCCGGGAGCTCGACCTCTTCCTGCTGCGCGAGGAGGCGCCGGGGATGCCGTTCTGGCTGCCGGCCGGGATGACCCTCCAGAACGAGGTCTCGGCCGTGGTGCGCGAGCAGCTCGACAAGCGCGGCTACGCCGAGATAAAGACCCCCCAGGTGATGGACGAGCAGCTCTGGCACCGGTCGGGCCACTTCGACAACTACCGCGACAACATGTACTTCACCCAGGCCGAGGAGCGGCGCTTCGCCCTCAAGCCGATGAACTGCCCGGGCGCGTGCCTCGTGTACGAGTCCGACCGCCGCTCCTACCGCGAGTTGCCCCTGCGGCTGGCCGAGTTCGGGCTCTGCTCGCGCAACGAGCGTGAGGGGGTGCTCCACGGCCTCCTGCGCGTACGCGCCTTCGTGCAGGACGACGCCCACGTGTTCTGCACCGAGGAGCAGATAGAGGCCGAGGTCCGGGACATCTGCCAGGCGATCGACGAGCTGTACGGCCTGTTCGGCTTCACCGACGTGCGGCTCGAGCTCTCCACGCGCCCGGAGAAGGCCGTCGGCTCCGCCGAGTCGTGGGAGCGCGCCGAGCGGGCGCTCGCCGCGGCGCTCGAGGGGCTCGGCAAGCACTACGCGGTGAACGAGGGCGACGGCGCCTTCTACGGGCCGAAGATCGACTTCCACATCACCGACGCCCTCGGCCGCTCGTGGCAGTGCGGCACGTGCCAGCTCGACTTCTACATGCCGGAGCGCTTCGAGCTCACCTACACCGGCGCCGACAACGCCGACCACCGCCCGGTGCTGATCCACCGCGCCCTGTTCGGCTCGGTCGAGCGCTTCATCGGGATCCTGATCGAGAACTACGCGGGTGAGTTCCCGCTGTGGCTGGCCCCGGTGCAGGCCATGGTGCTGCCGATCGCCGACCGCCACGTGCAGTACGCGAGCCGCGTGGCCGGCGAGCTCCGGGCCGCGGGCGTGCGCGCGCAGGTGGACGACCGCTCCGAGTCGGTGGGGCGCAAGATTCGCGACGCCGAGCTGCGCAAGGCGCCGTACATGCTCGTGGTGGGAGACAGCGAGGAGTCGAGCGGCCAGGTGGGCGTCCGCCGGCACGGCGAGGGCGACCGCGGGGCCATGCCCGCCGGCGACTTCGCGGCGCTGGCGACCGAGGAGATCGCCGCCCGCGCGCCCGCCTGAGAGGGCGCAGAGCCGTCAATTGCACCGCTATACTGCGCCGTCAGATGAGGAGCACCACCACCCCGCGCCGTTCCTAGACGCGCGCCCGTGCCCTCCCCGCTTTCGAGTCATCGTCCCACTCGCCTTTGACAGCTAGCCGGTCCGCTTACGTCACGACGCTCGCGGGGGCGATCGCCTAGGTGGCCGCTTAGTGCCGATCCCGCGCAGGTTCGACCGGCGCCCTCCGGAGCGGGATCAGACCCGGATCAACGAGCGCATCGGCGTACCCCAGGTCCGCCTGATAGGGGACGACGGGAACCAGGTCGGCGTCGTGTCGCGCGACGAGGCACTCGCCTACGCGCGGGAGCGCGACCTCGACCTGGTGGAGGTGGCCGCCGAGGCCCGCCCGCCGGTGTGCCGCGTGCTCGACTACTCGAAGTACAAGTACGACCAGGAGCAGAAGGCCAAGGCCGCCCGCAAGCACCAGAAGTCGATCAACGTCCGGGAGATCAAGCTGCGGCCGAAGATCGCCACCGGCGACTACGAGACCAAGAAGGGCCACGTCGAGCGCTTTCTCAAGGGTCAGGACAAGGTCAAGGTCACGATCATGTTCCGCGGCCGCGAGACCACCCACCCCGAGCGGGGGGAGAACCTGCTGCTGCGCCTGGCCGAGGACGTGGCCGACTACGGCGCGGTGGAGCAGCGGCCTACCCAGGACGGGCGCAACATGACCATGCTGCTCGGGCCCGTCGCACGGCGGGTGGGTGAGGCGGACCAGGGGGCGGACGGCGGCGGCTCAGAGGCTGACGCTCCGGCCGGAGACCCGCTGCCGGGCGTAGCCGCTCTTTCGAGCGAGCAAGCCGCAGCGGCTTCGCCGCCGGACAACACCACAGGCAGCGGCGCGAGCGACGATGGCCCCGCTGCCGACACCCCTCCACCGGCCGCGGCCACCGGCTGACACGCTCCGTCAGGCTGTGCGTCCGCCACGGCGTGGGCCCCGCCGGGCCGCGCCGCCCACGCCTTCGCGATCCCTTTGCTTAACTCCCTCCTTGCCATGCCCAAGATGAAGACCCACTCCGGCGCCAAGAAGCGCTTCAAGATCACGGCCGGTGGCAAGGTCCGCGGCCGGCACGGCATGACGAGCCACATCCGCGTGAAGAAGAACTCCAAGCGCCAGCGCCACCTCGACTCGCCGGCCATCCTCGCCCCCGAGGACGCCGTGAGGGCGAAGGGGCTCCTCCGCAAATGAGCCGGGTGAAGCGTTCCGTCCACGCGCGCAAGAAGCGCCGTGCGGTGCTCGAGCGGGCCAAGGGCTACCGCGGCCAGCGCCACTCGAGCTACAAGCTCGCCAAGGAGACGCTCCTCAAGGCCGACACCTACGCGTACCGGGACCGCCGCAACCGCAAGCGCGACTTTCGCCGCCTGTGGATCACACGAATCAACGCCGCCGCGCGCCAGCACGGCATGAGCTACAGCCAGTTCATGCACGGCATGTCCCTGGCCGGCATCGAGCTCGACCGCAAGGTGCTCGCCGACATCGCCGTGCGCGACCCCGAGACCTTCCGACGTTTTGCCGACAGCGCCCGGGAGGCGGCGGCTGCCTGAGCAACGGCAACCGACGCAGAGGATTCCCGGGGCGCCCAAGAGGCGCCCTTTTTTTGTCCTGTCCACCGTCCACCCGTCCACCAAACGTGATCACCTCCCCCGACAACCAGCAGCTCAAGACCATCCGCAAGCTCGCCGACAAGCGCCACCGCGCCCGCAGCGGCCTGTTCGTGGCCGAGGGTGAGGATCTGGTCGCGGCCGCGGAGGCCGCGGGAATCGAACCGGACGTTCTGCTCGTCGCAGGCGTCGACGTGGAGCCGGCCCTCCTTTCCGCGGTGAGCATGCTGGGCTCCGGCACCCGCGTCATGGGCATCTACCGCCAGCGTTGGTCGGCGCCCGGGGGGAGGCTGTCGGTGTACCTCGAGGGCGTCGGCGATCCCGGCAACGTGGGCACGATCATTCGCTCGGCGCACGCGCTCGCCGACGGGCCGGTCACCCTCGGACCGGGCTGCGCCGACCCGTACTCGCCCAAGGCGGTGCGGGCGAGCATGGGATCGGTGTTCCATCGGCCGCCGGCCCGCGCGGCGTTCGGCGAGCTTCGCGGCACGACCGTGGCGCTCGACGCCCGGCGAGGGCCGCCGCTGAGCGAGGTCCCGGTCACGGGGCCCGAGGTCGTGTGCCTCGGCGCTGAACGAGAGGGCCTGTCCGAAGCGGCGCTGCGGGACGCCTCGGCGGTGGCCCACATCCCCCTCCGGGAGGGCGGCCCGGACTCGCTGAACGTGGCCATGGCCGCGGCGGTGGCGCTCTACGAGCGGGCTAGGATGGCCGCCGATGCCTGAAGCCTCCACGCAGCGCCGGCTGGAGGAGCTGGCGAGCGAGGCGCAGGGCGCCGTGGCGGGTGCTGCCGGAGCCCCCGAGCTCGAGGAGGCGCGGGTGCGCTTCCTGGGCCGTAGGTCCGAGCTCACGAGCCTGCTGCGCTCCATCGGCAGCCTCCCGCCCGAGGAGCGCGGCCCGGTCGGGCAGGCCGCCAACGCCGTTCGCGTGCGGCTCGAGGCGCTCATCGCCGAGCGTCAGGACGCGCTCGACGGCGCCGCGCTCGAGGCACGCCTGGCGGACGACCGCGTGGACGTGACCCTGCCGGGCGACCCCGCGCAGCCGGTCGGCCATCTGCACCTGATCACCCAGACCCGGCGTGACATCGAGGACGTGTTCCTCGGTCTCGGCTTCTCGGTGGTCGAGGGCCCTGAGGTGGAGTGGGACTACTACAACTTCACGGCGTTGAACATGCCCCCTGCGCACCCGGCGCGCGCGCTGCAGGACACCTTCTACTTCTCCGACGAGGTGCTGCTGCGCACCCACACCTCGCCGATGCAGGTGCGGGCGATGGAGGCGCACGAGCCGCCGCTCTACATCGTCGTGCCGGGCAAGGTGTATAGGCGCGACTCCGACGCCACGCACACGCCCATGTTCCACCAGGTCGAGGGACTGGCCGTGGACGAGGACATAACGCTCGGCGACCTGCGCGGCGTGCTGCTCGAGTTCGCCCGCGCGATCTTCGGGGCCGAGCGCGACATCCGGCTCCGCGCCGGCTACTTCCCGTTCACGGAGCCGAGCGTCGAGGTCGACGTCTCGTGCTTCGTCTGCGCGGGCACCGGGTTCGCGACCGGCGGCTCCCGCTGCTCCCTGTGCCGGGGCTCGGGGTGGATCGAGATCCTGGGTGCCGGGATGATCGACCCGAACGTCTACGGCTTCGTGGCCGAGCGCGGCTACGACCCGGAGCGGGTGCAGGGCTTCGCGTTCGGCATGGGAATCGAGCGGATCGCGATGCTCAAGCACGGCGTGCCGGACCTGCGCCTCTTCTTCGAAAACGATGTCCGCTTCCTGGAGCAGTTCGGCTGATGCGCGTACCACTCTCCTGGCTGCGGGAGTACTGCGACCCGCCGCTCACGACCGCCGAGATCGGCGACCGGCTGGCCATGACCGGCACCGAGCCCGAGCGGATCGAGCACTTCGGCGTGCCGTCCGCCGACGGCTTCGTGATCGGCAAGGTGCTGGAGGCCGAACAGCACCCGAACGCCGACCGGCTGAGGGTGTGCCGGGTGGACGACGGCAACGGCTCGCGCACGATCGTCTGTGGCGCCCCCAACGTCGCGGCCGGCCAGACCGTAGCGCTGGCCCTCCCCGGTGCGGTCATGCCGGGTGGGCAGCGGCTCGGTGAGGCCAAGCTGCGCGGCGTGGTGTCGAGTGGCATGATCCTGGCCGAGGACGAGGTAGGGGTGGGGGAGGACCACAACGGGATCATGGTGCTGCCCGACGAGCTCCGCGCGGGGGCTCCCCTGCTCGAGTACCTCACGATCTTCGACGACGTGCTCGACCTCGAGGTCGAGCCCAACCGGCCGGACTGCCTGTCGGTGTACGGCGTCGCGCGGGAGCTGCACGCCGTCACGGGCGCGCCGCTCGCGGCGGACCCGACCGGCGAGGACGCCGTGGCGAGCGGAGACGACAGCGTGGCCGACCACGCCTCGGTGGAGATCGCCGACCCCGACGTGTGCCCGCGCTTCACGGCGCGCGTGTTCGACGGTGTGCACGTCGGCCCCTCGCCGCTGTGGCTGAAGGCCCGCCTGGCCGCGGCCGGGCAGCGCTCGATCTCCAACGTCGTGGACATCACGAACTACGTGATGCTCCTGACGGGCCAGCCGCTTCACGCGTTCGACCTGGACGAGGTGCGCGGCCGGCGCATAGTCGTGCGCAGGGCGCGCGACGGCGAGCGCATGGTCACCCTCGACGGCGTGGAGCGCACGTTCGACTCCTCAATGGCGCTCGTATGCGACGCCGAGGGACCCTCGGGCGTGGCCGGGATCATGGGCGGCCGGGTGTCCGAGGTGTCCGAGCGCACCACGCGCGTGCTGATGGAGGCCGCCACCTGGGTGGGGCCGAACGTGCTCCAGAGCTCGGCCCGGCTGGGGCTGCGCAGCGAGGCGAGCACACGCTTCGAGAAGCAGCTGCACCCCGAGCAGGCGCTGGCCGCGCAACGGCTGGCGGCGCGGCTCATGGTCGAGCTGTGCGGCGCGCGCATGGCGCCGGGAACGATCGACGAGTACCCGGGGCGCGCGGAGCCGCGCGTGGTCGCGCTGCGCCACCGGCGGATAGGCGCGCTGCTGGGAACGGAGATCCCGCGCGCCGAGGTGGAGGCGATCCTCGGCCGGCTGTCGTTTGCGACGGTGCCGACCGAGGCGGGCTTCGACGTGACCGTGCCCCCATTCCGCGATGCCGACGTGCAGCGTGAGGCCGACCTCATCGAGGAGATCGCACGCATCCACGGCCTCGAGCGTCTCCCCGCGACGCTTCCGGCCCGGCGCCATGCCGTCGGAAGGCTGACGCCGGCGCAGCGGGTGCGCCGCCGCGTCGAGGACGCCCTGCGCGACCGCGGCCTCTGCGAGGTGGTGGCGTACAGCTTCACCGCCCCGGACACGCTCGCACGTCTGCGTCTCGAAGAGGGCACGCTGGCGGTCGGCAATCCGCTGAGCGAGGACGCGAGCGTGATGCGTCCGCTGCTGCTACCCGGACTGCTCGGCGCCGCGGCGCGCAATGCGGCGCGTGGTCGGCCGGGGGTGGCTCTGTTCGAGTCCGCGCACGTGTACCGCCCGGGGGAGGCCGCGGAGCCGCCACCGCTCGCGGCGGCGAGCGTGCCCGCCGACGAGCACCATCACGTGGCTGCACTCCTCACCCGCTCGGCCCCCGGCACTTGGCGACGCCCCGCGCTAGCGGCGGACTACTTCGCCGCCAAGGGACTGGTGGAGGCGATGCTGGGGTCACTGGGCATCACCTTCTCGGCGGAACCCGCTCAGAGGCCCTTCCTCCACCCGGGGCGCTCGGCCGCGGTGACAAGCGGCGGGGAGGAGCTCGGCTGGATCGGCGAGCTGCACCCCGCGGTGGCCCGCGAATGGGACGTAGGGGAGGCCGCCGCCTTCGAACTCGATCTAGAGACGCTTGCAGAGCTGGCGCCGGCGGCAGCGGGCTACCGCGACGTGACTACGTTACCCCCGGTGCTGCAGGACATCGCGGTGGTGGTGCCCGAGTCCGTGAGCGCGGCCGAGGTGGACGCCGCGGTGCGCAGGGGAGCAGGCGACCTCCTCTCGGAGACCACGCTCTTCGACGTATACCGCGGCGAGCAGGTGGGCGAGGGCAACCGCTCGCTGGCCCTGCGCCTCGAGTTCCGCGCGCCCGACCGCACGCTCACCGACGACGACGTGGCCGGGCTGCGCGGCCAGATCGAGCGCGAGCTCGAGACCATCGGGGGGCGGCTGCGTGCATAGAACCGCGGTGATCGGCGCGTCGGGCTTCGCGGGGGCGCTCTGTGCGGCGCTCGTGCAGGGGCATCCGTCGTTGGAGCTCTCGGTGGCCACGGCGCGCAGCGACGCGGGGCGGCGCCTCGACGAGGTCTACCCGCGTCACCGCGTGCCGGTGGAGCTCGAGTACTTCGACCCCGACCGCGTGGCCGAGCGGGCGGACGTCGCGCTCGTGGCCTACCCGCACGGCGCCTCCGCGCCGGTCACCCGCGATCTGCTCGACCGCGGCCTAAAGGTCGTCGACCTGTCGGCGGACTTCCGCCTCGACCGCGCAAGCTATGAGCGTTACTACGGCGCGCACGCTGCTCCCGAGCTGCTCGACCGGGCGGTCTACGGGCTCACCGAGCTGCACCGAGAGGCCGTCGCGCAGGCCGATCTGGTGGCCGGACCGGGATGCTTCCCGAGCGCCGCCATCCTCGCGCTGGCTCCGCTCCGCGGCCTGATCGCCGACGTGGTGGTAGACGCCAAGACGGGTGTGTCCGGCGCCGGTCGCGAGGCCACCCAGATCACCCACTTCGTGTCGGTCACCGACAACGTGAACTCGTACAAGGTCGAGGGCCATCGCCACCGCGCGGAGCTGGAGCAGGAGATCGCCACCGGTGATGGCGAGCCGCCCATCACCTTCACCCCGCACCTGCTGCCCATCGACCAGGGGCTCCTGGCCAGCTGCTACGTAACCGCCGCGCGTGACCTGTCCGCGGGCGACCTGCGTGAGCTGTTCGAGGACGCTTACGGGGGCGAGCCCTTCGTCGACCTGGCCGCATCGCCGCCGGGGGTCCGCGACGTGCGCGAGACCAACCGCTGCCGCATCCACGCCACCGTCGAGCCGGCGACCGGGCGAGTGCTCGTGTTCGCCGTGATCGACAACCTCTGGAAGGGCGCCGCGGGCCAGGCGGTGCAGGACCTCAACGTAATGCTGGGCCTGCCGGAGAGCGACGGGCTCACGTGAGCTTCTTCCGCTCGCGGTGGGTGGACCGCCCGGAGCACGTGCGCGAGCTGGAGCCGACGGCGTTGCCGGCGGGCTTCCGCGCCGCCGGCGTGGCGGCTGGCATCAAGCCCGATGGGCTCGACGTCGGCGTGCTCGTGTCCGACTCACCCGAGACCGTGTCGGCGGCGCGCTTCACGAGCAGCGCCGTCGTGGGCGCGCCGGTGATCGTGTCCCGGGGGGCGGCGCTCGAGCGCCTCAGGGCGGTGGTGTCGAGCTCGGGCAACGCCAACGTGGCGGACGGCCAGCGCGGGCTGGACACCGCGCGCGCCGCTCAGGCCACCGCCGCGGAGCTCCTGGGCGTGGAGCCGGAGCAGGTCGGCGTGGCCGCCACCGGCGTGATCGCGCGCGAGCTGCCGCGCGACCGGCTGCTCGCGGGGGTCGCGACGGCGGCGGCGGCACTGGGCCCCGACGCGAGCGACCTGGCGGACGCCATCCTCACCACCGACAGCGGGCCCAAGCGGGCGTGCCTCGAGGTGACCCTCCCGTCCGGTCCCGTACGGCTGGCGGCCCAGGCCAAGGGCGCCGGGATGATGTCGCCGCTGTTCGCCACGCTCTTCTGCTTCGTGGAGACCGACGCCGCTCTCCAGCCGGAGACACTCGACCTGCTCACCGGCGTGTGCGTTAAGCGCTCTTTCGACCGCATCACCGTGGACGGGCAGCTCTCCACGAGCGACTCGGTGTTCTGCCTGGCCGGCGGCGCGTCGGGGGTGGCCGTCGCGCCCGAGTCCGAGGACGAGCTGCGCCTGGGCGAGGCCCTGGACGCGCTGCTCAGGCAGATGGCCCTCGACGTGGTGGCCGACGGCGAGGGTGCGGGGCGGGTGGGTCGCGTGGTGGTCCGCGGTGACGCCGGGGCCGTCGAGCCGGTGGCGCGAGCGGTGGCCAACTCGCCGCTCGTGAAGACCGCACTGCACGGGGCCGATCCCAACTTCGGCCGCATCCTGCAGGCCGCCGGACAGGCGCTTGGGGCGCTGGACGGCACGGTCGCGGCCGGCGGCGCCTACCTGGACCTGGACATCGAGGGCCGGCGGGTGGTGTCGGGGGGCGCGCAGGTCGGCCTGACCGAAGCCGAGCTGGCGGAGCTCGTCGAGGCGGTCACCGGGCCGGAGGTCGACTACGAGCTCACCATCCCCGGACAGGGCGGCGAGACCGAGGTCTTCTTCTCCGACCTCTCCCGCGACTACGTGACCCTCAACGCGGAGTACACCACCTGATGGCCCAGGGCGCCCGCTCCGAGGTCGCCGCCGGTGAGGTCGCGACCCTCCTCGAGGCCCTTCCCTACATCCGGCGCTTCGAGGGCAAGACGGTGGTGATCAAGTACGGCGGCGCGGCCATGACCGACCCCGCGCTGCGCACGGAGTTCGCGCGCGACGTGGTGCTGCTGAAGTTCGTGGGCATGAACCCCGTCGTGGTGCACGGCGGAGGGCCCGACATCACGCGCTACATGGAGCGCCTGGGCATGGACGTCACGTTCGTCGACGGCCTCAGGGTCTCCGACGAGGAGACCGTCGAGGTCGTGAAGATGGTGCTGGTCGGCAAGATCAACAAGGACATCGTCCTGCTCCTGAACCGCTTCGGGCAGTCCGCGGTCGGACTGTGCGGGGACGACGGCTCGCTGTTCACCGTGCGCAAGCAGCTCACCGACGGGCACGACCTCGGGTTCGTGGGCGAGATCGAGCGTGTGGACGTGGACGTCCTGAACCACATCGCCGCCGACTACATCCCGGTGGTGGCCTCCGTGGGCGCGGACGCCGACGGGCACTCGTACAACGTGAACGCCGACGCCGCCGCGGCGGCCGTGGCCGTGGCCCTCCGGGCGCACAAGGCGATCTTCCTCACCGACGTCGAAGGCTGGCTCGCCGATCCCCCCGATCCCGCCAGCCGCATATCGCGCGCGACGGCGGCGGAGGTGCACGCCCGCCTCGACGAGGTATCGGGCGGCATGCGCCCCAAGCTCCTGGCCTGTCTCGACGCCGTGGCGGGGGGAGTGCAGAACGCCCACATCATCGATGGCCGCTCGCCGCACTCGCTGCTGATCGAGCTCTTCACCGACCACGGCATCGGGACGAAGATCTGGCCGTGACCGTCACCGACCTGCAGGCCCTGGAGCGCGACTACCTGATGCCGACGTACGCCAAGGCGCCGGTGGAGTTCGTGCGCGGGGAGGGCTGCGCCCTGTGGGACTCCGAGGGCAACGAGTACCTCGACATGCTCGCCGGCATCTCGGTGGTGCAGATCGGCCATTCGCACCCGGCGCTGGTCGAGGCGGTGACGGCACAGGCGGCTCGGTTGATGCACGCGACCAACCTCTTCTACACCGAGCCGGCGCTGCGTCTGGCCGAGCGGCTGTCGGAGGGGTCGCTGGGGGGCAAGGTGTTCTTCACGAACTCGGGGGCCGAGGCCAACGAGTGCGCGATCAAGCTGGGGCGCAGGCGGCGGATCGGGGGCGAGATCGTGGTCCTGGCGGGCGCCTTCCACGGCCGCACGATGGGCGCCCTGTCGGCCACGCCGTCGCAAGCCAAGCAGGAGCCCTTCGAGCCGCTCTTGCCGGGGTTCGTCGCGGTGCCCCGCGACGACTCGGCCGCGCTGCATGCCGCGGTGCACGATGGCACTGCCGCGGTGATGATCGAGCCGATCCAGGGCGAGTCGGGAATCCACCCGATCTCCTCCGAGGTGCTGGCCGCGGCCCGGGAGGCGTGCGACGACCACGGCGCGCTGCTGGTCTTCGACGAGATCCAGTGCGGGATGGGCCGCACGGGTGACCTGTGGGCCTGGCAGGGCCTCGGCGTCCGGCCCGACGTCATCACCGTCGCCAAGGGCCTTGGGGGTGGGGTGCCGGTCGGGGCGTGCGTGACCGGGCCCGCGTACGGCGACGTGTTTCAGAGCGGCGACCATGGCACGACCTTCGCCGGCGGGCCGCTCGTGTGCGCGGCAGCGAACGCCGTGCTCGACGTGGTCGACGATCCGGAGTTCCTCGCCGCCGTGGCCGCCAAGGGGGTGGCTCTGCGCGGCGGGCTCGAGGCGCTCGGCGTCGACGGGGTACGCGGGCGCGGGCTCATGCTGGCGTTCGAGGTTCCCGAGGCGCCGGACGTGGCCCGCCGCCTGCTCCTCGAGCAGCGGCTCGTGGTGAACGCCACCGGACCGGACACGATCCGCCTGCTCCCGCCGCTCACGGTCACCGGGGCGGAGATCCACGACGCCCTCGAGCGCCTGAGTACCGCGGTCCGGTGAACCGCCCGGCCTCGAGAGGCGCCGTTCAGGCGGGCGCGAGAACGCTCAGGCCGCTGGCCGTGGCCGCGCCGGCTAGCCGACGGTCATAGGCAAAGAACCCCTCGACCCGCGGCCCGAGGTCGAGCGCCGTGGCCAGGTGGATCGCGTCCAGCGTCCGTAGTTCGGGTGGCGCCAGCGTGGCGGCGACGGTGCGGACTCCTGCTCCGATGGGAACGAGCGTGATGCGCCGCAGCGCGGCACCGATCGAACTCGACGTGGCTCCTCCGTAGCGCCGACCGAAGCGCGCCGCCTCGATCTCGAGCAGCTCACTCGCCACCGCGTGGGGCCACCGCCGAAGCTCGATCTCGAGCGCCTTGCTCTCGGGCTCCGGAACGATCAGCTTGATGAAGGCAGAGGTATCGAGGTACGCCAGGCCAGCACTCACGGCAGGCGCTCGGAGCGGAGCTCGTCGAGCAACCGGCTCGCCCGGCGCTCCGGGTCGGCCTCGCCCTGGGGCTCGCGCTCGTCGAGAAAATCGGCCAGCGAGCCGTCGGCCGACCGCCCGCCCCGCTCGGCAACGAGCTGGCGCATCGCCTCCGCCCGGGGGTTGTTCGCAATCGCCTCGGCGCCGCGCAGGGCCAGTTCGCGCACCAGTGTCGCCGCCGGCTTGTCCTCCCCGAGCAGTGCAGCCGTGCGGCGTAGGGCCGCGTCCAGCTCCGGATCCCTGACAACGGCAATGCGCCTGTGAACCGTCGCCATCACGTCAGTGTAACACTCACAGTTACACCGTCTCGGCCAACGAAGCTCCGCTGCCCGGCCCGGCCCGCTATAACCGGCCGGTGCCCGAGCGCCACACCCTCACGAAGACCGCCTCCTATGAGGCCGATCCCGAGGACGTCGGCCGGGTGCTGCTGCTGTACTCCGGCGGCCTCGATACGAGCGTGATGCTCAAGTGGATCCAGGACGAGTACGACGCGGAGGTCGTGGCCCTCACGGTCAACCTCGGGCAGCCGGGGGAGGACTACGACGTGGTCCGCGGCAAGGCGCTGCAGCTTGGGGCGGTCGACTGCTTCGTGGTCGACGCGCGCGAGGAGTTCGCCCGCGACTACGTGCTGCCGGCGATCAAGGCCAATGCCCTCTACGGCGGCGGCTACCCGCTGTTTACCGCCCTGGGGCGCCCGCTGATCGCCAAGCTGGCCGTGAAGCACGCCCGCGAGGCCGGCTGCGACACCATCGCCCACGGCTGCACCGGCAAGGGCAACGACCAGGTGCGCATCGAGGGCACGGTGGCCGCGCTCGACCCGGAGATGAAGATCATCGCGCCGGTGCGGGGCTGGCAGATGGGCCGTGAGGAGGAGATCGCCTACGCGCGCGAGCACGGGATCCCGGTGAAGGGCGGCACCGAGGCGCCTCCCTACTCGATCGACGACAACCTGTGGGGCCGCTCGTCCGAGGGCGGGCCGATCGAGAACCTCGCGGAGCCGCCCCACGACGACGTGTTCGACCTCGTCACGCGGCCCGAGGACGCCCCCGACGAGCCGGAGCTCGTGGCCGTCGAGTTCGAGCGCGGCGTGCCGGTCGGGCTGAACGGCAAGCGCCTCGGTCTCGTGGAGCTGCTCGAGCAGGCAGGCGCGATCGGCATGCGGCACGGCATCGGGATCGTCGACCACATCGAGGACCGCATCGTCGGGCTCAAGGTGCGCGACCTCTACGAGGTGCCGGCCGCCGAAATCATCCTTACCGCCCACCGGGAGCTCGAGAAGCTCGTCGGCACGATCCACCAGAACCAGTTCAAGTCCCAGCTGGACCACCAGTGGGCCTTCCTGGTGTACGCCGGCCTCTGGTACGAGCCGCTGCTGGAAGATCTCAACGCGTTCATGGACAGCGTGAACGAGCAAGTCACGGGAACGATCACACTGAAGCTCTACAAGGGCAAGTCGGGGCCGGTCGCCCGTTCGTCTCCGAACGCGCTTTACGATGCCGCGCTCGCCGGGTTCGGCGAGTCGGGCGGGCTGTTCTCACAGCAGGCGAGCCCCGGCTTCATCGAGCTCTGGAGCCTGCAATCGCGCATGGCCCACGCGGTGCGCCAGCGAAACAAGGGGGAGAGCTGATGGGGACGCGCTATACGCTGCTCGGCTGGTTGGTCTGGCAGATTGCCCGTCGGGCGGCCCGGCGGAAGGTCAGGCAGCAGCGGACGAAGCTGATCGCGGGCGCCGCGGTGCTCGCCGTGCTGGTGGCCGGAGCGGCTGCGGCGCGAGGCGGCGAGGAGTAGGGCCGCCGGAAGCCGGCGCTCAGTCCGCGCGGGTCGAGCCCGCGGGCTGACCGGGCGCCGGCTCTGCGGCGGCGCCCGCGCCCCGCACGAAGCGGGTGGCGAGCGTGATCAGCAGGTGCGCGACGCCGACGGCGATGAAGAAGGCGGTCGGAGCCGTCTCGCCGGAGAAGCCAAAGAGGAAGGGCGCGGCCAGAAGGACCACCACGAGCACGAAGTCGATCACGAGGTGAGCCTGTACGGGGATCTGCTTCACAAGCCCGGTGGGGCCCGCGGTGAGGGCGGCCACAACGATGATGAGCACCCCGACGGCGATGGACACGGCGGTCGCGGCCCCCGAGTCGTAGTCGAGCACAAAGGGCGCGACGATGAAGAGGACGGCCGCCAGGTACTCGATGACGCCGTGGACCGACACCGGTATGGGCCCTTGGCGAAGCACGATCGGCACTCTATCCGCACCGGCGGGCGGCTCCCGGAACGAGCGGCCGGGAAGGCCTCCGAGCACGGTCGAGTCGTCGGACCCCAACCTTAGACTCAGCGACCGTGCCGCCGCCCCCCGCCGTCCACCTGCACGTCCACTCCGAGTACTCGCTCCTCGACGGCGCCTGCAAGGTCGATGCCCTGGCGGCGCGAGCGGCCGAGTTCGGCCAGCCGGCCCTCGGCCTGACCGACCACGGCGTGATGAACGGCGCGGTGGAGCTCTACAAGGCCTGCCGCAAGCACGGGATCAAGCCGATCCTCGGGTTCGAGGCCTACCTCTGTGATGACCACCGCACCGAGGCCGTGCGCTACGAGCGCAACCACCTGACGCTGCTGGCGGCGAGCGACGCCGGCTTTCGCAACCTCGTGAAGCTCACCTCCGCCGGGTTCCTCGAGGGCTACCGGCGCGGCAAGCCCAACGTGGACGCCGGGCTCCTCGCCCGGCACTCCGAGGGCGTGATCGCGCTCACCGGCTGCCTGCAGTCGCGCTTCTGCCAGCGCCTGCTCGCCGACAACCCGGCGGAGGCACGCGCCCACGCCGATGACCTGATGCAGATCTTCGGCGCCGACAACGTCTACTTCGAGCTCCAGCGCAACGGCCTGTCCGAGCAGGACAAGGTGAACGAGGGCATCGCGCGCATCGCGGGGGAGGTGGGGCGGCCGGTGGTGGGCACGGCCGACGTGCACTACCTGAGGCGTGAGGACTTCGACCACCACCAGGCGCTGCTGTGCGTCCAGACCAAGTCGACGCTCGCCGACCCGAAGCTGTCCTTCGACACCAACGAGTTCTACCTCAAGGACTCGGAGGCGATGGCGGAGGCCTTCGCGCCGTGGCCCGAGGCCGTGCCCACGAGCGTGGAGATCGCCGAGCGCTGCAATGTCGAGCTCGAGCTCGGCAAGATGCTGATCCCGAGCTATCCGACGCCCGAGGGGGAGGCCGAGGATGCCTACCTGCGCCGCATGGCCGAGAAGGGGCTGCGCGCCCGCTACGGCGACCCGCCTCCGGCCGCCGCGGTCGAACGGCTGGAGATGGAGCTCGGGGTGATCGGGCGAATGGGCTTCGACGCCTACTTCCTGATCGTCTGGGACTTCGTCAAGTACGCCAAGGACAGCGGCATCGCGGTGGGACCGGGCCGTGGGTCGGCCGCCGGGTCGATCGTCGCCTACTCGCTGCAGATCACCGACGTCGATCCGCTTGCCCACGAGTTGCTGTTCGAGCGCTTCCTGAACGCCGAGCGCGTGTCGATGCCGGACATCGACATCGATTTCTCGGTGAAGGGGCGCGACCGCGTGATCCGCTACGTCGCCGACAAGTACGGCCAGGAGTCGGTGGCCCAGATCGTCACCTTCGGCCGCATGTTCCCGCGCGCCGCCACGCGCGACGCCGCTCGCGTGCTCGGCCTCGACTACGGCACCGGCGATCGCCTGGCCAAGCTCATTCCCGACCCGATCATGGGGCGCCCGCCGTCGTTCGAGGACTGCCTGAAGCCCGGGGAGGAGCTGGCCGCGGCCTACAACGCCGAGCCCCAGGCCAAGCAGATCATCGACGTCGCGCGCGGGCTCGAGGGCATAGTCCGCAACGCGTCGATCCACGCCGCCGCCGTGGTGATCGCCGACCGGCCGCTCACCGACATCGTTCCGCTGCAGCTCGCGGAGGACCGCGGCCAGATCGACGAGGACGGTGGCCGGGCGTACCGCACGGTCACCCAGTACTCGATGAAGCCGATCGAGGACATCGGCCTGCTCAAGATGGACTTCCTGGGCCTGCGCAACCTCGACGTGATCGAGTCGGCGCTCGACATCATCGAGCGCTCGACCGGGGAGCGCACCGACATGGCCACCCTGCCGATCGACGACGAGGCCACCTACGCGATGCTCGCCCGCGGCGACTCGGTGGGCGTCTTCCAGTTCGAGTCCGAGGGCATGCGCGAGGCGCTGAAGAAGGTGAGGCCCACGGCCTTCAACGACCTCGTGGCGCTCGTCGCCCTGTACCGCCCGGGGGCCATGCGCCACATCGACACCTACGCGCGCAACAAGCGCAACCCCGAGGGTGTGACCTACCTCGACGAGCGCCTGCGGCCGATCACCGCGTCCACCTACTCGGTGATCCTCTACCAGGAGCAGTCGATGCAGATCGCCAAGCAGGTGGCCGGCTTCTCGGGCCCGGAGGCCGACGACCTGCGCAAGGCCATCGGCAAGAAGGACCGGGCACGGATGGCGTCGCTGAAGGACCGCTTCTTCGAGGGGGCGCGGGCCACCGGCACGGCCGACCGGACCGTGCAGGAGCTGTGGTCGGTCAACGAGGCTGCCGCGGACTACTCCTTCAATCGCGCCCACGCGGCGGCCTACGCCACCATCTCCTACCGCACGGCCTGGCTGAAAGCCAACCACCCCGCCGAGTACATGGCCGCGCTCATCTCCTCGGTCATGTCGACCAAGGACAAGGTGCCGTTCTTCGTCTCACGCTGCGAGGAGATGGGCATCGAGGTGCTGCCGCCCGACGTGAACGAGTCGGGCCACGACTTCGTGGTCACCGGCGGCCACATCCGCTTCGGGCTCGACGCGGTCAAGAACGTGGGCGCCGCGGCGGTCGACGCGGTGATCGCCGCACGCGAGGAGGGGGGAGCGTTCACCTCGATCTGGGACCTGTGTGCCCGCGTCGACTGCCGGGCCGTGAACCGCAAGGCCATCGAGTCGCTCGTGAAGTGCGGCGCGCTCGATTCCACGGGCGCCACCCGGCGCGGGATGCTCGAGATCCTGCCCCGGGCGCAGGCAGCAGGCCAGAAGGACCAGCAGGACGCCATGCTCGGCCAGGGCTCGATCTTCGATCTCGATTCGCCGCCCGGCCCCGGCGGCGGTACCTCGAGCCCGTTCGCGCAGCCCGCTCAACCGGTGCCCGCGCTCGAGGACGACCGCAAGGAGCTCGCGGCCATGGAGAAGGAGACGCTCGGCCTCTTCCTCTCGAGCCATCCGATCAAGGAGGTCCGGGCGGCCCTCAGCAAGCGGGTCGACTGCTCCCTGGCCGAGCTCGACCGCAAGAAGGATGGCGAGTGGGTCACCGTCGGGGGCGTGATCGCGGAGTGCAAGCGCATCCGCACGAAGAAGGGCGAGCCGATGATGTTCGCCACCTTGGACGACCTGGAGGGACAGGTTGAGATGCTCGTGTTCAACTCGGCCTACGCACAGAACGCCGACAAGGTGGACGCCGACCGGGTGCTGATCGTCCGGGGGCGCGTCGACCACAAGGACCAGGGCGAGACCAAGCTCGTGGCACAGGAGGTCGAGGTCTTCGAGCCGACGCCCGAGGAGGTTGAGCGCGCGCGGGAAGAGGCCTCGGTGCCGGCTGTGGCCAGGCGGCTGTCGGTCACGGTCGACGGAAGCGTGGACGAGTCGTTCCTCGACGAGCTGAAGGACGTGGTGTCGAGCTTCCCCGGCGATCACGATCTGGTGCTCAGCATCGGCGATCGCACGCTGCGGTTGGGCGACGGCTACCGCGTGTCGGGCTGCAAGGCCTGCCGGGCGGATCTCGAGGCGCTCGCCGGGGCGGCGCTGGCCGGCGACTAGGCCGTCACCGCGGCGGGTCGGGGTCCGTCTTCGCGGAAGTCCGCGGGCGCACGCCAGGGCTAGACTTTGCCGGTGCCCGAAGCCGCACCGACCCGTCCGGTCGTGAACGAGTGCCGGGAGTGCTGCTCCTTCTGCGACCGCATACTGCACCCGTCCGGGTGCATCCAATCGGGGTGCCGGTTCCTCTACTCGTACGACGACGACAGCACGGGTCGGCGGTTCATGGGCTGTCTGAACAAGATCTTCAAGGTCGAGATCGATGTCGGCGTGTTCGAGGAAGCGCAACGCACGCGGCACGGCTACGGAGGAGTCAAGCTGACGGGTACTCCGATACCCCAGTGCCGGGTGTCGGTGGAAAGCGCCTACGGAGGCGACGGCGAGGCCTTCCGGTGCGTCAACCCGGGTTTCTTCGACGTCCCCGACGAGCACGCGGACCCGGCCTTCGACATCCGCGACCGGCTATAGGCCGCGGCGGCCATTCAGCCGCGCCTGACCAGACCCTGACGGCGGAGCTCCTTGGCCATCGCGATCTGCGCGGCGTCGACCCCCTTGCCGTCTGGTCCCGGCACCTCGAGCAGCGCCGGTAGCCCCTCGAAGCGCGGCTCGGAGAGAAAGGCCGCCAGCCCCTCTCGCCCCAGCTCGCCATCGGGCAGGTTCGCGTGGCGGTCGCGGTTGGAGCCGAGCGGCGTCACCGAGTCGTTCACGTGCAGGCAGCCGAGCCGGTCAAGACCCACCTGACGGTCGAAGTCGTCGATCACCTCGGTGAGCCCGGCGGGGGTGCGGATGTCGAGGCCGCTCGCCAGCATGTGGCAGCAGTCGAGGCACACGCCCACGCGTGGATCGCCCCCTGCGCGGTCGAGCAGGTCGGCAAGCTCCGCGAAGGAGCGGCCGAGCGTGCCGCCCGCGCCGGCTGTGTTCTCCAGGAGGAGGGGGCAGCTGTCCGACTCGGCGAGGGCGTGGAGCACGGCCTCGCCGACCCGCTCGAGGGCCTCGTCGAGCGGCTCGCCGACCGCCGACCCCGGGTGCAGCACCACCCCGTGGGCGCCGATGGCATCGCCGGTGCGCAGGGCGTGCACGAGTGCCGCCACCGACTTCGCGCGTACCTCCGGCTCCTTCGAGGCGCAGTTGATGAGGTAGACGGCGTGGATCACCACCACCTTGATCGGCCCCTCGGCCAGACCCGAGCGGAACTCCTCCACGTCCTTGGCCGCATGCTGATGAGCCCGCCAGGCGCGCGGCGACTGGTTGAAGATCTGGATCGCGTCGCACCCGCGCTCGATCCCACGCTCGAGCGCCTTCGGAAGGCCGCCGGCCGGCGACACATGGCCGCCAACTAGCATCGCTTTGTGGCTGACACGGGGACCATGAGGCTGCGCTTCGCTCCGTCTCCGACGGGCGCCCTGCACATCGGCGGCGCGCGGACGGCACTGTACAACTGGCTGCTGGCCCGGGGCTCGACCGGCGGCATCCTCATCCTGCGCATCGAGGACACCGACCGCGAGCGCTCGACGCCCGAGAACGTCGAGCAGATCCTCGACGCCCTGACTTGGCTGGAGCTCGACTGGGACGAGGGCCCCCTGTCGCAGGCCGAGCGCGGGAGCCGGCACCGTGAGGAGATAGCCCGCATGGTCGCGGAGGGGCACGCCTACCCCGACGAGGGGGCCGTGCGCCTGCGGGTCCCCGACGAGGGCGCGACGACGGTGAGCGACGCCATACGGGGCGAGATCACCTTCCAGCACGCCGACATCGACGACTTCGTGATCG
Source organism: Thermoleophilaceae bacterium (assembly GCA_030446485.1). Taxonomy (GTDB): domain Bacteria; phylum Actinomycetota; class Thermoleophilia; order Solirubrobacterales; family Thermoleophilaceae; genus JAUJNF01. The sequence continues at coordinate 40,751 of JAUJNF010000002.1, read as the reverse complement.
CCCGCTCGGACGGCAGCCCGCTCTACAACCTGGCCGTCGCCGTCGACGACCGGGACATGGGCGTGACCCACGTGGTGCGCGGGGACGACCACCTGTCGAACACGCCGCGCCAGGCGCTCGTGTTCAAGGCGCTCGGCGCGGCACCGCCCACCTACGCCCACCTGCCGCTCCTCCACGGGCCCGACGGCAAGAAGCTGTCCAAGCGGCACGGGGCAGCCTCGGTCCAAGAGCTCCGCGAGCGCGGCTACCTCCCGGAGGCCGTGCGCAACTACGTGGCCCTGCTCGGCTGGGGCGCGGACGCCACCACCACGTTCTTCACCACCCGCGAGTTGATCGAGCGCTTCTCGCTCGAGCGCGTGTCGCGGTCCCCAGCGGTGTTCGATGAGGTGAAGCTCCGCTGGATGAACGGCCGCTACGTGCGAGAGCTCGCCCCCGCCGAGCTGACCGAGCGCCTGCGGCGCTTCCTCGGCCGCGACGACATACCCGAGCCGGCTGTGGCCATCGCGCAGGAGAAGATGCAGACACTCGCCGACTTCTGGCCGCTGGCCGCGTTCCTCGTCGAGCCGCAGGCCACCGACGACGTCGCGTGGGCCAAGGTGATGGGCGACGGCGCGTCGGAGGCGCTCGGCCGCTCGCGCGAGGCGCTCGCCAGGCTCGACCGCTTTGAGGAGGCGGGCCTGGAGGCGGCCCTCCGCGGGGTGGTCGAGGCGCTCGACGTCAAGCCCAAGGCCGTGTTCCAGCCGATCCGCGTCGCGGTCAGCGGGCGAACGATCTCTCCGGGGATCTTCGAGTCGCTCACGGTGCTCGGCCGGGATGAGTCGCTGGGCCGGATCGACGCCGCCCTCGAGCGCCTCCGGACGGCCGGCGGCTCAACCTGAGAGCCCGCCCTGCCGATGTAAAGCCGCAGATCAACCTTTGAGGCTGATACGCCCACGCGGCGTTGCGGCAAGGAGAGCCCGACCGACTTGGAAGCAGCTATCAGGCCGCCAGCGGCCACATCGCCCACGAACGGGCGCCATAACGAGGGCCACGGCAGGCGTCTGACTGCCGCCTTCGAGGCCCTGGAAGCCTTCCCGGCGCTGGCGGAGTCTCGCAATCGGCTCCTGCGGTTGGTTCGCGAGGAGCGGCACTCGGCGGGCGACGTGGTGGCCGCGGTCGAGTCGGACGTGGCCCTGGCCATCGCCGTCCTGCGGATCGCCAACCGGATCGAGTCGCCAAAGAAGGGCCGCATCGTGAGCGTGCCGCGCGCCGTCGAGCTGCTCACGCCTCAGGGCGTGGAGGCCCTCGCCAGCCGCACCGCCGTCTTCGACTTCTTCGAGCGCACCCCGGGCTGGGACGGCGCGCCGGAACGCTTTCGCCTCCACGCCGTGGCCACCCAGCGGGCGGCCGAGCGGCTGGCGCGGGAAGTGGGCTACGACGACCGCGACGAGCTGTTCGTCTCCGCTCTCCTGCACGACGTCGGCAAGCTCGTGCTGGTGCACGCCTACCCGGGCTATCCCGGCCAGGTGCTCAGTGAGGCCAAGACGCCGGAGGCCCGCATCCACCGCGAGCGCCGCGAGCTCGGCGTCGACCACGCCCTTGTGGGCGGTGTGCTGGCGCGGCGCTGGGGTCTTCCCAACCGACTGGCCTCGGTGATCGAGCGCCACCACGCCGAGGAGGCCGAAGGCGAGACGGCGATCGTCCGCCTGGCCGACATGCTTGCGCACTACGTACAGGATCAGCCGGTGGATCCGGGTCAGCTGCTCAAGGCGGCGCGAGCGATCGGCCTCGGTCCCGACTCCCTTCGGACCGTGATGTACGAACTGCCCTACCCGACGTCCGGAGCGCGCCGGCAGGTGGAGCCGTGCCCTCTCTCTGGACGCGAGATCGACGTGCTGCGACGCCTAGCCGAGGGGAAGGTCTACAAGCAGATCGCCAGCGAGCTCAACCTGTCGACCAGCACCGTGCGCACCCATCTGCACAACACCTACGGCAAGCTGGGCGCGCTGGACCGCGCCCAGGCTGTTCTTCTCGCCACCGAACGCGGCTGGCTGTAGCCGGCCGGCGGCTGGCTCTGCCCCGACGGGGTGCAAGCCGGCGCCATACCGGGTCATCGGTCGCTCGCGTGCGGAGCACGCGTCGGTCCCTGCTTCCCCGTCTGGCTTGGCTTTCGCCGCCTCCTTACAGCCCCGCCCGCTTGATCTGCTGTCGCAGGGCCTTCCGGTTGCTCAGCAGCGACTGGTCGAGCACCGCCACGTAGCGCACTCTTCCGCGCTTGATCCCGAACGCGATCTTCTTCGAGCGTCCTCCGGCGAACAGGCCGGGGGCCACCCGGCGCAGCTTCCCGTAGGCCCGCTGGACGTCGCGGATCGAGGAGCCCTTACCGACGCCCTTGCGCCCGCGGCGCTTCGGGGCCGTGGATGAGATGAAGACGACCCGGCCCTTCCGTACGCCGATGTCGATCCGCCCTCCGCCCTGCACGCAGTAGCGCAGGTCCGGCCCGCGGGCCTGGCGTACGCGCAGGGTCGTCCGGTCGAGCGTGGCCTGCCGGGTGGCGCCGGTCCGGAACGGGCCGAGGCCGAGGCGGGTCAGCTTCGCCTTGGCCGGTATGCAGCTCAGCCCGCCCGTGGGCCGCGGCGGCGTCGTGGGCACGACCGGCGCGAAGCCCGCTCCGGTGCCCGCCAGACGCCCGCGCGGGGACGGCGGCGGCGGCAGCGTGACCTTGTAGATCTCGATCGCGTTGCGGCCGGCGGTGCCCAGGCTGAAGTCGCCGGCGGTGCCGAAGTACGTGAACGTGCCGTCGTCGTTGCGCTGGACCTTGAACACGTGCGAGACCCATTCGTCCGCCTGCGACGGTATGAAGAAGCCCGCCTCGCGGAAGTCGACCGTGCCATCCTCGTTCTCGACGAAGTCCACCACCCGCGTGCCCTGCGAGTAGTAGCCCATGAAGATGCGGTTCTGGCCGGGGACCTGCTGGAAGACGTGCACCGTGCACAGCGTCTCCTGGGGCTGCGTGCGGATCGGCGCGCGGAAGATGGCCTTGTTGCCCTGGCTGGTGCGGGCATAGGTGCTGAAGGCGTCGTTGGCGTCGGCCGGCCGGCGGTTCAGGAAGCGGTCCACCGCGTAGGCGTGCAGGCCGCCGTTGCCCTGGGTGAGATCCCCGGGCTGTCCGGGGCTCCCCCCGCAAGCCGCGCCCGGAGGCACGACCCCGCCGCCGCGCTCGTCGGAGGCGATCAGGAAGTTGCCCGACGCCGTGAGCTCGGACTCGTGGTTGAAGTCGACGTCCTCGGTCGAGGGGAACCTGGGGTTTGCCGCCCCCGAGGTGCTCTCCCGTCCGGCGTGGAAGGCGCTGCCAACGTACTGCACGCCCGCCAGCGACGGCGAGCCCTGCTTGATCCAGTCCGGGATCGCGTTGAAGTCGGGATCGGACATCCCCATGCCGAGGTCTCCGGTCACGCAGTCGGTCACCTTCGCGCCGGTGCGGAACGGCGCTGCCGACGAGCTGTCGCGCAGGCGGCAGGTGAGCGGCGTGCCGCGCAGCTTGTCGTCACGGAAGTTCGCGGGCGTGCCGGCGTCGTCGAAGGCACCCTTCATGTCGAAGATGATCGCCGCTCCGCCGCTGCCGCAGGTCAGGCGGTCGTCGGGGTAGATCTCCGACTCGTGGCAGCCGAAGATGTTCGCCTTGTTCGTGTGCCCCAGGGCGATGTCGGCGCTCGGGTAGCGGTAGCGGAAGACCTGCGGCCGGCACGCGTCGCGCTTTTGATCGCGAGTGGTGCCCGGCGGGAAGTTCATGCACGAGGACATGTCGACGACCTCGAACCCGTCGAGGTTGAAACGGATCGGGTTGGGCTCCTCCACGCCCACTTGGTTCCTCCTCGTCTCATCCTCGTTGGTGCGCTTGCCCTCGGCGGTCACCGGAACGCTGTCGGACGAGATCACGTAGGCGATGTGGGGCCGCTTGGGATCGATGTTCACCGTGTGGGCCTCGCCGCTGTGGCTCGTGAGCCCGATGACCTCCGGCTTCTTCGGATCGGTCACGTCGATCAGCTCGAGGCCGCCGCGCGGCGCTTGGGTGACACCGAGCGCGGTCCCCTGGTCGTGACACCGGCCGCCGGCGTCGGTCGCGTCGACGATGAGCTGCGCCTCTTCGGGTACTGCCGCGAGCACGTCGGCGTTCAGGATGGCGCCGCCCTTGGGAGTGGCTTCGACGTCGTGCTGCAGGCCCAGGGCCGCGCCCGGGTTGCTCGTGCACCCGGCGGACGGGTGGCTGGACACCACGCGCGGGTTCACGGTCTCACCGTCGGTGAGCTGCACGATGGTCTGACCGCCGGCGTTTGGGCCGATGCCGAGCGTGCCGACCGAGGCGAACGTGTTGCCGCCGCGGGTGAAGAAGTCGAGGTCGGTGTGGGGATTGCCGGTGGGAATGCTCCTGATGAACTCCCACCGTGCGCCCTCTCCGCCCGACTGGGCCGTCATCGGCGCCTGCTGGCCGGCAACGAACGGGACGGCGTGGTCAAGGGCCAGGCCGTGACCCGCCACGGCGGCGCCCGGCGCCACGAGGGCGACCACGAGGACGGCCGGCCCGACGGCCCGGCGGATGACGATGCCGACTCGATCTCGCACTGCCCGAACCCCCCGACTCGAATGTGGGACGCGCCAGACGCTGGCGGTCTGCCCCTAGAAGTGGCAGAAATCTATCGCACCTCGTGGAAGTACGCGCCGCACCGCGCGGAGGTGCCGACCGAGGGCGTCCACGACCTCCTCGAACGGCAGGATCAGCTCGAAGTCGCGTGGCTCCCCGCGCAGCCGGTGGGCGAGGCGCGAGAGGGCGCGCTGGCGGCGCGCTCGTTGAAGTCGAACTGGGCGTCGCTCGAGGGAAGCCCGTGTCCGTGCCCCGTCTTTCTACTACGTGTTTCCCGCGGTGGCGGCGGCCCGACGCGTGGTGCTGCTCCTGATCCACGCGGCCGCGGCCGTGGCCGCCAGAGCGTCGATCACCACGTCGAGCACCAGGCCGTCGCGGCCCTCTACAAAGGTCTGGTGGTACTCGTCGGTGGCGGCGTAGGCGATGCTCACGCCGACAGCCGCCATGAGCGCCGGACCGGGGGCCATGCGCGTGCGCAGCGCCCGCCACCAGAGGGCGCAGAGCAGCGCGTACTCGAGTGCGTGCACGAACTTGCGGCCGATCGTGTCGATTAGGCCCAGCCCCGACGACAGCCCGGGCTGGTCGGACAGGTAGTAGATGCCCGCCATCAGGAGCAACGGCGGCAGCCATGGGTCGAGCCGTCGCAGGAGGGTCATCAGGTCCTTAACCTAACCCGGTGCTGAACATCAGCAGCAAGGGGCCGCAGGCGGTTCCGGCACTGACCGAGCTGGCCCGCAGACAGGCGGACGGGCCGGTGCCGATCGGCGACATCGCCCGCCGCCGCGAGATCCCGGTGCAGTTCCTGGAGGCCGTGTTCGGCACCCTGCGCCGAGCGGGCGTCCTGCAGAGCCAGCGCGGCGTGAAGGGTGGCTACTCGTTCGCGCGCCCACCTTCAGAGGTAACGGTGCTCGAGGTGGTTGAGGTGCTGGACGGCCCGCTCGGGGCGGAGGCCGCGGGCGAGGACGCGATCTGGCCGGAGGCGGTGGACGCGGTGCGGGCGGTGCTTGGGGGGAGCACCATTGCGGAGCTAGCGGAGCGCGAGGCGCGGGCGGCGGGGGCGGGGATGTACTACATCTGACGGATAGCGCTAAGGAGTGGGTTGGGGTGCGCGCGTCCAAGGGGGCGAGAAGGGGCTCTCGGTCGCCTTGGTTCCGCAGAGGTGACGATTGAGCCTGAAGAAAGACCTCAAGGAGATCCTTGAGGAAGCCGAGAGCCAGGGGTGGAGGTGCGAGCTGCAGAAGAGCGGCCATTGGAGGCTGTACGCGCCGGACGGCGTCAACATCGTCACGACCGGTAGCACGCCCACAGACCCTCCGCGTTACGTAACTTGGTCGCGCAGATGCGGCGATATGGTTTCCGTCGGAAGGGGCGCTGAGATGGAGTACCGACTAACCATCACGATTCCGCAGCATGGCTGGGCGGAAGAGCATGCCGACCGGCTGCTCGACGGCTTCCTCGCCACCCATCCTGAGGCTGGCCCCGTGGTCGGACAGGACTTGGAAGCTGCGACCCTGACTGTGGTCTTCTCGCTCGAGGCGGAGAACGTCTACGAAGCCTTCGAGCGCGGTCGCGAGGTCTTCGCCGATGGAGCAACCGCGTCCGGGCTCTCGAGTCCGGACGGACCCGTCAGTGCAAGCGTTGAAGAGGTCGGCGACGAGGAGGTGGCCCGAACCTCTGAGCGCGAGCTGGAGCCGGCGTAAGCCGGCTCCAGTGGGCCTTGCAACTGTCAGGCTCTGAGCCCACCGCGGCTACGCTCATTCATGTGAACGCGCTGCGCACCGCCGCGCCGGCCGCTCGCCAGTCCGGCGCAATCCCCGCCAACGTCGCCGACCTGGTCGGCAACACCCCGCTCATCCGCCTCGCCCGCATTGCGCCGGGCTGCGGCTCTGAGCTCGTGGGCAAGCTCGAGGCCTACAATCCCGGCGGCAGCGTCAAGGACCGGATCGGCGTGGCGATGATCGAGGCCGCCGAGCGCGCGGGCCAGATCGAGCCGGGCCGTACCACGATCGTCGAGGCCACCTCGGGGAACACCGGGATCGCGCTCGCCTTCGTGTGCGCGGCCAAGGGCTACGAGCTGTCGCTCCACATGCCGCAGGGCATGAGCCGCGAGCGCGAGAGCCTGGTGCGGCTGTTCGGGGCGCACGTCGAGATCACCGAGTCGATGGGCGGGATGAACGAGGCGGTCGACGCCGCGCGCCGGATGGCCGCCGCGAACGGTGACTGCTACCGCCCCGACCAGTTCTCCAATCCCGCCAACCCCGAGGTGCACCGACGCACGACCGCCGAGGAGATCTGGCGCGACACCGGCGGCGAGGTCGACGTGCTGGTGACGGGCGTCGGCACCGGCGGCACGATCACCGGCGCGGGGGGGAGGCTGAAGGAACGCAACCCCGACCTGCACGTGGTGGCGGTGGAGCCGGCGTCCTCGCCAGTGCTCTCCGGCGGGCCGCCCGGGCCGCACAAGATCCAGGGCATCGGGGCGGGCTTCGTGCCCGCGGTGCTCAACCGCGAGGTGATCGACGAGATCGTCACCGTCGCCGACGAGGACGCGATCGACACCGCCCAGCGCGCCGCCCGCACGGAGGGCACGCTGATCGGCATCTCCGGCGGTGCGGCGCTGTGGGCGGCGATCGAGGTCGGCAGTCGGCCGGAGTGGGAGGGCCGGCGGGTGGTGGTGGTCCTGCCGGACTCCGGTGAGCGCTACGTGTCGCTTCCCTTCTTCTCCCCGTGAGCGTGGACGTGAGCGACACCACGCTCGACCTCCGCGGCGTGATCTGCCCGCTCAACTGGGTGAAGGCGCGACTGGCCCTCGAGCCGCTCGAGCCGGGAGACGCGCTGAGGCTCCGCCTCGATCCCGGCGAGGCGCTCGAGAACGTGCCGCGCTCCGCGCGCGACGAGGGCCACCGCGCCGACGTGGCCGGCGACCTCGTGACCATCGTCAAGGGATGACCCTCTCCGAGGCCGAGCTCGAGCGCTACTCACGACAGCTCGTGCTGCCCGAGTGGAGCGGGGGTGCCCAGGAGCGGCTGCGCGACGCGAGCGCGATCGTGGTTGGCGCGGGCGCGCTCGGCTCGCCTGCAGCGACCTACCTCGTGGCGGCGGGCGTCGGGCGGGTGGGAGTGGTCGACTCCGACGCTGTCGAGCTGTCGAACCTCCACCGCCAGCCGCTCCACTTCACGCCCGACATCGGCGGCGGCAAGGCGGAGAGCGCCGCCGCCAAGCTCAGCCTGCTGAACACCGAGGCCACGGTCGAGCCCTACCCGGTGCGGCTCGAGGAGATGAACGCCGCGGCGATCGTGGCGGGCGCCGACGTGGTGGTGGACTGCAGCGACTCGTTCTCTACCCGCTACCTCGTGAACGACGCCTGCTGTGGCGAGCGCGTGCCGCTCGTCGAGGCCGGAGTGCTGGCCTTCTCCGGGCTCGTGATGTCGATCCGCCCGGGCGAGTCGGCGTGCTACCGGTGCGCCTTCCCGACACCGCCACCGGAGGGCTCGGTGCCGAGCTGCCGCGAGGCCGGGGTGCTCGGCGCGATGGCCGGCATCGTCGGCTCCATTCAGGCGCTCGAGGCGCTGAAGCTCCTCACCGGCGTCGGCGAGCCACTGCTCGACCGCATCCTGCAGCTCGAGGGCGCGTCGATGGACCAGCTCATCGTTACCACGCGCCGGCGCGACAACTGCCCGGCCTGCGCACAAGTGCCCGCGACCGCCGCCGTGGGGGCCTGAACCCCGTGCTTGGGCTCGGCACCCTCACCCGCGTCGCGCGCGAGCTGCGCGAGGACCTCACCGCCGCGCAGGACCGGGACCCCGCGGCCCGCGGCATCGGCCGCCTCGAGATCCTCCTGACCTACGGTGGCGTGCACGCGCTGCTCGCCCACCGCGTGGCCCACGCCCTGCACGAGGCCGGCCTGCCGGTCGTGCCCCACGCGGTGGCCAACGCGAGCCGCACGCTCACCGGGGTGGAGATCCATCCCGCGGCGCGGGTCGGCAAGGCGCTCTTCATCGACCACGGGTCCGGCGTGGTGATCGGCGAGACCTCGCAGATCGGCGACAACGTGACGCTCTACCAGGGCGTGACCCTGGGCGGCACGGGCTTCGCGCGTGGCAAGCGCCATCCGACCGTGGAGGACGACGTGGTGATCGGCTCTGGGGCCAAGCTGCTCGGCCCGATCCGGGTCGGGCGGGCGTCCAAGGTGGGCGCCAACTCCGTGGTGATCCACGACGTGCCGGCCAACGCCACCGTCGTCGGCAACCCCGGTCATCCGGTGCGCGTGGACGGCAAGCGTCCGGAGGGACCCGACGCGGACTGGGCCCACCTGCCGGATCCCGTGGCGGACGCCATCCGCTCGCTGGCCGACCGGGTCGAGGAGCTCGAGGGGATGCTCGCTGAGGCGACCGGTACCAAGCCGCGCCCCGCACGCGCTCGGGCCCGGCCGGCGCGGCGCCGCGGGGGGTCGCACCCGGCGGGCGGCTGATCGGCCGGCAGTTCACCAGGAGGTAACGCACGGCGCCGCGCGACCCGGCACAATGCGGCCCGTGGAGCAGGGAATGGATCGCCGCACCTTCGTCTCGGGCGCGGCCGCGGGACTCGGCGCGGCCGTGCTGCTGGGCGATCCGCTGGCCGCCTCGGCCGCCCGCCGCAGGCGCACCCGCTACGCCCGCGTGCCGCTCGCCAAGGGCGTGGAGTTCCGCCAGAGCGTCGCGTCCGGGCAGGTGCGGGAGCGCGGCATCACGCTGTGGACTCGCCTCGAGGGGCTGACGAAGACAGCGCGCCTCCAGGTCGAGATCTCGCCCGACGAGGACTTCAGGCGCATCGTCCACCGAGCGAACGTGACCGCCGACGGCGCGCGGGACTTCACCGCGCGCGTGGCGGTCAACTCGAAGGCCCTCCGTCCCGGCGAGCGCTACTTCTACCGCTTCTACACCTGCATCGACGAGAACTCTCCGGTTGGCCGCTTCAAGACCGCCCGCCCCGCCGACTCGCGGGAGCCGGTGCGGATCGGCTTCTTCTCCTGCCAGAACTTCCGCCGCGGCTTCTACACCGCCCACGCCGGCCTGGCCATGGAGGACCTCGACCTCGTGCTGTGCCTCGGGGACTACATCTACGAGGAGGGCGGCTCGAGCAGCCTTCCCGGGCGCGAGGACCGCACCGGGGGGAACGGCGACGGTGAGGTGCAGACGCTCGCCGAGTACCGCGAGAAGTACGCCTTCTACCACACCGATCAGAACCTCCTGCGCACCCGCGCGAGCCACGCGATGATGGCCATCTGGGACGACCACGAGTTCGAGAACAACTACGCCGGCGACGAGCCGAGCAAGAACCCCGAGGAGGTGAACGTGTCGATGCCCCGGCGCGTGCCGTTCCTCGAGCGACGGGCCAACGCCTACACCGCCTTCTTCGAGCAGATGCCGCGCATCCGGCCCAGGCAGGCGCCGGACCGCATCTACGGCACGATCCCGCTCGGGGGCAATGCCGAGGTGTTCCTGCTCGACACGCGGCAGTACCGCGACGATCAGGCCTGTGGCGATCGCTCAGCGAGCCTCTGTCCGCGCGGCGGCGACGCCGACGACCCGAGCCGGACCCACCTGGGTGCCGAGCAGAAGGCCTGGCTGAAGGACGGACTGGCCCGCTCGCGGGCCGCCTGGAAGATCGTGGCCAACCAGGTGATGATCATGAGCCTCGAGTTTCCGCGCGACAACTTTCTGAACCCCGACCAGTGGGACGGCTATGTGGCCGAGCGGCGGGAGATCCTCGAGCACGCCCGCGACCGCGGGGTGCAGGGGCTCACCTTCCTCACCGGCGACATCCACACCTTCTTCAGCGGCAACGTCACGCCGTCGGGGCGGGAGGGGCCGGGTGAGCCGGCTTCGGTGGCCACGGAGTTCGTGGGCGGCTCGATCAGCTCGCAGGGCATCGGAGATCGCATGGGTCTCTCCGGTGAGTCCGGCAGCGCGCCCACCAACGCGGCGGTGCTGGCCAACAACCTGCACATCAAGTACTCGAACCAGACCTTCAAGGGCTACGGCGTGCTAGAGGCGCGGCCGGACGAGCTGGTCGTCGACTACCGCGCGCCGCGGAGCGTTACGCAGCCACAGAGCGAGATCGTCACGATCGCCCGCCACCGCGTGCCGCGGGAGCGGGCGGAGATCGAGGTCAGCCCGGTCGCGAACTTCGACGACCCGTAGAGCTCCAGAACCTGCCCGTCACGACGGGCATGACGGGCAGGTTCGAGCGACTCAGTGGTCGACCGGTTAGCTGACCACCAGCCTGCGTGTGGGGCTGCGGCCGACCGAGTGGTCGCCGTCGCCCGGGGACACCCGTACGCGATACGTGCCCGTCCGACGGATCGTGAGGCGCCTGGAGTACCGCGAGCGCGTGACGCCGTTCACGGCCAGGGCCGGCTTGAGCGTTGCGCTCACCACGGTCTTCCACGTACCCGTTGCGGTCCGGCGCTGGATCTTGGCGATCTTGCCGTCGTGGGCGGGGATCACTAGGCCCGAGAACCTGACGCGCTGCCCACGGGCGGGCGTTCTGTCGCTCACTCGGAGCGTGACCTTCACCCGCACGTTCACCCTGACCACCGGGCTCACGACCGGCGGTGAGGTCTTGGCGGACACCCGGTACCTGGTGTTGAGGGTGGGCCTGACCGTGAACGAGTAGTCGCCGTTCTTGTCTGTGATCGCGCTCGCCGCGGCCTCGAACCCGACCGTGAACGGGAAGGGAGTCTGCTCGAGCGTCACGGCAACGCCGCCGCTGTTCGGCCCGGTCAGCCGGCCGGAGATCACCGTCCGATTGCCATGGATGATCGTGGGGGGGACCGCAGTGATCGAGAGCGCGTTGCCCTTACCTGGGGGTCCACCCGCGGCCGGAGTCGTGAAGGTCACGTCCGCGCCAAAGCTGGTGCCCGCCGAGTTGGTGGCCACCAGGCGGTAGTGATAGGTCGTCTGAGGCTGCAGACCCGTCACGTCCGCCGATACGGCCTTGCTCTTCGTCGGGTTTCCGGTGACCGGTCCCTCCGTGGGCGTCTGGGTGCCGTAATCGGTCGTGGTCCCGTACTGGAAGAAGTACGTGGTGTCGTTCTGGCTCGGCACCACATCCCCGTTGAGGGTTGCGGAGGTCGCGGCCAGGTTCGTGGCCGGGGCCGTGGTGGCCGTCGGTGGGGCCGCGAGGGCCGTGCTGGCCGTCACCGCGCTCAACATCACGAGCGTAACGATGAATCCAAGGGCTGTTCGTTTCAAGAGGGAATCTCCCTAAATCGGTTTGCGTGACTGTTGAGACGCGTCGCCTGGGGAGAGGTTCAAGAGTTGTGAAGGGCCCTCCAGGCGTTCAGCGCGGATGCGGCCTCCGGGGCGCCTCCGGAGCGAAGGCCAAGCCGCGCCGCGGTCAGTAGAAGACCGTTCGCGCGCGGTGCCTCGGCACCGCTTTGTAGCGCGCCTCCTGACCCCGATTCCACAGCCAGGCGTCAAGGATTCGCGGCGCCACGCCGAGCTCGGCGGCGATCCGCTCGCAGGCGTGCACGGCGCAGGCGCGAATCTCACGCTCCTCCTCACCCGGTTCGAGCCGCTCCCCGTTGTCGATCCTGCGCGCGAGGGCGTCGTCGTAGCGGAGCACGCCGTCGACGCGCAGGACGTGAGGCACGAGGTTGTCGGCGAAGATCGTCAGACGATCGAGGTCGCTGAAGTCGGCCACGCCCGCCAGCGCGAGGTCGCTCGGAACGATCTGCGCGCGCTTGTAGAAGCCGCGGTCGTCGAAGAAGGGCATCGCGGCGGCGAGCGATTCGGCCAGTCGCTCGGCCGAGGCTTGCGCGGCATCTATGACCTCGAGCGCCGTGCGCTTCGCCAGGAAGGCGCCGAGGTCGTTGAGTGCTCGCGCGTACAGCCCCATCAGCTCGTGCGACGGGTCCTGGCCGAGCACGCCGGCGACGGTCGGTTGGTCGAGCGCGCTCATCTCCTCGGGCGACCAGGGGCCACTCGACCGAAAGCGGTCAGTCAGCGCCGAGGCCACCGTGAAGTACCCGGAGCAGCCCGGTCGCTTGCGCAGCGTCGGGAACCAGCCCGAGCCGAAGTTGATCGCGTCGAGCGTGAGGAGGTAGGCGGCGACATCCTCACGCGACCCTTGGAGAAAATGACGCTCGGGGTCGAGCTCCGGGGGTGGGCCGGGCGCGATAGAGCCGAGCCGGTCGAGGTCGATCCGGACCGAGCGGGCATCGGCGGCCACCGCGGCGCAGGTCCATCGGACTTCGTCACACAGGCCCATTGGAGTGAGTGATGGTGCTACGCCATGCGGCGTCAGGCTGGCGGCTGGACCGGGGAGCCTCCGAACCGCCCGCCGGCCACCGCCCGCGACCGGCCCCCGGTCTATCCTCGATCGGTGGCCATCGACACCGCTGGTGACGCGCTCCTGGAGGGGTTGAACGAACCCCAGCGCGAGGCCGTTCTGCACCCCGGCGGCCCGCTCCTGATCCTCGCCGGAGCGGGCTCGGGCAAGACCCGCGTGCTCACCCGCCGCATCGCCTACCTGGTGGGGGAGGGCTACGCGCAGCCGGGCGAGATTCTCGCGATCACCTTCACCAACAAGGCCGCGCAGGAGATGCGCGAGCGCGTCGAGCAGCTCGTCGGGCGCCAGGCGCGGGCGATGTGGGTGATGACGTTCCACTCGGCCTGCGCGCGAATGCTCCGCGCCGACGCCGAGCGCCTCGGCTACACCCGCGGCTTCACGATCTACGACGCCGCCGACTCGCTGCGGCTGATCAAGCGCACCACCGAAGAGCTCGACATCGATCCCAAGCGCTTCGCCCCGCGGGCCATCCAGCGGCAGATCTCGGACGCCAAGAACAACCTGCTGGACGCCGCCGCATATCGCGAGAAGGTGTCGTCGTTCTTCGAGCAGACCGCCGCCGACGTGTACGAGCTCTACGAGCAGCGCATCCACGCCATGAACGCCATGGACTTCGACGACCTGCTGCTGCGCAGCGTGAACCTGTTCGAGCTCTTCCCGGAGGTGGCCGAGCGCTACCAGCGCACCTTCCAGCAGATTCTCGTCGACGAGTACCAGGACACCAACCGGGCGCAGTACCGCTGGCTGCAGATCCTGGCGGCGAAGCACCGGAACCTGGCGGTGGTCGGTGATGATGATCAGTCGGTGTTCGCCTTCCGCGGCGCCGACATCCGCAACATCCTCGACTTCGAGGACGACTTCCCCGACGCCTTCGTGGTCAAGCTCGAGCAGAACTACCGCTCGAGCCAGACCATCCTCTCGGCGGCCAACGCGGTGGTTGCCAACAACCGCGAACGCAAGGCCAAGGCGCTGTGGACCGACTCCGGCGAGGGCGAGCCCGTCCACGTGCGCGAGCTGGACGATGAGCACGCCGAGGCTCGCTTCGTGGCGGGGGAGGTCGAGCGGCTGGTGGACGAGGGCGGCTCGCGGGACGAGATCGCCGTCTTCTACCGCGCCAACGCCCAGAGCCGCGTGCTCGAGGACACCCTCGTGCGCTACGGCGTCGGCTACCAGGTGATCGGCGGCACGAAGTTCTACGAGCGCGCCGAGATCCGCGACGCCCTCGCCTACCTGACCCTCATCGCCAATCCCCAGGACGTCGTGTCCTTCGGCCGCGCGGTCAACTCGCCCCGGCGGGGCATCGGGGACACCACGCAGGCGCGGATTGCCGGCCACGCCAACACGCTGGGCGAGTCGATCTGGGACGTCGCGCTCGAGCCGGAGACGGTGCCGGGCCTGGGCGCCGCGGCCATCAAGTCGGTGGGGCGCTTCATGTCGATCATGGAGCGGCTGCGCGAGCGCGCGGACACCGCTTCGGTGGGCGACCTGCTCCAGGAGCTGCTGGACGAGACGGGCTACGTTGACGCCCTGCGCGTCGAGCGTACGATCGAGGCCCAGGGGCGGCTCGAGAACCTCGAAGAGCTCGTGGGGGTGGCGCGCGAGTACGACGCCGCGGCGGAGGAGCCGTCGCTCGAGGAGTTCCTCCAGCAGATCTCGCTGTTCTCCGACCAGGACGGGCTGCGCGACGACGAGGGCACCGTCACGCTGATGACCCTCCACAACGCCAAGGGCCTGGAGTTCCCGGTCGTGTTCATGATCGGGATGGAGGACGGCATCTTCCCCCACATGCGCTCGATCGAGGCCGGCGACGTCGAGGAGGAGCGGCGCCTCTGCTACGTCGGGATCACGCGCGCCATGCGCGAGCTCTACCTGACCTGCACGCGCACGCGCAACCTCTACGGCTCGCGTGACCACAACGTGCCGAGCCGCTTCCTGGGCGAGATCCCGGAGGAGCTGACCGATCGCGCCGCGCAGCCCGTTCGCACCTTCTGCTCGACGTCCTGGAACGGCGGCGGCGGCGGCGGCGCGGCGCCCGTGCCGACGCCCCGCTCGTCCGGGGTGTCGTTTGCGCTCGGCGAGGACGTGATCCACGCCACCCTCGGCGAGGGAGTGGTCACCGCCGTCGAGCGCGACGGGGTGGTGGTCGTGCGCTTTGCCTCCGACCACTCGGAGCGCAAGATGATGGTGGACTACGCACCGCTGAAGAAGCGCTAGGGGTGGGTGTCTCCGAGGCCAGCGTGATCGACGGGAAGGCCGTGGCAGCGGGCGTGCGAGAGCGGGTGGCGGGGGAGGTGGCCGAGCTGGTGGCGGAGCACGGCGTGAAGCCCGGGCTCGCGACCGTTCTCGTGGGCGACGACCCGGCCTCGGCGATCTACGTGCGCCGCAAGAGGGAGGCGTGCGCCGAGGTGGGCATCGAGTCCTTCCACCACGAGCCGTCCGCCGACGTAGCCGAGGCCGAGCTCCTGGCGCTGCTCACGCGGCTGAACGCCGATCCCGCCGTGCACGGCATCCTGCTCCAGCTCCCGCTGCCCGGCCACCTCGACGCGGACACCATGACCCTCGCCATCGACCCCGACAAGGACGTGGACGGGCTGCACCCGGTGAACGCCGGCCGCCTGATGCAGGGCCGGGAGGGGCTGGTGCCCTGCACGCCCGCCGGGGTGATCGAGCTGCTCGATCATTCGCACACCGAGCTGAGCGGCGCGCACGCGGTGGTGATCGGGCGTTCGAACCTGGTGGGCAAGCCGCTCGTGCAGCTGCTGCTGGCCCGGAACGCGACCGTGACCACCTGCCACTCGCGCACGCGCGCCCTGGCCGCCGTCTGCCGCGAGGCCGACGTGCTGGTGGCGGCGGTGGGCATGCCCGGGCTGGTCGGCGCCGACATGGTGAAGGAGGGCGCCACCGTGATCGACGTCGGCACGAACAGGACGGACAGCGGACTGGTGGGAGACGTCGACTTCGAGGCGGTGCGCCACCGCGCGCGGGCGCTCACGCCGGTACCCGGGGGGGTGGGCCCGATGACGATCGCCATGCTGCTTGCCAACACCGTCAGGGCGGCGCGCCGGCAGCTCGAGCACAAGTAACCTCAGGCGGGTGGACCTGAGGCGACCCCGCCTGGGAGAGCTCATGGCCGGCGTGGCCGGCCTGCTGCTGCTCGTGTCGCTGTTCCTGCCGTGGTACGACGGACCTGAGGGCGGGGTCACCGCCTGGCAGGCCTTCTCGGCGCTCGACGTTCTTCTCCTCCTCGCTGCTCTCATGGCCATTGCCGCGCTGGTCATGGCGGTCAGCCAGCGCGTGCCGGCCATCCCGATCGCCACCTCGGCGCTCACCGCCCTGGTGGGGACCATCGCGACGGTGTGGGTACTCCTGCGCGTCCTGTTCACTCCCGGGCCCGACGGGGCGCTCGACCGGGAGCTCGTCTGGCTCGGCGCGCTGGCCGCGACCGCCCTAACCGTCGGCGCGTGGCTGAGCATGCGCGATGAGGGGTTCGGCCTGAGCCCCGAGGGCGACATCAGCGCGACATTGGGCGGTCGCGACCCGAGCGCCGACGTGCCGGTGCTCCAGGTGCCGCCCCCCGCGGGGGCGTCCGGTGCCCCGAGCAGGTGAGCACCGGACGCTTCACCAAGGGCGATGCCCTCGCCGTGCTGGCCGCGTTTGCGCTGCTCTTCGTCATGGCCACCGACTGGTACAGCTCGCCCGAGGGCCAGGAGCTTCGTCGCATCGAGCGGCTCGCCCAGCCCGATGACTCGCTCGGCCCCGAGGCACGCGACCTGCGCCGCGAGCAACGAGAGGAGGCCAGCCAGTCGGCCGAGGCCGAGGAGCGCAACGCCTGGACCGCCGACGGACTGATCGACCGGGTGATCCTGCTGGTGCTGCTGGCGACCATCGCCGCCGCATTGTCGCTGGCTATCTCGCGCCTGAGGCAGCGGTCGGTTGGAGTGCCCGGCGGTCCGCGCGGCCTCGTTCTGATGGCGGCTACGGTCGCCGCCATGCTGGTGGTCTACCGCATGGTGCAGGAGCCGGGGATCGACGCAGTGACCACGATCCGAGGTGGTCCGTTCCTGGGGTTGGTCACGCTCGGGCTCATGTCTCTGGGGGCGATCCTGACGCTGCGGACCGGACCCGCCGCGGGGGGCGGCGAGGCGGTGCCCGAGGGGTCGCCCGAGCGCCAAATCGCCACGGCGCAAGCTGCCGGGGAGCGGGCCGACGGTTCGAGAGCGATCGAGCCGGCGGCCACCGCACGCACGACGGCCGAGGTACCCACGACGTCGGCTGCTCCCGAGGCGGCTACGGATCCCGTTGTCGCCGAGGCTCAGCCGCCGCCGGCCGATCCGGACGACGAGGCGCAGACCCGCCCGACCGCTGCGGCCGCCGACATCCTGAACGGCGCCGCTCCGGTCTCCTATCGCCGCAGGCTCTCAGCCGACCAGCGCGCCCGTATCGCCGAGATCGCCCGATCGGATCCGGCCGAGCTCGGCAAGCCGTTCGCCCGCTGGACCCACGCCCGGCTCGCCGCCCATCTTGTCGAGGAGGGAGTGGTGGACTCGATCTCGCCGGGCGCCGTTGGGCGCATCCTCAGGCGGGAGCGCGTCACCATGGATCCCACGAACCCTCGCTAGCCCGATGACCCGAGGCGATCTGCCCAGGAGTGCCCATCCCACACGACCTGCGCGTCGCTGTCCAACGCCGCCGCCGATACCTTCGCGGCACTCCCACCCTCCCACCGGCGCGAGTACGTGGACTGGATCGAGCAGGCCAAGCAGCCACCGACGCGTGAACGGCGGATCACCGGCTGCGTGAGCGCATCCGCGCGGGCCTGCGGTAGCCCGACCCCCTCGCGCGGGCGCGCTCGCTTCCCCACGTGAAACCGCGCCCCGTCGCCACCTCGCCGCTCACTACGATCCTGCGGTGATCGAGCGCGAGCAGGTCCTGCACGTAGCCCGCCTGGCCCGGCTGCTGCTCAGTGACGAGGAGGTGGAGCGCATGCGCGAGGAGCTGTCCGGGATCCTCGATCACATCGAGAAGATCGGCGAGCTCGACCTCGACGGCGTCGATCCCACCTCGCACGTGATCGCGCTGGAGAACGTTCTGCGACCCGACGAGCCGCGGCCGAGCCTCGCGCGTGAGGCGGCCCTGTCCATGGCCCCGCAGCCCGGCGACACGGGCTTCGGGGTCCCGAGCCCCGGCTCGTGAGCGAGCTGCTCGACCTGACCGCGGCTCAGACGGCCGCGAGCCTGCGCGCGGGCGAGGTGTCCACCGACGAGCTCTTCGATCACTCGCGCGCCCGGGCGGCGAACGACGACCTCGGCGCCTTCCTGTGGGTGGCCGAGGACGCACCGCCGCCGGTATCCGCGCAGGCCCCGCTCGCCGGCGTGCCGCTGGCCGTGAAGGACATCTTCTGCGCCGAGGGCGTGCCCAGCACGTCGGGCTCCCGCATCCTCGAGGGCTACCGGCCGGCCTATACGGCCACCGTGGTCGAGCGCCTGGCCGCGGCGGGTGCGCCCATGGTCGGCAAGACCAACATGGACGAGTTCGCGATGGGCTCGTCGAACGAGAACTCCGCCTACGGACCGGTCCGGAACCCGTGGGACCGCGAGCGGGTGCCGGGCGGCTCCTCGGGCGGCTCGGCGGCGGCCGTGGCGGCCGGGATCGCCCCGTGGGCCATCGGCACGGACACCGGGGGCTCGATCCGCCAGCCGGCGTCCCTGTGCGGCCTGGTGGGGCTGAAGCCGACCTACGGCAGCGTCTCCCGCTACGGGATGATCGCCTTCGCCTCCTCGCTCGACCAGGCCGGCCCCATCACCCGCGACGTGACCGACGCCGCGCTGCTCTTCAGGCACATGGTTGGTCGCGACCCGTGCGACTCGACCTCCCTCGACCACCCCGAGGAGATCGAGCTGCCGCAGGCCGACCGCCTGGACGGGCTTCGCTTCGGCGTCCCGCCCGAGCTCTCCGGCGAAGGCATCGAGCCCGGGGTACTCACGGTTCTCAAGGATGTGCTCGGGCGGGTGGAGCACCTCGGCGGAACGGTGAACGAGACGAGGCTGCCCCACTCGCCGCACGGGCTGTCGGCCTACTACGTGCTGGCCCCCGCCGAGGCCAGCGCCAACCTGGCCCGCTACGACGGCGTGCGCTACGGGCTGCGCGCCGGCAACGGCGACCTCCTGTCGATGTACGAGCACACGCGCGCGGAGGGCTTCGGGGACGAGGTCAAGCGCCGCATCATGCTCGGGACCTACGCGCTCTCCTCGGGCTACTACGACGCCTACTACGGTCGCGCCCAGCGTGTGCGAACGAAGATCGTCGCCGACTTCGCGAGCGCCTTCGAGAGCTGCGACTTCGTGATCACCCCGACCTCGCCGTCGGTGGCCTTCCGGATCGGCGAGCGCACCGGCGACCCGCTCGCGATGTACCTGTCGGACTACTGCGCGGTGCCCGCGTCGCTCGCGGGGCTGCCCGCGATCTCGATCCCGGGTGGGCTGTCGGAAGGCCTGCCGGTGGGCATCCAGCTGGTCGGCCCGGCGTTCAGCGAGAACCGCCTGCTCCAGGCCGCCCACGCGCTCGAGGGCGCCATCGCCTTCCCGACGGGACCGCCGCCGACATGAGCAGCGTCGCCGATCGCGCCTACGAGCCCGTGATCGGGCTCGAGATCCACGTGCAGCTCAGCACGCGAACGAAGATGTTCTGCGGCTGCGCCCTCTCCTTCGGCGAGGAGCCCAACACGCGCACCTGCCCGGTATGCCTCGGGCACCCCGGAACGCTGCCCGTGGTGAACGCCGAGGCCGTGCACTACGGCCTGATGATCGGCCTGGCGCTCGATTGCGAGCTGGCGCCGCGCTCGATCTTCCACCGCAAGAACTACTTCTATCCCGACCTGCCCAAGGGCTACCAGGTGTCGCAGTACGACATCCCGCTGGCCGCCGGCGGGCGGCTCGGGGACGTGCGCATCCACCGGGTGCACCTGGAGGAGGACGCCGCCAAGCTCGTGCACAGCGGCGCCTCGGGGCGGATACACGGCGCGGAGGGCTCGGTGGTGGACTTCAACCGCGGGGGCACGCCGCTCGTGGAGATCGTCTCCGAGCCGGACATCCGCTCGGCGTCCGAGGCGGCGGAGTGGCTGCGGCTGCTGCGGGCCACGCTGCGCCGCATCGGCGTCAGCGACGTGAACATGGAGGAAGGCTCGCTGCGCTGCGACGCCAACGTTTCGATCCGGCCGGCCGGAGAGGCGACCCTTGGCACGAAGGCCGAGCTCAAGAACATGAACTCGTTCCGCTTCATCGAGCGCGGCATCGAGGCCGAGATCGCCCGGCAGGAGGCGATCGTGCGCGCGGGCGAGTCGGTGGTGCAGGAGACCCTCCACTTCGACCCGGCCAGTGGCGCCCTCACCCCGCTGCGCTCCAAGGAGGAGGCCCACGACTACCGCTACTTCCCGGAGCCGGACCTGGTGCCGGTGGCCCCGACCGAGGCCATGGTCGGCCGCGCGCGCGAGGCCCTCCCGGAGCTGCCGGCGGCGCGCGCCGCGCGCTTCGAGCGCGAGCTCGGCCTGAGCAGCGACACCGCCCGCCTTCTCTCCTTCCGCGGCGAGCTGGGCGACTACTACGAGGAGGCGCTCGGTGCCGCCCGTGCCGACGGCGGCGCCGATCCGACGGCGCTGGCGAGCTGGGTGACGGTTGAGCTCGTCCCGCGCCTCCCCGACGGCGATCCGTCCGCGTCACGGGTGCGTCCGGACGCGCTCGCGCGGCTCGTGAGCATGGTCGGCGCCAAGCGGGTCTCGGGCTCGGCGGCCAAGGAGGTGCTCACCGCGATGGCGGAGGACGGCGGCGACCCGGAGGCCATCGTGGCCGAGCGCGGCCTGGCAATGACCGACAGCGCGGACCTCGGCGCCGTGGTGGATCAGGCGCTCGCGGCCAACGCCGCCGCCGTAGCTCAGTACCGCGCCGGCAAGGAGAAGGCGCTCGGTGCCATCGTCGGCGCCGTGATGCGCGAGACGAAGGGCCGTGCGGACGGCGGCGCGGTGCGCGAGCTGATCCTCGAGCGCCTGTCGCAGTAGCCGCGCGGCTCCTATCATTCGCCCCTCGACCACGGCCCAGGGAGACACGATGGCGCGACTCATCCGCATGGACTCGACCGGTCACTCGACGCTTGCCGAGTGGACGACCCAGGACGACGCCGCCTTCGCGGCCGCCGTCGAGGCGTTTCGCCACGAACTCGACGCCGGCTACATCGGCGTCCAGCACGAGGGCGAGGGGCGCGCGACCCAGGTAACCGAGCTACCCGCCGATGCCGACCTCGTGATCATGCGCCGGCCGATCGCCGGCGGCTAGCGCGCCGGCATGAGCATCTCGGCGGCGGGCTCCTCGCTGCCGCCCGCCGCGGGGCTGCCGGAGCTCGGCGCGGTGCCGTGGCGCAGGCGCGAGAGCGGGGCCTCGCTGCTCAGGTGGGGGCGGTTGTGGACGCTCTCGACCGTGGCCCACACCGTCCCGTTCATCGTGGCCGGGCTTGTGCTGATCGCGCTCGAGCCGCTCACCGCGCCGGTGGCCCTCGCGAGCTTTGCCCACGCCTGGATCATCCCCGAGCTGTACGCCGCGCGCGGGGTGGGCGTGATCCGCCCCAAGGGCGCCCGCCACGCCCGCTCGGAGCCGGTGGCCCAGGGCCTGCTCGCCGATCTGCTCTCCCACGATGCCCGGGAGCTGCAGCGAGCGAGCGGCCTGGCCCTCGAGCGCGGAGCGCTCGGCGTGTGGCTGGTCGGGGAGGCCGGGGCGCTGCTGGTGGCTCCGGGCGGCCGTCGCGTGCACTGCGTGTGCGTCAGCGCCACCGACGCCGAGCTGCCCCCGTCGGACCGGATTGCCCACCTGCTGCTGGCACTCCGCACCGACGAGGCGGGGTTCGCCACCGTGGCCAACCACGCGTTCGCCGGCGCTCCCTGGCGGATCCGCAGGCGCCTGTCGGAACGGGCGCGGCCGGCGCTGGCCGCGGCGCTCGAGGAGGCCCGCACCCGGGCCTGACCCGCTCCGCCCCGATAGCCTGCGGCGCCTCGTGGCCCGCACGGTCGTCATAGCCGGAGGCGGCTTCGGGGGCCTGTACGCGGCCCGGCGCCTCGAGCACCTGCTGCCGGCCGAGAGCGCGCGGATCGTCCTGGTGAGCGACGCCAACTTCCTGCTCTACACCCCCCTGCTTCCCGGGGCGGCGGCCGGGACGCTCGAGCCGCGGCACGTGGTGGTGCCGCTGCGGGAGGAGCTCGAGCGCACCGACATCCGTCTGGGCCGGGTGACCGGCGCGGATCCGGCGGCGCGGCGACTCGCGTACACGAGCGTCGACGGGCGCGACGAGACGATCGCGTACGACGAGCTCGTGGTGGCCCTCGGATCGGTCTCCCGCGTGCTGCCGATTCCCGGCCTGGCCGACCACGGCCTCGGCTTCAAGACGATCGCCGAGGCGATCGCACTCAGGAACCGAGCGCTGCTCAACCTCGAGATCGCCGAGTCGACCGACGACTCCCAGGAGCGCCGCGGCTACCTGACCTTCGTGTTCGTGGGCGCGGGCTACGCCGGGCTCGAGGGCATCGCCGAGCTCCAGGACTACGTCGCCGACGTGATCGAGCGCTACCCCCGTTGCCGCCTCGAGGGCACGCGCTGGGTGCTCGTCGAGGCCCAGGACCG
This sequence comes from Thermoleophilaceae bacterium, assembly GCA_030446485.1. Lineage (GTDB taxonomy): Bacteria > Actinomycetota > Thermoleophilia > Solirubrobacterales > Thermoleophilaceae > JAUJNF01. The sequence continues at coordinate 18,137 of JAUJNF010000002.1, read as the reverse complement.
CGTGATGCCGGAGATCCAGGAGCGCCTGGCGCGCTTCGCCACCGCGGAGTTGCGGGCGCGGGGCATCGAAGTCCTGACCTCAACGCGCATCCAGGCGATCGACGAGCGCGCGGCCACGCTGTCGACAGGCGAGACGGTGCCCACCCGCACGCTCTGCTGGACCGCCGGGGTGAGGCCGCCCGCGATGCTGTCGGAGCTCGGGCTGCCGCTCGACGAGGGCGGCCGCATCCTGACCGACAGCCGGCTCAGGGTCACCGGCCGCGACGGCGTCTGGGCGATCGGCGATGCCGCCGCAGTGCCCGACCCGGCCAAGGGAGGCCGCACCGCCTGCCCGCCCACGGCGCAGCACGCCCTGCGGCAGGGCCGGCTGGTGGCCGCCAACGTGGCCGCGACGCTCGGACGCGGGCGAGTCCGGCCCTTTCGCTACCGCACGAAGGGGGTGTTCGTCGATCTCGGGCGCTTCCAGGCCGTGGCCAGCCTCATGGGGCTTCAGGTGCGGGGCTTCCCGGCGTGGTTCGCGGCCCGCACCTATCACCTGGCCCTCATGCCCGGGGCGGGCCGACGCCTGCGCCTGGTGGCGGACTGGACCGTCGAGCTGCTGTTCGGCCGCAGCTCCTCGGAGCTCGGGCAGCTTGGCCACCCGTCGCCGTTGCGCGGGCTCCTCGCGCTGGTGAAGCCAGACGGCGCCGAGGACGGGGGCGACTAGCGGCACCGGCGACCGGCCACCAGCTCCCGGCGGGATGTGCCCGCCGGCCACGCTGATCGCACCACCTCCCTACACTCGCGCGGCTTGTCGACTGCCGCCCTCACCTTTCGCGAAGGCTCCCCGGCCGACCTGGCCAGCACCTTCGCCCTCAGCGAGCGAACCCTGCACCATTCCGCGGCCCGGCAGGGCCTGGTTCCGGCGGCGCCGGGCCCGAGCGACGCGCAGATAGCGGCCGACTGGCGCCGCGAGCGCGGGCTGATCGAGTTTGTCGCGGCCCAGCCCGGCGGCTCGTACCGGGTTTGCACGAACGGCGACGGGATCGTGGCCTACGCCCGCGTGGTCCGCTTCGGCGAGATGGAGGAGCTCACCGAGCTGATGGTGGACCCCGCGCAGCAGGGGCGGGGGATCGGCCGCGCGCTGCTCGCCCAGTGCTGGCCCGGCGACCCAACCCCCGAGCTCGGCCGTGTGGTCATCGCCGCGGGGGCGCCCGCCGACCTGAGCCTCTACACGACCTTCGGCACTATGCCGGTCACCGGACACTGGCACCTTCGCCAGCGCACCGAGGCCTACGTCGAGCGCCGCGCGCTCGAGATCGACGCCAACGAGCCGTCCGTGCACGTGCTCGAGGCCAGCCGAGCCGTGGCCGAGTGGAAGCGGCTCGAGCCGCCCGCGATCGCGCACCACCGACCCCTGCTGCACGAGTTCTTCGGCCGCGACCGCACGTGCCTGGCCTTCATGGACCCGAGCGGCGAGCACGCCGCGGGCCTCTGCTGGGTGGGCTCGGAGGCGGAGATCGGCCCGGCCGTGGGGGCCACCCCCGAGGACCTGGTGCCGGTCGTGCTCGCGGCGCTCGACCGCGTGGCCCGGGTGCAGGCGCCGAAGGAGCTCAGCGTCTTCTCGACCACGATCAGCTGGTGGCTGCTGCGCCGGCTGCGCGGGCTCGGCTTCAGGGTCTGGTGGCCGAGCTGGATCATGTGCTCGGTGCCGTTGCCGGGGCTCGACCGCTACATGCCCACGCGCCCGCCTCATCTCCTGTAGAACGAGGTCGCCTGCGAGAATGAGGGTGTGAGCGAGGCCCTCTCCACCGTCGCCAGGCGAGGCGTTGCCGTGCTCGTGCTCGCGGGCGTCGGCTACCTGGTCTTCCAGATCGTGGTCGGCACCATCGTGAGCCTGCTGTACGTCGTCGCGGCCGTCGCCGCCGTCGTGGCCGTGATCTGGGCCGTCCGCGCCCTTTAGAGCGGAGCAGTCCGTGGAGTTTTTCGTCCTCCTCTTCTTTTTCGGCCTCTCGGCGGGGACGGTCGGCAAGATCAAGGGCAGCTCGTTCGTCATCTGGTTCCTGATCGGCTTCAGCCTGCCCGCGGTGGGCACGCTGGCCGCCGTGCTCCACCGCCGCGAGCGCACCGTGCTCCGCCGGCGTTGCGAGCACTGCGACAACGTCGTGCCGCTCACCGACCAGGTGTGCATGCGCTGCGGAGGTGACCTGGACTTTCCGGACGAGGCGCTCGCTCCGCGCGGCGCCGCGGGGTTCTGAGCGCCCCGGAGCGGCCAGGGGCCATTGCTAGACTCGGCCGCTCGCGGCCGGGGCACGACCACATCGCTCCGGCGCCGTTTGACGCAAAGGAGACCCGCCGCATGAGAGCCGTCGATGCCGTCATGGAGTGCCTGAAGGCGGAGGGCGTCGAGGCGGTGTTCGGCATCCCGGGCGGGGCCAACCTGCCCACCTACGACGCGCTGTACGACGGTGGCATCCGGCACGTGCTGTGCCGGCACGAGGCCGGCGCCGGACACGCGGCCGAGGGTTACGCGAAGGCGACCGGGCGGGTGGGCGTCGCGCTCGCCACCTCCGGCCCCGGCGCCACCAACCTCGTCACACCCATAGCCGACGCGATGCTCGACTCCGTGCCCACGGTCTTCATCACCGGACAGGTGCGCACCGACCTGCTCGGCACCGACGGCTTCCAGGAGGCCGACATTACGGGCATGACCATGCCGGTGGTCAAGCACTCGATCATGATCCAGGACCCGCGCGAGATACCGAAGGCCATCCACGAGGCCTTCCACATCGCCCGGACGGGCCGGCCCGGACCCGTCCTCGTGGACATACCGCAGGACCTCTCGCGCGCCGACATCGCCTATGAGCCCGACGACCGGATCGCCCTTCCCGGTTACAAGCCGACCACCGAGGGCAACGTCAAGCAGATCCGGCTGGCCGCCAAGGCGATGGCCAACGCCCGCCGCCCGGTGATCTACGCCGGCGGCGGCGTGGTGAACGCGGGCGCTGCCGCCGAGCTCACCGAGCTGTGCACGGCCGACCGCTTCCCGGTGACGCTCACCCTCATGGGCCTCGGGGCCTTTCCAGCGCCGCACGACCAGTGGCTCGGCTGGCTCGGCATGCACGGCACCCGCACGGCCAACTACGCCATGGACGAGGCCGACCTGATCGTGGCCATCGGCGCCCGCTTCGACGACCGCGTGACCGGCAAGCTGTCCGAATTCGCCCCGCACGCCAAGTTCATCCACATCGACATCGACCCGGCGGAGATCTCGAAGAACGTGCCCGCCCACATCCCGATCGTCGGCGATGCCAAGCGCGTCCTGCCGAAGCTCATGCGCGAGTACCGGGCGCTCGAGACCGACTCATCCCGCCTCGACGCGTGGTGGGAGCGCATCCGCGGCTGGCAGGAGCGCCACCCGCTCGCCTACGAGGACTCGGCCGACTCCGAGATCAAGCCGCAGTACATGATCGAGGCGCTCTACGAGGCCACCGGGGGTGACGCGATCATCACCTCGGACGTCGGCCAACACCAGATGTGGGCCGCCCAGTACTTCCACTTCGCGCGGCCGCGCCGGTGGATCAACTCCGGCGGCCTCGGCACGATGGGCTTCGGGCTGCCCTCGGCGCTCGGCGCTCAGGTGGCGTGCCCGGACCAGACGGTGGTGTGCGTGGCCGGCGACGGATCGCTGCAGATGAACTCGCAGGAGCTCGCCACGTGCGTGCAGGAGGACGTGCCGGTGAAGGTCTTCCTGATGAACAACGGCTACCTGGGCATGGTGCGCCAGTGGCAGGAGCTGTTCTGGAACCGCCGCTACTCGGGCGTGGACATGAAGATGACGCCCGACTGGGTCAAGCTCGCCGAGGCCTACGGCGCCACGGGCATCCGCGCCTCCCAGAAGGAGACGCTGGTGGACACGATGAAGAGGGCGCTCGAGACTCCCGGCCCGGTGGTGCTCGACGTGCACGTGACCAAGGAGGAGAACACCTACCCCATGATTCCTGCCGGCCAAGCGGCGAGGGACATGGTGGGGTGATGGCGGACCCTGCAAAGCGTCGTCATCCGGCGTCATCGGGGTTCGCTTTGGCCCACCAAAGCTTCACCCCTGCTTCCTTGGCTGACTCGCTTTTCGGATCCGCCTGATGGGTGAGGAGCCCGCTACTCAGGATGTCCTTTCCCTGTCGGACCTCGAACTGCCCGGGGTCCAGGCCGGGCGGCGGCACATCGTGTCGATTCTCGTCGAGAACAAGCCCGGCGTGCTTGCGCGGGTCGCGGGGCTGTTCGCCCGGCGGGGGTTCAACATCGAGACGCTCGCCGTGGGGCCCACCGACGATCCCACCACGTCGCGCATCACGCTCACGCTCGACGGGGCCCGGCACCCGATCGACCAAGTCACCAAGCAGCTGCACAAGCTGATCAACGTGCTGAAGATCCGGGACCTCGAGCCCGAGGAGACGGTGGCGCGCGAGCTCGCGCTCTTCAAGGTGTCGACCGACGAGGACACGCGCGCTCAGCTGCTCGAGTTCGCCGACATCTTCCGGGGGCGGGTGATCGACGTGTCCAAGCGCTCGACGACGGTCGAGCTCACCGGCACCGACGACAAGATCGAGGCCTTCGAGCGCATGGTGCGCCCGCTCGGCCTGATCGAGATGGTGCGCACGGGCGAGATTGCCGTCGCCCGCGGTCGCGCGGCCACCTGACCGGACCACTCGTCGTGATGCCCTCAAGCGCGGCTCCCACGCGGCCGCCGCTCACGCTCGGCGCCGCGGGGGAGGAGCTTCTCGAGCAACGCGTGCGGGCAGCGCTCGGTGTGGCGAGGCGGGAGCGCCGCCGCGTGATCGCGTCGGTCTCGGTGCCGCTGCCCGCGACGATCGACGTCGCGGCCGTGGTGCTCGCGGCCCGCGCCGCGGCGGACCGGTACTTCTGCCTGGAGCAGCCCGACCGCGACGGGTTTGCCCTCGCCGGGGTGGGGGAGGCGGCGACGGTCGAGGCCAGCGGGCCGGGGCGGTTCGCGGAGGTGGCGGCGGCCTGCCGGGCCCTCGCTCGCGGCGCACGGGCAGGAGACGCCGCCGAGGACGCCGGGGCGCCCGCGGCGGCCGGGCCGGTGTGGGTGGGCGGCTTCGCCTTCGCGGACGACGGAGGCGCCACGCCGGAGTGGGCGTCGCTTGCCCCCGCCCAGCTCCACCTGCCCGAGGTCACGCTCGCGCGCCGGGGCGATGAGGCGCGGCTGACGGCGACCGCCGTGGTAGGGCCCGACGACAACGTGGAGCCGGTGCTCGAGCGGTTGGAGCGGCGGGTCGGGACCCTGAGTGCCGCTCCGATGCCGCTGCTGGATCCCGACCCGGTGGGCCGCCCGCGCGTGTCCGGGGCCGCCCCGCCGTCGCACTACGAGGCTGCGGTGGCCCGTGCGGTCGAGCGGATCACGGCCGGCGAGCTCGACAAGGTCGTCCTAGCGCGCGAGGTGCGGGTGCACGTGCCGCGGCCGATCGACGCCGCGGCGGTATTCGACGGCCTGCGAGCCGCGTTCCCGGCCTGCTACTGCTACCTGGTGGGCACGCCGGAGCTCGCCTTCGTGGGCGCCAGCCCCGAGCTCCTGATCAGGCGCGAGGGCGCCCGCGCCCAGACCGTCGCGCTGGCCGGGACCACGCGGCGCAGCGCCGACCCGGCCGTGGACTCGCACCTCGGCGAGCAGCTCCTGCGCAGCCCCAAGAACCAGGAGGAGCACGCGATCGTGGCGCGGCGCATCGAACGCACGCTGCGCCCGCTGAGCGTGTGGGTGGCGGCGGCCGACGAGCCGTCGCTCGTGCGGGTCCAGAACGTGCAGCATTTGGCCACCCCGATCCGCGCGCAGCTAGCCGAGCCGCTCTCGACGATCGAGCTCGCCGGCCTGCTGCACCCGACTCCGGCGGTGGGCGGGGAGCCCTGGTCGCGAGCCGCGCCGCTCATCCCCGCGCTCGAGGGCCTCGACCGCGGCTGGTACGCCGGGCCGGTGGGGTGGACCGACCTCGGCGAGGACGGCGAGTTCTGCGTCGCCCTGCGCTGCGCGCTGCTTCGCGGCGCGGTTGCTCACCTGTACGCCGGGGACGGCATCGTACGGGACTCGGTGCCGGCCGAGGAGCTGGCCGAGACCGAGGTCAAGCTTCAGGCGCTGCTGCCGCTGCTGATCTGAGGACTTCGGCGGGCTTGCGTTCGGGAGAACCGGCCTCGCCGGGCCGCGGTCAGCCGCCCGAGTCGGCGATCTTCCACTCGTCGTCGACCTTCTCGAGCTTGGCCGAGCTCTCCATCCCGTCGCTCTTGGTCCTCACGTTGGCGGTCTCGCCGTCGATCTTCACCTCGGTGATCTCGAAGTCCTTCTCGGCCTCCTTGGCGCGCTGGTCGGCGCTCTTCTCGATGAACTCGGTGCACCGCTTCCGGGCCTCGTCGCCCTTCTGCCGGAAGGCATCCTCGAGGGCCTTGTCGGTGAAGCTCTGGCATACGGCCTCGGCGTCCTTCTCCCTGACCGCGTCCCGGAAGTCGTTCACCGCGGCGCGCACGTCGTCCTCGTCGCTTCCTCCGCAGGCACCCAGACCGAGCGCGGCCGTGGCCACCACGAGGGCGGTCGCGAAGCGCTTGGCCGTGCGGCCGGAGAGGCGAGGGTTCATCGGCGCGGGATCCTTTCGAAGGTCGGTTCGCGCGGCAGTCTAGTGACCGGGGGACGGCGAGGGGGAGGCACCCAGAGGCGCTTCGAGGGCGCCCGCAACCGCCTGGTAGAGGTCACGTCGGGCCGTGATGTTGAGCTGGCGGTCGGTGCGGATCTCGACCAGCCCGGGCCGGCGGACGGCCTCCTCGAGTTGCTCGCGGGTGCTCGCGAGGGTGTGGGGCAGGCCGGCAGCGCTAGCGAGCGCACTCAGCTCGACGCCGGTCGGAGTGAGGATGTGCTCCTCGTAGAGCGCCGCGTCGGCTTCGCGGGCCAGCGGAAGGAAGTCGAATATCCCCCCTCCGCCGTTGTTCAGGCACACGATCGTCAGCGGCGCCGCCGCGAGGCGGCCGGCGGCCAGCACCCCGCCCGCGTCGTGCACGAGCGCCACCTCCCCGATCAGGAGCACGCACGGGCCGCCGGCGGTGAGGCTCGCCCCGAGGGCCGAGGACACCACCCCGTCGATGCCGTTGGCGCCGCGGTTGGCGAGGAAGCGCAGTGCCTCAGGCCGCTGGGGAAAGAAGGCCTCCACGTCGCGGATCGGCATGGAGGAGCTCACCCACAGGGTCGCCTCGGGAGGCAGCGCCTCGGCGAGGGCGGCGGCGAAGCGCGGCTCGAAGCCCGCGGGCGTGGCGGCCAGGGCCGGCGGCACGAGGGCGTCACGGGCACGCCACGACTCGAGCCAGCCGTCGACCCGCGGAGCTGCGCCGCCCTCGAGAGCGGCGGCCAGGCTCGCGCAGGTCGGCGCGGCGTCCGCCACCACCATGGTCTGCGCCGTGCGTGTGGGCTCGTGCCACACCGCGTGGGGATCGACGACGATCTGCGCCACCCCCTGTAGCCACGCCCTCAGGGGCTTCGAGGTCGGGGTGTCGCCGAGCCGCACGACCACGTCGGGCGCGTGCTCCGCGGCGAAGCGCTCGCTGCGCAGGAGCAGGTCGTAGTGGGCGATCACGTGCGAGCGGTCGTGGCCCCCGCAGCGCAGCCCGGAGGTGGGCTCGGCCAGCAGCGGCCAGCCGGTGGCGCGCGCGAGGCGGGCGGCCGGAGCCGCGATGTCCTCGGCCGTCGAGCCGCACACGATCGCCCCACGCCGCCCGGCGAGCCGCGCCGCGAGCCCGCACACCAGCTCGGTGGTGGGCACCCGCGCCGGGTCCTGGCTGGTCACCCAGGGCCGTCCGTCGTCGCGCCCCGCCCACGGCCGCGGGTCGAGCTCCTCACGTACCGGCGTGAGGGGCTCCCGCAGCGGGAAGTTGAGGTGAACCGGGCCGGGCCGGCCTCCCGCCGCGGTCGCGAACGCCCGGCAGCCAAGCGCGCGGTGGTGCACCGCACTCTCCCGCCCCGGGTCGTGGTTGCCCACCTCGACGAACCACTTCACCATCGACCCGTAGAGCTTCACCTGATCGATCGCCTGCCCGGCGCCGGTGTCGCGCAGCTCGGGCGGGCGGTCGGCGGTGAGCACGATCAGTGGCACCCGCGCCTCGTGCGCCTCCACCACCGCGGGCAGCAGGTTGGCCGAGGCTGTGCCGGAGGTGCAGGTCACCGCCACGGGGCGCCCGCTCTCCCGGGCCATGCCGAGCGCGACGAAGCCCGCGGACCGCTCGTCGATGATCGACACGGCCTCGATGCCCGGCTGGGCGGCGAGGACGAGCGCGAGCGGGGCGTTCCGCGAGCCCGGGCTCGTGATCGCGTGGGTCATCCCGCAGCGCACCAGCTCCTCGACGAAGGCCTGCAGGGGAGCGTAGGTGCGGTTGATCGGCTCCACGCCCGGGTGACGCTACCGGGGAGGCCACGCCGTGCAGTGGGTGATACGAACCACCCGTGCACGCCACCCCGCGGCCGCTCCCGCTCGTGTTCGTTCCCGGCTTCATGCAGCGGGGAACCGCGTGGGCCCCGGTCGCCGGCCGCGTGGCCGCGCGCCACCCGGCGAGGTGCCTCGATTTCGCCGGCGACACGCTGGAGGGACGAGTCGCCGAGGTGGCCGCCGCCGTCGTGTCCGGAGGCGTGGCGATCGGCTACTCGATGGGCGGCCGGCTCGTCCTCCAGGCGGCGCTACGCGCACCGGACCACCCGACCGCCCTGGTGATCGTCGGGGCCGGCGCGGGCATCGAGGACCCGGACGAGCGCGCACGGCGTCGCGCCGCCGACGAGGCTCTCGCCCGCTGGATCGAGACCCACGCGATCGAGGAGGTGGTGGCCCGCTGGGAGGCCCAACCTGTCTTCGCCACCCAGGACGCGGCGCTCGTGGTCGCGCAGCGTCCCGGGCGGCTCGAGCACTCGCCGGCGAGCCTCGCACGCGTGCTCCGGGCCGCCGGCCAGGGCGCCATGCCGCCGGTCTGGCATCGCCTCCTCGAGATCCGCTGCCCGCTCCTGGCGGTCGCCGGCGAGCGCGACGCCGCCTACGTGGCCGCCGCCCAGCGGCTGGCGCAGGAGACGCCCGGCGGCCGCTTCGCGATCATCCCCGGCGCCGGGCACGCAGCGCACCTCGAGGCCCCCGAAGCCTTTGCCGAGCTACTGGTCGACTTCCTCGACGAGCACCTCGGCGAGCGCCTCGTCGCTCACCCGCACCCCTAGGCCCGGTCCCTCGGGCACAGCCATGAGCCCGGCGTGCGGCGGCGGCAGCACGCGCGCGAGCTCGGCATCGAAGAGCTCGAGCGTGGCCAGGCCGCAGGCCAGCGACACCCGCTCGGAGGCGGCAAGCTGCAGCGCCGCGGCGATGCCCCACGGCCCGTCGAGCGTGCTCGACAGGTAGGCGTCGAGGCCCTCCTCCGACGCCGCCCTCAGAGCCCGGCGCGCCGCCGCGAAGCCGCCGCTGGTGGCCAGCTTCACGTTCACGGCGTCGCAGGCCCCGGCCGCGGCGGCGTCGTGCACGTCGTCGGCCGTGGTTATGGCCTCGTCGGCGGCCACGGGGATGTCGAGCTCCTGCCTCACGAGGGCGAGCTCCTGCAGGGTCCGGCACGGCTGCTCCACGAGCTCGAGGTCGAGGGGCTCCAGCGCGCTCAGCACGTTCACCGCCTCCTCCACGCTCCAGACGCCGTTGGCGTCCACCCGCAGAGCGGGCCACGAGCCGATCGCCCCGCGCACGGCGGCCACGCGCGCGATGTCGTCCGGCAGTCCGACCTTCACCTTGAAGCACTGGTACCCGGCGCGCAGCCCGTCCGCCGCCCGCCTGGCCACCTCCTCGGGCGGGCCGCCGGGAAGCGTCATGTTCACGGGGATCACCTCGGCGCCGGGATCGCCGACGGCGCGGCCGGCCCGGGCACTCTCGAGGTCGAGCCGCGCCATCTCCTCCGCCGCCCGGGCCTGGGGCGGACCGTTCGCGCCCAACCGGGCGCTGAGCGCGGCGGCCACGCTCTCGATCGACACGCCGTCGTAGCTCTCGAGTGGCGCCGCCTCGCCGTAGCCGCGGGCGCCATCGTCGTCCTCGATCCGCAGCAGCACGAGATCCCGAGCGGCCACCACGCCGCCGGCGGTGGGGAACGGCTGCTTGAGGGGTATCGACAGCCGGCTGAGCGTGCGCTTCACGACAGCAGTGTCCCGATGGCGAGCAGGATGGAGAACACCGCGAGCAGCCGGCCGGCGTCCGCGAGCGCCCCGTTCAGGGACGGGCCGTCGGCCCGGGTGGAAACCACGCGGGCGAGGCCCACGGCGAGCGGCGCCGACAGCAGCGGCAGCAGGAGCCACCCCGACAGCCCGCCCGCGAGCCACACCAGCGGCGGGGCGATCAGGCTCAGCACGAGCATGGCGGTGAACAGCCGCTTGGCGCGCGCCCGGCCGAGCTTCACGGCCAGCGTGCGCTTGCCCGCACGGCGATCGGTGTCTATGTCGCGCACGTTGTTCACCACGAGGATGGCGGCGGCCAGCAGCCCAACCGGCACCGACAGGGCCAGAGCCTCCCAGCGCAGGCTCTCCGTGTGCACGTAGTACGAGCCCCCCACGGCAACGACCCCGAAGAACAGGAACACGAAGACCTCGCCGAGGCCCTCGTAGCCGTAGGGCCGCGGCCCGCCGGTGTAGAGCACGCCGGCGAGCATCGACACGAGGCCGACCACGAGGAGGAGCGGCCCGGCCAGGTACACCAGATAGGCGCCGGCGGCGAGCGCCACCGCGAACGCCGCATAGGTGCCCACCAGTACCTGGCGCGGCGGCATGAGCCCGCCGGCCGTGACCCTCACCGGCCCGAGCCGGTCCTCGGTATCGGCGCCGCGGCGGGCGTCCGAGTAGTCGTTCGAGAGGTTCGTGCCGATCTGGATGAAGAGGCTGCCGATCAGCGTGCACACGAAGGCCAGCGGCCGAAACGCCCCCTCGGAGGAGGCCAGGGCGGTGCCCACGAGCACCGGCGCCACCGCGGCCGGAAGGGTGCGCGGGCGGGCGGCGGTGACCCACACCTCCAGCGGGCTCGGCGGTCCGGTCGCCCGTCCGACCGAGGCGTTCAAGGTCGTTTCGGGAACTTCCCGAAGTCGGGTGCTCGCCGCTCCACGTAGGCGTTACGCCCCTCCTGGGCCTCGTCGCTCATGTAGAAGAGGAGGTTGGTGTCGTGGGCGAGCTGCTGGATGCCGGCCAGGCCGTCCTCCGCGGCGTGGAAGCTCGCCTTCATGAGCCGCAGGGCGAACGGCGACAGCGCGAGCATCTCGCGGCACCACGCGACGGTCTCCTCCTCGAGCCGTGCGAGCGGCACCACCGTGTTCACGAGGCCCATCGCGAGTGCCTGAGACGCGTCGTACTGACGGCACAGGAACCAGATCTCCTTGGCCTTCTTCGGTCCGACCAGGTCGGCGAGCAGGCCGGCGCCGAAGCCGCCGTCGAAGCTGCCCACGCGCGGTCCCGTCTGGCCGAAGCGGGCGTTGTCGGCGGCGATCGTCAGGTCGCACACCAGATGCAGCACGTGGCCGCCGCCGACCGCGTAGCCCGCCACCATGGCCACGATCGGCTTGGGAAGGCGCCGCATCTGCACGTGCAGGTCGGTCACGTGGAAGCGCCCGATCCCGTGCCCCGCCCGCGCGTCCTCGGTCATGTAGCCCGAGTCCCCGCGCACGCGCTGATCGCCGCCCGAGCAGAAGGCCAGCGGGCCCTCTCCGGTGAGCACGATCACCCCGATGTCGAGGTCCTCGCGGGCCCGCTCCAGCGCCTCCGAGATCTCGATCAGCGTCTGCGGACGGAACGCGTTGCGCACCTCCGGCCGGTCGATCGTGATCTTGGCGATCCCCTCGGCCGTCTCGTAGCGGATGTCGGTGTAGTCACCGCCGGAGGCCCACTCGAGCGCGGGGTGGATCTCGGGGGTCATGAGCGGCCCGTACGATAGATGCCTGCACGACTGGCTCACCCTGCGCGCGCGCACCCACGCGGAGCGCCCGGCCCTGATCACCGGGGAGCGGTCGACCACGTACGCGGAGCTCGAGGCCGGCGCCGCACGCACGGCCCGGCGGCTCGCCGCGCGGGGGGTGGGGCCGGGGGACCGCGTGGCCACCACGCTTCCGGCCGGGCTCGCGTTCGTCGAGCTGCTGCACGCGCTGCCGAAGCTGGGCGCGTCGCTCGTGCCCCTGAACACCCGGCTGACCGTCGGCGAGCAGCTCTGGCAGCTCGGCGACTCGGGCGTACGCCTGCTGGTCGAGGAGCCGCCGGACGGGGAGGAGGCGGACGTCGAGCTCCGGGGCGAGGTCGATTCCCGCCGGCCACACTCGGTGATCTACACATCGGGGACCTCCGGCAGCCCGAAGCCGGTCGTGCTCACGCACGGCAACCACGCCGCGAGCGCTATGGCCTCCGCCTGGCACCTCGGCGTGGCCCCCGACGACCGCTGGCTCTGCCCGCTGCCGGTCTTCCACGTGGGCGGCCTGGCGGTGCTGTTGCGCTCGTCGGTCTACGGGACCGCGGCGGTGCTCCACGACGGCTTCGACGAGGAGGCGGCGCTGCAGTCGCTCGGCTCCGGGGAGGCGACCCTGGTCTCGCTGGTGCCCACCATGCTTCGTCGCCTGCGAGCGGCTGGTCTCGAGGAGGCGCCGGCCCTGCGCGCCGCGCTGCTCGGCGGTGGACCGGTGCCGCGCGAGCTGCTGGACTGGGCACGGGAGCTCGGGCTGCCGCTGCTGGCGACGTACGGGATGACGGAAACCGCGTCTCAGGTGGCCACCGCGCCGGCGGGCGGGGACGAGGGGGCGCGGCCGCTGCCGGGGGTGGAGATGCGAATCGGCTCCGCCGTCCTGCCCTTCACCCCCAGGAGACGTGCAATCCAGGACAGCGGCGAGATCCTCGTGCGCGGGCCGATGGTGGCGGCCGGCGCCCTGGGCTCGGACGGCTGGCTCCACACCGGCGACCTCGGTCGCCTCGACGACGGGGGCCTCCTCCACGTGGAGGGCCGCCTCAAGGACCTGATCGTGACCGGCGGGGAGAACGTGAGCGCCGTCGAGGTGGAGGAGGCGCTGCTGTCGCATCCGGCGGTCGAGGAAGCAGCGGTGGTAGGGCGGCCGGACGCGGAGTGGGGTGAGACGGTGGTCGGCTTCGTCGTCCTCTCGAACCCGACCCGCCCGGGCGACCTGATCGCGCACTGCCGCGAGCGCCTGGCGGGATTCAAGGTCCCGAGGGCTATCGAGACACTGCCGGCCCTGCCGCGCAACGCAGCGGGGAAGCTCGTCCGAGGCCGCCTTCAGTCGTCGTCAGGCGTTGGCCGCTCGGAAACGGGTAGTACCACCTCGGTCGCCACACGACAGAAGGGAGCCATCCCCGTGACCTCCGCCGCCGGATCCTACGAAGAGGCCTGCGCGAGCCACGAGTGGCGCGTTCCCGACCGGTACAACATCGCTGGCGACGTGTGCGAGAAGCATCCGCCCGAGAAGCTCGCGATGGTGCACGAGCACTTCTCCGGCGCGGTGCGGGAGGTCAGCTGGGGTGAGCTGCAGGACCTCTCCGGGCGGGCGGCGAACGCGCTCGCCGCGGCCGGGGTCGAGCGCGGCGACCGCGTGGCGGTGGTGCTCCCCGCCACGCCGGAGACGGCGGCGGTCTTCTTCGGCACCTGGAAGCTGGGCGCGATCCTCCTCTCCATGTCGGTGCTCTACGGCGACGAGGGCATCGCTCACCGCCTCGGCGACTCGGGGGCGAAGGTGCTCGTTACCGACCGCGCCAACGCCGCGCGGTTCCAGCACGACCGCATCCTCGTCCTCGACGACGGCCTGCTCGAGGGGCAGCCCACCGACGCGCCGACGGTGGACACGTCCGCCGACGACCCGGCTCAGCTCTACTACACGTCCGGCACCACGGGACTGGCCAAGGGCATCGTGCACGCGCACCGCTACCTCCTCGGCCACGAGGAGTTCGTCTACTGCCACGAGGTTGAGGACGGAGAGCGCTTCCACGGCATGGGGGAGTGGGCCTGGGCCGCGGGCATCGCGCCGCTGCTCGGGCCGTGGCGGCTCGGCGCCGTGCAGTGCGTCTACCAGCGGGAGGGCGGCTTCGACCCGCACAAGCAGCTCGAGTTCCTGGCGCGCCACCAGGTCACGAACGTGTTCACCACGCCCACCGCGATGCGGGCGATGATGGCGATCGAGGATGCGGGCGCGCTGTACCCGCAACGCTTCCGGCGCGTTTGCTCGGCCGGTGAGCCGCTCAATCCGGAGGCCATACGCTGGTTCCGCGAGCAGTACGGGATCACGGTGCTCGACTACTACGGCCTCACCGAGTCCTACCCGCTCGTGGCCAACTTCCCGTTTCTCTCGGTGCGCGAGGGATCGATGGGCAAGCCGATGCCCGGCTGGGACATCGCGATCCTCGACGAGGATGAGCAGCCGGTGCCGCAGGCGGAGCGCGGCGAGATCTGCCTGCGCGCCCGCTCGAACCCCCACTACCCGCTCGGCTACTGGAACAACGAGGAGGCGACGCGGGAGACCTTCGGCGGCGACTGGTTCCACACCAAGGATGCCGCGAGCATGGACGAGGACGGCTACGTCTGGTACGAGGGCCGCGCCGACGACGTGATCATCGCGGCGGGCTACCGGATCGGGCCGTTCGAGGTCGAGTCCGCGTGCCTGGAGCACCCGGCGGTGCGGGAGGCCGCGGCCGTCGCGGCTCCCGACGAGCGCCGCGGCAACGTCGTGAAGGCGTTCATCGTCCTCGCCGAGGGTCACAAGGCGTCCGACGAGCTGGCGGCCGACATCAAGCGCCTGGTGCGCGAGCGGCTCTCGGCCTACGCCTACCCGCGCAAGGTCGAGTTCGTCGCCGACCTCCCAAAGACGCTGACGGGGAAGATCCGTCGCATCGAGCTGCGCCAGGCGGAGATGGAGCGTGCGGGCTCGGCGGGCTAGATGGTTGATTCTGAATTGCCGTGCCTGCGGGGGCACGCCAGACCAAGCTGGGCGCCGAACGAGCGCGAAGCAGGTGGCGGCGCCACCTGCGAGGGCGCGGGTGGTGATCCAGCGCCGGTATGGCGGGTCATCCGTGGGCGCGGGAATAAGGGATCAACCATCTAAAGTGCCGCGCCGATGATCTACGACGGCGACGCCGACCTCGGCCTCCTCGACGGCAAGACCGTCGCCATTCTCGGCTACGGCTCCCAGGGGCACGCCCACGCGCTCAACCTGCACGACTCGGGCGTCGAGGTGGTGGTGGGCCTGCGCGAGGGCTCCCCCTCGGTGGACGCCGCCCGCAACGACGGCCTGCAGGTGGTTCCGGTGGTGGACGCCGCCAGCGCGGGCGACGTGGTGATGGTCCTCCTCCCCGACGAGAAGCAAGGGGAGGTGTGGAACGCCGAGATCCGCGACGGCATCGCGCCGGGCAACCTGCTCATGTTCGCGCACGGCTTCTCGATCCACTACGGCACCGTCGAGCCGCCGCCAGAGGTGGACGTGGGCATGGCCGCCCCCAAGGGGCCGGGTCACCTCGTGCGCCGCCAGTTCCTCGAGGGCAACGGCGTGCCGGGGCTTGCCGCCGTGCACGTGGACGCGAGCGGCCAGGCGCGCGAGCGGGTGCTGGCCTACGCCAAGGGCATCGGCTGCACGCGCGCCGGGGTGATCGAGACGAGCTTCCGCGAGGAGACCGAGACCGATCTGTTCGGCGAGCAGGCGGTGCTGTGCGGGGGCGTGACCGAGCTCGTGCGGGCGGGCTACGAGACGCTGGTCGAGGCCGGCTACGACCCCCGGATGGCCTACTTCGAGTGCCTGCACGAGCTGAAGCTGATCGTCGACCTCATGTACGAGAAGGGCCTGAGCGGGATGCGGTTCTCGATCTCCAACACCGCCGAGTACGGCGACTACACCCGCGGCAAACGCGTGATCACCGACGACACGCGCCAGGCCATGAAGCAGATCCTCACGGAGATCCAGAACGGTGACTTCGCCCGCGAGTGGATCGCCGAGAACAACGCCGGCCAGGAGAGCTTCCAGCGCATGCGGGCGGAGGCGAGGGACCAGCCGATCGAGCGCGAGGGCAGGGAGCTGCGCTCGATGATGGACTGGATCGACCAGGACTTCTAAGCTCGGGCGAACGGTGGAGGCTCCCTCAGACCGACCGCAGTGGCTGCCGCCCGAGCCCTCGGGGCCGCGTCCCACCATTGACGGTCCGCCCCCGGGAGCACGCGCCCCGGAGCCCTCGGCGCCGGCCGCGAGCGCGAGCGCGGAGCCGCCGCCCGCGAGCGCACCAGCGCCGTACTCGCACGGCGCGCCCTACGGCGCGGCGCCACCGCCCGCTCAGGGCTGGTACCCGGCACCGCCCCAGGGTTGGCCCCAGGGCTACCCACCGGGCTACCACCAGCCTCAGGACACCGGACCGGGAAACGACGCGGCCGTTGTGGCCTTCGTGCTCGCCCTGTCGGGGGTGGGGCTCCTGATGTTCCTCGCCGGCTTCTCGGCCCCCATCACCCTCGTGCTCGGCATCCTCGCCATCTTCTACGGGCGCAGGGGCACGCGCAGGGTCGACGCCGGCGAGACCACCAAGAACCGGGGACTCGCGCAGGCCGGCTTCGTGGTCGGGATCGTCACGGTGGTGCTGTCGCTCCTGGCCGCGGTGGGGTGGGCCCTGTTCTTCATCTACGCCGACGACCTCGACTTCGACGACCCGGGCGCCCCCGGCAATCCGGACGGCTTCGAGGCGGCGGCCCGCGCAGTGGCGGTCTTGGTGGTAAAGGGGGTGGTGTGATGGAGGGACCGACCCCGCGCGAGCGTCCGTGGGAGCCCCCTCAGGCGCCGGGTGGTCCGCCGCAGCCGCCGGCCGGAGCGCCGGGCTACGACTACCCGCCGCAGGCGCCGCCTCACGGCTACCCGCCACCGGCCCCCGGCGCTCCCGGAGCCCCCGGCTATCCGCCCGCGCCGCCGCCCGGCGGCATGCCGGCCTACGGCTACGCGCCGCCGCCGCCCAGCGTCGGCCCGGAGGACATGCCGGTCAGGCGCTCCTACCTGCGCATCGTCGGTTTCAGCGCACTCAGCATCGGTCTCTACACCCTCTACTGGTTCTACGTCACCCGCAAGCAGCTGAGCCGCGAGCTCGGGACGAACGACCGCGCCGGGCTGCAGACGGCCGGCAACTTCGTGCCGATTCTCAACTACTTCATCGCCCACTGGCTGTGGCGTGACATCAGCCTGTTGCGCCAGCGGGTCGGGCTGCCCGGGTTCGACGTCGCGCCCTACACCGCGGGCAACGTCGTGGGCAGCCTGTTCGGCCTGCAGTTCATCGTCTACCTCCTGATCCAGGAGAAGCTGAACAACTACTACGACCGCAGTCGCGGGGGGCGGGCACCAGACGCGCCGTACACCGCCGGCGAGATCGCCGTGGTGGTCATTCCGCTGCTCCTGTTCGCGGGCCTCATCGCCCTGGTCATCATCCTCGCCGCTGCCGGCGCGGCCGGCGACAGCGTGGCCTGGCGGCTGGCCAGCCTCCTCTGACCCACCTTCCAGAGGCCTCTGAGCGGTCCCGGGGGTCCGCTACGATCGCTTGTCCGTGGCGGATCCCTACATCAAGCAGTACCTGATGACAGCCGGGCCGACGCCGCTTCCGCCCGCGGTGTCGCAGGTGATGGCCGAGCCCATCCTGTACCACCGCGCGCCGGCCTTCATCGCGACCTACGCGCGCTGCCTCGAGCGGCTGAAGATGGTGTTCCAGACCGAGCACGACGTGCTCGCCTTCGCCTCCTCCGGCACCGGTGGGCTCGAGTCGGCGGTGGTGAACCTCACGAGCCCTGGTGAGCCGGCGCTGGTGGCGTCGTGCGGCAAGTTCGGCGAGCGCTGGAAGGAGCTGTGCGAGGCGTACGGCGCGGCGGTGGTGCACCATGACGCGGGCTGGGGCAACAGGGTGGAGCCCACCGACCTCGACCGCGCGCTCGGTGAGAATCCGGGCATCGCCGTGGTGTTCACCACGCTGTCGGAGACCTCCACCGGCGTGGTGAACGACGTTCGCGCGCTTACCGAGGTCGCCCACTCGCACGGCGCGCTGCTCGCGGTCGACGCCGTGTCGGGCCTCGGCGCCGTGCCGATCCCGCAGGACGAGTGGGACGTCGACGTGGTGGTGGCCG
>JAUJNF010000011.1 GCA_030446485.1 Thermoleophilaceae bacterium | reverse complement strand
ATGAGCGAATAGAGGAGGTCGGGCGGGTTCTGGAACATCCAGAAGATCAGGAAGTAGCCGCCGGAGGAGACCTCACCGATCTGCTGCACCACCGCTAGGTACGACGCGAAGAAGCCGGCCCCGATCGCCGCGATGTAGGCGAAGGGCAGCACCATGAGGGCGGCGAGCAGGCGCGTTCCGCACAGGAAGGTCATCGAGCTGATGCCCATGACCTCGAGGGCGTCGACCTCGTCGGTGATCCGCATGGCGCCGATCTCGGCCACGAGACCCGTGCCCACCTTGGCGGCCATCATGTAGCCGAAGGCGTAGGGGATCAGCTCGCGCAGGTCGCACCAGGCGGAGAAGACGCCGGCGTAGGCGGGGGCGCCGAGCGAGCGGTTGAAGTACGCGCCCTCGATGCCGCACTGCAGGCCGAAGATGAACCCGAGGCTCCAGATCACGAGCAGTGACCCGAGGATCAGGATGCCGGCCTGCCGCAGCGCCTCCCCGAAGAACTTCAGCACCCGACCGCTGAACAGCTCCCCGAAGACGCGCCCGAAGAACTTGGCGATGTCGCCGGCGGAGGCGACCCAGTCCTTGGGGATCGCCAGCCAACCCATTACTTGATCACCGAGATCTCGGGGTGGGTCGCGAGCAGCGTCTGGGTGAAGACGTAGTTGAAGGCGAAGATCATCGTGAACGAGATCACGACCGCCTGGTTGACCGACCGGCCCACCCCCTCGGCGCCGCCCGAGGCGGTCATCCCCTTGTAACAGCAGACGATCGCGATGATCGCGCCGAAGAGCGTGGTCTTGACTACCGAGCCCCAGAGGTCGGTGGTGGACGCGTTGGTGAGCAGCGTCGCGAAGAACGGGCCGAGCGGCGCGTCGAAGGTCAGGGTGGCGAGCACGCCGCCGAAGATGCCGAAGAGGAGCGCGTAGATGTTGAAGAGCGCCGTGACGATCATCAGCGCCAGGAAGCGCGGCACCACGAGGTTCTTGATCGGATCCACGCCCAGCACCTGGAGCGCGTCGAGCTCCTCGCGGATCTTGCGGGCGCCGAGGTCGGCGGTGATGGCGGTGCCGGCCACGCCGGCGAGCACGATCGCCGTGACGAACGGGGCGAACTCGCGGATCGAGGCGAGCACGAAGAAGCCGCCCAGCCGGTCGATGGAGCCGAAGAGGGTGGCGAAGTTGCCGGCCTGGACCCCAGGAGCGCCGTAGCCGAAGGCGATCGTCGAGACGAGGAGCGGGAACCAGCACAGCTTCAACGCGAAGAGGAACTGGTTCACGAACTCGCCGCCGTAGGGGTACGGAGGCCGCAAAGCCGACAACATCGTCTTGCCGGTCAGGATCATCATGTCCCCGACCTGCTCGAGCAGGTTCTTGGTGGGCAGGAACGCCCTATCGGCTACCGCACGGACCACTTGACCTCCCCGGCCACCGCGCCGCACCCCGGACGGGCACACGCGCGAGACGGAAGACTACGCCATCGCATTCCGGTATGGCAAGGTACAACCGTTGCGCTTGTGTGAAGTGCGGCGATCGCGACCGGCCGCGTGGTATGTTCGAGCCGCTTTGGAGGGGAGACACGTGGGCGCAGCAGTCGCGGGGACGCTTGCCGTCGCCGTGCTCGCCCTGCCCCTGACCGGCTGCGGGGAGAGCCTCGAGCGCCAGGACGCCAACGAGCCGGCGGGGAACTACAAGGTCGAGATACTCGAGGCCAAGTTCCCCGAGGCCCAGAAGCTCGCCAAGCGGTCCGAGATGCGGATCGTCGTGAAGAACGTCGACACCAAGCGGATCCCGAATATCGCCGTCACGGTGAAGTCCTTCGACCGCAAGGAGAACGACATCGAGAACGCCGAGAACGCCGCGGCGAGCGCCGGGCCGCAGCTGGCTGACCCCGAGAGGCCGATCTTCATCGTCAACGCCTCTCCCATCGAGTTCAGGCAGAAGCTCGGTCCCGGTGAGCCCTCGCTGGTCGACCGCGAGGTCGACCCGCCGCGCGGCACGGAGGCGTCCGGCTCCTACGTCGACACCTATATCCTCGGCCCGCTCGAGAAGGGCGCCACGGCGGTGTTCAAGTGGAGCGTCACGGCCACCGTGGCCACGGACTTCAACCTGCGCTACCGAGTCGAGGCCGGACTCGACGGCAAGGCGAAGGCGGTGCTTCCGAACGGCAAGGCGCCGGCCGGGGAGTTCACCGGAGTGATCGAGGACCGCGTGTTCGAGGCCGGCGTCGATCCGGTCGGCGGAGAGGCCATCATCCGCGAGGGCGACAGGATCGGCCCCAAGCCGTTCGACCGCTCGAACGGCCCGAACGACAACTGACCGCCCCGGGCGACGCCCTCACGCGCGACGCCTCACTCGGTCCCAGGATCCCGCGAACGGCTGGCTCGGGGCTCGTGCCCGGGGCACCGCGTGACCGGCAGGCGCGGGTAGCGCGGGTACTCCGGCTGAGCGCGCGAGCGCTCGCACAGCGAGAACACCGAGCCACGCGTCGTGGGCACCCGGCGCTGGTGCCGGCAGCTGTCACACAGACCGGCCTGCAACCGGCCACTCACCGCGGCAGGCGCGGGGCGATGATGCGGTAGGCCTTGAGCCCGAGGCCCAGCCGCTCGCGGTCCTCCGAGAGGAACGGGTTCAGGCCGGTCAGCTCCCTGATGCGGTCGAGCCGGTAGCCGACGGTGTGCCGATGGGTGTGGATGGCCTGCGCGGTTGCGTTCATGTCGCAATTCTGCGCGAGATAGGACTCCAGCGTCGCGATCAGCCGCCGTGGTGTACTGCTCGTCGTAGTCCACGAGCGGAGCGATCGTGTCGCGGTAGAAGCTCGCGCACCTCCTCGGGGTGGCCGGCCAGCGGGGAGGGAAGGGACTCGGGGCTCGACACCGCCGGGCTACGCGGTCCACGGCTTGGCCGCGGACCGCCCCGTACCCGGCGGCCTTCTCATCAGACGGCGCTCTCCGCCGCCTCGTGGGCCTGCAGGACCTCCTGTCCGTACTCGCCGGTCCGGATGCGGATGGCCTCTTCGACGGGAAGGACGAAGATCTTCCCGTCGCCGACCGCGCCCGTGCGGGCGTTCCGCAGCACCGTCTCGGTGACCACCTGCACGTCACCGTCCTCCACCACGCACTCGAGGCGCAGCTTCGGCCGCATGTTGATCGTGAACTCCGTGCCCCGGTACTGCTCCGTCAGTCCCTTCTGCCGCCCCGAGCCCCGGACCTCGGCGATGGTGAGGCTCGGGAACCCGGCGCTGAGCAGCTCCTGGCGGATCGGCTCGAACGACTCCGGACGGACGTAGGCGACGATCATCTTCATGCCGGCACCTCCTCGGTGCGTCCAGTGATGGCCGCGGGCGTGATCGGCTCCGGCACGTTGCCGCGCGGCGGTACGAGCGGGCCGAACGAGTGCCCCCCGATCTCGGGCGCCGGAATGAACTGCTCCGGGTACCCGTACATCCCGTGCTCCACCACGTCGAGCCCGGCGTCCTCGGTCTCGTCCGAGACCCGCAGCCCGATCGTCTTCTTGATCAGGAAGAACGTGGCGTAGCTCATCATGAACACGAACGTGAACGCGATCAGCACGCCCATGGCCTGGGCTCCGAGCTGGGTGAAGCTGCCCGAGTACCAGAGACCGCCCTCGGGATCGCCGAACGCGTTGTACTCGGCGAGGCGGGGCGCGGTGAAGATGCCGCAGGACAGCGTGCCCCAGATGCCGGCGAGACCGTGCGCCGACAGCGCGCCCACGGGATCGTCGAGCCGCTTGTCGATGGCCAGCACGGCGAAGACCACCAGCAGGCCGGCGACGATGCCGATGATGGGAGCCGCCCACAGCTCGACGTAGCCCGACGGCGCCGTGATGGCCACGAGCCCGGCGATCATGCCGTTGGCGACCATGCCGATGTCGATCGTCCGCTGCTTCAGCGTGGTGGCGATGAACGCGCCGATCACGCCGGAGGTGCCGCCGAGCAGGGTGATCATCGCCACCTCGGCAAAGCGACCGTCCGTGGCGTTGAGCGTGGATCCGGCGTTGAAGCCGAACCAGCCGATCAGCAGGATGATCGTGCCGAGGCCGACCAGCGGCATGGAATGCCCCGGAATGGCCCGCGGCCGGCCGTCGGCACCGTACTTGCCCTTGCGCGGGCCGAGCAGCAGTAGCGCGGCCAGCGCGCCGGTGGCGCCGATCAGATGGACGGCCGTCGAGCCGGCGAAGTCCTGGATGCCGGTGGGCATGAGGGCGGTCTCGCCGAGCTGTAGCCAGCCTCCGCCGAAGACCCAATGGGAGCCGATCGGATAGATGACCGCCGAGAACACGATCGCGTACACGACGTAGGCCGAGTACTTGATCCGCTCGAGCGTGGTGCCCCAGACGATGGCCAGCGACACGGCGCAGAACGCGAACTGGAAGAGCCACTTGGACTCGACGATCGCGTCGGAGAGCCCCAGGCCGCTCGGGAAGAACGCCTCCTGGGCGTTGCCGAAGTCGGACAGGAAGAAGCCGGTGGTGCCGATGATGTCGCCCTCGCTGGCGCCGGTGCCGAACGCGAAGGCGAACCCGACCGCCCAGTAGCAGATGGCCGCGATCGAGAGGTTGGTGAGGATCTTCGCCACACCGGACCCCGCGTTCTTGGCTCGCGAGAACCCGATCTCCAGCATCGCAAAGCCGGCCTGCATGAACAGGACCAGCACCGCGGCCACCAGGACCCACGTCGTGTTCACGTGGATCGATTCCGCGAGCCCCTCATCGCTGGTCGCCTGCTCGAGCGCCGGCGCGTCGGCAAGCGACAGCGCGGGCAGCACGAGCGTTCCCAGCAGCATCACGGCGAAGAGCGGCAGCCCCACTCTCGAGCCTCTCTGTCTCATCAGTTTCGGTCCCTCCGTTCGGCGCCACGTCGCCGCTCTCTGGCAGCGGCATGGCGCGGTTCGATCAGCGTGGGCCGAATCTAGGTCCGCAGTGCCCAGGGGTCTTTGGACAGTGGGATGAGATTGGGAGGCCGCCGGTTAGCCGATCGGTCGGAGGACGCAGGACCACGCGAAGGCGCGACGGCTCCGTTGGCGGCCCGACGCGGACCGAGCGAGCGTGGCGCCGGCGGGGTTAGCGGCGCAGCGTGGTGCGGCGGAGCTGCGTGGCGGCCCCGGGCACGGTGACTTCGAGGCGCAGCTTGATCCGCCGGTTGCGGCGGTTGGCTCCCTTGACGGCGCGGCGCGCCTGCTTGTTGAGGCGCACCAGCAGCGTGGTCGGGCGGCCCGGGCGCACGGCCCTGGACCCGGAGGCAAAGATCCTGCTGCCCCGACGAACCGTGGCGGTGCAGCGGCCGGTGGCGCTGGCGGTGCACCGCACCTTGATGCCGGTCTTCAGCACGCTCCGGAAGCGCTGGAAGCGAGCCACGGTCACGGTGGCGGTCCCGCCGCTGCTGCCGCCCCCGGTGTCGCCACCGCCCGTGTCACCGCCGCCGGGGGCCGGCTGCGCGCCGACGCCGGCCACGGCCGCACGCGCGTTGACGATGCCAGCGCCAAAGTCCTGATCGGCCCCGGGCAGGCCGCCGTCGACGGCGGTCGCGCGGATGCGGTCGACCACCTGCCGGCCCCGCAGCCCGCGCTCGACCAGCAGTGCGGCCACGCCGGCAACGTGTGGCGCGGCCTGCGAGGTGCCGGCGAGCTCGGTGTAGCCGCTATCGGTCTGCCGGCCCCTTCCATCGATGGAGAACGTGGAGAGGATGTCGTCACCGAGCGCGTTGCCGCCGGGCGCCACCACCCCCTCGGGGCCGACCCCGCTGGAGTAGAACGCGCGCTGCCGGTTGCGGTCGACGGCACCCACGCACAGGAGCCGCGGATCGGACGCGAGGCCCTGCTCGCAGATGGGGAGGCCGTTGTTGCCGGATGAGGCGACCACGACGACGTTGGCCGCGAACGCTCGCTTGATGGCCTCCTCCGCCTCTCCCGTGTCGCCGAAGAAGGACCCGACGGCGCCAACGGGTAGCGCTTCGCCCAGGCTCAGGTTGATCACGTGCGCCCCCTGGGCGACGGCGTAGTCGATGCCCTTGGCGACATCGCGGGTGGAGCCGCTACCGTCGTCACCGAGCACGCGCACCGGCAGGGCCGTGGCTCCGGGAGCGACGCTTGAAACGCCGACACCATTGTCCTTGTTGGCCACCGCGATTCCGAGCACGTGGGTTCCGTGCCCGTCCTCGTCCTCGGGCCCATCGTTCGGCACGAAGTTCATCTGGGGCAGCAGACGGCCCTGGAGATCCTGGTGGGAGACGCGCACGCCGGTGTCGACGATGGCGACGACGGCCCCACGGCCGGTCGCCGTCGCGTGGGCGGCGTCAGCCTCGACGATGTCCAGCCCGTATTGCTGCGAGCGCAGCGGGTCCGCCGCCATGGCAGCCGCCGGCGCAGCCAGGGCGACCGCACACGCCGCCAGGCCGCAGAATCTCGTCAGGTCCCGCATCCCACGCTCATGGTACCCACCTGCGGCCTCTGCCTACCATGGTTCGTTGGGCCATGCGTGACTACCTGAACGCCATCGGCTCCCGCGTCGTCCTCTTCGACGGCGGCATGGGAGCAACCCTCGAGCAGCTCGACCTCACCTCCGAGGACTACGGCGGCCTTCCCGGGAAGTGCCACGAGGCGCTGGTGCTCAACCGCCCCGACGTGATCCAGGGCGTGCACGAGTCGATGCTCGCCGCGGGCGCCGAGGTGGTGGAGACCGACAGCTTCCAGGCCAGCCGCATCAAGCTCGCGGAGTGGGGGCTCGACGAGCACACGCCCGAAATCAACCGGCGCGCCGCGGAGATCGGCCGCGCGGCTGCGGGGGAGAGCCGCTTCGTGGCGGGCTCTATCGGCCCCACGGGCTTCCTCCCCGCCTCCGACGACCCGACGCTTGGCAACATCTCGTTCGCCCGTCTCGTCGAGGTCTTCGCCGAGCAGGCCCAGGGGCTGCTCGAGGGCGGTGCCGACCTCCTCCTCATCGAGACCGCTCAGGACATCCTGGAGGTCAAGGCCGCGGTCTTCGGCTGCCGTGAGGCCTTCGCGCGCGCGGGAAGGGAGGTGCCCATCCACACCCAGGTGTCCCTGCTCCCGAACGGCGGCAAGATGCTGCTCGGCACCGACATCGCCTCGGCGCTGACCACGCTTTCCGCGCTGCGCGTCCAGGCCATCGGCCTCAACTGCTCGACCGGCCCGGAGGACATGCGCGACGCCATCCGGTTCCTGGGCGAGCACTCGCCCGTGCCCGTCAGCTGCATCCCGAACGCGGGGATCCCCGTTCAGGGGCCGAACGGCGAGACGATCTTTCCAGCGGAGCCCGAGCCGCTCGCCGCCGCCCTGGGCGAGTTCGTGGACCGCTATGGGGTGCGGGTGGTCGGCGGCTGCTGCGGCACCACCCCGGAGCACATCGCCGCGCTGGCCGAGCGCCTCCTCGACCGGCAGCGACGCCCCTTCGGGACCCAGCCCCTTCCCCCGAGCGTCTCCTCGATGATGAGCGCCACGCCGCTCGCCCAGGAGCCGCGGCCGACGATCGTGGGCGAGCGCGTGAACTCGCAGGGCTCGCGGCGTGCCAAGGCCCTGCTGCTGGCCGACGACTACGACGGCCTGCTCCAGATCGCCGAGGACCAGGTCGAGGGCGGGGCCCACGTGCTCGACGTGTGCGTGGCGCTCACCGAGCGTGGCGACGAGGCCGAGCAGATGGCGCGCCTCGTGAAGGAGATCGCGCTGCGCGCCGACGCGCCGATCCAGATCGACACCACCGAGCCCGACGTGATGAAGGCCGCGCTCGAGCACATCCCGGGCCGGGCGATCGTGAACTCGGTGAACCTCGAGGCCGGGCGCGACAAGCTCGACGGGGTGGTGCCGCTCGTGAAGGCCCACGGGGCGGCGCTGATCGCCCTGACGATCGACGAGGAGTCGATGGGCAAGACCGGCGAGCGCAAGCTCGAGATCGCCAAGCGCATCTACGGCTACGTGGTCGAGGAGCACGGCCTCGCCCCCGACCAGCTCATCTTCGACGCGCTCACGTTCACCCTCACCACCGGCGAGGAGGAGTGGCGGCCCTCGGCGGTCGAGACGCTGGACGGCATCCGCGCGATCAAGCGCGAGCTGCCCGAAGTGCTCACCTCGCTCGGCGTGTCGAACGTGTCGTTCGGCGTCTCGCCGGCCGCGCGCGCGGTCCTGAACTCGGTGTTCCTCCACCACGCGGTCGACGCCGGCCTCGACCTGGCCATGGTCAATCCCAAGGAGGTCACTCCGTACGCCGAGATCCCGGCCGACGAGCGCCAGCTCGCCGACGACCTGGTGTTCAACCGGCGCGAGGACGCCCTCGAGCGCTTCATCGCCCACTACGAGTCGAAGGGCGGCCAGGCCGAGGAGGAGGCCGTCGACCCGACCGCGGGGATGGAGCCGGAGGAGGCTTTGCACTGGCACATCCTGCGGCGCAAGAAGGAGGGCGTCGAGGACTGGATCGACCGCTCGGTCGAGAAGATCGGCGCCGTGCCGACCCTCAACGAGGTGCTGCTGCCGGCCATGAAGGAGGTCGGCGACAAGTTCGGCGCCGGCGAGCTGATCCTGCCCTTCGTGCTGCAGTCGGCCACCGTGATGAAGCGCGCGGTGGCGCGGCTCGAGAACTACCTGGACCGCATCGAGGGCTACACCAAGGGCACGGTGGTGCTGGCCACCGTGTTCGGCGACGTGCACGACATCGGCAAGTCGCTCGTGAACACCATCCTCACCAACAACGGGTACACGGTGGTGGACCTCGGCAAGCAGGTGCCGGTGTCGCAGATCATCGACGCCGCGGTGGAGCATGACGCCGATGCCATCGGGCTCTCGGCGCTGCTCGTGTCCACCTCCAAGCAGATGCCGATCGTGGTCTCGGAGCTACACGAGCGCCGGCTCGAGTACCCGATACTCGTGGGCGGCGCGGCCATCAACCGCGACTTCGGCCGCCGCATCCTCTATCCCGGCGGCCGCGACTCCGAGGACGTGTACGGCCCGGGGGTCTTCTACTGCAAGGACGCCTTCCAGGGACTGGACACGATGGACCAGCTCGTGGACGAGGAGGCCCGCGCGCCGCTCGTCGAGCGGGTCCGTCGCGAGGCGCGCGTGTTCCGCGAGAAGGGGCCCGAGCCCGAGGCCGCGCCCACCGACGACGCCTCGGTGCGCTCCGCAGCGCGCACCGATGTGGACGTGCCCTCGCCCCCGTGGATGGGCGTACGCGAGCCCGAGATCGACCTGTCAGAGGTCTTCCCCCACCTCGACCTGCACGTGCTGTTCAAGCTGCACTGGGGCGGGCGCGGCGTGAAGGGCCAGGCCTGGCGCGAGCTCGTCGAGGATGACTTCCAGCCCCGGCTCGAGCGCATGTGGCGCGAGCAGGACTACCTGCACCCGCGCGCGCGGCTCGGCTACTTCCCGTGTGCCTCGGTGGGCAACGAGCTCGTGGTCTTCGACCCGAATGATGTCGAGCGCGAGCTCGAGCGCCTGGTGTTCCCGCGGCAGCCGGGGCACGACCACATTTGCATCGCCGACTTCTACCGTCCGCTCGAGTCCGGCCAACGCGACGTGGTGGCCCTCCAGGCCGTGACGGTCGGACCGCACGTCACCAAGGTGATGGCCGCGCTCGAGGCCGACGGCGAGTTCGCCGAGCAGCTCTTCACCCACGGGCTCGGAGTGCAGACCGCCGAGGGGCTCGCCGAGTGGCTGCACGCCGAGGTGCGCCGGTCGCTCGGCATCCCCGCCGACCAGGGCCGCCGCTGGTCCTGGGGCTACCCGGCGTGCCCGGACCAGTCCGAGCACGAGAAGGTCTTCCGACTCCTCGACGCGGGCGCGATCGGCCTGTCGCTTTCCGACGGCTACGCGGTGACGCCCGAGCAGTCGACCGTGGCGATCATCGCCCACCACCCGCAGGCCGTGTACTTCGGGATGAAGAGCGGCTTCCTGCCCAAGGACAGGGCGCCGGACACGCTCGTGGCCGCACAGGACCCGCTCGCGGCTGATGAGGAGGGCGGCGTGGACGCCAAGTCCGCGTCTGCGGAGGAGGCAGTGGGCGAGAACGCGCTGGCCTGACGCGACGCTGCAACTGCGACAGGGATTCCCGGGGCGCGGCGCGCCGGTCAGCGCGGAGCCAGGACCATGACGGTGGCGTCATCGGTGACCGGCTCATCAGAGGCGTCGCGCACCGCGCTCTGGATCGAACGGACGGTGGCCGCGGCCGAGGGCTCGGAGGTCGCTCTGATCGCAGCTGCGATGCCCTCGACATCGAAGAGCCCCTCCCCGGCGACGCGGCGCTCGGAGATGCCGTCGGTGTAGAGCACGAGCCGCTGGCCGGCCCGGAGCCGGCACTCACCCGGAGGCGGCAGACTCAGGGTCTCGGGGACGCCGAGCGGCGGCAGCACCTCGCCCTCCAGCGGCCGGATGGCGTCGTCGTCGTCCACGAGCAGCGGCTGCGGGTGCCCGAAGGTCAGCCAGCTGAAGGTGAACGAGGCAGCGTCCCAGCGCGCCAGGATCGCCGTGGCGAAGGAGGCGCCCGAGCCGAGCCGCTGGATGGCGGCATGGGCCCCGGTGGCCTCGACCGTCAGGTCCCCGCGATTGCGACGGCTGGCGCGAAGGGCGCTGACGGCCACCGCCCCGAGCGCCATCGCCGGCTCGCCGCTTCCGAGCGCGTCGCCGATCGAGAGGCGAGCGTCGTCGGCGTTTTGGGACCAGTCGAACCAGTCACCCCCCACCTCGTAGGCCGGCAGGATGCTCGCCGCGAGCTCCGCGCCGGTGAGGCGGCCGATCGACGGCGGGAGCAGGTCCTGCTGCAGCTCGGCGGCCGCCGTGACGTCCCGCTTCCTACGGGCGATGTGGAAGACGTCGGTGGCCTGGTTGGCGAGCTCCAAAGCGGGAGCGGCCTCGCGTGCCAGCCCGTCCAACGGCTCGAGGGGGGTGCGGCTCATCACCAGCGCGGCCACCGCGCGGCCACCGAACCACAGCGGCTGGACCGCGGCGTCCGGAAGCACGCCGTTCACCGTGGCCTGCACGTCGCGCGCCTCGACCTCCGCGATCTCGGGACCGAACCGCTGGCCGATCGGCAGCCGTTGGGGTAGCTCCGGATCCCCGGCCACCTTCACGAGCTCCCGGCCCTCGAGCTCGACGACGTAGAGGCCGCTCGGAGCCCCGGCGATGCGCTCCGCCTCGGCGGCAAGGCGCCGCGCCAAAAGTTGGGGCGAGACGTCGGCCAGCGACCGGTTGCCGCGAACGATGTTGCGGCCGGCGCGCTTTGCCCGGTACAGGGCCACGTCGGCCTCCCGCACCAGGTCGTCGGGGTCCTCCCCGGTCCAGGAGGCCCAGCCCACGCTGATCGTGACGGGCACCGTTCGCCCCGCGAGCGTGAACGGACCGGCGGCCACCGCCGCGCGCAGGCGCTCGGCGGCGGCGGCGGCGCCCTCATCGGTCTCGTCGGGCAGCAGCACCACGAACTCATCACCGCCCCAGCGGCCGACCACGTCCTCCTCGCGAGCAGCACCGACGAGGCGCTCGCCCACCGCAACCATCGCCTCGTCCCCGGCGCCGTGGCCGAGCGTGTCGTTGATCGTCTTGAAGTGGTCGATGTCGAGCACCACGACGGCCAGCGAACGGCGATGGCGGCGCGCACTCCCGATCAGGCCCGACAGCCGGTGTGACAGCGCGCGGCGGTTGTGGAGCCCGGTGAGCTCGTCCGCGAAGGCCAGCCCCTCCAGGCGCCCGCGTCCTGCGAGGAGCTCGACCCGCATCCGCCGCGCCCGCTGCGCCGAGTCGACGCGGGTCACGAGCTCGAGCGGGTCGATCGGCTCCCTGAGGTGGTCGTGAGCACCTCGCGTGAGTGCCTCCTTGGCCTCGTCCAACCCGAGCTCGCGGTGGAGCAGTATCACCTCGATTTGGAACAGGTCGGGATCCTCCTTGAAGTCCGAGAGCAACCGCACCCCGTCACGGCTACAGAGGTCGGACTGGATCAGCGCAATCTCGGGAGCTGCCGACCGCGCGAGGCGCGCGGCACCGTTGGCCGTGTCCGACTCGATCGCGGAGACGCCCATGCCGTCGAGCACGGAGACGATCTGCCGGCGGACGTCGGCCTCGGAGTGGGCGACGAGCACGTCCACAACCCCTTTTCTACCCGGTCTGCCGGTCCCCCACCCTTGAGAACTGCGGCCTGAGCTGTCAGGCCACCGACAGCCGCTCGGCCTTGCGCCGCTTGGCGGCCGTGGCCCGCTCGCCGGCCGGCAGCACGAGCTTCCGCAGGCGTACCGCGTCGGGCGTGACCTCGATGCACTCGTCCTCGCGGATGAACTCGAGCGCCCGGTCGAGCGACAGGCGGCGTGGCGGCACCAGCCGGACGGTGTCGTCCGAGCCGGCGGCGCGCACGTTGGTGAGCTTCTTCTCGCGCACGGCGTTAACGTCGAGGTCCTCGGCCCGCGAGCTCTCCCCCACCACCATGCCCTCGTACACGTCCTCGCCGGGGCCGACGAAGAGCTGCCCGCGCTCCTGCATCTTGAACAGGGCGAAGCCGCCCGTGGTGCCCGGGCGGTCGGCCACGAGCGACCCCGTCGGGCGCGTCTTGATCTCTCCGAACCACGGCTCGTAGCGCTCGAACACGGCGTGCACGATGCCGGCGCGCCGCGTCTCGGTGAGGAACTCGGTGCGGAAGCCGATCAGCCCGCGCGCCGGCACCAGGTACTCGAGGCGGACCCAGCCGGTGCCGTGGTTCACCATCTGCTCCATGCGCCCCCGGCGGGCGGCGAGCAGCTGGGTCGTCACGCCCAGGACCTCCTCGGGGATGTCGATCGCGAGCCGCTCGACCGGCTCGTGCCGGCGCCCGTCGATCTCGCGCGTGACCACGCGCGCGCTTGCCGACCGTGAGCTCGAAGCCCTCGCGCCGCATCGTCTCGACCAGCACGGCGAGCTGCAGCTCCCCGCGGCCCTGCACCTCCCAGGTGTCGGGACGCTCGGTCTCCAACATGCGCAGGGCCACGTTGCCCACTAGCTCCGCCTCGAGGCGGTCCTGGACCATGCGGGCCGTGAGGCGCGAGCCGGAGCGCCCGGCGAGCGGCGAGGTGTTGATGCCGATCGTCATGCCGAGCGCCGGCTCCTCGACGTCGACCACCGGAAGCGGGCGTGGTCCTCGGCGTCGGCGATGGTCTCCCCGATCGTGACGTCCGCGAGCCCGGCCAGCGCGGCAATGTCGCCCGGGCCGACCTCCTCGGCCTCGACGCGGGCCATGCCCTCGGTCACGTACAGCTCGGTGACCTTGACCCGCTGCACCGTGCCGTCGCGCCGGCACCACGCGGCCGGGGCGCCGCGGCGGATGGTGCCGTTGTGCACGCGGCAGATGGCCAGGCGGCCGAGGTAGGGCGAGGCGTCGAGGTCGGTCACCAGTGCCTGCAGGCCGTGGCCCTCCTCGTAGACGGGCGCGGGATGTGCTCCGCGAGCAGCTCGAACAGCGGCCGCAGGTCCTCGCCCTCGACGCCCTCCTCGGTGCTCGCCCAACCGGCCTTCGCGTTCGTGTAGACGATCGGGAAGTCGATCTGCGACTCGTCGGCGTCGAGGTCGAGGAAGAGCTCGTAGACCTCGTCGACCACCTCGCGCAGGCGGGCGTCCGGGCGGTCGACCTTGTTCACGACGAGGATCACCGGCAGCCGCGCGGGAGCGCCTTGCGGAGCACGAACCGGGTCTGCGGCAGCGGCCCCTCGGAGGCGTCGACCAGCAGCAGCACGCCGTCGACCATCGTCAGCCCGCGCTCCACCTCGCCGCCGAAGTCCGCGTGGCCCGGAGTGTCGATGATGTTCAGCTTGACCTCGCCGTAGCGCACGGCGGCGTTCTTGGCCGAGATCGTGATCCTCGCTCGCGCTCCTGATCCATCGAGTCCATCACGCGGTCGGTGAGCTGCTCGTGCGCCGAGAAGATCCCGGACTGGCGCAGCATGGCGTCGACCAGCGTGGTCTTGCCGTGGTCGACGTGGGCGATGATCGCCACGTTGCGCAGGTCAAGCGCTCCATGCGCTCTACGGTAGAGATGGCGTTTTGCCGCGACCGGCGCTCAGAGCGGCAGCGGAACCAGCACTCGCTGCTTCGACCCCTGCGCCGTCCCACACCCGATCCACCGGTAGTCGCGGCGGCTGCGCCCACTCTCCGTTGTGAGGGGCTCGCCATCGGAGTGTTGGAGCAGCGTCGCCCTCCCGCGGCCGGAGGCCGGAGAAGTGGCCGAACTCGTGGAGGAACACGGTCTCGAGGTCGTACTCGTTGGAGCGCGGGTAGCGCGGGCCCTGCTGCCACCGGACCCGTGGATTGATAACGATGTCGCGCTCGGCGCAGTGCTCGTGCTCGCGTCCGTCGCGGTGCACGTGGAGGAAGGCGTCAAAGCAGAACGTCTGTCCCCCGACGCCCGAATCGGCGGCACGCGAGAAGCCCACGACGTTGCGGCCGTCCTCCACTCCCGGCTCCCGGCCCGTGCGGCCCCGGTACGTCTGGCCCCAATGGTCGCCAGCTCGGATGGCAAGGGTGAGCAGCCGCGCGCGGGTGACGGTGGCCGGACGGTCGCGGCTTGCGTTCACCTCGACCTCGTGCGCGCTCGTGACGGAAGGCAACACCAGCAGGCACGGGAACACCGCCAGGGACAGGACGCGAAGGACGCGCACGCCGCGGCGCGGGCTCGGAGCGGAGCGCTGGCCTCGGCCTCGGCCGGCTCGGACGCCCGCCGGCGCGACGTTGCCCGCAGCTCCACGGGCGCCGCGTGAAGCGCCCGCAGCCGCATGTCCTTCCATGACATGCCCTCGCGCACGAGCGCCGGCATGCCCATGCCCACCGCGGTGGCGATCTCCACCGCCTGCAGGATGATGCCGTAGGCCAGGGCGTCGGTCTTGCCCACTCCGTAGGCCGACAGGACGGCAACGCACGCAGCCTGGAAGACGCCCAGGTTGGACGGCGTGGCCGGAAGCACGGCGGTCACGTTCACCGCGAAGAGCACGGCGGCGGCCGCGCCGAGCCCGGCCTGCTCGTCGAGCCCGAGCGCCACGAGCAGCACGTAGCAGGCGAGCCACTGGACCGCCCAGGCCGATAGCTGGGTGAACGCCGCCCACGCTCCCACCCCCGGATGCCGGAACACGCCCAGGCCGCTGCGTACCTGCACGAGCGCGCCGCGTGCGGCCGCGACCGCCTGGCGCACCCGCGCTGAGCGCGACGGCCGGCCGGAGCGGAGGATGAGCGGCGCTCCGGCAACCACGGCGAGCAGCAGGACCGGAGCGATGGTTGCGAACACCAGCGCGTCCTCGTTGCCCTGGAACAGGCCGACGGTGGCGAACATGATCGAGCCGAGTACCACGAGGGCGAGCACGTTCAGCAGGGTTTGGGATACGAGCGTGCCCAGCACCACCGGCAGCCGCTCGCGCACGCGGCCGAGACGTCGGGCCATGATCAACGCGCGCGACGGCTCACCGAGCCGGGCGGGCAGCGTGGCCGACATGAGCACGCCGATCATGGTGGCGCGCGCGGCGTCGCCGAAGCGGACCCGAGTGCCCGGCAGCGCCGCCCCGCGGAGGGCGCGCCAGGCCTCGGCGCGGACACGCACCGAGGCGCACATCAGCGCAAAGGCCACGAGCACCCACCCCGGCGTGGCGGCGAGCAGGGCATCGAGGATCGACCGCGGTCCGATCCGCTGCACCGCCACGGTGGCGAGGGCAAGGCCTCCCAGCGCGCCGGCGGCCACGGCGCCCCGGCGCGCCAGCCGCGCGGCGCGCCGGCGGCCCTCCCCGGGGGCCGCGGGGTCGGGAGACGGGAGGCGCCGAGCGGGCACCCGTGGATAGATATCGGCAGGCTAAAGAACCGTTCTCACCGCCGCTCGCTGGTACGCCGAGGAAGGCTCGGGGAGCGACAGCGCGTCCTCGTAGGCCGTCACCACCTCGTCGGCCACCGTGGGCCATGCGAAGCGCTCCGCGCGCTCCCGGGCGGCCACGCCCATGCGCGCGCGCCGGGCGGGATCGAGCGCCAGATCGTGCAGCGCCTCGCCGAGCTCGGCCGGGGCTCCGGGCGGCACCAGCAGGCCGTCGACGCGGTCGCGGACCACGTCGCGGTAACCGGCGATGTCCGAGGCGACGACGGTCGTGCCCGAGGCGAAGGCCTCGGTGAGCACCATCCCGAAGCTCTCGGCCCCGAGGGCGGGAGCGCACAGGACGTCGGCGGTGTGGAGCAGGCGCCACTTCTCCTCCTCGGAGACCAGCCCGGCGACCTCCACGCCTTCGGCATCGAGCAGGAACGGCGCCACCGCCTCGGCCGTCGCTCCGGCCACCGTCAGGCGGGCGGCCACGCCCGCGCCGCGCAGGGCCTCGAAGGCACGCAGCAGCACGGGAAGGCCCTTGCGCTCGTCGGCGCGGCCGACGTAGAGGAGGCGCAGCTCGTTCGAGGCCGGCTTTGGCCCCGGCAGGGCCGCTTGGAGATCGACCCCGTTCGGGACGATCCGGTAGCGGCCTCCGTAGAAGCGCTCGGCGGTCCAGCGGGCGGCCTCCGAGACCGCTATGCGCACGCGCAGCTTGTCGTACAGGCGGCGGGCGCCGAGGAGGCTGGCAACCCCGGTGTTCAACACGGGGCTGCTCGAGTAGGCGTGGAAGGTGCCGACGAGCGGCACGCGCGAGGCCTCCGCGGCGTACCAACCCGCCACCGGAGCGTTGGGCTCGTGCACGTGGATCACGTCGTAGCCGCCGAAGCGCAGCTCGCGGCTCAGCCTCGAGACCGCTCCGGGCGTGAGCGCGAGGTTCGAGACCGAGCCGTTGGCCGGGATCCCGGCCGATCGCCCGAGCGACACGAGGTAGTCGGGCGCCGGGCGCTCCTGAGGAGCAGCCCCGCCGTGGCACCAGCGCGCCCGGCGGCCGGGAGGGTCGTAGGGCGCCAACAGACGCACCTCGTGGCCGCGGGCGAGCAGCTCCTCGGCCAGGGACTCGACGTGGCGGCCGACGCCCCCGAGGTACGTGTAGGAGTAGGGGGAAACGAGGCCTACGCGCACGGCGGGCATCCTACTGGTCCGTCCTGGAAGAACTGGCCCGCTTTGGCGAGCCACTGGGCGGGGCTGACAAGCCCGGGAGCGCAGCCAATGCCCGAGCATTGGCGAGCATCGCGGGCGAAGTCAGGCGCGTCCAGGGGCCGCCAAACGGGCCAGGGCTGACGGGACGGACCACTGAACCAACCCCCCCTGCCAGACTGTGATCCAGTCGTGTCCGAGCGCAACTTCGTCAAGTTCACGTTCATCAGGGTCGATCCCGCCTGGCGACGGCGCGATCCGGCCGAGCGCGCCGAGGACAAGCGCGAGTTTGCCGCGGCCTGCGAGAGCTTCGCCGAGGATCACTTCCTGCGCAGCTACTCGCTGGTGGGCACCCGGGGGGACGCCGACCTCATGCTTCGGAGCGTCAGCCCCAGCCTCGACGCCATCCACGAGCTGCACGTCGTGCTCAATCAGAGCGGTCTGATGGCCTGGGCCGAGGTGTCGCACTCGTTCCTGGCCATGACCAAGCGCTCGCCCTACTCCGACGAGCCGACCCCGCTCGAACCTCGCCCCGGGACCGGCAGCCGCTACCTGATCGTGTACCCGATGTGGAAGAAGCGCGAGTGGTACATGCTGCCGCCCGAGGAGCGCATGCGGGTGATGCAGGGGCACATCGCGGTCGGCCGCCGCTACCGGTCGATCGACATCAACACGGCGTACTCGTACGGGCTCGACGACCAGGAGTTCGTGGTCTCCTTCGACGCCGAGGACCCGGGTGAGTTCCTCGACCTCGTTCAGGAGCTGCGCGGCACCGAGTCGAGCGCCTACACGCTCAGCGAGACCCCGATCTTCACCTGCATATCCGCCTCCCCGGAGCGGGCGCTCGCCGCCCTCGACGGGCAGGCCGTGACCGCACTACCCGCTATCTCCTAGGCACGCGCATGAGCACGAACGGCAAGGTCCACTCCGTGGAGCTGGACAACGACATTCGAGACGTGACCGTGATCGGCGGCGGCCCGGTCGGGCTGATCACCGCGTTCTGGGCCGGGATGCGCGAGGCCAGCTCCCGCATCATCGACTCCCTACCGGAGATCGGCGGACAGCTCACCACGCTCTACCCGGAGAAGTGGATCTTCGACGTGCCCGGCCACCCGCGCGTGCTCGCCCGCGATCTGGTGGAGCAGCTCGAGCGTCAGTCGGTCGAGCAGTTCGACGTGCCGGTGCACCTAGAGACGACCGCCGACCGCGTCGAGTACGAGCCGGACCCCCACGACCCGGAACGGCAGATCCTGCGGCTCGTCACCGACCACGGTGACCTGCTCACCCGCACGATCGTGATCGCCGGTGGGCACGGAGCGTTCGAGCCCAAGAAGCTGCCCGGCTTCGACATGGCGCCCTGGGAGGGACGCGGCGCGCACTACCTCGTGGGCGAGAAGGCGCAGTTCCTCGACAAGCGCGTGATGATCGTGGGCGGCGGCGACTCCGCGCTCGACTGGGTGGTGAACCTCGTCGACACCGCACGGTCGATCACCCTCGTGCACCGGCGCGAGGGCTTCCGCGCCCACGAGGCCACGATCTCCGAGGTCATGCAGGACGCCGAGGCCGGCCGCGTCGACCTGCGGGTCCCGTACCAGATCCGTGCGGTCACCGGCGACGGCCGGATCGAGGGCGTCACGCTCTTCCACTCCGAGACCGAGGAGGAGGTCGAGGTGCCGTGCGACGCCATCCTGCTCCAGCTCGGGTTCAAGACCGCGCTCGGCCCGCTGAAGGAGTGGCCGCTCGAGATCGAGAGGGGCGCGATCGTGGTCGATCCGCTGATGAGGACCTCGATGGAGGGCGTCTGGGCGGCGGGCGACATCACGACCTTCGACGGCAAGCTCAAGCTGATCGCCACCGGCTTCGCCGAGGCGGCCATTGCGGTCGCCCAGGCCGTGCACCACATCCGCCCGGAGTCCAGGCTCCAGCCGAAGTACTCGACCAACACCGGCGTGCCCGGGGCGGTCGAGGGGCAGGCGTAGGTCACCGCTCCGCGCAGGCCTGGCCCGGTGGAGCGGCTCAGCGCAGTCGCGTCTCCAGCCGCCCGAGCGTGGGCGACGTGATCACCACCTCGTCGCCGGGCTTCAGCCACACGCGCGGCTCCCTGACGCTTCCGACCCCCGCCGGCGTCCCGGTGGACACGACGTCGCCGGGCTCCAGCGTCATCAGCGTCGAGAGGTGGCTGACGAGTACCGGGATGGAGTGGATGAGGTCGGCGGTGGTGGCCGACTGCATCACATCGCCGTTCAGCGCGAGCTCGAGCGCGATGCCGTCCGGCGGGCCGGCCTCGTCGGGGGTCACGAGCGCCGGGCCGCACGGCGCCGCGCCGTCGAAGACCTTCCCCGGCATCCACTGGGGAGTGGCGAACTGGAGGTCGCGGGCCGAGAGGTCGTTCAGGAGCATGTACCCGGCCACGTGGTCGAGCGCGTCCGCCTCCACCACCGCGCGCGCCCGGCGGCCGACCACGAACGCCACCTCCGCCTCGTAGTCAACCTTCTGGCTGGCGGCGGGCAGCGCAACCTCGGCGCCCGGCGCAGCCAGGGCGTTCGCGAACTTGGCGAAGAAGGTCGGCGTGGTGGGCGGCTGCTGCCCGGACTCCTCGGCGTGCGAGCGGTAGTTCAGCCCGATGCCGATGATCTTCTGCGGGTCGAGGACCGGCGGCAGCAGCGACACCCCGGACAGCGGACGGGCCTCGCCGGAGTCGATCCCACGGGCGTCCTCGAGCCGGCCCTCACGCAACAGCGCGGCAAGGCTCGGCTCGCCGGACGGCCCGCCGAGGGCGTCCCAGACGTCGAGCACCGCGTCGTCCACGCGGACGCCCGCGCGCGGTCCGCGTCCGCCGTCGTAGGTCACGAGCCGCATGAGACCCGCCAGAGTACGGGCCACGGCGCACCTACACTCGATCGCATGGCGAAGAGCGACAAGCCGATACCCACCGGTCGCATTCGCCGCACCGCCAAGGTCGGTGGGCTCATCGGCGGTACGACCGCCCGGGGCTACGCCACCAAGGCCACCAACCTCGCCCGCACCAAGGACGGCCGCCAGGCCGCCGCCGAGCGCCGCCAGATCGAGGCCGCCGAGCAGATCGTCGACGTGCTCGGCCAGATGAAGGGCGCCGCCATGAAGGTGGGGCAGGTGGCCTCGTTCATCGATACCGGCACCTTCCCACCGGAGGTGGCCGCGCGCCTGCAGGCGAAGCTCGCCGAGCTGCGCGACTCGGCCCCAAAGGTGTCCTTTCGCGACATGCGCAAGGTGATCGAGTCCGATCTCGGGGAGCCCGTCGGCGAGGTGTTCGCCGAGTTCGACGAGCAGGCCATGGCCGCGGCGTCGATCGGGCAGGTGTACCGCGCGCGTCTGCACGACGGGCGCCGGGTGGCGGTGAAGGTCCAGTACCCCGGCGTGGCCGCCGCGGTCCGGTCCGACCTGCAGAACCTGGGGCTGATCCTCCGCGTGGCCAAGCGCATCGCCCCCGGGATGGACACCAAGGCCATGGCCGCCGAGCTGCGCGAACGCCTGACCGAGGAGCTCGACTACGAGCACGAGGCCCAGCAGCAGCGGGCCTTCGCCCGCGAGTGGCGCGGCCACCCGTTCATCGTGATCCCCGACGTGGTCACGAGCCTCTCGCGTGAGCACGTGCTCGTCACCGAGTACGTCGAGGGCATGGGCTTCGAGGGCGTGAAGAAGCTGCCCGCGCCCGAGCGCGACCGCTTCGGGGAGATCGTCTTCCGCTTCTTCTACGGGTCTCTCTACCGGCACCGCCACTTCTCTGGGGACCCCCACCCCGGCAACTTCATGCTGCTCCCCGACGGGCGTGTCGCGTTCCTCGACTTCGGGATGAGCAAGCATGTCTCCCGCGAGCAGCTGGAGGGCGAGCGCGAGATGCTGCGCGCGGGCTTCGTGGGGGACGCCGCGGCCCTGCACCGGCAGCTCGCGGCACTCGGCTTCTTCGCTGCCGACGACCCGGAGGTCGAGCCCGGCCGTGTGATGGAGCACTTCCGTGCGGCCACCGGCTGGTACCTCGAGGACCGCACGTTCACGGTCGACGCCGACTACGTGCGCCAGGTGATGATCGACGTCGGCGACCCGCGCTCCGAGTTCTTCCCGCTGATGCGCCGCGAGACCGTGCCCGCCGAGGCGCTGCTCGCGCGGCGCATGGAGGCCCTCACGCTCGGCGTGCTCGGCCAGCTCGAGGCCACCGCCAACTGGCACGCGATCGCCGCCGAGTGGCTCTTCGGCGCACCGCCCACCACGCCGCTCGGCGAGGAGGAGGCCCGCTACTTCGGCGCCTCGCCGTTGCGGCCCGCTCCGCGCGCCGAGCGCGCGGCCTGAGCCCCGCGCCCCGCGTCGGCGGCCCGTGAACGACGCCACCGAGCGCCTGCGCGCCGCCGACCCGGTGCTGCGGAAGCTGATCGACGCCCACCGGCCGCTGAGCATCGAGGACCGCCGGCGCGGGCGCCCGGCCGATCCCTACGGAGCCCTGCTGCGCTCGATCGTCGGCCAGCAGCTCTCGACCAAGGCGGCGCGCTCGATATACGAGCGGCTGACCACGATGTTCGGAGACCGCACGCCGTCGCCGGCAGAGCTGCTCGCGGCCGACCCGGAGGCGGTGCGCTCGGTTGGCCTTTCGCGCCCGAAGGTGGCCTACATGCGCGACCTGGCCGGGCGCGTTGCGGACGGCGAGCTCGAGTTGGAGCGCCTGGCCGAGCTAGACGACGACGAGGTGTCGGCGCAGCTCACGGCGGTGAAGGGCCTCGGCCAATGGACCGCCGACATGTTCCTCATCTTCCATCTCGGCCGGCCCGATGTGTTGCCGGTCGGCGACCTCGGCGTGCGCCGGGCGGTGGAGAGGGCCTACGGGCTCACGACGCTGCCGACCGCGGACGAGCTCGTCGCGCTCGCGGAGCCGTGGCGACCGCACCGGTCGCTCGCCTCCCTCTACCTGTGGCGCTCGCTCGACGCCGTGCCGGTGAGCTGAGCGGCGCTCAGCCCGACGCGCAGGCGGCGGCCTCTTCGTCGTCCGCCACACGGAACGACGAGCCGCAGCCGCAGGCGGCCACCACGTTCGGGTTCTTCACCTCGAAGCCGGCGCCCATCAGGCTCTCGGTGTAGTCGACCACCGAGCCGTCAACGTACCTCAGGCTTGCCGGATCGACGATGAGGCGCACGCCGCGATCCTCGAACACCTGATCGTCGTCCCTCTGCTCGTCGAGCGCCAGCTGATACTGGAAGCCCGAGCACCCGCCGCCCTTGACCGCCACGCGGAGCCCCGGAGCGGTATCCGCGGGTGTCTCCTGAGCGCTGAAGAAGGCGTTCACCTTCTCCGCGGCGATGTCGGTGAGGGTGACCATCTGGGAGAGGATTCTAGCGGGGTGCCGTCGCTATCGTTCGCGCCCGGAACATGCCCACCACCGAAGAGCTCAGGCAGCGCATCGAGGCGGGATTGCCGGGGTCGAGCGCGCAGGTGCACGATCTCACCGGCGGGGGAGATCACTTCCGCGCGGAGGTGGTCTCCGATCGCTTCGCCGGCCTGTCCCGCATCGACCAGCACAAGCTGGTCTACGACGTGTTCGGCGACGAGGTGGGCGGTCCCATCCACGCGCTTTCCATCAAGACTTCGACACCCGAGGGGGTCCGATGACCAACCAGGAGATCCGCGGCTTCATCCAGAACGCGATCAGCGAGAACCACGTGATGCTGTTCATGAAGGGCACTCCGGACGAGCCGCGCTGCGGGTTCTCGGCGCGTACCGCCGCGGCGCTCAACGCGCTCGGGGCACAGTACGCGGCGCTCGACATCCTGCCCGACCCGCGGATCAAGCAGGAGCTGGTGGCGGTCTCGGGCTGGCCCACGTCGCCGCAGCTGTTCGTCGACGGGAAGCTAGTCGGCGGCTGCGACATCGTCATGGAGATGTACGAGTCGGGCGAGCTGGCCGAGGCCCTCGGGGTGGCGCAGCCCGACGAGGAGGACACGCCGGCTCCGCCGGCGGCCGACGCGCCGGAGTCGGCGCCGCTCGGGATCGAGAACCGGCTGGCGTAGGCCGCCCGGGCCCTCGCGAGCCGCTTCCGGGCCCCGTAGGTGTAGTCGCCGTCAGGCCCGGGGCGGGCCCGGCGGACGCTTGCGTCGTGCCTGGGCCTGCTCGAACGCCGAGCGCCCACGCTCGGCAGCGCTCTTCGCACGCTGGCGGTAGCGCTCCTTCTCCTCGGGCGTCATGCGCTGGTAGCGCCGGTAAGCCTCCATCGCAAGCGGCGCCATGCGGCGGGCCATTCGGGCGGCGGAGGCGGCGGCGATCGGCCCGGGCATCAGCGCGGCGCCCCGACCAGGGTCGCGCCTTCGCGCCCTCGCAGGTACTCGAGGTGCTCGACGATCCGGTGCGAGTCGTGCACGACCTCCTCGCCGTGAACGAGCACCGGCACGATGCGCTGGCCGGTCAGGTCCTCGACCTCGGGACGGTCGCGTTTGCGGGCGGGTACGCGCACCTCGTCGAACTCGATGCCGTCGCGGCGCAGCGCCCGCGCCACCTTTCCGCAGGCGCAGAGAACGTCGGTCGGCGTCTTGCAGCGATACAGGGTCGTCACCCCCTCAGCGTAGCGGCGGTTGCTAACGGCCGCTCGGCAGCAGGCGACCCGCGACGCCGGCCACCGCCTCGAGGCCGCCGACCACCCCTGCGGCCAACCGGAAGCGGAAGGGCTGCGAGTGGCGCAGGCGGGCCACACGGGTGCCATCGCGCTCGAGGTACCAGTTCACCGTGGCCTCGACGGTGTCCTCGTGGGGCGAGGGCCGCCATCCCAGTTCGCGCCGCGCCTTGGTGCTCCTGTACGTCCACCACTGGCTGGCCCAGCGAACCTCATCGGTGGTTATCGGCGCCTGGCCCGGCGCCGCCTCGAGCATGCGGGCGACGCTCATCGCCGCACCGCTCGGCAGCTTCAGCACGGGCGCCTCGACCCCCGACAGGCGGCTGAGGTCGGCGAACAGGCGCTCGAGCGTGTAGTTGCGGTTTCCGAGGATGTAGCGCTCCCCGACCTCGCCGCGCTCGTCGGCCAGGATGTGGCCGCGCGCCACGTCACCCACGTCCACCACGTTCACCCCGCCGTTCACATACCCGGGTATCCGCCCAAGCAGAAAGCGCCTCACGAGCACGGTCGAGCTTCCGTATACGTCGCCCGCGCCGAAGGTCAGGCAGGGGTTGACCGTGACCACCGGAAGGCCGCGGGCGGTCAGGCGCAGGGCCTCGACCTCGCCCGCCCGCATCGCGTCCACGTAGGGGATTTCGAGCGCATCGCCCGTGAACACGTGGCGCTCGTCGACCGTCTCCCCGGGCGCCGAAGGGCCCAGTGCCGCGGCGCTCGAGGTGTACACGACCCGCTCGACCCCCGCGCGGAGGCACTCCTCGAGCAGGGTGCGCGTGGCCTCCACGTTCACCCGGAAGAGCAAATCGTGGTTCTCGGGACGCATGGAGGCCAGCCCCGCGACGTGGAACACCCGATCGACCCCGCGAAGCGCCCGCCGCACGGTCCGCCGGTCGAGCAGATCGCACTTCACGCCCTCGTAGTCCAGCCCCTCGAGGTTGTCGGTGCGCGTGGTGTCCCGGACGGTCAGGCGAAGGTCGTCACCACGGTCCCGGAGCAGGCTCGCCACGTGCGAGCCGATGAAGCCGGCGCCGCCGGTGAGCAGGGTCTTGGCCACGCTGGCGGCGAGTGTAGGCTCCGGGCCGAATGCCTGAGGTAGCCGTCGTGAGCGACACAACCGCCTACCTCCCGCGGGACACCGTCGCGCACGAGGGCATCCATCTCGTCTCGCTCTACGTCAACTACGGCAGCGACCGTACCGAGCCGGAGCTCGAGATGCCGGACTTCAACGCCTTCTACGACGAGCTGCGCTCGGTGGAGGAGCTGCCCACCACCTCACAGCCTTCGGTGGGCGACTTCGTGGCCGTCTACGGGCCGCTGCTCGACCGGGGCCTCTCCGTCGTGTCGATACACATCTCCGGAGGCCTCTCCGGCACGTGCCACTCCGCCCGGCAGGCGGCCGAGACGCTGCGCCGCGACGGCCGCGGGGGAGAGCGAGTGCGCGTGATCGACTCGGAGACCACCGCCGGGGGGCTGGGGCTGCTGGTGGTGGGCGCCGCGCGCCGCGCGAGAGGGGGCGACGCGGCCGAGGAGATCGTCGAGCGCGTGGCCGAGGCCCGGTCCGAGCTGAAGATGTGGTTCGCCGTCGACACCCTGGAGTACCTCAAGCGCAGCGGACGCGTGGGGGCCGCGAGCGCCTGGATCGGCTCCACGCTCAAGGTCAAGCCGATCCTCACCGTGGAGAACGAGATCGCCCCGGTCGAGAGGGTCCGCACCGGCGCCCGTGCCTTCGAGCGAATGGTCGACTACGCGCGCCAGCGGGAGGCCTCGGGCGCCGACGGCTGGACGGTCCAGCACATACAGGCGCCGGAGGAGGCCGAGCGGCTGACGGAGCGCTGCCGTGAGATCTTCTCCACAGAGCCCGCGTTCGTGTCCGAGCTCGGCCCCGTGATCGGCGTGCACGCCGGGCCGGGCCTGATCGGCGTCGGCGCGGTGCCCTCGCGGTATCTGGCCTAGATGATTGGTTCCACGGCCGCGTCTGTGCGGGGCCGCCTCAGGCCGAGCTGGGCAAGGACGCAGGGTGAAGCCGATGCCGGTTGCCATCGGCGAGCCCGAGGACGCCGCCAAGCGACGGCATGAGGCGGCATCCGCGCGGGCGGGGTCGTGGAATCAGTCATCTACACCCGCCGCGCCGCGGTCGACCCCGCCACTCAACCGTGCACCGGCGCGGGCGGGTTGTCGGAGGCCATCTCCGCGGCGCCATCGGGGTCCTCGACCGGCCTTGGACTCCCGCGACCGAGCTCGGTTGTCGGCTCCGTCTGGTCGGGGCCCACCTTCGCCAGCGGGTTGCGCCTGAAGTGGTAGTAGTCCTTCACCAGAATCTGAACGGTGGCCGCCGCCGGGATGGCCAGCAACGCGCCGAGGATGCCCAGCAGG
Source organism: Thermoleophilaceae bacterium (assembly GCA_030446485.1). Lineage (GTDB taxonomy): Bacteria > Actinomycetota > Thermoleophilia > Solirubrobacterales > Thermoleophilaceae > JAUJNF01. The sequence goes on along the minus strand of JAUJNF010000011.1, from coordinate 67,920 downwards.
CTGGCCCCGACCAGCACCGCCACTATCACCAGCAGCGGGTGTAGAGCGAGCGTCCTGCGGTACACGAACGGCTGCAGCACGTTGTTCTCGATCTGCTGGTAGACGACGAGGAAGACTACCCACGCGATCAGCCCGGTGGGGAAGTTGTCGACGCCCGCCACGACCGCCACCACGGCACCGCCGATGGTGGCGCCCACCAGCGGGATCAGCACGAAGAACGCCATCAGCACCGCCAGCGGTACCGCGAAGGGGACCCCCAGGGCGAGCAGCATCACGTAGCTCGAGACCCCGGCGATGAAGGCGATCGAGAACGCGCCCGTCACGTAGCCGCCGACCGCCCCGTACACGTGATCGGCGATCGTCCGCAGGCGCTGCTCGCGCTCCGGCCCGACCTCGCGGTAGAAGAAGGCCACCGCCCGCTTGCCGTCCAGCAGCAGGAAAAAGGTCATCACGAGAACGGTGACCAGCTGGAAGATCGCCGAGAACACGCCGACGGTCACGTTCTGGAGGGCCCCGGCGGCGTCCCCCAGCCGGCGGGGCAGCGTCTCGGCCTGGGTCGCGAGCTGCTCCGTGATCCCGTAGCGATCGTCGTAGCGGCGCAGCGTTGGCGAGTCGCGGATCTGGTCGATGTAGCGCGGCACGTCGGTCACGAACTCGTCGACCTCGTCCACCACGGGTGGCACGACAAGCAGGCCGATGAGGAACACGCCGGCGAAGATCAGCAGGAAGACGCTCAGGATCGCCGCGGCGCGGGGCACCCTGACGCGATGGAAGAAGTCGACCGCGGGCCCGAGCGCCACCGCGAGGAAGATCGCGATGAACGTGAGCCCGATCACCTGACGGATCACGTACAGGAAGTACAGCGCGGCGATGACGCCGGCCGCCACGAGGATGGTCTTGGCAATCGAGCGGCCGGACACGGCCCCAAGCGTAAGCGGTGGCCGGGCGGCTCTAGATCTACCGGCGGCGGCGGAACAGACCGATAGTGGCCGCGAGGCCACCGCCGATCAGGAACCCGGCGGCGGCGGCGCCCACCAGCACCGTCTGACGGTTGGCGACGAGCTGGCTGCGCCAGTCGGTCAGCTCGTTCACCTTCACCTGCAGCTCGTTGAGCGTCGAGGTGAGGTCCTCACGCGTGGACTGCACCGACTGCCGTATCTGCTCGGGCTTCCGCGTGGGCATCAGCTGCGCACCGCCTCGATGGCCTCGCGCGTCTTCTTGGCCTCTTCGATGGCCAGGTCTGGCGTGGGCGGCGCCCCCTTCTTGACGAAGCGGTAGGCCAGGAGGCCGGCTATGGCCGCCAGGACGAAGAGCAGCAGGGTCACGGCCCCGAAGCTCGCCCAGATGCTCAGCCCCAGGTCGTTCAGGCCCCAGGCGAGCGTGTGCAGGAGGAAGATGAGGCCAAGGAACGCGAAGAAGCCCGCCGCAGCGCCCACCGCGGCGCCACGACCGAGGCGGGCGGCCTTGACCGAGACCTCGGCCTTCGCGAGCTCGATCTCCTCGCGGACGAGCAGCGTGGCCTTGTTCGAGACCTCTCCGACGATGTCGCCGAGCTTCCGGTCGGCCGCTTCCGGTGAGCCTCCGCCGTTGCCGCTAGCCACGCCCGAACCTGCCGATCAACTTGGCGAGAAGGAAGCCGCCGACGAACGCTCCGCCCGCGTAGAGCTCCGGCCGCTGCGCGTAGGCGTCGGACACGTCCTCGACCGGTACGGCGGGAGGCTCCTCGACGGCCGGGAAGGCGGGGTGATCCTGCTCGAAGCCGAAGGAGCCGCTCTCCTCGCCCTCCGTCCGCTGCGGGTCGCTGCTCATGTGAAGTCGGGTGGGTCTTCGTCGAAGACGCGGGTCCAGATGGCCGCGGCCAGGCGGTTGGCGACGATGGTCGTGAGCGCACCGAGCCCTGCGAGCAGGGCGCTCCACATCAGTCGCTTGGTGAGGTCGTTGGTCATAGGGGCGGCAGGTTAACCAGAAGCGCGCGGCAGTTAACCAGACATCGCGGAAGCACCGGCGGACGCCGCCTCGAGGCCGCCGCAGATCGTCTCGACCACCAGCGACTTCGCGCGCTCGAACTCGTCGTCGGTCTCGGGCAGGATGTTGAAGATCCACGCCGAGAGCAGCTGCTCGATCGCTCCGTAGAAGCACATCGCGGCGAACTGCGCCGAGATGTCGCTCTTGAAGTAGCCGTCGGTCCTCGCGGCCTCGACGATGTCGGCGATCATCCCGTACGCCTCGTCGATCTCGCCGAGGTGCTGGCGGCCGAACGAGTTGGCGGCGCGGGTGACCTCGACGATGATCACCTTCATCAGGTCGGGCTCGTGACGGTATGAGTCGATGATGAACGAGGCGACGCCGTAGAGCTTCTCCCGGGCGGGCAGGTCGCGGGAGTCGATCTCCTCGATGGCGTCCAGCATCAGCTGCCAGCGCTCGGTGAAGAGGGTGTCGAGGATCTCCTCCTTTGACTTGAAGTAGTGGTATACGAGCCCGTAGGCCACGCCCGCCTCGTCAGCGACGTCCGAGACCCGGCAGGCGTGGAACCCCTGGCGGGCGAAGACGTGGATCGCCGCGTCGAGGATCAGCCTTCGCTTGTCGACCGCCGCGTGGCGCGCCGCGGCCATCAGGCCATCGCCTCCGCGGGCCACCGGTACGCCTCGCCGACCCGGTTGGCCAGGCTCGGCAGCTGCTCACGTATCTGGTTCTGCCGCGCGAGATCGAGATCGGCGGCCACGAAGCACTCCTCATCCACGGCTCGCGCCAGCACCTCGCCCCACGGATCGACGATCATCGATCCGCCGAAGCTCTCCTTGCCGCCCGCATGCCGCCCGATCTGATCGGCGGCCACGACGAACGCCTGGTTCTCGACCGCGCGCGCACGCAGGAGGAGCTCCCAGTGCGCCCGTCCCGTGGGCACCGTGAACGCTGCGGGCACGGCGATGACCCGCGCGCCGCGCACCGCGAGGATGCGGTAGAGCTCGGGAAAGCGAAGGTCGTAGCAGACGCTCAGGCCGAGCGGCGTACCGTCCGCGACCTCGGAGAGCACGATCTCGTCGCCCGCCTCCTCGGTGTCGGACTCGCGGTACTCGACCCCTTCGACCACGACGTCGAACATGTGCACCTTGCGGTACACCGCACGCACGTCGCCGTCGGGGCCGGCGTGCACCGAGGTGTTGGACAGCTTGTCGCGCCCCTCACGCCGCTCGACGAGGGACCCGGCCACGAGATCGATCTCGAGCTCGCGCGCGAGCTCCCGCGCCCAGGCCACGGTCGGCCCGTCGAGCGGCTCCGCGCCGCGCTCCTGATCCTCGGCGCTGCCGAGCACGTTGAACTTCTCGGGAAGCGCGATCAGGTCGGCGCCGTCGGCCGCCGCCGCGCGGGTGAGCCGCTCGGCCGTGGCCAGGTTGCGTTGCTTGTCCTCCGTCGAGTTGAGCTGCACCGCTGCCGCCCGCATGGCTCCCCCACGGCGCCGGTCGCCCGGCGCCCATTGACTCACGAGTCAATCGAGTCTACGAGATCACGAAGAGCCGGCACGTTCGGCGGTGAGGCGCTGTCCACCGTCCACCGTCCACCGTCGTTCTCACCGGATATGCAGGATCTCCCCGTACTTCGGAAGCGGCCAGAGATCGTCGGCCACGACGCGCTCGAGGGCGTCACCCGCAGTGCGCACCCCCTCCATGGCCGGCAACACGGTGTCGCGGATGTACTCGGCCAGCTCGATGCCCTCGCCGTCAGGGTGCCGGTTGGCGTCGTCGAGCCCCTGGATCGCGTCGACGAAGGTCTCAATCTTCTTGCCGATCTCCTCCTTGAGCTCCCACAGCACGCCCTCGCCGGTGGCCTGCAGCATGGCCAGGTGCCGCACGGCGGCCGGCAGGAGCATCGTGCGGGCGATCGAAGCGGCGGTCTCCGCCTCGATGTTCACCTTGGTGGCGTACTGCTCGGCGTAGACCTCGAAGCGGGCCTCGAGCTCGCGCTCCGACAGCACGCCCTGGCTGCCGAAGAGCTCGACCGTCCGCTCGCTCGTGAGCTGGGGCAGCGCGTCGGGCGTGGTGCGCAGGTTGAGCAGCCCGCGGCGCTCGGCCTCGGCGTGCCACTCCTCCGAGTAGTTGTCGCCGTTGAACACCACCTGCTTGTTGGCGGCGTAGCTCTCGCGCAGCACGCCGGGCAGCGCCTCCTCGAGGGAGGAGCCGCCGTCCATCGCGGCCTCGAGCTTGTCGCACAGGTCGGAGACCGCCTCGGCGGCGATCGTGTTCAGCACCGTGTTCGGGAAGCTCGGCGAGTCGCTTGACCCGACGGCCCGGAACTCGAACTTGTTGCCCGTGAAGGCGAACGGACTGGTCCTGTTGCGGTCGCCCGTGTCCTTCGGGAGCTCGGGCAGGGTCGCCGTGCCGAGGCCCATCGTGGCCCTCTCCCCGCCGCCGGTGAGATTCCCCTTCTCGAGCTGCTCGAAGATCTCCCCCAGCTCGCTTCCCAGGAAGATCGAGATGATCGCGGGCGGCGCCTCGTTGGCACCGAGGCGATGGTCTTGGCCGGGGCCGGCGATGGCCGCCCGCAACAGGCCCTGGTGCCGGTTCACGGCCTGGATGACCGCGGTGCACATGAACAGGAACTGCAGGTTCTGGCGCGGGTTGTCGCCCGGGTCGAACAGGTTCTCACCGAGGTCGGTGCCCATCGACCAGTTGTTGTGCTTGCCGGAGCCGTTCACGCCCGCGAAGGGCTTCTCGTGCAGCAGGCACACGAAGTCGTAGCTGCGCGCCACGCTCTTCAGCAGCTGCATGGTCATCAGCTGGTGATCCACGCCCACGTTGGTGTTCTCGAAGATCGGCGCGATCTCGTACTGCGCGGGCGCGACCTCGTTGTGGCGGGTCTTGATCGGCACGCCGATCTTGGCGAGCTGACGCTCGACGTCCAGCATGTAGGCCAGCACCCGCTCCGGGATCGACCCGAAGTAGTGGTCGTCGAGCTCGTGGCCCTTGGCCGGCTTGGCTCCGAACAACGTGCGCCCCGAGCTCACCAGATCCGGACGGGCGAAGTAGTAGGCCTCGTCGATCAGGAAGTACTCCTGCTCCGAGCCGATCGTCGTGAAGATCCGCCGCGCCGACTCGTTGCCGAAGAGCCGCAGCGCCCGGATGCCGGCACGGCTGAGCGCGTCCATCGAGCGCAGCAGCGGGATCTTCATGTCGAGGGCCTCGCCGGTCCAAGACGTGAAGGCCGTCGGGATGCAGAGCACCGCGCCGTTGGGGTTGTCGAGGATGAACGCCGGGCTCGTCGGGTCCCAGGCCGTGTAGCCGCGAGCCTCGAAGGTCGAGCGGATGCCGCCGGTGGGGAAGCTCGAGGCGTCGGGCTCGCCCCGGATCAGGTCCTTGCCCGAGAAGTCGGTGATCGCGGTGCCGTCACCGGCGTCGGAGAAGAAGGAGTCGTGCTTCTCGGCGGTGGAGCCGGTTAGCGGCTGGAACCAGTGGGTGAAGTGCGTCGCGCCGTTCTCGAGCGCCCACTCCCGCATCGTCGAGGCGATCATGTCGGCGAGGCCCGGAGCGAGGGGCTCGCCGTTGTCCAGCGTCCGGTGCAGCTGCTGGAGGACGGTCTTGGGCAGGCGCTGGCGCTGGAGGGCGGGGCTGAAGACCTTCTGGCCGAAGGTGAAGTTGGAGGCACTGGTCAGGTCGGTGCGTCCGAGCGTCCCCCCGTTGGGGCTCCACTGGGCGGCAGTCAGGTTGAGCTCACTGGTTCTGGCCATGCTTTGGCGGGTCCTTTTCGGTCGGGTGGGGCCGGCGTGGTTTACGACCAGTCCACACTACGGGCTCACGGCGAGCGGGCACTATCCCAATGTCGAAAGATTCCCGCGCAGGCTTCGACGTCCGCGCTCAGATCTCGAGGCGCGTGTCCTCCAGGTCGAGGTCGCGCTCCACCCGCCGCAACACCTCGTCGCTGATCACGCGCTCGTTGCGCAGCCGCACGAGCGCCGCGCGCTGGGAATCGAAGATCTCGCGTTGGAGTCGCTGGAAGGCCAAGGAGCGGTGCTCGATGTCGCCTACGTCGCCGCCGTCCACACGGATGCCGAAGCGCCTGCGCCGGTACTCGTAGAGGCCACGAGCAGGATGTTCTGCCACGGCGGCGTCGGGTCCCTCTCGCGGAGCCGCCGGCTGAGACGCCGCGGGAGGTGCCGGTGAAGATGCGCTTTTGGGCTTCCCTACCCTCGCGCGGCGCGCTGCCGCTGCAGCTCGGCCACCAGCAGCTTCGAGTGCAGGGCGGCCATCAGGTTGCCGAGCGGCTCGGCTCCGTTCTCGATCAGCTCGACCGCCCGGTCGGGGTGGACTTCCCCGGCCAGCCGTTCCATCAGCACCCCCACCTCTTCCTTCACCAGCTGCTCGAGCGCGCGCTTGTAGCGCAGCGTGTCGTACACAGTGAAGCCGATCCGCTCGTCGTAGCCGCCGGCGCGGAAGCGGCTGATGGCCTCGACCACCTGCACGTCGAGCGGCGAGTAGCCGCGCGTGTTGGGCGTGAGGACCTCCAGCTCGGCCAGGCGGTCGAGCACCTCCTTGGGCACGCCGTAGCGGCGTCTCACCTCGGCCGCCGACAGCCGGGGGTGCTCGCCCGCGAGCGCGCGCTCGAGCACCCGGTCCTCGAGCTCGATAAGCGCCCGCGCGCGCTCGGGCCCGGTGTCGAGCACGCCCTTGATCACCTTGAGCGGCATGAAGCGCTCCTCCTGCAGCTGCTTGATCAGCCTGATGCGCTCGACGAACTCGGACGGGTAGTACGCCATGTTGCGCGAGGTCTTGACCGGGTCGGGGAGGAGCCCCTCGCGCAGGTAGTGCTTGATCGTGCCGGCGCTCACGCCGCTCGCGGCGGCGAGGTCGCGCATCTTGAGCAGGCCCTCGCCGGCGGCGAAGCCGTTGTGACCGTCGGCACTCGCCCCGTCGATGGGGTCCGCGCGGCTCACGCCATGAAGCTGCCGGCCGCGCCCGCGGCGGGACCGGCCACCGAGCCGGAGTCCTTCAGCTCTGCGATCTCGTCAGCGGAGTAGCCCGCGGCGGCGAGCACTTCGTCGGTGTGCTCCCCGAGCGCCGGCCCCGGGCCCTGTGGTGCGCCGGGGGTCCGGCTGAGCTTGACCGGCACCCCGAGCTGGCGCACCGGCCCGGCGCCCGGCTGGTCGAGCTCCACCACCATCTCGCGCGCGCGCACGAGCTCCGAGTCGAGCGCCTCGCCGAGGCCCAGCACCGGCTCGAGGCAGCAGTCGTGCTCGGAGGCGAAGGCCTGCCACTCGTCGCGGGTGCGCTCCATGAAGATGCGCTCGACCTCGGCGTGGGCCTCCGACCCCGGCGACTCGAACTGCTTCTCGACGAGGTCCTCGCGCCCGACACCGCGGCACCACGCCGACCAGAACTTGGGCTCGAGGGCGCCGAGCGTCACATGGCCGTCGCGGCACGCGTAGGGCCGATAGCAGAGGAGCGAGCCCGCCAGCTCGAGGCCACCCCGCTCGGGCACCACCCGGTCGCAGAAGTAGCGGCCGGCGATCATCGCCATCCACGAGAGCGCGCCGTCGGCCATCGAGACGTCCACGAACTGCCCCGCGCCGGAGCGCTCGCGCTCGCGCAGGGCGGTCATGATCCCGAACGCGGCCATGAGCGCGCCGCCGCCGAGGTCGGCGATCTGGCCGGCGGACTGCACCGGCGGGCCATCGCGATCTCCGGTCAGGCCGAGCATGCCGATCAGCCCCAGATAGTTCATGTCGTGCCCGGAGCGGTCTCGGTAGGGGCCGTCCTGCCCGTAGCCCGAGATCGCGCAGTACACGAGGCCCGGGTTCTCCTCGCGAAGCCGCTCGTAGCCGACGCCCAGCCGGTCGAGCACACCGGGCCGGAAAGACTCGAGCAGCACGTCGTAGTCGCGGACGAGGCGCAGGAGCACCTCGCGGCCGGCCTCCTCCTTGAGATTGACCCTGATCGAGCGCTTTCCGCGGTTGAGCGCCAGGTAGAGCGAGGACCGCGCCGACTCGTCTGCGCCCTCGTAGTGGGGCGGCGCCCAGCGCACGTAGTCGCCCATCCCGGTGTCCTCGACCTTCAGGACCTCGGCGCCGAAGTCCGCGAGCAGCAGGGAGCAGAACCCGCCGGGCAGGAGGCGCGAGAGGTCGAGGATGCGCAGGTCGGTGAGCGGTCCGTTCAAGTGCGCAGCTCCCTCACGCGTCCCCCGCCGCCCGTTCGGCAGCCTGCAGCGGGTGCCGAAGGACGTCTCGCCTGCTGACCTCGCCGCGCTTCGGCACGCCGAGAAGCTCGCGCGCCTCGGCCACCGTGGCCGGCCGCCGGCCGACGTCCTCGGTCATCTGGCGAGCCTTTGCGATCAGGTCGCCGTTCGAGCGCGCCATCTCCCCGTTCGGGAGGTAGAAGTTGTCCTCTAGGCCGACGCGGATGTTGCCCCCGAGGGTCAGCGCCGCGGCCACCAGCATCCACTGATCGCGCGAGATGCCGATCACGCCCCAGTTGTTGGGACCGTCGGCACCGCCGGGAATCTGGTCGGCCATGTGGGCGAGGTTGCGGACGCTCGGGCGGATGCCGCCGGTCACGCCCATCACACACGAGATCTGCAGCGGCTCGCGAAGCAGCCCCATGTCCATCAGCGGATCGAGGTTGGCCACGTGCCCGGTGTCGAAGCACTCGTGCTCCGGCCGTATCCCGTGCTTGTTCATGACCTCGAGCAGCGCGATGATCGTGTCGAAGCTGTTCTCGAACACCGCCTTGAACACGAAGTCCCGCCGCTTGCGCGAGTACTTGGCGTAGTTCATCGAGCCCATGTTCAGCGCGGCCACGTCGGGCTCGAGCGCGCGCAGGTACTCGAGCCGCTTCTCGAGCGGCACCCCTATCGCGCCGGTCGAGTAGTTCACGATCACGTCGTCGACCTCCGCACGGATGGCCTCGGTGATCGCCGCGAAGTCCTCGACCTCGTAGGACGGCACGCCCTCGCGCGTGCGCGCGTGGATGTGGATCATGGCGCCGCCCTCGTTGACTATCCGCCGCGCCTCGGCGGCGTACTCCTCCGGCGTGTACGGAATCGCCGGGCACTGCTCGCGATTGGCGACGGCGCCGCTGATGCTGCAGGTGATGATGGTTGGGTCGGTCATGTCTGGTGGACGGTGGACGGTGGACGGTGGACAGGGGCTATTACTGGTCCGTTGCTGCTTGAAGCAGCATGGCCAGTGACTTTCATGACCTCGACGTCTACAAGCACGCGGTAGCCTTTGCTGACGAGGTCCGAGTCGACGTGCTTCGTTGGCAGGCGTTCGACAGATGGTCCGCGGGTCTCCAGCTCGTTCGTGCAGCCGACTCGATCGGGGCGAACATCGCCGAAGGCGCCGGTCGCTGGCACCGTGCCGACAGGCGACGGTTCCTGTTCATCGCTCGTGGATCCCTCTACGAAGCCGAGCACTGGCTGCTCAGAGCGAACGCCCGCGGCCTCACCGACGACGATCACGCCGACGACCTCGATCGGCTGGGCCGCATGTTGAACGGATTGATCAGGAAGCTGCCATAACGCAGCCCTGTCCACCGTCCACCGTCCACCGTCCACCTCATACCGGCATCACCCCATGCCGCTTCCACGGCCTCTCCACCCTCTTCGTGGCCGCCATCTCCAGCGCCCGTATCACCGTCGGGCGCGTCTCGCGCGGGTCGATGATGTCGTCGATCAGGTCGTTGCCCGCGGCGATGTAGGGGTCGATGATCTTTCGGAAGCCGTCGATCAGCTCGGCCTTCTTGGCCGCGGGGTCCTCGGCCGAGTCGACCTGCTTGCGGAAGATGATCTCCACCGCCCCCTCCGCGCCCATCACCGAGATCTCGGCGCTCGGCCAGGCCACGATCAGGTCGGGCTCGTAGGCCTTCCCGCACATCACGTAGTAGCCGGCGCCGTAGGCCTTGCGAAGGATCACCGTCACCTTGGGCACGGTCGCGCGGGACACCGCGTAGAGCATCTTGGCCCCGTGGCGGATGATGCCCGCCTCCTCGACCTTGGTGCCGACCATGAACCCGGGCACGTCCTGGAGGAAGAGGAGCGGAACCCCGAAGGCGTCGCACAGGTTGATGAAGCGCGCGGCCTTGTCGGCCGAGTCGTTGTCGAGGATGCCGCCGAGCTGCCTCGGCTGGTTGGCCACGATGCCCACCGGCCGGCCGCCCATGCGGGCGAGGCAGGTGATCACGGTCTTCGCGAACTGCGGCTTGATGTCGAACCACCAGCCGTCGTCCACGATCCGGCCGATCACCTCGTACATGTCGTAGGGCTTGCGGTTGGACTCGGGGATAACGTCGAGCAGCTCCTCGTCCATGCGGTCGACGGGGTCGTCGCTCTCCCGCAGCGGGGGCTTCTCCTCGCAGTTCGAGGGGAAGAACGACAGGTAGTCCTTCACCGACTGGATGCACTCCTCGTCGGAGCCCACCTCGAGGTCGCCGACGCCCGACTTGCGGCAGTGCACGCGCGAGCCGCCGAGCTCCTCTTGGGTCACGTCCTCGCCGGTGGCGGCGCGCACGAGGTGGGGCCCGGCCAGCGCCATCGAGCCCCGGCCACGGACCATCGGCACGAAGTCGGCGAGACCCGGGATGTAGGCGGTGCCCGCCGCGCACGGCCCCATCAGCGCGGCCACCTGCGGGATCACCCCGCTCATCGTCACCTCCTCGCGGAAGAGGTGGCCCGAGCCGGCGAACAGCGAGCCGACCGCCTCCTGGATCCGCGCGCCGGCGGAGTCGAGCAGCCAGACGAACGGGATGCGCTTGCCGAGCGCGAGCTCGCGCAGCCGGGTGACCTTCAGCTCGCCGGTCATGCCCATCGAGCCCGCCATCACCGTGAAGTCGTAGGCGCACACGGCCACCAGGCGACCCTCGACCTTCCCGTAGCCCGTGATCACCCCGTCGGCCGGCGCGTCGACGCCCTGCATCGAGGCCTGCGAAAAGTGCGGCCGCCCGTGGATGCCGAGCTCGACGAAGGTGCCGGCGTCGATCAGCAGCGCGAGCCGCTCGCGGGCGGTGAGCTTGTCGCGCGAGTGCTGCTTGGCGATCTTCTCCTCGCCTCCGCCGAGCCGCGCGCGCTCCCGCCGCTCGTGGAGCTCCTCGACCAGGGGGCGGAGGATCGACTGCGTGGTATCAGTGGCTGACACGGGCTCCTCTCTTGACGGCGTCGAACAAGGGACCCATCGCGTGCAGGGCCGTGGAGGTGGCGGCCTGGATCTCCAGCCGGTCCGTCGGGCCGCAGGTGACGGTGACCTCGAGGCCGACCAGCTCGCACTCGTCGCAGACGGCCTCCAGCAGGTCGTAGAGCTTCTCCCCGCGAAGCCCTCCCTCGGCCGGGATCCACGCCGGGAAGTCCTGGGGGTCGAGCACGTCGAGGTCGAGGTGCACGAACACCGGGGCGCGGTCGAGGGCGTTCTTCACGTACACGAGCGTCTCGAGGCTCGAGCCGATCACGGTGACCGCGCTCCGCTCGAGCGCCTCGCGCTCGCCGGCCTCGAGGTCTCGCACGCCGGCCAGCACCACTCGCTCGGCCGGCATCTCCCCGTCGAAGCCGCTCTCCCAGGCTCGGCAGGCGCCGGCCAGGGCCATGCCGCCCAGGTAGCCGCTGGCCGTGGTGTCCGGGGTGTTGAAGTCCCCGTGCGCGTCCAGCCACAGCACGCGCGCGTCGGGCCGCAGTCGCGCGACCGTGGGCAGCGTGGTGAGCGCCAGGGCACAGTCGCTCGACACCAGCACCGGCACGCGTCCCGCGGCCAGAGCGTCCTCGACCTGCCCACCGGCCTCGAGCAGGCAGCCCCGGGCAGCGGCGAGGTCATCGGCCCAGCCCGCCTCGAACGGCTCGACCGCCGAACCGATCTTCCGCGGCACCTCGCCGAGCCGCTCGGCCACGAGCGGACTGAACGCCTCGACACCCCGCACGGGCCCGAGCGCACGATCGGAGATACGGCAGGAAAGCGAGATGAGAGATACGCCCATGGACCCCGTCAACTGTCAACCCGTCCACCGTGCACCGTCCGCGGTCCACTCATCTCCCGACCCACCTCGGCTCCCGCTTCTCGAAGAACGCCGTCACGCCCTCGACCACGTCCTCGGTGGAGAGGGCGATTGTGAGCTGGGCGTGGAGGAACTCGAGCGCGTCGTGGAAAGCCATGTCCTGCTGGCGGAAGATCGCGTCCTTGCCGAGGCGCATCAGGGCCGGCGACTTGCCAGCGAGCTTGGCCGACCAGTCGTCGACCGCCGCGCCGAAGTCCTCCGCGGACACGACCCGGTTCACGATCCCCGCGGCGAGCGCCTCGCCGGCGCTGAGGCGCTCGCCGAGCAGCAGCAGCTCGTTCGTCTTCTTGCGCGGCACGTTGCGGTAGATCAGGGCCATGATCATGAACGGGAAGAGCCCGACGTTGATCTCCGGCGTGCCGAAGGTGGCTCCCTCCCGCGCGATCACGAGGTCGCAGGCCAGCGCAATGCCGAGGGCGCCGGCCAGCACGTGCCCGTTGGCGGCGCACAGCGAGGGCTTGCCGAGCTCGCCGATCAGCCTGAAGAGGCGCACGAACCGCTCGGAGCCGAAGTGCTTGTGCACGAGCGGCACCTCCCCGGCGAAGCCCGACAGGTTTCCGCCGGAGGAGAAGACCTTCTCGTGCGAAGAGGTCAGCACCACGCAGCGCACGGCGTCGTCGGCCCGCGCACCCGTGAAGGCGTCGATCAGCTCGCCGAGGAGCTCGTTCGACAGCGCGTTGCGCGTGTCGGGCTGGTCGAGCGTGATGGTGGCCACTCCGTTCGGCGCCACGTGGTACAGGATGGTCTCGTAGGACAGGGCTCGCCTCCGGGTAGTGGGAAGTCCTACTCGCCACTGTGACGGATGGCGGCGCGGCGCGTCAACCTGCGGCGGCGCGTCCCTTCGGCGCGTCCGCTCGGCGGAACGAGTGGCCGTCTGTGACCGCTGTATAGTCCGGCCCGCCTAAGCGCTCGGAGCATCTTCGGGCGCACGGGGGACCCATTGCCGGAATTCCGGCTGGGGCGAATCGGCCGCATCACCGCGGTCGTAGGGCCGCGGCAGGTGGCCCGAGTCCGACAGCTCACCCCGTCGGCAACAGCGAACCGCACGGCTCAATTTCGAAAGAGGTACCGATGTCCCGCGTCCGCATGCTGCTCCTGTGCCCGGTCCTCGCCGGGGCACTGCTGCTTCCCGCCGGCTCCGCGACGGCCGGACCGCCCGCGCGCGCGGTCATGATCGCCGGCATCAACGACTACCGCGCCGGCCAGGGGCTCCCGCGGCTGCGCGCCTCGCGGAGCCTGAACCGCTCGGCCGTCGCGTACGCCCGGTCGATGATGCGAACCGGCCGCTTCGGGCACTCCGCTCGCGGCATCCGTGCGAGCCGCCGCTTCACGGTGAGGGGAGAGGTGCTGGAGATCCATCGCGGCCGGCCCGCGCGCTACCGGCGCACCCTGCGCTCTTGGAAGCGTTCCGGAAGCCACCGGTCGGTGCTGCTCTCACGGCGCGTCCGCAACATAGGGGCGGGCTACGTACGCGGGCGCTTTCATGGGCGCAGGGCCGGCATCTGGGTCGTGCATGTGGGCCGTCGGTAGCCGCGGCGCCCTGGGGCCGCGGCGGCCCGGGTGACGACCGGGCCTTGCCGCTCGCCGGGTGAGAAGTAGGAAGCGCCACTGTTTACTTGAGCGCGCAGCTCCGCTAGCGTTGCGCGAGGTAGGCAACCGCCGAGGCCCCAGGGAGGACCCGTATGTCAAGCGCCGTGAGCCCCGCAGTCGACGCCGTCATCAAGCCGGACTTCCAGTCCAAGAAGCGTCACTTCATCTTCACCGACGAGCACGATCAGCTGCGGGAGTCGATCCGCAGCTTCGTGGTGCGCGAGCTGCAGCCGCACGCCGAGGAGTGGGAGGAGACGACCTTCCCGGACTGGGTCTTCACCCGCATGGGCGAGCTCGGCTTCCTCGGCCTCTCGTATCCCGAGGAGTACGGCGGCCAGGGCGGGGACTACTACGCCAACATCGTGCTCTCCGAGGAGATGGCCCACTCGCACTCCGGCGGCACCGCCATGGGCATCGCCGTGCACACCGACATGGCCACCCCGCCGATCCACCTCTTTGGCACGGAGGAGCAGAAGCAGCGCTACCTCGTGCCCTCGATCAAGGGCGAGAAGATCTCATGCCTGGGAATCACCGAGCCCGACGCCGGCTCCGACGTGTCGGGCATCAAGACCCGCGCGCGGTGCGCGACGGCGACGACTACGTGATCAACGGCTCGAAGACCTACATCACCAACGGCACGCGCGCCGACTACATCGTGCTCGTGACCAAGACCGACCCCGACGCCGGCTACGACGGCTTCACGCTGTTCCTGGTGGACACCGACACCCCCGGCTTCATCGTCGAGAACAAGTTGAAGAAGCTGGGCATGCACGCGTCCGACACGGCGCTGCTGGCCTTCAACGACATGCGCGTGCCGGCCGACGCGGTGCTCGGGCAGGTCGGCAAGGGCTTCTACCACATCATGTGGGAGCTCCAGGGCGAGCGGCTGATCGGCGCGGCGGGCTGCGTGGCGGGCGCCCAAGGGGGCCTTCGACATGACGCTCGAGTACGCCAAGGAGCGCCAGGCGTTCGGGCGCTCGATCGGCAAGTTCCAGGCGATCCGGCACAAGTTCGCCGAGATGGCCACCAAGATCGAGACCGCGCGCCAGATGGTCTACACCACCGCCTGGCGCTTCAACAACGGGGAGTACCCGGTCCGCGAGATCTCGATGGCCAAGCTGTACGCCTCGCAGATCGCCGTCGAGGTGGCCGACGAGTGCATCCAGATCCACGGCGGCGCCGGCTACATGACCGAGTACGGGATCGAGCGCGTGTGGCGGGACATGCGACTCAACCGCATCGGGGCGGGCACCGACGAGGTCATGCTCGACGTCATCGGCCGCTCCTACGGGCTGTAGACGTCATCTCCTCATTCCCGCGCCTGCGGCATGATTGACTCGGAACCAACCCTCTAGGAGGCAGCATGGCGAAGCTTCCCTACCGCGCGGCCAGCGTGCTGGCCAAGCCCACCCTCGAGCCGGTCGCCCCCGGGGTCTGGTGCCTGCGCGGCGGCGCGGACGCCGGGGCGATTGGTCTGCAGGCGCTGCGCGGCCACCTGCCCAAGCGCACGATGAACGTCTACCTGCTCGAGGACGACGGCGGGGTGACGATGTTCGACGCCGGCGTGCAGGAGATGACCCCGTGGATCGGCGACATCACGGCGCGCATGGGCGGTCTCAAGCGCATCGTGCTCGGGCACGGCCACGCCGACCACCGCGGCTCCGCGCCGGGGCTGGGGGCGCCCGTCTACTGCCATCCCGACGAGGTGGCGGAGGCCGAGAGCCCGACCGAGCCGGACTACGTCGACTACGAGAAGCTCGAGAGCCCGCTCACCCGCAAGGCCATGCCGGCGCTGATCAAGAAGTGGGACGGCGGGCCCGTGAAGGTTGCGGGCACCGTCTCGGAGGGCGACGACGTGGCGGGCTTCGAGGTCCGGCACCTCCCGGGCCACGCTCCCGGGCTGATCGGCCTGTGGCGGGAGTCCGACCGCCTGGCGCTCGTGAGCGACACGATCTACACCCTCGACCCGCAGACCGGCAAGTTCGGGGAGGCGCGGGTGCCCCATCCCTTCTACACCCAGGACACGCCGCAGGCGCGGGAGAGCATCGGCAAGCTGGCGGCGCTCGATCCGCGCGAGGTGTGGGCCGGTCACGCCGATCCGGTCACCGGCGACGTGCGGCGCCAGCTCGAGCACGCCGCCGTGGCCTGAGCATGGGCGAGCGGCTCGACCACGTCCGCAGCTACTACCACGCCCTCAACACGGGCGATCCGGACCTCGTGGCCGCGCACTTCACCGACGACGCGGTGCACTACTACACCCGGCTCAGTCCCCATCGCGGGGCGCGGACGATCGGCGAGCATACGAAGTGGGCCGTCGAAACACTCGCCGGGCAGTGGCAGGTGGCCAACGGCATCGAGGAGGGCGACCAGGCGTGCATCGAGTGGTCGATGACCTGGCGCGACCCCGAGACGGGAGAGCACCGCCTCGACCGTGGCTCCGAGTGGTTCCTGTTCCGAGACGGCAAGATCGCCGAGGTGCGGGCCTACTTCCACGGTGGCAAGCGCAACCGCAGCGGGGACCTGATCGAGTTCGATCATGCGGGGCGCGGGCACACCGTGCTGTGATTCGTGGCGTCGCCTGAGTTGGCAGTTGGCAGTTGGCAGTTGGCCGGGGCAGCCTTCGAGCCTTCGCCTCGCCGGCCCTGCCCTCCGTTCTTGGACAGGCACGAGGCGCTCCGCGCCGAAGTCCGGGAGTTCGTGGAGCGTGAGCTTCAGCCGCACGCCGAGGAGTGGGAGGAGGCGCGCTGGTTCCCGCATGAGGTGTTCGAGCGGTTGGCCGAGCGCGGCTACCTGGGGCTGAAGTACCCGTCCGAGTACGGCGGCCAGGCGGGGGACTTCCTCGACGACGCCGTCTTCACCGAGGAGCTGTCGCGCTGCGGGTCGGGTGGGCTGGCGGCCGGCATCGGGGCCCACATCGGGATCGCCACGCCGCCGGTGTGGAAGTTCGGCACCGAGGAGCAGAAGGAGCGCTTCCTGGTGCCGGCCATCCGGGGGGAGAAGATCGCCGCCCTGGGGATCACCGAGCCCGGCGCCGGCTCCGACGTGGCCGGCATCCGCACCTTCGCCCGGCGCGTGGACGGCGGCTACGTGGTGAACGGCTCCAAGACCTACATCACCAACGGCGTGCGCGCGGACTTCGTGGTGTGTGCGGTGAAGACGACGCAGGAGGGAGGCCACCACGGGCTGTCGTTCGTGGTGGTCGAGAAGGGCATGGAGGGCTTCGACCAGTCGAAGGCCCTCAAGAAGATGGGCTGGCACGCCTCCGACACCGGGGAGCTGGCCTTCGACGACGTCTTCGTGCCCGAGGAGAACCTGCTCGGGAGGGAGAACGGCGGCTTCTACCTGATCATGGCCAACTTCCAGTGGGAGCGCCTGCTGATGGCGCTGGGCGCCGTGGGCGCGATGCAGAGGCTGCTTGAGGACACGGTCGAGCCACTGTCGGGGAACGGCGGCGGGCGCGACGCACGGCGGGCGGTGGCGGACATGGCCACTCGCCTGGAGACGGCCCGGGCCGTGACCTACAACGCCCTGCGGCTGTTCGCCGGGGGCCACGACGCGGTGCGCGAGGTCACGATCGCCAAGCTGAAGACCCAGCGCGACTGCTTCGAGGTGGCCGACATGGCGCTGCAGCTGCGCGGGCTCGCGGGCTACGGCCAGGATGCGGGCCTCGAGCGCGCGGCCCGCGATGCGCGACTCGGCCCGATCGGCGGCGGGACCGACGAGGTGATGAAGGAGATCCTCGTCAAGCAGATCGGGCTGTGAGCGCGCCGGCGGCGGTCGCCAGACCGGCGACGGCGCCGCCGCTCGCGGAGGGGGCTTGTGTAGATCCGGTTACCAGCGGCGCGCGCCTGACCGCTCCCGTGGTTAGATAGCCGCCGTGAGGCGCCGACTGCTCGTTCTGGTACTCGCCGTCGCCGGGCTGGCCACCGGCGTCGCGATCGCTCAGGACTCGAAGGAAGAGGGGCGGATCGGTCCCGAGAACCGCATTCAGCCGAGCGGCCGCAAGCTTGACCCGGTCGGCAAGATCACGGGGCTCGGGAACCTGCCGACAGGCGGCGCGCTGACCACCGACGGCCGCTTCCTGTGGACGCTCTCGGCCGGGCGCGGGCGCAACGACATCCGCATCGTCGAGGTTGAGCCGCGCGGGACCTGCCCGAGGGGATCCGCCGGCAAGACGTGCCGTGCCGAGCGCGCCGCGCGCACCGGACGAGTGGTGCAGCAGATCCCGATGCCGGGGGTGACCGGCGGGATGGTCATGGCGCCCGACGGCCGGACGGCGTACGTGTCCGGCGTGCCCGAGTCGGGGGTGGACGACCAGAAGGAGGACGCCTCGGTGCCCGGCAAGCAGGGCGACGTGATCCACTCCTTCCGCCTCGACGCGCAGACCGGCACTGCCACCCGCGGAGAGCTGATCGCGGTGCCGCCCCAGCCGGATAACCCGCCGGTGCAGTCGTTCCCGCCGGGTAGGGACCAGCGCAACTGGCCGCGCGACCTGGCCATCAGCCCCGACGGCAGGACGCTGCTCGCGGCCCTCAACCTGGGCGATCGCGCGGCGGTGATCGACACGGCCACCAAGCAGGTGCGCTACGTGCAGACGGGGCGCTATCCCTACGGCGCCGCGATCACCTCCGATGGCAAGCGCGGGCTGGTCTCCAACGAGGCCACCGGCACGGTCTCGGTGATCGATCTCGCCGGCGCCAGCAAGATCAAGGACATCCAGGTCGGTCCCAACCTGTCTCACCCGGAGGGCATCGCGATCGACCCCAAGCAGCCGCGCGCCTACGTGGCCGTGACGCACCAGGACCTCATCGCGGTGATCAACACGAACACGCTCGAGGTCGAGCGCACGATGTCCGTCGAGCGCCCCCAGGGCATCGGCACCGCCCCCACGGCGCTCAGCGTGACCTCGGACGGGTGCAACCTGCTCTCGGCCAACTCCGGCGAGGACGCCGTGGCCGTGTTCGCGCTCACCGACGACCCCGCCTGCGCGCGCAAGGCCCAGGCACCGAAGCCGCGACCGAAGCCGCGGCCCCGTCCGAACCGTCCGAACCGCCCCAACCGGCCCGGCAGGGGCCCGAACGGGAAGCCGCGCGGCAAGGCCAAGCGCCGCAACGGCTGCCGGAACGGCCGGCAGCGAACCACCGGGCGCCGACAGCGCTGCCGCCAGACCGCCCGCAGGTCGTCGTCGAGAAGGGCACCCGCCGCCCAGGCGGCCGACCGCATCCTGCAGCACGAGGGACGCAAGGGCGTCGACCTCTCGAAGTCCGCGAAGGCGGAGGCCGCCGAGTTCTACGGCGAGGAGGCCGAGGAGGCCGAGGAGGAGAAGACCGCGGCGCGGCCCGCCCAGAAGAACTCCCAGGCCTTCCAGCTGATGGGGCGCATCCCCGTCGGCTCCTATCCGACGTTCGCCGCCGCCACCCCGGGCCGCAAGAGCCTCGTGTGGATCGCCGCCAAGGGACTGGGTGTCGGGCCGAACGCCGGCGGGACCGGGACGGGGGGAGGCCCAGAGCCGGTGATCGCCGAGGACGCGGGGTCGGCCACCGCCGGCCAGGATCCCAAGTTCCGCTTCAAGTACCTCCCGCGCAACGTGTTCGGGGCCTCGGGCGTGCTGGCCTATCCAACCGACGACGCGGTGCGCAAGCTCACCCCCCAGGGCCTCGCGGCAGATCCGCCCGGTTAACGACCAGCCGCCGCCGCCGGGCACGCCTATCGCGGCGCCGGACGCGCCGGGCGGCGGCAAGATCGAGCACGTCTTCTACATCGTGCGCGAGAACCGCACCTACGACCAGATCCTGGGCGACGATCCGCGCGGGGACGGCGACCCAAACCTGAACCTGTTCGACAGCAAGACCACGCCGAACGCCCACGCGCTGGCCCGGCGCTTCCCCCTTCTCGACCACGTGTACGCCAACTCCGAGGCCTCGATCGACGGCCACTTCTGGACCTCGGCGGCGGCGGTCTCGGACTACGTGGTGAAGAACTGGCACCAGAACTACGCCGACCGCAAGCGCCCCTTCGACTTCGGCGTGTACTCGGTCACGTGGCCCTCGCAGCGCTTCCTGTTCGACCGCGCCGAGTGTCAGGGCCCCGCCGACTTCCCCGGCTGCAAGCCGATCTCCTACTTCAACTACGGCGAGGCGATCGCCGGCACCGTCCCCCTCAACGACATCGACCGTACCCCCGAGGACACGCGCCAGGTGGTGACCAAGGCGGTCAAGTCGGACCTCGGGCCGCTCAACCCCGGGCCGCCACCCCCCGCCCCGGAGAACGGCCCGCTCGGCTGCTTCTCGAACGACGCCTCGTCGGGCGGTACCAACGTGATCACCCGCCAGGACGTATACGACTCGAGCCGTCCGCCGGGAGTCAACCCGCTCAACACCGAGAGCCGCTTCGACTGCTTCCGCCAGCACTTCGAGCGCCAGCTCTCGCGCAACGCCGTGCCCAAGTTCAACTACATCACGCTCCCGAACGACCACACCAACGGCACGACACCCGGCCAGCGCACGCCGCAGGCCATGATCGCCGAGAACGACCTGGCGCTCGGCGAGGTGGTGGAGCTGATCTCGAACTCCCCGATCTGGGGCAAGTCGCTGATCATGGTCATCGAGGACGACTCGCAGGACGGCGCCGACCACGTGGACGCCCATCGCATCCCGGCCTTCGTGATCAGCCCCTGGACCCGCAGGGGCGCGGTCGTGCACACCCGCTACGACTTCCTCTCGTTCATCCGCACGCTCGAGATCGTGATCGGCATGAAGCCGCTCAACCTCTTCGACGCCACCGCCGTGCCGATGTACGACGCCTTCGACTCCGACCCGAGCGACAACAGCGAGCCCTACGAGGCGATCACGCCCGAGCAGTCGCTCACCGAGCGCAACGGGCCGCGCGCGGCCAACGCTCGCCTGTCGGCCCAGCTGCCGCTCGAGTACACCGACCGGACCCCCCAGCGGATACTGGACCGGATCCTGTGGCAGTCGGTCCACGGCCCCGACAGCGAGCCCCCGCCGCCGGGTCCCAACGCCTCGGGCCTCGACGAAGCGGACTGGCGCCGCAAGGGCCTCCCGGCGGCGGCCGAGGAGGCCGAGGAAGAGGCCCGCGAGAAGCTCGGCCTCGAGCCCGAAGAGGAGTAGCAGAGGAGTAGCCGAACCGCTCCTCCGCGCCGGGACGCGCCCGCGGGGCCGGGTCGTCACAATGCCGCCTCCATTCGATTCCGGCTAAGGAGGCAGCACCAGTGGGAGTACTCGACGGCAAGGCGGCGATCGTCACCGGATCGGCCCGCGGCATCGGCCGCGCCACGGCCGAGCTGCTCGCGGAGCAGGGCGCCCGGGTCCTGATCAACGACCTGGACGGCGACGTGGCCGAGCAGGCCTCCGGCGAGATCGGCGGCGAGACGGTGTCGTTCGCCGGCGACCTCACCAAGGACGGCGTGCCCGACGCCATGGTGGCGCGGGCGGTCGAGGCCTTCGGCGCCGTCGACATCGTCGTGAACAACGCGGGCTACACCTGGGACGGCCCCATCCACAAGATGTCCGACCAGCAGTTCCAGGCCATGCTCGACATCCACAACGTGGTGCCGTTCCGGGTGCTGCGCGCCGCCGCCCCCCACATGCGCGAGCCGGCCAAGAAGGAGCGGGAGGAGGGCCGCGAGGTGTTCCGGAAGGTCGTGAACGTGAGCTCGATCTCCGGGACGATGGGCAACGCGGGCCAGGCCAACTACTCGTCCGGCAAGTCCGGCGTCGTGGGCCTCACCAAGACGCTCGCTAAGGAGTGGGGCCAGTTCAAGATCAACGTGAACGCCATCGCCTTCGGCTTCGTCGAGACGCGCCTCACGGCCGCGAAGGAGGACGCCGGCACGATCGAGCGCGATGGCGAGTCGATCAAGCTCGGCATCCCCGAGCAGATGCGCCAGATGGCCGCGATGCTCATCCCGATCGGCCGCCCGGCCACCCCGGAGGAGGCCGCCGGAGGCATCTTCTTCCTGTGCTCACCGTGGTCGAACTACGTGCACGGGCAGGTGCTCAACGTGACCGGCGGGCAATTTACGGGGATGACGAGCTGAACTGCGGTTGACGGTTCACAGTTGACAGTTGACAGGGCGGACCGAAGGCGGGCTCAACTGTCCGCTGTCAACCCGTTCCGCCTGGCGCTCCCACACCCCGCCTCTGGCACCATTCCTCGTTCACAGCTTTTTCACAGTTCGGTAACCAGGAGGTCGAGGGGTGGTTCGAGGGGGGCGCAGGCGCCTGGCGCCGGCCGGGATGGTCGCCTTTGTCGTCGTGGCGCTCTGCAGCGCGGGACCGGCCTCTGCCGTGACCACGCTCGAGCAGACGCTGGTGGACGCCGCGGGGGACAACCGCCTCGAGCCGGGGCCGGGCGAGCGTCACCTCGTCCGTGAGGAGCTGGCCAGGGCCAGGGCCGGGCGCGAGGCCCGGCGCCGTCAGCGGATCTTCTTCGGCCAGCTGACCGACACCCACGTGATCGACGAGGAGTCGCCCCTGCGCGTGGAGTTCCTCGATCGCCTCGGCGCCCCGTTCACCTCCGCCTGGCGGCCCCAGGAGGGCATCACCGCGCAGGTGCTCGAGCAGATGGTCAACCAGGTCCGCACGGCTCGCAGCCCGGTCGACGGCCGTGCGGTGGAGCTCGTGATGACCACCGGCGACAACACCGACAACACCCAGCTCAACGAGACGCGCTGGTACATCGACCTCCTGGACGGCGGCAAGCAGGTGAACCCCGACTCCGGCGTGGGCTTTGACGAGTGCGGCGAGCCGCGCGACGGCCTGTACGACGGCGTGCGCGGTGGCAACGAGTACTACGAGCCGGACGCGAGCGGGCCGGGCGTGGACGGGCGTGGCTACTCGCCCAACGAGGCGGACAACGTGATGTCCGAGGGCAAGCGCATCCAGTCGCGCGACTTCCCGGGCCTCTACGAGGACATGAACCGCCCCTTCGCGGCCACCGGCCTGGGCGTGCCGTGGTACGGCATCTTCGGCAACCACGACGGCCTGGTGCAGGGCAACCAGCCGCGCAATGCCGCCTTCGAGGCCATCGCCACCGGCTGCAACAAGCCGAGCAACCTGTCCCCTGCCGCGCAGGCCGAGCTGGCAATGATCGGGCAGGGCGGGGTGACCGAGGAGGACCTGCGCCGTGTCAACCAGATCTTGTTCGCCGAGATCGCGCCGCTACTTGCCGGCAACCCACAGAACTTCGGCGGCTCGTTCATGAAGGTCCCGAGCGACCCGGCGCGCGTACCCCTCAAGAAGGCGGACTACATCCGCGAGCACTTCTCGAGCACGGGCGCACCTCGCGGCCACGGATTCACTCAGGCCAACATCGAGAGCGGCCAGGGCAACTTCGTGCTCAAGCCACGGAAGGGCCTGCGCTTCATCGTGCTCGACTCGATCAACGAGGGCGGCGGCGCCGGCGGCAACATCGACGACCCGCAGTTCCGCTGGATGCACCGCCAGCTGCTGGAGGCCGACAAGGCCAGGGAGCTCGTGATGCTCTTCGCGCACCACTCGCTTCGGACGATGGACCAGGAGGCCGAGAGCCCCTTCCCCCCCGGCGACCAGGGCGGTGAGGACACTCGCGAGGTGCACTTCGGTGGCGCGAGCGGCGGGGCCTGCCCCACCAACAGCGCCACGGCCGAGCCCACGTCGAACGAGACGGTGCGGTGCCTCTTCCTGCGCCATCCGAGCGTGATCGCCTACGTGAACGGCCACGAGCACAACAACCGCATCACGCCCTTCGGACCGGCCGGTGGCGCCACGCGAGCGGGGACCTCGAGCCGGCACGGCTTCTGGGAGGTGAACACCGCCTCGCACATCGACTTCCCGCAGCAGTCGCGGCTCATCGACCTGGTCGACAACCGCGACGGCACGGTGTCGATCTTCGGCACGGTGATCGACCACGCCGCGGCGCCGGATCCCGGGCTGGCCCTGTCACCCGGGCGGCTGCCCGACCTGCTGGCCTCGATCTCACGCGAGCTCGCCTTCAACGATCCGGACGCCGATGAAGACCCCGACCCGGGGACAGAGGAGGCGGCGAACTCGTCGCGCGGGAAGCCGAGGGACCGCAACGTCGAGCTGCTGGTGGCCAATCCGTTCCCGTCGCAGGCGGGCCCGCAGCCCAAGCCGCGCCCTCGTCCGCGTCCCAAGCCGCGCTCCCGCCCGCGGCCCAAGCGGCGGAGCGGCGTTCACTGCGGTGGCGGTCCCAACCAGCGCTCGCACCAGAGCGCCCGGCGCGCCGGGCGGCAGCAGTGCCATAGGCGGGGCCGCTAGGTGAAGGCGCGAGCGGGCAGGTGCCAACGGGCGGGAGGTTTACCGTCGAGCCGTTTCGGGAAGGGGCGGGCTGTGGGTCTTCGCGGGGGTAAGTCGGGTCGCCTGGGGGCATCGAGCGCGGGACTGCTCGCGACACTGCTCGCCTTGGCCCCCGCGGCGGTAGCCGATCACCCGGGCGCCTCCGACAGCTTCGGCGCCTTCAACCGCTTCGCCGAGGTGCGCCAGACGGCGATGATCGCTGCGCCTGAGCCGCAACCGCTCACCGGCGTCGGCGAGAACTTCGAGCTCGTGGCCAACGTGCCGATCGACCCCGGCACGCAGGGCGTAGCCGCATCAGACCTGGAGCTGCACGGCAACCACGCCTTTGTCGGCTCTTACGGCGAGGGCATGGTCGTGATCGACATCTCGGACCCGCGACAGCCGAAGCGTGTCGGCAAGTTCGCCTGCCCCGGCGGCCAGAACGACATCCAGCTCTCCCCCGACGGGCGCTTTGCGGTCATGGCCATCGACACCAAGAACAACGGCTGCCACAGGGGCCAGGAGGGCGCCGTCTACCTGGACGTCTCGAACCCCGCCAATCCGGTCGAGCTCGACTTCATCCCGACGCAGATCGGTGCCCACAACACCACGCTGAACTACCCGATCCTCTACGTCGACAACTGGGTGAACGACTACTCGAAGCTCGAGATCTTCGACCTCTCGAAGCCGGAGAAGGGGTTCGCCAAGAAGGTCGGCAACCTGGACTACGGCCGGGAGAACTCACCGCATGACCTGATCATCGACCACCGTCCCGATGGCCGTGATCTCGGCTACGCGGCGTCGATCACGGGGCACGACGTGCTCGACCTCACCGACCCCACCAAGCCCAAGCGGCTGCAGCGGATCACCGACCCCGGCGTGTCGATCTCTCACCAGGCCGAGCCCAACTTCGATCGCAGCCTCCTGCTCGTGACCGACGAGTTCGCAGGCGGAGCCGCCGGTCCCGGCTGCGGGAAGGGTGGCGCTACGACGGTGGGTGGCGAGATACCGGTCACGGGCCCGACGGGCGACGCGGCGGACATCGGCGCCCTGCACTTCTACGGCCTGAGGCCCGACGGAACGGTTGCCGGCGTGAACGGCCAGCCCAAGATCTCCACGTTCAACATCCCGGCGCAGGCCCAGGACGATCCCGAGAAGGCCTGCACCATCCACGTGCTCTGGCAGGCCCCCGCCGAGAACCGCCTGGTCACCGCCTGGTACGGCCGCGGCACGCGCGTGGTGGACTACTCGAACGCCGCCAAGGCCAAGCAACTCGGGTTCTTCATTCCGACCGGCGCCGACACCTGGGCCGCAAAGCCCCACAACGGCTACATCTTCACCGGCGACATCGTCCGCGGCATGGACGTACTTCGCTACACGGGCGAGAGCGGCAACCGCTGGCCCACCACGTCCGGACCCGCTGAAGTGCAGCGCGCCGAGGAGCAGGGGAGTGGCCGTCGCGCCCGGTCAGGGTCCGGGCACGTCGCAGCCGCCACCGCAGCCCCAGGAGCCGTCAGGTGAGGCGGCCCCCTTCTTCCGCCTCTCCGGTAGGCCGATCACGCCGAGCCGGTCGGGAGTGGCGCGCGTACGGGTGATCTGCAGGCAAACCATTCGCTGTACCGGCGTGCTGACGCTGCATGTCAAGCGCGTGCGTCGCAAGGGGTCCAGCCGTGTCAGGTACCTCCGGCTCGGACGCGAGCCGTTCTCCTCTCCGCGAACAAGAGGCAGCAGGTGCTCACGGTGCAGCTCTCGGACCGGGCGCTTCGCCTTGTCGGGAAGCGGCGGACCACGCGCGCCCGCCCGCCGCGTACGTGCGCTTCGGCGAGTCCGAGGTAACGGCCTTCCGCCGAACCTTCAGGCTCCGGCGGGCTCGCTAGAGCGCGACCGCAGGCGCGGCGCCCTACTTCGACCTGCGCTCCTCCTTCAGCGGATCGCCGCCGGCGTCGGTGAGCGCTTCGGGCGGCCACGGGCCGAGCCAGTTGTCCCTCGCCCCGTCGACGGTGAGCACCGAGCCCGAGTGGTAGTCGCCGGCTGGTGAGGCCAGGTAGGCCACGAGCCAGGCGTGCTCGTCGGGCTCGCCGAGGCGCTGCATCGGCACCGTCCGGGCCACCCCCTCGGAGACGGGCTTCGGGTACTTCTTGATCGCCTCGGTGGCGAAGTGCCCCGCGGCGAGGGCGGTCAGCCGGATGCCGTAGCGAGCCCACTCGATCGACAGGACGCGCGTCAGGTTCTCGACCGCCGCCCGGGCGGCCGACGAGTGCGCCATGCCGGGCAGCCCCTGGTGCGGCGACAGCGTCACGTTCACGATCTTGCCGCCGCCGCCGGGGATCATGGCCTTCGTGGCGACGGCGTGGGTCATCAGCCACGTGCCCTCGAGGTTCAGCCGCACCACCGTCCGGAAGCCCTTGGGCGTGATGTCCTCCGCGGGGGTCATGTACTGCCCGCCGGCGTTGTTCACGAGCATGTCGATCTGCCCGTGGCGCTCGAGCACTCCGTCGATCAGCGAGCCGACCTGGTCCTCCTCGCGGATATCGCAGGCCACCGCCTCTCCGCGCCCGCTCTCGCACAACGCCGCCGTCTCGTCGAGGGGCTCCTGCCGCCGGCCGGCCACCACCACTCGTGCGCCGCAGGCCGCCAGCTCCAGCGCCGTGGCCCGGCCGAGGCCCGAGCCACCGCCCGTGACCACGATCACCTGGCCGTCGAGCAGGCCCGGGGCGAAGATGCGCGAGGGCATGGGGGCGGCAGGTTATCCGCGCGCCCGGAGCAGGTCGTCGCCGGTCTGGGACGGGCGGGCGCCGTTATGGTCGAGAAGCATGGCCACCGTCGCCGATCCGCAGCCGGCCGAGCTGCCCCTACCCGGCGCCCGCGCCGGTGCGACCGTGAAGGTCCATCCGCTGCTCTGCGGCACCGCCCTCGGCCCGGCCGCCTACTTCCACCGCGTCGAGGGCCGCGGCGCCACCCTCAAGGCAATGGGCGTGAGGGTGCCACGAGATCAATGGGCCACGTTTCCGATCGTGGCCTTTGTGCTCGAGCACCCGAGCGCCGGGCCGGTGCTGGTGGACACCGGGCTCCACCCCTCGGTGGCCATCGATCCACAGCAGAACCTCGGTCGGCTCGGCAAGCTCATATTCAAGGAGCTGAAGACCGAGCCCGCCCAGGCCGTGACGGCCCAGCTACGGGCGCGCGGCATCGAGCCCGCATCGGTGCGCGTGGTGGTCATGACCCACCTCCACCTCGATCACGCTAGCGCGATGTCGGACTTCCCGGACGCCCGGTTCGTCTTCGACCGGCGGGAGTGGGCGGCGGCCACCGCGCCGCGCGCGGCGCTGCACGGGTACGTGCGGTCGCAGTTCGACCACGGCTTCGACTACCGAACCGTGGACTTCGAGTCCGAGGGCACCGGCTCGTTCGCGAGCTTCGGCCGCTCCCTCGACCTGCTGGGCGACGGCAGCGTGCGGCTGGTGTCGACTCCGGGTCACACGCACGGCCACCTGTCGGTAGTGGCCCGGGCGGCCGGTGCCGAGGTGCTGATCGTGGGCGACGCCGCCTACACCCGGCGTGCGATCGAGTCGGGTGACCTCCCGGCCCGCATGGAGGACGAGCACCTCTTCCGGCGCTCGCTGCGCGAAATCCAGCTCTACCGGGAGCAGACGCCGGATGCCGTGGTCGTCCCGGGCCACGACATGCGGGCCTGGCGCAGCCTCGAACCGTCGTATGGCTGAGCCGGACCGGTCGCGCCTGGTGCGCGCCGCGGGCGGGTTAGTCCTGAGGGGCGGCGGCGAGGCCGAGGAGATCGCCATCGTGCACCGCCCGAAGTACAGCGACTGGTCGCTCCCCAAGGGCAAGCTCGACCCCGGCGAGACCGAGGAGCAGGCCGCCCTGAGGGAGGTCGAGGAGGAGACCGGCTTCCGCTGCCGCCTGGGGCGACCGCTCGGAGTCGTGGAGTACGTCGATCCCAAGGGCCGGCCGAAGACCGTGCACTACTGGGAGATGGCAGTCGAGGGCGGCGCCTTCGCTCCCAACCGGGAGGTCGACGAGCTGCGCTGGGTCCCGGTCGCTGCCGCCGCGGACCTGCTGACCCACGAGCGCGACCGCGAGATCGTGCGGCGGCTGCTGGCCTGACGCGCACCGTCGCGGTGTGCTGACCCGCGCTCCCGACGGACGCAGCCCGGACCGGCTACGGCGTGGCGTGGTGACGGCCCGCCGACTCAGCCGCGCGCCGGGCCGCGCGTGCGGCGCGTACCGCCCGCGACCGCCCGGCCTGGCGGAGGCCGTAGTACTGCTCCTTGATGCGGTCGAAGATGATCTCCGACGCCGCCTGGGACTGGTCGCGCGTCGGCTCCACGGCGCGCTCGAAGCGGAAGGCGTCGCCGTACTGAACGGTGACCTTCGGGAAGCGCAGCCGCTTCCAGTTGCGCACGCCCGCCGATCCCGCTATTGCCGCGGGCACCACCGGGACACCGGACTCAAGCGCCAGGCGCCCGATCCCCGGCTTGGGCTCGCCCAGGTCGCCGGTGCGCGAGCGGCCCCCCTCGCAGTACATCACCACGATGCCTCCGCGCGCGAGGACGGCGTGGGCCGTCTTGAAGGCTTCGTCGTCGCGCTGGCCACGGCGGATGGGGAACACGCCGCCGTGGGTGTAGATGAACTGGAGCGGCGGCTTGAAGAGCTGCGACTTGGCCATGAACTGGACCTTCCGTCGCAGGTAGACGGACACGAAGAAGTGGTCGAGGAAGGAGAAGTGGTTGGGCGCGACGATCGCCGGGCCGTGCGTGGGCACCTTGTCGGTGTTGATGGCCCGCGTGCGGAAGAACACCAGCAGGTAGGGGGTGAGCACGAGCCGCACGACCTCGTACATCCAGTCCGGACGCCCGCGGCGCACCCGCTCGTGGAAGCGCTGGAAGTGCTCGGCGGGCCGGGCGTCCTTGTAGACCTGGGGCTTCAACGCTGGCTTCTTACCCATGAGCGACGGGTAGGTTACGCGCCCTGCGCCCAACCGCGCGAGCGCTCGAGCGCGCGGGTCCAGTCGGCCGCGAGCGCGCCGCTCTCGTCGGCCGAGAGGAGCGGCTCGTAGCGCGCCGCCTCGCGCCACATCGCCCGCGTGTCGGCCTCGCTCCAGGCCCCGACCGCCACGCCCGCGAGGTAGGCCGCGCCCAGGGCGGTGGTCTCGGCGATGGCGGGCACCACCACCGGCACCTGCAGCAGGTCGGCCTGGAACTGCATCAGCCAGTGGTTGGCGGTCGCGCCGCCGTCGGCCCTCAGCTCCTCGAGGGCGACGCCCGAGGCCGCCTCCGCGGCCCGCACCGCGTCGGCCGACTGATGGGCGATGCCCTCCAGCGCGGCGCGCGCCAGGTGAGCCCGGCCGGCGCCGCGCGTGAGCCCCACGATCGTCCCGCGCGCGTATGGGTCCCAGTGCGGCGAGCCGAGTCCCGTGAGGGCGGGCACGAAGTACACGCCGTCGTTCGACTCCAACGAGGCGGCCAACTGCTCGGTCTCGGCGGCGTGCTCGATCAGGCCGAGTCCGTCGCGCAGCCACTGCACCGCGGCGCCGGTCACGAAGATGCTGGCCTCGAGCGCGTAGTCGACCCGGTCGTCGATGCCCCAGGCGACGGTGGTAATGAGGCCCTCGTGAACCGCCGGCGGGTCGGCCCCGGCGTTCTGGAGGAAGAAGTTGCCGGTGCCGTAGGTGTTCTTGCCGAGGCCCTGCTCGTGGCAGGCCTGTCCGTAGAGCGCCGCCTGCTGGTCGCCCGCCACGCCGGCCACCGGCACACGCCCGCCGAACTCGGTCGTCTCTCCGTACACGTGCGCGCTCGGCAGCGGCTCGGGGAGGCTTTCGATCGGCACGCTCATCAGCGCGCACAGCTCCTCGTCCCATCCGAGTCGGCGAATGTCGAAGAGCATGGTGCGGCTGGCGTTTGAGTAGTCGGTTGCGTGGCGGCCGGTGAGCTTCTGCAGCAGCCAGGAGTCGACGGTGCCGAAGGCCGCGCTGCCCGGGTCGACGCCGTTGGCGATCAGCCACTCGAACTTGGTGCCCGAGAAGTAGGAGTCGATCACGAGCCCGGTGCGCTCGCGCACGAGGGGATCGTGACCGGCCTCCCGAAGCTCGTCGCAGCGCTCGGCCGTGCGGCGGTCCTGCCAGACGATCGCGTTGTGGAGCGGCTCACCGGTCGAGCGGTCCCACGCGACCGCCGTCTCGCGCTGGTTGGTGATGCCGATGGCCTGGAGGCTTGCTCCGTCGACGCCCGCGTCGGCCAGCGCTTCGTGGCCCACGGCGCGCGTGACCTCCCAGATCTCGCCCGCATCGTGCTCCACCCAGCCGGGGCGCGGGAAGTGCTGCGTGAACTCCCGGTAGGCGCGCCCGGCCACCTGTCCGCGCTCGTCGAACACGATGCAGGTGGTGCCGGTCGTGCCCTGGTCGATGGCGAGGATCACGAGGCGGGCAGCCTAGCCGCGCTGTCGCTCCGGCTACGCCGGTGGATATCGTCCCCGCCGTTGATTCCCCGACGACAAGGAGAAGCCCATTGCCCAACGTCGAAGCCCACATCACCGGCACCGTGTGGAAGATCGAGTGCGAGGTCGGCCAGCAGATCTCCGAGGGCGACACGGTCGCGATCCTGGAGTCGATGAAGATGGAGATGCCCGTCGAGGCCGAGGACGAGGGCACCGTCAAGGAGATCAAGTGCTCGGAGGGACAGTCGGTGTCGGAGGGCGAGACGCTGGTCGTCCTTGAGTAGCGCCCCCGCGCGCGAGCTCGCCTCTGGGAAGCTCCTGCTCGACGAGCCGGCCGAGCACGTCGCGCGGCTGCGGATCGCCAACCCGGCCAAGCGCGGCGCGCTCGACCACGAGATCCTCGACGCCCTCGCACAGGCGGTGTCCGAGCTCGACGCCCGCTGCCTGATCCTCACCGGCGACGGCCCGGTGTTCTCCGCGGGCTACGACATCGGGGCCTTCGACGATCCCGAGGCCTTCGCCGAGGCCGCCGAGAAGCTCGTCGCCCACCCCTTCCACGCCGCGATCGAGGCGCTCGACCGCTACCCCTACCCGGTGATCGCCCAGATCAACGGGCACGCCATCGGCGGTGGCCTCGAGCTAGCGATCACCTGCGACATCAGGGTGGCCGCGCGCACAGCGAAGCTCGGCATGCCGCCCGCGAAGATCGGGCTCGTGTACTCGCACACGGGTCTACGGCGCTTCATCGACACGTGCGGCGTGGCCCACACCAACGAGCTCTTCTTCACCGCCCGCAACGTCGACGCCGACCGGGCCGCCGAGATGGGTCTCGTGAACCGCGTGGTCGAGCTCGGCGGTCTGGAGGGAGTGGTCCTGGCCCTCGCTCGAGAGATCGCGGCCGGGGCGCCGCTGTCGCTCGCCGGCAACAAGCGGGTGATCCGCGAGCTGCGCTCCTCCGCTGCCGAGCTGCCCGAGGAGCTCGAGCGCCAGCTCGTGGAGCTGCGAGAGGCCTGCTTCCGCACCGAGGACTTCCGCGAGGGCATAGCGGCGTTCGGGGAGAAGCGCACGCCCGAGTGGAAAGGCCGCTAGCCCAGCCGTCCGACCCTCCCCGTACCTTCCGGCGCACCCGACCGCTGGGGGAGTCACCGGGGTGCCGTCGCTCATCACCTATGAGGAAGCCCTCGCGCTAGGCGAGATCGAGGACCGCGCCGAGATCGAGGCCCTGATCGAGCGGGCCTGGCGGGCGCGGGTCGAGCGCTTCGAGGACTCGACCGACATGTGCTCGCTCGTGAACGCCAAGTCGGGCGGCTGCGCCGAGGACTGCGGCTTCTGCGCGCAGTCGCGCTACGCCGAGGCGGACACGCCGATGCACGCGATGATGACCCCCGAGCAGATCCTCGAGCACGCGCGCGCCGCGGAGGCCGCCGGCGCCCACCGCTTCTGCATGGTCACCCAGGGCCAGGGACTGTCGAAGCGCGACTTCGCGAACATCCTCGAGGGCGCGCGCCTCGTGGCCGACGGCACATCGCTCAAGCGCTGCGCCTCGGTCGGCCACATGTCGGCCGAACGGGCCAGGCAGCTCCGCGAAGCGGGCATCCAGCGCGTCCACCACAACGTGGAGACGGCCGAGAGCTACTACGACGAGGTGGCCACCACCGTGCGCTACGAGGGGCGCCTGCGCACCATCGCGGCGGTCAAGGAGGCCGGGCTCGAGACGTGCGTCGGCGGCATCCTCAACCTGGGCGAGTCACGGGAACAGCGGGTGGAGATGGCCTTCCAGCTGGCGGAGATCGACCCGACGAGCGTCCCGATCAACATGCTCAACCCGCGGCCGGGCACCAAGTTCGGCGACCGGGAGTTCATGGACCCCTGGGAGGCGGTCAAGTGGATCGCCATCTTCAGGCTGATCCTGCCGTCGGCGCTGTTTCGCCTGTGCGGAGGGCGCGTCGAGAACCTCGGCGAGCTCCACGCTCTCGCGGTCAGGGCCGGCATCAACGGCGTGATGATGGGCAACTTCCTCACCACGCTGGGGTCGGAGCCCGAGGACGACCGGCGCATGTTCGAGGAGCTCGGCCTGAACACCGCCCGGCAGGCCGACAACGGCGCCCGGCCGCGACCCGACAACCGCTCGGGGTGGCTCGAGGGCTCGACGCCGGAGACGCCACTCGACCGGCTGATCGACCGCCGCGACGAGGCGCCCCTCTGGGACCCCTCGCGCCAGCTGCGGCACCGCAAGAAGTCGGCGGTGCCGGCCCGGCCCGACGGCGCGTCCAACGCGGGCGTGCCGCAGGTGGTCCAGGTCTCCCCGGAGCCCGCAGGCGCTGCGGGAGGCGGCCGGAGATGAGCGACCTCCAGGAGCGGCTCGAGGACCTTCGCGACCGCGGTCTGTACCGCCGCATGCGGCTCGTGTCCGGGCCGCAGGGGCCGACGGTGCTGCTCGACGGACGCCCGGTCCTGCTGCTCTGCTCGAACAACTACCTGGGGCTTGCCGACCACCCGCGCGTGCGCGAGGCCGCCGCCGACGCGGCGATGCGCTGGGGTTGCGGCGCCGGTGCCTCCCGCCTCGTGTCGGGCAACATGACCGTGCACCGGCGCCTCGAGGAGGCGCTGGCCGACTTCAAGCGGGCCGAGGCCTGCCTGCTCTTCGGATCGGGGTACCTCGCCAACGCGGGGATAGTGGCGGCGCTGGCGCAGGAGGGGGACGTCGTCTTCTCCGACGAGCTCAACCACGCGAGCATCGTGGACGGCTGCCGCCTGTCCCGCGCCCGAACCTTCGTGTACGACCATCGCGACATGGAGCACCTCGAGTGGGGCCTGCGCGAGGCGGAGGGGCGCGGCAGCCTCATCGTCACCGACGGCGTGTTCTCGATGGATGGTGACGTTGCGCCGCTCGACAGGATCGTCGAGCTGGCGGGTCGCTACGACGCGCGCGTGATGGTCGACGAGGCGCACGCCACGGGCGCCATAGGACCCGGCGGGCGCGGCACCGTGGCGGCGGCGGGGCTGGAGGGCGAGGTGGACGTCGTGGTCGGCACGCTCGGCAAGGCCCTCGGCTCCTACGGCGCCTTCGCCTGCTGCGACGCGCAGATGGCCCGCTACCTGATCAACACAGCGCGAACGCTCATCTTCTCGACGGGCCTCCCGCCTCCGGCCGCGGCGGGCGCGATGGCCGCTCTGGCCCTCCTGCGTGAGCAGCCCGACCGGGTCGACAAGCTGCAGCGCAACGGGCGCGTTCTGCGCGAGGCACTGGCACTCGAAGGGGTCGACACGCGTGGGTCCGAGACGCAGATCGTGCCGCTCGTGATCGGCGACGCGCGGGCCGCGGTGGCCGCCTGCGACGAGGCACTGGGCGCCGGGGTCTTCGCCCAGGCCATCAGGCCGCCCACGGTGGCCGAGGGCACGTCGAGGTTGCGGCTCGCTGTGATGGCCTCGCACACCAAGGCAGAGCTCCGCGCCGCCGCACGCACGCTGGCCAGCGCAGCCCGGCCGGCGATCGCGGCCCGCGCTCCCGCCCGCCCGGCGCGGTTCTACGACGACCTGGCCGAAGCCGCCTGAACGGCTGACCGCGCGCGGCGCCGTGCGCGGTCTCTTCGTCACCGGCACCGACACCGGAGTCGGCAAGACGGTGGTGGCTGCCGCGATCTGCGCCGCGCTCGCAAGCCGCTCGCAGCGGGTGGCGGCGTTCAAGCCCGCGATCACGGGGCTCGACGCGCCGGCGGGGCACTGGCCGCACGATCACGAGCTGCTGGCCTCGGTCGCGAGCGCAGGACAGGCCCCCGGGGACGTCGCGCCCTACCGCTTCGGGCCCTCCGTATCACCGCACTACGCCGCCGAGCTGGCCGGCACGTCGATCGACTTCGCGCGGCTCGAGGCGCTGGCCGCCGCGGCGGCGGCGGAAGCCGACGTCCTCGTATGCGAGGGGGTGGGCGGGCTGATGGTGCCCCTCACCGACAGCCATCTCGTGCGCGACCTCGCCGCAGCGCTTGGATTCCCGCTCGTGATCGTCGCCCGACCGGGTCTCGGCACGATCTCCCACACGCTGCTCACCCTGGAGGCCGCGCGAGCGGCGGGGCTGCGGCCGGCCGGCGTGGTGATGACCCCCTGGCCGGAGCGCCCGTCGCCCGCCGAGGTCTCGAACCGCCGCACCGTCGAGCGCCTGGGCGCTTGTCCGGTGGCCGGGCTGCCTCCGTGCGACCCAGCGAGCCTCGCCGTTGCGGGTAACGGCCTGCCGCTGGCCGACTGGCTCGGCTAGTAGGGCCGGGCGATGGAGCCGTGGGGGTGTGATCCACGAGACGAACACGTGGTCGAAGGACTCGGTGGTGAAGGGCAGATCGAAGATGTCCCCCTGCCGGAACACCACGTTGGTGAGTCCGGTCCGGTCGGCCCTCCGCTTGGCTTCGGCGATCGAGTCTGCGGATACGTCAACCGACGTGAATCGAGCATCCGGGCTTCGCCGGGCCAGGGTGAGCGTCTGCGCGCCGACGCCGCACCCGGCCTCCAGCACCGAGCTCCCGCGCGGGTATCCGGTGTCGGAGTGCAGGAGGTCGATCAGCGTTCCGGCCTGATCCTGCAGGCGCTCGTTCTCTCGCGGCTGATAGCCGTGAACGTAGGTCTCACTCATGGTTCCAGTCCGCTGTGAGCAGGCCGCGCGTCGTCCAAGGCGCCTACTCGTCGCCCGAGGCGTACTCCACGATCGACTTGTCGATCAGCCACTCGACCGGCGCGCGGTCGTCGGTGTACACCTCGCCGCCCTCGAGCGGAGGTGCAAGGCGTCGGGCGGCCGCGGTGGCGGTCGGCCGCAGCTCGGCGGGAAGCGTGGCGGCCGCGCCGTTCAGGCGGTCGCGGCTCACCGGCGCCTCGCTGGCCACGATCAGGGTGTTGGTGGCCTCGATCGGATCCCGCGCCAGGTTGGGGAAGACCTCGGCGATCGTCGCCGTGAGCACCTTCTCGAGGTCGTCCTGGCCCTCCGGGTGCCCGGCGTTCACGATCAGCACTCCGCCGGGCGCCAGGCGGTCGCGCACGGTCTCGAAGAACTCCTTCGTCGTCAGGTAGAAGGGGATGTAGGGCTGTCGGTAGGCGTCCACGGAGATCACGTCGTACTCGGCGTCGACCCGCCGCAGGAACGGCCGCGCATCCTCGTGGTAAAGGTGCAGGTTCTCTCCACGCCGTCCACGCGCGTGTCCGGGAAGAACTCCTCGTAGGCGCGCGAGGTGGTGCCCGCCGCGTTGCCGAGGATGGCCACGCGCCGCGGCGGGGTGTCCCGGACGGTGAAGGGCAGCACCAGGTGGCCGTCCCACACGTCGCCGGTGAGCACGCTGTCGGGGTTGTAGATCGAGTGCTGGGCCTGCCCCTCGTTCAGCTCGAGCGCGCGGCTGCCGTCCGAGCGCTCAACCACCTGAGCGTACTGGTACTCGGTCTCGCTCTCGTGGATCACGCGCCCGCCGTCGCTTGCCTTGAGCGTGCCCACCGGCAGGGCGATCAGCACGAGCATGGCCGCGGGCGCCAGGGCGAAGCGCCGTGCCGGGCGCAGCCCGAGCACGGCCACCGCCGCGATCGCGAAGGCGAACACGAGGAAGGTGCGCCGCGTGCCCACCAGCGGGATGAGCACGAGCGCCGAGAGCAGCGTGCCCGCCAGGCTTCCCGCGGTGGACAGCGCGTAGAGCCGCCCCGCCACCGTGCCGGCCTGCTCGACGCGCTCGACGGCCAGGCGCAGCGCCCATGGCGTCACCGCACCGAGCAGCAGCACCGGGACGGCCACCAGCGCCAGCACCCCCACGAGCGAGCCGAGGAACGCCCCGGCCGAGATCTCGTCGAGCGCGTTCACCGCCAGGTCGAGCAGCGGGTCGGCGGCGAAGGGCACGAGCGCGAGCAGCGACGCGGCCAGCAGGGTCAGCAGGCAGAGCCCGCGCCTGTGCGGATGCCGGTCGGCGAAGCGCCCGCCAAGCCAGTAGCCGACGGTCAGCGCCACCAGCACGATGCCGATCGTGTTGGCCCAGACCACCGTGGAGGCGCCGAAGTAGGGGGCCAGCAGCCGCACGGCGGCGATCTCGGCACCCAGCGAGCCCGTGCCAACCACGAACACGAGCAGGGGAAGGGGCGGCATTCCGTCTCTCACCATAGTTAGCGTCCCTTTCGTGGACCTTGCGCAGCAGGATCACCGCTACTTGTGGCACCCGTTCACGCAGCAGCGCGGCTGGGAGGAGGAGGCGCCATTGTTCATCGAGCACGCCGAGGGCGCCGACCTGTTCGACACCGAGGGGCGGCACTACATCGACGGCGTCTCGTCGCTGTGGTGCACCGTGCACGGGCACCGCCACCCGAGCATCGACCGGGCGGTGCGCGAGCAGCTTGGGCGTGTGGCCCACACCACCATGCTCGGTCTCTCTCATCCTCCGGCCGTGGAGCTAGCCCGCCGCCTGGTGGGGCTCGCGCCGCCCGGGCTCGCGCGCGTCTTCTACTCGGACAGCGGCTCGACGGCGGTCGAGGTCGCGCTCAAGATGGCCTTTCAGTTCTGGCAGCAGCAGGGCGGGGAGGCGGCCCGGCGCACGCGCTTCGTGTCACTGCGCGGCGCCTACCACGGCGACACCGTCGGATCGGTGTCGGTGGGCGGCATCGACCTGTTCCACTCGATCTACCGGCCGCTGCTCTTCGACACGCTCACGGCCGAGCCGGGGGACGCCGCCGACCTCGAGCGGATCCTCGACAGCCATGGCCACGAGGTGGCCGCGGTGGTGGTCGAGCCGATCGTGCAGGGCGCCGCCGGGATCCTCCTCCACCCGCCGGGCTACCTGCGCGACGTCCGCGATCTGTGCGATCGGCACGGCGTGCTCCTGATCTGCGACGAGGTGGCCGTCGGCTTCGGACGCACCGGGCGCATGTTCGCCTGCGAGCACGAGGGCGTGTCGCCGGACTTCCTGTGCCTCGCCAAGGGCATCACCGGCGGGTACCTCCCGCTGGCCGCGACGCTCACCAGCGAGCGGATCTACGAGGGCTTCCTCGGCCGCTTCGAGGAGTTCCGCGCCTTCTTTCACGGGCACACCTATACGGGCAACCCCCTGGCCTGCGCGGCGGCGTTGGCCTCGCTCGACGTGTTCGAGGAGGAGCAGACGCTCGAGCGCCTGCAGCCGAAGATCGCGCTGCTCGAGGACCTGCTCGGGCCCGTCGCCGCTCTGCCCGGCGTGGCCGAGGTGCGCCAGCGCGGCCTCATGTGCGGAATCGCGCTCGCGGGCTTCCCGATCGAGGAGCGCATGGGCCACCGCGTCACGCTGGAGGCGCGCGACCGCGGGGCCATCGTGCGGCCGCTCGGCGATGTGGTCATCCTCATGCCCCCGCTGTCGATCAGCGCGGAGAAGCTCACGCGGCTGGTGGAGATCGTCGGCGCCGCCATTGCGGCGGCCGTGGCCGCCGCGCCGTTGCCGGTGGCCGCCTGAGCGGGGGGACCAGCTAGCGCGGTGCCGCTCGGCGCGGCGGTCTACCCCTCGTAGACGACGAAGTCCTTCTTGCGCGCTCCGCACACGGGGCAGAACCAGTCGCTCGGGATGTCCTCGAAGGCGGTGCCGGCCGGGATGCCACCGTCGGGGTCCCCCTCGGCGGGGTCGTACACGTAGCCGCACGACTCGCAGATCCACTCGGTCTGTTGGGTGGCGGCTTCCACGGGACGAACCATACCGGCCGCGTTAAGGTCAGCCGGTGCGCGTGGACAGGCCCCCACCCGGCGAGGAGCTGAACACCGGAGAGGCCACCGCCGCGCGCCAGGCGGCCTCGACCATCGTGCTGCGCGACGCCCCCGGCGGCATGGAGGTGCTGCTCGTGAAGCGCAACCCCGACGCACGCTTCATGGGCGGCGCGTGGGTGTTCCCGGGCGGGTCGGTGCACGAGGATGACGGCGGCCCCGCCGGCGCCGGGCTGCGCGAGCTCGAGGAGGAAGCGGCCCTGAGCGTCGCGGGTGAGGACGCGCTCGTGCCCTACTCGCGCTGGATCACGCCCAGCGAGGTGAAGGTGCGCTTCGACACGTGGTTCTTCGTGACCGAGGCGCCGGCGGGCGCGGAGGCGGTGTGCGACGGCTCCGAGTGCGTGGAGGTGCGCTGGCTGCGCCCGCAGGACGCGCTCGACGCCGGCGAGCGGGGCGAGCTGCTGCTGGTCTTCCCGACGATCAAGCACCTCGAGGCCCTGGCCGAGATGTCGTCGGTGGCCGAGACGCTCGCCCAGGCGCGCGGCCGTGAGGTCGTGGCCGTCCAGCCGCGCGTGGTGGTGGGCGAGGGCGGCGCGCAGGTGCTGATGCCGGGCGAGCCCGGCTACGACGACCCGCCGGCGCCCGCTTGACGCGCCTCGGGATCCGGAGAGCGGGGCGCGGCCACCGCGACCGCAACCTCCGGGCCCGGCGCGGGTTGTAAGAATCGTTAATGAGAAGAGTCGTCCTCATCACAGCCGCA
Organism: Thermoleophilaceae bacterium; assembly: GCA_030446485.1. Classification (GTDB taxonomy): domain Bacteria; phylum Actinomycetota; class Thermoleophilia; order Solirubrobacterales; family Thermoleophilaceae; genus JAUJNF01. The sequence continues at coordinate 29,127 of JAUJNF010000011.1, read as the reverse complement.
GCGGCACTGCTCGTCGGCTCGTTCGCCTCCCTGGCCGGCGCGAAGACCGAGGAGGCCAGCCCCCGTGGGAGCACCCTGTTCGGGTCGAAGGGGCCTGACCAGCTCTTCGGCAGGGAAGGCCCCGACACGCTGCTGGGGCTGGCCGGCAACGACTACCTCGACGGGAGCGGGGGAAGCGACCGCGTGAAGGGCGGCCCCGGCGACGACCTGCTCCTGGCCGGGACCGAGGACGACGTCGCCGCCGCGGGCGCGGGCGCGGACTTCATCTACGCCGGCACGGGAACTGACCGCCTGGCGGGAGGCGGCGGCGCGGACACCCTGTTCGGCCAGGCCGGGGACGACACTCTGCTCGGCGGGGCGGCCGACGACACGATCTACGGGGGCGAGGGTTCGGACACCGTGTTCGGCGGCGCCGGCGACGACACGATCGAGGTTCGCGACGGCGAGCGCGACGTGGTGACCTGCGACGTCGGTCGTGACAAGGTGATGGCCGACCGTATGGACGTGCTCGAGGGCTGCGGGGCCCCGGCGAACCGCCGCTCCGGGGACCGCTGACCCAGCGCGCTTAGCCTTGGCCCCGATCGGGGTAGGTAGACGGCCCACGTCTTCGGCTCGAGAGGAGCTCACAGGTGGCAGCAAAGGGTCGTCAGCAGGGCTTGACCGTGGCCGTGACGGGCCCGACCGGTGACCTGGGCATCGCTCTGGTCGACGGGCTCGAGCGCTCGCGACGGGTCAAGCGCATCGTCGGCATGGCCCGGCGGCCGTTCGATCCCTCGAGTCGCGGCTGGAAGAAGACGGAATACCGCCAAGGCGACGTGCGCGACGCCGCGGGCGTCCGCGACGCGATGAAGGGGGCCGACGTGGTCGTGCACCTGGCGTTCGCGATCGTCGGCGGCGGCGACAGCCAGGCCATCAACGTGGACGGGTCGCGAAACGTCTTCGAGGCCGCCGTCGACGCCCGTGCCAAGCGCATCTGCTACGCGTCGAGCGTCGCCGCCTACGGCTTCCACAAGGACAACCCGGCGTGGCTCGACGAGCACGTGCCCACGCGCGGCACGCCCGCGCACTTCTACTCGCGCCAGAAGGCCGAGGTCGAGCGGGTGCTCGAGGACGTGCTGGCCGGCCAGACCCGCACGAGCGCTTACGTGTTCCGGCCCTGCATAGTGGCCGGTCCCAAGGCGCAGATGCTGCTCGAGGAGCTGCCGTACATCCGCCTCGGCGAGGCCGTGCCCGACTCTGTCTCCCGCGTCGTGTCCTGGCTCCCGATGCTGAAACCCGTGATCCCGGATCCCGGCGTGCGCTTCCAGCTCGTGCACGAGGACGACGTGGCCTCGGCGTTCCTCGCGGGCGCGCTGGGGAAGGGCGAGCCGGGCGCCTACAACCTGGCCGCCAGCGGGACGCTTGCGATGAGCGACCTGGCGGACGCGCTCGGCTGGTACTCGATCCCGGTGCCCGACCTGGCCGTGAACGTCACCGCCGGGGCGATAGCCCGCCTGCCGGGCGCTCCCGAGCAGCTCGGCTGGATCCAGGCCATGCGCGGTCCGGTGCTGATGCGCACCGACCGCGCGCGCAAGCTGCTCGGCTGGCGCCCTCAGCACACCTCGCGCCAGACGCTCGCGGCGCTCGTCCAGGCCTACCGGGAGGAGTCGCGCGTGAGCTGACCCCCGACCGCGCCGACGCGGTCGGGGTCGCCGCCGGCCGCCCAGCGCCACGGTCTGCTCAGCGGCGGGTGAGGCGGTACACCGGGCCGGCAATCGAGACGGCGTAGACACGACGCCGCGCGTCCTCGCCGAAGGACACCAGGCTCGAGACCCGTAGCCCGAGCGCGCCGTCGCCGCTCGCCCGGCCGGGCCGCAGCCGCGCCGAGCGCAGCGTGCTGTTGCAGAGGTCGCCGTACACGTATCGCCCGCGCAGGGCGGCAAGCTCCGGGTCGCGCACCACGTAGCCCCCCACGATCGAGCAGCTCCCCGGATGCCGGCGCTGGATCACCGGTGGCACGTGGCCGGGCGCTCGGCACGAGGCGGCCCGGCGGCGGCCCTCGAAGCACCGCCAGCCGTAGTTGGCGCCGCGAGCCCGTCCGGCGCGGGCGAAGTCGATCTCCTCGACCTGGTCCTGACCGACGTCCCCTATCGAGAGGTCGCCGGTCACGGGGTCGAACGAGAAGCGAAAGGGATTGCGCAGGCCGTAGGCGTAGATCTCGTCGCGGCCCCCGCGACCGGCGAACGGATTCGAGCGGGGCGCCCGGTAGGCGCGCCGGCCCGCCCGTCGCGGGTCGATCCGCAGCAGCTTGCCGAGCAGGGTGCCACGGCTCTGGCCGTTGCGCAGGGGATCGTTGCCGCCCCCGCCGTCGCCCGTCGAGATGTAGAGGAAGCCGTCGGGTCCGAAGGCCAGGTGACCGCCGTTGTGGTTCGAGTACGAGCGGTGACGCTGCACGATCAGGTCGCGGCGCGATCCCGGGTCCGCCCGGTTGGCGCCCCGGGACGAGCGCCGGTACTCGCGAACGCGAATGTCGCCGCGGCGGTCGGTGAAGTAGACGTAGAGGCGCCCGGACCGCGCGTAGTCCGGGGCGAAGGCGAGCGACAGCAGTCCGCGCTCTCCATCGGTGCGGACGCTCGCCGACAGGTCGAGGAAGGGTCGCGCGAGCCTCCGCCCGTCCTCCATCACGCGGATGCGGCCCGCCCGCTCCACCACGAAGAGGCGCCGCTCGTCCCCGGGAGGCGCGGTCACGTAGACAGGGCTCGAAAAGCTTCCGACACGCACGAGGCGGACGCCTCCGCCGGCGCTGCCGGCGCTTGGCGCCTCGGTCCGGGCCGGCACCTCCGACCCGTCCGCGCGTTCGCTCGCCCGCCCGCCGCCGGACGCGAGCGCGAGGGCCGCGGCGAGCGAGATCAGGATCGCGACGCGCATCGTCCGAGTATGGCGGCGACTTGGGCGATCGCCCGGACCGGGTCGCGACCGTAGTGTTGCGGTAATGCGCGCCTTGGTAACCGGGGCCACCGGCTTCGTCGGGGGCCGGCTGGTCGACTCCCTGGCCAAGGGCGGAGCGGAGGTCCGCTGCCTGGTGCGCGACCGGGGGCGCGCCGCCCACCTCGAGCGCAGCGGGCACGAGTTGCACCAGGGAGATGTCTCCAACCCCGAGACCCTCGAGGGGGCGGGCGCGGGCATCGACGTCGCCTACTACCTGATCCACGCCATGGGTCGTGGCGGCAGTGGCGACTTCGCCGCACGCGAGCGCGCCGCCGCGAGCGCCTTCGCGCAGATGGCTGCCCGCGAGGGCGTGCGCCACGTCGTGTACCTCGGCGGGCTGGCGGGGGAGGACGCCGGCTCGAAGCACCTGCGCAGCCGGCACGAGACCGCCCAGATCCTCCGGCGCCAGGGGCCTCCCCTGACCTACTTCCGCGCCGCGATGGTGGTGGGCTCGGGGAGCGAGTCCTACCGCACGCTGCGCTACCTGGTCGAACGGCTGCCGGCCATGATCGCCCCCTCGTGGCTGAAGACCCCCACGCAGCCAATCGGCATCGACGACGTGCTCGCCTACCTGGCGCGGGCGCCGCACGTAGAGGAGTCCGTCGGTCGCGATGTCGAGATCGGCGGGCCGGACGTGCTGAGCTACGGCGACATGCTGGACCGCATGGCCGACGCCCTGGGCACGCGCGCGCGGCCCAAGCTGCCGGTGCCCTTCCTGACGCCGTGGCTCTCGTCGCACTGGATCGGCCTGGTGACCCCGGTCGACGCCGGCGTGGCACGGCCGCTCGTGGAGGGCCTGGCCACCGAGACCGTCGTCCGTGACCACTCGGGCGCGGCGCTGTTCGACATCGAGCCGCTGCCGCTGTCGACGGCGCTCGAGCGGGCGCTGGCCGACGACCGGGCGGCGCAGCGTACGGCGGTCTAAGCGGCGACGGCCTTGTAGTACCGCACGGCAAGTCCGGTCAAAAGGGTGTGGAAGCACTCCTCGAGCGTTAGCTGCTGATCGTCCGCGTAGCCGCGCATGCCGCGCTCCTCGATGGCCACGCTCTGGTCGATCACCTCGTCCACGAGGTCTGGATGCTGATCGGAGAAGTAGGCCCCCATGGAGTAGAGGTTCGTGTCCATCAGAGACTCGAGGAACTCGTCGGCACCTACCACGGCGCGCTTCGACCTGGCCATGCCGCCGGACATTACCTCGCCTCCGTCGAAGCCGGGCTTGCGTCGTCCGGCGCGAGCGGTAACACTGTGGGAACTCCCGCACAGGCGAACCTAGGAGAGGGACCTTTGGCGATTCATCTGACGCCCACCGAGCTGGCCCGGGAAGCAGGAATGCATCGGCGGGAGGTGATCGTCAAGTGCACGCAGCTGGGAGTCCCGATCTACGAGGGCCGGATCGACAAGACGCTCTTCCTCGCCTCCGTCAAGCAGGCGCAGAGGAAGGCACCCGCCGCCAAGATCTGACTCGCGCCGCGCTGATCGGCACGGCCGGCCGCGCGCGGGCAGCCAGCGGTATCGCTTCGCGGTCGCGACGGCAGGCGTAAACTTCCCCGCGCCCACTGGTCGTCGAGGAGGAGGAGAGGGATCGATGGAAGCAGCTACGGTCGCAGCCCCTGAGGCCAGCACCGGCTCGAAGACGATGGCCGACATGGTCACGCTCGCCACCGCCAAGAACGCGTCCCTGCCCGCGCTCAAGCACAAGGTCGGCGAGGAGTGGGTCGACATCTCGTACGAGGAGCTCGGCCAGACGGTCAAGGAGGTGGCCCTCGGTCTCGTCGACCTGGGCATCGGGCGCGGCGAGCGGGTGTCGATCCTCAGCCACACGCGCCCGGAGTGGACGCAGGTCAACTTCGGCATCATCACCTCCGGGGCGGCGTCGGTCTCGATCTACCAGACCAACTCCCCCGAGGAGTGCCACTACGTGCTCCACCACTCCGAGTCGCGCGCCGTGTTCGTCGAGGACGCGGAGCAGCTCGCCAAGGTGCGCGCCGTCGAAGCCGACCTGCCGCACCTCGAGCACGTCATCGTGATGGACCCGCAGGGAGACATCGGCGATGCCCTCTCCCTCGAGGCCCTCCGTGAGCGCGGGCGCGGACGCGACGACTCCGAGTACGAGGAGCGCGTCGAAGGAGTCTCCCCCGAGGACCCGTGCGTCTACATCTATACCTCGGGCACCACTGGCCCGCCCAAGGGCTGCATCCTCACGCACTCCAACTACCGCAACGTGTGCAGCATGGCGGAGGCCGAGTCGGTGGTGAGTGAGGGCGACGTGGTCTACCTCTTCCTCCCCCTCGCCCACGCCTTCGCGCTGCTCGTCCAGTTCGTGACGATCGACCTGGGCGGGACGATCGCCTTCTGGCAGAAGGACCCGACGAAGATCGTGCCCAACCTGATGGAGGTAAAGCCGACCTACTTCCCCTCGGTGCCGCGGATCTTCGAGAAGATCTACACCATGGCCACGAGCGCCGCGCCCGACCGCGCTCAGCTCGAGCAGGCGGTGCAGGTGGGCCTGAAGGTCCGCGCCATGCAGGCCCGCGGCGAGGACGTCCCAGCCGAGCTGCAGGCCGGCTTCGACAAGGCCGACGAGGCTCTCTTCAAGAACGTACGGGCGATCTTCGGCGGTCGGATCCGCCAGTGCCAGACCGGCGCGGCTCCCATCGCCAAGGAGATCCTCGAGTTCTTCTACGCCTGCGGCGTTCCGGTGCTTGAGGGCTACGGGATGACCGAGACCTCGACGGTGGCCACCTCCAACTCGCTGGAGGACTTCCGCTTCGGCTCGGTGGGCAAGGCGCTGCCCGGCCAGGAGGTGCGGATCGCCGACGACGGCGAGATCCTGCTCAGGGGCCCGAACATCTTCCAGGGCTACTACAAGAACGAGGACGCCACCCGGGAGACACTCGAGGAGGGATGGCTGCACACCGGTGACCTCGGCAGCGTCGACGAGGACGGCTTCGTGTACATCACCGGGCGCAAGAAGGACATCATCATCACCGCGGGCGGCAAGAACATCACCCCGGCCAACCTCGAGAACGGCCTCAAGCAGAACCGCTGGATCTCCCAGGCCGTCGTCGTGGGCGACCGGCGTCCGTACCTCATCGCGCTGATCACGCTCGATCCGGAGGAGGTGCCCAAGTTCGCCGAGCAGCACGGCATGAGCGCCGCGGACGTGCCGGAGTCCGACCAGATGCAAGCCGAGGTGCAGGCCGCCGTCGATGCGGTCAACACGAAGGTCGGCCCGGTGGAGCAGATCAAGCGCTTCCGGATCCTGCCGCACGACCTCTCCCAGGAGACGGGCGAGCTGACGCCGACGCTCAAGGTCAAGCGCAACGTGGTGAACGAGAAGTACGCCGGCGAGGTGGACGCGCTCTACGCCGCGTAGGGCCGGGCGCCTACACTCGGTCGGGTCGGCCCCGCGCCCGCGGGGCCGCCGCTTTCATGCTGGCTGTTGGTCATGCCTACACTCGGTCGGGTCGGCCCCGCGCCCGCGGGGCCGCCGCTTTCATATGCCGCGCAACGACCCCACAGACACCGGCGGGCTCTTCATCGGCCGCCGGCCGGGCACGGCGCCACTCAAGTACCGGGCGCCGCAGGGAAGCGACGGACGGCAGGGAGTGCACCGCGTCGTGGCGGCGTTCATCCTCGTCGTCGAGACCATCCTGTGCTGCAGCCTGTGGGGGCCTCAGCCGGTGGCGTGGCTGTGGGTGGGCTCCTACGTGGACTACTGGACCGGCGCGGTGAGCCTTGGCATCCTGTCGGCCTTCGTGGGCATGATGATCACGCTGGTGGGCACCCTGGCGATCGCCAAGCGCCTCGACCACCTGTGGAAGCTGGCGCGCCGGGCCGCCGGCCACGAGCAGAAGCAGGGAGCGCTCGAGTGGATCTTCGTGGTCAGCGTGGCCCTCGTGGTGTCGGTCTTCGTGTTCTGGTTCTTCGTCATCGAGGGCCCCGGGCCGACGCTCGCGCCGCGAGAGTAGCCCGGTAGGGCCCTCGCGGGGGCATTACCCTGCCCGCGTGGGCCTGCTCGACTACTACCGCCGCTTCGAGGAGCTCGACCAGGAAGAGGTCAACCGCGGCCTGAGGGAGCAGCGCGCGCGCGAGAGGGCGACGGCGCTCGCCGAGGTGCCGGTGCTCGACCTGTCGAGTGCCGAATGGCCAGACTTTCCGAGCGCCGAGGTGATGAACGCCGCGATCTACGTGGCGCGGGGGCGCGTGAACGGCTACCCCGACCGGCATGCGACCTCCGTGCGGCGCGCGCTCGCCGAGCGCCACGACGTGAAGCCGGAGCAGATCGTGGTGGGAAACGGCGCGGCCGAGCTTCTGCAGACCGCCGCCTACCTGCTCCTCTCCCCGGGCGACGAACTGGTAACCCCCTGGCCGTCCTACCCGCTCTACCCGCTCATGGCGTCTCGGGCCGGGGCGCGTCCGGTGGCCGTCGACCTGGCGAGCGGCCGCTGCGATCCGGCCGCGCTGCTCGACGCGATCACCGACGCGACGCGCGTCGTCTGCATCTGCAACCCGAACGACCCTACGGGCACCTACCTCGACTCCGAGACGCTCGGTGGGCTCCTGTCGGAGCTCCCGGAGCACGTGCACGTGCTGCTCGACGAGGCCTACGTGCAGTTCCAGGACGTGGAGGACGCGGGCGCCTGCCTGCAGTTGGTCGAGGCCTTCCCCAGGCTGCTCGTCTTCAGGACGTTCTCCAAGATATACGGGCTCTCGGGCCTGCGCGCGGGCTACGCCGTCGGCTCGGGCACGGCGGCCTCCCTGCTGGAGGCCCTCGCCCCTGTGCACGGGGTGAACACGCTCACCCAGGCGGGCATCGAGCAGGTCCTCAAGATTGGCGAGCCCGAGGTCGAGCGCCGCCGCTCGCTGGTCGTCGACCAGCGGTCGCGCCTGATGACCTCGCTGCACGACCTGCCGGTCGAGGCGCCCGATACGCAGGCCAACTTCGCGTGGCTTCGCGCCACCGGCCTGACCGGCGCCGAGCTGACGGCGCGCCTCGAGCGCGCCGGCGTCCTCGTCGCGCCGGGTGGTCCGCTCGGGGACGAGCACAACGTCCGGGCATCGATACGTGGCCCCGCGGCCACCGAGCGGCTGCTGTCAGCTCTCGTGCAGGCAGTCGGCTAACCCGCTTCGGGGAGCTCCTCCACTGAGTCCACGAACTCGAGCGATCGCGTCACTCCCGTCCACTCGAAGACCCGCTGCACGCGGTGGTCACCCCGCACGATCACGAGCCGCCGGCCCTCGTCGGCGGCGCGACGGTTAGCCTGCACGATGATGTTGAGGCCGCTCGAGTCGAGGAAGGACAGCTCTTTGAGGTCGAGGATGAGGATCGGCGGCGACCCGCGCTCGAGTGGTGCGAGCTCGCTCTCGAGGAGGTCGAGCCCGGCAAAGTCGAGCTCCCCGCTGAGCGCCAGCGCGGGTATGCCGCCGTGGACCTCGGAGCGGATCCCGAGCGTGGCCATCAGCGCCTGCCGGCCGGCACGGGCCGGCGATTGCGAGCGCAGCTTGAGCGAGGCGCCCCGGAGGCCGATATAGCGGCCATGGCGCCCTGGGCCCGACTCGGCGCGCGCGCGTGTCGCGCGGGTGCGTGTGCGCTGGCGCTGCTCGTGGTCGGTGCCGGCGGCGCGCTCGCGCAGGCGCAGCTGCCGCAGGCTCCGATCGACGTACCGGGCGGCGGAGCCGTTCCGCAAGACCCCGTGGGAGATGCGACCCGGGACCCGGTGGGCACGATCGACGGCACAGCGCGGAGGCTACTACCGGCACCGGCCGCGCCGCCGAGCGCCTCGGGGGGCGGCTCCTCGGGAGGCGCCGACCGTCCGCGCTCGAGCCGCTCGCCTGGCCCGTCCGGCGGCACCCGGGACAGAGGCGACGGCTCGGGTTCGCCCCCGCGGAGCGGTGGGTCTCCCCGCGACACCGGCCGCTCGGACCGCCGCGCCGCCCGCGGCGCCGGCCCGCGCGCGGGTCGCGGCCGGCGCGGGGGCGCGGGCGCCGCGCCCGAAGGGGCGCCGCCTCCGGCCGCGGACCGGCCGGATTCGGCCGCCTCGGCCCGGCCAGGGGCGCCAGCCCGGTGGCCCCGGCGCCCGAGCCGACGCTGCGCGACGCGGTGCGCGACATCGTCGAGGTGGTGCCGCTGTGGATGAAGATCGCGCTCGGTGCCCTCGCCGCCCTCGCCGCGGTGCTGGGTGCCGCCTACTCGCGCTCCGGCCTTCGGGCGCGCCGGCTGGCGCGCCAACGGGTCGAGCTGCTCAGGGACATCGGGCTGCTCCAGGCCGCGCTGCTGCCCGAGGTGCCGGAACGGCTCGGCCAGGTCGGCGTGTCGGTGGCCTACCAACCGGCCGACGGCCCGGGGGCGGGCGGCGACTTCTACGACGCCTTCGCGCTGGACGAGGACCGGGTGGCGGTCATCGTCGGCGACGTGTCCGGGCACGGCCGCAAGGCGCTCGGCCGCACCACCCTCGTCCACTACACCCTTCGCGCCTACCTCGAGGCCGGGCTCGAGCCGCGCACCGCGCTGCAGCTCGCCGGCCACGCCCTCGGCGACGACCTGGGGAACGACTTCGCGACGGTTGTGGTGGCCCGGTGGGACTCGCGCAGCGGCACGCTCACCTACGCGTCGGCGGGACACCCCCCGCCGATCGTTCGCGGAGCGCCGCCCCACGATCCGATCGCGACGTTCGCCTCGCCGCCTCTCGGCGTCGGACTGCCCACGGGGCGGCGACAGACCACGCTGGCGCTTCCGCCGGGCGCGCTGGCCTGCTTCTTCACCGACGGCCTGATCGAGGCCCGGGTGGGCGACGAGCTGCTGGGCCGCGAGCGGCTCGCCGCACTGATCGGCGAGTCGGGCCCGAGCCCGACCGCCACGGCCCTCCTCGAGCGCCTGACCCGCGAGGCCGACCGCACTCCGGACGACATGGCCGTCTGCGTGCTGTCGCCCACCGTCGCGAGGTCACCCCACCCGTTCTGGGTCGAGGAGCTCGAGCTGGAGGGCCCCGAGGGCCGCCACCCCCACCTCAAGCGCTTCCTGAGCGACTGCGGCCTCACCGGCGCCGAGACCGACGTGGCCGCCGCCGCCTGCGAGGCCGAGGTCGAGCAGGTGGGCGGCGCGATCCTGTCGATCCGCCAGCACGCCGGGGCGCTGCACTGGGACGTCGGCCCGCGCGGGGTGGAGACCCTGCTACACGGAACGGGCACCAAGGCGGCACACGCCGGGGGCGCCCCAGTCCCCGTCGCCTAGCGCGAGCAAACCTCCAAGCCGATCAGGCGTCCTCGGACTGCCGCAGCAGCGTCCCGGTGGTCTGCTCCAGGATCCGCCGCCACGCGCGCGTCTTCTCCGGCTCCTCGGCGAACCGCTTCACCACCTTCCGCACGCGCGTGGCCGAGATCTCGATTCCGTGCCGCGCGCAGATATCACGCAGGTTGTCGTAGTCCTTGGCCAGCCTGAGCGTGACCGACTCGAAGCCGTGCTTGGCGATCTCGACACGCTTCGTGAAGTTCATGACGTTCGTGTCGAACATCAGCTCGTCGTTGGGATCCGGCTCGATGAGGATGATGTCCACTCCCGGGTAGCGCTCCTGCCAGTGCTGGACGGCCTCGTGCAGGCGCTGGTGAGCGAGCAGCTTGAAGGTCTGGTAGCCGATCTGCGGGAAGCCCATGTCCGAGACGCGCCGGGTGCGGCTGCCGAGCATGGTGGGAATGACCTTTTGGAAGTCGTTCACATACGGCACGAGCGGGTTGACCACGATCACGAACTTGGCGCCGCGCTCGACGGCGATGTCCACGTTGGTGGTCGAGCGGATGCCCCCGTCGATCAGCTGCCGGCCCTTCACCTCGACTGGCCTGTAGACCATCGGTAGGGCGGTGGAGGCCGCGACCGCCTTGGATATCGGGACGTCGTCCCAGTCCTCCCCCGAACACGATCCGCTCGCAGGTGTCGAGATCGGTGGAGGTGAGGTAGAGCTCGTTCTTCAGCAGGCGGAAGTCGTTGGTGCGGTCCGGATCGCTCAGGACCTCGGCGATGTAGCGCTCGATGCCCGAGCCGTCGTAGATGCCGGACGGCAGCGCCTCGGCCAGGCCCACGATCACGTCCATGATCGAGCTCGCCCGCAGGTTGGCCGCCACCGTGCGCACCATGCCGATGGTCCGGAGCGGCAGGGTGGCGGCGCTCTTGGCGAACTCCAGGTAGTTGGGCGACATCAGCGTGCCGGTGTTGATGTCCCGGAAGGGGGTCGGCACCTGCTGGTTGACCACCCGCATCATCTCCTCGGGCGTGACGCCGTTGACGGCGAGGCTGGCCACGAATGAGCCGGCGCTCGTGCCCACGTAGATGTCGAACTCGTTCACCGTGCGGTTGACGGCCAGGAGGTCGAGCGCCCGCAGCGCGCCCATCTCGTACACCCCGCCGGTGACCCCGCCGCCGCCGAGCACGAGCGCCGTGCGCGATTGGCTCGCCCGCCGCCGCGGCACCCTGTTGCCGGCGGCGGTGCGCCGCGCGGGCTTCTCGAGCTTGACCACCTTGCCCATGTGCACCGCCATCATCCCAGAGCGGGCGGCCGGTCAGCCGCTACCCTCGCGTCCGGTGAGCGGCCGGCCGGCAGGAAGCACGCCCGCGGCGGCGGTCCGTGCCCTTCTGGTGGTGGTGCTCGCGGCCCTTGCCGCCGCGCCCGCGCCGGCCGTCGCGGCCGCCGGCTCGACGGCCCCGACGAGCGGCGGCGAGGGCGCGCGAGCGGCTCACGCAGCCACCGCGCGCGCGGGCGCCCGGTGGGTCACGGCCGCACGAACCGCCGAGGACCGCGGGCTGCGACGCACCCTCGCGGGCGCCATGCGCTCGGCCGGCTCCTCCTCCGGCGCGTACGCCTACAACGCGACCGAGGGCCGGACCCTGTTCACCGCCCAGGCCGACACGCGGCGGATCCTGGCCTCCAACACCAAGCTGTTCACCACCGCCGCGGTGCTCGGGCGCCGCGGCGCGCGCCAGCGGATCGAGACCCGGGTGATCGGTGCCGGGAGGCTGGACGAGCGCGGCCGCTGGCACGGAAGCCTCTACCTGCGCGGTGGCGGGGACCCGACCTTCGGGTCCGAGGCCTTCGCCCGGCGCTCCTACCTGGCGAGCGCGAGCGTCGAGTCGCTCGCCCGCCGCCTGCGGGGCTACGGAATCCGCTCGGTCAGCGGGCGGGTGGTGGGGGACGAGTCGCTGTTCGACTCGCGGCGCGGCGGGCCGGCCTCGGGCTTTCGGACCTCCATCTACGTCGGCCCGCTGAGCGCACTGGCCTACGACCGCGGCCTGGCGAATGACCGCGGCACCGCGTTCCAGTCCGATCCCCCGCTGTTCGCGGCCGCGAGGCTGGATCAGGAGCTCGAGCAGCGCGGCGTGCGCGTGGCGGGAAGCCCGGCCGCCGGCTCGAGCCCCGAGGAGGCCCACGAGCTGGTGGCGGTGCGCTCGCCCACGGTCGCGCGGCTGGTGCAGATCGCCAACACCCGCTCCGACAACTTCTTCGCCGAGATCCTGCTGAAGGGCCTCGGCGCCCTCGAGGTCGGCGACGGCACCACCGCCGCGGGCGCCCGCCGGGCCGAGGCCTTCGCCCGCACGGTCGGCGCCTCCGCGAGCCTCGCCGACGGGTCGGGCCTCTCGCGCCGCAACGTGGCGGCTCCGCGCCAGGTCGGACGCCTGCTCACCGGGCTGCGGCGCCGCGACGAATTTCCCGCCTTCCTCGACTCGCTGGCGATCGCCGGCCGCACGGGCACGCTGCTCGACCGCCTGCGCTCGGGCCCGGCTCGCGGTCGCTGCCGCGCGAAGACCGGCACCCTGTCCGACGTGAGCGCCCTATCGGGCTACTGCGAGTCGCTCGGCGGCGACACGATCGTGTTCTCGATCCTCATGAACCGCGTGAGCGTGAGCGGCGCACGTACCCTGCAGGACCGCATGGCGCAGGCGATGGCCGGATACCGCGGCTGACGGTCCGCGGCCGTGATCCCGAACGAGCGCACGACGGCAACGCAGTAGCGTCCGGGCATGGAGGCCAGACCGGCGACCGCCACCGACCTGGAGCGGCTGGCCGAGGTGCTGGCCGCGGCCTTCTGCACAGACCCGCCGCTCGCTTGGTTCCTGCCCCAGGCGGAGCGGCGCCCGGCGCTCTTGCGCCGTTACTTCCGCGCGCTGCTACCGCTCTACCCGCCGCGCGGTCAGATCTGGATGACCGGTGATCCGGCCGGAGCAGCCGTCTGGGCGCAACCCGGCAGCTGGCCGTTCACCACCACCGAGCAGCTGCCCGCTCTCCCCGCGCTGATGCGCGTCTTCGGCCGGCATCCGCTGCGGGCGGCGCGCGGTGTGCGTGCCATCGAGCGCAGGCATCCACACGAGCCCCATTGGTACCTCGACTACATCGGAGTCGAGCCCGCGACGCAGGGTCGCGGTGCCGGGGCGGCGCTGCTGGCACCGGTGCTCGAGCGCTGTGACCGCGTGCGCCTACCCGCATACCTGAACGCCGGCTCGCCCCGCAGCCGCGACCTGTACGCCCGGCACGGATTCGAGGTGATGGAGCGCTTCGAGCTGCCCTACGACGGCCCGCCGCTGTGGCGCATGTGGCGAGAGCCCGCGTAGCGCCCGGGATCCGCTACCCGTCGGCGCCCAGCAGCTCCAGCAGCCGCGCCACGTCGATGACCTCGGTGCCCACCTGCTCGGCCTTCGCCAACTTGGTGCCCGCATTGGCACCGGCCAGGAGGTAGTCGGTGCGCTTGGACACCGAGCCGGTGACCTTGCCCCCGGCGGCCTCGATGCGCTCGGTGGCCGCCTCGCGCGACAGGCTCGGAAGCGTGCCGGTAACCACGAAGGTCTTGCCGGCAAGCGGCCCCTCGCTGCCGGGGGCCGGCCCCTCCTCCTCCATGCGCAGGCCGTGCCCGCGCAGCCGCTCGATCAGCTCGCGCGTGCGCTCCTCGGCAAGGGTGTCGGCGATCGTCTCCGCCAGGATCGGGCCGATGCCAGGCACCTCCACGATCTCGTCCGGGGAGGCCGCCATCAGCGCATCCACCGTGCGGAAGTGTGCGGCGAGCGCCCGCGCCCCGACCAGCCCGATGCCCGGGACACCCAGCGCGAACAGCACGCGGTGGAACGGACGCTCGCGGGAGGCGTCGATGGCCTGCACCAGGTTCCGGGCCGACACCTCGCCGAACCCCTCGAGCTCGCCCAGTCGCTCGGCGGTCAGCTCGTAGATGTCGGCCATGTTGGCGATCAGGCCGTCGGCGAGGAAGCGCTGAGACTGCTTCTCCCCGAAGCCGTCGATGTCCATGGCACCCCGGTGCACGAAGTGCTTGACGGCCTGGAAGAGCTGTCCGGGACACGAGGCGCGGTTGGGGCAGATCGTCCAGGCGCTGCCCTCGGGTTTGACGGTCTCGGTGCCACACGAGGGGCAATGCGCGGGCGGCTCGGGCGGCGGAGCACGGTCCGGGCGCCGCTGAGCCGCAGCGGTGGGAGACACCACCTGCGGGATCACGTCTCCCGCGCGCATCGCGATCACCTCGTCGCCCTCGCGCACGTCCTTGCGGCGAAGGTCCTCCTCGTTGTGGAGGGTGGCGAGCTTGACGGTCGCACCCGAGAGCTGCACCGGCTCGAGGTTGGCGAAGGGCACCATGTGGCCGGTGCGCCCGACGTTCCACATGATCGAGCGCAGCACCGTCTGGCCCGTCATCGGCGGGAACTTCCACGCGATGGCCCCGCGCGGCTCGCGCCCCACCACGCCGAGCGAGCGCTGCACCTCGAGGTCGTTCACCTTCACCACGGCGCCGTCGGTCTCGAAGTCGAGGCTCTCCCGCCGCTCCTCCCACGCCTCGCAAGCAGTGACGACGGCCTCCACCTCGCGCTGCACCTCGAGCTTGGGACTGACCTTGAAGCCGTGTGCCTCGAGCCACGCGAGCCACTCGCGGTGGGTGGGGAACTCGAGCCCCTCGACGGCGCCCACCCCGTAGCACCAGATCGAGAGCGGCCTCGACTTCGTGATCTGGGGATCGAGCTGCCGCAGCGAGCCCGCGGCGGAGTTGCGCGGGTTGGCGAAGGTGGCCTCGCCGGCGCCCGCACGACGCTCGTTGAGCGCGGCGAAGGCCGAGCGCGCCATGTACACCTCCCCGCGGACCTCGAGCAGCGGGGGCGCGTCGGCCACACGCACCGGGATGTCGGAGATCGTGCGCAGGTTCTGCGTCACCTCTTCGCCGATCTCGCCGTCCCCCCGGGTGGCACCGCGCACCAGCACGCCGTTCTCGTACACGAGCGAGATGGCCAGGCCGTCGATCTTCGGCTCGATCACGTAGTCGAGCTCCTCGCCGTCGCGACCACTCTTGGCCAGCAGGTTGCCGAGGCGCACGACCCAGGCCCGCAGCTCCTCGGCGTTGCGGGCGTTGGCCAGCGACAGCATCGGCTGCAGGTGACGTACCTGCGCGAAGCGGTCGAGCGGCCGTGCACCGACCCGCTGGGTGGGCGAGTCAGATGTGAGCAGGTGCGGGTGCGCGGCCTCGAGCTCTCGCAGCTCGTTGAGAAGCGCGTCGTAATCGGCGTCCGAGACCTCCGGATCGTCGAGGACGTAGTAGCGGTGGTTGTGGTGCTCGAGCTCGGCCCGCAGCTCTCGGGCCCGCTCGGCGGGCGGGTCCCCGGCGGGCCCTCCGGGCTCCGCCGCCGCAGTCCGCGTGGGCACGCCCCTACTCCACCTCGCGCGCCGCCGGGCGCAGGAGCCGATCGAGGTCGAAGCCGCCGAGCGCCTCCATGCCGGCCGCGTCGTTCAGGTCGAAGTGCAGCGGCGTGACCGCTATGCAACCGTCGGCTATTGCCGCGAAGTCGGTGCCGTCCTCCTCGTGATAGCCCGGGTCGTCCCCGTAGATGCGGTAGACGCGGCGGCCGCCCCTCTCCTCCGTGAGCTCCAGGCGGTCGCGGTAGATGCGCTTGCCCAGGCGGCAGGTGCGCGCGCCGCGGGCGTCACCGGCCGGGCAGTTGATGTTGAGCAGCGTGCTCTCGGGCATCGGCACGTCCTCGAGCTCCTCGACCACCCGCGCCGCGAACCCGGCGGCCTGCTCGAAGTCGAAGCGGTCGCCGAGGCGGAAGTCCATCTCCCCTCGCCGGGACTGCTGGGACACGGCGATCGCCGGGATGCCGAGCACGATGCCCTCCAGTGCGGCGGCGACCGTGCCCGAGTATGTGATGTCGTCACCCAGGTTGGCCCCGTGGTTTATGCCCGAGACGATGAGGTCCGGCTCCTTCTCCACCAAGCCGAGCGCCGCGAAGCGCACGCAGTCGACCGGCGTACCGTCGGTCGCGTAGCCCACCGTGCCGTCCCCGAACTCGACCTCGGTCACCGACAGCGGGGCGCGTGTGGTGATGCTGCGCCCGCTCGCGCTGCGGTTGCCGTCCGGAGCGATCACCGCCAGGTCGACCCCGGGCACGTCCAGCAGGGCTCGCCGCATGGCCCCCAGCCCGAGCGCCTGGATGCCGTCGTCGTTGGTGAGGAGGACGTTCATCGGGGCGACGGGGGATGGTAGTGAGGGGCCTGGCGGCTCAGTAGCTGACGCGCTCCAGGTACAGGCCGCACGCCGCGGCGGTGTCGCCGGCCTCGGCACGGGGTGCTCCGAGCAGGAGCTCGCGGAAGCGCTCGGCCTCGAAACGTCCCCCCGCAACGGCCAGCATCGTGCCCACGAGGATGCGCACCATCCGGCGCATGAAGGCATCGGCCTCGAGCCACAGTTCAAGCACATGCTCTTCGCTATCGATCCACTCCGAGCGGAGCACGTTGCGCAGGAAGCGCACGTGCTCCGTGTTGGTCGGGGTGAAGGCGGTGAAGTCGTGGGTGCCGAGCAGAGCCTCCGCGCACTCGTCGAGGGCCGCCCGATCGATGGGGTGGCGCCAGTGCAGCGAACGGCCACGCTCGAAGGGGCTCGCCACCCGCCGGGTGAGGATCCGGTAGCGGTACGTGCGGCTGCGCGCATCGCGGCGGGCGTCGAAGCCTGCGGGCGCAGGATCGCTCGCCAGCACCCGAACATCGGCGGGCAGCACCGCGTTCAGCGACCATGCGGGCGCGGGCTCGCCCGTGTGGCTCGCCACCTGGCCGAGCGCGTGCACGCCGGCGTCCGTTCGCCCCGCGACCGTGAGCGCCACCTCCCGCCCGAGCACCTGTGCGAGGCCCTGCTCGAGCACCTCCTGCACCGTGCGGTAGCCCGGCTGACGGGCCCACCCCGCGAAGTGAGTGCCGTCGTACTCGAGGAGCAGCCGAGCGCTCAGGCCGTCTACCCGCGCCTGCGTGCCACCACGAGCAGGTACTCGGCGTCGATGACGACTGAGCGGTCACCTGCCGTGTTCCACTCGCGCACGAGCGCGAGACCGTCCTCGCGCATCTCCGCGTAGGTGGTCTCGGGGAGCATCTTGCGGGCCATCACGGCCGGGCCGGCGTTCTCCTCGAAGAAGCTCCACAGGGCCTCCGGCGACTCCGCTTCGAAGGGCACCGTGCGCCGCTCGAGGTCCACGGTCGCGGCAAGCCCGTCGAAGCGCTCGCGCACCACCTCCTCCCGGCCCCAGTCGCCCGCCGGGGGCACGCCCTCCGGCAACGGCGGCCCATAGCGGGAGCGCCGCGCGAACAGCTGGCCCTGGAAGCCCTCCGGCGTCCAGTTGGCCATCCCCACCGTGTTGCCCGGCCGCACCACGCGGAACATCTCACGGGCCACCACCTCGGGCCGCGGAGCGAACATCGCCCCGAACGACGACGTCACGCAGTCGAACCGGGCGTCCTCGAAGGGCAGCGCCTCGGCATCGGCCTCCGCCCACTCGATGTCGAGGCCCGCCTCCGCCGACCGCGCCCGGCCCAACTCGATCAGAGCCGGAGTCAGATCCGAGGCCACCACCGACGCGCCCTCCTCCGCGGCGAGCACGGCCACGTTCCCCGTACCGGCAGCCACGTCCAGCAACTCCTGCCCCGCGGAGATGGCACAGGCATCCACCAGCGCCCGGGCAACGGGCAGCAGCACCTCGGCAATCGCCGGATAGTTCCCCTCGGACCACATGGCCCGAGTCCGCGCCGTCAGCTCCGAGAAGTCAGCCACGCCCGAACCCTACGCGGACCCAACGCGAGGAGAAGGCACGCCCGAACCCTACGTCCAGCAAACCAAAGGGGTAGATGAGAAAGACGTGCCTCCGTAGGGCGGCGACGATGGAACTTTCGAGCGTCGCCGTTAAGGCGCGCTCCGAAAGTTCCATCGGAGCGCAAGCCCGAAGGCCACCAACCTCTAGACCAACTCCAAGAACACCATCTCCGAAGAATCCGACTTCCGCGGACCGAGCTTCAGAATCCGCAGATACCCCCCCGGCCGCTCGGCATACCGCGGCGCGATCTCCTCGAACAGCTTGTACACCACGTACTTGTCCTGACCGAGCGCGGCCAGCGCCTGCCGCCGCGCATGCAGGTCGCCCCGCCGCGCGAGCGTGATCAGCTTCTCGACCTCGGGCTTCACGGCCTTGGCCTTGGCCTCGGTCGTCTTGATCCGCTCGTGGTCGAGCACCTGACGCGACAGGTTCATCATCAGCGCCTTGCGCTGGGCGGAGGTGCGGCTTAACTTGCCGCGGTTCTTCTGGTGGCGCACCGGACTGTCCCTAGGCCCGGAGGCTCAGCCCGCGGGCCTCGAGGGTCTCGATGACCTCCTCGATCGACTTGCGGCCGAAGTTGGGGATCGCGTTCAGCTCCGACTCCGACTTCTGCAGCAGGTCGCCCACGCTCTGGATGCCCGCCCGCTTGAGGCAGTTGTAGGACCGCACGCCCAGCTCGAGCTCCTCGATGAGGATGTCGTCCATGCCGTCGGCCGAGCGCCCGGCCCGGCGGGGCCGGCCGGCACGCCGGGGTCGCCACCGGCCATGGCACTGCCCTGGATCGACGCCGGCCTCGCTGGGCGTCGGTGAAGATGGCCAGGTACTTGATCAGGATCTCGGCCGCCTCGCGAAGCGCCGCGTGCGGCTCGACCGAGCCGTCGGTCTCGATGTCGAGGGTGAGCTTGTCGTAGTCGGTGCGCTGCCCGACGCGCGCGGACTCCACCTGGTAGGCCACCCGCTTGACGGGCGAGAAGATCGAGTCGATCGGGATCACGCCGATCGGCTGGTCCTCGGTCTTGTTCTCCTCGCTCGGCGCGTAGCCGCGGCCGTGGCCCACGGTCAGGTACATCTCGAGCTTGGTCTTCTTCTCGAGCGTGGCGATGTGGGTGTCCGGGTTGAGGATCTCCACGCCGGAGGGCAGGTCGATGTCACCCGCGGTGATGTCCTTGGGGCCCGAGACCACGAGCGGCACCTCCACCTCGGCGGCGTCGGAGTGCATCCGGCACACGATGTCCTTGAGGTTGAGCACGATGTCGGTCACGTCCTCGGTGACCCCGAGATGGTCGAGAACTCGTGCGCGACCCCTTCGATGCGCACGCTCGTGACCGCAGCGCCCTCGAGCGAGCTGAGCAGCACGCGCCGGAGCGAGTTGCCGAAGGTGTAGCCGAAGCCGCGGTCGAGCGGCTCGATGGTGAAGCTGCCGCGATTGTCATTGACGTTCTCGGCGGAGATGTGAGGGGCCTGGAAGTCGAGCATGAGGGGTTCCTTCGCGTTGCGGAAACCGCGCACGCCCGGCACGCGCCGGGCCGACGGAGGCTGGTTACTTCAGGTACAGCTCGACGATGAGCTGCTCCTGCACCGGGGCGTCGATCTCCTGACGCTCGGGCTGGCGCAGCACCTTCGCCGTGAGGCCGTCGTGATCGGCCTGTAGCCAGGCCGGCACGACGGACGTAAGGTCGGTCGCGTCGCGAATCACCTGCTCGGCACCGGTGCCGGGCTTCAACGTGATCACGTCGTTGGGCCTGACCTGGTAGGACGGGATGTCCACGCGCCGGCCGTTGACGGTCCAGTGCCCATGCAGCACGAGCTGGCGCGCCTGGCGCCGCGAGACCGGCGAAGCCGAGGCGGACGATCACGTTGTCTAACCGGGTCTCCAGGATTCTCAGCAGGTTCTCGCCGGTCACGCCGGGCTGGCGGCTGGCCTTGTCGTAGTAGTTGCGGAACTGCTTCTCGAGCACCCCGTAGTAGCGGCGCGCCTTCTGCTTCTCGCGCAGCTGAACGCGGTACTCGGACTGCTTGGCGCGCCCGCGGCCATGATCGCCCGGCGGGTACGCGCGGCGCTCGACGCCGCACTTGTCGGTCAGGCAGCGCTCGCCCTTGAGGAAGAGCTTCATGCCCTCGCGGCGGCACTGCTTGCACTGGGGCCCGCGATCGCGCGCCATCTAGACGCGCCTCCGCTTGCGCGGACGGCAGCCGTTGTGGGCCTGCGGGGTGACGTCGCGGATGAAGCCCGTCTCGAGCCCCGCGGCCTGCAGGGAGCGGATGGCCGTCTCGCGACCGGAGCCCGGACCCTTCACGAACACGTCGACCCGCTGGAGGCCCTGCTCCATGCCCTTCTTGGCGGCGGCGTCGGCCGTGACCTGGGCGGCGAACGGGGTCGACTTGCGCGAGCCCTTGAACCCCGCCCCGCCGGCGGACTCCCAGGCGATGACGTTGCCCTGGTCGTCGGTGAGCGAGACGATCGTGTTGTTGAAGCTCGTCTTGATGTGCGCCTGGCCGAAGGGGATGTTCTTGCGGACCCTGCGGCCCCGGCCGCGCCCGCGTCCCGGCTTCTGCTGGGCCACGCTACTTGCTCACCTTCTTCTTGCCGGCCACCTGCATGCGCTTGGGTCCCTTGCGCGTGCGGGCGTTGGTCTTCGTGCGCTGCCCGTCGACCGGCAGGCCGCGACGGTGACGCAGGCCGCGGTAGGCGCCGATCTCCTGGAGCCGCTTGACGTTCTGTGAGCGCTCGCGCCGAAGGTCGCCCTCGACGTTGATGTCGTTGTCGATGGCCTCGCGCAGGCGGATGACCTCGTCGTCGGTCAGATCCTTGACGTAGGTGTCGGGGTCCACGCCGGTCTGCTGCGTGAGGAGCCGGGCCCGCGAGGCGCCGACTCCGTATATGTAGGTGAGCCCGATCTCAACGCGCTTGTTGAGGGGGATGTTGATGCCGGCGATTCGCGCCAAAGACGTCCTTCCCTAGCCCTGCCGCTGCTTGTGGCGGGGGTTCTGGCAGATCACCAAGACCGCGCCGTGACGACGAATGATCTTGCACTTCTCGCACATGGGCTTGACTGAAGCTCGGACCTTCATCGCTCCGCGGGGTACCTTGGTAGAGAGATAGAGCTTCGGACCCAGGAGTCGGTCCGATGCCGACCGCGTAGGGTAGCAAACCCTAGGCCGCCCCCGCCTCGACCGCCGGCGCCCGTCGCGCCTCCTCGAGGTGCCACGGCGTGAGTATCCGCGGACCCTCGGCGGTGATCGCCACCGTGTGCTCGAAGTGGGCGGCCAGGGACCCATCCTGCGAGTAGACGGCCCAGTTGTCGCCGCCCATACGGATGGGATGGGTGCCCGCCGTGGTCATGGGCTCGATGGCGAGAACCATCCCCTCCTCGAGCCGGACGCCGGTGCCCGGCTCGCCGTAGTTCGGGATCTGCGGGTCCTCGTGCATGTCGCGGCCGACGCCGTGACCCACGAGCGCCCGGATGATCGAGAAGCCGTCCGCCTCGACCCGCGCCTGCACCGCGTGCGACACGTCGCCGAGGCGGTTGCCGGGACGGCACTGCTCGACCGCCGCGTCCAGCGAGGCGCGGGTGGTGGCCATCAGCCGGCTCGCGACCGGACCGACCGAGCCGATCGGGACCGTGATCGCGGCGTCGGCCACCCAGCCGCCGTGGATCACGCCCACGTCGAGTGAGAGGATGTCGCCCCGCTTGAGCTCGTAGGGCCCGGGGATGCCGTGCACCACCATCGAGTTCGGCGAGGCGCAGATCGAGCCCGGGAACCCCCGAAAGCCCTTGAACGCCGGCTCGGCGCCCTGCGAGCGGATGAAGCGCTCGGCCGCCTCGTCGAGGTCGCCGGTGGCCACGCCCGGGCGGGCCTTGGCACGCAGCAGGTTGAGCGTTCGGGCCTGGATGCGCCCCGCGGCGGCCATCTGCTCGATCTCCGCCGGGGTCTTGCGGACGATCACGCCGCCTCCTCGAGCTCGGCGAGGGCCGCGCTGATCCGCTGGTGTACCTCGTCGGGCGCCCGGCTGCCGTCGAAGTGCCGCAGCAGCCCCTTCGACTCGTACCACTCGATCAGCGGCTTGGTCTGGTCGTGGAACACGCGCAGCCGGTAGGCCACCGTCTCCTCCCGGTCGTCGTCGCGCTGCAGCAGCGGCGAGCCGTCCCTATCGCAGACGCCCTCACGCTTCGGTGGGTTGAATAGCAGGTGGTAGGTGTGCTGGTTCTCGGCGCAGACCCGCCGCCCGGACAGGCGCTTGATGACCTCCTCGTCCGGGGCGTCGATGAGCAGGGCGGCGGTCAGGTCGCGCCCGCGGGCATCGAGCCGGTCACTCAGCACCTCGGCCTGGCGCACCGTCCGCGGGAAGCCGTCGAGCAGGAAGCCGCCGGCCGCCTCCTCCCCGTCCACGCGCTCCATGATCACCTCGCACATGACCTCGTCGGGCACCAGATCGCCGCGCTTCATGTAGTCCCCGGCCTCCTTGCCGAGCGGCGAGCCCTCCTTCACGGCGGCCCGCAGGATGTCGCCCGTGGAGTAGTAGGGCAGGTCGTGGTCCTTGCGCAGCCGGTCGGCCTGCGTGCCCTTGCCGGCGCCGGGTGGTCCCACCAGGATGAGGTTGAGCTCGCTCATGAGAAGCGGGGAGGCTATCGCGGGCAGTACCGACGGGTTCGCAGTGGGCAGTTGGCCAATTCCGGGCGCCACCTGGCCGTTGGGCAACGCCATCTGCCAACTCGCCAACTGCCAACCCGACCCAAGCGGCGGTCGCGGCGACCGCACCGGCTCCTTACTTCAAGAACCCCTCGTAATTCCGCATCATCAGCTGCGCCTCGAGCTGCTTCATGGTGTCGAGCGCCACGCCCACGACGATTAGGATCGAGGTGCCGCCGAAGAAGAAGTTCGCACCGGTCTGGTTGATCAGGATGGTGGGCACCGCGGCCACGGCCGCCAGGTAGAGCGCTCCGGGAAAGGTCAGCCGGGCCAGGATGCGATCGAGGAACTCGGCCGTTGGCCGGCCGGGTCTCACCCCCGGTATGAACCCGCCGTACTTCTTGAGGTTGTCGGCCTGCTCCACGGGGTTGAACGTGACCGCCGTGTAGAAGTAGGTGAACAGCACGATCAGGATCGACTCGCCCACGAGGTACGCCGCGCCGTTCGGGCTGAAGAACGCCGAGAAGTCGCGCGCCCAATCGGCCTGGCTGAGCTCGCCGACCGTCGGCGGGAAGGCCATCAGCGAGGCCGCGAAGATCACCGGGATCACGCCGGCCATGTTCACGCGCAGCGGCAGGTAGGTGGAGCCGCCGCCGGACATGCGGCGGCCGACCACGCGCTTGGCGTACTGCACGGGTATTCGCCGCTGCCCCTCCTGGATGTAGACGATGGCCGCGATGATGCCCAGCGCGAGGAACGGCATCATGACCTTGAAGATCTGATCGGGGTTGGTCCACCAGGCGGTGATGCCGTTGGGCAGGCCCGCGACGATGCTCGCGAAGATCATCAGCGAGATGCCGTTGCCGATGCCGCGCTGGGTGATCAGCTCGCCGAACCACATGATCATCACGCAGCCCGCCGTGAGGGTCATCACGATCAGGAAGACGCGCGCGAACGAGAAGTCGTCCACCACGTCCTGCCCGCCGGCGGCCGAGAAGCTGCGGAAGAGGAACACGTAGCCGATCGACTGGCCGAAGGCCAGCGCCACGGTGAGGTAGCGCGTGTACTGCGTGATCTTCTGCTGCCCGACCTCGCCCTCCTTGCGGAGCTTCTCCAGCGACGGCACCACGACCTGCATGAGCTGCAGGATGATCGAGGCGGTGATGTAGGGCATGATCCCGAGCGCGAAGATCGCGAAGCGCTGAGGCTGCCGCCCGAGAAGAGGTTGAGGAAGCCGAGAACGCTCGAGCCTTGGAAGTTCTCGGCGATCGACTCGACGGCGTCGATGTTGATGCCCGGCGCCGGGATGTAGGCCCCAACGCGGTAGAGGGCGAGCATCGCCATCGTGAAGAGGATCTTTCGGCGGATGTCCGCAGCGCGGAACGCGCTGAGGAGAGGTCTGGATCGGCCCCATCTAGCCCCCCACGACCTGGCACGTGCCGCCGGCGGCCTCGATGCGCTCGCGCGCCGAGCTTGAGAGCCGTGGGCGTGCACCGTCAGCCGCTTCGACAGCTCGCCGTCGCCCAGCACCTTCACCGGCACGCCCTTGCGCGTGGCCAGGCCGCGGCGCTGGAGCTCGTCGGGCGTGATCTCGGCGCCGTCGTCGAAGCGCGCCTCGAGGTCGCGGAGGTTCACCGGCTGGGTGTGGGTGCGGAACATCTCGAAGGGCATCGACTTCTTCATGTGCGGGCCGCGCAGCTTGCGCATCCGCATGTGGATCGGCATCTGCCCGCCCTCGAAGGCGCTGTTGCTCTTCGAGCCCGAGCGCGATCCCGCACCCTTCTGGCCGCGACCCGAGGTCTTGCCGTGGCCGGAGCCCTCGCCGCGGCCGACCCGCTTCTTGCGGTGACGCGAGCCGGCGGCCGGCTTCAGGGAGTGAAGGCCGATCTCGGGCATGTCAGCTCTCGACCCTCACCAGATGACGAACGGCGTGCACGGTGCCCTGCAGGGTGGGATGGTCCTCGCGCTCGACCGTGCGGCCGATCTTCCCGAGGCCCAGGGTGCGGAGCGCGGCGCGCTGCCTGGGGTTGGCGCCGTTCGAGGACTTGTACTGGGTGATCTTGAGCGCGGCCATCAGGAGGCGTCTCCCGCGGCGGCCGTCTCGGCGGCGGCGGGCTCCAGGGCACCGTTGCCGCCGGACGAGCCGTTGGACCCGGACTTCCCGTTCTCCCGGTTGTCGACGCCCAGGACCTGAGCGATCGTGAGCCCGCGGATCTCCGCGATCTCCTCCGGCCGCCTGAGCGACTCGAGGCCGGCCATCGTCGCCCGCACGAGGTTGATCGGGTTCTGGCTGCCGAGCGACTTGGAGAGCACGTCGCGGATGCCGGCCAGCTCGAGCACCGCACGCACGCCGCCGCCGGCGATCACCCCCGTGCCCTCGGAGGCGGGCTTCAGGAACACGCGCCCGGCCCCGTGCACGCCGGTGGTCTGGTGGGTGATCGTGGAGCCGTGCATCGGCACCTTGTAGAGGTTCTTCTTCGCCCGCTCCACGCCCTTCTGGATGGCCAGCGGCACCTCGTTGGCCTTGCCGTAGCCGACGCCCACCATCGAGCGCTCGTCCCCCACCACCACCAGTGCGGTGAACGAGAAGCGGCGGCCACCCTTCACGACCTTCGCCACCCGGTTGATCTCGACGACCCGCTCCTGGAGGTCGGAAGATTGTGAGCTGAAGCCTCGATCGCGTGCCATGGTTCAGACCGAGGGTACCTGAGAGGTCTTACCGCCCAGGGGGTTCGAGGGTGCGCGCGCCGCATCAGAAGCGCAGGCCGCCCGTGCGGGCGGCGTCGGCCAGGGCCTTCACGCGCCCGTGGTAGCGGTAGCCGCCGCGGTCGAAGACGCAGGTCTCGGTGCCGGCCTCCTTGGCCCGGGCGGCAATCAGCTCGCCGGCGCGGGTGGCCTGCTCCATCGGCGCGAGGCCGCGCAGGTCCTGCTCGGTCCAGTTCACCGCCGCGACGGTCCGGGCGCTGTCGTCGTCGATGAGCTGCGCGACCATCCCGCGGTTGGAGCGGAAGACCGCCAGCCGCGGCCGCTCCGCCGAGCCGCGCACCTTGGCGCGCACGCGGCGGCGGCGGCGCAGGCGCTGGGCGGGCTTGGTGGTCGTGCTCATGCCCGCTTCCCGACTTTGCGCAGCACCTGCTCGCCCTCGTAGCGGATCCCCTTGCCCTTGTAGGGCTCGGGCGGGCGCACCTTGCGGATGCGAGCGGCCACCTCGCCCACAGCCTGCTTGGAGATGCCTCGCACGGTGATCTGCGTGGGCACCGGAACCTCGAAGGTGATGCCGGACGGCGCCGGGATGTGCACGGTGTGCGAGAAGCCGACGCTGAGCTCGAGGTCGCTGCCCCGCAGCGCAGCTCGGTAGCCGACGCCCTGGATCTGCAGGCGCTTCTCGAAGCCGTCGGTCACGCCCTGGACCATGTTGAAGATCAGGCTGCGCGTGAGCCCGTGCAGCGCGCGGTGCTCCCCCGGTCGGTCGGGCGCTTGACCAGCACCTCTCCGTCGCTCTGCTCGACGGCCATCGCGCTCGAGATCCGCTCCTCGAGGTTGCCCTTCGGACCGGTCACGCGCACGAGCTCCGGCTCGATGAACACGTCGACGCCCGTGGGCAGCGGAATGGGCTGTTTGCCGATGCGGCTCATCAGGAGACGATGGCCACCACTTCGCCGCCGACGCCGCTACGGCGGGCGTCGTGGCCGGTCATCACGCCGCTGGAGGTGGACATGATCGCGGTGCCCATGCCGCCGAGCACCTTGGGGATCTGCGCGCCGGAGACGTAGGTGCGCCGCCCTGGCCGGGACGCGCCGGATCTCGGAGATCACCGGCTGGCGGTCCTCGGTGTACTTGAGGCGCACGCGCAGGGTCTGGCCCACGCGCGCCGGCTCGGTCGAGTAGCCCTCGATGTAGCCCTGTTCCTGGAGGATGCGGGCGATCTCTGTCTTGAAGCGCGAGGCCGGCATGTCGACGATGTCCATCTCGGCCACGAGCGCGTTGCGGATCCGCGTCAGGAAGTCCGCTATGGGGTCGGTCATGCTCATCGCCGTTGACCTACCAGCTCGACTTCGTCAGGCCGGGCACGTAGCCCTCGTGGGCCACCTGGCGCAGGCAGATCCGGCACAGGCCGAACTTGCGCATGTAGGCCCGCGGGCGCCCGCAGCGCCGGCAGCGGTTGTAGTTGCGCGTCTTGTACTTCTGGGGGCGCTGCTGTCGCACCACCTGTGAGGTCTTGGCCAATGGGGTCCTTTGTCAGCTCTGGAAGGTTGATTCGTCGTCGTCGCCCGGTCGCCCTCGCGGGCGAAGGGCATGCCGAAGGCCTCGAGCAGGGCGAAGGCCTCGATATCGGTGGTCGCGGTGGTGGTCATGTTCACGTCGAGCCCGCGCACCTGGTCGATCGCGTCGTAGTCGATCTCCGGGAAGATGATCTGCTCGCGGACGCCCATCGAGTAGTTGCCGCGGCCGTCGAAGGAACGAGGGTTGAGGCCGCGGAAGTCGCGGATGCGCGGGATGGCCACCGAGATCAGGCGGTCGAGGAACTCGTACATGCGCGCATCGCGGAGGGTCACGGCGAGGCCGACCGGCATCTCCTCGCGCAGCTTGAAGGCGGCGATCGACTTTCGGGCCCGCCGGATGTTCGGCTTCTGCCCCGCGATCGTGGCCAGCTGCTGCTCGGCGGCCTCCAGCATCTTGGTGTCCTGCTTGGCCTCGCCAACGCCCATGTTGAGGGTGATCTTCTGGAGCTTCGGCACCTGCATGACGCTCGAGTAGCCGAAGCGCTCGTGCAGCTGGGGGCGGATCTCGGACTGGTAGCGCTCCTTGAAGCGCGGCGTGATGGTGGCGGTTGCGAGGGGCATGTCAGTCGATGGCCTCTCCGGATCGCCGGGCGATCCGGGTGCGCTGGCCGTTCTCGCGGCTCATGCCGACCCGGGTGGCCTCGTTGCTGGTGGGATCGAGGAGCATCACGTTAGAGATGTGGATCGGGCCCTCGGCCTCGATCACGCCGCCCACCTCGCCGCCGCGCTGGGTGTCGGCGATGGTCCGCGGGCGCTGATGGCGCTTCTGCATGTTGCAGCCCTCGACGAAGACCTGCTGCTTCTTGGGGTTCACGCGCAGAACGCGTCCGGTGCGGCCACGGGCCTTGCCCGCCATCACCTTCACCATGTCGTCCCGGCGCACCTTTGCGGCCATTGTCTAGAGGACCTCCGGGGCGAGCGAGACGATCTTCATGAAGTTGCGGTCGCGCAGCTCGCGGGCCACCGGCCCGAAGATGCGCGTGCCCCGCGGGTTGCGCTGCGGGTCGATCAGCACGGCGGCGTTCTCGTCGAAGGAGATGTAGGTGCCGTCCTCGCGGCCGAACTCCTTGCGCGTCCGCACCACCACCGCCTGCACCACCTCGCCCTTCTTGACCGAGCCGTGCGGGATGGCCTGCTTGACCGTGCCGACGATCACGTCGCCCACGCCGGCGTAGCGCCGCCGGGAGCCACCGCTGACGCGGATGCAGAGGATCTCACGGGCGCCGCTGTTGTCGGCCACCCGCAGGCGTGTCTCGTTCTGGATCACCTGGCGCGCTCCAGGACCTCGAGCAGGCGCCAGCGCTTGGTGCGGCTGAGCGGGCGGCTCTCGACCACGCGCACCGTGTCGCCCGTGCCCGCCTCGTTGCGCTCGTCGTGGGCGTGCAGCCGCGTGGACTCGCGCACCACCTTGCCGTAGACCCGGTGCATGCGCGCCGAATCGATGCGCACGGTGATCGTCTTGTCGGCCTTGTCGGACACCACCACGCCGCGCCGCTCGCGCGGGCGGCCGGGGCCGTGGTCCTCGACCGGCGGCTCAGCCGCGGGGCCGGAGCCGGACTCGCGCTTCTCCCGCTGCTTCAACCGGTAACGCCGGCGCTCGGCCGCGTTCTTGCGGCGGTGCTCGAGGCGCTGGGCGGCCCGCTCCTCCGGCGTTCGCTGCGCGTTCCCGTTACTCATCGCGCTGCCTCCGAAGCTCGCGCTCGACGTCGATCCCCCGCTGGCGGGCCACGGTGAGCGCGCGCGCGACATCCCGCTTGGCGCTGCGCAGGCCCGCGGTGTTCTCAAGTTGCCCAGTCGCGTGCTGGAACTTGAGCCCGAAGGCGTTCTTCCGCGCCTCGTCGATGTGCTGCACGAGCTGGTCGTCGGCCATGCTGTGCACCTCGGTCGGCTTCACGCCTCGACCCCTTCACGCGTAACGAACTTCGTCTTGATCGGCAGCTTGTGGCCGGCCAGGCGCATCGCCTCGCGGGCCAGCGGCTCGGGCACGCCGGAGAGCTCGAACATCACGCGCCCGGGCTTGACGACCGCCACCCACCCCTCCGGGGAGCCCTTGCCGGAGCCCATGCGGGTTTCGGCGGGCTTGGCGGTGACCGGCTTGTCCGGGAAGATGTTGATCCAGACCTTGCCGCCGCGCTTGAT
>JAUJNF010000010.1:3083-93692 GCA_030446485.1 Thermoleophilaceae bacterium | reverse complement strand
CGGCGTCTCCGTCCCAGGCGATGCCGAGGTCGGCGCCCTGTTCGCGAACCTTGTCGATGATCAGGCGCCGATTCTCCTCGAGCAGCGGGTTGGGATCGTGGTCCGGGAAGGTGCCGTCGGGCGTCCAGTACATCTGCACCTGCTCGAGCGGCAGCCCGTCGAGGATCTCGCCGACCATCGGGCCGGCCATCCCGTTGCCGCCGTCGAGCACGACCTTCGTCTGGCGCACGTTGCCGGGCTCGATGAACTTGAGCGCCTCGGCCCTGAAGTCGGCCGCGATGTCCTCCTCGGCGTAGGCGCCGCGCTCACCGGCGGGCTCCCCGAGCTCGTCGCCGGTGGCGATCCTCTTGACCTCGGCGATCCCGGCATCGCCCGACAGCGCGATCGCACCGCGCTTGACGAGCTTCGCGCCGGTGTAGGAGCGCGGGTTGTGCGAGGCCGTGCACATCAGCCCGCCGTCCAGGTCGCGCGAGCCGACGGCGAAGTAGAGCATCTCGGTGCCGACCTGGCCGATGTCGAGCACGTCCGCGCCCTCGTCGCGCAGCCCGTCGGCGTAGCGCGCCGCCATCGCGGGGGCCTCGAGGCGCATGTCGCGCCCCAGCCCGACGCGCAGCTCGTCGGTGCGCTTGCCCTCCTCCTCGGCGAGCACGCGCGCGAACGCGCGCCCCACCAGGTAGGCGCCGTCCTCGTCGAGCTGCTCGCCGTGCAGGCCACGGATGTCGTAGGCCTTGAAGGTCTTCGCGTCGAGCACGGGCTGGAGCCTAGCCGGGAGCTGCTTGCGCGAACCGCGGCGACAGCTCGCGCCACGAGTCGGCGAGCGCCTGGGGCAGCACGCGCGTCGAGCCGATCACGGGCATGAAGTTCGTGTCCCCCACCCAGCGCGGGACGACGTGGAGGTGCATGTGGTCGGCGATCCCGGCGCCGGCTGCCGCTCCCTGGTTGACGCCGATGTTGAAGCCCTCGGGCGCGTAGACCTCGCGCAGCACGCCGATTCCCCGCTGCGCCAGGGTCATCAGCTCGAGCAGCTCGCCCTCGTCGAGCTGCTCGATCGAGGGGACGTGCTTGAACGGCGACACCATCAGGTGCCCGTTGTTGTACGGGTACGCGTTCAGGATCACGAAGCAGCGCTCGCCACGGTGGACGATCAGCGCGCGCTCGTCGTCTGCGAGCGCGGGCTTCGCACAGAAGACGCAGCCGTCGGGCTTCGCGCCGCGGATGAAGTCGAGCCGCCACGGGGCCCAGAGCCTCTGGTCGCTCACGCCGACCGCCGGTCCGCTACAGCCAGCCGCGGCGGCGGAAGTGGTAGACGAGCCCCACGAGCAGCACGAGGAGGCCCCCGATGATCACCCAAAAGGCGCTCTGCGAGCCCTCGCCGGGCACGCCGACGTTCATGCCCCAGATCGAGGCGACGAGCGTCAGCGGGGTGATCACCATCGTCACGGCGGCGAGCAGGCGTAGGGAGTCGTTCTGGCGGTGCGAGATGACCGACTCGTTGGTGCCCTCGAGCGCCTCGATGACCTCCTTGTAGTTCTCGAGCATGTCCCAGATGCGCTCCGACGCGTCCTGGACGTCGTCGAAGTAGAGCTCCATGTCCTCGCGCAGGTAACGCTGCTTGGTGCGCTCGAGGTCGCGCAGGACCGGGCGCTGGGGACGGATGATCTTGCGGAAGTTGATGATCTCCTGCTTGGCGTTCGAGATGTCGCGCACGACCTCCTCCGAGCGCCCCTGGAAGATGTCGTCCTCGAGGCGGTCGAGCTTGTTGCCGATCTTGCGCAGCATCGGGAAGCAGTAGTCGAAGGCGTCGTCGACGATCTTGTAGAGCAGGAAGCCCGACCCCTTCGAGAAGAGCTGCTCGCGCGCCTCGTCGGAGGTGCGGCAGCGCTCGAACAGGTACTCGACCGGCTGCAGCGACTCGTTCGGCAGCGTGACGAGGAAGTCGGGCCCGACGAAGATGTCGAGCTCGCCGGCGTTCAGGCGACCCAGCGCCTTGTCGAACACCGGGAAGTGCAGGACGATGAACAGGTAGTCGGGGTACTCGTCGATCTTCGGACGCTGGTTGCGGGAGCGGATGTCCTCGTAGGCCAGCGGATGGAACTCGAAATGCTCCTCGAGCCAGGCCTGGTCGAGCGGACCGGGGCGCTCGACGTTGATCCAGCGCAGCCCGCCGTACTCGACGAGCTCTACGTTCGGCTCAGTGCTCGGGGGAGTCGAGTGACCGTCGACCCGGCTGCGCGCGAGGCGCGGGAGGCGTGGCTTTGGGAAGTTCGCCATCGGGTCTGAGCGGGTCGTCGAGCATCGTCGTCACTCAAGGGCATCCTACTTGTGCCGATCACGCCGGTCGGGCGCGCTATTGTTTGCGCCGTATAGCAGCACGCATCCAGAGGGGTGGAGGGACTTGGCCCTACGAAGCCCCGGCAACCATCTGCTCGACGTAGGTCGATCGGAACGGTGCCAATTCCATGCAGGCAAGAAAAGAGCCTGGGAGATGTGACGAAGCGCCTCGCAAGCTCTCCGTCACGAATACAAGCCGACGGAGTCCGGGACGAGGTGCCTATGTCAGTCGAAGCCCTGAAGTGCAAGGAGTGCGGTAGCCGCTACCCGCTCGACGCCCGCTACGCGTGCGAGGCCTGTTGGGGCCCGCTCGAGGTCGCATACGACTTCTCGTCGCTCGACCCGGAGAGCGCCCGCCGGCGCATCCAGGCAGGCCCGCACTCGCTGTGGCGCTACGCGGACTTCCTGCCGTTCGAGTCCCCGCCGCGGACCGCGCTTCCCGCCGGCATGACGCCGCTCGTGTGCGCCGATCGGCTCGCGCAGCGGCTCGGCCTGCGCGAGGTCTGGGTCAAGAACGACGCCGCCAACCCGACGCACTCGTTCAAGGACCGGGTCGTGTCGGTCGCGCTGCCGAAGGCACGCGAGCTCGGCTACGGCGTGCTCGCCTGCGCCTCGACCGGGAACCTCGCGAACGCGGTCGCCGCCCACGCCGCCGCCAACGGTCTCGAGTCCTACGTCTTCGTTCCCTCGGACCTCGAGGAGCAGAAGATCCTGGCGACCGGCGTCTACGGCACGAACCTCGTCTCCGTGCGCGGGTCCTATGACGACGTCAACCTTCTCTGCACCCAGCTCGCGGACGAGCGCGAATGGGCTTTCGTCAACGTCAACCTGCGCCCCTACTACGCCGAGGGGTCGAAGACGCTCGCCTACGAGGTCGCCGAGCAGCTCGGCTTCGAGCTGCCCGACCGGGTCGTCGTGCCGATCGCCTCGGGCTCGCTGTTCACGAAGATCGCGCGCGGCTTCGACGAGTGGCGCAGCGTGGGCCTGCTCGAAGGCGAGGCTCCCGCGTTCAACGGCGCGCAGGCGGTGGGGTGCTCGCCGGTGGCGCAGGCATACGAGGCCGGCCACGACGTCTGCCGGCCGGTCAAGCCGACGGGCATCGCGAAGTCGCTGGCGATCGGCAATCCCGCCGATGGTCCCTACGCGCTCGATCTCGCCCGCCGCTCCGGAGGGGCGATCGACGCCGTCGACGACCGGGAGATCCGCGAGGGCATCGGCCTGCTCGCCGAGACGACCGGCATCTTCACGGAGACCGCCGGGGGCACGACCACGGCCGTGCTGAAGAAGCTCGCCGATCGCGGGGACATCGACAGCGACGAGCGCGTCGTGCTCGTGATCACCGGCGAGGGCCTGAAGACGCTCGACGCCGTGCGCGGCACGTTCGAGGCGCACGAGATCGACCCCACCGTGAGCTCCTTCGCGGACGCCTTCGCCTCCCCGCAGGCGGTATAAGCTCGGCTTCATGGCAGTCACCGTCAAGATCCCCACGCAGCTGCGAACCGTCACGGCGGGAGACTCCGAGGCGAGCGTCGAGGACGCGCGCACGGTCGGTGACGTCCTCGACGGCCTCTACGAGCGCTACGACGGCCTGCGCGAGCGGATCGCCGAGGACGGCGACCTGCGTCGCTTCGTCAACGTCTACGTGGACGGCGAGGACATCCGCTTCCTGGACGGCCTCGAGACGCATCGACGACGGCGACGAGGTCACGATCCTCCCGGCCGTCGCCGGCGGCCAAGGCGACTGAGGTCGGCGCAGGCAGCCGACGCGCCCGGCTGGATTCGAACCAGCGATTCTGCCTCCGGAGCAGCCTGGTTGACAAGGCTCGGGTCCGATTTCCGCTCTGCAGCGGATCTGCTCCCCGAGCCCTGTATCCGCTTAGGCCCTGTTTCGGCCGCTTCGGACCTTTTCGGTCGCGAAGAGGTCGCAAGCGGTCGGCCGTCGCCGTATATTCGTGCAGCGTAGGCGCCGGAGTTCGTCTTCCACCGCCCGCTCGATCCGCGCGCTGATCGTCAGGCGATACGGCGGCCCCGACAGGTAGTCGACCGCGTTCCTCACATAATCGAGGAGATCCGCGTCGAGGTCGACGGTCACCTTCCGGGTCGTCGCCCGCCAGCCGCGTCCGACGTCCCCATCGCCCAGAAGCTACCAGTAAGCCTGGGAAACGCCGCCGCCGATCTGAGTTTGGTCCCTTAGGCACGAATGGCGCCATCGCGCTTCAGGTCCGTACCCCCTGAGCTGGTCGCGCCCGATCCCTCCTCGTAACGGCTCGGGCGACGCCCTGGTCCGGCGGACCGCGCTGTCGTCGAGGTCGCTTTACGCGCCGCCGCCGAGCTGCCCCAGGTTTCTTCTGCAGATCTTCCCGGTCCATCACCGGGAACATCTGGATGTTGGCCTTCATCGTGCTGAACAGCGGCTCGGAAATGGCCGGAAGCTGGGGAGGGGTCCCGGAGGTCGAACACGATGAAAGCGGTCCCGGAGCCGTTCTCGGGGCCGAAGTAGGCCGCCTCCGGGTTGAGTTGACGAAGGGTTTCCTGCAAGACCTGGGGCAGCGAGCCATCGGCGATGGCGCGACTGCCCGCCTCCGCGTATCCATCTGCGCCTTCATCATCATGCGCATCGCCGCTCCCCCTCGGTTGGTTGCGGCGACTCTAACCCCGCTCACGGGCGCGGGGCGTTCTGGGGCCTTCGCAGGTGGACGCAGTGCATCCCTGCGCTCCCGCCACGAGGGCCGGGTCGTTGGCTCTGAGCGTGGCGGTGCGACGAAAACGGCGATCCATGACTTCCCGGTCAGCCAGGTTGTGCTGCTTGGAAGGACCCCAGCTCAATGTCTCAGGTGCGCTCGTCGACGGAACGGCGCATGCTCATCCGCGAACAAGCGGGCCAGCCGACGGGTGGCTGCGGTGTAGCGGTCGGCGTCCAGTGCGGAGGCTCGGCGAGCGCGCGCTGCCGTGCCCCGCGCTCGTCAAGCTCCGGGCGGCCGGTAGTCCACAGAGCGCCTTGCGGCCGCGTCGACCTCATCCGGCGTCAGTAACACCACAGTCCTCACCGTCGCTCCTCCGGCCGCGTTGACGGTGAGGGCGCAGGAGGTGGCGCTCTCGTTGTCGGAAGGTCGACGATCACGTACGCATCTCGGTCGCCGAAGGCGAAGTAGAAGCTCTCGAGTCGTCCCCCAACGCTCTCGGCTACCCGAGCCACGGCGTCGCGCCGGCTGCTGCCGCCGGCACCTTGCACGCCCTTGACGCCGTCCCACTGCGTGTACAGGCCTCGAATAGGAACTTGGGCATCAGCACCCTCCTGGCTTGACGACGTTGTCCAAACCGTCTCACAGCGCGCTGGGCGAGGCAAGGGACCGCGCCGCTCCCGCACAGCACGGGTGAAGTGGACTGCGGCCGCGGCAGTGCCCTACCCCGTCCCCTCGTTCCCTGGCCACCCCCAAGGGCGAGCCGATATATCGCCAAGCCGCCGCTCGAGTCCCTCCTCTCTGATGGACGGTCGCGCCGCTTTAGTGCGCGCGTGTGTGCGGACCTGACATGAGTTGCCACTGCTCGCTCTAAGCCCCTTGAGATCCCCCTCTCCCCTCATCATTGCCCCAGCTCGCAGCGGCGTGGCCTTAGAGGCGCTGCACTGCGCGAGAGAGGTATTGCAGAGTCCGTGGCAGGAAGGCAGGGGGCACCTCCCACCCTAGCGGCGCGAGCGGGACTCCGGGTCGGTAGGTGGACGAGCGGAGAACGCCGTCTCAGGCCGCTGCTGACCTGCACCGCCCTTTGCGAGCCAAGCGACCGCGATGCCGAGCACGCCGAGCGTTAGATGGATCAGGTTGTCCGCGATGCTGTATTCGCTGGGGAGCAGCCCAAAAAGGCTAGGAACGATGAAGCCGAGCACCCCGACCAGCAGATAGACCACGCCGAGCCCACCGACCACGCTGCTGCGGAGGAGTCCGTCGTTGTCCCGCTGGAAGAAGCCGACGTAGGCCATCAGACCGCCCGTGCCGAGGTGGATGATGTCCTCCACGATGTCGATGTTCAACAGGCCGGCGAGCGACTGTCCCCCAGCAGCAGGCCCGCGACGCCGATCAAGATGATCACTAGACCGACGACTTGTGCGTATCGGCTCACAGGCATGTCAACCTCCTCTAGTTCGTTCCTCGAGGACCTTACGTTCTGAGGCGATAGGCGGTTCACGTTTTTCGACAGCGGGATGACCCTCGAAGGCTTCAAGCCGGCTCGCCGGATCCGTCACAACCCCCGTCGAGAGGAACGCATAGGGGGCGTTTAGGCGCTCTGTAGCATCGACGCTGCCCGCTCGGCAACGCACCTAAGGCTTGTCCGTAGGGCGGCTCGGGCTCGGCCGTAGCCCGATTGCGTCAGTCCTGCAGCGGCGGTCGCGGCGGAACCTGTCGGGCGGAGCGTTGCAGGTGGCCCCGCACGGACCGATGTCCCAGGGCATCAGCCTGACGCCGGCCGGCGAGAGCGCGCTGCGGATCCGAACCTTGCGTCGGCTTCGCTCGCGGCGTGCAGCTCGAGCAGGATCTCGACTGCCTCGTCGCCGTAGGAATCGGGGAGCCGAAATGGGTCGATGTCGGCGCCGGCGAGGCGCGCTCGAGAAGGTCGAACTCCACCGCGGAAGCCGGACGGCGCACATGTAGTAGATGGTCTCCGGCTCCATCGGCGCGGAAGGCTAGCTCCCGATCGTTCGCCCGTCTGGGACGGGTAACACCCAGTTGCCTAGACCGTGCGTCGGGCTGAATCCCCGCCCTGCGAGTGGCGCGCCCGTGGAGGTGATCTGCGACCTGGCGCGAATGCCCAATTCTGCGTTAGGGTCGCCCCGTCGCCGCGGTGCGGCGATCAAGCGTCTACCAGGGTCCTCATGCGGCGCAACGCCGTCATCGTCATCGCGTCCTCTCGTCAGGCGCTCGCAACGGGGCGGTCCTCGCCGTCAGCGGCGGGGCGCAGTCGCCGCAGGGTCGCGCGATCTGAGCTCGTGACCAAGAACTTCCGCCCCAGTTTCGTCGACAATCCCCGCGCTCGCGCGACCGCGACGCCCCGCCATCGGCCGGCGACGCGTTCGGTGTATCCGCGCTCGTGACCAATCGCGCCGGCCGCCGCCGGGGAGCTTCGACGCCGCGTGCGGTCACCCGGGGCGGCCGCCGCGAGGCGCCGTTTGCCAGGCCATCTACACTGGCCGAGGAGATCCACCTGCTGGCCCGCTTCCAGGTTCTCCGACGAGGGCAACGGCGTGATCGATCGTCGGCGGCACCCACGCCTACCGGCGCCCGCGGCACGTTCGTCAGCCGGGATCGCCGGGGCGCGCGGCGGTGACCCGAGCGACGACACGTTGACGCTGCTGCCCTGACCGCGCCCGAACCCCGGCTCTCCTCTAGCGCCGGTCCGGTGGCGGCGAGCGACGACAGCGCTTACACCGTGTCTTCGCCCTTGCCCCGTGGCTCGAAGACATGGAAGCAGTCCAAGCAGACCGCGACGTCCTCGGGGATATCGACACCACGCGCGCGGAGCTCGTGGAAGAGCTGGAGGTCGCGCCTACGAGTCGCCAGCCGATACGCCGCCGGAGTCCAAAG
This sequence comes from Thermoleophilaceae bacterium, assembly GCA_030446485.1. GTDB lineage: Bacteria > Actinomycetota > Thermoleophilia > Solirubrobacterales > Thermoleophilaceae > JAUJNF01. The sequence continues at coordinate 85,785 of JAUJNF010000010.1, read as the reverse complement.
GCAAAGAACGGCCGGAGATCCGCGCGCGCGGGATCCGGCCGCTGATGGTCCAGGGCGACCTGGAGCGCGACGGCGATCCAGGATACGGGGGGCACCACCCGGCGATCAACGAGACCGGTCGGAACCGGCCGGGGGGTCGTGGGCATCGAGGAGCGGGTCGTAGTGACGGCGTACGGCCGCGCGACGCCTGCCATCGGGGTCGAACTCCGACATAGGTACTACCTGGCGGCTAATGCCAGCGGCCTCTCAGGCTGGGCATCGCCCAGCCGCTCAACTAGGCTCGTCCGAGAGAACCGGGTATGGGTAGAAGTTGGGGATCTTCCGCCTCAGGTCGAGGGTCGCTAGTGGCTCGCCCGCCTTGTCGAAGACAATGGCGTCCTCGAAGACGAACTCCTGCGCCGCACTCGTCCAGCAGCGCGGCAACCAAGCCCAGGGCGGCGACTTGCCTCGTCACGCCATAGCTCGAACTGGTCTTCCACCGAGCTGGTCGGGTACGTGTCCTCGATCTGGCAGACGGAGAGCAGCAGGCCGTCACCGACCCGCAGGCCGGTGTGCACCCTTGTCGTAGACGAGCGGAACGCCGGGTCGCTGGACGATTTCCGTCCGCTGTGTGCTGACCGGACCGGTGCCGGCGAACACGCGCGTGCAGAGGTTCCAGGGCGGTTGAGGTTCGTTCCCGTGCGCGAAACCGAAGACGAGATCGAGTCCCGTCGACGCTCGCGGCCCCCTCACACCCACGGAGGCTTCGCTGCCTATGGGGAAGATCGACTGCGGATCACGCGGTCAAAGCGACGGCGAGTGCCCGCACCGTCTTCAGTCTCGGATCGCACTGGTCGGCCTCAAGCCGGGTGACCTGCTCACGTGACGGCCGGCGAGTACCGCGCGACCTCTTGTGCGAGACCAAGCGTCAGCCGGCGTAAGCGAAGCGGCCCGGCCCTGGTGGACGCGTCCCATGACGCGCAAAGATGCTGCTGTGCGTGACATGGGAGCGCGTCTCGCTGCCGACCTCGAGATCTCCGGTGAAACCCGTTAGTTCGCCGCTCCGATGCGGTTCGCTGGCTCACCCTCATGTTTGGCTCTACTGCCCGGGTCTGAGGCACGCGCCCGGCTGGATTCGAACCAGCGACTTCTGCCTCCGGAGGGCAGCGCTCTATCCACTGAGCTACGGGCGCTCTCGCGGTCGAACTGTAATGGCGGCGCCTTCGCAAGTGATCCGTTTGCCCGTCGCCGCCGCAAGAAGGACGCTAGGGAAAGGGTTTCGGCCCAGCACGGTCACTCGACGCAGGAGGGATTTACCTACATGAGCGAAGCGCTCAACCTGATCTACGACTCGGTCGACGAGCAGCACGGCCACAAGTCGGCCGCGACGCGCCGTCAGCTCGTCGCCGGCACCGCTGCGACTTTCGGCAGCATGGGCCTGCTCGGGCTGGTGTCGGACGCCGAGGCAGCCGACGCCACCGCGGCCGAGCACCGCGAGGACCCGGAGACGATCCTCAACGTCGCCGCGACCGCCGAGGTGCTAGCGACGATCGTCAACACCGTTGGCGGGAACCAGCCGCAGAGCTTCTTCGCCGGCCTGCCGGGAGACCGCGAGGGCGCCGTCACGCGGCGCAACGCGCGCGCGGCCGCTCGTGAGGAGCTGATCCACTACAACGTGCTGACCAGCCTCGGCGCGCGGCCCGTCACGAAGACGATCTACGTGCCGAACGCCTACCTCCAGAACTCGACGAACTTCCTGACAGCGCTCGAGATCGGCGATCAGATCTTCGTCAACGCGTACCTGCTGGCGACCACCGTGTTCGCCAACCGCACCAGGGTCCGGGCAGGGCAGCGCGGACGGCTCGCACGGATCGCGTCCGAGTTCTGCGGGGTCGAGGTTGTGCACCGCGCGGTCGCTCGCCAGTCGCTCGGAAAGCTCGGCAACGACCGCGTCTTCCTGCGCTACTCGCAGGAAGAGGACGCCCGTCCGGCGATCCCCAGCAACCCGAACAGGGTCGGCTTCCGGCGCATCTCGAGCGCGGTGACCCAGCTCCAGCGAGCCGGCTTCGGCTTCGGCCGGCAGGGCAGCATGCCCGGCACGCGGTTCGACTTCGACACCGTGCGCCGCAACACCCCGGACGACCCGGACCTGAGCACCCGCAGGCCGCGGTAGCGACCACGCGTTCCCCGGCGGCGGCCGGAAGCCTCGCCGGGCTTCCGGCCGACGCCCGTGCGGGGAAAGCACGAGGGCCTTGCGAGAAGATCGCCCGGGAGGTGATCCGTTGTCGCCAACGCGCCGGGCTCCATACGCGGGCCAAATCGCCCGACCACGTACCAAGGAGAGACATGAGCGAGACGCTCAACCTGATCTACGGATCAATCGACGAGCAGAATGCCGACAAGCCGGCGGCCACCCGCCGCCAGCTCGTGGCCGGTGCCGGCGCCGCACTCGGCGGGATGGGCCTGCTCGGGCTCGCGCAGGAGGCCGAGGCCGCGACCTCGTCGCGACACAGCGTCGATACGCAGGAGCTCTTGAACGTCGCCGCCACCGCCGAGGTGCTCGCGACGATCGTCAACACGGTCGGCGGCAACCAGCCCCGGAGCTTCTTCGCCAACCTGCCCGGCGACCGCGACGGCACGGTCACGCGGCGCAACGTCCGCGCCGCCGCGCGCGAGGAGCTGATCCACTACCAGGTGCTCACCGGGGCCCTCGGCGCGAAGCCGCTCGCGACGACGATCTTCGTGCCGAACGCCTACCTCCAGAACGCCACGAACTTCCTGACCGCGCTCGAGATCGGCGACGAGATCTTCGTCAACGCCTACCTGCTCGCCGTGACCGCCTTCGCGAACGCCGGCCCGAAGCGGACCGGCGGCACGCTGCGCGGCCAGTTCGCTCGCACCGCCGCAGAGTTCTGCGGCGTCGAGGCCGTGCACCGCGCCGCCGCGCGCCAGTCGCTCGGCAAGCTCGGCAACGACCGCGTCTTCCTGCGCTACTCGCAGCCCGAGGACGCCACGCCGCCGATTCCCAACAACCCACATCAGATCGGGTTCCGCACGCCCGGCGCGGCGGTCGCGCAGCTCCAGGCCGCGGGCTTCGGCTTCGGCAAGCAGGGGTCGATGCCCGGCACGGCGTTCGACTTCAACACCGTGCGCAACCAGACGCCGACCGCCGACGCGATTCGCGCGGAGAACGGTCCGGCTGTCGGCGGGCTGAGCACGCTCACGCCGCGCTGAGGTTGAAGCCTCGGGGCACGCCGCCCAGCCCCGAGACAGCGACGACTCGAGAGCCGCCCCCGGGCGGCTCTCGTCGTCGTCGGGCGACGCGCTGCGGCCACCGAGGAGGCGCGCACTACGCTGCCCCGATACTGATCGCGGTGATCGCCGACACCCATCTGCCGCGCGCCCGCCGCCGGCTGCCCGAGCCCTGCGTCGCCCGCCTCGCCGATGCTGAGTTGATCCTCCACGCGGGCGACTTCGTCGCGTCCAGCGTGCTGGCGGAGATCGAGTCGCTCGGCCCACCGGTCGCCGCGGTTTGGGGGAACGTCGACGAGCCGGCGCTCACGTCACGGCTGCCGGGCGCGCGAACGGTCGAGGCCGGCGGAGCGCGGATCGCGCTCGTACACGACGCCGGGCGCGCCGCGGGACGGCTCGAGCGGCTGCGAGCCCGCTTCCCGGACGTCGACGCGGTCGTCTTCGGGCACTCGCACCTACCTCTGCACGAGCAGCGCGACGGCTTTCAGATCTTTAACCCCGGCAGCCCCACCGACCGCCGCCGCGCGCCGCGGCACACGATGGGAATCGCCGAGGTGAGCGCCGGGCGGCTGCGATTCGAGCACGTCGCGCTCGACTAGATGGTCTAGGGAGCAGGCGCCATCGACCTCGACGTCGTCTTCGTCGGCACCGCCGGCTCGCTCCCGAGCGCGCGCCGCGGACTGCCGGCCACGCTCGTGCGCCGCGGCGGCGATGCGCTGCTGTTCGACTGCGGCGAGGGGACGCAGCGCCAGCTCCTGCGCTCCTCTGGCCTCGTCGACCTAGAGCACGTCTTCCTCACCCACATGCACGCCGACCACGTGCTCGGGCTGCCCGGGATGGTCAAGACCTTCGCGCTGCGGGGCCGCGAGGTGCCGCTGACCGTCTACGGGCCGCCCGGGCTCGAGGCGCTCTTCGAGGTGCTGAGGCCCCTGATCGGGCGCACGCCCTACGAGCTGAGGCTGCGCGAGCTCGCGCCCAACGAGCCGGTCACCCGCGACGGCTACCTGGTCGCGCCCTTCGCGGTCGAGCACAGGGTGCCGGCGTACGGCTACGCGCTCGTCGAGCAGGATCGCCCCGGACGCTTCGACGAGGTCCGTGCGCGCGACCTCGGCGTCGTCGCGGGCCCCGACTTCGGTCGCCTGCAGCGCGGCGAGCCCGTCGCCGGCAGTCGCGGCGAGGTGCGGCCGGAGCAGGTGCTCGGGCCCGCGCGCCGCGGCCGCAAGCTCGTGCTGACGGGCGACACGCGCCCGGCCGAGGTCACCCGCGCGATGGCGCACGGGGCGGATCTGCTCGTGCACGAGGCCACCTTCAGCTCGCACGATGCCGCGCGCGCGAGAGAGACGAGCCACACGACCGCGAGCGACGCGGCCGAGCTTGCGCTCGCCGCCGGGGTCGCGCTGCTCGCGCTCACCCACGTCTCGCCGCGCTACGGGGGGTCGGAGCTTCGCGACGAGGCCCGTGCGACGTTCGAGCGCACGATCGTGCCGCGCGACTTCGATCGCGTCGAGCTGCCGTTTCCCGAGCGGGGCGAGCCCGTGCACCGGCGCCGAGAGGATGGACCCTGAGCCCGGATCCGGCCTGAGCCCCTGCTAGCCTCGCCGACGGCTCCTTTAACCCGGTCCCGTGAGGCCAGGAAGGAACAGATCGATGGAAGACAGGACCGTCCTCGACTTCGAGGAGATGCGGCGCACGCTCGTGCGCATCGCCCACGAGATCGTCGAGCGGACGGGCGGGCACGACGTTGCCCTGGTCGGCATCCACCGCCGCGGCGCCGTGCTCGGACGGCGGCTGCACGGGCTCGTGTCCGAGCTGCTGGACGCCTCGGTCCCGTTCGGCGAGCTCGACATCTCGTTCTACCGCGACGACCTGTCGATGCGCGCCTCGCAGCCGCTGGTCGCCGCCTCGGCGATCGACTTCCCCGTCGAGGCGCACACGATCGTGCTGGTCGACGACGTCCTCTACACCGGCCGCACCGTCAGGGCGGCGATCGAAGCGCTGTTCGACTACGGGCGCCCGCGCCGGGTGCAGCTCGCCGTGCTCGCCGACCGCGGCCACCGCGAGCTTCCCTTCCGGCCCGACTACGTCGGCAAGAACCTGCCGACCGCGCGCTCCGAGCACGTGAAGGTGAGGGTCGAGGAGATCGACGGCGTCGACGAGGTCGCGCTCGCCCAGCGCGCGGAGGTGCCGGCGTGACGCGCAGCCTGCTGTCGATCGAGGATCTGTCGCGGGCGGACATCGAGCGCATCCTCGGGCGCGCGGAGAGCTTCGCCGAGGTGTCCGGACGCGAGGTCAAGAAGGTGCCGACGCTGCGCGGGCGGACGGTCATCAATCTCTTCTACGAGTCATCGACGCGCACGGCGTCGTCGTTCGAGATCGCCGCCAAGCGCCTGTCGGCCGACCTCGTCAGCGTCAAGTCGGCCGGTTCGTCGGTCGACAAGGGCGAGTCGCTGAAGGACACGATCCAGACGCTTTCGGCCTACGACCCGGCCGTGATCGTGATCCGCTCGCCCTACGCCGGTGCGGCGGCGCTCGTGGCTGGCTGGAGCCGCGCGGCGGTCGTGAATGCCGGCGACGGCAAGCGCGAGCATCCGACCCAGGCGCTGCTCGACGTCTACACGCTGCGCAAGCGCGTGGGCTCGCTCGACGGGCTGGGGATCTGGATCGTCGGCGACGTGCTGCACTCGCGCGTCGCACGCTCGAACGTGCTGGCGTTCGGGCGCATGGGCTGTCAGGTGACCGTCTGCGGTCCGCCGACGCTGATCCCGCGCGAGGTCGAGTCGCTCGGCTGCCGGGTGCGCCACTCGCTCGACGAGCTCGGCGAGGCCGACGTGGTCTATGTCCTGCGCATGCAGCACGAGCGGATGGAGGGCAGCTTCGTGCCGTCCTTGCGCGAGTACGCCGCTCGCTTCCAGATCCACGCGCGACGGCTCGGTCCGCGCCAGCTCCTGATGCACCCCGGTCCCGTCAACCGGGGCGTCGAGCTGTCGGCCGAGGTGATCGACTCGCCCCAGGCACTGATCATCCCCCAGGTCGAGTCGGGGATCGTCGTGCGCATGGCCGTGCTGTTCGACCTGCTCGCTGGCGGTGGCGTCGGCGCTCCGCCGAGCCCTGCCCGGGCGCAGGCCGCGACGGTGGAGCCTCAGCCGGCGTGAGCCCGCCGCCGGTCGAGCTCGACCACGCGGCCGGCTCCCCGGCCGATGCGCTCCTGAGCGGCGCTCGCCTGCTCGATCCCCGCGTCGGGCTCGACCGCCTCGGAGACGTGCTCGTGCGCGCCGGCCGGGTGGCCGAGCTCGGGGAGCCCGGCGCGCTCGAGGCGCCCGCGGAAGCCGAGCTCGTCGATGCCACCGGGCTCGTCGTCGTGCCGGCGTTCGTCGACCCGCACGTGCACCTGCGCACGCCGGGGCTCGAGCACGTCGAGGACGTCGACTCCGGCACTCGCGCGCCGCCGCGCCGGCGGGTTCTGCGCGGTGCTCGCGATGCCGAACACGCAGCCCGTCGTCGACTCCGCGCGCCGCTGCTGCGCTCGCTGCGCGAGCGCGCGCGCGAGAGCGCCCACGTGCCGACCGGCTTCCTCGCCGCGATCACCCAGGGCCAGCGCGGCGATGCCCTGACCGAGATGGCCGAGCTGGCCGACTCGGGCGCCGTCGCCTTCTCAGACGACGGGCTGCCGCGTGCGCCGCGCGGGCGTGCTGCGTCTCGCGCTCCAGTACCAGCGCCTGGCCGGCCGCGTGCTCGCGCTGCACGAGGAGGACCCGTCGCTCTCGGCACCGGCGTCATGCACGAGGGCGCGGTGTCGGCGCAGCTCGGGCTGGCCGGCATCCCGTCGATCTCCGAGTCGACGACGATCGCGCGCGACGCCGCGATCGCAGGCTACGAAGGCGGCCGCCTGCACTTCCAGCACCTTTCGGCGCTCGAGTCGGTCGAGGCGGTCGAGCGCGCCAAGGGCGCTGGGATCGCGGTCAGCGCCGAGGTCTCGCCGCACCACCTGACCCTGACCGACGAGAACGTGCGCTCGCTCGACACCAACCGGAAGATGAACCCGCCGCGCTGCGCGCGCAGCGCGATCGCAGCGCGCTCGTCGACGGCCTGCGCTCGGGGACCATCGATTGCGTCGCGACCGACCACGCGCCGCATCCGCGCGAGGAGAAGGAGCAGCCCTTCGAGATCGCGCCGATGGGGTGACCGGCCTCGAGACGGCGTTCGCCGCGCTGCACACCGAGCTCGTGCTCCCCGGCCTGCTGGATCTCGACCTGCTCGTCGCGCGGATGACCGCGGGCGGCGTGCCGTTCGGCCTCCGGCCTCCGTCGCTCCGCCGCCGGCTCGCCGGCGAATCTGTGCCTGATCGACCTCGACGGGCAGTGGCTGGTCGGCGAGGCGGGCTACGAGAGCCGTTCGGCCAACTCGTGCTTCGCCGGGCGCCAGCTGACGGGTCGCGTCCGGATGACGATCGCCGGCGAAGGCGTCGGCGTCGCCTATCGCGAGCGCACGTTCGCGCTCGGGGTCGTATGAGTGGGTATCTGCTGCTCGAGGACGGTGAGCGCTTCGACGGCGAGGCGGTGGGCGCAGCCGTGGAGGTCACCGGCGAGGTCGTATTCAACACCGGTATGTCGGGCTACCAGGAAGCGGTCACCGACCCGAGCTATCGCCGGCAGATCCTCGCCTTCACCTACCCGCTGATCGGCAACTACGGCGTCAACGCCTCTGCGATGGAGTCGCCGTCGGTGCAGGCCGCAGCCGTGCTGATGCGCGAGGGGGTCGATCGAGACGAGCGGTACGGAGCCGAGGGCGGCTGGCTCGCGTGGCTCGAGGCGAGCGGCACGCCGGCGCTGTCGGGGCTTGACACGCGCTCGCTCGTGCGCCACATCCGGGACCGGGGCGCCATGCGCGGCGGGGTCTTCTCCGCCCATCCCGTGAGCGCGAGGCGATCGAGCGCGTTCGCGCGGAGCCTCGGATGGAGGGCGACCTCGCCCGCGAGGTCACGCCGGACGAGGCGGTGATATTCGATCCGCGCTGCGCCGGATCGCTGACGATCGCCGCCGCGGACGAGCTCGAGGCGGCCACGGGCGCACCGACGGTGGTCGCGCTCGACACCGGGATCAAGGCCGCGATCGTCGAGAACCTGCGCGCGCGCGGGGTGCGGCTAGAGCTCCACCCCTGCCACACGAGCGCTGCGGAGCTGCTCGCACGCGCTCCGATGCGGTCTTCCTCGCCAACGGACCAGGCGATCCGGCGGCGCTCGACTACGTCGTCGAGGCGGTGCGCGGCGTCGTCGGCAAGGTGCCGGTGTTCGGCATCTGCCTCGGCCACCAGCTCCTCTGCCGAGCGATCGGCCTCGACACCTTCAAGCTGCGCTTCGGCCACCGCGGGACGAACCATCCCGTCAAGGACCTCGACAGCGGGCGGATCGAGATCACGTCGCAGAACCACGGCTTCGCGGTGCTCGGCCCCGGCGGCGAGCGCACGATCGAGGCCGACGAGCCGGTGCGCTGGGAGACCGACTTCGGCATCGCCGAGCTGTCGCAGCTCAACCTCTACGACCGCACCGTCGAGGGCCTCGTGTTGCGCGACGTGCCGGGCGCGACGGCGCAGTACCACCCCGAGGCCGGCCCGGGGCCCAACGACGCGAACCACCTCTTCGACGACTTCCTCGCTCTCATCGTCGTAGGCATGCCAGGGGTCAAGCCAGACAAGGACGCAGGGTCGAAGGCTTGGTGGGCCAAGTCGAGACCCGAGGACGCCGTATGGCGCAGGCATCTGGCATGCCTAGGGCGCGACGACATAGAGAAGATCCTGGTGTTCGGATCCGGGCCGATCGTGATCGGCCAGGCCGCCGAGTTCGACTACTCCGGCGCTCAGGCATGCAAGGTGCTGCTCGAGGAGGGCTTCGAGGTCGTGCTCGTCAACTCGAACCCGGCGACGATCATGACCGATCCCGAGTTCGCCACCCGCACCTACATCGAGCCGCTGCTGCCGGCCTCGGTCGCGCGCGTGATCGAGCGCGAGCGCCCCGACGCGCTGCTGCCGACGCTCGGCGGTGGCACGGCGCTCAACCTGGCACGGGCGCTGTCGGAGGACGGGTCCCTCCAGCGCTTCGAGGTCGAGCTGATCGGCGCCGACTACGCCGCCATCCGCCGCGCCGAGGACCGAGAGCTCTTCCGCGAGACGATGCAGGCCGCCGGGCTGCGCGTGCCACGATCGGCGGTCGTCTCGTCGATCGCGGAGGCCGAGCGGGCGCTGAGCGAGATCGGCCTGCCGGCGATCCTGCGCCCTGGATTCACGATGGGCGGCCACGGCGGAGGCGTCGCGCTCGACGCGGCCGAGTACCGCCAGCGCGTGGGGAGGGCCTCGCCGCGAGTCCGATCGGGCAGGTGCTAGTCGAGCAGTCGGTGATCGGCTGGGGCGAGTTCGAGCTCGAGCTGATGCGCGACCGAGCCGACAACGTCGTGATCGTCTGCTCGATCGAGAACGTCGACCCGATGGGCGTGCACACCGGCGACTCGGTCACGGTCGCTCCGCAGCAGACGCTCCCCGACCGCACGTACCAGAGGCTGCGCGACCAGGCGATCGCCGTGATCCGGGCTGTCGGCGTCGAGACGGGCGGATCGAACATCCAGTTCGCGGTCGACCCCGCGAGCGACGAGATCGTCGTGATCGAGATGAACCCGCGCGTGTCGCGCTCGTCGGCGCTTGCCTCGAAGGCGACCGGCTTCCCGATCGCGAAGATCGCCGCTCGCCTAGCGGTCGGCTACACGCTCGAGGAGATCGACAACGACATCACGCGCGTCACGCCGGCCTCGTTCGAGCCCTCGATCGACTACGTCGTGGTCAAGTGGCCGCGCTTCGCGTTCGAGAAGTTCCCCGGCGCCGACGGCTCGCTATCCACCCACATGCAGTCGGTCGGCGAGGCGATGGCGATCGGGCGCACCTTCAAGCAGGCGTTCGTCAAGGCCATGCGCTCGCGCGAGCTCGACGTGGTGCCCGCGCCCACGGCCGACACCGACGAGCTGCTGCGCCCGGCTCGCGACGCCCGCGCACGACCGCTACGAGCTGCTGATCGCGGCGCTCGCGCGGGGCGTCGCGGCCGACGAGCTGTGCCGGCGGACGGGCATCGACCCGTGGTTCATCGCCGAGATCGGCGCGCTCGCCCGCGGCGAGGACCCGCAGCATGGCCTCGCGCGCACCTTCCGGGCGGTCGACACCTGCGCGGCGGAGTTCGAGGCCGTCACGCCCTACTACTACTCGGCTGGGAGCGGGCCGGGCCGCTCGGCCCGCGCCACGAGGTGCGTCGCGGCGAGCGTGCCTCGATCGTGATCCTCGGCTCGGGCCCGAATCGCATCGGCCAGGGGATCGAGTTCGACTACTGCTGCGTGCACGCGGCGATGACCGTGCGCGAGTCCGGCCGCGACGCCGTCATGGTCAACTGCAACCCGGAGACGGTCTCGACCGACTACGACACGAGCGACCGCCTCTACTTCGAGCCGCTGACGCTCTCGGACGTGCTGGCGGTGATCGACGTCGAGCGACCCGAGGGCGTGATCGTCGAGTTCGGGGCCAGACGCCGCTGCGCCTCGCGCGCGGCCTCGTGGAGGCCAGCGTGCCGCTGCTCGGCACGCCGGTGAGTCGATCGACCTCGCGGAGGACCGTGCCCGCTTCGGGGCGCCTGTGCGGCGAGCTCGGGCTCAAGATCCCGCCGTACGCGACGGCCACCTCGCCGGCCGAGGCGCTCGCGGGCGGCCGACCAGGTGGGCTACCCGCTGCTCGTGCGCCCCTCCTACGTGCTCGGCGGCCGGGCCATGGAGATCTGCTACTCCTCCGATGCGCCCTCGCCGAGTACCTCGCGCGCACGGGGCGAGCCGCGGCGGCGACCGTCTACCTCGACCGATTCCTCGAGAACGCCATCGAGACCGACGTGGACGCCCTCTGCGACGGCCACGAGATGCGCCTCGGCGGGCTCATGCAGCACGTCGAGGAGGCAGGCGTCCACTCGGGGACTCGGCGTGCGTGATCCCCGCGGTGTCGCTCGGTGGCGAGATGCTCGACCAGATCGAGCGGGCGACCACCCGATCGCGCTGGCGCCTCGGCGTGGTAGGGCTCATCAACGTCCAGTTCGCCCGTGCACGGCGACGAGGAGCTGTACGTGATCGAGGCCAATCCGCGCGCGCCTCGCGCACCGTTCCGTTCGTGTCCAAGGCGGTGGGCGTGCCGCTCGCGCCGGTGGCCTGCCGGCTGATGCTCGGCGAGCGCCTGAGCGACCTCGACCCGAGCTGGCGGCCCGCCGGGGTTCCGCCGCACGTCTCGGTCAAGGAGGCGGTGCTGCCCTTCGTGCGCTTCCCGCGCGCCGACGCGCTGCTCGGCCCGGAGATGAAGTCGACCGGCGAGGTGATGGGCATCGCCGGCGACTACCCGACCGCCTTCGGCAAGGCGCCAGGCTGCCGCTGGAGCGCTGCCGGCGGAGGGTGCCGTGTTCATCAGCGTCACCGACAGCGACAAGCCGTCCGCCACCCAGCTCGCCGCCTCGCTGCACGACATCGGCTTCCGGATCCTCGCCACGGGCGGAACGGCGCAGGCGATACGCCGGATGGGCGTGCCGGTCGAGCGGATAATGAAGCTGGGGAGGGCTCGCCGACCGTCGTCGACTGCATCGAGTCCGGGGATGTCGATCTCGTGATCAACACCCCGACCGGCTCCGGGCGCGCGCCGACGGCTACGAGATCCGCCGCGCGGCAGTGGGCCGCGGCGTGCCGTGCGTGACCACGATGACCGGCGCAACGGCGGCCGCGCGCGCGATCGTCGCCATGCGCGCGCGGCGAGGACGGTGTTCGCTCGCTTCAGGAGCTTCATGGGCTGTCTCGCCAGGCTCAGGTGCCCGAAACCGCTGCAAACTCAGGAAAACCGTCAAGTAGACGCAACCACATCGTAACGCTCGAGCGGAGCCTGAGGTGAATCTCTTAGATTTCGGTCCGTTGACGCTTGCGAGCCGCCCGTCCATGTAGACTCGCCTCGCCGCGCATGGTCCCGACCGAGTCGCCGCCGAGAACCGTCACCGGGACGGCACCCGAGCGCTCGTTGGTGCAGCGGATGGACGCGCTCAAGCGCGCCAACCAGATCCGCACCGAGCGGGCGCGGCTGAAGCGCGACCTTAAGGCCGGCCGAGCCCAGATACACGGTCTTCTGCTCGACCCCCCGAGTTCCTTCAGACTGCCAAGGTCTTCGATCTGCTGCTCGCCGTGCCGAAGTACGGGCGCGTGAAGGTCAACCGCATTCTCAACGTCTGCCGCATCTCGCCGAGCAAGACCATCGGCGGCCTCTCCCAGCGCCAGCGCAACGAGCTCGTGTCCTACCTCCGCCGCTGAGGCGGGACGCGTCTTCGTCCTGGTCATCACCGGCCCGTCGGGGGGTCGGGAAGGGCCTCGGGGTCCCGCACGTTGATCGCCGCCCTGCGCGCGCGCAGGGCGGACCTCGGCGCTGTCGGTGTCGGCCACCACCAGGGCACCGCGGCCGGGAGAGGAGGACGGGCGCGACTACCACTTCCTGACCGTCGAGGAGTTCGAGGATCGCCGCGCGCGCGGGGACTTCCTGGAGCACGCCACCTACGCCGGCAACCGCTACGGAACGCTGCGATCGGAGCTGGAGCGCGACGCGCCGGGGCTGATCCTGGAGATCGAGCTTCAGGGCGCGCGCCAGGTGGCCGCCAGCCTGCCCTCGGCCACTCGCGTGTTCATAGCCCCGCCGTCGGTCGAGGCGCTCCGGGCTCGCCTGGTCGGGCGGGGATCTGATTCTCCCGAGCAGATAGCGAGCCGCCTGGCCCCAGGCCGACGAGGAGCTGGCCGCCCAGCAGGAGTTCCGCCACGTCGTGGTGAACGACGAGGTCGAGCGTGCCACCGGCGAGCTCGAGGACCTGGTCGCTAGAGTTGAAAGTCAGCAACAGAGGAGCACCTGAGTGGTCAAGCCCCGCCTCGACACCCTCCTGGAGCGTGTCGACTCCAACTACGCGTGCGTGCTCGTGGCCGCAAGCGCGCCCGCCAGATCAACTCGTACTACCTGAGCCTCGGCGAGGGAACCTTCGACGAGTACCCGCCGCCGATGGTCGAGACCGGCTCGAAGAACTACCTGCGGATCGCCCTCGAAGAAGTGGCCGCGGGTAAGATCAAATACAAGTACCGCGGCTAGTGGGAGCGCGGATGAGCGGCGCTATGCGGCGTCCTCGGGGTTCGGCGTAGTGCCGACGCCTTCACCCCTGCGTCCTTGCCTAGCTTGCTCCCCGCGCCCCCACTTGGGGTCGGCGTCGTGACTACACCTTCACCCCTGCGTCCGTGCCTACTCGCTCCCCCGGCCCCCGCTCGGGGGTCGGCGTCGTGACGAGGCCCTCATCCCTGCGTCCTTGCCCGTCTGGCTTGCTCCCCGCGCCCCCACTGGCCTCGGTGACTGGTCGGTAGACGAGGGTTTCCTCATGGCTCGCGTCCTCGTTGGGGTAAGCGGCGGAATCGCCGCCTACAAGGCGGTTGAGCTTGTCCGCCTGCTGGGTCGGGCGGGTCACTCGGTCCGGGCGGTGCAGACGCCGTCCAGCTTGAACTTCGTCGGCCGGGCCACGTTTGAGGGCATCACGGGGCGCCCGTGCTCGTCGAGGAGTGGGAGCCCGATCCCGCCCGGGGGGCGTTCCCGGGGAGCCGGCGCCCGACCACGATCCGATCTCGCACCTCGAGCTGGTGCGCCGCTGCGACGCCTTCGTGATCGCGCCGGCCTCGGCGAACACGCTGGCCAAACTGGCCACCGGGCTGGCCGACAACCTGCTCACGAGCGCGGCGCTCGCGTGCACGAGCCCGCTGGTCCTCGCGCCCGCCATGAACGCGCTGATGTGGGAGCACCCGGCCACGCAGGCCAACGCTCGCACGCTGGCCGCACGCGGGGCTGTGGTGGTCGGGCCGGAGACCGGGGAGCTCGCGTCCCGGGGGAATGGGGATCCGGGCGGCTGGCGGAGCCGGCCGCGCTATCGCCCGCCGTCGAGGGCGTGCTCGGACAGCACCAGGCGGCGCGCTCGCTCGAGGGTGTGCGCGTGCTCGTGACCGCCGGAGGCACCCGCGAGCCGATCGACGCGGTCCGCTACGTGGGCAACCGCTCGTCGGGGCGGATGGGCTTCGCGCTCGCGCGCGAGGCGGTGCGCCGTGGGGCGAGGGTCACCGTGGTGGCCGCCAACGTCGGGCTCCCGCGGCAAGCGACGGCGTCGAGTACGTGCACGTGGAGAGCGCAGCGGATCTCGAGGCGACGACGCGCGCGGGCTTCGCCGAGGCGCAGGTGCTGATGATGGCGGCGGCGGTGTCGGACTTTCGCCCGGTCGCGCCCCAGCGGTCAAGCTCGCCAAGCGGGACCGCGAGCGGCTGACGCTCGAGCTCGAGGCCACCACCGACGTCCTGGCCGCGCTGGCGGCGGAGCGGCGCGCGGGACAGACGCTCGTGGGCTTTGCCGCAGAGCACGGGAAGGGGCGCTCGATCGGGCCCGGGACAAGCTCGAGCGCAAGGAACTCGACGCGATCGTGCTGAACGACGTCTCTCAGCCGGGAGTCGGCTTCGACGTCCCGGACAACGAGGTCACGATCATCACCGCGACGGGCGCCGAGGCGGTGCCGCGCGGCTCGAAGGCGGAGATCGCCCGGGCCATCGTCGACGCCGTGGAGGTCCTGCGGCGGACCGATCCGGGGAGCGAGACTCTAGGATCAGAGCCGCATGAGCGACTCCGTTCACGGACCCGACGACCGCGCGGAACAGGTCTACTCGCTGTACCAGAGGGGGAGCGAGCTGCTCGAGACCGGCAACTTCCACGCGGCCACGATCCCCGCTCGAGCAGGCGCGCGGCTACGAGCCCGACAAGACCTCGATTCGTGAGGCCCTCGGGCGTGCCTACTTCCGCTCCGGCCGCTTCGGGGAGGCCCGTGATGAGTTCGCGGCGGTGGTCGAGCGCGCCCCGGTCAACGACTTCGCCCACTTCTGCCTCGGCCGCTCCGCCGAGCTCACCGGCCGCCGCGCGCGTGCCCGCCATCACCTGGTGCTCGCGGCATGCCTGCGGCCCGATCGGGCCGACTACCGCGCGTACCGGGACCGGATCCGAGCCGCCTGAGGCCGCGGCCTATCCCGGCGGAGTTCCGGCGGCGCCCGCGTAGTGCCGGACAGCCAGAGCTCCTGAACCACGAGCCCGAGCAGGCGATCTAGCGCCGGGCCGCTGATCTCCGAAGCGGCGAGGTCGCCGTGCACCCAGATGTCGCCGTCCCGGGTCGAACCGAACCGCACGAAACGGGTCTGGCGGTTCCAGCTCAGCAGTACCCAGGGGCTGACCTGCTCCTGGGCGGGTGCGGCGAAGGCCTTCGCGCGCAGCAGCCCGTCCGACAGCCGTAGCCCGATGTCGAGCGGCCAGCCGGCGGCCGCCTCCGCCGCCACCGAGACGCCCCACTCCCCGGGGGCCACGCGCCGGCTGTCGCCGGGCAGCTCGTCCAGGTAGGTCTGCACCACGTCGGCGGCGGCCATTGTCCCGACTGTACGCGCGTGAGGGCCCCGGACGTTCAATCTCCCGGGTGCGCTCGGTGGTGCAACGGGTCGGTTCCGCCTCGGTCGCGGTCGCTGGCGAGCGGCTCGCCCAGATCGGACCCGGCCTTCTCGTCCTGCTGGCCGTGCACCGCGACGACACGACCGAGAGCGCCGACGCCCACGCCCGCAAGCTGCTCGCCCTGCGGATCTTCCCCGACGCGAACGGCCGCATGAACCGGTCGGTGCTCGATACGGGCGGCGAGGTGCTGTGCGTCAGCAACTTCACCGTGCACGGCGACACCGGGAAGGGCACGCGGCCGAGCTACGCGCAGGCCGCCCGTCCGGAGCGCGCGGAGCCGCTCTACGAGCGGGTGCGCGCGGGTCTGGGCGCCGAGGGCGGTCGCTTCGGAGCGCTCATGGCCATCGAGCTCGTGAACGACGGGCCGGTGACCGTCATCGTCGAGACCTGAGCGACCCGGGGCGGTGGCCAGGCGGCGGATCGCAGCCTCCTGCGCCTTGACCGAGCCCCCCTGACCAGGGCTATACTGAACGCCGTCAGGACTTTCATCTGCGGCCGTCGCGCGCGCACCTGGAGGTGGGCTTCGCAGCCCACCTTTTTCGCCCCGATCGACCGAGAATCCCGCAAATGAGCACTATCCAAGAGCGCATGAGAGCCGCCTCGCGTCCGCCGAGCCCGACGTGAGGTGCTGCTCGCCGAAGAGGCGGCGGCCGCCAAGCTGCGCCTGTTCATCGACCACCCCGAGGGCGTGAGCCTCGGCCTCTGCGAACGGGTCACGGGACACCTGCGCGACCTGCTCACCGAGTACTCGCTGGAGGTCTCCTCGCCGGGCCCGCGCCGCCCGCTCACCAAGCCGGACCACTTCCGGCGCTACGTCGGTCGGCGCGCCCGCGTGCGCACGCGCGAGGCTCGTAACGGCCACAGGAGCTTCACCGGCGAGCTCGTGGGAGCCTCCGACGAGGAGGTCACCGTCGCCGCCGACACGGGGTCATCTCCATTCCCTATGCGGAGATCTTCCGCAGCAACCTGATCGAGGGCTGAGCGATGTCGATCGAGATCGTCGAAGCGGTCCACGTGCTCGAGCGCGAGAAGGGGATCTCCGCCGAGCGGCTGATGGAGGCCCTCGAAGACGCCCTGCTGTCGGCATACAAGAAGCAGCCCGACGCCGCCCGCTACGCGCGGGTGGACATGGACCGCGAGACGGGCGACTTCCGCGTCTTCGAGCTGCTCCTCCCGCAGGAGCTCGAGGACCGGCTCCTGGCCGAGGCCGAGCCCGTGGAGCCGACGATCGACCCCGACACCGGCGAGATGCGCGAGCCCGAGGAGCCGCAGATCGATCCGGAGCTCCTGGCCGAGTACAGCGATCAGATCGACGAGCGCGAGGTCACCCCTGACGACTTCGGGCGCATCGCCGCCCAGACCGCCAAGCAGGTGATCTTCCAGCGCATCCGCGAGGCGGAGCGCGACATGATGTTCGACGAGTACCAGGACCGCGTCGGCGAGCTGATCACCGGGATCGTCCAGCAGTCCGACTCCCGCTACACGCTCGTGCAGCTCCGCGAGCGCGTGGAGGCCCTGCTGCCGAAGTCGGAGCAGGTCGAGAACGAGCGGTACGACCACGGCTCACGCGTGAAGGCCGTGATCAGCGACGTGTCGAACCAGACCAAGGGCCCGAACATCATCGTCTCGCGGCGCTCGCCCGAGCTGATCCGCAAGCTGTTCGAGCTCGAGGTGCCGGAGATCGCCGACGGGCTCGTCGAGATCCAGAACGTGGCTCGCGAGCCCGGCTACCGCTCGAAGATCGCGGTGGTCTCGCACGCGGGAGGAGTCGATCCGGTGGGTGCCTGCGTGGGCCCCCGCGGGTCGCGGGTGCGCATGGTCGTGTCCGAGCTGCGCGGCGAGAAGATCGACATCATCCCGTTCAACGAGGAGCCGGCCCGGTTCGTGGCCAAGGCGCTCTCGCCCGCGCGCGTGCGGGAGGTCCTCGTGGACGACGACAACCGGCAGGCCACCGTGATCGTTCCCGACGACCAGCTTTCGCTCGCCATCGGCAAGGAGGGCCAGAACGCCCGCCTGGCGGCGCGCCTCACGGGCTGGAGGGTCGACATCCGCTCGGAGACCGAGTTCGCCGACGAGGAGACCGAGTACGACGACGACCAGGAGGTCTCGGGCCGCTGCGCCGCGATTCTCACGAGCGGACGCCGTTGTCCGAACGCCTCCCTGGTGGGCTCGCGCTACTGCGGCCTGCCCGGCCACCAGGCGCTCGTCGACAAGGAGGGCGACGCCGTCGAGGAGGACGAGCCCAACCCGGCCGCCGCCCCGGTGGGCGCCGCGCCCCGACGCCCAGGGGGCTCCGGTCGCAACCGAGCCCTCGGCCGAAGCCTAGACTCAGGCGTCAATGGCGAAGAAGCGAGTCCATGAGATAGCCAAGGAGCGGGGGATCCCGAGCAAGGAGGTCATCGCGGTTCTCCAGCGCGCGGGTCTCGACGTGAAGGCGGCGGCCTCGAGCGTCGACGAGAACGACATTCGCCGCGCCTTCTCGCCGCCGGTCGAGGAGGCCGCCCAGACCAACGGAGCGGCCGCCCGTAGCAACCGCTCCGACGCCGGGGTGCCGGCCGCCCAGCGTCCCGCCGAGGGCACGCGCGAGGCCGCCCCCGTCGCCGGCACGCCCCGAGGGTGGCGCGCTGGACGGTGGCGCGCGCCCCGCGCGCGCCCGCGCGAGGCCGGCTCGGGTGGCCGCCGCCGCCGCGTGGTCATCGAAGGCTCACAGGCCGGACGCCGCCCGAGCGGGCCGCCCCCGCCTCAGCAGCCGCCCCGCCGCCGCGGCCGGCGCCGCCGCACGCCGTGGGTCGAGCGCGACCTCGAGGCCGAGCGGATCGCCGCGGAGCAGGAGGCCGCGGCGGAGGAGAATCGCCCCGTCGAGATCAACTCGGGCGCGACCGTCAAGGAGGTGGCCGAGACCCTCGGGCTCACCACCGCCGAGGTGATCAAGAAGCTGATGACCCTCGGTGAGATGGCCACGCTCACCCAGACCCTGAGCGACGATGCGATCCAGGTCCTCGCCGAGGAGTTCGACAAGAAGGTGGAGATCGTCCACGCGGCCGACGTCGTGGAGGACGAGCCTCGGTACGACGATGACGAGTCGGAGCTGATCGCGCGCCCGCCCGTCGTCACGATCATGGGCCACGTCGACCACGGGAAGACGTCGCTGCTCGACGCCGTGCGCGAGACCGAGGTCGTGGCCGGCGAGGCCGGCGGCATCACCCAGCACATCGGCGCCTACCAGGTCCACCATGCCGACCACACGATCAGCTTCCTGGACACGCCGGGCCACCAGGCCTTCACCGCGATGCGGGCGCGCGGCGCCAAGGTCACCGACGTCGCGGTGATCGTCGTGGCCGCCGACGACGGCGTGATGCCGCAGACGGTCGAGGCCATCGACCACGCCAAGGCGGCCGAGGTCCCGATCATGGTCGCCGTCAACAAGATCGACAAGGAGGGCGCCGACCCCAACCGCGTGCGCGGCGAGCTCGCCCAGCAGGGCCTGACGCCCGCCGACTGGGGTGGTGACACGGAGTTCGTCGACGTCTCGGCCAAGACGCGCGACGGGCTCGACAACATGCTCGACACCATCGTCACCATCTCGGAGCTGCTGGAGCTCAAGGCCAACCCGAACACCGAGGCCTCCGGCAGCGTGATCGAGTCGCGCCTCGACCCGGGCCGGGGCCCGGTGGTGTCGGTGCTCATCCAGCGCGGCACCCTCAAGATCAGCGACGCCCTGGTGGCCGGGGCGGCGTGGGGCCGTGTGCGCGCGATGCACGACTACCGCGGCGAGCGGGTGCAGGTCGCGCGTCCCGGCGAGCCCGTCGAGGTGCTCGGCTTCGACGGGGTCCCGGAGGCCGGCGAGCACGTGCGGGTGGTGGAGAACGAGCGGCTCGCGCGGCAGCTGGCCGGCGACCGCGCTCACCGGCTGAAGACCGAGGCGCTCGCGCGCCGCCAGGGGGTGAAGGTCTCCCTCGAGGACGTGTTCACCCGCGCCCAGCAGGGGGTGGCCAGCGAGCTTGCCCTGATCGTCAAGGCCGACGTCGCCGGCTCGCTGGAGGCCATCGAGGACGAGATCGCCAAGCTGCCGCAGGACCAGGTCACGGTCAACGTGATCCACGACGGCGTGGGCGGGATCAACGAGTCCGACGTGATGCTCGCCTCCGCCTCCGACGCCGTGATCATCGGCTTCAACGTCCGGCCCGTGCAGGACGCGCGCGCGATCGCCGAGCGCGAGGGGGTGGAGATCCGGGCCTACACGGTCATCTACCGCGCGATTGACGACCTGCGCTCGGCGATGGAGGGGCTGCTGGAGCCGGAGGAGGTCGAGCAGACCGTGGCCACGGTCGAGGTGCGCGACACCTTCCGCGCCTCGCGGGTGGGCACGATCGCCGGGTGCTTCGTGCTCACCGGCACCCTGCGGCGCGGCGCCACCGTCCGCCTCGTCCGCGACGGCACCGTGGCCTACGAGGGCCGCATCGCCTCGCTGCGGCGCTTCAAGGAGGACGCACGCGAGGTCGCGACCGGCTTCGAGTGCGGCGTGGTGCTCGAGAACTTCGCCGACGTCAAGCCCGGCGACGTGCTCGAGGCCTACGAGATGCGCCAGGTGGAGCGCGCCCTCTAAGTGGCGTGGCCTTCATCTACGTCCTCGAGATCCAGCTTCACTTCCCGGACAACGCGAGCCTCAAGGGCAAGCGCAAGGAGCTGCAGTCGGTCAAGGCGCAGCTGCACCGGCGCTTCGGCGCCGCGGTGGCCGAGACCGACGGCCACGACCTGTGGCAGCGCTCGACGCTCACCGCCGCGCTGGTGGCCCGTGACGGGAGCGGCGCCTCTGAGCTGGCCGACGGCGTTGAGCGCTATCTCCTCGGCCGCTTCCCGGAGGGAGTGCGGGTGGAGCGCTCGCTGCTATCTGCCGACGAGGTACTTCACTAGGATGCCGAGCGGCCGGATCCGACGGGTGAACGAAGCGGTGAGGGAGGTCCTGTCCGCGTACGTGACCGAGCGTCTCGAGGATCCGCGCATCGGCTTCGTGACCCTTACCTCCGTCGAGACCAGCACCGACCTGCGGCACGCGCGCGTGTACGTCAGCGTGCTTGGCACGGCCGAGGAGCGCGAGCTCGCCTTCGAGGGGCTGCGCTCGTCACGCGTCCGCCTCCAGGCCCAGATCGGCCAGCAGCTGCACATGAAGCGAACGCCGACGCTCGAGTTCTTCCACGACGACTCGATCGACCACGGCATGCGCATCAACGAGCTGCTCGAGCGGGAGCAGCCGGGGGGCGGATCATGACCGTCGGCACGGAGCTCGACATGGTCGTCGACGAGCTGCGCGGCGCCGAGCGCCTGCTCCTCATCACGCACGAGAACCCCGACGGCGACGCCCTCGGCTCGATACTCGGCATGCACGGCGTGCTCGGCCTGCTCGGCAAGGACGCGCTCATGTTCATGCCCGCCCACCAGTTCCCGTTGCCGCACGAGTACAAGGAGATGCCCTTCGACGACGTCGTCACCGAGCCGCCGGCCGACGTCGCCGATCGGCTGATCGTGTTCCTCGACTGCGGGAACGCCGACCGCATGCCGGTCGATTTCATCGCCGACTCCGGCGCGCGCGTGCTGAACATCGACCACCACCACGACAACACGCGCTTTGGCAGCGTCAACCTGGTGGTCCCGCACGCGTCCTGCACGGCGGAGATCGTCTACGGCCTCTCCAAGCAGCTGGGCGTCGAGGTCACACCGCCGATCGCCGAGGCGCTCTACATCGGCCTGATCACCGACACCGGCAAGTTCATGTACGAGAACACTTCACCGGAGGCGCACCGCGTGGCCGCCGAGCTGATCGAGATCGGCGTGAACGTGCAGGACGTGTACCGCCGCCTGTACGAGAACCTGCCCTGGGCGCGGCTGCAGCTGCTGTCGCGCGCCCTCGACCGGATCAGCCGCTACGACGACGGACGGATCACCGTCACCCATCTGCGCGCTCAGGACTTCACCGAGACCGGCTCGCAGGAGGAGGACTCCGAGGGGATCGTCGACCACATCCGCTCGATCGAGGGCACCGCCGTGGCCGTGCTCGTGCGCGAGTTGCTCGCCGCGGATCGCGCCGGCCGGCGGAAGGTGAGCCTGCGTGCCACCAACGGGGCGGTCGACGTTTCGCGGATCGCCCGCGAGATGGGTGGCGGAGGGCACCGGCAGGCCGCCGGCTTCTCCACCGAGCTGCCGCTCCCCGAGCTGCTCGAGCGGCTGCGCCGCGGGATCGGTGACCAGCTCGACTAGCGAGAAGACCCACTAAAGGCGCACTGGTGACATCCTCGGGAGTTCTCCTCTGGCCGAAGCCGGAGGGCGTCACCTCCCACGACGTGGTGGCCCGGGTACGCCGCGGCCTGCCGCGGGGGGTCAAGGTCGGCCACGCCGGCACGCTCGACCCGTTCGCCACCGGGCTGCTGCTCGTGCTCCTCGGCCGCGCCACTCGGGTACAGCGCTATCTGATGGCGCTGCCGAAGACCTACCGCGCCGTGGCCCGCCTGGGAGCGACCTCCGACACCGGCGACCGCGACGGCGCGATCATCCGCACGGGCCGCGTGCCCGAGGCGCTCGAACTGCCGACCGGCACGTTCCTGCAGCGCCCGCCGGCGTACTCGGCGGTGAAGGTCGGCGGCGAGAGGCTCTACGCGCGGGCCCGGCGCGGCGACGCCGTGGAGGGGGAGCCGCGCGAGGTGACCGTCCACCGCTTCGAGCAGCTGTGGCGCGAGGGCGACCGCGTGGCCGTCGAGGTCGAGTGCTCGGCCGGGACCTACGTGCGCCAGCTCGTGGCCGCGTTCGGCGACGCCTACTGCGAGGAGCTCGAGCGCACGGCGATCGGGCCGTTCCGGCTGGAGGACGCCGACGAGGAGCGCGTGGTGCCGCTCGAGGAGGCGCTCGCCTTCCTCCCCGGGCACGAGCTCGACGGCCCGGACGCCCGCTCGGCGTCCCACGGCGTGCCGGTCGCGTGGAGTGGCCCGGCGGGGCCGCACGCGCCCGCGGGGATTCGCCTGACGAGCTCGAGCCGCCTCGTGGCCATCGCCGAGCCGCGCGAGGGAGAGCTCAAGCCCGTGGTGGTGTTCGAGGCGTGAAGCTCACCTGGCTGCCGGACGCCGAGCCGCGCCCGCGGAAGGTGGCGGTGGGCACCTTCGACGGCATGCATCTTGGCCACCAGGAGGTGATCCGCGGAAGCGACACCGTGCTCACCTTCGAGCCGCACCCCCTCGCGGTTCTCCATCCCGAGGCGATGCCCAAGCTGCTCGATACCCCCGCGATCCGTGCAGACCTGATCGCCGAGCTGGGCGTGCAGGAGCTCGTGGCCATCCCCTTCGATCGCGACTTCGCAGCGAAGTCCGCGGAGGCGTTCGTCGATGAGGTGCTGATCGGAAGCATGGAAGCGACCCAGGTCTCGGTCGGCGAGAACTTCCGCTTCGGCCGGCGCGCGGGAGGAGACGCCGGCTACCTGCGCTCGCGCACCGAGTTCGAGACGCGGGTGGCGCCCCTGGTGGAGATCGACGGGGAGACCGTCTCCTCGAGCCGGATAAGGGCGCTGATAGCGGCGGGGGAGACGGCGCGCGCCGCGCGGCTGCTCGGGCGGCCGTTCCTGATGGAGGGTGAGGTGCAGCCGGGCGACCGGCGGGGGCGCGAGCTCGGGATGCCCACCGCCAACCTGGTGCCCGACGACCGGCACGCCTGCCCCGGACACGGCGTGTACGCCGCGTGGGTCACCGTGGACGGCGCGCGTCACGCCGCCGCGGTGAGCGTGGGGGTGAGGCCGATGTTCGAGAGCGGCCGGGGGCTGCTGGTGGAGGCCCACCTGATCGATTTCTCGGGCGACCTCTACGGAAAGCCGATTCGGGTGGCCTTCCTCGAACGGCTGCGGGGCGAGCGCCGCTTCGAGTCGATCGAGGCCCTCGTGGAGCAGATGTGGGCGGACGTCGGGCGGGCGCGGGAGATCGCGGTGGCCTGAGGGCGCCTAAGTGGTCCCCGCCTCAATCACCGTCGCGCTCAGACGGCCAGAAGCGCGCCTGACTGCGACCGCCGTGCTCGCCGATGCCAAGGCATCGACTGCGCCCGCGGCCTTGTCAGCCCCACTTCTGACTCGTCTGATCATCGACGGTACTTTCGGCGGGCACCACCAAGTGCCCTTTGCTACGGTTCCCGACCCGTGACCATGACCGTCGAGGACAAGAAGGAGATCGTCGGCCGACACGGCAAGTCCGATGCCGACACCGGCTCCCCCGAGGTACAGGTGGCGCTGCTCACCGCGCGCATCAATCACCTCACCGAGCACCTGCGCGAGCACAAGAAGGACCATCACTCGCGTCGCGGGCTGCTCATGCTGGTCGGCCAGCGCCGGCGCCTGCTCAAGTACCTCCAGGCCAAGGACCTCGACCGCTATCGGGGCCTGATCGCCGAGCTCGGCCTGCGGCGATGATCGCGCCGGGCACGCCGGCCCCGGACTTCACGCTTCCAGACCAGGACGGCAACACCGTCTCCCTCGCGGATCTGAAGGGGCAGACGACGGTGCTCGTCTTCTACCCGCTCGACTTCAGTCCGGTCTGCACCGACCAGCTGAACGTCTATCAGGAGGTGCTCGCCGACATCGAGGCCCGGGGCGCGAAGCTCTACGGCATCTCGGTGGACTCGGCCTACGCCCACAAGGAGTTCGCGGCCAAGGGCAACCTCACCATGCCGCTGCTGGCCGACTTCCACCCGAAGGGGGAGGTGGCGAAGAAGTTCGGCGTGTACATCGAAGAGCGCGGGATCGCCGGCCGGGCGCTGGTGATGATCGGGCCTGACGGCGTGGTCAGGTGGTCCTACGTGTCGCCCAGCCCGCTCGAGATTCCGGGAGCGAACCTGATCTTCGACGCGCTCGAGGAGCCGGCCGCCGCGTAGCGCGGTCCGAGCCTCGTGGAGGGCTCGCTGGGCAGTGCCGAGCTGCCGCCGGTGACGGAGGAGGACCACGTGCGCGGCCGGGGGGCGACGGTGGTGATCGAGTACGGCGACTACGAGTGCCCGTACTGCGCCAAGGCCGACGCGATGCTCGCGGGCCTGCTGGTGACGCGCGTCTTTCGTCACTTCCCGGTGGTGTCGAAGCACCCGCGCGCGAGGGTGCTGGCCTGCGCGGGCGAGGCGGCGGCGCTGCAGGGCCGCTTCTGGGAGATGCACGACTCCCTGTTCGGCGATCAGGGGCGGCTCGACGACCCGCACCTGTGGGAGCGGGCGCGGGTGCTCGGCCTGGACCTCGAGCGCTTCGAGGCGGACCGGCGGTCGGAGGCGGTGGCCGAGCGGGTGCAGCGTGACTTCCGGGCGGCGCTGAGGGCGGCCGTGGTCACGACTCCGACGCTGTTCGTGAACGGGCGCGCGCACCCGGGGCTGCCGGACGAGGGGCTGCTCGCACGGCTTGCGGGGTGAGCGCCGCCACGCCGGAGGGCCCGGTGGCACTGCTACGCTCGCCGCAACTCTTTTCCGAAGGGTGTGAAACCACATGTCGCCTCAACCGGAGGCGGCGCTAGGAGGAACAGCATGAGTGATGGAATGAGCCGCGTTTCGGTCGAGATCGGCGGGATCGAGATCAGTCTTGAGACCGGAAAGCTCGCCAAGCAGGCCAGCGGCTCGGTGGTGGTCCGCGCGGGAGACACGATCGTGCTCTCGACCGCGACCGCCGGCAACGAGCGCGACGTCGACTTCCTGCCACTGACGGTGGACGTCGAGGAGCGCATGTACGCGGCGGGCAAGATCCCCGGCAGCTTCTTCAAGCGCGAGGGCCGCTCCGGCGAGAAGGGCACCCTCACCGCCCGCATGATCGACCGTCCCCTGCGGCCCCTCTTCCCCAAGGGCTGGCGGCGCGAGACCCAGCTCGTGTCGATCCCCCTGTCGGTGGACCACGTGCACCCCTACGACATCCTGGCCATGAACGGCGCGAGCGCCGCGCTGATGGTGTCCGACATCCCCTTCCCCGTGCCGGTCGGCGCCGTGCGCATCGGCCAGGACGAGGAGGGCAACTTCGTCGTGAACCCCGACGAGGAGTCCCTGCTCGAGGGCTCGCTCGACCTCGTTGTCGCCGGCACCGCGGAGGCCATTCTGATGGTCGAGGCCGGCGCCAACGAGGTGTCGGAAGCCGAGATCCTCGACGCGCTCGACATCGCCCATGGCGAGATCCAGAAGCTGTGCGCGATGCAGCTGGAGCTACAGGAGAAGGCCGGCAAGGCGAAGGCCGAGGTCACGCCCCCGCAGGTCGACCCCGACATCGACTCGAAGCTGCGCGACCAGTTCGGTGCCGCCCTCGAGGCCGCGACGCAGGTGCCCGACAAGCTCGAGCGCCAGGACGCCACGAAGCAGGTGGAGGCGGAAGCGCTGGAGGCGCTGGCCGGAGACCCCGAGTCCGAGGGCTTCTCGGAGCGCCGCTCCGCGACGCAGTTGGCGTTCGACAAGTTCGAGAAGGAGCTCGTGCGCCGGCGGATCGCCATCGACAAGAAGCGGCCCGACGGCCGCGCGGCCGACGAGATCCGGGAGATCTCGATCGAGACCAAGGTGTCGCCCCGCGCGCACGGGTCGGCGCTGTTCACGCGTGGGCAGACGCAGGCGATCTCGGTCGCGGCACTCGGGACCACGCGGGAGGAGATGCGGCTCGACACCCTCGGCCTCGAGACCTCCAAGAGCTACTTCCACCACTACAACTTCCCGCCGTTCTCGGTCGGGGAGGCGGGCTTCATGCGCGGCCCGAAGCGCCGCGACATCGGCCACGGCGCGCTCGCCGAGCGGGCGATCGTGCCGATGATCCCGTCCCAGGAGGACTTTCCGTACACCATCCGCGTGGTGTCGGACATCCTCGAGTCGAACGGCTCGTCCTCGATGGCCTCGGTATGCGGCTCGAGCCTGTCGCTGATGGACGCCGGCGTGCCGCTCGTCCGTCCGGTGGCGGGCATCGCCATGGGCCTGATCAAGGAGGGCGACGACTACATCGTGCTGTCCGACATCGCCGGGGTGGAGGACCACCTGGGCGACATGGACTTCAAGGTCGCCGGCACCGAGCGGGGCATCACCGCTCTGCAGATGGACATCAAGATCACCGGGGTCACCTTCGACATCCTGCGTGACGCGCTCTCGCAGGCCAAGGAGGGGCGCACGTTCATCCTCGGGAAGATGGCCGAGGAGATCGCGGAGCCGCGCGCCGATCTCTCGCCACACGCGCCGCGCATCTCGTCGATCCAGATCGACGAGAGCAAGATCGGCATGGTGATCGGCAAGGGCGGGGAGACCATCCGCGCGCTGTCCGACGAGTTCGAGTCCCAGATCGACGTTAGCGACGACGGCACCATTCGGGTCTACGCCTCGAACGGCGAGCTGGGCGACGCGCTGGTCGAGCGCATCCGCTCGATGACCAAGGAGGTCGAGGTCGGCGACGAGTTCACCGGCAAGGTCGTAAAGACGACCACGTTCGGAGCCTTCGTCGAGCTCGCGAAGGGCACCGACGGCCTGCTGCACATCTCGAACATCGCGCCCGGAACGCGTCCCGACACAGTCGAGGACGTGATCAACCAGGGTGACGAGATCGAGGTGCGCGTGGTCGAGGTCGACCGGGAGCGTGGCCGCATCGGCCTGCGCCTGGCCGACGACCCGCAGGTGGCCGGCAAGAGCGCCGCCGAGCTGTCGGGCGTCGGCACCGGCGACGGCGGTGGCGGCTCGCGGGGCGGGCGCGACCGCAACGGGGGCGGCGGCCGCGACCGCGGGCCGCGCGGCGGGGGCGGCGAGCATCGCCGCGATCGCCGCTAGGCCCGCGCGGCGGGGCGACTGAGCGGAGCGGCTTGGCCTCGGACGGCCACAGGATCACCGAGCTCGACTCGGGCGTCCGCGTGGTCACCGAGGTCCTGCCGTCGGTGCGGTCGGTGGCCCTCGGGTTCTTCGTGGGCACCGGCTCGCGTCACGAGGACGCGGGGCAGGCAGGCCTGTCGCACTTCCTCGAGCATCTGCTGTTCAAGGGCACCGACCGCTTCAGCTCGACGGAGATCGACCAGATCTTCGACGGCATGGGGGCCGAGATCAACGCCGGCACCGGCAAGGAGACGACCTCGGTCTACTCCCGCTTCCTCGACCAGCACCTCGAGCGCGCCTTCGACGTGATGGCCGACATGGTGCTGCGGCCGGCCTATCCGGACATCGACTCCGAGCGCCAGGTGGTGATCGAGGAGATCGCAATGTACGAGGACGAGCCCTCGGACAAGGTGCACGACGTGCTGGCGCGCGCGCTGTTCGCCGACCATCCGCTCGGCCGGCCGATCATCGGCCGGGCCGAGGTGATCGGCTCGGTGCCGGTACCGGACATCGCCGCCTACCACAACGCCCGTTACGTGCCGGGCAACATCGTGGTGGCCGCCGCCGGCAGCGTCGATCACGAGCGGGTGGTGGAGCTCGTCGCCGCCGCCACGCCGGACGTGACCGGGGCCTCCATTCCGCTCGACGGGGACGGGCCCGCGCCGGCGCCCGCGCGCCTCTGCTTCCACGCCAAGCCGACCGAGCAGTACCACCTGTGCCTGGGGGGTCCGGGCCTAAGGCGGTCGGACGACCGCCGCTTCACGCTGCGTGTGCTCGACACCCTGCTGGGCGGCGCCACGTCCTCGCGGCTCTTCCAGGAGGTGCGCGAGAAGCGCGGGCTGGCCTACGCCGTCTACTCCTACTCGAGCCAGTTCGTCGACTGCGGGCACGTGGGGCTGTACGTGGGCACTCGCCCCGACAACGTGCGCGAAGCCATGGAGGTGATCGGCAGCGAGCTCAACCGCCTGCAGGACGAGCCGGTGAGCGAGGAGGAGGTCGAGCGCGCCAAGGAGAACCTGAAGGGCCGCACCGTCCTCGGCATGGAGTCGACGTCGGCGCGCATGAACCGGCTGGGCGGCTCCCTGCTCACCGGCGTGCCGCTGCTCACCCTCGACGAGCTGGTGGCGGCGATCGATGCGGTGACCGTCGAGGACGTGACCGCTCTGGCGCGCGAGCTGTTCGCCCCCGAGGGGATGTCGGCCGCCGGAGTCGGCGCCGACGAGGACGCCTTCCGCGCCTCGCTCGAGCCCGTCAGCCCCGCGCTCGCCGCCGCGTGATCAACGTCGCCGTCTCCGGCGCCGCCGGCCGCATGGGCGAGGCCGTCTGCCTCGCCGTCGAGGGCGCCGAGGACATGGCGCTGGTGGGCCGTGCGGACCCGCTGCTCGACACCGGCCTGCAGGAGGTGATCGGCGACGCCGACGTGGTCGTCGACTTCAGCCGGCCGGACACCGCCCTCCGCAACGCCCGCATGTGCCTCGAGGCCGGGGTGCACTGCGTGATGGGCACGACCGGGGCCGACTTCTCCGAGCTCGAGGCGGTGGGCGACGCCAACCTCTTCATCGCTCCCAACTTCGCGATCGGCGCCGTGCTGATGATGGAGGCCGCGAAGCTGGCCGCTCCCCACATGCCCGAGTGCGAGATCGTCGAGCTGCACCACGACAGGAAGCTCGATCGCCCGTCGGGCACGGCGGTCCGCACCGCCGAGCTGATCGCCGCGGCCGGCGGGCACGTGCACGAGCCGATCCATTCGGTGCGCCTGCCCGGCCTCGTAGCCCATCAGGAGGTGATCTTCGGCGGCCTCGGGCAGACGCTGGCGATCCGCCACGACTCGATCTCGCGCGAGTCGTTCATGCCGGGGGTGCTGCTGGCCGTGAGGCGAGTGGGCACGCTCGAGCGTTCGCCCACGGTCGGGCTCGAGAACCTGCTCTTCTAGCCCGGCCCGGTGCTCAGGCGGCCAGCTCGGCCACGAGGGTGCGCGTGGCCCCGGCTGGGTAATCGCTGCTCAGGCGGCGCGAGATCGCGGTCATGAGGCGGTGCGCCGCGAGGTTCGTGCCGAGCGTGGTGGCCGTGAAGCGGCGTATCCCGCGCGCGCGGGCGGCGTCGGCCAGCATGAGGCCGAGCTGGCGCCCGAGCCCCTGGTGCTGAAAGGGGTCGCCGACGACCACCGCGGCCTCGGCGGTCCCTGGATCGTCGCTCGAGCGGACGAAGCGAGCCACGGCCACCACGTCATCGGGGCGGTCGGCCATCACCGCGATCAGCGCGAAGTGGTTCTCGCCGTCCACCTCGGTGAGGTAGCGCAGCTCGGAGCCCGAGAGCCGCGGCTTGGCGGACAGGAAGCGTAGGTACACGGTCTCCTCGGACAGTCGGCCGTGGGCGACGGCGAGGATGTCCTTGTCGGTGGGCTCGATGGGGCGGATGCGCACCACGCTGCCGTCTTTCAGGGTGAAGAGCACCCTTCCGAGGCTAGGGACGCCACGGCGCGAGGTCTGTGCGTGGGGTCACACCAGCGGCGGCAGAATCCCTGCGTTTGCGAAAGTTCCGCCCAGTTCAGGCGGGCTGGCCGTTCCCGCCGCGCAGCGCCCGGGGCACCACGAACCGGATCGCCGAGCGCAGCTCATCCACCGAGCAGGTCTTGTTGTCGATCAGTCCGCGGCCCTTGCCCGGGGGCACGAGGAGCATCTGGTTCACGTAGCCCTGCTGGCCGCGCTTGCGGGTGAGCAGCCACACGTAGCCCGTGTCCCGCAGGCGCGGGCGGTAGCGCTCGAATGCCTCCTCGGCCTCCTCGAGGGACTCCACCAGCACGATCGCGCCGTCGAGGTCGCCCGACCGTACGAGCCCACGCCCGAGCGCCTCCTTGAGGTCGCGGCGCAGCTCCGCTCCGACGTCGCCCGCAACCTCGACCCGCTCGTCGGGCTTGACGCCGAGCTTCTGCACGACGCTGCGGTGGCTGTAGTCCCGGTCGGTCACTGCGAAAAGTATGCCGAGCGGCGCCGTCGGCTCTCTCGGCCTCGGTCGGTAAGCTCGCGAGTTCGGCGACCGCAGGAGGAGGATCATGGGCTTCATGGACAAGGCCAAGAAGATGGCCGAGCAGGCGCAGCAGAAGGTGGAGGAGAAGCAGGCCCAGTTCAACGAGAGCCAGGCTCAGAAGGCACAGTCCGGCGCCGGTGCGGCGCCCGCCACGACCTTCGACGCGCACGGACGGCCGGTGTCCCCGCCGGCGGCCGGCGGTCCGGCCCCCCTGGCCACCGATCCGACCGCGCCGCTCACCGGCGGCGACCCCGCCGGCGCCCCGCCGGTCGGCGACACCGCCACCGCCGAGCCGCCGGCGCCGGTCCAGACCACGGAGCCGACGGAGGACCCCGCGCTCAAGCCGGGGGTGAACAAGACGCCGGACCCATTCAAGCCGATCGGCTAGCCGTCTTGCGGCTGCAGGACTCGCCTGCGTGACGCTCGGAGGCATCTTCACGGCGATGGTCACGCCGTTCCGTCCCGACGGCCGTCTCGACGAGGAGGCGGCCGCCGCGATGGTCAGGTACCTGCTCGAGCACGGCTCCGACGGGCTGGTGGTGGCAGGATCGACCGGGGAGGGCTCCACCCTGTCCGACGACGAGAAGTGCTCGCTGTTCGAGCTGGCGGTGGCCGAGGCGCGCGGGGCGCCGGTGATAGCCAACACCGGCTCGAACGACACGGCACACTCGGTCGAGCTCACCGCACGGGCCGCCGCCATCGGGGTCGACGCGGTGCTGGTGGTGGCCCCCTACTACAACAAGCCGAATCGCCGCGGGCTGATCGAGCACTTCCGTGCCGTGGCGGGCGCGAGCGACCTGCCGGTGGTGCTCTACAACATCCCGTCGCGCGTGGTGATCGACATGCCGAACGACCTGCTGCGCGAGCTCGCGGAGATCCCGAACGTGACGGCGGTCAAGCAGGCCGGCTACGAGAACCTTGCTCCGGTCGAGGGCCTCGATCTGCTGGCCGGCAACGACGACATGCTGGCCTCGGTGCTCGACATGGGGGCCCGGGAGGGATCTGCGTGGCCTCGCATATCGTGGGCCCCGAGATGCGACGGATGATCGACGAGCCCGAGAACCGGCCGGAGCTGCAGGAATCGCTCCTCCCGCTGTTCAACGCCCTGGGTGCGACGATCAACCCGATCCCGATCAAGACCGCGCTCGGCATGCTGGGCCACGACGTCGGCGGCTTCCGGTTGCCGCTCGTTGATGCCTCCGAGGACGAGGCGGCGATCGTTCGTGCGGCGCTCGAGCGCCAGGGCCTGCTGTCCGCGGTTTGAAGCTCCGACCCAGCAGCACGAGGCGGCCGGGGGCCGCCTGGTCGCCCGATGAGCGGAACGCTGCGCGTGCTGCCACTGGGCGGCCTGGGCGAGATCGGCAAGAACATGACCGTGGTCGAGTACGACGGGCGCATCGTCGTCGTCGACTCGGGGCTCATGTTCCCGCCCCGGACCAGCTCGGGATCGACCTGGTGCTGCCGGACTTCGCCTACCTGCGCGAGCGCGCGAACGACATCGAGGCGGTGGTCCTGACCCACGGGCACGAGGACCACGTCGGCTCGCTGCCCTATCTGCTCCGGGAGCTCGGGCAGAAGGCCATACCGGCGGTCTACGGCGGCCCGCTCACCATCGAGATGGTGCGCTCGAAGCTCGACGAGCACCGGCTCAAGGACGTGCGCCTGCAGGCCGTCGCGCCGGGCGAGGAGTTCGACGCCGGGCCGTTCGACATCGAGACCATCAAGATGGCGCACTCGATCCCCGATGCCACCGCCGTAGCCCTCACCTGCGAGCTCGGCACCACGCTGATCACCGGGGACTACAAGTTCGATCAGACCCCGGTGGACGGGGTGCCCGCCGACGTCGCCCGTCTCGCCGAGCTTGGACGCGAGGGCGTGCTCGTCCTGTGCGGGGACTCGACGAACGTCGACCGACCAGGTATCGCGGTGTCGGAGTCGAGCGTCGGCCCCCATCTCGAGCAGGTGTTCGCGCGCTGCCGGGGCGCATCATCGTCACGTCCTTCGCCTCGAACATCCACCGCGTGCAGCAGGTCATGGACGCCGCGGCCGCGCTGGGGCGGAAGGTCTCGCTCGTGGGCCGGTCGATGCGCAAGAACGTGAACATCGGCCGGCAGCTCGGCCACATCGAGGTCCCGGACGGGCTCCTGGTGGGGGTGAAGGAGGTCGAGGACTTTCCCGACCACAAGCTCGTGGTCATCTCGACCGGCAGCCAGGGCGAGCCGCTCTCGGCGCTGCGCCGGATGGCCCATGGCGACCACCCGCAGGTGAAGCTGCGCCGAGGCGACACCGTGATCTTCTCGGCCACGCCGATCCCGGGCAACGAGCGTGCCGTGAACGAGACGATCGACCGCATCTATCAGCTCGATGCAGACGTGATCACCGCCCGCGATGCGCCCATCCACGCCTCGGGCCACGGCTACGCCGAGGAGATCAAGCTGATGCTGAACCTCACCAACCCGCGCTACGTCTTCCCGTTCCACGGCGACCACAAGCGGCTTCGTCTGCATGGCCAGCTCGCCGAGGCGGTGGGCATCCACCCGGGCGACGTGTTCCGCGGCGAGAACGGCCTGCCGCTGGAGATCGACGCCCGCACCGCCCGCTTCGCCAAGAAGGAGCAGGCCGGGATGATCTTCGTCGACGGCGTGGACGTGGGAGACATCGAGGACGTCGCCCTGCGCGACCGGCGGATGCTGTCGGCCGACGGCATCTTCATCGTCGTGGCCACGGTCTCCGAGCAGGACGGCCGCTCGGTGGTGCCGCCGGAGCTGATCTTCCGGGGCGTGCCGTTCCTCGACGAGGCCGACGGCCTGATCGGGGACATCCGGGAGGCGGTGGAGGACTCCCTCGACCGCTCGGCGGCCGAGCACATCCGCGAGATAGCGATGCTCCAGGACCACCTGCACGACGACATCGCGCGCTTCGTGTACGACCGCCTGAAGCGCCGGCCGCTCGTGCTCCCGGTGGTGGTGGAGGTCTAGTGACGGCCTAGGAGGGCGCCACGGCCGGGGCCACGGCCGAAGGCTCGGGCCTCTCGCGCGAAGTACCCGCCGCCGGCAGGCGCACGCTGAAGCGGGCGCCCGGGTTCGCGTCACCGACGTCCACACGGCCCCCATGGCGCTCGGCCACGGCACGCACGATCGACAGGCCAAGGCCGGTGCCCGCCGGCCCGCCGTTCGCCCCGGCCGCTCCGCCGCGCACGAAGCGCTCGAAGGCCCGCTCCCGCAGCTCGGGGGGTAGGCCGGGGCCGTCGTCGCACACCTCGAGCACGGCCTCGGCACCCTCGCGCCTGACCGCGGCCCGGACGGTGGTGCCCTCCGGCGTGTGCTGGAGTGCGTTCTCGACCAGGTTGAGCGCCACCCGGTGCAGGTCGTCCTCCCAACCCTCGACCCACATTCCGGTGGGCGCCTCCACCGAGAGCTCGTGCCCGTCGGCAGCCGCGACCGCCTCGGACGCGGCCGCGCGCACGACCGCGCCCAGGTCGACGGGGCCCTGGGCGGCCGGGCGGCCGGCGTCGGCGCGGGCGAGCAGCAGCAGGTCGGCCACCAGCCGCCGCATGCGCCGCGACGAGCGCAGCGCCGAGGCGGCCGTCTCGCGGTCCTCGCCCTCGAGCCCGGCCTCGAGCAGCTCGAGGTTGGCGAAGATGCTCGTGAGCGGCGTGCGCAGCTCGTGCGACGCGTCGGCCACGAACTCGCGCTCGCGCGCGAGGGTGGACTCGGTGTTACGGCGCGCCATGTCGAGCCCCTCGAGCATCTCGTCGAGGGTCTGGGCGAGCGCCGCCACCTCGTCCTCCACGGCCGGACGGGGCAGGCGCTCGGCGGGATTCCGGGTACGCGCGATCTCGCGCGCCGCGCCCGTGAGGTCGGCGATCGGCTTCATGGCACGCCGCGCCACCGCCAGGCCGGCGAGCAGGGCGAGGCCGGTGCCACCGATCACGCCGAGCACCAGGAAGAGCTTGAGCCGGGCGGTCGTGGCCTGCAGGCTGTCCTGGCGCTTGCCGTACTGGACGTAGGCCACCGGCCGCAGCGACTCGCGCCCGAACAGCGGACGCGACACCACCCGGTACTCGCCCACATCGACCGGGGTCTCGGTCGGCGCGCCGAGGTCGGGTCCGGCCTCGGGAGTCAGCACGCGGCCCTCGGAATCGATCAGCCGCACGGCGGC
The DNA here is from genome assembly GCA_030446485.1 of Thermoleophilaceae bacterium. Classification (GTDB taxonomy): domain Bacteria; phylum Actinomycetota; class Thermoleophilia; order Solirubrobacterales; family Thermoleophilaceae; genus JAUJNF01. The sequence goes on along the minus strand of JAUJNF010000010.1, from coordinate 50,955 downwards.
GTCCTTGCGGTTCACGACGTCGACCACGGCCCTCCCGACGTCGGACTCGGTGAGCACCGGCCCGAACACGTTCGACCGGACCGGGATCTTCTGCTGCAGGTCTGCCGCGGTGGCCCTGAGATCGTTGTCGAAGTCCGAGGCCAGCCGCCGTCCCGTGAACGCGGCCACCACCAGCGCGAACAGCAGCAGGATGGCGAACGTGAGGCCGGCCGAGGTCAGCGCCAGCCGCCACCGGATCGACAGGCTGCCGATCCGCTTCATGGGGCCCGCAGCACGTATCCCGCCCCGCGCACGGTGTGCAGCACGCGCGCCTCTCCGCCGGCCTCGAGCTTGCGGCGCAGGTTGGAGACGAACACGTCGATCGTGTTGGTCTCCACGTACAGTTGGTAGCCCCACACCTGCTCCAGCAGGGTCTCGCGCGACACCACGAGCCGCTCGTTGCGCATCAGGTACTCGAGGAGCTCGAACTCGCGGCTGGTCAGGTCGAGTGCGCGCTCGCCACGCGCCACCTCACGGGAGTCGGGGTTGAGCCGCAGATCGGCGACCGTGAGCGAGGCACTCCCCCGCGGGGGGCGACGGCGGAGCAAAGCCCGCAGGCGGGCCAGCAACTCCTGCCGGTCGAAGGGCTTGACGAGGTAGTCGTCCGCGCCGGAGTCCAGGCCCTCGATCCGGTCCTCGACGGCGTCGCGGGCGGTGAGCATGAGGATCGGCACGTCCCCGTCCTCGCGCAGCCGCCGGCACACCTCGACGCCGTCGAGGCGCGGGAGGCCGAGGTCCAGCACCACCGCGTCCGGGTGGAAGACGCTCGATTCCTCGAGAGCGGCCACCCCGTCGGCCGCCAGGCGGACGTCGTAGCTCTCGCGACCGAGCGAACGCCGCAGCGCGCCGGCGATCTCCGGGTCGTCCTCCACAACCAGCACGCGGGCGTTGCGGTCCATGTGCTGAATGGTACGGCGGACCGGAGGGGAGCCACGAAGCGCTTAGGGAGCGCTTAGGGCGCAGGTTCACCGTTGGCCGTGCCCGGCAGGGGCGGAGCGGCCCGGCGTCGAAGTACCGCCCGCAGACGATGGCCTCCCGCCGTGCCCCCCGCAAGCCGCCGCCCCGCCGCCGAGCCAGGCGCTCGTCGCTGGCCCTACCGCGTTTGCCGCACCTTGAGCAGCGTCATCTCGACATCATCGGGCTGGGGCTCGTCGCCCTGGCGGCGTTCCTGGCCTTCGTCTTCTACCTCGGCTGGGACGGTGGCCGGGTCGGAGAGGGGCTCGCCTACGGCCTGGTGTTCCTGTTCGGCGGCGTGGCCTACCTGCTGCCGGTGGCGATCTTCGGCGCGGGAGCGCTCATGGTGCTCGGCCCGATGGTGCCCTCCGTGCGCCCCTGGGGCACCGGTGCGGCCAGCCTGCTCACCGCGCTGATGCTGGGGCTCGCCGCGGGCTCCTTCGGCCTCGGCCCCGACGAGCCCGCGCGCGACGGCGCGTTCGGCCACCCCGACTTCTTCCGAGAGCACGGGGGCCTGGTCGGCGAGGCGCTGTTCTGGGTCGTCCGGACGCTCGTGCAGGAGATCGGCGCCCACATCCTCTTCCTGTTCCTCCTGGTCTCGGGGGTGCTGCTCCTCACGGGCGCCTCGGTGGCGAGCGTGCTGCGTTCCACGCGCGCGGGGGTGGCCTCGACCACCCGGCGGGTCCGCGAGTCGACAACGGAGTTCGCCGCGGTGCTCACGGGGCGCGCCTCGGAGGCCGGCAGGGCGGGCGAGGACGGCCCGACCCAGGGCACACCGCGTCCCGGGGCTGATGAGCTCGACTTCGACGAGCCACCAGACGGCCGCTACGGACCCCCCGAGGTCGAGCCGGTCGTGCGCGCCACTCACGTCGAGGCTCCCGCGCAGGACTTCGGGGCGTCCGAGGACGTGGAGGCGGACTTCGGGGAAGAGGAGGAGGGCGGGTCGGCGGAGGACGACCTGACCGATGACGACGCGCCCGAGGAGGCCGAGACCGTCCCGTTCACCCGCCGGATCGAGGCCTCCGACCTCACGCCCCAGGGGCGGCTCCGGGCGAGCGTGACCGAGGCCGACGACTTCGAGTACGCGCTACCGCGGGCGGGCCTGCTCAAGCGCACGAGCGGCGCCGCGAAGGTCGATCACCGCGCGCTGCAGGCCATGGGCGCGAAGCTCGTGGACGCGCTCGGCCACTTCGGCGTGGCCGCGCAGGTGGTGGGAACGGTCACCGGCCCGCGCGTCACCCGCTACGAGCTGCGGCTCGCGCCCGGGATCAAGATGTCGAAGGTCGCGCAGCTGCGCGACGATCTCGCCTACTCGCTGGCCGCGACCGACGTGCGGATCCTTGCCCCGATCCCCGGTGAGCAGAAGGTGGGCGTGGAGGTGCCGAACACCGACGACGCCCAGCGCATGGTGCGCCTCGGCGACGTGTACCAGGAGGCGCCGGCTGGGTGGTCGCCGCTCACGGTGTGGCTCGGCAAGGACATCGCCGGCAAGGCGATCGGGACCGACCTCGCCCGCCAGCCGCACGTGCTGGTGGCCGGCACCACGGGCTCCGGCAAGTCCGGCTGCGTGAACGCCATGCTCGCGTCGATCCTCCTGCGCGCCACCCCCCAGGAGGTGAAGCTCGTGCTGGTGGACCCCAAGCAGGTCGAGCTCAACCACTACGAGTCGATCCCACACCTGCTCACCCCGGTCGTGACCAGCCCGCGGATCGCCGCCAACGTGCTCTCCAACCTGATCCGGGAGATGGAGCAGCGCTACAGCGTGATGAGCATGGCGCGCACCCGCAGCCTGGTCGAGCTGAACCGCTTCCGCGCCGAGCGCGATCAGGCGCCGCTTCCCTACATCCTGTGCGTGATCGACGAGCTGGCCGACCTGATGATGGTGGCCCCGGGCGAGGTCGAGGACGCGATCATCCGCCTGGCGCAGAAGTCGCGCGCGGTGGGCATCCACCTGCTGCTCGCCACCCAGCGCCCGAGCGCCGACATCATCACCGGCATGATCAAGGCCAACGTGCCGGCGCGGATCGCCTTCGCGGTGTCCTCTCAGACCGACTCGCGCGTGATCCTCGACCAGAACGGCGCGGAATCCCTGCTGGGGGCGGGCGACATGCTGTTTCGGCCAGCGTCCGAGTCGCGCACGGCACGCATCCAGGGCGCGTTCATCGGCGAGGACGAGATCGAGCGCCTGACCGATCATTGGCGCCGGCAGGGCGAGCCGGACCTCCAGGACGAGCTGCTCGAGGCGGTGGAGCGAGAGGACGACGGCGAGCCCGACGAGTACGACCCCGACGCCGACGACCTGCTCTCCGACGCGATCGCCACCGTGGTGCAGATGGGCACGGCCTCGACCTCGATGCTCCAGCGCCGGCTGCGCGTCGGCTACACGCGTGCGGGGCGCTTGATCGACATGATGGAGCGCCGCGGGGTGATCTCCGGGTACGAGGGCTCGAAGGCGCGCCAGGTGCTGATCTCCGAGGGAGATCTGGCGCGGGTCCTGGCCGCGCTCGACGAGCCGGCCGTGGCCGGCGTAGACCGGCAGGACTGAGCCCATCCCGCGGGAGCGCGCGCTTCAGCCTCGGCGCGAGGGCTGCCGATGCCCGGCCGCCCGTTCGGCCTCCGTTCGCCAGAATAGGCCGCGTGCCGCCCATCGGAAGCACCCTCCGAGACGCGCGGATGCGTCAGGGGATCGACATCAAGGAGGTCGAGGACGCGACCAAGATCCGCGGGAAGTACCTGCGCGCGCTCGAGAACGAGGATTTCGAGCTGCTCCCCGGCAGCACGTTCGTCAGGACGTTCATCCGCAGCTACTCGGAGTTCCTCGGGCTCGACTCACAGCTGCTCGTGGAGGAGTACCGCGCCCAGCACGAGCCCCGCAGCGAGAGCGAGATGCAGCACTTCGCCCGCCAGCCGCCGCGCGGAAGGGAGCGGCGGAGCACGGGGCCGCCCTCGCGGGGGGCCGTGGCCATCGGGCTCGTGGGCGTGCTGCTCGCCTTCCTGCTCGTGCTCGGGCTCACCGGTGGCGAGGACGAGGGCGACCCCGCGGGGGCCGGCGTCACGGAGCCGGACGAGCCGCGCGGGCGGGCCGACGCACGGCGGCGCCGGACGGGCGCGCCCGACCGGCCGCGGCCACAGCCCGTACCCACCGACGTGCGCCTGCGCATCGAGCCAAGCGAGGAGACTTATCTCTGCGTCGACGACGGCGCGGGCCGGGTGCTCTTCCAGGGCACGCTGTCCGAGCCCCGGACCTTCCGGGAGCGGCGCCTGCGGATGAACCTCGGACGCACGTCGGCCGTCGTGCGCGTGAACGGCGAGCGGGTCCCGCTGGGGGGCGGCGCGGACTCCGTCGGGTTTGCGTTCACCCCGCGTGGGCGGCAGCCGCTGCCGGAGGCCGAGCGGCCGTGCGTCTGAGGCCGTTCGGCCGAGGCGCGCTGGCCGGTGCGGCATGATCGGGCGGTGAGCGCCCGGGCCGGCATCGTCGTGACCGGCACCGAGGTGCTCACGGGCAGGGTGCGCGACCGCAACGGCCCGTGGCTTGCCGACCGCCTGCTGGAGCAGGGCATCGAGCTCGCCCACATCACGATCTGCGGGGACCGGCCGGAGGACATGGAGGCCCAACTGCGCTTCATGGCCGCCCGGGGCATGGACATCGTGATCACGAGCGGCGGCCTGGGGCCGACCGCCGACGACCTCACCACCGAGGTGGTGGCGCGCTTCTGCGGCCGGCCGATGGTGCTGGACGAGCGGCTCGAGGCCCGTATCGCGGAGATCCTCGCACCGCTGATGAAGCGCTGGCCGAACGTCGACCCGGAGACGATCCGCGTGGCCAACCGCAAGCAGGCCACGATTCCCGAGGGCGCGACGGTGATCGATCCGGTGGGCACCGCGCCGGGAGTGGTCGTGCCGCCGGCCGATGGCGTCGAGGGGCCGACGGTCGTGGTACTGCCCGGGCCGCCGCGCGAGCTGCACGCGATGTGGCCGGTCGCGGTGGGCACCAACGCGTTCGGGGCGGCCTCCCGGGGCGCCGAGCACTACGAGCAGCGGATGCTGCGGCTGTTCGGGATCCCCGAGTCGGAGATCGCCGAGACCCTGCGGGTGGCCGAGCCGGAGCTTCCCGGCTTCGAGCGGCTCGAGATCACCACCTGCCTGCGCCGGGGGGAGGTCGAGGTGGTGGTGCGCTACGACGAGGAGGGCGCCTCCGCATGGGAGGGCCTGCGCGACGCGATCGCCTCGCGTCACGCAGGCACGCTGTTCTCGACGGACGGCTCGCTGGTGGACGACCAGGTGGCCGCGCTGCTGGCAGGGCGCCGCATGGCGGTGGCCGAGTCCTGCACGGGCGGGCTGATGGCCGCGCGGCTGACCGAGCGGCCGGGCGCCTCCGCGTACTTCGCGGGTGGGGTGGTGAGCTACGCCGACGAGGCCAAGGCGGGGCTGCTCGACGTGGATCCGGCGTTGATCGCCCGTCACGGCGCGGTCTCACCGGAGGTGGCGGACGCGATGGCCCACGGGGCGCTCGCGCGCTTCGGCGCCGACACCGCGCTTGCGATCACCGGCGTGGCCGGGCCGGACGGCGGCACCCAGGCCAAGCCGGTGGGCTACGTGTGCTGGTCGGCTCGCCTGGCGGACGGCTCGGTGCTCGCCCGCGACACCACCCTTCCGGGGGACCGCGGGGAGATCCGCGACCGCTCGACCACGGTGGCGATGCACATGCTGCGGCGGCTGCTGCGCGGGGAGGAACTGCCGGTGTGAGCACCGGCCGAGGGGGCGACTGGACTTGTCACACGCCCCGCGCGACTTCGTCACATTCGCGTGATCAAGGCGTCCGAACCCGCCTCTAGCTTGTCGGGCTCTAAGACGACGAGGAGCACGGAGACATGGACAAGGAGCAGGAGAAGGCCGCCAAGGCCCGCGATTCGGCGCTGAACGGCGCGCTCACCCAGATCGAGCGGCAGTTCGGCAAGGGCTCGATCATGCGCATGGGGGACGAGGAGGCCGCCGTCAAGGTGGCGGCCATACCAACGGGCGCCCTCTCGCTCGACCTGGCGCTCGGCGTGGGCGGCATACCGCGCGGCCGCATCGTCGAGGTCTTCGGTCCCGAGTCGTCGGGCAAGACGACGCTGCTCTACCACGTGCTCGCCCAGGCCCAGAAGCAGGGAGGCATCTGTGCCTTCATCGACGCCGAGCACGCCATGGACCCCCTCTACGCCAAGCGCATCGGGGTCGACGTCGACGAGCTGCTCGTCTCCCAGCCCGACCACGGCGAGCAGGCGCTCGAGATCGCCGACCTGCTCATCCGCTCCGGGGCCATCGACGTCGTGGCCATCGACTCGGTCGCCGCCCTCACGCCGCGCGCCGAGCTCGAGGGGCAGATGGGCGATCAGACGGTCGGCCTGCAGGCCCGGATGATGAGCCAGGCGATGCGCAAGCTGGCCGGCAACCTGAACCGGGCCAACACGCTCTGCATCTTCACGAACCAGATTCGGGAGAAGGTGGGGGTCATGTTTGGTTCTCCCGAGACCCAGCCCGGAGGCCGGGCGCTCAAGTTCTATTCGTCCCAGCGGCTCGACATCCGTCGGATCGAGACGCTCAAGGACGGCACCGAGGCCGTGGGCAACCGCGTGCGGGTCAAGGTCGTCAAGAACAAGGTCGCCGCTCCCTTCCGCCAGGCCGAGTTCGACATCGAGTACGGCCAGGGGATCTCCTCCGAGGGCTGCATCCTCGACCTGGGGATCGAGCACAACATCGTCCAGAAGTCCGGCTCGTTCTTCTCGTACGAGGACGAGCGGCTGGGCCAGGGCCGCGGCAACGCCAAGGCGTACCTGCGGGAGAACCCCGTGGTCGCGCGGTCGATCGAGGAGAAGGTCTACGTCGCGGTGGGCATGGAGGCGGGGCCCCAGGCGCCGCCCGTAGAGGTGGTCGCGGCGGTGGAGGGCGAGCCGATGGAGCCGGTGAGGCCCGTGGAGGGCGAGGCTTCGATGCCGGTGGCGCCGGTCCCCGAAACCCCAGAGGAGCAGGCAGCCTGAGGCCGGCCGGGCCGCCTGACGAAAGTCATTACGGCGCCCGGAAGAGGTTGCGCGGCGGTTCGCACACGGCTATCTTTGGGCACTCGAGAGCGGCCCGCGTGGCCGCCGCGAGACCTGACTGAACGTGAACTGGCACAAGGCAAATCCGTCGACCGAAGGAGCAGCGCGCCGCTGAGGCGCGAAGCCCTGATCAAGACCGTTACCCACCAACCCAACCGAGGACCGACCCGAGAGGAGAGCACGAGGGCGTCCTCACCCTGCCGACCGCGCGTTATGCGCGCGCGCCACCCCGCCTAGAACACGTCCCGGTGTCTCGCGGTGCCTTGCACCGCTCGTTGGCTTGCGATCCAGCGCCGGGCGCTGGAGTGGGGAGACACGAACATGGAGATCGTTCTTGCGGCACTGATCGCCGCGGCGGGCCTCATAGGGGCGGCGGCCATCTTCGCGCGACGCCCGTCGTCCCCAGCGTCCCCGCCTTCGAGTGCCTCCGCCGCAGAGGGTTCCCGGGCGCGCGACGCGGCGGCGCACGCCGCCTCGTCACCGACGAGCCCTTCCGCGTCACCCAGTGGCGGTGGCCCGGGCGCTGCCGCCCCGGCGCCGGAGCCGGCGGCTCCTGACACCGAGTCGCCCCCGCCCCCAGGGCCGGCAGCTTCGTCACCGCCGGCTACCGCACCGAGGGCTCCCGCCGTGAGCGCCCCGGCCGTGAGCGCCCCGGCCGCTGCGAGCAACGGGTCGCCGCCCGCCGACCGCGCCGAGATCGAGGCCGAGCTGCGCGAACGGCGCGCCGAGCTGGCCCGCATGGAGGAGCGCCTCCTGGCCCGCGACAAGGCGCTCGAGGCCCGGGCCGCCGAGCTCGAGCGCACCACTCGCTCGGCCGACGACCGAGCCCGCAACCTCGACAACAGCGCCAGGCGGCTCGATACCGCCAAGGACGAGCAGCGGCGCGAGCTCGAGCGGGTCGCGGGGCTGAGCGCCGGCCAGGCGCGCCAGATCATGATGCGCGAGCTCGAGGACGGGCTCAAGCACGACAGCGCCCGGCTGATCCGTCAGGTGGAGGAGGAGGCGCGGCGCGATGCCGACCGCCGGGCGCGAAGCATTCTCGCGAGCGCCATGCAGCGCCTGGCCGGAGGTCACGCCGCCGAGACCACCGTGTCGGTCGTGCAGCTCCGCTCGGACGAGCTGAAGGGCCGCATCATCGGCCGCGAGGGACGCAACATCCGCGCCCTCGAGACCCTCACCGGCATCGACTTCATCATCGACGACACGCCCTCGGCGGTGGTCCTGTCGGGCTTCGACGGGGTCCGGCGGGAGGTCGCGCGGCTGACACTCGAGAAGCTGCTGCAGGACGGGCGCATCCATCCCGCGAGCATCGAGGACGCCTACGGGCAGGCCCATGCCGACATGGAGCGCCGCATCCCCGAGATCGGCGAGCAGGCGGCCCTGGACGCCGGGGTCGGGGGCCTGCACGAGGAGCTGATCAAGCTGCTCGGCCGCCTTCACTTCCGTACGAGCTACGGGCAGAACGTGCTGGCGCACTCGGTCGAGTGCGCCAGGCTCGCGGCGATGATCGCCGACGAGCTTGGAGCGGGATCGAAGACCGCGCGGCGGGCAGCGCTCCTGCACGACGTGGGCAAGGCGGTGACCCACGAGGTCGAGGGCCCACACGCGCTCGTGGGCGGCAAGCTCGCGCGCCGCTTCGGCGAGTCGGACGCCGTCGCCCACGCGATGGAGGCCCACCACAACGAGGTCCACATGCGCACGATCGAGGCGGTGGTCGTGCAGATCTCCGACTCCCTCTCGGGAGCGCGCCCCGGCGCGCGTGGCGAGTCGCTCGAGGCCTACGTCAAGCGCCTCCACGATCTCGAGGACATCGCCACCCGTCACGCCGGCGTCGAGAAGGTTTACGCGATGCAGGCCGGCCGCGAGGTGCGGGTGATCGTGCGGCCCGAGGTGGTTGACGACGATACGGCCACCGTGCTCTCCCACCAGATCGCGCGAGATCTGGAGCAGGAGCTGGAGTACGCCGGCCAGATCAAGGTGACGGTGATCCGCGAGAGCCGCGCCGTCGACTACGCCAAGTAGCCACCCGGGCGCCGAGCGCCAGCGCCGTCCGCGTAGGTATCGTCGAGCCCGTGAAGACCTACAACCTGACCACCTTCGGGTGCCAGATGAACGAGCACGACTCGGAGCGCATGAAGGGGATGCTCGACTCGCTCGGGTACCGCGAGACCCCGAGCCGCGAACAGGCCGACCTCATCCTCTTCAACACGTGCTCGATCCGCGAGTCGGCCGACAACCGCTTCATCGGGCACCTCGGCGAGGCCAAGCGCTTGAAGACGGAGGACCCGAGCCGCATCGTGGGGGTGGGTGGCTGCTGGTCCCAGTCGATGAAGGAGCGGGTGTTCGAGCAGTTCCCGTTCGTCGACGTGGCCTTCGGTCCCGGGCAGATCCCGCGGCTGGCCGAGTTCTTGACCAGCGACAGCCTCAGCGCGCAGGGCTACTTCGAGTTCGAGAGCTTCCCCGGCCACCTGCCGATGAAGCGCGCGCGGGAGTTCCAGGCCTGGGTCCAGGTCTCGGTGGGGTGCAACTGCCGCTGCGCCTACTGCATCGTGCCCTCGACGCGCGGGCGGGAGGTGAGCCGCGGCGCCGAGGACGTGATCGCGGAGATCGAGCGCGTGGCCGCCGACGGCGTGCGCGAGGTGACGCTGCTCGGGCAGAACGTGAACTCCTACGGACGCGACCTGCCGCGCGGCTCGAAGTGCACGTTCGCCGAGCTGCTCGCGATGGTCGACGCCGTCGAGGGCATCGACCGGATCCGCTACACGAGCCCCCACCCGAAGGACATGCGCGAGGACGTCGTGCGCGCCCACGCCCAGCTGCCCTCGCTCTGCGAGCACATCCACCTGCCGCTGCAGGCCGGCTCGAGCCGCATCCTCAAGGCCATGAAGCGCACCTACGACCGCGGGCGCTACCTCGACCGGGTGGCGCTGATCCGCGAGCTGGTGCCCGACTGCTCGCTCACCACCGACATCATCGTCGGCTTCCCGGGCGAGACCGAGGCGGAGTTCGCGGAGACGCTCGAGGTGGTCGAGCAGGTGCGCTACGACTCGGCGTTCACGTTCATCTTCTCCCCGCGGCGCGGGACCGCCGCGGCCGACTACCCGGACCAGCTGCCGCACGCGGTGAAGCGCGAGCGGATGGAGCGCCTCGTGGAGGCGGTGCAGCGCATCGCGGCCGAACGGGCGCAGCGGTTCGTCGGGCGCACGATGGAGGTGCTGGTGGAGGGCCCGTCACGCACCGATCCCGCGCGCGTGCGTGGCCGCACACGCCACAACAAGGCGGTGAACTTCGTGGGCTCGGCTGCGCCCGGGGAGTTCACGCACGTCGAGATCGAGTCGGCCACGAGCCAAACCCTCGCCGGCAGCGCGCGCGTGGCCACGCCGGTCGGCTGAGCGCGCCGCGGCAACCGCGAAGGCGGCGGTGATGCCTGCCGGCCGGGACCCGCGCGTCGTCGCAATATTCGGCCCCACCGGCGTCGGCAAGACGGCGGTTGCCCTCGAGCTCGCGGAGCGCATGCGAAGAGCGGGTGAGGGTCCGGTGGCAATCTCCGCCGACGCCCTCCAGGTGTACGCGGGCCTCGAGATTCTCACCGGCGCTCCCTCGCCCGCGGAGCAGGAGCGGCTCGAGCACCGGCTGGTGGGCATCGTGCCCGTCACGCGGTCGTTCTCGGCCGGCGAGTACATGCCGCTCGCCCACGGCGAGATCGATGCGGCGCTCCGGGCCGGGCGGCGCCCGATCGTGCTCGGCGGCACCGGCCTCTACCTGAGGGCGGCGCTCAGCCACCTCGACCTCGCGGCGCCACCCCCGCCCGGGCTGCGGGAGCGGATCGGCGCCCAGATCGCCGCCCGCGGCCCGCGGGAGCTGCACGCGACCCGGGCCGCGCGCGCGCCGGAGGCGGCCGCGGGGATCGACCCCGCTGACCGCACGCGGGTCGGCCGCGCGCTGGAGCTGCTCGAGATGGGCGCGCTCACCGGGCCCGGTAGCGGCGAACGGTCCCAGCTCTGGAGCCAGGCCACTCGGCACCCCACGGTCCTCGTGGGCCTGACCATGGCCCGCGCCGCTCTCTACGAGGCGATCGACCGGCGGGTCGAGGCGATGATCGCCGCGGGGGCGGTCGAGGAGGTCCGCCGCGCCGCCGCAGCGGGCGCCTCGCCGACCGCCCGCAAGGCCCTCGGCTTCTCGGAGCTGCTGGCGGGCGACCCGGACGCCATGAAGCGGCGCACGCGCAACCTCGCCAAGCGCCAGCTCACCTGGATGCGCAAGCTGCCGAACGTGACCGAGATCGACGTGACCGCGAGCACCCCCGCGGCGGTGGCCGCGGAGATCGACGGGCTCCTCCGAGGGGCGGCCGAGGGGTAACCGCTCCTTCACAGCGGGGGACCGGGCCAGGCGGTATTTTCGCGGCCCATGGTCGAGGCCCGGGACATACGGCGCCGCTACGGGGAGGGCGATGCGGCCGTCGACGCGCTCGACGGCGTCTCGCTCGACTTCCCGGACGGCCGCTTCGCCGCCGTGATGGGGCCGTCGGGCTCCGGCAAGTCGACGCTCATGCACATCCTCGCGGGCCTCGACCGCCCGACCGGCGGCACGGTCACGATCGACGGCGCCGAGATCACGGAGCTCGACGACAGGCACCTCACCGAGCTTCGGCGCGACAAGCTCGGCTTCATCTTCCAGTTCTTCAACCTCGTGCCCGTGCTCTCGGCCGAGGAGAACGTGGTGCTTCCGCTCTCGATCGCCGGTCGCAAGCCCGATCCCCAGTGGCTCGACCAGCTGATCACGACGGTGGGCCTCGCCGAGCGGCGCAGGCACCGGCCGTCCGAGCTCTCCGGAGGCCAGCAGCAGCGGGTAGCGGTGGCGCGGGCGTTGATCTCCAAGCCGGCCGTGGTGTTCGCCGACGAGCCCACCGGCAACCTGGATTCGCGCGCCAGTGAGGAGGTGCTGGGGCTGCTGCGGCACGCGGTGGACGACTTCGGACAGACGGTCGTGATGGTCACCCACGACGCTCAGGCCGCCGCGGTGGCCGACCGGATCGTGGTGCTGGCCGACGGCCGCGTCGTGCACGACGGCGAGGCGCCCTCCGCCGAGCGGGTGCTGGACCTGATGAAGGAGGTGGTGTAGACGGCCGGGCTGGCCCTCCGGGGCCTCGCCGCGCGCAAGCTCCGCACCGCTCTGACCGCCCTGGCGGTGGTCCTCGGCGTCGGGCTCGTGGCGGGCACCTACGTGCTCACCGACACGATCAACCGCTCCTTCGAGGACATCTTCGAGGCCGGCAACAAGGGCACCGACGTATCGATCGTCCCGCACGAGGAGGTCGAGCTCGAGGACGAGCCGCCGCCCTTCGATGCCGCGCTCCTCGAGCAGGTACAGGGCGTCGACGGCGTCGAGGAGGCCGTCGGCACGATCTTCGGACTCGTTTCGCTCATCGGCGAGGACGGCGAGCCGCTGCAGACCGGCGGCGCTCCCAACTTCGCGGCCGCGGCGCGCCCCGACCGCTTCGAGGCCTTCGAGTTCGTCGACGGCCGCCCGCCCGAGAACGCGGAGGAGGTGGCGCTCGACAAGCTCACCTCCGACCGCGAGGGCCTGGCCGTGGGGGACCGGCTGACGATCGCCGGCGAAGGGCCGGCGCGCGACTACCGCATCAGCGGCGTGGCCACCTTCGGCGAGGTCGAGTCCTTCGGCGGGGCGAGCGTGGCAGTGCTCACTCCGGAGGAGGCGCAGTCGATCACCGGCAAGGAGGGCAGGTTCGACGAGATCGTGGTGGCCGCCGAGGCCGGCACCTCGCCTGCGGAGCTCAAGCGGCGGATCGACGCCGTGCTGCCCGCGGTGGTGGACGTGCGCACCGGCCAGGAGCAGGCGGAGGTGCTGTCGACCGACATCGCCGAGGACCTCGGCTTCCTCAAGACGGCCCTGCTCGTGTTCGCGGGGGTCGCCCTCTTCGTGGGCGGCTTCACGATCTTCAACACCTTCTCGATCACCGTCGCCCAGCGCACGCGCGAGTTCGCGCTGCTGCGCACCATCGGCGCAAGCCGGCGCCAGATCGTGACGAGCGTCGTGACCGAGGCGCTCCTGATCGGCGCGAGCGCGTCGGTGCTGGGCGTGCTCTTCGGGCTCCTGATCGCCCGCGCCCTGAACGCGCTCTTCAAGGCGGTGGGCGCCGACCTTCCGAATACCGGCACCGTGCTGGCCCCGCGCACGATCGTCGTCTCACTGCTGATCGGCACGATCGTGACCGTGGTGGCGAGCCTCGTGCCCGCCCTCCGGGCCACTCGCGTCCCGCCGGTCAGCGCGCTGCGGGAGGGCGCGACGTTGCCCGCGGGGCGCGGGGCCCGGTTGCGGGCGCCGGCCGGCGCGGCGCTCGTGGTGCTGGCGGTCGCCGTCCTGTGCGTCGGCCTCTTCGCAGGGATCGAGGACGACAACACGGCCCTTGCCCTCCTGGGCGCCGGGGCGGCCGGCATCTTCCTGGGCGTCGCCCTGCTCAGCCCGCAGCTCGTGCGCCCGGTGGCCAGCGCGATCGGCCGGCCGGTCGAGCGGCTGCGGGGCCTCGCGGGCCGCCTGGCCCGTGAGAACACCATGCGCAGCCCCGGCCGCACCGCGGTGACCGCGGCGGCGCTGATGGTGGGCCTGGCGCTCGTCACGTTCGCCACCGTCTTCGCCGGCGGCCTGCGGGCCTCGATCGACCGGACCGTGGACGAGGACTTCGCCGGCGATCTGATCCTGCAGCACGTCGACGGCTTCTCCCCGCTGCCGTCGGCCGCCAGTGAAGCGGTGGCCGGCGTCGATGGCGTCGCTGCGGTGTCGCCTCTGCGCTTCAGTGAGAGCCGGGTCGAGGGCGTTCCCGACCAGGTCTCGGTCACGGGGATCGACCCGCGCACGTTCGCGAACGTGTCGAACCTCAGCTTCATCGAGGGCTCGGAGGCGACGCTCACCGGACTGGCGACCGGCGACGCCCTGGTCGAGGAGGACTGGGCGAAGGAGAACGGGCGCGGAGTGGGGGACACCCTGAGGGTCACGACGCCGACGGGGGCGCGCAAGGCATACGCCGTCCGGGGCGTGATCGTCGGGCCCAGCGCCCTGTCCGGCACCTACTACGTGCCGAACGAGGCGCTGGAGGTGGACTTCGACGAGCGCGAGGACGGCGTGGTGCTCATCGACGTGGCGGAGGGGGCCGACGTGGACACCGTCGAGGCGGGGGTCACGAAGGTGCTGGACTCCGGCTTCCCGACCGCCGAGGCGCTCGATCGCGCGGCCTACAAGGAGGCGCAGGGCGACCAGGTGAACCAGCTGCTCGCGCTCGTCTACGTGCTGCTGATGCTGTCGGTGCTCATCTCGCTGTTCGGGATCGTGAACACCCTTGCGCTGTCGATCTACGAGCGCACGCGCGAGTTCGGCATGTTGCGCGCGATTGGCATGTCTCGGCGCCAGCTGCGGCAGATCGTGCGGTACGAGTCGGTGATCACCTCGATCATGGGTGCGGCGCTCGGATGCGTGCTGGGCGTGCTGCTCGCGGCCGTGATCATGCAGCCGCTGCGCGACGAGGGCTTCGAGCTGTCCATCCCCGTGCTCTCGATCCTGGCCTTCATGGTGCTGGCCGCCCTCGCGGGCGTGCTCGCGGCGGTGCTGCCCGCACGCCGGGCGTCGCAGCTCGACGTGCTGGACGCGCTGGCCTACGAGTAGGCGTCAGGGCACAAGCACCCTTTCAGGGCACGAGCGGCAGCGGCTGCGGGCCGGTGGTAGGCGCCCGCACCACCTCGACCTCGGGGCGCCCGCGGGCCACCCGGAACTCGGCCAGCGTGAACGGCTCGCTCTCTCGAGCCTGCGTGGTGCGTACCGCCCGGTACGCCACGCGCAGCTCCTCGGGCCCGGCCTCGAGCACGCCGTAGCCCTTGAAGCTCTGATTGCTGAAGCGGATGTGCGGGTTGTTGATGAAGACGCCTTGGTCGCTCGGGAACGCCGTGACGTCGCGACCCCCCTCGCCCCCCGCTTGGTCGAAGATCCCCTTCGAGCTGATCGAGCCGCCGACGAACTCGGTGGCCACCGCCTCTGGCAGACGAACCTCGTTCTGGCGGCCGGTGGGGGACACGTTGCCGGCGAAGAAGGTGTGGATGTCGCCGGTCACGAAGGACACGTCCTCGATCCCCCGGTCGCGGATGAAGTTCAGGAGCTCCGCGCGCTCGGCCGCGTAGCCGTCCCACTGGTCCGGGTTCAGCGCGTTCCCGCGCGGCACGTCGAGCGCCATGATCATCACCTGGTTGCCCACGATCTTCCAGGTGGCGCGTGAGGCGGCGAGACCGTCGAGCAGCCAGCGCTTCTGATCCTGGCCGAGAAGGGTCCGCCCCGGATCGTCCTGCTCACCGCAGGGCACGGCGAACTCGTCGCCGCAGGCCTGGTCGTCGCGGAAGCGCCGCTGATCCAGCAGGAACACGTCGGCGCTGCCTCCCAGGCCGATGCGACCGAAGATCTGGTCCGGATCCTTCCTGACGCGAATGCGCGGCATGTGGTCGAAGAACGCGTCGTACCCGTTGCGCTGACGCTGCAGGAACGGGATCCGCACCTGCCTCGTGGCTTCGCCGGGCTTCTCCCGGGCGTAGTTGTCCTCGACCTCGTGGTCGTCCCAGATGGCCATCATCGGATGGCTGGCCCGCATCCGGATCAGCTCCGGGTCCGCGTTGTAGAGGTTGTACTTCTCGTGGTACTCGGGAAGGGTCTGGACCTCGCCGTCGCGGTTGGCGCCGGTGGTGTCGGACCGGATCGGGTTACGCTCGAAGACGCGCTCGTAGATGTAGTCGCCGAGGCCGATCACCAGGTCGAGATCCGCCTCTCGGGCCAGGGCGGCGTGGGCGGTGTAGAAGCCCGACCCGTACTCCTGGCACGAGAAGAAGCCGATGCGCACCGGCTCGCGGGAGTCGGCGGGGCGGGCCGTGCGGAAGCGGCCGACCTGGCTGTTCTCGTCCATGCAGGTGTAGAAGCGGTAGAAGTACTGCTCGCCGGGCCTGAGGCCGCGGGTGACCCGCGTGTGGATCGTGAAGTCGCGCGCTTGCTCGGCCATCACGTCGTTGCGGGCCACGATCCGCCTGAAGTCCTCGTCGGGCGAGACCTCGACCTGCAGCCGCGACGTCCGGTCGAGGCCCTCGACCCGCGTCCACAGCGTGATCCCCCTGGTACCCGGCTGCCCGGAGGCAACTCCCTGCCCGTACTTCACGCCCTTGGCGAGGGGTGCGCGCGTAGCGGGTGCGGCGGCGTGCCCGGGCCAACGCGGTCGCATCCCCGGCGATCACCAGCCCGCCGGCGCCCACGGCCGCGCCGCTCAAGAGCGTGCGGCGGCTGAGGGGAAGGTCGACTCGGGGCGGCATGAGGGCGAAAGTGTGACGCACGTGGCGCCGAAGGGGTTACCGAGTCGTGAAGCGTAGGGATTTTCGGGGCGGCGCGCGCCGCTTCACAGGTTGGTTACGCACGACCCCCGGTGAAGCTGCCACACTTCCGCGCCGTGCTGGTTCGTCTACTCACCTGCCTGGCGCTGCTCGCCGTGCTGCCCGCGGCGGCTGCGGCGCAGACCGCGCCGGTCGACGTCACGAGCAAGCCGCTCGTGTACGTCTTCGTCTTCGACGGCCTCGACGGCGACCGGGTCGATCAGGGCCGGGCACCGTTCCTGAGCTCGCTGCTGGCCGGCGAGAACGGCGCGCGCTCCACCTACTACCGCGAGTCGCGCGCCCTCATGGTCGCCGAGACCAACCCGAACCACACGGCCATGGCCACTGGCGCGTACGGCAACAGCTCGGGCATCCCCGGCAACTCCTTCGCCGTCTACTCGCCTACCGCCAACAGGGACAGCTGCGCGCCCACCGGCCCGATCAACCTGAGCACGGCGCCCACGGTGGTCAGCGGCGAGAACGCCAACTGCGTGAACGCCGAGACCGTCTTTCAGGCGGCGGAGAGCCAGCCGAACCCGCAGGAGATCACCACCGCCGGCATCTTCGGCAAGCCCAAGCTGGGCCGGATCTTCGCGAGCCGGACGGTGGATGGGAACAAGAGCTTCGACGCCGACTTCCTGTTCGCGCCCTGTGAGGGCTCGGGCGGACCCGGCCCGGAGTCCGGCGATTCGAGCAGCGGCGGCGGCTCGGGCAACCCGTCGTACTGCCGTCCGATACCGACCAACCCCGCCACCGGCACCGCACGCGACGACGCGGTGGTCATGGACGAGGTGCTCCGCACGGTACGCGAGGGCGTGCCGGCCGACGGGCAGACCAAGCGGCCGAACCTCACCTTCGTCAACTTCCCGACGATCGACCAGGTCGGCCACGGCTTCGGCGCCGGACCGGCGTACGACCAGGCCATCGCCATGGCCGACGCCCAGCTCCGGCGCTTCGTCGACCAGCAGAAGCAGCTCGGGCTGTGGCAGCGGACGGTCATGGTGGCTCTGTCGGACCACTCGATGGACACCACCCCGGAGAAGTTCTCGCTGGACCAGCGCTTCCGGGCTGCAGGCATCTCCTCCAGCAGCTACCGGATCGTCCAGAACGGCAGCGCGGCACTGGTCTACCTGACCGACCGGGCGAGCCCCGATCGGTTCACGTTGCTCAAGCGCCTCCGAGAGGCGGCCATAGGGCCGAGCGGCGTCATGCGGCTGCCGGGAGTGATGGAAGCCCTATACCGGGAGGACAACCCGGCCGACGGGGGCGCCACCAACACAATCGGTGGCGTGCACCCCGAATGGCGCATCGCCGGCGACCGAACGGGCGATCTCCTGGTGAGCGCCGATACGGCCAGCGCCTTCTCCGATCCGATCAATCCGCTCGCCGGCAACCACGGCGGGCCGCAGACCCGGGACAACTTTTTCGCCGTCATCGGCGGCGACCTCGTGCGCCAGCAGACCTTGAATGGCCAGCCGGGACCCGGGTGCACCGACGCCCAGGCCGGCTCGTGCGACGACACCGCCCAGAATCCCGGACAGGCCGAGAACGTCGACGTCTCAGCGACGGTGATGGAGCTGCTCGGACGCGCCGCTCCGGCCAACCGCGACCCCGCGAGCCGGATGCTGAGTGAGGCCTTTGTCAGCCAGGATCCGGGCGGAGACCCGGTCAGCCGTGCGATTCGCCTCACCGTGAGCCCCACGCGCGCCACCGTCGGCCGGCGTACCCGCTTCCGCTTCACGGCGACCACCGCCGGGGAGGGCAGCGAGCTGCCGCCGCGGATCGACTGCAGCGCGCGAGCCTGCAGATCGCAGGCCGGTGCCACGCCGGTGAGCGGTGCCAGGGTGCGCTTCGCCGGCCGCACGGCGCGCACCGATTCCCAGGGCCGCGTCACGATCACGGCCAAGCTGCGACGGGTCGGCCGGTTCACGGCCCGCGCCACCAAGAGCGGCCTCGACCCCGGCAGCACCGCGGTCCGGGCCGTTCGGCGCAAGCGCGGGGGCGGTGGCGGCCAGAACGGTCGCGGCCCGAGGGGCCGCTCCGGCTGCGAGGACCAGCGGAACAGCCAGTTCCGCTCGGAGCGCGACCGCCAGCGCTGCAAGCGCATCGGGGTGGCCAGGTAGCAGCAGCGCCGGCGCTCCGGGGCCGTATAGTGCCGCGGCCTTGAGGTTCGAGAAGTGGCAGGCGCTCGGTAACGACTACCTAGTCGTCGAAGAGAGGGAGCTTCCCTTCGCGCTGACCGCCACGCGCATCGAGAAGATCTGCCGGCCGCACACGGGCGTCGGCTCCGACGGCCTGCTTCTGCTGTCCGAGGCGACGTCGGCGGGTTTCGTGGCTCGGCTGCGGATCTTCAACCCGGACGGCTCCGAGGCCGAGCTGTCCGGCAACGGGGCGCGCGAGGCCATCCTCTACCTGCGCCGCAGCGGGTGGACCGAGCACGACAGCTTCTCGATCGAGACGGCCGCCGGCGAGATCCGCCCGCGGATCACGGGGCCGACCACGTGCACCGTGGACATGGGCCGAGCGCGGCTGCGCTCGAAGGACTTTCCCTCGGGCCCGGACGACGGCGCGGGAACGCTCACCACGGCCGGTCACGAGTGGCGGTTCCAGCACGTATCGGTTGGCAACCCCCAGTGCGCGATCGAGGTGGGGGAGGAGCTCGAGGAGCTGAAGCTCGTCGAACTCGGTCCCCCGATCGAGGGCCACGAGCTCTTCCCGAACCGAACCAACGTCTCGTTCTGGCGCCGCACCGGCGACGCGGAGATCCGGGCCCGCATCTTCGAGCGGGGCGTCGGGGAGACGCTCTCGTCGGGCACCGGCGCCACCGGGGCCGCCGTGGCGGCGGTGATGCGCGGCGCTGACAGCCCGGTGACCGTGCGCCTCGACGGTGGGGAGATGGAGGTCGCGGTGGGCGAGGACCTGCATGTGGACCTGACCGGGTGGGCGGTTCCGGTATACAGCGGCGCCTTGAGCGAAGACTTCCTGGAGGAGCTGCATGAAACCGAGTAGCAGGCTCGAGCGCATCCCGCCGTACCTCTTCGCGGAGCTCGAGCGCAAGATCGCCGCCAAGAAGGCCGAGGGCATCGACGTGATCAGCCTCGGGATCGGCGATCCCGACACGCCCACTCCGGGACTGGTGGTGGACGCGCTGTCGGCCGCCGCGACGGACCCCGGCACGCACCAGTACCCGTCGAACCGCGGGCGGCCCGAGTTCCGGCGCGCGGTGGCCGACTTCTACGCCCGCCGCTTCGGCGTCGAGCTCGACCCCGACACCGAGATCATCCCGGCGCTGGGCGCCAAGGAGTGCATCTTCAACCTCAACCTCGCGTTCCTCGACGCCGGCGACGCCGCCCTGGCCGCCGATCCCGGCTACCCGGTGTACACCGGCGGTCCGGTCCTGGCGGGTGCCGACAGCGTGGCGCTGCCGCTGCTTCCCGAGCGGGGCTTCGCGCCGGATCTCGACGCCGTGCCCGCCGCCGACCGGGAGCGCGCCCGCCTGCTCTTCCTCAACTACCCGAACAACCCGACCGGCGCCGTCGTGCCCGACGGGCTGTTCGAGCAGACCGTCGCGTTCGCGCGCGCTCACGACATCCTCGCCGTGCACGATGCCTCCTACACCGAGACGACCTTCGACGGCTACGTCGCCCCGAGCTTCCTGGCCACCCCCGGGGCCAAGGAGGTGGGCGTGGAGGTGTTCTCCCTCTCCAAGGGCTACAACATGACCGGCTGGCGCACGGCGGCGATCGTCGGCCGGGCCGAGGCCATCGACTCGTACTGGCGCCTGAAGACCAACATCGACTCGGGCATGTTCGAGGCGGTGCAGGTGGCCGCCGTCGCGGCGCTCGAGCGCGGGGGCGACGCGGCAGCGACGATGAGCGAGGTCTACCGTGGGCGCCGTGACCTCGTGTGCGACGCGCTGCGCGACATCGGCGTCGAAGTGAACCCTCCAAAGGCCACGATCTACGTCTGGGCGCCGGTGCCCGCGGGCCACTCCTCGGCCTCGTACTGCGAGCTGGTGCTCGAGGAATCGGCGGTCGTGCTCTCGCCGGGCTCGGCCTACGGGGCGAGCGGCGAGGGCTTCTTTCGGATCTCCCTGACGGTTCCCGACGAGCGTCTCGGCGAGGCCGTGGAGCGGCTTCGCTCGAGCCTGGGGGGTTAGTGGCCACCGCCTCAACCACGGCCGGTTTCGGCGGGGGCCACTAGTGCGCTACTGCGGCATCTCGGTTGCTCGGGGGCTCCTCCAGATGTGCGTCCTGGCCGAGGAGCGGGTGTCCCAGCCTCCGATTCGGCTGCCCGCGACCTTCTACGAGCCGGGGACGGCCACCGCGGTGGCCGGCGCTCTCGACGGCATGGAGGAGGTGGTGGTGGCGGTCGGCGCTCCGCTGACCCGGCCGGCCGTCGGGCACGCGGAGCGCCTGTGCGACGAGGAGCTGCGCCGGCGGGGCGTCGCACCGGAGCCTGCGGCGGGGGAGGCGCTCGGGCTGCTCACGGCCCTCGCCGGGCGCAGCGTGTTCGCCCCGGCCCCGGAGGCCGGAGCCGGTGAGGGCGCCACTCCGGAGGGCGCCTACCGGACGGCGCCGGTGTTCGAGACCAACATCGAGGGCGTGTTCTGCGCGCTGCAGGGGCGCCGTCTCCCGGCCCGCCGCCACCCCCTGGGGGTGGCCAGGCGCATCGAGGAGCTCGTGGAGGACCACATCGTCGACGAGGGCGGCGAGCTCTGGTACCGCCGCATCGAGGAGATCGAATCGGCTGCCGCGGCTCTCGCCGCTCACCGCTACGCGGTGGGCCACGCGTGGTGGCTGGGCGATCCGGCCGAGGGCGTGATCGTGCTTCCGGGCTCGCGCCCGCCGGCCCAGTTCAGCGCCGAGGGGGTGCTCCCGCCCGTCGCGCGGGTGCCCCTCACCGGCCCCTGACGCCCGCCCGGACCGCCGGGGGCGCCCTGCTGCCCCTCTAGACTTGCGGGCAGCTTGGAGCCCAAGAGCCGCAACGGCCGTCGGACCGAGAGCCGCTACGGCGAGGGTGTTCGCAACCCTCGCGCAAGGCAGCGAGCGTTTCTGATCACCGCCGGGCCGGAGGAGGGCGATCTCGGCGAGATGCGCGAGCTGCTCGCGACCTCGGGCGTGGCCGTGGTCGGGGAGATGCAACAGCGGCGCCCCAGCCCCGATCCCGACCGTTACTTCGGCAAGGGCAAGCTGACGGAGCTGAAGGAGGCGGCACAGTCCGCCGACGCCAACCTGATCGCCTGCGACGACGAGCTCCTGCCGCGCCAGGAGCGCACCCTCGAGACCGAGGTGGGCCTGCCGGTGATCGATCGCACCGCGGTGATCCTCGACATCTTCGCCGACCACGCCGCCTCGGCCGAGGGCAACCTGCAGGTCGAGCTCGCCCAGCTTCAGTACAACCTCTCTCGGATGCGCGGCCTGTGGTCGCACCTCGAGCGCCTGGGCGGCGGAATAGGCACCAGGGGCCCGGGGGAGACCCAGATCGAGACCGACCGCCGCCTGGCCCGCGACCGCATCGCCGCGCTGAAGCGCCGCCTGCGCGAGACCGAGGCCACGCGCGGCGTGATGCGCCAGGAGCGCGAGCGGGCGAGCCTGCCCACCGTGGCCCTGGCCGGCTACACCAACGCCGGCAAGTCGTCGCTGCTGAACGCCCTGACGGGGTCCGAGGTCGGCGTCCGCGATCGCCTGTTCCACACGCTCGACCCCACCACGCGCTCGTTCGAGATCGCCGGCCGCACCTACCTGCTCACCGACACCGTCGGCTTCATCCGCAAGCTGCCCCATCAGCTCGTGGACGCGTTCGCCGCCACCCTCGAGGAGACGCTTCAGGCCGATCTGATCGTCCACGTGGCCGACGCCTCCGCCCCTGAGGAGCAGCTGCTCGAGATGCTGTCGGCCGTCGACGACGTGCTCGAGGAGATCGGTGCCGGCGAGCGCCCGCGCGTGCTCGCGCTGAACAAGGTGGACCTGCTCGACTCCGAGCGCCGGCGCGAGCTCGACTTCCGTCACCCCGGAGCGATCCAGGTCTCGGCGGCCACGGGGGAGGGGCTCGAGGAGCTGCGCGGCGCGGTCGAGGGCCGGTTTCTCAGCGGCCTGCGGCGGATGGAGCTGCTCGTGCCCTACGCCGACGGCGGATCGCTGTCGGAGCTGCACGACGTGGCCGGCGAGATGGAGCGTGAGAACACGCCCGAGGGGGTGCTCGTGCGTGCCCGCGTACCGGCCGGTGTGGCGCCGCGGTACGAGCGCTTCCTGGCACGCTCAGCCAACGGCAAGGGTGCCCCGGCGCGGAATGGCCACGGCCCAGGGGGCGACGGGGGCACGTGACCCTGCGCTTCGCGCGCCTCAGCGACGAGGCCCGCCCGCCCTCGAGGGCACATGAGCAGGATGCGGGCTTCGACCTCTTCGCGGCCGAGGCACACACGCTCGCCCCGGGTGAGCGTGCAAGCGTGGGCACCGGCATCGCCGTGGCGGTGCCCGAGGGTCACGCCGGACTGGTGTTGCCCCGCTCGGGGCTCGCGCACCGGCACGGCATCGGCCTGGTGAACGCCCCCGGGCTCATCGATCCCGGCTATCGAGGCGAGGTGCGGGTGCTGCTTCTGAACACCGATCGCGCCGAGCCGTTCGCCGTGGAGGTGGGCAACCGGGTGGCGCAGCTCGTGCTGGTGCGCTCGGAGGCGGCGGAGGTCGAGGAGGCCGCCGACCTCGAGCCCAGTGCTCGAGGCGCGGGCGGCTTCGGGTCGACAGGGGCCTGATGGGATGACGAGCTCGACCGTCCGCTCAGACGCCGCCCGTGGCGCCCCGGCGAGCCTCGGAGAGCTCGTGGACCGCTTCGACCCGAGCGCCTTCGACGCTCCCACCGGGCGGGCGCGGCTGCGCCTGTCGGTTCCGGGCGACGGGAGCTGGGACGCCGCATACGACCGTCGCCGCGGGCTGCGGCTGGTGGCCGCCGACGACGGCGCCCGTGCCGACGCCCTCATCGAGGCCGACGCCGTCACCTGGGACGAGATCGCCGGCAACTACGCCGACGGCATGGCGGCCTACGGCGCCGGCCGCCTGACGGTGCGCCGCAACCTGCACCTGGCGATCGGCTTCCTCGCGGCCACCAGCGGCTCGCGCGAGGAGGGTCGCCTGCGGTCGGTGCGGGTGGAGACGGCCATGGGCTCGATCTCCACGCTGCAGGCCGGCACCGGCGATCCCCTGGTGATGCTCCACGGGCTGGGCGCGACCAAGGCCTCGTTCATGCCGACGATCGCCGCGCTCGCGCCGTCGCGCCGCACGATCGCGATCGACCTGCCCGGCTTCGGGGACTCCGTCAAGCCGCTCGGCGCCCCCTACCACGCGCCCTGGTTCGCCCGCTCGGTGGTGGCGCTGCTCGACGCCCTCGAGCTCGAGCGCGCCGACGTGCTGGGCCACAGCATGGGTGGCCGGGTGGCGATCGACATGGGCGCCCGCCACCCCGACCGCACCGACCGGCTCGTGCTGATGACCCCGGCGCTCGCCTGGAAGCGCGCGCGCCGCTTCGTGCCGTGGGTGCGCCTCGTGCGCCCCGAGCTCGGCCTGCTGCAGCCGACCTCCCGGCGCGTCACCGAGGCCGTCGTGCGCCGGCTCGTGCCCGGTGTCGAGAACGCCTGGGTGGCGGTGGCCGTCGACGAGTTCCTGCGCTCCTACCTCACCGCACGCGGCCGCGCCGCGTTCTACGCGGCCGCCCGGCGCATCTACCTCGAGGAGCCGGACGGTCCCACGGGCTTCTGGGCGCGGCTGCGGGAGCTGTCTCCCGACGCGCTGTTCGTCTGGGGCCGCCACGACGGCCTCGTGCCGCTCAGCTTCGCGCGCCACGTGCGCGAGGCGCTGCCGGCGGCGCGGCACGTGGAGCTCGACTGCGGCCACGTGCCCCAGCTCGAGCGCCCGAGCCAGCTGCATGCGGCCATCGGTCGCTTCCTGGCCACGCGCTGACAAGCCGAGCGCGCCGCGCCTGGACTGCCGGCCCCGCGTTTCCGCGGGTTCAGAGGCCCGCCGCCCGCCGCGCGCTCAGGTGCGCCGCGTCCTCCATGGTGTCGTCGAGCGGCTCGAGCTCCACCCCCAGCGCCAGCTCGATCAGCCGGTCCGCCAGCCAGACGTTCTTCGGCAGCAGCGGTCCGTGCAGGTAGGTGCCGATCACGTTCGCGCGGCGGACGCCCTCGAGGCCGTCACGGGCGTTGTTGCCGTGGCCCTTCAGCACCCGGCCAAGCGGCCTCTCGGACGAGCCCAGGTGGGTGCGTCCGCCGTGGTTCTCGAAGCCGGCGATCACCCGCGGGCCGGTGCCGAGGTCGGCCTCGATCGCGCAGTTGCCGATCAGCCGGGGTCCGGGCTCGCGCACCGTCCACAGGTCCACGAGGCCCACGCCCGCGAGCTTCCGCTCACCGAGCTGGTAGCTCGTGCCGAGCAGCTGGTAGCCGCCGCACACCGCCAGCACCACAGCCCCGCGCGCGGCGGCGGCGTGCAGGGCCTCCCGCTTGGTGGCGACCATGTCCTCGGCGACGAGGATCTGGTCGCGGTCCTGGCCCCCGCCGATGTAGAGGAGGTCGTGCCGCTCGGCGTCGAGGCGCTCGCCGAGGCCGGACGACTCCAGGGAAAAGCCCAGGCCGCGCCACTCGCAGCGGGCCCGCAGCACCGCGATGTTGCCGCGGTCGGCGTAGATGTTCATGAGGCCCGGGTAGAGCGCGCAGACCCTGAGCGTCGGAGCCGCCACCTACATGGCCTCCAGCACCACCACGACGCTCCCGACGTAGTCGTCGGTGGCCGGCACCGACCGCCGCTCGAGGGGCCGCAGGCCGAGCTCGGAGCCGGCGTCCTCGAGCTCCTCGGGAGCGACCGCGTCGAGCCGTACGGTCACGACCTCCTCGGACAGCTCGCCGGTGGGGGAGACGATCTGGTGCAGGCGGTCGATGGCGGTGGCGCCCGCCTCGGCGCGCAGGGTCACTGGCGTGCTCTGGAACACCCAGCCCTCGTGCTCCTCGACGTCCGGCAGCGGCGGCAGGCCCTGCTCGGCGGGCAGGCCCTCGAAGGGATCCGCGAGTGCGATCGCCACCAGTCCGCCGCGGGCCAGGTGGCGCCGCGCGCTTGCGAGCATGGCCCGCCTGCCGTCCGGCCCGCCGAGGAGCTGGGCCACCTGCATGGGCGCGATGGCCAGGCCGAAGCGGCGCCCGAGCGCGTAGGAGCGGGCGTCGCCCACGTGCGCCCGCGCGGGGAGCCGGCGCTTGCGCGCGCGGGCATTCATGGCGCGCACCAGGGCCGGTTCGGAGTCGAGGCCGGTGACGTCGTAGCCGCGCATCGACAGGTCGAGGCCCACCCGGCCCGTGCCGCACCCGAGGTCGAGCACCGGCCCGGCCGCCTCCTCGGCGAGCGCGCGCCAGAGCGGCAGGTCGACGTGGTAGCCGGCGCACTCCACGTCGTGCCAGATCACCGGCGCGTCGGGCCGCGGCGCGGTGTCAAGCGGAGTGCGCCGGTGGGGGCGGCCGCGCTCCGCCGTCCGCCGTCCGCCGCTCATCCCGCCCACGGCCTGGCCAGGCCGCGGTCGGCCAGCAGGTCGCGCAGCTCGAGCAGGGCGGTGTAGGTGGGCAGCGCGTATAGGGGCGCGCCGTCGCCGTCGGCCACCGCGCTGTCGAGCGAGCGCCCGAGGTCGCGCTCCACCGCGATCGGGCCGTCGATCCCCGCGTACTTGAGGCGAAGGGCCATCTCCTCGGCGCGCATGCCCGAGCAGGTGGCCCGCCGCACGCGGCCTGCCAGCACCTCGAAGTCGGCATCCCAGACCCACGACACGTCACGCCCGTCGGCGATCCCGTCGTTCAGCGCCAGCCATAGGTCGAGCGACCCCTCCTCGAGCGTCAGCGTGCGCAGCACCTCGTTGGCGCCCGCCGGGTTCTTCACGAGGAGGATCGACAGCGGCCGGCCGGCGACGGTGAGGGTCTCGACCCGGCCGAACACCGCTGCCGTGCCCTCGAGCCCGGTGCGGACCCCTTCGAGCGAGGCCCCGAGCTCCAGCGCGCAGGCGGCGGCCGCCAGCGCGTTGTAGACGTTGTAGAGCCCGGGGAGGGGGAGATCGAGGGAGATCCGCCCGGCCGGGGCCACGAGCTCCACGTGCGAGCCGCTCATGCCCCGGAGCTCCACGCGCTCGGCGTACACCTGCGGGTCGGGGCGCTCGCGGCCGCAGTTGGGGCAGTGGTAGCGGCCCAGGTGGCCGAGGTAGGCGGCGTCGTAGGCGTAGGCATGGCCGCAGCGGCGGCAGTGCTTGGAGTCCGAGGCGTGCTGGAGCCCGGGGAGCGCCTGCGAGTCGTCGGCCACGCCGAAGTAGACGACGTCGCGGTGCTCTCGTCCGAGGTCGGCGATCAGGGGATCGTCCGCGTTCAGCACCAGCGTGGCGCCGTGGGCGCGTTCGGCCACCACCTCGGCCCACCGGTCGGCCACCAGCTCGAGCTCGCCGTAGCGGTCGAGCTGGTCGCGGAACAGGTTGGAGAGGAGATACAGGCGCGGAGACAGCGCGCGAGCGACGGCCGGCAACCATGCCTCGTCGACCTCGAACAGGCCGATCTCGCCGGGGCGCCGCCCGGCGTCGAGCAGTGCGGTGGCCACGCCCCAGTGCATGTTGGAGCCCGCCCGGTTGTGCACCACCGGCCGCCCGCTGCGCTCCAGCACCCCGGCGATCATCGCGGCCGTGGTGGTCTTGCCGTTGGTGGCCGACACCACCACCGATCCGCCTCTGAGCCGCCGCCCCAGCCGTTCGATGGCGCCGCGGTCGAACCGCAGCAGCACCCGTCCCGGCAGCGTCGTGCCGCCGCCGCGACCCAGCCGGCGCACCAGCAGCCGCAGTCCGCGCGCCAGCGCGACGCCGGCGACCGTTCTCATCGAGGCACGAGCACGCGCAGAGCCCGCTGCCGGACCCGCACCGTCAGCGGCAGCTCGGCCACCGGATCGCCGTCGGCGTAGACCGTGAACGAACGGTCGGCGGTCACTTCGACGGTCCGGCCGGCCGTGAAGGCGATCGACGGTGCGTCCACGTGCGTGCCCTTGAAGACCTTGGGCAGGTTGATCAGGAAGCGCAGCTTGGAGGCGCGCGCCGAGGTGTAGACGTCGAGGATCCCATCGTCGAGCGAGGCGTGGGGCACGAGCAGCATTCCTCCCCCGAAGCGGCCGGAGTTGGCTACCGCGACGGAGTAGCCCGTCACCGCCTGCCGCTGCCCGTCGACCACCACCTCGAAGCCGGCGTGCCGCCAGCCCGCCAGCGCCCGCAGGGTGGCGTACAGGTACACGAGCTGACCGCGAACGAGCTTCGTCGAGTTGGCCACGTCCTGCACGGCGGAGTCGAAGCCGAGGCTCGCGATGCCCACGAACGGCGTGCCGTTGGCCTCGGCCACGTCGATCAGCCGCTCGTGCCCCTCCACGGCCACGCGTGCGGCGGCCAGCGGCTCGAGCGGGATTCCGAGCGCGCGCGCGAAGTCGTTGCCGCGGCCGCCGGGGATCACCGCAAGCGGCGTGTCGGCATCCCGTAGCGCGCCCGCCAGGCGTCCTATGAGGCCGTCGCCGCCGAGGCCGACCACCACCTCGCCGGCGGCCGCCGCGCCCTTCGCCTGCTCGATCGCGTGCGGCAACGAGAGCGTCTCGACCACCCGCGGGGCGGCGCCCAGCCGCTCGAGCTCCAACCGTACGTCGGGCACAAGGGTCCGGGCGCGTCCCCCTCCCGCGGCCGGGTTCACCACCAGCGCCAGCCGCCGGCTCACCTCGAGGTCGATGTCAACCGCTCGGCGCGGCGGGCGGCGAACTCTCCGCGGGCCTCGCCGCGCAGCTGGCTGCCCTCCTCGAACTTGACGATGTCGGCGCGGGCCATCGCCTCATCGCCGATCAGGCGCTCGGCGTGCGGCTCCTCGGCGTCCTCGGGGTCGAGCGTGAGCAGGACGTCCTGCTGGACGGAGTGCCATGGCTCGGGCGTGAGCCGTTCGGAGGCCACCAGCAGCTGGCGCGGCCCCGGGCGTCCGTTCCAACGCCCCGTTCGCGTCAGCCAGTGCAGCTCGAAGATTCCCAGCCGGTAGGCCCACAGGCGCTCCCCGTCGGAGAACAGGAAGTTGAGGCCGGAGAACTCCGAGCGCTCGGCGGTGGCCAGCACCGTGTGCCTCAGCGAGCCGGCGACGTCCGCGGGGTCGAAGTCGCGCATCAGAAAGTTGAAGACGTGCTCCGAGTCGGTCTCTCCGCTCGGCGGGGCGACGCCGTCCTCGAGCAGGCGGGCGAACTTGAGCACCGTGCCGTTGTGGCTGAACGAGTAGTCGCCGAGCACGAACGGGTGGGTGTTCGCGAGGGTCAGGCCGCCCATCGTCGCCCGGCGGACGTGCACGTTGAAGATGCGCCCCCGCTGCTCGGTGGCGTGCTCGAACTCGGCGTCGGCGTAGGCGGCCTGGGGAAAGCGCACGAGCGACGGCTCCCCTCCGTCGGTGCGGGCGTAGACGGCCATCCCCCAGCCGGAATCGTGCTCCTGCGACTGCCGGATCATCGGGTTCTCGGCCTCCAGCAGCTCGTGCCGGATGGAGACGGGCTCCGACGCTACGCAGCCGAGTATGCGGCACATGGGGGCGAGTTCTCGGGGGTCACGGACTTCGGCATTGTATGAGCGACGAAGCGATGGTGGGAACGGAGCCCAGGCGGATCTGGTGGGTTCGGCCGCGCAAGCTGTGCGCCCTGGAGCGCCCGGGGGGCGGGGGCCGCAGCCACCGGCCCGAGCGCCGGGTGGCGGAGATCGAGTACCTGCGCTCGCGCGGAGTGCGGCTCGTGATCTCGACGATGGCCACGCGGCACAACCTCGGCGACTACGAGGCGGCGGGCCTGCGCTGGCACCACCGGCCGGTTGCGTCCGCGGACGCCGGGGAGGAGGCGCTCGACGAGCTGCTGCCCGTGCTGCGCCGTGAGCTGCGCGGTCGGGGCCCGATCGCCGTGCACGGCAACCGCCAGACCGACTTCGTGGCGGCGCTCGGTGCCGCCCACCTGCACGAGTCGACGGGCCTCGATCCCGCGGAGGGCCTGCGGCGGGCGGCCGCCGCTGGACTCGCCGTAACCGTCGCGGCGGCCCGGCTGGTCGGAGTCGAGTGGAGCGAGGGGGATCAACCCTCGGAACGGGCGGGTGCCGCCCAGCCACGCTCGCGTATCGCGGCCTCGACCGCCGCCGGGCGGTCGGTGACCACGTAGGCGTCGACGATCGCGCCCTCAATGTTGATCGTGATCGAGTGGACGGTGGACAGTGGACAGTGGACAGGTCACGGCGCCGCAGGCGGGCCCGTCCACGTGCACCGTCGTGCACGACCATGGTGGCACCGCCCGGGGCCACGCCTCAGGTGGTCAGTAGCTTGGCGAGGGTCTCGGCCACCCGGACGGGCCTGGGCCCCTCGGCCGCCTCCGCCTCTTCGGCGGTCGTCCCCCCGGTGAGCACCAGCGCGGCGTCGAGGCCGGCGGCGCTGGCCGCGCCCACGTCGGCGTCGAGGCGGTCGCCGACGGCCAGCGTGCGTCCCTCGCCGAGGCGCTCGAGCGCGGTCAGGAAGAGCTGGGGCTCCGGCTTGCCGACGATCTGCGCCGCGCGGCCCGAGCCGGTCTCGACCGCCGCCAGGATCGCGCCCGTGCCGGGCCACAGGCCGTCGGCCATCGGGTAGGTCGGGTCGCGGCTCGTGGCCAGGAAGTCCGCTCCGTTGCGCAGGGCGAGCACGGCGCTGCGCAGGTCGTCGTAGGTGAGCTCGTCGGTGCCCGCCACCAGCACGACCTCGGCGCGGGTGGCGAGGTCGGAGCCGTTCACCACCTTCAGGCCAGCATCGGTCACGTGGCGCCACATCGCCGCGGTGCCGATTACGAACGCCGTCCCGCCGGTGCGGGTTTCGGCGAGCAGGTGCTGCACCGCTCCCCCCACGGTCACGACGTCCGCGAGCGAGGCCTGGATTCCGAGGCCCCACAGCTTCTGCACGTAGTCCTCGCCGCTGTGGCGGGGGTCGTTGGTCACGAAAGCCGTCCGCTTCCCGGCCGCGCGCAGCTCGCCCAGCGCCTCGACGGCACCGGGGGTGGGCTCGTCGCCGACGTACACGCAGCCGTCGAGATCGACGATCAGCTGGTCGTAGGCGTCCACGAAGGGGGATAGCGGCATGGGGCGCCCGATCCTACGCGGGGGTTCGGCGCGCTCGAGAGGGCCGGTACCCTGTCCTCCGTGAGTCGCCGCCTGCTTCTGCTGCCGCTCGCCCTCCTGGTCCTCGCCCTGTCCTCCTGTGGGGACGATGAGGGGGACGACTCGGCGAGCGCCGGTGGCGGCACGGGATCCACCGAGACCGCTCCCGCCGCTCCGCCGCCCGCCGAGGCCGGCGCCCCCGCGGGAGGCTGCCGCCAGGTCGAGCAGCCCCAGCCGAAGCCCGACGGTGGCGCGGAGAAGCCGAAGGAGAAGCTCGCTCCGGGCAAGGCGTACCGCCTGACCTTCAAGACCAACTGCGGCGACTTCACCGTCGACCTCGACCAGCAGGCGGCGCCGAAGACGGCCGCCTCGGTGGTCTCGCTCGCCGAGCAGGACTTCTACGACGGCACGATCTTCCACCGCATCGTCCCGGGCTTCGTGATCCAGGGCGGCGACCCGACCGGCACCGGCATGGGCGGTCCCGGCTACAGCACGGTCGACAAGCCGCCTGCCGACGCCAGCTACACCAAGGGGGTGGTGGCCATGGCCAAGACCGCCACCGAGGCGCCCGGCACCTCGGGGAGTCAGTTCTACGTGGTCACCGGTGAGGACGCCGGCCTGCCGCCCGAGTACGCGGTGATCGGCAGCGTGAAGGAAGGGCTCGACGTGGTCGAGAAGATCGGCGCGCTGGGCGGCCCGACCGAGATGCCCACCCAGACCGTCGTGATCGAGGACGTCGCGGTGCAGGCCTCGTGATCCGCGACGTCGCCCAGGCCGAGTTCGCGCAGAGCGTGGTCGAGCGCTCGCGTGAGGTGCCGGTGGTGGTGGACTTCTGGGCCGCGTGGTGCGGGCCGTGTCGCCAGCTCACCCCGGCCCTCGAGACCGCGGCGAAGGCCCGCGAGGGGGACGTCGACCTGGCCAAGGTCGACGTCGACGCCAACCAGGCGCTCGCGCAGCAGTTCCGGGTCCAGGGCATCCCGGCGGTCAAGGCCTTTAAGGACGGCCGCGTGGTGGACGAGTTCACCGGAGCCGTGCCGCCCGCCCAGGTGGAGCGCTTCTTCGACTCGCTGGTGCCCTCCGAGGCCGATCGCCTGGTGGCCGGGAACGGCGCCGCGCCGGACGAGGCCGCCCTGCGCCGCGCGCTGGAGGTCGATCCGCGGCACGCGGGCGCCGCGCAGGCCCTCGGCCGGATGCTGCTCGCGCGCGGGGACGCCGACGAGGCGGTGGAGGTCCTGGCGCCCTTCGAGCACGACTTCGCCGCGGCGGGGCTCAGCGCCCGCGCTCGCCTGACGTCCGAGGGCGACCGCCTGAACCCGGCCTTCGAGGCGTGGGATGCGGGCGACCCGGCCACCGCGCTCGAGCTGCTGCAGCAGGCGTTCGCCGGAGCGGTCGACGGCGACAAGCGCGACCGCATCCGGCAGGTGATGATCGCGATCTTCACCGAGCTCGGGCCGGACGATCCGCTCGCCCGCGAGCACCGGCGCCGGCTGTCGACTGCGCTCTACTGAGCGGCGGCCGCGCGAGTGTCGAGCGGCGCGGTTCGGCGCGCCGGTAGCGGCGCTACCTGGTCCCGCTTCGCGCCGCAATCGCCTTGGCCTGACGGCGCCGGCCGAGCACGCTGAGCACGCCGAGGGCCACCGCGACGATGAGGAGCCCCAGGAAGATGCCGCCGAGCAGGCCGATCCCGCCGAAGGGCAGGGCCACGAGCTCCGCGAGCGCATAGCCGATCACGAGCAGCAGGAGCACCAGGCCGACCACCACGCCGATGCCCCGGGCGCGCGTCAGGAGGCTCGAGCCGGGGGGAGGGGCCACGAGGCCCATGAAGCGCAGGAACAGGAGCTGCCGGTTGCTCGGAGGGGCCTGACCCAGCTTGGTCATGGCGTCCCGCAGGTCGTCGGGACGGCGCTCAGCCTGCGCCAGCGAGGCCTTCATCATCTGTCGTAGGTGGGGACGCTCCTGGGGGTGGCAGCCCGCGAGCGCCTCGTTGAAGTAACGGCGCGCCGCGGCGGCGTCGTAGCGCTCGGCTGCCCGGGCGCCCAGCAGGGCCCGTGCCGCCGCGCGGTGACGCGATTCGTTCTGCAGCTGCTCGTCGGTGCGGTGCTCCAGCTGCTGCATGGCCGCCAGCCCGCCCTGGCGCACCTGCATCTTCACCTGTCGCTGCTTGGCCACGCGAGGAGTTTGGCAGAGGCAGAGTCACGGGCCCGCCTGAGCCGCCGCTCGGCGGACCCGTGCTGCTGCTCTTACCGGTTCTCGCTGCGGCGGAAGATCGACAGAGCGTCGATCCTCACGTTGTTCGCGCCGGACGCCGCCTGGCGCCGGCCGAGGACCGTCACCTTCAGGCGATGCTGACGATTCTTCAGACGCCGCTGGAACAGCACGGCTCGGTCCTCCGTCCGGGGGGCATAGGTGTCGATGACCTGCGACTTGCCGTCCAGGGTCACGCGCGCAAGCCCACCGAGACGGCTCTTCAGCCCGATCAGCGAGAAGTTGCCACCCCTGAACACGTAGCTCAGAGTGGCCCCACGGCTGCGGCCGGTTCGGTAGGTGCCTCCGAAGGTTGTCGTGCTCGACTGCTCCCGGAAGCGGCGGTACTTGACGCCCTCCGACTCCTGGTCGATCGGTACGACCATCGTCGCCGTCACGTACTTGGAGGGCTTGCCGGACAGGTCGACAGCTCGCAGCCGGAACTGGTAGGTCCTCCCCGGCTGGGCGCTGAACCGGAAGCGGGTGCTCTCGATGCGCGGGAAGATCGTGCGGTAGCCCGCCGCTCCCGTCCGACCGAGCTCACGCACCTGCAGCCGGTAGAAGCGGATGCCAAAGTCGTCCTGACCGAAGAACTTGATCGGGATGCGCGTCGAGGGCGTCCGGTTCGTCGAGATGCGCGGCACCTGCAGCGTGGCCACCGGCCGGAGCAGGTCGGCCGCCCCGGGATCGGGAGCGCCTGCGTTCGGACCGCCCGCGCCGGTGCCGGCCGGGGCCGCGCAGCCGGGGATGTCCACGGCGAAGCGCTCGCCGCGGTCGATCTCGAGCGGCCGGTCCCCGAGCACGGTGCCGTCCGCGGTCTCGCAGCTCAGCGTCCAGCTCTCCTTGATCCCGCGCTCGGCCGGCTTCGGGCTTTCGAACTTGACCGTTCCCTTCCACGGCTCCGCCGCCGCCCAGTTGACCACGCGGGCGATGTACTTGACGGCCTTGCCACCGGGTGTCGGGTTCTTGATCGTGAACTGCTCGAAGTTCGTGCCGCCCTGGGCCGACTGACCGATCACCTCGCGTGACCCGTCCGCGTTCACGCGGAGGATCGTCAGGTCCCAGTCGCTCTCCTCGGTGCCCCACTCGATCCGGACCGAGGCGAAGCCGTTGTCGTCGGGGCGACCGGGCACGGTGAACTCGTTGTCCTCCTTGCAGGTCTCGAGCTCGGTGTCGGCATCGGCGCAGGGCAGGTCGGTTTCGTTCTGTGCGAACGTCTGTGCGGCGCTCGGGGGCCCTACGGGCTCGCGCCCCGGCTTGCCCGCCACCAGTGGCCGTGTCGAGGGGTTGATGTGCCAGTCGACGTTGCCCGAGGCGGGCACGTTGTACGAGACATTGAGATTGTCCGTGAAGGTCTTGCGCGGACTCTTCGGATCGCCTGCCTTCGACGGCTCAGACGTGGGCGTCTGGAAGGTCTTCCTGACGCGCAGGACCCGCCCGGGAGCGGCCGAACCGGTCACGACCGAGTGGTTCTTCGGGTTGGCTGCGGCCTCCATGGCGATGTAGTAAGCCTCGCGGTTGCCGCCCTCGGTGCCCTTGGCACCCGGTCGGCTCCGCGCTGTCTTGCCCGTGTACTCGTTCACCATGCTCTCGTAGACGGGGTGGAAGCGGTTGCGCCCGATCTCAAACGTGTAGCCAAAGCCGCCGGTGGCGTTGTAGGTCCAGTCCTCGGTCGTCCCGGTGGTGTCGTAGAGCAGGAAGCCGGGGATGTTGCGGTAGCCGTTCTGCGCGGTCATCGCCCCCCCGAGCTCCTCGAGAGCGGCCTCGTCCGGCGGGTCACCGGCGGTGGCCACGCCCGGCGGTCGCAAAACCAGGTTCGAAAAGGTGTGGTTGGTGATCAACATCGTCACGTGGCGCTTGGAGACCAGGTCGCGGATGTTCTGCGTCTCCGGCTCGGAGAACGGCGCCGGTCCGCGGAAGATCTCGCTGGTCTCGCCTCCGCTCGAGCCCGGGCCGCCCCAGAAGGCCCCGTAGTTGCGGTTCGGATCAACCCCGAGCGCCCGGTTGG
Source organism: Thermoleophilaceae bacterium (assembly GCA_030446485.1). Taxonomy (GTDB): domain Bacteria; phylum Actinomycetota; class Thermoleophilia; order Solirubrobacterales; family Thermoleophilaceae; genus JAUJNF01. The sequence goes on along the minus strand of JAUJNF010000010.1, from coordinate 16,054 downwards.
TCTCGCACGGCGCGGTGTCCCGGAACCGGCGGCAGTTCTTGCGCTTGAACTCGAAGGTCGGGTCGCCGACGATCCGCACAAGCTCGGCGTTCTCGTCCACGCGATCATCCCCGGTGTCGGGGTCGCCCTCGTTGGCCTTCACGGTCCGCGACAGGTTGAAGCCGTCGGGGTTGACGATTGGAATCACGATCGTGCGGACCCGGTTCACCAGATCGGTCGTGCGCGGATCCTTGCCGTAGTTGTTCACGAGGTCGAAGGCGAACTCGATCGCGTGCTCGCCGGACGGCCACTCGCGGGCGTGGTGGACGCCCATCTGCAGAAAGACGGGCTTGCCGTCCGCGGCGTTGTTGACGTTGTTGGTTATCTCGATTCCCTTGACGACGCGCCCCTCGTGGGTCTTGAACGGAAGCGATATCGGCTTGACGAGGTCCGGGTTCTTCGCGACGAGGCCGGCCATGTCGTTCTCGTAGTCCTGGAGAAAGCGGTAGCTGTCCCGGCCACTCGGAAGGGGCGACACCGCTGTGCGTGCGGCGTAGGCCACGTCGGCCCGGCGGTCGGCCTCGGCCTGGGCCGCAAGATCGGGAACCTCCATCGTGTACGAGAAGCCGTTCGTCCGGAGCGTCTCTCCATCGGCCGGGTCGTGCAGCACGACCTCGACAAAGCTGGGGCCACCGTGTTCCGTCAGGTCGAGCCCCAAGCTCGTGAGCTTCTGCTTGGCGAACTGGGTCGGAGTGTTCACCCTGACGAGCTGCTCGGCCGCAGCGGCGGTCGACGACAGTACAGACGCAAGGACCAGACCGGCCAGCCCGATGAGAAAGACGATGCGCTTCAAGTGAGAGCCCCCCGGCGTCGATGGGCGCGGTGATCCCGGCACCGACCCTTGGAGAGAATGATTTCTATCATCTCGGGGCGACCGAAGCGAAGGTAACAGCGGTCAACGTCCGTCGACCGCTGTTCGCGGCCCCCTCGTTGCGGCTCTCGTCGCGCCCCCGTCCAAACGTCGGGTCTACATAAGACCGGTTATCGAGCATTCGGCAGAACGACCGGCGCGCCGCGCGAGCTGGCCGGTGACCACCGCTCAGCCCAGGTAGTCCTCCACCACCGGGCCGCTGCGCTCGCTCGCCCCGTCGGGATCCCGGCCCGCGTCTCTGAGCGCGCGCCTCTGGCGCAGCAGGTCCCACAGCTGGTCGAGCTCCACCTTGACGTCACCGAGCCGCTGGTGCTCCTGGGCGTCAAGCCCGGTGCTCTGGTGCGCGCCGAGCAGCTCGTGCTCCTCCGCGACGAGCTTCTCGATGTGGGCCTGGATGTCGGCGTCGCCCATGGACGGAGACTAGATCACCGATCATCCAGAGCGCCCGTCCGCGGGCAAGGCCCGCCGCCGCGCCGCCGGCTAGCGCCGAGGCGCCACCAGCGTGAACCGAACGGTGCGCTTCACCGGGCGCTTCCTGCCCTGGCGCACCGAGATGTCGGCGCGCACGAGCATCTGCCGACTGCGCCTGAGGGTGCTGAGACCGGACTTCGAGAGCAGGGCCCGCACCGGCGCGATCGCCGCCGGACCGATCGTTGCCGAGCGCCCGCCGATGGCGGCGCGCCGCCGGCCCGAGCGCGGCGACGGCCGAATGACCACCGACACCGAGCACGCGTTGCCTAGCCCGCAGGTGGCCAGCGTGTCGGGCACCGTGAACAGACCGGCCCGCGACGGGCGGAACGGGAACTCCCACAGGGCCGGGCCCTCCACCAGCGTCGCCGGCTTGGTCTGCACCCGCCATTGGCGTGCCGTTCCGACCGCGTCGAAGTTGCCCGCCTGGTCCCGCGCCCGCGCCCTGAACGTGTGCAGGCCGGGCCTGAGAGCGCTGAGGCTCACGCGCGAGGAACAGGGGGCCCAGTCGGCTCGGTCCAGCCGGCACTCGCGCACCAGGCCCCTGCCGTTCGGCGCCGACGCGTCCTCGACCGAGAACGCGAAGCGCGCCGAGGTCGAGCGCGTCACGCGGGCGGGCTTCGCGGTGAAGCGGGTGACCGGCGCGGTGGCGTCCACGGTGAAGTCGATCCGCAGCGGGCTGGCGTCGGCGTTGGCGGCCGCGTCCACGGCGCGAGCCTCGAAGGTGTGCGCGCCGTCGGCCAGCGGCGGCAGCGTCGTCGACGAGCCGCACACGAAGAAGTCCTCGACCCGCGCCGAATCGACACGGCACTGGTAGGTGACCCCTCCTTCGGTCGACGCCAGGTCGAAGGTGGGCGTGCTGTCGCCCGTCAGGCCCGTCGGCCCGGCCGCGAGGGTGGTGTCCGGAACGGTCAGGTCGACCGTGAACTCGCGTCGGGCCGGCGTCGCGTCGGTCTTGTCGGCCATGTCGGTGGCCCGTACCTCGATGACGTGCGGGCCTTCCGCCAGCGCTCGGGTGGTGACCGGCGACGAGCACGGCACGAAGTCCACCTCCAGGACCGAGTCGACGCGACACGCGAAGCTCTTCGCCGGCTCGTTGGCCGAGAAGCGGAACGTAGGCGTGGTGTCGTTGGTCGGGCCGGCCGGACCGGCGTCGATCGTCGTCTCGGGGACGAAGTTCTCGAGCGTGAAGGCGCGGAAGTCGGGACGCGCGTCGATCAGGCCGCTGCCGTCGAGAAGGCCGCCCGCATCCCGAGCCCGCACGGCCAGGCGGTGCGGACCGTCGCCGAGGCCGGGAGTCGTGTACGGCGAGGAGCAGGGCACGTAGGCCCCACGGTCGACCTGGCACTGGAAGCTCGTGCCGCCGCGGCTGGCCCGGAACGTGGCCGTGAGGGTGTTGAAGGTGACCACCGGCTCCCCCTCGATGATCGTGTCCGGGGGGTCCGGGAACGGAGTGGCCGCGACCTGGTTCAGGAAGTCGTCCATCCGCTGCTCCCGCTGGGCATCCTGCACCGGGTCCTCCGCACCCCTGTCGAAGGGCAGCGCCAGGTACATCCCCGCCACGTTGGTGCGCACCCCGGCGTAGGCCGAGAACAGCTCGTTGAGGTTGAGCAGCTGCTTGTTGTTGACCGGCGTGACCTCGGCGATCACGCTGACGTTGGGGTTCGCGTCCGCAGCGCGGGCCTGCTCGGCCACGCTCCGCACGAGCCGCTCGAACTCCTCGAGGTCGTAGGCGAGCAGCTGTGACTGGATTCCGGTGATGTCGGCCGTCCGCGCCGCCGACTTCGCGAAGCCCATCCGCAGGTAGGCGTCGTTCTTGGTCTCGCGCTCCTGCTTGAAGCGGATGCCCAGGTCCGGGCTCGGGAGGTTGATGCAGGTCAGGCGCCGGGTCGGCCGGAGGGCGGCCTCGTGCGCGAGGCGGCAGAACTGCTCCAGGTAGAAGTTCGGGTTGGCCTGCTCGCGCTCGGGGGTGAGCGCCCAGGCCTCGGGGTCGTAGAGCACGGCCTGCACCCAGGACTTGATGCGGCGCTCGCTGTCGGTGTCGATCTCGGGGCGCAGGTCATGCTCGACGTCGGCGGCGAACTTGGCGTAGCTCGCGTACGTCAGGGTCGGCCCCGGGCCCGGCGTGTAGTTCGGATTCAACGGCCGTGGGTCCCTGGTGGCCGTCTCGTCGATCGCCTTCGTCAGCGTGAACGAGAGCGGAGTGTTGAAGGCAAAGGCCGCGGCGGCGGCATCGCGCTCGCGCAGGCGCTTGATGTTCGAGCCCGTCGCGAGCCAGAACGCGCGCGGGGTGGCCTGCCCCACCGCCGAGTCCGCCGACTCGTTGTTCGTCGCGTCGACGGCCCGGACCACCACCTCGTAGCCGGTGCCGTTGTCGATCCCCCCGGTCAGGGCGAGGGTCGTCACCTTCCCGGCCTCCCTGAACGAGTAGGCCGCACCGCTGCCGGCGACGCGGTAGCCCACGCGATAGCCGGCGAGGTCGTCGGCCCGGACCGGGTCCCACGTCACGTGCAGCGTCGAGCCGGCCGGGCTGACGCCCCGCAGCGTGGGCGCCGGCGGCGGGCCGTTCAGGTCCACGATCTGCGCCGAGGCTCCGCTCGGCCAGGCTACGAGACACGCGGCGAGCAGCGCAAAGCCGAGCGCCATGCGCCCACGGTTCATCCGCGTGCTGCTCGAGATCAGCGTCATAGGTCCCCCGGGTCCTGCCCCTGTCCAACAACTGAGCGTAGCGCCTGTGCTCCTCGCGCTCTAGCGCGAGTAGCGATGGATGCGGCCGCGACTGCCGCTTCCGACGGCTGCTAGAAAGCCGGCATGGCCGACTCCCCCGTGATCGCCATCACCGGCGCCAGCACCGGCATCGGCGCCGCCACCGCTCGCGCCGCGGTCGACGCCGGCTGGCGGGTGGTCCTCGGAGCGCGCTCCGAGGACAAGCTGCGCGCGCTCGCCGGCGAGCTCGGCGGCGATGAGCGTGCCCTCGCCGTGCCCTGCGACGTGACCGACTGGGGCTCCCAGCAGGCCTTCGTGCGGGCCGCGCTCGACGGCCACGGCCGCCTCGACGCCTTCTTCGCCAACGCCGGCTTCGGCGCCAAGCGCGGCTTCCTCGAGGAGAGCGTCGAGCACTGGAAGGCGATGATCGACACCAACGTCCTGGGCGTGGCCCTCTCGATCCGCGCCGTGCTCGGGCACTTCCGCGCACAGGGGCGCGGGCACATGCTCATCACGAGCTCGGTGGCCGGCCGCCGAGCGCTTCCGGGCTCCCTCTACGCCGCCACCAAGTTCGCCGCCACGGCCATGGGCGAAGCTCTTCGCGCGGAGGTCGCCGACGCCGACATCCGGGTCACGCTGATCGAGCCGGGAATGGTCGACACGCCCTTCTTCGAGTCCGCGCCGAGCGGTGCTCTCGAGGCCGAGGACGTCGCGCGCGCGGTGGTCTACGCGCTGTCCCAGCCACCGCACGTGGACGTGAACGAGATCCTCATGCGGCCGGTGCGTCAGGCGGTCTGACCCGCTCCGTAGCCTCACGGGAGATGGACTCCCCCCTCATCGCCCACGTGGACATGGACGCGTTCTACGTGAGCGTCGAGCTGCACCGACGTCCCGAGCTGAAGGGCCTCCCGGTGGTGGTGGCGGGCACCGGGCCGCGCGCGGTGGTCACCACGGCCAGCTACGAGGCACGCCGCTTCGGTGTGTTCTCCGCCACCCCGGCCGAGCGGGCCCGCCGGATGTGCCCCGAGGCCGTCTTCCTCCCACCCGACTTCACGCTCTACCGGGAACGCTCGCGCGAGGTGATGGCCGTGCTGCGGCGGCACTTCGAGCGGGTGGAGGCGGTCGGGCTCGACGAGGCCTACATCGAGCTCACCGGGTTGGAGCGCCCGCGGGCGGCCGCCCGCCGGTTGAAGGCCGCGGTGGTGGCGGAGACCGGGCTCGTCTGCTCGATCGGCATCGGGCCGAGCAAGCTCGTGGCCAAGGTGGCCTCGGACGCCGACAAGCCCGACGGCTTCCTCGTGCTCACCCGCGAGGAGGCCTGCGAGCGCTTCGCCGGGGCCTCCCCCGGCCTCATCCCGGGCATCGGCCCGAAGACCGTTGCCCGCCTGGAGGCTCGCGGCCTCACCACGCTCGGCGCCCTCGCCGCGGCACCGGAGGCATCCCTCGCCGAGGAGTTCGGGCAGCGGCTCGGCCCCCACCTGGCGCGGCTCGCCCGCTTCGAGGACGAGCGCCGGCTCGAGTCGGTTCGGGTGGCCAAGTCGGAATCCCGCGAGACCACGTTCGACTACGACCTGCGCGGCCTCGACGCCCTCCTCCCCGTGCTCGACCGCCTCGCCACCGAGCTGTGCCGGGCGCTGAGCGCCGGGGGCCGCGCCGGGCGCACGATCGGGATCAAGGTGCGCACGTCCGACTTCGCCACCCACACTCGCGCGCGGACGCTCCCGGAGCCGACGAACGACGTCGATCAGGTGCGCGCCGTGGCGAGTGACCTGCTCCGGCGCTTTGATACCGGCCGGCCCGTGCGGCTGATCGGCGTGCGCGTGGCGGGAACGGACGTGGAGGCGCGCGCGCCCGCACCGGCAAGCGACCAGCTCGAGCTGTCTATGTAGGCGCGCACGGCCCAGCCGGCGGCCGGCTCGACGGGGCTGCGCTCCAGCCACGGCCCGGCCGTTCGCGCCTTCGACATAGAGCTGGGCATGGCGCTCGGAGCGCCCGTCAGCGTGAATGCGGATCACGAACTCGATGTAGCTGGGACGCACGGCGACCCTCCCCGGCCCAACCCGCAAACGGCTGCTCCGGCGCTCGGGGCCAGAGCGACGGGGTTCGTGCCAGGCGTCTGAGGACGCCCCGGGCCGGACGAGACTAGCTCCCACCGGGTCGGTGAGTTGTGTTCAGCTCGCCGACCGAGCCGGCGGCGGGCCGAACGCCCTCGCTCGCATCTAGGCTCTGTAGGTTGGAGTCATGTCTCTGGCCAGCATCGGTTCGCTCGGCGGGGGAGCGCTCATCCTGGCTGCGTTCATCGCGCTGCAACTTGGTCGTGTGGATGCCGGCGACCGCAGGTACCTGGCGCTCAACGCGGGCGGAGCCGTCGTGCTGGTGGCCTCGGCGCTGCTGGCCCAGTTGTGGGGCTTTGTAGTGCTCAACGTGGTCTGGGCCGGTGCTAGCGCATGGGGGCTGGTGCACGGCCGCGTGCACGGAGAAGACCTGCGGAAGCACAGCACTTCGCCTTCGCAGCGCAACTAGACATTGCGGCCGCTTGCGGCTTTCCAGGCCCCGTCAGCGGGCGCGCGCAGGCGTGCAACTTCATCCGGTGTCTTCATCCGGTGTCCTCCTTGGGACTGGTGGCGTCAAGCACCTCCAGCCTCTAAGGGGGCCCGGATGAACCAACGTGCTCCGGAACTACAACTGGGCGGACCGCGCGCCCACCTCCACGGGCTCCGGACAGTCCGGCAGCGGCACGTCCGGGGTGCGGGTGACTGCGGCGGCGATCACCGCCAGGTGGACGCCGGGAGCCTGCGGAGTGCCCGACTCGCCCTGGGCCGCCAGCCGTTCGCGACGGTCGAGCAGGGCGAGCACCGAACGGCACACGGCCGCCTGCGGTGCCTCCTCCCCCACCTCGCAGGCCAGCCGCGCCAGCGCCAGCGGCTCGGCGGCCTCCTCGCCGTGCAGCAGCCGGTTCACGGCCACCACGAGGAAGGCCTCGACGCGCTGGAGCAGTACGTCCACCCGCATGCGGCCGGTGCCGAGCGGCGGACCGAGGGCAAGCGGCTCGCCGCCACTCGTGAGCCGCTCCATCTGCCCGCCCAGCACGCCGGCCGCCTGCTCCGGGCGGAGGCCGGCCTGGAGCCCACACCGCAACGTCATCACCGCGGCCTCGAGCGGCGTGCCGTAGGGGGCGTCGCTCGCCCACAGGATGCGCCCCGGGGGGACGAGGGCGAACAGCGCCAGCAGGTCGGCCGCCGACCACCAGGCCGTGTCGAAGTAGAGGTGCGGGTGATCGTCGAGTCGCCTCCAGATCCAGCCCAGGTCGGAGATGCCCGCGTGCGCGAGGATCAGCCGCACGCCGGGGTGGCGCTCGCAGATCGTCAGGGCGTCGCGGCCGAGCGCCGGGATCCCGCGTCCCGCGTGCACGAGCACCGGCACCTGCCGCTCGGCGGCCAGCGCGAAGATGCCGCCGGCATCGCGGTCGGCCAGGCCGAAGCGCTCCGCGCGCGGGTGCAGCTTGATTCCGCGCGCGCCGGCCGCCAGGCAGCGCTCGGCCTCCCGCACCGGCTCGGCGTGGGGATCCAGGCGGCAGAAGGGCACGAGGCGCCCACCGGAGGCCTCGGCCTCCAGCAGGACGCGGTCGTTGGCGGCGGAGTACCCGTCCGGCTCGTGCATCGGGAAGACCGCGGCGCGAGCGTCGATCTCGGCCAGCGAGGCGGTCAGCTCGCCGGCGGAGCTGCGAAAGCCGTCGGGGTCGTTCTGTCCGACGTGTGTGTGGGCGTCGAACGGCGCGAGCCCCGGAAGGTCGTCCTCGAGCCGCTCCCACCACGGGCGCAGCAGGTCGTCGACGCTGGCGGCGGGCACCGGAGGACCCTAAAGTAAGGTCCTCGCGCGAGAGGCGAACAGCGCCTGGAGGGCAGACCACAGCTCGGGGAGGAGTTGCACATGGCCGGAGACGCACTGAGTCCGCTCGACACGTCGTTCCTCCATCTGGAGGACGAGTCGACCCACATGCACGTGGCCGGGATCATGATCTTCGAGGGCGATCCGCCGCCCTACGACGACGTGGTGCGGAACATCGAGCGAAGGCTCCACCTCGTTCCCCGTTACCGGCAGAAGCTCGCGTTCGTGCCGCTCGGCCAGGGCCGCCCGCGCTGGGTCGACGACCCGCACCTCAACCTCCACTACCACGTGCGCTCCACGGCGCTTCCCTCGCCCGGAGGCGAGGACCAGCTGCGCGAGCTAGCCGGACGAGTCTTCTCCCAGCAGCTCGACCGCGACAAGCCGCTGTGGGAGATGTGGCTCGTCGAGGGCCTCGACGGCCCACGGTTCGCCATCCTCAGCAAGACCCATCACGCCCTGGTCGACGGCGTGTCGGGCGTCGACATCGCGAGCGTGCTGCTCGACTCCGCGCCGGAGCCCGTGGCCCCGCCCGACCCCGGTCGCCGCTGGCTGCCGAGCCCCATGCCCTCTAGCTCCGAGCTGCTCGGTTCGGCCCTGGCCGAGCGCATGACCGCGCCACGCGAGATAGCCCGCACGGTGTCGAGCGCGATCGGACGGCCGGTCACCGTCGCCACCCGCGTCCGGGACGTCCTGGTCGGGCTTGGCGCGATGACGTGGGCTGGCATGCGCCCCGCCCCGCCCTCGCCCTACAACGTGCCGATCGGCTCTCATCGGCGCTTCACCTGGGTGCGCACCGAGCTCGAGGACGTCAAGGCCGTGAAGAACCAGTGCGGGGGCACGGTGAACGACGTGATCCTGGCCACGGTCGCGGGTGCTCTCGGCAAGCACCTGAGGCGCCGCGGCGTGGACACCGACGGCCTCGAGCTGAAGGCCATGGTGCCCGTGAGTGTGCGCAGCGACCTCGAGAGCGGAACGCTCGGCAATCGCGTGGCGGCCATGATGGCCACCCTTCCGGTGCGCTGCGAGGACCCGATCACGCGCCTCGACATCGTGCGCGAGGAGATGCGCCACCTCAAGGAGGGGGGCCAGGCGGTGGGCGCGCAGGTGCTCACCGATCTGACCGGCTTTGCGCCCTCGACGATCATGAGCCAGGCGGCGCGCCTGTTCGCGCGACAGCGGATGTTCAACCTCGTGGTCACCAACGTGCCCGGGCCGCAGTGGGCCCTGTACCTGATGGGCCACAAGCTCACCGACGTCTTCCCAATGGTCCCCCTCGCTCGCAACCAGGCGCTGGGCGTGGCGATCATGAGCTACAACGGCCGCCTGAACTTCGGCCTGGTGGGCGACTACGACGAGATGGCCGATCTCGACGACCTGGCCGAGGACTTCACCGAGGCTCTCGAGGACCTGGCCGACGCGGCACAGATCAAGATGCGGCTGAGCGAGCGGCGCGGCAGGCGCGGCGGCAGCGGCCGCTTCTCACGGTCGCCGGACGGACGCGCTCCGGTGGCGCTGGTCGAGCCCGACGTCGACTGACGCCGAGCGGCCGGCTGTCCGGCGGCCGGCGAATCGTTCAGCGCAAGCCGCGCGCCGCCGCGAAGCGAAGCCATACTGGGCGCCATGACCGCCCGCCCTGAGCCGCTGCGCGTGGCCGTGGCCCAGATGAACGCCCGCGTGGGCGACATCGCCGGCAACGCGGCCCGCATCTCCGAGCTGATCGACCGGGCGCGCGACGGCGGAGCGGGAGTCGTGGTCTTCCCCGAGCTAGCGCTGTCGGGCTACCCGCCCGAGGACCTGCTTCTGAAAACGCATTTCCTGGACGCCACGGGCGCGGCCCTCGAAGAGCTGGCCTCCCGCGCCGAGGGCGTCGTGGCGCTCGTGGGCTTCCCCGAGCGCGCCGACGACGTGTACAACGCGGCGGCGGTGCTTGCCGGCGGGCGGGTCGCCGCCGTGTACCGCAAGATCCTGCTGCCCAACTACGGGGTCTTCGACGAGCAGCGCTACTTCCAGTCCGGCGCCGAGCCGGCGCTGGTCGAGGTCGGCGGCGTGACCCTCGGCCTGACGATCTGCGAGGACATCTGGGAGCCCGGGCCGCCGGCGATCGCCGAGGCCCTGAGTGGCGCCCAGGTGATCGTGAACCTGTCTGCGTCGCCCTACCACGCGGGCAAGGGGCTCGAACGCGAGCGGATGCTCAGCCAGCGCGCGCGCGACAACCTGTGCGCGGTGGTCTTCTGCAACATGGTCGGCGGCCAGGACGAGCTGGTCTTCGATGGGCACAGCGTGGTTATCGACCAGGACGGGCGCCTGCTGGCGCGCGCGCCGCAGTTCGCCGAGGCGCTCACCCTCTGCACTCTCGACCCCGGGGCCGTGACCGCCCGGCGCCTACAGGACACCCGCCACCGCGCCGCGGTGAGGCGCGCGCGCGACGGCTCGGAGGGTCAGTGGCCCCCCGCGCGCGTCCTTGCCGCGTTGGAGTGGCCAGCGAGCCATGCGCCCGAGGGAGAGCTCGGTGGCGAACGAGCCAGGCTTATGAGCCCCGAGGAGGAGATCTACGCGGCGCTCGTGACCGGGGTGCGCGACTACGCCGACAAGAACGGCTTCAGCCGGGTCGTGTTCGGGCTGTCCGGAGGGATCGACTCCGCGCTCGTGGCCCTGGTGGCGGCCGACGCCCTGGGCGGCGAGCGCGTGACCTGCGTGGTGATGCCCTCGCCCTACTCATCGGACGCCACCCAGGCCGACGCCCGCACGATCGCCCGCAACCTCGGTACGCGGCTCGTGGAGCTTCCGATCGCGGAGGCCATGGAGGGCTACGAGCGGCTGCTCGCCGAGGCCTTCAGCGGCACCGAGGCCGACCTCACCGAGGAGAACCTGCAGGCCCGCATCCGCGGCAACATGGTCATGGCCCTGTCCAACAAGTTCGGATGGCTCGTGCTCACCACCGGCAACAAGTCCGAGCTGTCGGTGGGCTACGCGACCCTGTACGGGGACATGGCGGGCGGCTTCGCCGTGCTGAAGGACGTGTACAAGGGCTGGGTGTACCGCCTGGTGCGGTGGCGGAACGCACGCGACGAGGCCCAGCCCGTGCCGGCCTCGGTGCTCGAACGGCCACCCTCGGCCGAGCTTCGCCACGAGCAGCGCGACGACGAGTCGCTTCCTCCCTACGACGTCCTGGACGCCATCCTCGCCGGCTACGTGGAGGGCGACCTCGACGCCGATCAGCTCGTGCACGACGGGCTGCCGGCCGACGAGGTGGCGCGCGTGATCGGCATGGTCGACCGCGCCGAGTACAAGCGCCGGCAGGCCCCTCCGGGGATCAGGATCACCACCAAGGCCTTCGGCCGCGACCGGCGCCTGCCGATCACCAACCGCTTCGGGCGCTGAGAGCCGGCGCGAGCCGGGAGGCGGGCGGGTGCGTGCGGCGCTAAGCGCCGGGCCGGGGCCGGACGGCCATGGTCACCCGTGACAGGGCACATAGCTCGCCGTCGGCGTCGGTGAAGTCCACCTCCCACACCCACGTCGTGCGGCCGCGGTGGCGGCGGCGGGCCTCGGCGTGGACGGTCGTTCCCGAGGCGGGCCGGAGGAAGCTCGTGTGGTTGGACAGCCCGACGGCGATCATGCCGTCCTCGTACACGGCACGCACGGTGGCCTGCGAGGCGAGCGACTCGGCCACGGTGGCGTAGGCACCGCCGTGCACGAGCCCGAACGGCTGCCGCGCGCGGTCGGTGATCGGCAGCCTTGCGGTGGCCCGCTCGTCGTCGAGCTCGAGCACCTCCAGCCCGATCAGCCCGTCCAGGGTCCGCTCGGGAGGGATCGGCGGTGTGGGCAGGTCCGGCACGGCCTCAGGCTACCCTTGCTCCGCCATGCCGACCCTGGACACCCTCCCCCCGGACCAGCGGGCGATCATCGAGCTGGTGATCCGCCGTAGGCAATCCTACGACGACCTCGCCGGAATGCTCGACATGCGCTCCGCGCGCGTGCGGGAGCTGGCCCGGGCGGCCCTCGAGGCGCTGAGTCCGGTCACGGCCGACCGGGTCGACGAGCAGTGGCGCGGCCAGGTGGCCGACTACCTCCTCGGCCAGCAGTCGGGGCCCGAGGCCACCGCCACCCGCGGCCACCTCAAGCGCGCCGAGCCCGCACGCACATGGGCCTACTCGCTGCTCGACTCGCTCGACGACTGGTTCCCGGAGGAGCGCTATCCGCAGGTGCCCGAGCCCGAGGGTGGGCGCGCACGCGCCAGGGAGCGCACGCGCGAGCGAGGGGCGGAGGCGGCCGCCGCGCCGGCGCTTCCGGGCGCCCGCCCGACGCCCGCCCTCTCGCCGGCCGCCCAGGCCGAGGTTCGCCGGCGCCGCATCATGGCGGGCGCCGGGGCTGCCGCGCTGCTAGCCGCGATCCTCGTCGGCTTCCTGGTGCTCAGGGGTGGAGACGACGACGCGGGCGACGAGTCGGCCTCCCGCACCACCGAGACCACGTCGAACGCCAACGCCCCCCAGGGGCAGGCGCGGCTGCTCGCGCAGGCCGCCCTCACCCCCGTGGAAGACGGCGGGCAGGGAGAGGGCGTAGCCGTGGTGGCCGAGGACCAGGGCCGCCCGCAGCTCGTGGTACAGGCACAGCTCGAGCCCACCAAGCGAAACCAGGCCTACGAGACGTGGCTCTACAACAGCCAGGAGGACGCCGTGTCGCTCGGAGCGCAGCTGCCGGACGCCCAGGGCCGCTACCAGGGCGCCGCCGAGCGGCTGCCCGACGACTACGAGCGCTTCAGGTTCATCGACATCTCGCTCGAGGACACCTCCCCTCCGGTCGATCCGGAGCACTCGGGGCGCTCGGTGGTTCGTGGCGAGCTCGGGCGGCCGACCGAGGCGCCGGCCGGTCAGGGAGGCGCGCCCGCCCCCGGCGCCCAACCTGCCCCCGAGGCTCCGGCCGCGCCCGAGGGTCAGCAGCCCTAGAGCCTGTGCTCCCTCGCGGCGCAGCCGCGAGTAGTGCCTGTGCTCCCTCGCGGCGC
>JAUJNF010000010.1:0-2983 GCA_030446485.1 Thermoleophilaceae bacterium | reverse complement strand
GCCTGTGCTCCCTCGCGGCGCAGCCGCGAGTAGTGCCTGTGCTCCCTCGCGGCGCAGCCGCGAGTAGTGCGAGCGAACGCCCGAGACGGCCGGCTAGGTCGTACCCGCCGGGCGGCCCCCGGCCGCCGTAGGGAGCAGCTTGCCTGGATTCATGATGCCGTCGGGGTCCAGCCGCTCCTTGGCCGCTCGCAGCACGTCGAGCGCGAGCGGGCCCACCTCACGGGCCATCCACGGCGAGTGGTCGCGACCAACGGCGTGGTGGTGCGTGATCGTGCCGCCGCCGGCCACGATGGCCTCGCCGGCAGCCGTCTTGGCCGCCCTCCACTGGTCGAGCTCGGCGCCTTCCTCCTGCCGTGCGAGGAACGTGAAGTAGAGGGAGGCACCGCTCCGGTAGAGGTGCGACACATGGCACAGCACGAGCGGCGGGGTCCCCCGGGTGCGGAGCGCGTCTCGCAACGCGGCGGCGACCTGCGCGTGCAGGCTCTCGAGGTGGCTCCACGAGGTGGCCGTCTCGAGCGTCTCGGCCATCACCCCGCGGTCGAGCAGGGCGTCGCGGAGGTAGGGGCCCGCGTAGCGTCCACGCAGCCACGCCCGCCCCGGCCGCTGGCCGAGCGGTAGCCCGTCACCGCGCTTGAGTGCCTCTCGAGTCCGCGACCGCCGCCGCGCGACCTCCTCGGCGCTGCCCTCGTGCCCGATGATCGCGATGCATCCCCCCTCGTGGCCGCGCGCGCGGAGGTAGGCGCGGCCGGCGCGCTCGGTGGCCGACCCCGTCGAGGCCATCGCCATCGACAGGCGCGTCTCCTCCTCGTCGGAGAGCCGCGCCACGTCGGGAGAGGCGTCGGACTGCTCCATCATCCGAAACGCCTCCGCACCCTCCGTGAAGGAGCGGAACGACCAGCCCTCGTAGTGGCACTCGGCCGGTGCGGGCCGCACCGCGAGGGTCGCCTCGGTGATCACCCCGAGCACGCCCTCGGAGCCCACCACCAGCTCACGGAGGGCGGGGCCGGCGGCCGAGGCCGGGAACGCCCGGGCGGCGATGTCGCCGGCGGGCGTGGCACAGCGGAGACCGAGCACCAGCTCGTCGATGCGGCCGTAGCCGGTCGAGGCCTGGCCGGCGGAGCGCGTGGCCACGAACCCGCCGATCGTCGCGTACTCCCACGACTGCGGGAAGTGCCCGAGCGTGAGCCCACGCGCCGCCAGCCACGCCTCGGCGCGCGGACCCGTGAGGCCCGGCTCTAAGGTTGCGGTAAGCGAGCGGTGGTCGACGGACACCAGCCGGTCCATCTGCCCCGTGTCCAGGGAGATCGCTGCGGCGAAGCCGTCGCGCACAGGGTCCACGCCGCCCACCACGCTGGTGCCCCCTCCGAAGGGCACGACCGCCACCCCTTCGTCGCCACATGCGGCGAGCACACCCACCACCTCCTCGTGCGAAGCCGGGTAGACGACGGCGTCGGGGGCCTCGAGGGCGTCACCGGACCGCAGCCGTACGAGGTCGGGATAGCTCTTGCCCGCGCTGTGCAGGACGCGCTCCAGGCGGTCCGTGCGCACGGCGTCGCTGCCCACCGCCTCCACCAGCCGCGAGCGCAGCGCGTCGTTCAGCCTTGGGTCCGGGAGGCGCACGTCGTCGAGGGCCACCGGTCGCCGGACCGGCCCCTCGGTCCACCCCAGCTCATCGCGCAGCAGGTTTGCGGCCGCATCGGGGAGCGCCGCGTCGTGGGCGTCGTCCCCCCAGCCCCACCAGCGCATGCGCCGCGCGGGGTCACCGCTCACGGGCGACGCTCCGCTATGTCGGCGAGCCCGTCGAGAGCGTCGCTCAGATGCCGGCGCGTGGCTCGGCGCACCATCAGGCCGCCGAAGCGGGCGGTGCCGCGCAGGCGCTGGGTCTGGGCCACCTCCACCCGCGTCGCACCGTCCCCGACGGGATCGAGCGCGAATTCGGTGACGGCCTCGCTGAGTATCCGCTCGAAGGGCGATTCCTCGACCTCCTGCCGCCACACGAGCGAGCGTGGGCGCTGCGCGCGGACGCGTGTGTAGTCGGCGCGCACCGGCCTTCCGCGCGGGGTGGTCAGCACCTTGGTCCAGGCGGCGGCGGAGGCGTCCTCCACCCGCTGGACCTGGGGCCACCAGCGCGGCAGGTGATGCGGATCGGCGATGATCTCCCAGAGGGCGTCGGGCTCGGCCGCGATCGTGCGTGCACGCCGGATGCGCGGCATCCTCAGAGCTCCATGAGGCTGAACACGTCGTGGCCGGCCAGCCGCTCACGGCCGCCGAGCGCGGGCAGCTCGACGACGAACGCGCAGCCCACGACCTCGGCCCCGGCCTGCTCCGCGAGCTCGCACATCGCCGCCGCGGTGCCGCCGGTGGCCACGAGGTCGTCGTGCACCAGCACGCGCCGTCCGCTCGCCAGGGCGTCCGCGTGCACCTCGAGGGCGTCGACGCCGTACTCGAGCGCGTAGCTCGCCGAGGCGGTGGCCCAGGGCAGCCGGCCCGGCTTGCGCGCCGGCACGAAGCCGGCCCCGATGCGCGCTGCCACGGCGCCGCCCAGCACGAAGCCACGCGCCTCGGCGGCCAGCACCAGATCCGCGCCGCGGTCAGACCCGTAACGGCCGATCTCGGCGACCGCGCGCTCGAGAGCGGAGGCGTCGAGCAGCAACGGCGTCAGGTCCTTGAACACGATGCCGGCCTTCGGGAAGTCGGGGACGTCGCGGACGAAGCCCGTCAGGTCCATCGCCACCTCCGGGCGATCAGTGCGCTATCCGGCGCAGGTCCCGCACGAGCAGCAGGTGCTTCAGGTGGGCGGCGATGCTCGCCAGGTTCTCCAGCGCCTCGACGGCCTCCTTGCGGCGCTCGGGGTTGCGCGAGCGCAGCGCGGGCGCGAGTATCTGCTCGAGGAGCGCGGCCTCGCGGTCCGCCGAGGTGCGGAACACGCGCAGGTTGCGCCCCCCCACGCCGAAGCGGGCCAGCTCGCACACGGCGCGCACGA
>JAUJNF010000019.1 GCA_030446485.1 Thermoleophilaceae bacterium | reverse complement strand
GCGAGCTGGTAGAGCAGCGCCGGCGTGTAGTCGATCTCCAGCTTGATCCCGCCGGAGTAGAGAAACGACAGCTCCTCGCTGCCGCCGATGCAGATGAGGCCGCCGGTGCGAGCGTGCACGATGTTGTCGACGCCCTCCTGCACCGCGGTGCCCGGCGCGACCATCTCGAGGGCCCGGACGAGGCGGGGTTCCTGACGATGCTCCAGCTCTGCCACATCGTCGGCACCGTGCTGCATGAGAAGGCATTCTACGGCATCGGCCGTTTTTTCGCTTTCCAGTGCCTTTTCTGGACGCGCGGGCCGGTCTTCGAGCGGTGGCCAGGGCGGCCCGGCCGAGCCGTCCGGGGACGATCTAGGCGGCCAGCGCCACCTCGGGCGCACCTCCGAGCACGCTCCCGAGAACGCCCGCAAGGGTTGTGTGGGCACCGCCCGGGGCGATCACCGGCTCGAGCCGGAAGCGCGCGGCCTCGGCCGTGCGACGATCGGGGTGGGTCACGTGGCGCAGCTCGCCGCCGAGCCCGATCTCGCCGAAGGCCACGAGTGGCCGGCCGGACGTAACGAGCGGCACCCCGCTGGCCGCCGAGGCGAGCGCCAGCGCCACGGCCAGATCCGCGCCCGGCTCGTCCACCTGCACGCCGCCCGCCACCGACACGAACACGTCGCTCGCGGCGAGCGACAGCCCGGCATGGCGGCCGAGCACCGCGAGGATCAGCGCCAGGCGGTTGCGGTCGACCCCGTTCGCGAGCCTGCGTGGCGGGGCCACCTCGGCCGGCGCCACGAGCGCCTGCACCTCCACGAGCAGCGGCCGCGAGCCCTCCATCGCGCAGAGCACGACCGAGCCCGGGGCGCGGGTGGCCTCCTCTACGAAGCGCGAGGAGGCGTCGGCCACCTCGACGAGGCCCTCTTCCCGCATCTCGAAGACGCCCAGCTCATCGGTCGATCCGAAGCGGTTCTTGAGCGCGCGCAGCGTGCGGTAGGTGCGCTCGCGCTCGCCCTCGAACTGCAGCACGCAGTCCACCAGGTGCTCGAGCACGCGGGGGCCGGCCAGGGCCCCGTCCTTGGTCACGTGGCCGACGAGGATCACCGCCGCGCCGCGCCCCTTGGCCACCCGCATCAGCCGCGCGGTCACCTCCCGGACCTGGCCGACGGAGCCCGGCGCGCCCGACAGCTCGGGGGCGTGCATGGTCTGCACCGAGTCGACCACGCACACCTCAGGGCGCTCCGCCTCGATCGTGGCCGCCACGGCATCCACGTCGGTCTCGGCGATCACCGGCACCTCGAGAGCCGCCGGCCCCAGGCGCTCGGCCCTGAGGCGCACCTGTGCCGCCGACTCCTCGCCCGAGACGTACAGGCAGCTATGCCCGGCCGCGCACAGGTTCCCGAGCGCGTTGCCGGTGATCGTCGACTTGCCGATGCCGGGCGCCCCGCCGATCAGCACGAGCGATCCGGGCACGAGCCCACCGCCGAGCACGCGGTCGAGCTCGGCCACGCCGGTCGAGAGCCGCGGGACCGCCGGCGACTCGACATCGGCGAGGCGCACCGGACGGGCGGCCTTCGCGCTCCGGCCACGTGCCGAGCGGGCGGGCTCCGCGGCGGGCGGGGCCTCCTCCACCAGGCTGTTCCACTCCTCGCAGCCCGGACAGCGACCGTGCCACTTGGGGCTCTGGAAGCCGCAGGCGGAGCAGACGAAGTGAGAGCGGGGCATCTGCAGACGGTAAGCGCGGGGGAGGACGGTTCAGTCCCCTTGGCGCGCCCGGCGTCGGTCGATGGGCGACGCGGCGACCTCGCGGGACCCGTTTTAGCTGCGGCCCTCCGCTCCCTTCACCGCCCGCTCGGCGGCCTCGAAGCCGATGCGCGAGTGCGTGCCGTCGCAGAACGGCTTGGTGGTGGAGCCGCCGCAGCGGCACAGGGCGAGCGGCAGTCGCTGGCCGGTCGTGTCGATCTCGTTTCCGTCTGCGTCGAGTAGGCCGACATCCCCGTCGATGCGGTACGGACCGTTCTCCCGCACCTTGATGCGAACGCCCGGCACTACGGCGGCGCCCGGCGGTCTAGGCCGAGTCGGCTTCGGCGACCGCGCGCTCGGCCGCCTCGAAGGCGGTCTTCGAGTGCGTGCCATCGCAGAACGGCTTGTTGGTCGACCCGCCGCAGCGGCACAGGTAGACCGCCTTGCCACGCTCGCTGAGGTCGTAGACGTTACCGTCCACGTCGGTGAGCGTGAGCGGACCCGTCACCTTGAGGGGCCCGTTCTCGGTGGCCGTGATCTCGACTTCAGGCAACGACTAGCGCTCGCCGCCGTCTTCCGGCGGCGCGTCCGGCACGTCCGGGAGCACCTCTGGCGTCTCTGGCAGGTCGCCGCCGGCGTCACCCTCGGGAAGCTCGGGGGAATCGCCCTCGAGCTCCTCCTCGCCACCCTGCGCTCCCACGCCGACCGCCTCGCGCTTCTTGCGCTTCGGCGCCCTGACCGAGATCTTGACGTCGGTGCCGTCTCCGCCCTCGTCGCGGTCGACGTCGACCGTCGAGCCGGGGGCCATCGACTGCTTGAGCACCTCGTCGGCGAGCGGGTCCTCGATGAAGCGCTGGATCGCCCGGCGCAGCGGACGGGCGCCCATCGCAGGGTCCCATCCCTTGTCGACGAGCATGTCCTTGGCCTCGTCGGTGAGGTTGAGCGACAGCTCGCGCTCGGCCATCGACTCCCTGATCCGCTTGAGCAGGAGGTCGACGATCGACTTGATCTCCTCCTTCTGCAGCTTGTGGAAGACGATGACCTCGTCGATGCGGTTGAGGAACTCGGGCCGGAAGACCTTCTTCAGCTCTCCCATGATCCGGTTCTTCATGTCGTCGTAGGTGATGCCCATCTCGTCGTCGAGATGGCGAAGCCGAGCGGCGTGTTGCGCGCGATCTCCGAGGCTCCGATGTTCGAGGTCATGATCACGATGGCGTGACGGAAGTCGACCGTGCGGCCCTGCGCGTCGGTCAGGCGACCGTCCTCCAGGATCTGGAGCAGGATGTTGAAGACGTCCGGGTGGGGCCTTCTCGATCTCGTCGAGCAGCAGCACCGAGTACGGCTTGCGGCGCACGGCCTCGGTGAGCTGGCCGCCCTCGTCGTACCCGATGTAGCCGAGGGCGACCCGACGAGCCGCGACACGGAGTGCTTCTCCATGTACTCCGACATGTCGATGCGCACCATGGCGTCCTCGTCGCCGAACAGGAACTCGGCGAGCGTGCGGGCGAGCTCGGTCTTGCCGACGCCCGAGGGGCCGAGGAACACGAACGAGCCCGTGGGCCGCTTGGTCCTTGAGCCCGGCGCGCGAGCGGCGGATGGCCTGGAGACCGCCTCGATGGCGGGCTGCTGGCCGATCACCCGCTTGTGCAGCTCGTCCTCCATGCGCATGAGCTTCTGGGTCTCGGCCTCGGTGAGCTTGAACACGGGGATGCCGGTCCACATCGAGACGATGTCGGCGATCTCCTCCTCGCCGATCGACGGGCGGTCACCCGACTCGCCGGCGCGCCACTGCTCCTCGAGATCGCGCTTCTTGTTGGTGAGCTGGCGCTCCGAGTCGCGCAGGTTCGCGGCCTTCTCGAACTCCTGGGCCTCGATCGCGGCCTCCTTGTCGCGCCGCGTGGTCTCGATCTGTTCCTCGAGCTCCTTGTACACCGGCGGAGAGGTCATCGACTTGATGCGCATGCGCGAGGCGGCCTCGTCGATGAGGTCGATGGCCTTGTCGGGCAGGAAGCGGTCCGAGATGTAGCGGTCGGCCAGCTCGGCGGCGGCGTGCAGCGCCTCCGTCGGTGATCTCGACGCGGTGGTGCTGCTCGTAGCGCTCGCGCAGGCCCTTGAGGATCTGCTCCGACTCCTCGATCGAGGGCTGGTCGACCCGGATCTGCTGGAAGCGCCGCTCGAGCGCGGAGTCGCGCTCCAGGTACTTGCGGTACTCGTCGAGCGTGGTGGCGCCGATGGTCTGGAGCTCGCCACGGGCAAGGGCCGGCTTGAGGATGGAAGCCGCGTCGATCGCGCCCTCGGCGGCGCCCGCCCCGACGAGGTTGTGCAGCTCGTCGATGAACAGGATGATGTCCCCGCGCTGGGTGATCTCCTTCATCACCTTCTTCAGGCGCTCCTCGAACTCGCCGCGGTACTTCGAGCCCGCCACTAGCGCCGCCGGGTCGAGGTAGATCTGCTTGTTCTTCAGCAGCTCGGGCACCTCGCCGGCGGTGATGCGCGAGGCGAGGCCCTCGACCACGGCCGTCTTGCCGACACCGGGCTCGCCGATCAGCACCGGGTTGTTCTTGGTGCGCCGCGAGAGGATCTGCATGATCCGCTCGATCTCGGTCTCGCGACCGACCACCGGATCCAGCTTGCCGTCGGCGGCGAGCTTGGTGAGGTTGCGGCCGAACTGGTCGAGCAGCTTGACGACTTCTTGCCCTCCCCCTGAGCGCCGCCCTGGCCTGGCCCTGGCGGCGGCCACCGCCGGAGAGCATGCGGATGACCTCGTTGCGGATCTTCTCGGAGTCGGCGTCGAAGTCGAGCAGGATGCGTGCGGCCACACCCTCGTTCTCGCGCACGAGCCCGAGCAGGATGTGCTCGGTGCCGATGTAGTGTGGCCGAGGCTGAGCGCCTCGCGCAGCGCGAGCTCGAGCACCTTCTTCGCCCGAGGGGTGAAGGGATCTGCCCGGAGGTGACCTCCTCGCCCGACCCGACTATGCGCACCACCTGCGCGCGGACGCGCTCGACCGTGATGTCGAGCGACTCGAGCACGCGCGCGCGGCAAGGCCCTCCTCTTCACGCAACAGCCCGAGCAGGATGTGCTCGGTGCCGATGTAGTTGTGCTTGAGGATCCTGGCCTCCTCCTGCGCGAGGACGACCATGGCGAGCCCGTTCGGTGAAGCGCTCAAACACGGCTGAGTTCCTTAGGTCGGGTAAATCGAAGGCTGGTCCTACCCAGCTTCTCAGTCCTTGATCGGCACTTTCGCCGGTCTTGCTGAGAACCCTGGAGGTCCCCTGCCTTGGAGCGGTCAGTCTATCAACGGCCCCCGACCCCTCCCGAGGCTTCAAGAAACCCTTGAAGAGGCTTACGGAGCGGTGTTCCGAGCGGTTCACGTGGCCGTCAGCGCATCGCCGGGAAACAGCATGGCCCCGCCAATCGAGGCGCGCCCGAGAGCAGCATCACGAGCCGGTCGATGTCGCCGAATTTTCAGCGTTTAGCGCGTTTGCGAGGTCCGTACGCGCGGGCGCGCGCGGGTCCTGCGCCGGTTCAGCGGACCCGGAAGGTGAGCGTTATAACCCGAAAGGGCGCGCGGGTCTAGCGCATCGCCGGGAAGAGCACCACCTCGCGGATCGACGTCTTCCCGGCCAAGATCATCACCAGGCGATCGATGCCCACGCCGATACCGCCCGTGGGCGGCATCCCGTGCTCCAGCGCGCGCAGGAAGTCCTCGTCGAAGGGTTGCGCCTCCTCGTCCCCCGCGGCCATGTGGCGGCGCTGCTCCTCGAAGCGCGCGCTGCTCGTCGGGGTCGTTGAGCTCCGTAAAGGCGTTGGCGAACTCCATGCCCGCTGCGAAGCACTCGAAGCGCTCGACCAGCCCCGGCTCGGACCGGTGGGCCTTCGCGAACGGCGATAGCTCGACGGGGTAGTCGGTGACGAACGTGGGGTTCACGAGCCCGGGCTCCACGTGCTTGGAGAGCAGGTCGTCCACGAGGCGCGGCCAGGTCTCGCTCGGGTCGAGCTCAATGCCCCGGTCGCGCGCAGCGGCCACCAGAGCTTCGCGGTCGCGGGCGGCGAGCACGTCCACGCCCGTGGCCTCGCGGATCGCGTCGCGCAGCGTGACCCGCCGCCATGGCGCCGTGAGGTCGAGTTCTCCGTCGTAGCCCACCTCACCTGCCACCGTGGACACCAGCTCCTCGAGCGCACCGGCCACCTGTGCGTAGTCGGCGTAGGCCTCGTACCACTCGAGCATCGTGAACTCGGGGTTGTGCTTGGTCGAGAGGCCCTCGTTGCGGAAGTCCTTGCCGAGCTCGTACACCTTCTCGAGGCCGCCCACGATCAGCCGCTTGAGGTAGAGCTCGGTGGCGATCCGCAGGTAGAGGTTGCGGTCCAGTGCGTTGTGATGAGTGGTGAACGGACGCGCCAGAGCGCCGCCGTACAGCGGCTGGAGCACGGGCGTCTCCACCTCGAGGAAGCCGCGCGCGTCGAGGAAGCGGCGGACGGCGGCCACCACGCGGGAGCGCAGGATGAAGAGCTCGCGCGCCTCGGCACCCGCCATCAGGTCGAGCTCGCGCCGGCGGTAGCGCAACTCGACGTCCTCGAGGCCGTGGAACTTGTCGGGCGGCGCCGCGAGCGACTTGGCTAGCAGCGTGAAGGCGTCGGCGCGCAGCGACAGCTCTCCGCGGCGGCTGCGGAAGGCGGTGCCGTCCACGCCGATCAGGTCGCCGAGGTCGAGTGATACGAGCCGCTCGAAGGCCTCGTCGCCCCAGCACGTCGGCGCGGGCGTGCACCTGGATGCGGCCCGAGCGGTCGACGAGATCGAGGAAGGCGGCTCGCCCGTGCCCGCGGCGGGCGGCGAGGCGGCCGGCCACCCGGTAGGCGGCGTCGGTCTCCTCGCCGGCCTCGAGGTCTGCGTGGGCGGCGTGGACGTCCAGGACCGGCCGCACGCCCTCGAAGCCGTGGGGGAAGGGATCGACGCCCTCGGCGCGCAGGCGCTCGAGCTTGGCGCGGCGGTCGTCTTGCGCCGGGGAGGCGCTGCCTCCCTGGTCCACGGGAGAGCCTAGGTGGCTTCGATCTTGGTGATCTTGAGCTCGCGGGCCGGACCGCGCGGGACCGGCACGGACACCACGTCGCCGCGCTTCTTGCCGATCAGGGCCTTGCCGACGGGCGACTCGTTGGAGAGCTTGAGCTCGGCGGGCTTGGCCTCGGCCGAGCCGACGATGCGGTACTTGACAGACTTTCCGGTCTCGCTGTCCTTGACGTGCACGGTCGAGCCGACCGACACCTGCTCAGTGGTGATGGCCGCCTCGTCGATGATCGTGGCCGAGCGCAGCCTGTCCTCCAGCTCCGCGATCTGCTTCTCGAGCAGGGCCTGCTCGTTCTTGGCGTCGTCGTACTCGGAGTTCTCGGAGATGTCCCCGAACTCGCGCGCCTCCTTGATCCGCTCGGCCACCTCGGCGCCTCTCGGTGGAGAGGAACTCGATCTTCTCCTTCAGGGTCTGAAGGCCCGCGGCGGTGGGAGAACTTCTCGTGGCATAGGCAATCCTCGCGGCCGGCGGATAACCCCTGCGATCGTCTCGACCGGCGGCGACGGACCGGGCATGGTAGCAACGGCGGCGGGCCCTTCAGGCGGCCAGCGGCGCGCGCCGCAGAGCGCTCCAGATCGTCCAGCGCACGCCGGGCGGCGGCGGTGTCGGGGGCGGTGTTCAGCGGCGCGGCCTCGGCCTTGGACAGGCCCATCGTTTGCGCGTACCAGGGTAGAACTTGCGCAGGTAGCGCCCAGCACGCTCGACGCCGAGGTGGTCCTCGGCGCCGTCGATCACCCAGCGCAGCTCGGCGATCACCTCGTCACGGGAGGGCTCGCCGACGCGGGTGCCGAGCAGGCGCTCGAAGCTCACGGGTTGCCGAGCGAGCCGCGCGCCAGCATCAGGGCCGCGGCGCCGGTGCGCTCGAAGGCCTCGGCCGCGCGCTCGTCCGAGCTCAGCCCGCCCGAGATCACGACGGGCACGTCGAGCGCCTCGACCAGGGTCGCGGCGAGGTCGTAGTCGGGCTCTCCGCGGTGCTCCTGCGAGGCGTGGCGCGGATGAAAGGCGATACCGGCCACCGCGTCCTCGACCAGGCGCTGCGCCAGGTGCAGGCCGGCACGGTCGCCCGGCCGCTGGCCGGACGCAAGCTTGACGGTCACCGGCAGCCCGCTTCCCTCACGCGCCGCCCGCGCGATGGCCACGGCGCGGTCCGGGTCGTCGAGCAGGGCGGCGCCGGCGCCCGTCTTGCAGACCTTCCGCACCGGGCAGCCCATGTTCAGGTCGATGAGGTCGGCCCCCGCCTCGGCCACCTTGGCCGCGGCGATCCGCATGGCCTCGGCGTCGTGCCCGAAGAGCTGGATCGACACCGGATGCTCGTCGGGATGGATGCGCAAGAACTCACGCGTGGTGCGCTCGTCGCCGTACTTCAGCCCGAAGCTCGACACCATCTCGGACACCACGAGGCCCGCCCCGTGACGCTTGGCCTGGAGCCGCACGAACCAGTTCCCAATGCCGGCGAGCGGGGCGAGCACGAGGCGGTTCTCGATGCGATGCCCGCCGAGGGTCCAGGGGTGGTGAGCGGGCGCATGGGCCTCGAACGGTAGCCGCGCGGCGGCGTAAAGGCCCCCGGGGCAGCGGTCACCCCCGGCTACGCGTAGCTGCCGTTCCGCTCCCAGATCAGCCGCAGCCCGGTGAGGGTCAGCAGCTCGTCGATCTCGTCGATCTCCGCACAGAAGGGGGCGATGGCGCCCGCCACGCCGCCGGTGGCGATCACGGTCACGTCCTCGCCCAGCTCCTCGCGCAGGCGGCACACGATGCCGTCCACCTGTCCGGCGAATCCGTAGACGATGCCCGACTGGATCGAGGCCTGGGTGGTGCGGCCGATCAGCTCGGCCGGGGGCGCGATGTCCACCTTGGGAAGCTTGGCGGCGCGCTCGCTGAGTGCCTCGATCGAGATCTCGACCCCCGGGCTGATGATTCCTCCGAGGTACTCGCCATTGGCCGAGACGGCGTCGTAGGTGATCGCGGTGCCGAAGTCGACCACCACGCAGGCCGATCCCGCCCGCGCGTACGCGGCCACCGCGTTCACGAGGCGGTCCGCACCGAGCTCCTGGGGGATCTCGGTACGGATCGGCATGCCGGTCTTGAGGCCGGGACCCACGACGGCCAGAGCGCCGTCGAGGTAGCGCACCGACACCTGCTCCCACTCGCGTGCGAGCTGGGGCACCACCGCGGACACGACGGCGCCGTCGACGTCGCGGAGGCGGAGGTCGCGCAGGCTGAGCAGGTTCGCGACCACGGTGGCCAGCTCGTCCGCGGTGGCCCCGCGCACCGTCGCGAAGCGCCAGTGCTCCACGAGCTCGTCGCCGCGGAACATGCCGAGGTGCGTCTGCGTGTTGCCTACGTCGATCGCGAGCAGCATGGCCGGCGATTATCCCTGGAAGTGGCGCGGGGCGCAGCGCCCCGGCAGGCCCTCAGCCGCTGCGGCCCTTCCAGACCTCCACCGCCACCTCGTCGACCGCGAAGGGCATCGGCGGCTCCGGCTTGGCGGCGCGCACGGTGACCGACTCGGCCCCGTAGCGATCGAGCAGCCGGTCGGCGATGACCGAGCACAGGCGCTCGAGCGTCCGGTACGAGCGCTCCTGCGCGATCAGGTAGACCTGCTGGCTGGCGTCCGCGTAGTCGACCGTGTCCTCCACGCGGTCGGTGACCGTCGCGTCGGCCTCCCTCAGCTCGAACGAGAGGTCGAACACCAGGCGCTGCCCCACCACCCGCTCGGCGTCGTCCACGCCATGGTGCGTGAAGACCGACAGGCCGCTTATCTCGACGTTCACCGCCGGCTCCGGCGGGCCCTCCTCGTCGTCGTCGAAGTCGTCCTCGTCCGACTCCGGCCGCTCGGGCTCGTCAGCCATGCGCGGCGACCGTAGCAGCGGCCACGGCCAGCGCCTCGCGGACCGGCGCGACGTCGTGCACCCTGAAGACCGACGCTCCGCGCTCGAGGGCGATCACGTTGGTGGCGATAGTTCCCGGCAGTCGCTCATTCTCGGCGCGTCCGGTGATCTTGCCGAGGAAGCTCTTGCGCGACGTGCCGATCACGACGGGGCGCCCGATCGCGACGATCTCGTCGAGGCGGTCCAGCAGCGCGAGGTTGTGCTCGAGCGTCTTGCCGAAGCCGATGCCGGGGTCGAGCCAGATCCTCTCCTCCCGGACACCCGCGGCTACGGCGAAGCCCAGGCGCTCCTCGAGGAAGGCCTTGACGTCGGAGACGACGTCCTCGTAGCGCGGGTCGGCCTGCATAGTGCGCGGCTCGCCGAGCATGTGCATCAGGCAGCAGGTGGCGTTCGAGTCCGCCACCACCCCGGCGAGTTCCCGGTCGAAGCGGAGCGCCGACACGTCGTTCACGATCGTGGCGCCGGCCGCGAGGGCCGCTCGGGCCACCGCGGCCTTGGTGGTGTCGATCGAGACTTCCGGGGAACCGCCGGCCGAGGCAAGCCGCTCGACCACCGGCAGGACGCGCTCGAGCTCCTCGGACACGTCCACCGGCTGGGCGCCCGGACGCGTGGACTCGCCGCCCACGTCGAGCACCTGGGCCCCCTCGGCGGCCAGCAGCCGCCCGTGCGCCACCGCGTCATCGGCCGCCAGGTGGCGCCCGCCGTCGGAGAAGGAGTCCGGCGTGACGTTGACCACCCCCATGAGGAGCGGCGGGGATAAAACGCTTGAACTTCTTTCCCCCCTATGGGGTGGGAAAGTGTTCAATCGACTGGGATCCGGGCGCTCACAGCCCCTCAGCGGGCCGGCGCGTCAGCTGAGCTCGGGCTTCTCCGGCGTCTCGAGCCCCGACATCTCGGCCGTGCCCCCCGCCAGGCCGGGACGCGGCAGTCCGCGCCGCTTCGGCTCCGGGCGGCGCTCGGGAGCCTCGGGAGCGGGCGGCGGGGCGGGATGGGCGATCACCGGCTCGTCCGGACCGAAGACCTCGTTCTCCGCCTTGCCGTCGAGAAGCTTGATGAACTCCTCGCGCTCGATCGTCTCCCGGCGCAGCAGGATCTCGGACACGTAGTCGAGCTGGTGCTTGCGCTCCTCCAGGATGGAGCGGGCGGCCACGTGCGCCTCCTCCACCACCCGGCGGATCTCGCCGTCGATCTCGCGGGCCACGTCGTCGGAGTAGTCGGGCTCCGAGGAGAACTCCCGCCCGAGGAAGGGCTGGGCGTGGTCGTGCCCGAACACGCGCGGGCCGAGCTTCTCCGACATGCCGAAGCGCATGACCATCTGCTTGGCGGTGGCGGTGACCTTCTCCAGGTCGTTCGAGGCGCCCGTGGTGACCTCGTCGAAGATGAGCTCCTCCGCCGCGCGGCCACCCAGGGTCATGGCCATCGTGTCGGTGAGCTCGGCGCGCGTGGTGAGGAACTTGTCCTCGGTGGGCAGCGAAATCGTGTAGCCGAGCGCCTGCCCGCGCGAGATCACGGAGATCTTGTGCACCGGGTCGGTGTGGTCGAGGAAGTGGGCCACGATCGCGTGCCCCATCTCGTGGAACGCGGTGATGCGGCGCTCCTTCTCGCTCATCACGCGGGTCTTCTTCTCGGGCCCCGCGATCACCCGCATGATCCCCTCCTCGAGGTGCTGGTGATCGATCTCGCGGAAGCCCTGGCGCGCCGACAGCAGCGCGGCCTCGTTCACGAGGTTCGACAGGTCCGCGCCGGTGAACCCCGGCGTCTGCGCCGCGAGGTTGTCGAGGTCGATGCTCTTGGCGAGCGGCTTGCCGCGCGTATGCACCTCGAGGATGCGGGCGCGGCCCTTGCGGTCGGGCCGGTCGACGACGATCTGGCGGTCGAATCGGCCGGGGCGCAGCAGCGCCGGGTCGAGGATGTCGGGCCGGTTGGTGGCGGCGATGAGGATGATGTTGTCCTTCATCTCGAAGCCGTCCATCTCGACGAGCAGCTGGTTGAGGGTCTGCTCCCGCTCGTCGTGGCCGCCGCCCATGCCGGCGCCGCGATGGCGACCGACGGCGTCGATCTCGTCCATGAAGATGATGCAGGGGGAGTTCTGCTTGGCCTGCTCGAAGAGATCGCGCACGCGCGAGGCGCCCACGCCCACGAACATCTCGACGAAGTCCGATCCCGAGATCGAGAAGAAGGGCACGCCGGCTTCACCCGCGACCGCCCGGGCCAGCAGCGTCTTGCCGGTGCCCGGAGGCCCGTACAGGAGCACGCCCTTCGGAATGCGGGCGCCGAGCGCCTGGAACTTCTTGGGGTTCTCCAGGAACTCCTTGATCTCGTGGAGCTCCTCGACGGCCTCGTCGACGCCGGCCACGTCGCGGAAGGTGATCTTGGGCGAGTCGACCGACATGCGCTTGGCGCGCGACTTGCCGAAGCTCATGACCTTCGACCCCCCGCCCTGCATCTGGTTGATGATGAACAGCCAGAACAGCAGGAAGATCACGAAGGGCAGCACGTAGGTGAGGATCGACACCAGCCCGCCGCCGCCCTTGCTCTTGACCTCGATCGGGACCCTGTTGTCCCGCAGGGTGGCGATCAGGTCGCGCTCGGTGTTGTCGGGGTAGGCCGTCTCGTACTTCGTGGCCTCCTGCCCGGCCGCCGCCTTCTTCTCGACCTCGATCGAATTGTCCTTGGTCTTGATGGTCACGTCGGCGATCTGGCCGCCTTCGACCTGGGCGATGAACTCGGTGTAGTTGGGCGGCTCCTCCTGGTTGCCCGGGCTGATCAGGCGCTGGGCGAAGAACGCGAGCACCACCACGATGAGGATCGGGAAGAGGGCGCTCTTGAAGAACCTGTTCATGTTGTGTGAAGCCTCTCCCCGGGGGCCCCCGCCCCCGACCGTGTAACGGGCAGACTAGCAGGGGGTATGGTTCCTCTTCGGCATTCGAGCCCATCCCAAAAGGCTTTGGGAAGCGGTAATCAGCCCCCTGAGAGCACCGCCACGTAGGGAAGGTTGCGGTACCGCTCGGCGTGGTCCAGGCCGTAGCCGATCACGAACCGGTTCGGGATCTCGAAGCCGACGTAGCGGATCGGCAGATCGACCTTCCGGCGCTCGGGCTTGGTGAGCAGCGCGCACACCTCGAGCGAGGCGGGCTCGCGCGCCTGCAACGTGCGCATGAGGTAGGAGAGCGTGAGCCCCGAGTCCACGATGTCCTCGACGATGAGCACGTCGCGACCCTCGATCGAGGCATCGAGGTCCTTGAGGATCCGAACCACCCCCGACGAGTCGGTCGCCGACCCGTACGACGCCAGCGCCATGAAGTCCACCTCGCACTCCACCTCGAGCGCGCGCATCAGGTCCGACAGGAAGAAGAGCGCTCCCTTGAGCACGCCGACCAGGAGGAGGGTCCTCCCGGCGTAGTCGGCCGAGATCCGCTCACCGAGCTCGAGCACCCGGCGAGCCAGGTCCTCGCGCTCGACGAGGATGTCGCCGATCTCCGCCGTCTCCGCCACCGCCGCGAGTCTCTCACCAATCACCGGCCGCAGCTCAGGTGACCGCTTGGCGTGCGGACAGGCCGACCGACTCGGCGCCTTCGCGTGCCGCGAAGGGCTCACCGACCGCCAGGCCGGCGACCCAGGCGATCTCTCCGCCTGCCTCGATCACCGGCAGCTGGCGCCGGAGGTCGCGCGGGACCTTGCGGTCGGTGAAGAGGTCCTGCAGCGTCTTGGTGCCCCCGAGCCCGACCGGCCGCATGCGGTCGCCGTCCCGCCAGGCGCGCACCACGGCCAGGGGGCCGAGGGCGGCTGCGTCGAGCAGCGCCTCCCCGTGTGCGCCAAGCCGGGCGGCGACATCCCAGCGCCCGAAGCGCGCCTGCCCGGGCACGGGCAACAGCACCGGCTCTGGTGCGGGCGCCGGACCCTCGGTGGCGAAGCGCAGGCGGCCGTGCTCGACCACCGCCCGCAGCCCGCCGCCGAGGTCGAGGGCGCCGGCGCGGAGCGCGAGGATGCGGTCGGTCTCGTCCCGCCCGAGGGCCGTGGCGCCACCGGCGGCGTCCTCGGCCAGGCGCCGCAGGACCAGGCGCGCAAGGCCGCGCGGCAACCGCTCCAGCTCGGAGAGCGCCGTCGGAGGCGGGCCAAGCTCGCGCACCGCCCGGCTCACGGCCTCGTCGAGCACCTCCGACTCGTCGCGCAGCAGCAGGCTGGTCTCGACGATGGTCCGCTCGGCGGCCGGGTTCAGCGCGCGCAGCACTGGGAGCACATCTCCGCGCACGCGCGCGCGGGCGAAGCGGCGGTCGGAGTTCGACCGGTCCTCGCGCCACTCGAGCCCGCGCCGGCGGCAGTAGGCGCGCGTCTCCTCGGCAGTAGCTCGTAGCAGCGGGCGCACCAGCCGGCCACGCCGCGCGGGCATGCCGAGCAGCCCTCGGCGCCCCGGCGACACGGCGAGCCGGTAGAGCACGGTCTCGGCCTGGTCGGAGGCCGTGTGGGCGGTCGCGTAGTCCCCGCGCGCGTGGCGCTCGGCATGGGCGTAGCGCACGGCCCGCGCCTCGGCCTGCAGGTTCCCGGTCTCCGGCAGCGTCGCGCGCTCGACCTCGAGCGGCACGCCGCGGCTGTGACAGAGGGCGCGGCAGAGCTGCTCGTCGCCGGCGGCCTCCGCGCGCAGGCCGTAGTTCACGTGCAGGGCGGAGACCGCCGCCTCCAGCCGAACCGCCACGTCGAGCAGGCAGACCGAGTCCGCTCCGCCGGAGACCATCACGAGCAGCGGCTCCCCCGGCCTCACGAGGCCGCTCTGGCGGGCCACCCGGAGCGGTGCCTCCCACTCGGGCGAGCCGCGGCTCACGGGCGCACGCCCCGGCGGGTCATCCCCTTCGCCGTTCCTCCTCCGGGGAGTAGGCGCGGCACAGCGCCCGTGGCTCGTCGAAGCCCTTGAGCTTGACGACGCCGACGCTTTCGAACTCGACCGGCGTGCGGCCCTTCACCGCGTCGATGACGGTGTCGGTCACGAGCACCTCGCCGCCGCGCGCTCGGGCGACCACCCGGGCCGCCAGGTTCACCTCCCGGCCGAAGTAGTCGCCGTCGCGGTACAGGGTCGGTCCGCTGTGCACGCCTATACGTGCGCGCGGCCGCTCGACCCACAGAGCCTGGAAGCCGACGGCCCAGTCGGTGAGCGCCGCCACGTCGATGCCGATCACCATCACCGCGTCTCCGATCGTCTTCACCACCCGGGCGTCGTCGGGGATGGTCTCGGCTACCGAGTCGACGAAGCGCTCGACGTAGGAGAGGGCCTCCTCCTCCCCGTACTCCTCGGTGAAGCGCGTGTAGCCGGCCAGGTCCGCGAAGGCGATGGCCACCCTGGTCCGGGCCAGGTCGCCGTCGCCCTCGAGATCGGTCTCCATGTGGCCCACCACGTCCTGCTCCACCGCGCGCTGGAGGAAGCGGCGGTGCACGTAGTCCATGATCGGGGAGGCCAGCGGCAGCAGGTCCCCGGCCACGTGCTCCATCTCCTCGGCCATCTGCAGGCCCGGCACGCCCTCGCGCATCAGCGGCTCGTGCACGTAGATGTGGAAGAGACGCGTCTCGGCGTCGGCGATGCCCGCGAGCGCCTGCCCGTACACGCGGATGAGCTGCAGGAAGGCCACCAGCGGGAAGCCGCTTGCCAGCACCGACGCGATGTAGCGGAGGGCCTCGAGGTCCTCGTCGGTCAGCCGCTCGAGGTCGCGGCGGGGGAGCCCGAGGCCGCCCCACATGCGCTCGATGAGCGCGGGCTCGAGCCCGGTGGACTCGGCGGCGTCGTCGATGGTGTGCCGGGGCCTGCTCGCGGCGAAGAGGTCCTCGAGGAAGCCGTAGGCCAGCTGCCCCTCTGCGCTCGCCCTCCGGATCTCGGCCAGGCTGTGGCCACGCTCGCGCAGGCGGGCCACGATGCGGGCGTGGGCCACGGCGGGCCCGTCCCACCGGCCCGGATCCCCGAAGTGCTGCGGGATCACCCCTGTGCTCGCCCAGCGCTTGAGCGTGGCCGGCTTGACGCCCGCCTGCTCGGCGGCCTCCCTCAGGGTCAGGCCACCACGGTCGCTTGGTGAGGGCTTCGACGACACGGCCACTCCTGCTCGGGTACCGAGGCTCCTAGAAGCTACCGGCCGCCCACGCCGCCCTGTCCATCGGGGAAGCGCCGCTCAACCGAGGGGCGGCGGTAGACTCGCGCGGCTCATCCGAGGAGAGGGAGGGAGACGGTCGATGAACTACTTCGTTACCGGTGCGACGGGCTTCATCGGGCGCCACCTCGTGCAGGAGCTCCTCAAGCGGGAGGGCACCGTGTACGCGCTCGTGCGCGAGGGCTCGCGTGGCCGCCTCGACGCGCTTCGGCAGCGCCTCTCGGCCGGAGACCGGCTGGTGGGCGTGCCCGGGGACCTGACCCAACCGGGCCTCGCAATCGACGACTTCGACTCGAGCATCGACCACCTCTTCCACCTCGCGGCCATCTACGACATGACCGCCGACGAGGAGAGCTCGCGGCGCGCGAACGTGGACGGCACGCGCCATGCGGTGGAATTCGCCAACGCCCGGGGCGTCGGCTGCTTCCACCACACGAGCTCGATCGCCGTGGCCGGCCGCTACAAGGGCCTCTTCCGCGAGGACATGTTCGACGAGGGCCAGCGCCTCGACCACCCCTACTTCGCCACCAAGTGGGAGTCCGAGAAGATCGTGCGCGACGAGATCCAGACCCCGCGCCGGATCTACCGGCCCGGCATCGTCATCGGCCACTCCGAGACCGGCGAGATCGACAAGATCGACGGTCCCTACTACTTCTTCAAGCTGCTGCAGAAGCTGCGAGCGACGCTGCCGCCGTGGTTCCCGCTGGCCGGGCCGGAGGGGAAGAAGGCCAACCTGGTGCCGGTGGACTTCGTCGCCCGCGCCATGGACCACATCGCGCACATGGCCGACGACGAGCTGCCGTGCAAGACCTTCCACCTGGTCGACCCCGAGCCGCTCACCACCGGCCAGTCGCTGAACGCGTTCGCCAAGGCCGCGCACGCCCCGCAGTTCGCCATGCGAGTCGACGCGAACATGACCAACATCATCCCGAAGCCGATCGCCGCAGGCCTGGGCGCCCTGCCCACGGTCAAGGCCATCCGCAACCAGGTGCTCAGCGACCTGCACATCCCGCCGGCCGTGCTCGAGTACCGCGACTTCGACGCGGACTTCGACGCCCGCGAGACCCAGCGTGCCCTGAGCGGCACGGGCATCGCGGTCCCCCCGCTGTCGACGTACGCCGCCAAGGTGTGGGACTACTGGGAGCGCAACCTCGACCCCGACC
>JAUJNF010000009.1 GCA_030446485.1 Thermoleophilaceae bacterium | reverse complement strand
GCGCGCCCGCTCAAGCGGGTGATCCAGAAGCAGCTGGTGGACAAGCTGGCGCTGGCGCTGCTCGAGGGCCGGTTCGGACCGGGCGACCGGGTGGTGGTGGAGGCCGCGGACGGCGAGCTGGTGTTCGCGGCCGCGCCGGTGGAGCAGCCGGTCGTGGCGTAGCAGAGGTAGGATCAGGGCGATGGACGAGCAGACCAGGGTGCGCGCGCTCGCAATCGGCCGGATCGTCGCGGGCACCGCCCTGCTGCTGGCCCCGACGCTCGCCAGCAAGCCCTGGATTGGCGGCGTCGCGGGAGCCTCCGGGGCACGCGTTCTCGCCCGTGGGCTCGGCATTCGGGACCTGGTGCTCGGCGTCGGGGTGATAGTCGCCCGGCAGCGCGGGGAGTCGCCGAAGGGCTGGCTGCAGGCCGGAGTGGCGGCCGATGCGATCGACTGCGTGAGCGTGGGGGTCGGCGCGCACCACGCGCCGCTCCTGGGTCGGCTCGCGGTCGCCGCCGTGGCCGGTGGTGCGGGGGTGGAAGGCGTCCGCCTCCTGGGGAGCTTGGACCACTAGACGAGGCGCCGCGCGGTTGAACCATGGCGCGGTGGTGGGGACGCTCGCCGAGGCGGGCTGCATTGGCGCCCGCGAGGAGGCTGACGCACTCATGCGGGCCGCCGCCGGTGACCCGCATGTGCTCGTGTTCCGTCGCGTACGGGGCGAGCCGCTGGCATGGCTGACGGGCACGGTCACCTTCTGCGGGGCCGAGCTCTTCGTCGCGCCCGGTTCGAGGAGCTGGACGTAATGGTCGACGACGATGGGGACCGCGCGGGATCTGCGCCCGTCTCGGCCGAGCATGTCGCTATCCGCCCTCCTCGAGAAAGGGTTCGATCCAGGCCCTGAAGGGTCCGATGAACTCGAGGGCCGTTGCCTGAACGAGCTCGGCGGCCCGATGGACGTCACCGGCGGGTGCTTCGATGTAGGTGTGCTCCAGCCTCGAACGCGCCTTCTGCGCGCGGACCAAGCGCCGGCAGAGAGCCCCGTCGATGACACCGGCGTCGCGCAGCCCCTCGAAAGCCTGTTGCGCTGACGACCCGTCAGCCTTGAAGGGCGGGCGCGGTACCTGGGCGAGATTAGTCCCCGCCTCGGCGAGTTCGGCTACGAAGTTCTGCACTCGGCCGACGGCGCGCTCAAGCGCCTGAACTCGGTTGTAGGCGTCCATGTCGTCGGTCGTCCTGAAGGCCTGCTTGAACTCGCGTAGGTCGAAGCCCTCGCCGAACGAGGCCATAGCGTTCTCCAGCGCTGCGTACTGGCGCGGGAAGTCCTCCAGATGGCGGAGGATTCCGTGCTGCCAGCGCCTCCGGTCGGCCTTTCGCGGCCCGTCATCGGCGATCTCAGCCAATCAGAAGGCGATCAATTCCGGCGAGCGCTGCCTCGGCCCGCCGCGAGTCGTCCTGGCGGCCACGCTGCAAGCGGCTCGGCTCCCGTCGTTGCAGGTCCGCCCACAAGTCCTCCCGATCGACCAGCACGCGTCCCTCGGCCACGACGTCGGAAAGAAAGGAGGGCTCGACCTCAGCGTCTTGGACTCGAACGAGCTCGACCGGGCGCCCGACGACCGTGGTGAGCCTGTCGCTCAGGTCAACGATGCGCTCGAGGGCGGGGTCACGCAGGTCGACGAGCACGTCGATGTCGCTCTGAGGAGTGTCGGTGCCCCTTGCGGTTGACCCGAACACGAGTGCAAAGCGAACGTTCTGCTCCGTGCGAAGGGCCGCCCGCAGGGTCGAGAGCAATCGCCACGAGTGGCGGATGAACTGCCGCTCGGACAACGGCAGCGTCAGCTTTCGAGGCGTGGCTCGGGTACCCCGCAGGGTCCCTTGGTTCAGGGCCCGTCTCAGGGTCCGCTCGTTTACTCCTACTTGCTCAGCCAGGAGGGCGAGGTGTGTCATGTGTCCATCGTACTGAGTTCGTGTGTCCGAACGCACGGCATCGTGTGTCCAGTCCGGAGGGGTACACGTACCGCCGGTAGTCGGCTCTCCTCAGCCGTCCTGGCGGAGCACCGGTAGCACCCGCTCGCCGTAGGTCCGGATCGAGCCGAGCGGATCGGCCTGGCCGATCAGCTGCAGGCAGACCACCGTCGCGCCGATCTGCTCGATCTCGCGGATGCGCTCGACATGCTCGTCGGGATCGGCCGCGATCAGGAAGCCCCCCTTGGCGAACTGCTCGTCGGTCATCTGCTCGTCCGCGCGGCGCTGCATGTCCTCCGGGTCGTGGATGTCGTGGAGGTACAGCTCCGGCAGCTGGGTCGGCTTCCAGCGCCGGGCGCCGGCGATCGCCGCCTCGTCGGTCTCGGCCCAGGCGAAGCCCGCCTGCAGGATGATCTCCCCCTCCGGCTTGCCGTGCTCGCGGCAGGACTCGCGGTAGGCGTCGATCACCTCCGGCGCCGCGTCGGGGTCGCCGAGGGTCCAGAGGCCGTCGCCGTAGCGGCCGGCTATCCGCGCCGCCTGGGGACCGAACGCCGACAGGTAGAGCTTCGGGCGCGAGCGCGCCCGCGTGTAGAGCTTGGCGTCCTTCAGGCGAAACCAGCCGCCGTCCATGGTCACGGTCTCCCCGTTCCAGAGCCGGTCGATGGCCTCGACGCCGCGCGCGAAGCCCTCGAGCTTCTCCTTCGGCGAGGGCCAGTCGAGGCCCAGCGGGATCTCGTTCAGCGCCTCTCCCGATCCCACGCCGAGGAAGACGCGACCCGGGTACAGCTCCTCGAGCGACATGAACGCCTGGGCGATCAGGCCGGGGTGGTAGTGGTGGAGCACCGGGGTGACGCCCGTGCCGATGGGCCTGGTCGTGCCCTGCCCGAGCGCTCCCAGGTAGACCCATGCCTGAGAGGCCTGGCCGTCGGGGAACCACGGCGCGAAGTGATCGGATACACCGAGTCCGTCGAAGCCCGCGGCCTCGGCGGCCCGGGCCTGCTCGAGCATCTCGGAGGGCATGAACTCCTCGGTCGAGGCGGCGAACCAGTACTTGGTGCCGGGCATTGGCGTCCTTCCGGTCGAATCGCGGGATCGAAGGCGGCCTGTACCCGGCGCCCGGGCCTGCAAACGAGGGCCGCCGATCCGTCACCAGGCTCGGGCGCCAATGCCGCGCGCGTCGGCGCCTACCGCTCGAGCGCCACCCGCCTGGCGCTCCGCATGGCACGCAACCCCGCCACGCCCAGCGTCAGGCCGGCGGCCATGGTGGCGAACACGCTCGCCCACGACACCCCGTCCACGTCGAGGTCGCCGTAGAACTGGCTGAAGGCGCCGCTCCAGTGCGGCAGCAGGTGGGCGAGCGCGAAGCCGAAGGCCGTGCCCAGCCCGACGGCCACCGCGGCCGGTGGGGCCAGCGGATGGCGTCGCAGCGCGATCAGGAGCACCCCCGCCGCAATCACCGTGCCCGCGAGCCCGACGACCGCCAGCGGCCCGGGAACTGGCGCGGCCTGGCGCAGCTCGTGGTCGAGCACATGAAGCACCAGCAGCACCACGAGGAGAAGGGCGGTCCGAGCCAGCGTCGTCACCTCTGCGACAATAGGGCTCGCAACCCGGGCGGTCGACCGGGATTGCCCCGCGGCGGGCTATCAGCGAAGATGGGCGAAACCGCGATCACCACGACCCAGAGGAGCGGCTCATGCCGACCTTCGTCCTGCTGAGCACCCTCACGCCCGAGGGCACCCAGACCGTGAAGAACAACCCCTCGCGCATCCGCGAGGTGAACAGGGAGATCGAGCAGCTCGGCGCGACCGTGACCGCTCAATGGGCCACCCTCGGACGGTTCGACTTCGTGAACGTGATCGAGGCTCCCGACGAGCAGACGATGGCCCGGGTATCGCTGGAGCTGGGATCGCGCGGGACCGCTCGATACGAGTCACTCGTGGCTATCCCGGTCGACGACTTCATCGCCGCGCTGTAGTGCAACTCGTCTGCACGCAGCGTCCCACGCCGACCGGTGCGGCGAGGTGAGGGCCGGCTCGAAGAACGGGCGGCCACCCACCCGCGTGCTGGTGGTGGGAGGCGGAGGCCGTGAGCACGCGATCGTGCGCTGCCTTCTCCGCAGCCCGCGGCATCCCGATGTGATCGCCGCCCCCGGCAATGCGGGCATAGCGCGCGACCAGGTGCCGTGCGCCGATGTGGCCGCCGACGACGTCGAGGGCATCGTGCGCCTGGCCCGCGAGAGGGCGTGCGACCTCGTGATCGTCGGCCCCGAGGCGCCGCTCGTGGCCGGTGTGGTGGACGCCCTGGCGGACGCGGGGATCAGCGCGTTCGGGCCGTCGGCGGCCGCCGCGCGGCTCGAGGGGTCGAAGGCCTACGCCAAGGAGCTGATGCAGGAGGTCGGCGTGCCCACCGGGGCGTACGCGGTCTTTCACGAGCGCGGGGAGGCGGTCGCTCACCTGGCGCAGGCCTCCTACCCCGTGGTGCTGAAGGCCGACGTGCTGGCGGCCGGGAAGGGCGTGGTGATCGCCGAGGACGAGCAGGAGGCGCGCGAGGCGCTTGACGCCTTCTTCGTCGAGCGCCGCTTCGGACCGACGGCCGTGGTGATCGAGGAGTTCCTGACTGGCCGCGAGCTGTCGCTCTTTGCCCTATGCGACGGCGAGCGCGCCGTGCCGATGACCCCGGCGCAGGACTACAAGCGCATCGGCGACGGAGACGAGGGCCCGAACACCGGCGGGATGGGCAGCTACTCGCCGGTTCCGGGCATCGAGCCCGAGCACGTCCGGGTGCTTTCCCGGCTCGTGCACCAGCCGATCGTCGATGCGCTGAGGCGGCGTGGCACCCCCTACCACGGGGTGCTGTACGCCGGCCTGATGATCACCGGCAGCGGCCCGAGGGTGCTCGAGTACAACTGCCGCTTCGGCGACCCCGAGACGCAGGCCGTGCTGCCGCGCCTACGCTCCGACCTGCTCGATGCGCTGGAGCGCTGCGCGCGGCCTGGCGGGCTCGAGGGGGCCCGCTTCGAGTGGTCGTCATCGTGGGCGGTCGCCGTGGTGCTTGCGTCGCGCGGCTATCCCGAATCCGCAACGAAGGGAGATCAGATCACCGGCATCGATTCCATCGACTCACTCTGCACCGAGGTGCTGCACGCCGCCACGGCGGAAAAGGGCGCCCAGCTCGTGACCGCCGGGGGGCGCGTGCTGTGCGTGACCGGGCTCGGGGAAACGGCGGGCGAGGCGCGCGATCGGGCCTACGAGGCCGCGGACCGGATCGAGTTCGACGGCAAGCAGATGCGCCGGGACATCGGTGCCCGGGCGGTCGAGGCGGTGGGGGCGTGAGCGAGCGCGATCCCGCGCTCCCCGCCGTGGGGGAGCGAATACCGACGGTCGGCGAGGACGAGCCCGATCTGCCGGTGACCCACGCCGAGGTGGAGACCGAGGTCGAGGCGGCCTTCGAGGACATCGACGTCGATGCGCCGCGGGTCGGGATCCTGATGGGCTCGAAGAGCGACATGCCGGCCATGGAGCCGGCCGGCCGCGAGCTCGAGGAGCGCGACATCCGGCACGAGGTGCGCGTGATGAGTGCCCATCGCGACCCCGACGTGGTGGCCGAGTACGCCCGCAACGCGAAGATGCGCGGCCTGCGGGTGATCATCGCCGGCGCCGGCCTCGCGGCCGCGCTGCCCGGCGTGGTGGCCGCGCACACGGACCTGCCGGTGATCGGCGTGCCGCTCACGAGCGGGAGCTCGGTGGCCGGCGGGCTGGACGCGCTGCTGGCCATCGCGCAGATGCCGCCGGGCGTGCCCGTGGCCTGCGTCGGGGTGAACGCCGCGCGCAACGCGGCGGTGCTCGCGGCGCGCATACTGGGCGAGTAGCCGCTTGGCGTCGGCTTGATCGCCCGTTACACCCGCGCGGAGCTCGGCGCGATATGGACGGACGAGGCCCGCATGGAGGCCTGGCGCCGCGTGGAGGTGGCCGCGTGCGAGGAGATGGACGGGCCGCTTGCCGAGGAGCTCGAGGCCATCCGCGCGGCCACGTTCACCGTGGAGGCGGTGGCCGAGCGCGAGCGGATCACCGACCACGACGTCGCGGCCTTCGTCGACGTCCTGTCCGAGTCGGCCGGGCCGGCCGGGAGGTGGATCCACCACGGGCTCACGAGCTCGGACGTGCTCGACACCGCCCTGGCCCTGCAGGTTCGGCACGCCGGCGAGGTGGTGCTTGCGGGGGCGCGCGCGTTGGTGGCCGTCCTGGTCGAACGCGCGCGCCAGCACGAAGACACCCTCTGCGTCGGGCGCACTCACGGCGTGCACGCCGAGCCCACCACGTTCGGGATCAAGTTGGCCGGCTTCGCCTGCGAGGCGCAACGCAACGTGGAGCGGCTCGAGCGGGCCTTCGCGGAGGCCTCGGTGGGGGCGATCTCCGGAGCCGTGGGCACCTATTCGGCGCACGAGCCAGACTTCGAGCGACGGGTCCTCGAGCGGCTCGGGCTCGCTGCCGAGACGGTGTCCACCCAGGTCGTGGCCCGCGATCGTCACGCCGCCCTTCTCTGCGCCATGGCGTTGGCCGGGGCGGGCCTCGAGCGGCTGTCCACCGAGGTCCGCCACCTGCAGCGCACAGAGGTGCGCGAGGTCGAGGAGCCGTTTGGCAGCGGGCAGAAGGGCTCGTCGGCCATGCCGCACAAGCGCAACCCGATCGCGAGCGAGCGGATCACCGGCATCGCGCGCCTGCTGCGCGGCTACGCCCAGGCCGGGATCGAGGACGTCGCGCTGTGGCACGAGCGCGACATCTCCCACTCGTCGGTGGAGCGAGTGGTGCTGCCCGACGCAACGGCGCTGCTCGACTACGCCCAGCACCTGGCCGTGCGCGTGGTGCGGGGGATGACCGTAAACACGGACCGGATGCGGGCCAACCTCGAGCTCACCCACGGTGCGCTGTTCTCGCAGCGAGCGCTGCTGGCCCTCGTGGAGGGGGGCCGCACGCGGGACGACGCATACCGGCTGGTTCAGGAGAACGCGCAGCGCGCGTGGGACACCGGAACGCCGTTCCGAGAGCTGCTCGCCGAGGCCGCGCCGGATCTCGACCTGGACGCGGTCTTCGACCCGACGGCCTTCGTGCGGCACGCCCGCGAGATCGTGGCGCGGCTCGAGGGGCTCGCCACCTGACGGTCTCGGTGGTGGTGCCCACCCTCGAGGAGGAGGGGGCGATCGGTTCGTTGCTGGACGCGCTGGCCGCGGTGCGCGGTGTGGCGGAGGTGATCGTGGTGGACGGCGGAAGCCGCGACGGGACCCTGGCGATCGCGCGTGACCGGGGAGCGCTGGTGCTGGAGGGCGTCTCCGGGGGGCGTGGCGCCCAGATGCGCGCGGGCGCCGCTGCGGCGCGCGGCGAGGCGCTGCTCTTCCTTCACGCCGACACGCTCCCGCCCGTGGACGCCGCCGACTCGTTGCTGGAGGCGCTTTGCTACCCGTGGGTCGCCGGCGGCAACTTCCACACGCGCTTCAGTGGTCCCTCGCGCGCGGCGCACTTCATGACCTGGCTGTATCCCCAGTTGCACCAGCTGAGGATCGTCTACGGCGACTCGGCGATCTTCGTGCGCACGAGCACTTATCGGGCGGCGGGGGGCTTCCGGCCGCTGCCGATCTTCGAGGATCTCGACCTCGTGCGGCGGCTTCGCCGGCATGGGCGGATCGTGCACCTGCCGAGCACGGTGGAGACCTCGTCCCGGCGCTTCGAGGGCCGGAGCTTCCCGTGGATGCTCGTGCGCTGGGTCGTGATGCAGGTGCTGTATT
Source organism: Thermoleophilaceae bacterium (assembly GCA_030446485.1). Lineage (GTDB taxonomy): Bacteria > Actinomycetota > Thermoleophilia > Solirubrobacterales > Thermoleophilaceae > JAUJNF01. The sequence continues at coordinate 117,190 of JAUJNF010000009.1, read as the reverse complement.
GGCTCGGGGTGGATCCGCGGACGTTGGTGCGGCTGTATGCGCCGATTCGGGAGTCGGGGCCGGGACGGCAACACGACTACCCCAGTCGTTAGCCTCAGAGCGATGCCTCCACCATCAACACTCGACAGCCTCACGCTCCGCTCCCAGGGCAAGGTCCGCGACATCTACGAGGCGGACCACCGCCTGCTCATGGTGGCCTCGGACCGCATCTCCACCTACGACGTCGTGCACCCGACGCCGATCCCCGACAAGGGCCGTGTGCTCACCGGTCTGTCGGCGTTCTGGTTCGAGCGCACGGCGGCCATCTGCCCCAACCACATCGTTTCCCTGACCGAGGTGCCGGACGAGGTGCGGGGCCGGGCCATGCTCGTCGAACGCCTCGAGATGTTCCCGGTGGAGTGCGTGGTGCGCGGCTACATCACCGGCTCGGGGTGGAAGGACTACCAGGCGACGGGCGGGGTGTGCGGCGTGGAGCTACCCGCCGGCCTCAGCGAATCCGAGCAGCTGCCCGAGCCGATCTTCACGCCCGCTACCAAGGCCGAGGTCGGCGACCACGACGAGAACGTCGACTTCGATCGCGCGGCCGAGATCCTCGGGGACCGCCCTGCGCTCGAGGAGCTGCGGCGGCTGTCGATCGCGCTCTACGGGTTCGCTGCCGACCACGCGCGCGAGCGGGGATCATCCTGGCCGACACCAAATTCGAGTTTGGTCGCGACGGGAATGGGCGGATCGTGGTGGGGGACGAGGTGCTCACCCCCGACTCCTCCCGCTTCTGGCCCGCCGACGGCTACGAGCCGGGCCGCGGCCAGCCCTCGTTCGACAAGCAGTACGTGCGCGACTGGGCCTCGCAGTCGGGGTGGGACAAGTCGCCGCCGGCGCCGGAGTTGCCGGACGACGTGGTGGCCGGCACCCGGCAGCGCTACGTCGACGCCTACGAGCTCATCACCGGCGAGCCGTTCGAGCGCTGGCTTGAGCGCAGCGGGACCACGACCGCTTGAAGGCTCGTGTCTTGATCAGGCCGAAGGAGGAATCCTCGAACCCCAGGGTCAGGCCGTGGAGCGGGCGCTGCCGGCGCTCGGATTCGACGGTATGTCGCACGTGCGGGTCGGGCGGATGGTCGAGCTCGACGTCGAGGACGCCGCGCGGCTCGGCGAGGTGTGCGAGGCGCTCCTCGCCAACCCGCTGATCGAGGAGTACGAGATCATGGTCGAGGACGCATGAGCGGCCCTTCGCGGCCGATCGTCGCCCGATGAGGTTCGGCGTCCTCCGCTTCCCCGGCTCCTGCGACGAGGTCGATGCCCTCGGCGCCTGCCGGCGCTTCGGTGACGCCCAGCTCCTATGGCACGGGGACCGAGATCTCCGCGGCGTCGATGCCGTGGTGGTCCCGGGTGGCTTCTCCTACGGCGACTACCTGCGGGTGGGAGCGATCGCGCGCTTCGCGCCGGTGATGGAGGCCACGGCCGATTTCGCGCGCGCGGGTGGCCCGGTGCTCGGCATCTGCAACGGCTTCCAGGTGCTGTGCGAGGCCGGCCTGCTCCCCGGGGCGCTGCTGCCGAACTCCGGCCTGCGCTTCCTGTGCCGGCAGGTCGACGTGGTGGTCGAGAACGAGGACACTCCCTTCACGCGGACGTGCGCGCGGGGGACGTCCTCCCCTGCCGGTGAAGCACACGAGCGGCCGCTACTACGCGCCATCCGAGGTACTGGAGGGAATGGAGGCACACGGCCAGATCGTACTTCGCTACGCCGCCGGTCAGAACCCGAACGGCTCGCTGGAAGACATCGCCGCGGTGTGCAACGAGGACGGCAACGTGATGGGCCTGATGCCCCATCCGGAGCACGCGGTCGACCCCCTGAGCGGGTCCACGGACGGTGGGCGGCTGTTCGCGTCCCTGGCGGCACACGCAGGGGCGGCGGTCGCGGGCTAGATGACCGATTCCACGACCCTGCCCGCGCGGATGCCGCCTCTTGCCGTCACAGACGCGGCCGTGGAATCAATTATCTAGTGCCCGGGGCCGGCGACGACATCGGCGCCGCCGTGGTGCCCCCACCCGCCGACGAGATCGCGCCCCCGCCTGTCGGCTGCGGCTGCCGACGAAGCTGCCCCGGGCGCCCAGGCCGCCGCCTTGGCCGAGGCGGCGGAGAGCACGCGCCACCGCGAGCTCGGCTTGACCGACGGCGAGTACAACGGGATAGTCGAGCTCCTCGGACGCGAGCCGAACGCCCTCGAGCTGGCCGTGTTCTCGCTCATGTGGTCCGAGCACTGCGCCTACAAGCACTCGAAGAAGCTGCTGCGCACGCTCCCGACGCAGGGCCGTCACGTGGTGATGGGGCCGGGGGAGAACGCCGGCGCGGTCGATGTCGGCGACGGCCTGGCGGTGGCCTTCAAGGTGGAGTCACACAACCACCCGAGCGCCGTGGAGCCGTTCCAGGGTGCGGCCACCGGCGTCGGCGGCATCCTGCGCGATGTCTTCGCGGTCGGCGCCCGGCCGGTCGCCATCCTCGACTCGCTGCGCTTCGGCGAGCTCGACTCGCCCCGGTCGCGCTACCTCTTCGACCGCGCGGTGGCGGGCATCGGCCACTACGGCAACTCGATCGGCGTGGCCACCGTGGGCGGCGAGGTGTACTTCGAGCCGGCCTACGAGCAGAACTGCCTGGTGAACGCCATGTGCCTCGGCATCGCCCCCCGTGAGCGGCTGATCCGGAGCGCCGCCGCGGGCGCCGGCAACCACCTGGTGCTGTTCGGCGCGCTCACCGGACGCGACGGCATCGGCGGCGCCTCGGTGCTCGCGAGCGCCGAGCTGGGCGACGACGACGCCGCCAAGCGCCCGACCGTGCAGATCGGCGACCCGTTCGAGGAGAAGAAGCTGCTCGAGTGCTCGCTCGAGCTGCTCGAGGCCGGGCTCCTGGCCTCGCTGCAGGATCTGGGCGCCGCCGGGCTCAGCTCGAGCGTTTCGGAGATGGCCTCGAAGGGCGGGGTGGGGATCGACCTCGACGTGTCGCTCGTGCCCACGCGCGAGCCCGGCATGGAGCCGTTCGAGATCATGATCTCGGAGTCCCAGGAGCGGATGCTGTGCGTGGTGGAGGCCGAGCGTCTCGAGGCGGTGCTCGCCGTGTGCCGGCGCTGGGAGGTGCGTGCCACCCCGATCGGGACCGTGACCGCCGGCGGCCATCTCCGCGTGTTCGACGGGGACGAGCTCGTGGGCGACATGCCGGTTCCGGCGCTCGTGGACGACTGCCCGCTGTACGACCTCGAGCCAGAGGAGCCCACTGCGCCGATCTACCACTCGCCGAAGCGCCGCCTGAGCGACGACACGGACCCGGCAGAAACGCTGCTCGCCCTCCTTCGCTCACCCAACATCGCGAGCAAGCGCTTCGCCTACGAGCAGTACGACTCGCTCGTGGGCTCGCGCACCGTGCGCCACCGCCAGCCGCTCGACGCCGCCGTGCTCGCCCTCGCTCCGGACGGCGGAAGCGGGGCGCTCGCCGTGGCCATCGACGGCAACGGCCGGCGCGTGGCCTGCGACCCGTACACGGGCGCCGTGGAGGCCGTGCTCGAGTGCGCGCGCAACCTGGCCTGCGTGGGAGCCGAGCCGCTCGGCCTCACAAACTGCCTCAACTTCGGCAACCCGGAGAAGCCGCACATCGCCTGGCAGCTCACCCGGGCGGTGACCGGCCTGGGCGACGCCTGCCGGGCGCTCGACGTGCCCGTGGTGGGCGGCAACGTGTCGCTCTACAACGAGGGTCCCGAGGGGCCGATCTACCCGACGCCGATCGTGGGGATGGTCGGGAAGCTCACCGATCCCGTCGCCGTACCGGGAGGCGGCTTCGCCGAGGACGGCCACGAGATCGCCCTGCTCGGGCCGTTCGAGCCCGGCATGGCTGGCTCCGAGCTCGAGCGCCTGCGCGGCCGGATGGCGGAGGGATTGCCGCTCGTCGATCTCGAGCGCCAGGCCGCGGCGCTGCGCGCGATCCGCGCGGCCGTAGCCGAAGGCGGCCTGGCTTCGGCCCACGACGTGTCCGACGGCGGCCTGGCCTGCGCGCTGGCCGAGTGCGCGATCGCCGGCGGCCACGGCTGCCGGGTGGACCTGGCGCCGCTCGTGGAGACCTCCGGCGGCGCGTTCCCGGAGACCGTCCTGTTCGCCGAGGGCCCGGGCGGCGTCCTCGTCTCAGGGCCCACGGCCGCCATCGACCGCCTCGACACCGGCGGCGAGGAGCTCTCCCTCCTCCGGCTGGGCCGCGTGGGTGGGACGGCCCTGGAGATAGAGGCGGGCGTTGCTAGGCTCGTCGTTCAGGTCGATGAGCTGGTGGCCGCCTTCGAGAGCGGCATTCCGGACCACTTCCAGTGATCTCTCTAGAGCCGATCTCCCAACGCGAGGGACCTCGCGACGAATGCGGCGTCTTCGGTGTCTTCGCACCGGAGCAGGACGTCGCGCGGCTCGCGTACTTCGCCCTCTACGCGCTGCAGCACCGCGGCCAGGAGTCGGCCGGGATCGCCACGAGCCAGTCCGGCCACATCATCGCCCTGCGCGACCTCGGCCTCGTGTCGCAGGTGTTCGACGAGCCCAAGCTCCAGGCGCTGGCCGGCGATGTCGCCCTCGGACACGTGCGCTACTCCACCACCGGCTCGTCGGCGTGGGAGAACGCGCAGCCGATCTACCGCTCCGACCGCCGCGAGGTGGCGCTCGCGCACAACGGCAACCTGATCAACGCGGTGGAGCTACACAGCGACCTGCGCGAGCAGGGCGTCGAGTTCCGCTCCACCTCGGACTCGGAGATCATCGCCGCGCTGCTGTCCACCAACGAGGCGGACACGATCGAAGACGCGATCGAGAGCGTGCTGCCGCGCCTCGAGGGCGCGTTCTCGACCGCGGTGATGACCAAGGACTCGCTGATCGCCTTCCGCGACGGGGCCGGCCTGCGGCCGCTCGCCATCGGGCGCCTGGGCGACCGCTACTGCGTGGCCTCCGAGAGCTGCGCCTTCGACATCATCGGCGCGGAGTTCCTGCGCGAGGTGCAGCCGGGGGAGATGGTCTCGATCGACGCGCGCGGGATCGAGTCGCGCCAGGTCGTGACCGGCGAGCGGCGCGCCTTCTGCGTGTTCGAGCACATCTACTTCGCGCGGCCCGACACGCGCCTGGAAGGACGCCTCAACCAGGTGTCGCGGCGCCGGATGGGTGAGGTGCTGTGGCGCGAGGCGCCGGTGGAGGCCGACCTCGTGATTGCCGTGCCCGACTCCGGGAACCCCGCCGCCGGCGGCTACTCGCAGGCGTCCGGGATCCCCAAGGACGACGGCCTCATCAAGAACCGCTACGTGGCCCGCACGTTCATCCAGCCCGGGCAGGAGCTGCGCAAGCACGGCCTGCGGATGAAGTTCAACCCGCTGCCGGAGATCGTCGGCGGCAAGCGCCTCGTGGTGGTGGACGACTCGGTGGTGCGCGGCAACACCACGCGGCAGATCGTGAAGATGCTGCGCGACGCCGGCGCCTCCGAGGTGCACCTGCGCATCTCCGCGCCGCCGATCCGCCACCCGTGCCACTACGGCGTGGACATGTCCACCACCCAGGAGATGATCGCCCACGGACGCACGATCGACGAGGTGGCCGAGGAGCTCGGCTGCGACTCGCTCGCCTATCTGTCGCTCGACGGGCTCTACGAGGCGATCGACCTGCCTCGGGAGACCCACTGCGACGCGTGCTTCACCGGGGATTACCCGCTCGAGCGCAGCGACGTGGCGAACGGCAAGTACGCGCTCGAGGAGCTGGCGGTCGTTCAGGCCTGAGGGAAGGCAGGGGCCCGGGGCTGATCCGGCACCAATCCGGTCAGTCGTGGAATGATGCGCGCGTGCGGGCCGAGCGGGGTGGGGAGGTGGAGCTCAGCGTGGTGGTGGCCGTGTACGGCTGTGGCGAGTCGGTACGCGAGCTCCATGCTCGCGTGCGAGCGGTCGTCGAGCCGCTCGTGGACTCGTGGGAGCTCGTACTGGTCGACGACCGCAGCCCCGACGGGGCCTGGGAGGCCATCGCGGAGGTGGCACGGGACCCCTCGGTGCGGGCGGTCCGGCTCAGCCGCAACTTCGGCCAGCACGCCGCCATAACCGCGGGCCTCGCCCACAGCGCGGGGCGCTTCACGGTGGTGATGGACTGCGACCTCGAGGAGCCCCCCGAGGAGATCCCGCGGCTGTACGCCAAGGCCCAGGAGGGCTTCGACGTCGTGCACACGCGCCGCCGCAGGCGCCGCGGCTCGCCCCTGCGCACGCTCGCGGGACGTGCCTACTTCCGGGCTCGTAACCGCTTCACCGGCTCGAGCACCGGCCTCGATCACGGCACGCTCAGCATCCTCTCGCGGAAGGTCGTCGATTCCTTCCTCACCCTTCGCGACCGGGACCGGGAGTACCTGGCGGCTCTCGACTGGCTCGGCTTCGAGCACGCGACGATCGAGTTCGACCGCCGCGAGCGTCCCCACGGCCGTAGTGCCTACACGCTTCCGCGCCTGCTCAGGGTGGCCTCCGACGGTCTCTTCTTCCAGACCACGGTGCTGCTCCATGCGATCGTCCTGCTCGGCTTCGCGATCGCGCTCCTCGGCGCAGGCCTCGCTGCCTACTGGGTGATCGTCTTCCTGGTCGCGGACCCGCCGTCCGGATTCACCAGCGTCGCGGTGCTGCTCCTGCTGCTCACGGGGTTCCTGATCACCAGCCTGGGCGTGGTCGGGCTCTACGTCGGCAAGATCTTCGAGCAGGTGAAGACGCGCCCGCTCTATCTGATCGACGAGCAGATCAAGGACGGCCAACCGGTCGAGGCGGCGCCACCTCGGAACGAAACCAGCTCCCGCTCCGGCTAGCCGATGGACCGGGTCGCATTCTTCACGCAGCTCGACCGGCACTTCGAGCGCACTCTCGCCGAGCATGGAGCGAGCGCCCGCGGCGTCGACTGGCCCTCGGCCGAGTCGCAGAGTGTCCGCTTCGAGCAGCTGTTGAAGGTCTGCGGCGATCGCACGAGCTTCTCGATCAACGACTTCGGCTGTGGCTACGGCGGGCTACTCGATCACCTGGGTGGCACCGCGCTCGAGGTGGACTACCGCGGCTTCGACGTGTCGGAGCGCATGATCGCCCTGGCCCGCGAGAGCCACCCGGGCGCCGAGTGGGTCACGCGCGAGGGCGATCTCCGTGCTGCCGACGTGACGGTGGCGAGCGGCGTCTTCAACCTCAAGCTCGACGTCCGTGAGGACAAGTGGCGCGACTACGTGGTGGAGACGCTCGGCGCCCTCGACCGTCTGAGCGTCGTCGGGTTCGCGTTCAACATGCTCACCGCGTACTCGGATCCCCCGCTGATGCGTCCCGACCTCTACTACGGCGATCCCTGCTTCTTCTTCGACCTCTGCAAGCGCCGCTACGCCAAGGACGTCGCGCTGCTGCACGACTACGGGCTCTACGAATGGACCCTGCTCGTGCGCAAGTGAGGCGGGTGGCGATCGTCCAGTCGAGCTACATCCCGTGGAAGGGCTACTTCGACCTGATCAACCTCGCCGACGAGTTGATCCTGCTCGACTCGGTGCAGTTCACGCGTCGTGACTGGCGCAATCGAAACCGGATCAAGACGCCCCAGGGCGTCCGCTGGCTCACCATCCCCGTGGCCTCGAAGGGCCGCTACCACCAGCGGATCGACGAGGTCGAGGTCGAGGACACGGGCTGGGCGAAGCGCCACTGGCGCACGCTGGTGCAGCACTACACCGCCGCGCCGTGCTTCTCGACGGTACGGGAGCGTGTGGAGCCACTGTTCCTCGAGGGTGAGGCAACCCGGCTCACGGAGATCAACCGGCGCCTGCTGAACGGTCTCTGCACGGTGCTCGGAATCAGGACACCGATCACGCGCGACACCGACTACGAGCTGCGCGGAGCCAGGAGCGAACGGCTCCTGGCCCTCTGCCTCCAGGCCCGCGCCACGCACTATCTGTCCGGCCCATCCGCGCGCTCCTACCTCGAGGAGGAGAGGTTCGCCGAGCACGAGATCCAGGTGGAGTGGATGGACTACTCGGGCTACCCTCGCTATCCGCAGCTGCACCCTCCCTTCGAGCACGGCGTGTCGGTGCTCGACCTGCTCTTCAACACCGGCGGCGAGGCTCCCTCCTATATGAAGAGCTTCGGGGCGGGCGTCGAACGCTCGAGATGAACCTACGAAAGGGCGGCATGGGCTACTTCTGGGTACTGGCGACGGTCGCCTTGACCGTCTACGGCCAGCTCGCGTTCAAGTGGCGAATCGACGAATCGGGCGCGTTTCCCACCGGCGGGAGCGAGCGCCTGGAGTTCGCGGTTCGCTTCCTGCTCGATCCCTGGGTGATCAGCGTCTTCGCCGCCGCCTTCCTCGCATCGGGGACGTGGGCCGCGGCGCTGACACGCTTCGAGCTCAGCTTCGCCTACCCGTTCATGGCGCTCTCCTTCGTGCTGGTGCTCCTCTTCAGCGCGCTTCTGTTCAGCGAGGGGGTGACCGCGCCCAAGCTGATCGGGGTGACGCTGATCGTGGCGGGCATCGTCATCGGCAGCCAAACGTGAGCGGCGGACGCTACGTCCCGTTCAACCGGCCGTACACGACGGGGCGGGAGCTCGAGCACATCGCCGCGGCGATCGACGGCGGGCACCTCTCCGGCAACGGTCCGTTCGCCGACCGTGCCGAACGTTACCTCGAAGCGCGCACGGGATGCGCCCGGGCCTTCCTCACGCACTCGGGCTCGGCCGCGCTGGAGATGGCGGCGCTCCTGGTCGGCCTCGGCACGGGGGACGAGGTGATCATGCCGTCGTTCACCTTCACGACGACCGCCGGCGCGGTGGCGCTCCGGGGCGCCGTGCCCGTGTTCGTGGACATCCGACCCGACACCCTCAACATCGATCCGGCGCGGATCGAGGCGGCGATCACCGGCCGAACCCGAGCCATCGTCGCTGTTCACTACGCGGGTGTCGCCTGCGACATGGACGCGGTGTGTGAGGTGGCCAGGCGACACGGGCTCGTCGTGATCGAAGACGCCGCCCATGCCGTGGGCGCCACCTGGCGCGAGCGTCCGCTGGGCGGGATCGGCCACCTGGGTGCACTCTCCTTCCACGAGACGAAGAACGTGATCTGCGGTGAGGGCGGGGCGCTCCTGCTACGTGACTCGGAGCTCGTCCGGCGTGCGGAGGTGATCCACGAGAAGGGAACCAACCGCAGCGCTTTCCTGCGCGACGAGGTCAGCCGCTACCACTGGGCTGAGCTCGGCTCGTCGTTCCCGATGAGCGAGATCAATGCCGCCTTCCTGTGGGCTCAGCTCGGGTCGAGCGACATGATCACGGACCGCCGGCTCGCCATCTGGCACCATTACTTCGACGCCTTCGGCGACGTGGAGGAGCAGGGTCTCGCAACCCGCCCCGTCGTGCCCGACGGCTGCCGCCACAACGGTCATCTCTTTCGTCTCATGCTCCCCGACGAGGAGGGCCGCACGACCTTGATAGCCGAGCTCGAGAAGCGAGGCGTGAATGCCGTCTTCCATTACGTGCCGCTTCACTCCTCGCCCGCCGGGCTTCGGTACGGCCGGGCGCACGGCCCACTTCCGGTGACCGACCAGGCCAGCGCTCGGCTCGTGCGTTTGCCCCTGTGGCCGGGGATGGACGACGCGGATGTCGAGCACGTGATCGAAGCGGTGCACGACGCCCTCGCGCGGCGCACCGCGCCCGCCCACCGGTGAGCGTCCGTACGGGGGTCACGGCGCTCACCGCCTTGGCGGCCCTGGTGCGCTTCTCGACCCTGGACCGGGAGAGCCTGTGGTTCGACGAGGCAGTGACCGTTGTCGACGTGCTCCGTCCGTCGTTCGGCGCCACGATGGAAGCGCTCTCGAGGGCCGACCCGACGCCGCCGCTCTACTACGCGCTCCTATGGGTCTGGACCCAGGCCTTCGGCACAGACGAGGTGGGTCTGCGCTCGCTGTCGGCGCTGTGCGGCACGCTGACGGTGCCCGTGATCTACGCCGCGGCGGCCGAGCTCACGGCTTCGCGGCGCGCCGGGCTGGCGGCCGCGGCGCTCGTTGCCGTGAACCCGCTGCTCGTGTGGTACTCACAGGAGACTCGGGCCTACGCGCTGCTCGCGCTGGTGGTCGCGCTCTCACTGTTCGCGTTCGCGCGGGCGCTCGAGGCGCCGCGGCCGCCGGCGCTTGCCCTGTGGGCCGGCGCGGCTGCCCTCGCGCTGCTCACGCACTACTTCGCCGTCTTCCTCGTGGCGGCCCAGGGCCTCTGGCTGCTGACCGCCGCGCGGCGCCGGGTGGCCGTGGTCGCGGCTGGTGCGCCGGTCGTGGTGCTCGGGTTGGCGCTCGCGTTCCTGGCGCGTCACCAGGCGCCCACGGCGGGCGTCACCTGGGTGCACGACCTTCCGTCCGACTTGCGCGTCATGGAGCTACCCCTGCGCTTCGTCGCCGGGCCGAGGCTTGGTGGCGTGCGCGAGCTCGAGATGGCACTGGCCGCCCTGCTCTGCGCTCTTCCCTTCGTGCCCTGGATCGCGCGCGTCGTCGGGCGGCCGGTCGGATGGTCCCACCGGGCTCCCGCGTCCGCGGGCGCGGACGGCGCGCCCAGCCCGGGCGAGCGGCGCCTGCGGCGTGCCATCATCGTGGCTGGCGCCTTGGCGGCCGCCGTGGTGCTCACGCCGCTCCTGCTCGCCGCGACCGGCGTCATCGACGTCTTCTTCTATCGCTACCTCCTGCCCGCGTCCCTGCCGCTGGCCGTGGCGATAGGCGCGCTCACCGCCATGGCTCGGCACGGGCGCCGGCGCGCGGCGCTGCTCGCGGGACTCTGCCTCCTGTTCCTGGCCCTCGACCTGGCGGCGGCGCTGACTCCCTCTGCCCACCGGGAGGACTGGCGTGCGGCCGCCGCCCAACTCGGGCCGCCTCGCGGCGATCGTCTGCTGGCGGTCGCGCCGTTCTTCGCCCGCGAGCCGCTCGAGTTCTACGGTCACCGCCTGGCTCCCCCACCCACGACGCCGACGCCGGTGGCTGAGGTGATCATCGTGAGCATCGTCGGCCTGCCGCCGGCGCGCCGCTCGCCACCTCCCCCGCCGCCGGCGGGCTTCGAGCGAGTGCCTGTCGAGGAGCCGACGGGATTGTCGTATGTGCGCTTCCGGGCCACGGGTGAGCAATTGGTGACCCCGGCGGACGTGGCGGCGCAGATAGGTCTGCCCGCCACCTACGGGGTCGACTCCCCGCCGTCTGCGAGGTGACCCCGGGTAAGGGTGGCCAACCATGCGACTGCGGCCCTGCGGGGCGGCAGCCCGGTTGTCGAGTCCGGCACCGGCGGCACCGAGGGCGGTCAGCCGCCTCCGGGCGACGGCAAGCCCCGCCGGGCTGCGCCGAGTGACGATTCCGCACGCTCGGTAACGACCGCCGCACAGGACCGCCCCGCCCGCCGGGGGCGGCGGTACCGTGGAGCACATGGACCTCCAGGCGGCCCTCCACCGCCACTTCGGCTTCGACTCCTTCCGGCGCGGGCAGGAGGAGGCCTGCCAAGCCGCCCTGGCCGGTCGTGACGTGCTCGTGGTCATGCCCACGGGCTCGGGCAAGTCGCTCTGCTACCAGCTCCCCGCGCTGCTGCGGCCCGATCTCACCGTGGTCGTCTCGCCGCTCGTGGCCCTGATGCAGGACCAGGTCGACGCGCTACGGGCTCGCGGGCTCGACGACGCGGTGGCGCTCGTCAACGCGCAGCAGGACCTTGCGGCCAACGATTGGGCGCTCGCGCGCGCCACGGCGGGCAACCTGCGTCTGCTGTACGTGGCGCCGGAGCGCTTCGCCTCGCCGGGGTTCGTCGAGCGGATGCGCGAGGTGCACGTGGGCCTGTTCGTCGTGGACGAGGCGCACTGCGTGTCGCAGTGGGGGCACGACTTCCGCCCCGACTACTTCCGCCTGGCCGACGCCGCGCGCTACCTGGGGGCCGAGTCGATCGTCGCCTCGACGGCCACCGCCACGCCACGGGTGGCCGCCGACATCGTACGGCGCCTGGCCCTGCGCGAGCCGCTCCGCGTGGCCACGGGCTTCGACCGCCCCAACCTCTCCTTTGCCGTGGCCTCCTCCGGCGCGCATGACAAGCACGCGCTGCTGGTCGAGGTCCTCAAGCAGGACGACGCGCTGCCGGCCATCGTGTACACGGGCACGCGGTCCGGAGCCGAGGAGGTGGCCGCCGAGCTCACGAGCGAGCTGGGGCAGGAAGCCCTCCCCTACCACGCCGGGCTCGACCGCGAGCGCGCGCGGCGGTGCAGCGCCGCTTTCTCTCCGACGAGACGCCGGTGATCGTGGCCACCAACGCCTTCGGCATGGGGGTCGACAAACCGAACGTGCGCACGGTGGTGCACGCCGCGGTGCCGTCGTCGCTCGAGGCCTACTACCAGGAGGCCGGCCGCGGCGGCCGCGACGGGGCACCGGCCCGAGCGCTGCTGCTCGGTGAGCCGCGCGACAAGGCGCGCCACGTCCACTTCATCCGCCGCGACGAGCTGGACGAGCGCCTGCCCGAGCTCCTGGCCCGGCGCATCGAGGCGGCTGCGGGGCCGAACGGGCGGTACGGGCTAGACGCGCGGGAGCTCGCCGCCACCGTCGGCTGCGGCGCCGATCAGCTCCGCGCGCTGATCGGGCACCTCGCGAGCGCGGGAGTGGTGGAGCCGCTGCCGGCCGCCTATGACCAGCTCGCGGGCCGCCTGCGCGGCCCGTTCGACCGCCGGGCGGCCGGGCTCTGCCGGGCCTCAATGGCGGAGTCCGCCCGCGCGCGCTGGCGCCAGTACCGCGAGATCTGGGCCTACGTGGAGGGCGGGACGTGTCGCCGCCGCACGATCCTGCGCCACTTCGGCGATCATGCCGAGCCAATGACGGTGTCGGGCGCCTGCTGCGACGTATGTGACCAGGGGCTCCTGCCGACCGTGCCCGAGCGCACGGCCGGGGACGTGGGCACGCTCGACGAGGCCATCGTCGCAGTTGCGCGCTCGGCGAACCCGCGCGTGGGTCGCACCACGCGCGGAGATCCTGCACGGCGCGCGCACCAAGAAGATCGAGCGCAACTCCTACGACGGCCTGCCCGCGTACGGCACCTCCTCGCGCATGCGCCGCGCGGACATTCTGGCCCGCATCGACTCCCTCATCGAAGAGGGACGCCTGTCGACCACCGCGGGGCCGTACCCGGTGCTGGAGGCTCCCCGCTCCGCCGTGGCGGCGTGAGCTTCCGCCTCGCCGTACTGGTCTCCGGCGAGGGCACCAACCTGCAGGCCGTGCTCGACCGCCTGCACGGGCGAGAAGGAATCGAGGTCGCTGCGGTGGCGTCCAACCGCCCCGAGGCGCGTGGGCTCGAGCGGGCCCGGGCCGCCGGGGTCGAGACGGGGGTCTTCTCGGCGTCGGACCACGGCGGCGATCGAGCGGCGCGCGATCGGGCGCTGGGCGACTGGATCGAGGAGCGGCAAGTGGACCTGATCGTCCTGGCAGGGTTCATGGAGCTGCTAGGGCGGGACTTCACGCGCCGCTTCGCGGGGCGCGTGATCAACGTCCATCCCTCGCTGCTTCCCGCCTTTCCCGGGTTGCGCGCCATCGAGCAGGCGGTCAGGGCCGGCGTGAGGATCACCGGAGTGACCGTCCACTTCGTCGACGAGGGGGTCGATACCGGTCCCATCCTGCTGCAGGAGGCCGTGGCCCTTCCGTATGCTGCCGACATCGTGGCGACTGAGCAGAGCGTGCACGAGGTGGAGCACGAGCTGCTCCCGCGCGCGATCAGGCTGATCGCCGCTGGGGCGGTGCACCGGGATCCGGCTGACCCCCGCCGCGTGCTGGTGGACGAGGTGGTCGATGTCGGCCACTGAGCGAGGCACCGAGGTCGAGGCCACCGCGCCGGGCCGGGTGCGCGTACGGCGCGCGCTGCTCACGGTCTCGGACAAGCGCGGGCTCGCCGACTTCGCCCGGGGCCTGGCCGCCCTGGGCGTGGAGATCGTCTCGACCGGGGGCACGGCGCGCGAGCTCGCCGAACAGGGCATCGAGACGCGGCCGGTGGAGGACTACACGGGCTACCCCGAGATCCTCGACGGCCGCGTGAAGACGCTCAACCCGCGGATCTACGCCGGCCTGCTGGCGGTCCGGGAGGACCCCGAGCACGTGTCCACGCTCAACGCGCAGGAGGTGGCCCCGATCGACCTCGTGTGCGTGAACCTCTACCCGTTCGAGACCACCGCGTCGCGACGCGGAGTGAGCGACGCGGAGGTCATGGAGAACATCGACATCGGCGGTCCGACGCTCATCCGCGCGGCCGCCAAGAACCACCCCTTCGCGGCGGTGGTCACCTCGCCCGAGAGCTACGACGCGGTGCTGGAGGAGCTTAAGGGCGGCGACGGCCTGATCTCGGAGCAGACCCGCGAGGCGCTGGCGGCCGAGGCGTTCGCCTACACGGCCCGCTACGAGGCGTCGATCAGCCGCTGGTTCGCCGAGCGCGACGACGGCTTCCCGAGCCTGATGCTGCAGCCCTACGTCAAGGAGCTCGATCTCTCCTACGGAGAGAACCCTCACCAGCGCGCCGCCTACTACTCGCAGGTCGGCGCCCGCACCAACCTGCTGTCGATGGTGTCGAAGCTCCACGGCAAGGAGCTCTCGTTCAACAACCTGCTCGACCTCGACTCGGCGCGGCGCCTGGTGGACGAGTTCGAGCTGCCCTGCGCGGCCATCGTCAAGCACAACAACCCGTGCGGGTGCGCGCTCGCCGGCTCGATCGGTGAAGCGTTCGAGCGTGCCCTGGCGGCTGATCCGACGAGCGCCTTCGGAGGCGTTGTCTGCGTGAACCGGCGGGTCGACCTGTCGGTGGCGGAGGCCCTCAACGCGATGTTCGTGGAGCTCGTGTTCGCGCCCGCCTACGGCGACGATGCCCTCGAGGTGCTCCAGCGGAAGGCAAACATCCGCATCCTCGAGGACAGCGAGAAGCGGCGCCCGGTCACCAGTGAGCGCGACCTGCGACGGGTGCGCGGCGGCATGCTCGTGCAGGACCGCGACCAGGACCTCGAGGCCCGCGACGAGATGCAGGCCGTGACCGAACGGCGGCCGTCCGAGCGCGAGTGGGGTGACCTGCTGTTCGCGTGGAAGGTGTGCAAGCACGTGCGCTCCAACGCGATCGTGCTGGCCAAGGACCTGGCCACCATGGGGATTGGGGCCGGCCAGATGAGCCGCGTCGACTCGGTGCGCCTCGCCGTCGACAAGTCGCGGGGGCCGCTGGCGGGCGCGGCCATGGCCTCAGACGCATTCTTCCCGTTCGCCGACGGGCCGCAGGTGGCCATCGACGCGGGCGTCGCGACCATCATCCAGCCGGGCGGCTCACAGCGGGACCCCGAGGTGGTTGAGGCCTGCGACAACGCCGGCGCGGCGATGCTCTTCACGTCGAGGCGGCACTTCCGGCACTGACGCGGGTCGAGGACGGCAGGCCGCTGCCATGGCCGCGCGGAGTGCCCCCGGGAGGACTCGAACCTCCATCTCAGCGCTTAAAAGGCGCGCACTCTGACCATTGAGCTACGGGGGCGAGACCGGCGACGCAGCGCTCGCCATCGGGGCGGGCGTCGAAGCAGTAGCAAAGTACCCCCAGGGGGAATCGAACCCCCGCTACCAGCGTGAAAGGCTGGCGTGCTAACCGCTACACCATGGGGGCGGGCACGGCGATTCTACGTGCCGCACATACGGCGCCAAAGGCCATGACACCGATCACGAGCCCCAGCGTGTGGTCGATCGCCACACCGACGAGCCCGGCGGCCGCCCCGCTAACGAACGTCGCGAGGATGCCCGTCCGGGCCGGGAGGCGCAGCACGCGTGTCGTGACGGCGGCGCTCAGCAGCCAGGCCCCCGGACCGGTGACGCCGCCGTAGTCCCGGAAGAAGTCCTCGGGCAGCGGAAGCGCCAGCAGCAGCACGAAGAGGACCGCCACGCAGACGAGCTGCACGCCGGCCGCGCGAGCGAAGAGGCCTCCGTCCATGCCCTCACTGTAGGTCCGCGCGTATACCTTCATCGGCACGTGACCGTATCGCGCTGACCCGCACCCATTTCGAGGTCTCGCAGCCAACCGCTGAGCGAATCGGAGCGGCGGTATGCTCGCCAACCCCGGGGCGGTTAGCTCAGCTGGCTAGAGCGCCTGCCTTACAAGCAGGAGGTCGCTGGTTCGAGCCCAGCACCGCCCATCACCAGTCACGCCCGCACCGGTTCCGCGCCCAGCCGCCAGCACCGCGCGCGCCGCCGCCTCTCCCGAACGCACCGCGCCGTCCATGTAGCCGTTCCACACGACCGCCGTCTCCGCGCCCGCCCAGTGGATCCGGCCGATCGGCGCCCGGAGGGCGGGCCCGTAGGAGGTCCAGCCGCCGCACGGCATCGAGCACACCGGCCCGCCGCGGCTCCACTCCTCCTCGGCCCAGATGCGCTCGACGTAGTGCTCGGCGTTCGCGGCGCGCGGTCCGAAGAGGCGGGCGAAGCAGTCGAGCACGGTGCGGAGCCTCTCCTCGAGCGGCAGCTCGGAGTGGTCCAGGGCCTGCTGGCCGTCGATGAAGCCCATGAGGACTCCGGGCGTTCCGCCGGGCGGAGAGTTGTCGAAGATCAGCTTCGCCGGCCCGCGGTCGCTGACGACCTGTCCGTTCAGCCCGTCCGCGCGCCAGAACGGCTCCTCGTACACGGCGGCGCACTTGGTGAGCGCCCCGTGGGCCATCCGCTGGGTCAGCTGATCGCGATAGCCGGGCAGCGGCGGGTCGTAGGCGATGCGGCCGGCGAGCGTGGTGGGCACGCTTACGATCACGTGCTCGGCGCGCACCCGTGCGCCGTCGGCCTCGACGAGCACCGTGTCGCCGCCGTGCTCGATCCGCCGCACCGGGGCACCCAGCACCACGGAATCCCCGAGCCCCTCGGCCATGCGCTCGGCCACCCGCTGCGAGGAAGCCGCCGGCGGAGTGGATGTAGAAGAGCACGTGAAGCAGCGACAGGTCGGGGGACTCCGCACCCCACAGCGTGCCCGCCACCAGGTCGAAGAGGTTTCGTGCCCCGTCGGTGTAGGTGGCGCCCCGCAGCCACGACCACAACGTCTGGCTGTCCCATTCCGCGGCGCGCGGCGCGCTCCAGGGCTCGTCGAGTGGTACCTGCCGGGCCATGCGGTCGAGGCGCCGGCGCGCCTGCTGGACGTCCAGCAACACCGCCGGCGGCAGACGCGGGATCGTCCCCGTGAAGCGGCTGTTGCGCCCTTCGAACTCGAGCAGGTTCCGACCCGTGCCGTAGGTCGGGAAGGTCTCCACGCCGAGCTCGCGCGCCAGCGCCGCGATGCGGTCCTGGGTCGGACCGATGAACTGCCCGCCGAGCTCGACGATCTCGCCGTCGCCGAGCGGCTCGTTGCTCACCCTTCCACCGACGCGGTCGCGCGCCTCGAGCACCGCGACCGAGCTCCCGGCCCTGCTGAGCTCGCGCGCGGCGGTCAGGCCGGCGAGCCCCGCGCCCACCACCACGACGTCGGCTTCGAGCACCTCGGCGGCCACGGCTGCGGAAGCCTACCGAGGGCTCAGCGGTGCAGCCGCACGTTGCGGTCCTCGCGCCCGCCCGCACTTCCCTGCGGTCGGCCGCCCTGTGCGTCGAGGAACGCGAGCTCGCGCGCCGTCCCGGCCAGCCGCGAACCGGAGTGGTCGAGCATCCACGTCTCGAGCGCGACGCGGCCGGGCGCCGTCTCCATCAGGCGGAAGGCACGCGCCTGCTGGGGGAAGTCCGCCAGCGAGGCGGTCTCGACGAGCCAATAACCGCCCGCGGCCGAGCGCCGCGGCTCGATGCGGTTGTTGTGGGTGTGTCCGGCGACGGCCGCGAGCACCCGCGGCTCCCGGTCGAGCAGTGCCAGCACGCGCTGCCCGCCCGAGGATGTGCGCAGCGGCTGGTGGGTGAAGACCACCACGTGGCGCGCGCCCGCGGCGTCGAGCTGCCCCGCGAGCCAGCCGAGCTGAGCCGGCCGCACGAGGGCGCTTGAGCCGGCGTCCCGCCGGGCGGTGTCGAGCACGATGGCTCGCACGCTCGGCCCGATGTCGAAGGCGTAGTCCAGCAGCGGCCCGCCGCCGCCGTGGCCGCTCGCCTCCCGCAGGCGGTCGAGCACGGCCTCTGCATCGAGCTGACGGCGTTCGGGGTCCGGGGCCACGCGGAGGGTCTGCCCGGGGAGGCCGCGGCGCAGCACTCGCTCGATCACCGCGGGCGAGAGGGCCCGCTCCTCCTGCGGAACGTCCAGCTCGGGGTCGAGCTCCGCGAGGGCCTCGTAGCCGGTGGCGAGGGCCTGTATCCGCGGCGTGGGGGCGACCTCGCCCTGCACGAGGAGGTCGTGGTTTCCGGCCACGGGGTACCACGGGGCACCCAGGCCGCGCCCAGCGAACGGCCGCTGGGCCGACGCCAGGAGGCCGGGGCGCCGCGGGGCGTCCACGTCCGGCCGGTAGAAGAAGGGATCGGGGTTGGACGCCGACTGGGACCCCTCGTATCCGGGCGCGCCGCTGTCGGGGGTCACGCGCCCACCGCCGAGCACGGCGAGCGCCTGGTCGAGCTCGTTCTGCTGCGGGTTGTCCACGAGGTCGCCGGTGATGACGACCGACTGCGGCCGGAAGCCGTTCACCGCCCGCACGGTGGCGGCGAGCACCTGAGCGCTGAGCGCCTCGTGGGGCCGGAACGTCGAGGTGAAGGGCGGTCCGAGGCGGTCGAGCACGCCGGGGCGCCCCGGCGACTCCTCGTCGCGCACGTGTGCGTCGGAGATCTGCGCGAAGCGAGCGATCTCGCGGCCGGGCGGCGCGCCGCGCGCGAGCTCTGTGCGGTTCACGAGCGGCTCACCGGGGCCGGGCGCCAGCTCGCCGTCGCCATCCGGATCGCCGAGGGTCCGCTCGAGCGTCGATCCTCCCGCCACGGCCGGTGGCTCGCTCCCCCGTCCGAGGAGCCCCGCTGAGCCGAGCAGGGCGGCGGCGACCCCGAGCAGCACGAGGGCCGCGAGTGCCGCCCCGGCCCGCCCGCCGGGCACGATCGAGCGGCCCCCGCCCGCGGTGCCTGTCGCCCTCGATCGCGGCACCGCCTACTCCTCGCGCAGCCCGGCGACGATCGGCTCGCGCTCTGCCCGGCGTGCCACCAGCACGGCCGCCAGCGCGGCGAGCATCCCCACCGCGAGCGTGACCACCGCGATCTGGGCCGGTCCCGCCCGCAACGGCAACTCGGCGTACCCAGCGGCAAGCCGCCCGAGCGCGGGCCCCAGCGCAAACCGCTCAAGCAGCACGCCGAGCGGCGCGGCCAGGGCCACCTGCGCGAGCGCCGCTCCTCCGAGCACGAGCGCGGCGCGGCCAGGGCCACCTGCGCGAGCGCCGCTCCTCCGAGCACGAGCAGCACGTGCCGCCGCCCCGCGCCGAACGAGCGCATCACCGCCAGGGTGCCGCGGCGCTCGGTGGCGGTGAGCGCGAGCGCCTGCACCAGGGCGTAGAGGCACACGAGCGCGTTGATTGCGGCCACGGCGCGCAGCAGGTCGGCGAGCACGCCGAGGAAGCGGCCGTTGCTCGTGGTGGCCCCGCCCACCGACTCGGGCGCCAGTCCGATCGCCGCCAGCCGCCCGGTCACGTCGTCGCGGCTGGTCCCCGGCGAGAGCCGGACGGCGATGGCCGGCCGCAGCCCCGGGTCGGCGTCAAGGAGCCGCCCGGGGCGGGTGTAGGCCACTCGGCCGTCGCTGTCGATGGCGCCCACGATGCCCACAACGCGGAAGCGCACCTCCCGTCCCGACGGCAGCTGGGCGGCCAGGGTGCCGCCGACGTCGAGGCCGAGTGACTGGGACAGGCCACGGCCGATCTCCACCTCGGCGTCGGAGCGCAGGCGGCGGCCCGCGAGCAGCGGCGGCGCCTCGAAGTCGGTGTGGTCGCCCGGAAAGGCCACGACCTTCAGCGTCTCGCCGAGACGGAAGGAGTCGGCTCCCTGCACGAGGTAACGCGGGGCGGCGGCCTCGACGCCCGGCACGGCGGCCACCTCGTCCGCGCGCTCGGCCGGAGCGGCGACGGTGAGCGAGTAGCGCTTGCCAACCGAGCTCGGGTCGTCGCGCAGCCCGTCGAGGAGGCCGGCCAGAGCGAGCATGAGGAGCACCACCGCGGTCGCCGTGGCCACGACGGCCACCGAGCCCGCCAGGCGCGCCTTTCGGGCCATCGCCAGCCGCAGCCCGAGACCGAAGCCGCCGCTCGGCGAGCGCAGCCGTAAGGCCTCCGCCGGCGCGTCGGCGCCACGCAGGGTCTCGGCGGGCGGCCGACCCGCGGCCCTCCACGCGGGCCAGGCCGTTGCCACCCCCACCACCACGACCACCGCGACGAGGCAGGCGCCCAGTGGCGCCAGCAGCGCGCTCCCCGGACCGAGCTCGTTGAGCGTCTCGAGCAGGCGGCCGCTCGGGCGGGTCACGAGCGCCGCGCCGAGGGCCAGGCCGACGATCGCCGCCGGCACGGCCACGATCAGCGCCTCGCCGCCGTACCGCCCGGCCACGCCCATGCGCGAGAAGCCGATCGCCCGGAGCATTCCGACCTGGGCGAGCCGCCGCTGCACATCGGTCCGGGCCGACGCGCCGAGCATCAGCACCGCCGAGGCCAGCGCGATCAGCGAGAAGGCCACGAGCAGCGCGATCACGATCCCGGCCGCCTGACCGACCAGCACCCGAACCCCATCGCGAGTGAGGAAGCGCAGGTTCGTTATCCCGAAGCTCACCGCACGGGCCTGGGCGAGCGTCTCGTCGAGGCGGTCGGGGTCGTGGGTCCACAACAGCAGCGAGTTCACCGGCGCCTCGCCCTCGCCGAAGCGCTGAAGCAGAGCCTCGTTCGAGAGGTACACGCGGGCGGTCGAGGCGAGTGGGAAGGCCACGTTGTCGGGCGCCACCGCCACGCCTACCACGCGCACCGGCCCGAGCCCGGCGATGTCCAGGGTCCCGCCCGGCCCCAGGCCCCACTCGTTGGCGAGCCCGCGCTCGATCACCACCTCGGCGCCGCGCTCGGACAGGTCGCGACCCTCCACCACCGCGTAGCCGCGCCGGCCGCGGCGCACGACCTGCGCCGCGCCCTTCTCGGTCGAGCGCCCGTTGGCCGCAAGCCGGATGTCGGTGACCTCGAGGCGGTACGAACGCGCCTCGACGTTGGGCAGCGCGCGCACGCGGTCGTCGATGGTCTCGAGGCGTTCGTCGTCGAAGCGGGCGATCAGGTCCGGCAGGTCGGCGCGCTCGGCGGCGCGGTCGAAGCCCGTGGCCAGGCCATAGCTCACGGTGACCGCCGCGCCCAGCATCGCGCAGGCGGCGGCCACGCCGGCGGCGGTGAGCGCCGAGCGGCCCGGGCGCGCCCGCAGGCGCCGCAAAGCCTCCCTCACCGGGCCGGCGCCGCGACCACGTCCGCGGCGTCCGCGGGCACCCGTGGCACCAGCAGCCCCGCGTCTAGTGCGACCACACGGTCGGCCACCGTCGCCGCGCGCGGGTCGTGGGTCACGAGCACGACGGCGCGCCCATCGCCCGTGGCGATCGAGCGCAGCAGGTCGAGGGCCACGCGGCCCGCCTCGTCGTCGAGGTTGCCGGTGGGCTCGTCGGCGAGCACGAGCGCCGGGTCGTTCACGAGCGCGCGCGCCATCGCGAAGCGCTGCTGCTCGCCACCCGACAGCGTGTGCGGGAGCGAGTCCGCGACCTCTCGGAGGCCAAGACGCTCGATCAGCTCGCGGCCACGCCGGGCCGACCGGGCGCCGTCGCCGCCGAAGCGGGTCGGCAGCAGCACGTTCTCCTCCCCGGTGAGCTCCGGAATAAGGTGGAAGAACTGGAACACGAAGCCCACGCTGTGGCGGCGGAAGTCCACCTGCGCGCGGTCGCCGAGGAGGTCGAGTCGCAGGCCGGCCACCTCGATGCTGCCGGAGTCCGCGCGGTCGAGGCCGCCGAGGATGTGCAGCAGCGTGGACTTGCCGGAGCCCGACCGTCCGAGCACCGCCACCAACTCGCCGGCGTGGACGTCGAGGTCGGCTCCGGCGAGGATGCGCCGGGCCGCGCGGCCGGCGCCGACGGTCTTCTCGAGCGCGCGAGCACGGACGACGGCCACGCGGACAGACGGTAGGGAAGCCTCGTTAACCCGCCGTGAAGGCCCCGAGATGACGACGCTGACGGTTTGCTTACGGCTGCGCACGGCCGCTCCCGACACCGCACCGGTCGGCGATGCTCGTCGGCGTGGAGAGCAACCGCGGCCGTGCGCGGCGTGACTATCGTGAGCCTGGTGACGCCGTCCGTGCCGAGCGATGCCTGAGCGCCTGGCCGTGATCGGCGGCGACGCCGGCGGCATGGCCGCAGCGTCGGTGGCGCGCCGCCGCGACCCCGACCTCGAGGTCGTGGCCTTCGAGCGCGGCGCCTACACGTCCTACTCGGCCTGTGGGATCCCCTACTACGTGGCCGACTACGTCGAGGACTCCGATGAGCTGATCAGCCGCAGCCCGGAGGAGCACCGCGAAAACGGGATCGCCATGCACACGCGCACGGAGGTCACGGACATCGACCTCGACCGCCGCGTGCTCACCGTGCGCGAGCTGAACGCGGGCCGCGAGCGCGAGGAGGGCTTCGACCAGCTCGTCTATGCCACGGGCGCGCGCGAGACCATGCCGCCGGTGCCGGGCTGGGAGGCGCTCGAGCCGGCACTCAAAATCGAGCCCGCCGAGCGGCTGAAGTCCAAGCTGCGGGGCGCCGAGGGCAAGCACGCGCTGGTGATCGGCGCGAGCTACCTCGGCCTGGAGATGGCCGAGGCCATGGTGCAGCGCGGGCTCGACGTGACGCTCATCGACATGGCCGACCAGGTGATGGGCAGCCTCGACCCGGACATGGCCGCCCACATGCAGGACGCGGCCGAGGGCTCGGGCATCACGGTGATGCTCTCGACCGCCCTCGAGGAGGTGCTGCTCGACTCGAACGGACGCCCGCACGCCGTGCGCACCTCGCAAGGGGAGATCCGCGCCGATCACGTGATCCCCGCCGCCGGCGTCAAGCCGGTCACGGCGCTGGCCGAGGCCGCGGGGCTCGAGATCGGCGAGAGCGGGGCGGTCCGCGTGGACGACCACCAGCGCTGCCCGGGCGTCGACGGCGTGTTCGCCGCCGGGGACTGTGCCGAGAGCCATCACCGCATCCTCGAGCGACCGGTGAACATCCAGCTCGGCACCCACGCCAACAAGCAGGGCTGGGTGGCGGGCTCGAACATCACGGGGGGCGACTTCGCCTTCCCGGGCGTGATCGGCACGGCGGTGGCCAAGATCTGCCGCTACGAGGCCGGGCGCACCGGCGTGTCGGAGCGCGAGGCGAGCGCCGCCGGCATCGACTACGTGAGCGTGACCATCAAGAGCACCACGCGCGCCGCCTACTACCCCGGAGCGGGATCGATATGGGTGAAGCTCGTGGCCGATCCCTCCAGCGGGCGCCTGCTGGGCGGCCAGATCGTGGGCGAGGAGGGCGCCGCCAAGCGCATCGACGTGCTGGCCACCTGCGTGTGGACCGGCATGCCGGTGCAGGAGATGCAGCTCCTCGACCTGTCGTACGCGCCGCCCTTCTCGGGCGTTTACGACCCGGTGCTGATCGCGGCGCGGCAGGTGGCCAAGAAGGTGGGCGGCTGACGGCGTCCGCGCAACCGCTTGCCGGGCGCCGGGCGCTCGTGACCGGCGCGGCCACGGGCATCGGAAAGGCGACCGCCGAGCGCCTGAACGGCGACGGCGCGGCGGTGGTCGTGAACTTCGTCGGGGACCCCGAGCCGGCGGACGAGCTCGTCGCGCGGCTCACCGGCCGGGGCGGCTCGGCGATAGCGGTCGAGGGCGACGTGTCCGACGAGGACGCGGTGGCGGAGCTGTTCCGCCGTGGCACGGAGGCGTTCGGAGGCCCGATCGACCTGCTCGTGAACAACGCCGGCGTGGAGGCTCCCTACCCGCTCGTGGACATGCCGCTCGAGGAGTGGAACCGCGTGCTCGCCGTGAACCTCACCGGCGCCTTCCTCTGCGCGCGCGAGACGGCACGGGCGCTGATCGCCGCCTCCGAGCCCGGGGCGATCGTGTGCGTCTCGAGCGTGCACGAGGTGATCCCGTGGCCGAGCTTCAGCCACTACTGCGCGAGCAAGGGCGGGATGAAGCTGTTCGCGGAGACCATCGCCCGCGAGCTGGCCCCGCACGGCATCCGCGTGGCGAGCGTCGGGCCCGGGGCGATCCTCACGCCGATCAACCACGAGCTGGTCGAGGACGAGGACAAGCGCCGCGAGGTGGAGGAGCAGATTCCGTGGGGGCGCATGGGAGAGCCCGAGGAGATCGCGGCCGCGATCGCGTGGCTGGCCGGGCCCGAGGCCTCCTACGTGACCGGCGCGACGCTGTTCGTCGACGGGGGCATGACGCTGTACCCGGGCGTCACCTAGACGCCCCCGGTCGCCGCGAGCTCCGTCGGTCCTCGCCGCCCGACCGGGCGGCCTCCGGTCACGCTCACTTGATGCCGAGCCGGGCGTCCTCGCCGTCCCGCCGGTTCGACAGCACGTCCATCAGCGCCGCCGCCGGCGTGGCCAGCGGCGCCGTGGTGCGGGTGAGCAGCATGTCGGTGTCGAGCCGGCCGTCGCGCACGGTGGGGCCGATCGGTGACCAGAACGCTCCGTCGCCGGTGAGGGTCAGCTCCGGATCGAGCTGGTCGAAGGCGGCCGCGACGCCCATGTCCGCGCTGGCCGCCCGGCCGCGCCTGACCACCGGCCGGACCACGTGATCGCTGTCGGGAACGCCGAGCGAGCGGTGCAGCTCGCAGAGCCGCTCCAGCTCCTCGGGAGCGACGGAGCCGGGATCCGCGAGCGTGGTGGAGATGCGCACCCCGATGCCGCGCTCGACGAGCCGCGGGATGGCCTCCACCACCCGGCGGAAGTTCTCGGGCCCGCGCATCTCGTCGTTGTCGTCGGGATCGGCGCGGTCGAGGGACACCTGGATGTGCACCGGCGCGCTCGCGAGCGGCGCGAGCGCCTCCAGGCGCCTGCCGTAGAAGAGCGTCGCGTTCGAGAGCACCACAACGGGCAGGATCTCGGCGAGCGAAGCCAGCAGCGCGGGCATCTCCGGAACCAGGAAGGGCTCGCCGCCCGTCACGCCGAGGCCCGTGAACCCGAGCGAGCGGGCCTCGTGCGCGGCGGCCAACATGGCCTCCGGCTGAAGCTCACGCCGGGCGACGCCGGGGGCTGACTCGGTCAGGCAGTAGGTGCAGCGCAGGTTGCAGTGGTAGTTCGAGTAGAGCCACAGCCGCCCCGACAGCTCGCCCCTCGCGACCGCCTCCGCCACGGTCGAGGCGTGCTGCGCCTCGATCACCGGGGCCGTCGAGTCAGGTCCCGGCCGATCGCCCACAGCCGTGCGAGTCTAGGCTGCTGCGGATGGCCGACGGTCACCACCCGCCACGGGTTCGCCGACGCGTAACCCGCGGCTCGGCCCTCGTGCTCGCGCTCGTGCCGGTCCTGGTCGCGGCACCGGCGGTCGCCGCGGTGGCCGTGACGCTCGCCCGCGGACCCTTCCAGGGCAGCGAGACGGTGTCCGGAGCTCCCCCGGCGGGCGTGGTCGCGCCGCGCGCGGCGGCCACCGGCAGCACGGATGCATCGGGCGCAGACAGCCGGGCGCCCGGGGTCGCACAGCGGGCCGCGCGGCCGGCCAGCGCGCCGCCGAGCACTCCGGCGGTGGCCTACCGGCGCTCGACGGCTCTCGGCCTGCCGCACGCCGGGCGGCTCCGCGACGGCGTGCAGCTGCCGGCGGAGGGTGCCTACTTCTTCACCTGGGACCCGATCTTCAAGACCAGGCGCAACCGTCTGTGGCGGCGCTACGCCACCGATTTCACCGTGCGCCGCCTGCTTCGCGTCATGCGGGAGCACGTGGCGGCCCATCCGGGCGCGCCGCGCGTCGGGGTGGGGGACCTGAGCCGGACCCGAGGCGGACCCTTCGGCCCGGAGTACGGGTCGATCGGGCACGTCTCCCATCAGAACGGGCTCGACGCGGACGTCTACTACCCGCGCCGCGACCGCCGCGAGCGGCCTCCCCGCCTCCCGGCGCAGGTCAACCGCAGGCTGGCCCAGGCGCTGGTCGACCGCTTCGTGCGGGCCGGGGCGGAGAAGGTGTTCGTCGGCCTCAACGTGCGCCTGAAGGGCCCGCGGGGCGTCGTGGAGCCACTCGCCCACCACGACAACCACCTGCACGTGCGCTTTCCGAACCGCCGCCGCGGCTGACGAAAGGCTTACGGAGCGCCCCTTCGACCCCACGGCCAGGGCAGGCTGGGCCATGATCGCCCCGTGGGCACACCGTGATCGGGCGCACGCCCCACGAGATCTGGCAGAGCAGCCTCGAGGACGGCGAGACGCGGCTCGACCGATCCACGCACGTGCTCGCGGCCACCAGCCTCCTCGGCGGCTTCCACGTGATGGTCGGGCTCACGGCCCTGGTGATGATGCAGGGCGCGCTCACCGCCGTCCTGCCGGAGCCCTCGGCGCACGTGCTGGCGTCGCTCGTGTTCGGCATCGGCTTCGTGTTCCTCACGATCGGCCGTTCGGAGCTGTTCACGGAGAACTTCCTGATCCCCGTAGCGACCGTCGCGGCCGGACGCTCGACCGTGGCCAGGCTGCTGTGGTTGTGGGGCGTTTCGTTCGCCCTCAACGCAATGGGCCTTCTGCTGTTCGCCTGGATCCTGACCCGCGAGGGCGTGATCACCGACGACGAAGCGCTGATGGCCACAGGTTCCCTGGCCGACACCCTGGCCGACCGCACCGTGCTGGCGGCGTTGCTCAGCGCGGTCGTGGCCGGGGCGATAATGACGACCTTCACCTGGCTCGCGGAAGCCGCCGAGAGCGACGTGACGAGGGTGCTCGTGGCCCTCCTCGTCGGCTTCGTGCTGCTCGCGCCCAGCCTCAACCACAGCGTGCTGGCCTTCGGCGAGATCACCTTTGGCATACTCGCGGGCACCGCCGAGGCCGACGTGGTCGACCTCCTGCGCAACACCGGCCTGGCGGCGGCCGGCAACATCGTCGGCGGCGTCGGCTTCGTGGCCTTTACGCGGATGGTGCAGGCCCGCGAGGCCATGGACGCGCCCGCTGCCGGTGGCGAGACGGTCGCGCCCCGACCACGTGCCCGCTGAAATTACGACAAGGGGAGACCGGTGAGCGAATCGTTCGACGCAGTGGTGATCGGCATGGGCCCCGGCGGCGAGGTGGTGGCCGAGCGGCTCATCGAGGGTGGCAAGCGCGTGGCCGTCGTGGAGCGCGAGCTGATCGGCGGCGAGTGCGCCTACTGGGCGTGCGTTCCCTCGAAGACCCTGCTGCGCCCGCCGGAGGCCCGCAGCGGCGCTGATCGGGCGGCGGGGGTCGCCGCGCCGGCGCTCGACTGGAAGGAGACCGTCGAGTACCGCGACTACATCATCCGCAACCTCGACGACGGCAAGCAGGCTGCCGCGTACGAGCAGATGGGCGCCACCGTGATCCGGGGCACCGGACGCATTGCCGGCGCTCACCGCGTCGACGTGGACGGCCGCGAGCTCGAGGCCGAGCACATCGTGGTGGCCACCGGCTCGGCCGCCGTCATCCCGCCGATCGACGGCCTCGACTCCGTGGAGGTCTGGACCAACCGCGAGGCCACCACGCTCAAGCACGTGCCGGAGCGGGTGCTGATGGTCGGCGGCGGGCCGGTGGGCGTGGAGCTCGGCCAGCTCATGGCCCGCTACGGCGCCGAGGTGACGCTGGTCCAGGGCGCCGACCGCCTGCTGCCCAGGGAGGATGCGCGGGTATGCCAGCTGCTCGAGGCGGCACTGCAGGAGGACGGCATCGAGGTGCACGTCGGCCACCACCTCGACGGTGTGACCCGGGAGGACGGCGGGACCGTTGCCCGGATAGGCGACGGCACCGAAGTGGCGACCGACGTGGTGGTGATCGCCGCCGGGCGGGCACCGAACGTGGGGGACATCGGGCTCGAGACCGTCGGCGTCGAGCCCGCTACAGACGGGCTGGAGGTGGACCACCGCTGCTCGTTCGGCGACGGGCTGTGGGCGGTGGGCGACGTGACGGGCGTCATGCTGTTCACCCACGTCGCGATGTATCAGGGCCGGGTCGTGGCCGCCAACATCCTGGACCGCGACCGGCGCGCGAACTACCGCGGCGTGCCGCGCGTCGTGTTCTCAGACCCCGAGGTTGGTGCGGTGGGTCTCACCGAGGAGCTGGCGCGCGAGGAGGGCATCGACGTGACCACCGCCACCGTCGACCTCGGGCAGTCGATCGCCCGCCCCGTCACCTACGAGCGAGAGCCGCGCGGCGAGCTGCAGCTCGTGGCCGACCGCGATCGCGGCGTGCTCGTGGGCGCCTGGGCGGTGGCGCCGATCGCCAGCGAGTGGATCCACGTGGCCGCGCAGGCCATCCGGGCGGAGATCCCGATCGCAACGCTGCGCGACGGCGTGGCGCAGTTCCCTACCTACAACGAGGCCTACCTGAAGGGGCTCGAGCAGCTCGAGGTCTAGCGGCTCACGGCCTGACCGAGCTCAGCACCTCCGCCCCCGTCCGGCGGGGATCCCCGTCGCCCGGCTCGGCGGTCACGCTGAGCTCGGGGTACAGCTTGGGATCCACCGCCGCCGCGAACGTCACCCGCGACCGGCCCTCGGGATCCGGGTGGAAGGTGCCCGCCGAGATGCGGTTCGGCTCCGTCAGGGTGTCGCCCCGGGGGCCGACGAACCAGAGCTCGTAGAACTCGTCCTTCGGCAGGATGGGCAGGTCGTCGGTGCGGAGCTCGATCACGCGCCCGATGCCGGTCTTCGTGACCGTGGCGGTGGCGAGAGCGTCCGGGTCGCCGGGAGCGACGAGCTCGCCTCGAGCTCCGGAGCGCCTCCGGAACCGCTCGCCACCGGCGCGGCGGGATCGTCCGCGCCCAACCGCGTGCCGGCGAAGACCGCTACGCCGAGCGCGCACGCGGCCGCGAGCGCGAACGCGGGCCGCCGCAGCCACGACCGCCGGCGCGCGCGCGGAAGCCGCACCGCGCCGCCCGCACGACCGCCGCCCGCCCACCCACCGTCCCCGTTCGCGTTCGAGGAGCCCGTGGCCCCGGGCTCCTGCGCGGTGAGCGACCCCGCGCTGTGCCCGGCGGCGGCGGCGTCGCGCACGGCGGCGAACGTGCGCTCGCGAAGGCCGTTCGGGAGCACGTGGACGGGCGGCGCGCGCTCGAGCAGCGAGGCGACCTCGGCCAGGCCCGACGCCTGCGCTCGGCACGCGGAGCACTCATCGAGGTGCCGCTCGAAACGTTCGGTCTCGTCGAGCTCGAGCCCCCCTGCGACGTAGGCGCCCAGGTCGGTATGGATGTCGTGATCAGGCATGCATGCCCCGGTCGTCCAGGACGCCCTTCAGCGCACGAAGGGCGTAGAAGGTGCGGGTCTTGACGGTCCCGAGCGGCACGCCCACTCGCTCCGCGATCTGACGCTGGCTGAGGTCCTCGTCGTACACCAGCTCCAGCACCTGACGGTGCTCCTCGGAGAGGGCGGTCATGGCCTCGCGCACGCTCACCTCGAGCAGGGCACGGTCGAAGGACTGGTCGAGCGCGCCGCCCGGCTCGGACGGCGGGTCGAGCGGTCGCGAGGAGGGCCGGCGCATGAGGTCGACGGCGCGGCGGCGCGCGATCGTGAATAGGAAGCCCCGCACCGAGCCCCGCTGGGGGTCGAAGCGGTCGGCGCTCCGCCACAGGCGCACGAACGTCTCCTGCACCAGCTCCTCGGCGAGCCCGGGGTCGTGCAGCAGGCGCAGGCCGAGCCCGTACAGCCGGCTCGCATAGCGGTCGTAGAGATCAGCGAGAGGGCATCGTGGTCGCCGGCGGCCATGCGGGCCACGAGCTCGGCTTCGTCGGCTTGGGCGTCGGCTTGGGCGCCCGCGCGCGACAGCGCGCCGGCGGGTTCAAGATCCGCCATTCTGAGACTCAGTTCGTCCGGGGAGACCCGAAGGTTCAGCCGGCGCCCACCGGCTCGCCGATCCCGCGCTCGCGCACGGTCATCGGCAGCCCGCCGCTCGGGCTGAGCGTCGGTGCCTGGCGGATCTTCATGGGCGGCCCGGGCATCAGCTCGAGCCGGAAGCGCTGCAGGATCATGGTGGCGATCACCTTGATCTCGAGCTGCCCGAACCGCATCCCCAGGCAGATCCGCGAACCCCCTCCAAACGGGACGTAGGCGCCCTTGGGGAGCTTCCGCGCGCCTCTGGAGAAAAGCGCTCCGGGCGAAAGGCCTCGGGATCGGGGAAGACCTCCGGCAGCCGGTGGCTCGCCCACGAGCAGTAGTTCACGAGTGCGCCCGCGGGCACGGTGTGCCCTGCGAACTCGAAGTCGGCGACCGCGCGCCGCGGGCCGACCCACGCGGCGGGGTACAACCGCAGCGTCTCGTCGATGGCCATCTCGAGCTCCGGCAGGCCCCCCACGAGCTCCTCCGCGGTCGGGGCACCGCCGCGAAGGGCGCGATCCTGCTCCTCGAGCACTCGGGCGAGCGCCGCGGGGTGGCGGGCCAGCTCGTGGAAGAGGAAGGAGATGGTCGAGGTGGTGGTGTCATGCCCGGCGAACAGCAGCGTCATCACCTGGTCGCGCACCTGTGCGTCGGTCAGCGCGTCGCCGTCCTCGCCTCGCGACTTCAGGAGCAGGCTGAGCACGTCGGTACCCGCGTCACCGCCGTTCCGGCGCCGGCGGGCGATCTCGCCGTAGATCAGCGCGTCGAGCGAGCGCCGGCGCGCGAGCATCCGGTGCCACGGGGAGCCCGGCCCCCGGAACTGCTGCACAAGCAGGTCGTGCGAGTAGTAGGACAGCGCCTCGTCGAACTCGAGCGCCGGATCGCCGCGGTCGCGGTCGGCGTCGCGGTCGAAGCCGAACAACGCCCGCATCGCGATGCGCAGGGCCAGATGACGGGCCCACTCGTAGAGGTCCACCTGCCGCCCCGGCCGCCAGCCCTCGAGCGCCAGCTCGGTCTCCTCGACCATCGTGCTGAGGCTCGCGGCGATCGACTCCCGGTGAAAGGCCGGGAGCATCAGCCGCCGCGCCCGCTTGTGCACCTCGCCGTCGGTGGTCAGGAGGCCGTCGCCCAGCAGCGGGATCAGGTCGCGCAGGCTGCCCTCGCGCCAGCGAAAGTTGTGAGCGTGGGAGACCGTGATGTAGTGGTTGGCCTCCGGCCCCAGCATGTAGACCACCGGCGCGTGCAGGAGCCGCAGGGTGAAGATCGGCCCGTAGCGACGGTATGCCGAGAGCAGCTCGTCGAGCGGGCTCGCCACGAAGCGGCGCCCGCGGGCCAGGCTGTAGCTCGTGTCCCCGGGCGGAAGGGGCACCCGCGCCGAGCGCTCGTAGCGCACGTCGGTGGCGATCTTGCGCAGCGGGTTGGTGCTCGACCGCGACGGCGCCTCGAGGCTCACCGCAGCCACCTCACGCCCTGCGTGGAGGCGATAGTCATCCGCGCCTCACCGTTTCAAGACTACCGCCGGATCTCCCCGGAGGGCAGTCGGTTGGCGTAGAGTCGCGGCGCGGACCACTGCGGCGAGGGAAGGGAGCTCATGGAGGTACGGGACGGAATGAACGAGATCGTCGTGACCGTCGGGCCGGCGCACACCCTGCGCGAGGCCGCCCGCCGAATGAGCGAGCGCAACGTGGGCGCGGCCGTGGTGGTCGACCTCGAGCAACCGGGTCCCGGCATCTTCACCGAGCGCGATCTCCTCCGTGCCGACGGAGCCGGCAAGGACATCGACACGGAGGTCGTGGGCGACCACCTCTCCGCCAACCTGATCTACGCGCGCGCAGATTGGTCGCTCGAGACAGCCGCGGCCGAGATGGTGCGCGGTGGGTTTCGCCACGTGGTCGTGGTGGAGGCCGACGACGTCGTGGGCATCCTGTCGATGCGCGACATCGTGCGCTGCTGGACCAGCGCCGGCGAGGGCGCCGCCGGGACGTAGCCACGAACGGCCGGCTCGGCTACCCGGTGATCCGTACCGGCGTGCCGATCTCGAGCTGCTCGAAGAGCTCCTCCACGTCCGCGATGCTCATGCGGATGCATCCGTGGCTGGCACTCGTGCCGAGGCTCTCGGTGGCGTAGGTGCCGTGGATGCCGATGGTGGGGATCGACAACCCGATCCACCGGGTGCCCAGCGGATTGCCCGGACCGGGCGGGACGGTGCTTAGCTCGGCGGCCCACGGCGCGTTGGGCGGGTTCCAGGCAGGGTGGCGCTCCTTGCGCCCCACGCTGAGCGCGCCGGTGGGCGTGGGATAACGGGGCTGGCCGACGGCCACCGTGTAGGTCTTGACGCGGATGCCGCCACGAGTGAGCGTGAGGGTGTGGTCGGAGCGGTCGACGGCCACGCGCGCGGGCAGCGTCCGCGTGAGGGCCATGAGCACGGCCGGGCCGGCCAGGCCGTCGACCTCGAGCCGCTCGCGCGACTGGAACGCCCGGAGGGCGCGGACCGCTCCATCGTCGAAGCTGCTGCCGGCGCGCCTCCGGTAGCCACCGAAGCGGCGCATGAGCGTGAGCAGCTTGCGCACGTCGGCTCCCTTGGCGCCCACCCCGACCGTCGCCGACCCGAGGGCCTCGGTCGAGTCGACGACGATGGTCTCCTCGCTCCGACGCGTGTTGCCGGCCTCGTCGGTGGCCGCGACCTGGACCACGTGCCGGCCCTCCACGAGCGGCCCGACGGGCACCTCGCGGGTTCCCGCGGCGGTGCCCGAGTGCACATCGATGCCGTCGACGCGCACGGTCAGCTGGGCGGGACCGGCGTCCTCGACCTCTGCCGCGACCGACCCGTAGTCGCTGCGCCACACGCGGTCGGCACGCACGCGCAGCTCCGGCGCCACGGCGTCACGCAGCACCCTCCGCACGAGCGTCGTGCGGTTGCCGGCCGCATCGCGAGCCGCGAGCTGCAGCCGGTTCACGCCCGGACCGAGCGCGGGCTCGAACGAGAAGCGGCCATCGGAGCCCGCCCGCTCGCGCAACCGCTCGTCGCCATGGACGAGCGCAATCGTCGCCCCCGGCTCGGTGGCGCCTCGGACCTCCACCTCCCGCGAGCGCACCGCCTCGGGCACGCGCACGCTCAGGCGCGGGGGCCTCGGATCGGCCGTGAAGCGCCAGCTGCCCGCGACCGTCCGGCGAAGGAGCCCACCGGTGCGCGCGCTAATGCGCACCACGTGCCGCCCAGCGGCAAGGCGCCCGGGACGCACGTGGAGGCGGCCCTCGTTCAGGTCGGCCGGCACGGGCCGACCGTCCACCAGCGCCTCGACGTCGTTCTCCGCCGAACGCATCCGGAAGGTGAGGGTGCCGTCGCGCGGCAGGAGCATCGGCTCGCCCGCGGGCCCCGCCGGCTCCACCCCCGCGCGCACGAAGCCCAACGCCTGGAAGCCGGCGAACGCGAGCGCGCCGGCGAGCGCCAGCGCGAGGAGGGGCCGCAGGCGCATACGACCGCAAAGCTCAGCAGCGGAGCCTTACAGGCGGGTTAAGCGGGCATTACGCCCTGGGCCTACCCCGCGGGCGGCACGATCCTCAGCACGCGGTCGTCGCCCTCGCGCGGCGAGCCGCGGCCGTCGGTGTTGTTGGTGAGCGCGTACAGCGCTCCGTCGGGGCCCTCCACCACCGAGCGCACGCGCCCGAACTCGCCCTCGAAGAGCGCCTCGTTCACCGTCACGCTGCCGTCGCGGTCGAAGCCCACGCGCCGGATCTGCTCTCCCACCAGCGCGCCGATCAGGTAGTCGCCGGTCCACTCCGAGCCGGGCAGCTTCACGAACGTGGCGCCCGAGGGGGCGATGCTGTCCGGGAAGACCACCACGGGGGTCTCGAAGCCGTCGCCCGATTCCGTGCCCTCGATCTCCGGCCAACCGTAGTTCGCTCCCTCGCGCAGGACGTTCACCTCGTCGTTCCCGCTCGGCCCGTGCTCGCTCTCCACGAATCGCCCCGTGCCCGGCTCCCAGTCGAAGCCCTGGGGGTTGCGGTGACCGAGCGAGAACACCTCCGGCCGGGCGCCGTCGCCGCGGTAGGCGCTCGGGGGCAGGGTGAGGATCTTGCCGTTGAGGGAGCCCGGATCCTGAGCCAGCGGCGGGATGCCCACCTCGCCGGTGGAGAAGTAGAGATCGCCGTCGGGGCCGAAGCGCATGCGGCCACCGTCGTGGATGGAGCCGGCGTCGATGCCCTCGGCCACCACCGCCTCCTCGGTCATCCGCTCGCCGGCGAGCCGGTAGCGCGCCACCTGGTTGCCGTCGCCCGTGGTGCGGTAGAGGTAGACAAAGCCGTTCTGCTCGAAGCGCGGATCCACCGCCAGGCCGAGCAGACCGGCCTCGCCGGTGGAGTCGACCTCCACCTCGGCCACCGGCTCGGGCTGGAGCTCACCGCCGCGCGAGAGCAACCTCACCCGGCCCGGGCGCTCGGTGATCAGCGCCCGCCCGTCGGGCAGGAAGGCGAGCTCCCAGGGAACCTCGAGGCCGCTGGCGAGCGTCTCGACGCGCGGCTCACCGTCGGTGCGGGCGAGGCGGGGACGGCTCGGACGCCGGGGCCGCTCGGCCGGCTCCTCGGGCTCGGCCGGCTCGGCCGGCGGCTCCGCCGGAACCGTCGGCGCGGGTGGGGCGTCGGCCCGGTCGGGCTCGTCGTCGCCGCCGCAGCCGGCCAGCAGCGCCAGGCCGAGCAGGGCGGCGGCCGCCGTTGCGCGTCTCATGCCGCGCCGCTCGAGGCGCGCTCGGCCGGAGCGGCCAGCGTGAGCCCGAACAGCCCGCCGGCATCCGTCATGAACCGTTCGAGGCCGAGGCCCGCCGCCGCCAGCTCGCGCTCCAGCCGCTCGCGGGTGAACTTCGTGCTGATCTCGGTGCGCATCTCCTCCCCGTCGCCGAACGTGACCTCGACGCCCGCGCCCGGCACACGCACGCGCTGCTCGCCCCGGGCACGCAGGCGCATCTCGATCCACGAGGCCTCCGGGTCGAACACCGCCACGTGATCGAAGGTCGCGACGTCGAAGTTCCCGTCCAGCTCGCGGTTGATCGCGTGCAGGACGTTGCGGTTGAACTCGGCGGTCACGCCCTCGCTGTCGTCGTAGGCGGCCTCGAGCAGCTCGCGGTCCTTCACGAGGTCGGTGCCGATCAGCAGCCGGTCGTGCGGCCCGAGCAACTCGGCCAGCGAGCGCAGGAAGCGCGCCCGCTCGGGCGGGTACAGGTTGCCGATCGTACCGCCGAGGAAGGCGACTACCCGGCGCTCGCCGCGAGGAAGGTGCTGCAGATGGGCCTCGAAGTCCCCCACCAGTCCGTGCACGCGCAGGCCGGGGTACATCTCCACGAGCTCGTCCGCGCAGCGCTCGACCACCGACTCCGACACGTCAACCGGCACGTAGCGGCGCAGCGTGCCCTGGGCGGCCATCGCGTACAGCAGCGCACGCGTCTTCGAGGCCGAGCCGGAGCCCAGCTCCACCAGCTCCTCGGCGGCGTTCGCGGTCACGATCTCCTGCGCGTAGCGGTTGAGGAGCGCGCGCTCGATGCGCGTCGGGTAGTACTCGGGCAGCGCGGTGATCTGCTCGAACAGGTTCGATCCGCGCTCGTCGTAGAAGTACTTGGGCGGGAGCTCCTTGGGCTCGCGCGTGAGCCCGGCGCGCACGTCGTCGGCCATGGAGGCAAGCGCCGAGCCGTCCAGGTAAGAGTCGACCTGCACGTTGCGGACCGGCGCCAGCACGTTCACGCCGCGCACCTGAACCCGGCGAAGATCTGGCGGCGCTGCGGAAGGTCCCAGTTGCGGAAGCTGTTGCGGATCACGCGCGGGCGGGTGGCCCACGAGCCGCCCCGCAGCACCCGGTAGGCCGGTCCGAAGAACACCTCTGAGTACTCCCGGTACGGATAGGCGCTGAAGCCCGGGTAGCCGCTGAGCGGGCTGGCCGTCCACTCCCACACGTCGCCCACCATCCCGAGGGCGCCGTAGGCCGAGGCTCCGGCCGGGAGCGCGCCCGCCGGCGCCGGACCGAAGGCGGTCTGGTCGAGGTTCGCCTGCTCGGGCGTCGGAGGGTCGTCTCCCCACGGGTACCTCCGCACGCTGTGCGAGAACGGGTCCCACGCCGCGGCCTTCTCCCACTCGGCCTCGGTGGGCAGGCGCTTGTCCCGGTAGCGCGCGTAGGCGTCGGCCTCGTACCACGAGACGCACATCACGGGGAGCGTGGGGTCGAGCGCGCACGTGCGGTCGAAGCTGCGCATGCGGCCGTCCGCCGTCCAGTAGCGCGGGAGCTCGACCGCCTCGGCACGCCGCCACGCCCAGCCGTCGTCCGACCACAGCTCGCGGCGCGCGTAGCCGCCGTCCGCCACGAACTCCGCGAAGGCGCCGTTGGTCACCGGCGTGCGGTCGATGGCGAACCGCGGCAGGTGAACCTCGTGCTGAGGGCGCTCGTTGTCGTAGGCGAAGGGGCCCGGGGCGGCGCCCATCAGGAACGGGCCCTCCGGCACGTGTACCATGCCGCCGACCCGTGACGCCGGCGGATCCGGCAGCTCGCGCCGGGAGGGGACATAAGCGCAGGGCGCGGCCAGCTGCAGCGTCTGCAGCATGGTCTCGTTGTGCTGGTGCTCGTGCTGGAGGAGCATGTCCCACACGAAGCCGCCGGAGCTCAGGGACCCCTCGCGTTCCGAGAGGTCGCACTCGGCGAGCACGGCGAGCGCGCGCGCCCGCACCTCGGCCATGTACTCCTTCACCTCGGCGGTGCGCAGGTAGGAGAGATCGCCGCGCTCGGAGCGGGGCGTCTCCGCGGCGTCATAGACCTCCCACAGCCCCTCGCGCGCCGGGTCGAGGCCGCCCGCGCGTTGCGCCAACCACAGGTCCTCGAACGCGGCGATGTGCCCGAGGTCCCACACCAGCGGGCTCATCAGCGGGTCGTGAACACGGTCCATGTCCGCCTCGCTCACCGGCTCCACCAGCCCGAGCGTGCGCTCCCGCGCCTCCGTCAGCAGCCGGCGCCAGTCCGTCTCTCCCAGCGACTCAGCCCCTCCGCGGGGCAGTGTTTCGGCGTACGTGTTCATCTAGCCCTCCGGTGCGGGGATGGGTGGGGCTCGAAAGCGGCGCAGGCTCGGTGCGTGGGCGATCGCGGGGATGGCGAGCTTCGCCAGCACCCCCGGGAGGTGAAGCGGCCCGGCTCCGTACTCGTAGCGGAGGCGTCGCATCTGCTGCGGAGGCATCCTAGTTGCACGCGAGGGTGGGGATCCCGACACGGGACGTGGTTAAGCAGATCGTCAGCTTCTGGATCCGAGCCGGTCAGGCCACCAGCCCGCGCGCCCGGAGCTCGGTCACCGCCTCGTCGCCGCGCTCGTCGACGGTCTGCCGGCACACCCACTCCGCGAGCTCGGGGAGCCCCTCCGCGAGCGTGGTCTCGGCCTGGAAGCCGAGCACGTCGCGCGCGCGCGAGAGATCGGCGAGGCAGTGCCGGATGTCGCCGGCTCGGAACTCGCCCGTGATCTCGGGCTCCAGCTCGACACCGAGCGCCTCCGCCAGGCCCTGGGCCAGACCGGCAACCGTGGTGCGCCCGCCCGCCGCCACGTTGATGGCCATGCCCGCCGCCGCGGGCGCCTCCATGGCCGCCAGGGTGGCCCGCACCACGTCCGAGACGTGTACCGGGTCACGCACCTGCGCGCCGTCCTCGAACACGCGCGGCCGGCGGCCGCTGAGCAGCCGCGCGGCGAAGATGGCCGCCACGCCGGTGTAGGGGTTGTCGAGCGCCTGTCGAGGCCCGTACACGTTCAGGTAGCGAAGCGCCACGACCGGCAGGCCGTAGGCCTGCCCCAACACGAGCGCGAGCTCTTCCTGGTCTCGCTTGCTGATCCCGTAGACGCTCATCGGTCGCAGCGAGGCGTCCTCGCGGGTGGCCACCGGGTCGGCCCCGGTCCCGCAGACGGGGCAGAGCGGCTCCCACGCGCGGCGCCTGAGCTGCTCCACCGTGCGCGGGGCGGGGCTCACCACTCCGTGTGCGGTGCAGCGGTACATCCCCTCGCCGTACACCACCATCGAGGAGGCCACCACCACGCGCCGCACCCTGTCCCGCCGCGCGAGCACCGCCTCGAGCAGGGTGGCCGTGCCGCCGCAGTTCACGTCGACGGTCCGCCGCACGTTCATCATCGACTCGCCGTTGCCCACCGCGCCGCCAAGGTGGTAGACGGCGTCAACCCCGGCCAGGGCGGCGTCCAACCGGTCGCGGTCACGCAGGTCGCCCACAACGAGCTCGGCGCCCGTGTTCAGGTGGTCCGGCGGCCTACCCGAGGGATGCGCGAGCGAGTCGAGGTTGTCGAGCACCCGCACGCGCTCGCCGCGCGCGAGCAGCGTGTCCACCAGGTGCGAGCCGATGAAGCCGGCGCCGCCGGTCACGAGCGTGACGCTCACCAGATCGTGTCCAGCAGCAGCTCGGCGGCCAGTGCCTGGGCCACGATCAGCGCCAGCACCGGGCGGACCGCCCGGCGAGGAAGCGCCGATGCCGCGGCGAGGCACGCGAACGGCACGAGGAACAGCCAGATGCGCTCGGTCTCGGCCTTGGTGAAGCCGAGCACGGTCGCGGTCACGACAACCGCCGCCAGCGCAAGCGCCACGGTCTGGCGAGCGGCCAGCGCACGGGTCGCGTACCAGGCCACCGGCAGCCCGAGCACCACGAGGAAGGCCGCGGGTGACCCGAAGAGCCAGTACGCGTACGGCCGCAGGCGGGCGAGGCTGAAGCGGTACACCTCCTCGGTGGCCGCGAGCGTTCCCAGAGCGTCGAAGCCGAAGGCGGCGTAGAGGGCGCCGTAGAGCACGACCACCGCCCCGGCGCACGCGGCGGCCAGCGAGCCGGCCCGCCTCACGCCCTCACGTAGGCCGACCACGATCGCCGCCCATGCGCCGACGGCGAGGAGCGCCCACGAGAAGAACGAGGCCACGGCGAGCAGGACCGGTCCGAGCAGGAAGGCGACGCGCCGCCGGGCCACCAGCGCGATCGCAGCCAGCAGCCCGAGCGTCGCGTAGAGGGCGTCCGCCGAGGAGGCGCCGTGGAGAAGGGCGGCCGGGCCGAAGGCGGCGAGCAGCGCAGCGGTGCGCGCCTGGGTCTCGCTGACCAGCAGACGGCGCCCCAGGGCGTAGGTGAGCGGCACCGACAGCGCCGCCGCGGCGATGGTGAGCGCGCCGAGCCCCATAGCGCTGTCGATGCCCAGCAGGTGCATCGACAGCAGCAGGCCGGGGGGATGGCCGGCCACGTGCACGGGCAGGGAGGGCACGAGCTCGGCGAAGCGGTCGAGGAACCACACGGGCCCGTAGTCGAGCGCCGGCAGCGCCGGCAGGTACTCGTTCTTCGCCTCCCAGTGCGTGTCGAACACCGCGTGGGGGCCGGCGAGACCCTCGCGTGCCATGGCCACCGCCAGCCGCCCGGCCAGGGCCAGTCCGAACGCGGCGACGGCAAAGGCGCGCACGGACACCGACGGCGACAGCAGGCGCGGTGCGAGCACGACGGCCAGGGCCAGCAGGGCGATCGCCGGGACGGCGAGGGCGTGCACGCGCGGCTCCCATGAGGCCACGAACGGCGGAAGGGCCGCGCCGAGCTCCACGTCCGCGGCCGCGAGCGCGAGTCCGGCGGCCACGGTGATCGCCGTGCCGGCCGCCACGAGCGGCGGCAGCGGTCCGACGCGGTCCCGCGGCTCTGTTGCGGCACCCATCGACCGGCGATAGCGCGCGGCGCCCTCGCGAAGAGCTCCGGCCTCCACCCCGGCGACGATACGGCAAGCGGCGCTGGCCGCGGGCGCGCCAGGGCGGCCGTTCGCGCTCTGTAAGGCACGGCGGTTAGCTTCCCGCGCACATGGTGGACGTCGTGCTCCCGACGCTGGACGAGGCCGAGGCCATCCCGTGGGTGCTCGCCCGCATGCCGCCGGGGTATCGGCCGATCGTCGTCGACAACGGTTCGACCGACGGCTCGGCCGAGCTTGCGGAGCGGCTCGGCAGCACCGTGGTGTGCGAGCCGCGCCGAGGTTTCGGCGCCGCGTGCTTCGCGGGCCTGTCGGCGGCCACGAGCGACGTGGTGTGCTTCATGGACTGCGACGGCTCGCTCGACCCGGGCGAGCTGCCCGGCGTGGCCGGTGCGGTGATCGACGGCTCGGCCGACCTGGCGCTCGGCCAGCGGCGCCCGTCGGGAGCCGGCGCGTGGCCCGCCCACGCGCGCCTTGCCAACCGGGTCCTGGCCCGCGAGCTGCGCCGGCGCAGCGGCGTGGACCTGCGCGACCTCGGGCCGATGCGGGCGGCGGGGCGCGGAGCGCTGCTCGAGCTCGGCGTGCGCGACCGCCGCTTCGGGTGGCCACTCGAGATGGTCCTCCGCTCCGCCGCCGCCGGCTGGCGCATCCGCGAGGTGCCGGTGAGCTACCGGCCGCGCTCGGGACGCTCGAAGGTCACGGGCACGGTGCGCGGCACCGTTCGCACCGTGCGCGACATGGGTCAGGCCTTGCGGTGAGCGGCGTGACGCTCGCGGTGCTGGCCAAGGCCCCCGAGGCCGGTCGAAGCAAGACCCGCCTCTGCCCTCCGTGCACCCCCATCGAGGCAGCGGGCCTGGCAGAGGCGGCGCTGCGCGACACCCTGGCCGCGGTGGCGGGCGCGCCGGCCGCACGGCGACTGCTCGTGCTCGACGGAGAGCCCGGCGCATGGCTGCCCGGCGGGTTCGACGTGTTGCCGCAGTGCGATGGCGGCCTGGGCCGTCGCCTCGCCGGGGCGTTCGACGCCGTGGAGGGACCGGCAGTGCTGGTCGGCATGGACACGCCACAGCTGACGCCCGCCGACCTCGTCGAGGCCACCCGGGCCCTGCTGGAGCCCGGCGTGGACGCCGTGCTCGGGCCGGCGAGCGACGGCGGCTACTGGTCAATCGGCCTGCGGCGTGCCGGTCCGCGCGTCTTCGACGGCGTGCCGATGAGCTCCGCCGCCACGCTCGCCGCTCAGCGTCACCGCCTGACCGAGCTAGGCCTGCGACATGTGGAGCTGGCGGTGATGCGCGACGTGGACACCATCGCCGACGCCCACGCCGTCGCCGGGCAGAGCCCGCGCTCGGCCTTTGCGCGGGAGCTGTCAGCGCTTCAGCCCGCCGCGGCCTGAGCCGGAGGCGAGGTCAGATCGCGCCGTGATCCCGTGGCGCCGGCAGCTCGCCCTGTTCCCGCTGTTGCTGCTCGGCGCGTGCGGCTCGACCGACGAGCTGCCCCCGCCCGCCGAGCCGGCGCGGTCGCCACCGCC
This sequence comes from Thermoleophilaceae bacterium, assembly GCA_030446485.1. Taxonomy (GTDB): domain Bacteria; phylum Actinomycetota; class Thermoleophilia; order Solirubrobacterales; family Thermoleophilaceae; genus JAUJNF01. The sequence goes on along the minus strand of JAUJNF010000009.1, from coordinate 76,002 downwards.
CGGCGAGCGCCCGGCGGGGCGCGTCGTGGCGGTCGGGAACCAGCCCGAGGGACTGGTGGCCGACGCGCGGACGGGCCTGGTGGGGGTCGGCCTCACCGACCCCGATCGGCTCGCGCTCGTGGACGCGCGCAGCGGCCGGGTGGAGCGCCGCGTCGTCCTGCCGGAATCGCCGCGCCACCTTCAGCTCGAGCGCGCCGGCGGGCCGGTGCTCGTGCCCGCCGAACGAGCCGACGCACTCGTGCGCGTGGAGCTCCCGAGCGGCCGCACCGGCAGCATCCAGGTGGGGCGCTTCCCGCACGACGCCGCGGCCGCGGCGGGGAGGATCTTCGTGGCCGACGAGTTCGCCGACACCGTGTCGGTCGTCGAGCGAGGACGCGTGATCGAGCGCCTCGAGGCACCGGTCCAGCCGGGCGGCGTGGTGGCCGCCGGCAGCGACACGCGCGTTGCGGTCGTGGCGGTGCGCGAGCGAGCCGTCGAGGTGTTCGACGCGCGTAGCCTGCGCTCGCTCGGCCAGGCCGACGCGGGAGTCGGGCCGACCCACGTGGTCTCGGACGGCGGCGACCTCCTCTACGTGGTGGACACCCAGGGCGACGCCCTGCTGCTCTTCCACCTGAGCCCCCGCCTCGAGCTGGTACGCCGCGTGTACCTCGAGGGGTCGCCGTACGGCATCGCCATCGACCGCCGCCGCGGGCGTCTCTGGGTGACGCTCACCGAGCGCAACCGCGTGGTGGAGCTCGCCGCCGGTGGCCAGCCGCACGTCCTGCGCAGCCTCCCCACGGTGCGTCAGCCCAACACCGTGGCGGTGGACGAGGACACCGGGCGGGTGTTCGTGGCCAGCCGCACGGACGGGACCCTCCAGCTCTTCGATCCGTAGCACACCGGCTGGTCGCGGTTCGGGGGTTGGGCGGATTCCGGGACCCGGTGTCCCGAAATCAACCCAGCCCCGGAACGGCCTCGCCTTCTACAGCGCCAGCAGCGCTTGTGCGTGCCGCCGCGCCGCGGCGGCGGGCAGCGCCCCGGCGGGCAGCTCGACGACGAACGACCGCATGCCGAGGCGCTGGTTCTGCCAGTTGGGCGCCGTCCCGCGTGGCCAGCGGATCGTCGCGTACGGGACCGTCGCCGTCCGGGCGTAGCGGCGCGCCACGCCCACGCTGTGGCCGAAGGCACGTACCACCCCCTGGGGTTGGTGGAACCACACCGTCACCCGGGGTTTGAGCCGCCGAATCAGCCGGGCCGCCAGCCGCGACTCCGGCTCCGACAGCGGCCGCAAGCCCGGGTACTCAGGGTCGAACGGTCGTCCGCCCGGCCGCCACTCGGACGGGAAGTTGCGGTTCAGGTCCACCCCGCGGCCGTTGACGCGCAGGCCACGTCGAAGGCCATCCGGGTTGAGGTTCTCGACCACCCACAGCGGCCGAGACGGACGATCTGACCGAAGCCGGCGCGTAACGTCGATGCCCTCGCACTCGGTGCCGTGGATGCAACCGAACACCAATGCCCGCGGCCGCTCACCAGGGTCACCCAGGCGAATGAGCCGGATCGGTCGCCCCTCCACCGAGCGGCCGAGCAGCGCTACGCGCGCGGCCGGCGTGGCCGGCGGCCGGGCCTCGCGCCCCCCGCCGGGGGCCCGCCGGCCGCTCGCTTGGGTGTCGACGACGGCGCCAGGGTCGCCCCGCGCGGCGGGTATCACCCGTTGGGCCGGGCGGGACTGGTCACCGTCCGCGGCGAGAACCACGCTGACCGTCGCCATCGCTGCCACGGTTGCCGCCGCTCCAACGGCCCGAGCACGCACCCTCACGTCCGTTCCTCAGGGCCGAGCCGGGACGACCGGGAGATGTCGGCACAGGGGGATGTCCGGCTTCACCTCCCCGTGCAGGCCTCCCCGCTCCCTCAGGCCGCGTCCTTCAGCCCGTAGCGCGAGACCAGATGCGTGACCGGAGCGTCGAAGCGCTCCCGCGTCTTCTCCACGAGGCCCTTCTCGAGCCAGTTGGAGTGCTCGGCCGGCCACGTCGAGAGGATGATCTCGTCCGGCGGGAACAGGCCCACGGTGTCCTCGATGGCCGTCACCGGATCGGCGTCACCGACCACTCCTCTCGCCTGCATGCCCTTGGCGTCGAGGCTCTCGACCGCCCGCGCCAGCCGCAGCTCGGCGGCCTTGACGGCCCCGCCGGTGTCCGAGACGTAGTGGGCGATCCGCTTGTTTAGTGCGGGGGCCAGGATCAGCACCTCGCTGTCGGCGTCGCCGCTGCGGCTGCGGATCTCCTCGTGCAGGGTCTCGCACGGGCAGGTGTTGTTGGCCACCACGAGTATGCGCTTGGGGTCAGTCGGCTCCGCGGTCACTGGCTCTCCCTGTTCGCTTTATGGCCAGCGTGGCGGGCCGGAGCGCGGCGCACAAGGCCTGCGACCCACTGTTCTCCGGCTCTTAAGGGTCTATCGCCGATCCCTCGAGACGGCTGACGAAAGCATTACGACCGACCCCGCGCGCCCCACGGCGGGGCGTGCGTGGGTAACACTCGGTACATGAGCAGAGCCCACAGCCGCGGATCCGTTCTCGTCGTCGACGACGAGCCGACGATCTCCGAGGTCGTGTCCCGCTACCTGGAGCGGGCCGGTTACACCACCCGCGTGGCCGGCGACGGCCACGAGGCAATCCGCCTGGCCGGCGAGGACCGCCCCGACCTCGTGGTCCTCGACCTGATGCTTCCCGGCATCGACGGGCTCGAGGTGCTTCGCCGCCTGCGGGAGGACGACCGCGTGTCCGTGATCCTGCTGACCGCCAAGGGCGAGCCCACCGACCGGGTCGTCGGCCTGCGCCTAGGTGCCGACGACTACGTGATCAAGCCGTTCTCGCCGGCGGAGCTCGTGGCGCGCGTGGATGCCGTGCTGCGCCGCGTCGACAAGTCACCCGAGCTCGAGGAGGCCATCGCCTTCGACGGGCTTCTGATCGACCCGGCGGCCCGCCGGGTCACCGTGGACGGGGAGGAGACCCAGCTCACCGTTCGCGAGTACGACCTGCTCCTGTTCCTCGCGCGCCATCCGGGGCAGGTCTTCTCGCGGGACCAGCTGATGGACGCCGTCTGGGAGTACGCCTTCTACACGGACACCTCCACGGTCACCGTCCACATGCGGAGGCTTCGCTCGAAGATCGAACACGACCCGTCTCAACCCGAGCGCCTGCAGACGGTCTGGGGGGTTGGATACCGATTCCAGCCGTGAGCGTGCTGCGCAGCATCCTGATCCTGGTCGTCGGCGTCGCGCTCGGCGGACTCGCCGTCGGGGCGGCCTACGGCACGGCCGACGGCCTGCTGATGTCCGGCGTCATGGTCGCCGGCGGCGCGCCGATCCTCGTGCTCTCGCACCTCTTCGCCGCGCACCGGGATCGCCTGGGATCCCTCTCCCGCCAGTTCGTGATCGGCACGGCCGTGGCCGTCGGCTCGGTTCTCGTGATGATCGGGGTGATCGCGGCCTCGATGTTCGTGTCCGCGCACGACGCCTTCGTGCTGGCGCTCGGGCTGGGCTTCACCGGTGTCGTCGCGGCCTATTCCTCGCTGGTGCTCGCCCACGGGGTGATGCAGGACATCGCCTCGGTGCGAAGCGGGGTCATGGCCGTCGGCGAGGGTGCGCGCGACGTGCACATCGAGACCCACGGACGGGACGAGATAGCCGACCTCGCCCGGGCCTCGAACCAGATGATCGAGCAGCTACGAAGCGATGAGCAGCAGTGCGCGACGGCCTGGACCGCCCACCGGGACCTGATCGCCGCGGTGTCGCACGACCTGCGCACGCCGCTGACCTCCCTCCAGCTGGTGGCCGAGGCGATCAAGGACGGAGTGGTGGACGACGACGCCCGCGATCGCTACCTGGCCCAGCTTCCCGTTCACGTCCAGGCGCTCGGCGCGCTGATCGACGACCTGTTCGAGCTGTCCCGGCTGCAGGCGGGCGACGTGCAGTGGTCGCTCGAGCAGGTGCGGCTCGACGAGCTCGTGCAGGAGACCGTCGAGGCCATGCGCGGCCAGGCCGACGCCAGGGGCGTGATCGTGACCGCGCGGGTGACCGGCGAGCTGCCTCCGGCCAGGGCGAATCCCGAGAAGCTGCAGCGCGTCCTCTTCAACCTGATCCAGAACGCCATCCGCCACACGCCGGCGGACGGAACGGTCACCGTCTGCGCCGAGACCATCGACGAGTGCGTCGAGATCGAGGTCACAGACACTGGCGAGGGCATCGACAGCGCCGACCAGGAGAAGGTCTTCCAGCCGTTCTTCAAGAGCGGTGAGCAGGCCGCGGCCCGCACGCGCCCGGGAGCGGGGCTCGGGCTCACGATCTGCCGCGCCATCGTCGAGGCCCACGGCGGGCGGATCTGGCTCGGCGAGCGAGGCCCCGGCACGCGCGTGCGCTTCAGCCTCCCGCGGGCGGCGGCATGAGCGCCCCGGCCACCGAGGCCGTCGAGCTCGCGCCGGGCAGGACGTTCCCCGACCTCGACCTGCCCGACCACACCGGACGGGCCCGGAAGCTGTCCGAGATCGCCGGCGGAGATCCGGTGGCACTGCTCTTCTCGCGCGGGTGGTGGTGCCCCAAGGAGCAGCGCTACATGCGCGAGCTCATCGGACTCCAGGACGAGTTCGAGGTGGCCTACGCGCGCATCGTCGTGGTCTCGGTCGATCCGTCCGAGGTGCAGTCGGCCTTCAGGGCGGGGCTGGGCGCCCGGTTCCTCTTCCTCTCCGACGCCGAGCGTCGCTGGCTGCCGCGCCTGGGCCTCGAGGAGACCGCCGACACGGTGCACGACCCCTACTGGCCGGCGGGCTTCACCCTCTTCCCGGACCTGACCATCTACCGCGCGTACGAGGGCTACTGGTACTTCGGCCGGGCCACGATGGAGGAGCTGCGCACCGACATGCGCCACATCTCCCGCTCCGTTCGCGAGGACTGGGCCCCGTGAGCGGCGACCTGCCCTTCCGCTTCCTGTGGCTCGACGGCGAGGGCCTGTCGCTCGACGAGGAGGCTCCCGGCCGGCGCTTCGGCATCGACCGCCGCTGCGTGGAGGGCGAGGCCGTCGAGGGGGTCTACGCGCACGTGTGCGCCTCCGACGACGCCGAGGCGAGCGTGCCGTACGACCAGCCCGAGGTGCAGCAGGCCCGGCGCGACGCGCTGGCCTGGTGGATCCCGATGCTCGGCGACGACCTGGTGTGCCTGACGACCCTGTCCGTCGACTCGGTCGGATGCGGCGGGGCGATCACGGTGGCCCGCGACCCCGGGCTGTTCCACGAGGACCCCTTCCGGCGCCTGTTCCCCGGGTTCATCGTGCGCACCGATCTCTTCTGCCAGGTGGACGCCCCGCCCGGCCCCGTGCTCGAGCGCTACGCCGGTGCGCCGTGGCCCGGCGGGAGTTTCTGATCACGTTCTACGAGGAGGTCGCTGGGCGGCAGCGCCCAGACCCTGCGGGCCCTCAGCCCACTGCTCGAGCGTAAGGCCGACCGCTCCTGGCGCGGGGAGATCGAGAAGGGCGCGGCCGATTGGTGGAAGGTGCTCGAGGCACGCGCGATGAAGGACGCCGACCCGCTCAACCCGCAGCGCGTGTTCTGGGAGCTGTCCCGCGGCTGCCCGAGAACTGCATCTCAGCGCCGACTCTGGCTCGGCGGCCAACTGGTTCGCGCGCGACCTGAAGATCCGCAAGGGCATGAAGGCATCGCTGTCGGGCACGCTCGCCACCATGGGACACCGATGCGGTAGGTGCGCAGCGCGCCGCCGACCTCCACGACCGTCGCCCGCTGCTCACCGTGCGCGATCTCGATCTGCCGGCCGGGAAGGCGTGAGCGCGGGTCCTTGGCCGGCGATCAGGCGCCCTGCCCGACGTTGCGCATCAATCCCCCGTCCATGAAGTAGTCGGCACCCGTGACGTAGTCGCTGTCGGCGGAGGCGAGGAAGACGGCTAGGCGCCCGATCTCCGAGGGCTCGGCCGCGCGCTTCCAGGGAATGCTTTGGACCTGCTCGTCGAGTAGATCGGGATCGTCGATCGCCGCCTGGTTGAACGGCGTGAGCACCATTCCCGGGCCGAGGTTGTTCACGTTGATCTTCAGCGGAGCGAGCTCCAGAGCCAGCGTCCGTGTGAGGTTGCGCAGCGCGCCCTTGGAGCAGTCGTAGTCGGCGCCGCCCGGATTGGGAATCTCCTGGTGCACCGACGTCACGTTGATGATCTTCCCGCCCGCCGCGGTTCCTTCCTTGCGCAGCTGGATAAAGCGCCGGCAGCAGAAAAATGCCCCGTACAGATTCGTTCTGATTGCCTGGTCGAAGGTCTCGGTGGGTAGGTCGGCGACGTCCTTGCCCGAGGCATCGACCCCGGCGTTGTTCATGAGGATGTCCACCCTGTCGAACGCTTCCACCGCCTCTTCGAAGAGTCGGTGCACCGCCTGCTCGTCGGTGATGTCGGCCTGCACCACGATCGCCCGGCGGCCCTCGGCCTCGACGGCCTGCCGGGTTTCCTGTGCCCCCTCGGCGTCGTCGAGATAGTGGACCACCACGTCCGCGCCCTCCTTGGCGAACTCGATAGCCGTCCCCTGTCCGATTCCGGAATCCGATCCCGTGATGAGCGCGATCTTGTCGGGCAGCCGTTCGGTCATTTCTCGTCTCTTTTCGTTTGTTCTGCGGTCTCCGTAAGTCGCCACGCGGCGTTGATGAGCCCCACGTGCGAGAAGGCCTGCGGGTAGTTGCCCAACAGCTCCTTGCGGTCCGGGTCGGCCTCCTCCGAGAGAAGACCGAGGTCGTTCGCGTAGGAGATGGCTCGGTCGAACCACACCTCGGCGCGAGCCACCTCGCCTCCCATCGCGAGGCACTCGACGAGCCAGAAGGTGCAGATGAGAAAGCCCATCGGGTCCTCGGGCCACCGGCGGACGAGGCCGATGTCGCCCAGCTCTCGCTCAATCGCCTCGATCGTTGCCCACATCCGCTCGTCGTCGGCGGGTAGGAAGCGCACGAGCGGCAGCAGCAGGACGGAGGCATCGAGGTCGTCGGAGCCAAAGGCGCCCGCGTAGGCCCCCGCCTGGTCGCTCCAGCCCTTGGCCAGCACGGCGGCGCGAACGCGTTCGCGGGCGTCTTCCCAGCGATCGAGATGCACGCCGTCTCCGAGCAGCGGGGCCAGCCGGATGGCACGGTCGAGAGCAACCCAGCACATCACCTTGGAGGAGACGTACTGGCGCTGTTGATCGCGCGCCTCCCACATCCCGGCATCCGGCTCGCGCCAGGTGGCAGCGGCCCGGTCGGCCAGCGTCACGAGGAGCTCACGGGTGGACTCGCTGAGCTCGCCGAGCTGCTCTCGCAGCTGCTCGGCCGCGTCCAGCACCTCTCCGAGTACGTCGAGCTGCTCCTGGTCCCACGCGGCGTTTCCCGCCCTCACGGGACGACTGTCACGGAAACCGGACAGATGCACCAGCTCGTGCTCGGCGAGGTTGCGCTCACCCTCCACGCCGTACATGATCTGGACGCGTTCGTCCCCGAGGTGGCCGGCGGCGTCGGCGATCCACTCGAAGAGCCGGCTGGCCTCGTCGGGACACGCCGCGATCCACAGCGAGCGGATGGTCAGGCTGAGGTCGCGCAGCCACGCGTAGCGGTAGTCGAAGTTGAGGTCGGCGCCGACGATCTCTGGAAGCGATGTGGTGGCCGCGGCAACCACCGCGCCGGTCGGCTGGAAGGTGAGCCCCTGGAGCACGAGGGAGCTGCGCCGGACGGCGTCCCGGTGGCGCCCGTTGTAGCCGTCGTGCAGCTGCGCCCACGACCTCCATCCGTCGATCGTGCTGTCGAGGTTCGCCCGACCGGCGCCATCGGTGCTCGACTCGCCGGACGAGGGCGTGAATGCCACCCGGAGGTCGATTTGCTCTCCAGCGTGCACGGTGAACCGGCCCCTGGCGCAGCCCCGCTCAGGGGAAAGCGTGATTCCCCCGCTGAGGGCCAGGCGGACCGGACCGCCCCGCGCCACCACGCCATCCGGCGAGCCGACCGTGTGCGGGACGGTGAGCCCATACTCCATGCGCGGCGCGAACTCGGTGGCCATTTCGACAGCTCCCGTGGACCCCTCGACGCGTCGCAGCAGTACGTGAGGGCTGCGCAGGCCGATTTCGTGGCCCCGCGCCCCGTCCGCGAGACCGAGGGCGTCGGTGACCGTCACCTCGCCGCCCGCGGTCGTGAAGACGGTGCGCAGCACCAAGGAGTCGGGTTCGTATCGTCGCTCGACCTCGAAGGCGGCCGTCGGGCCCAGCGACCAGTGCCCGGCGTCAGGGCCGAGCAGCCGCCCGAACACCGAAGGGGAGTCGAACCGCGGCACGCACCACCAATCCACCGACCCGGCACGACTGACGAGGGCGGCCGAGTGGCAGTTGGACAAGAACCCGTAGTCGTCGATTCGAGCGGACAAGCCCTGTCTTCTACCCGGTGGAGGTTTCTGCGCGGTTACGACCTTCTTACGGAGCCGAGAATTTGAGGATCTTTCGACCCCGGGAGAGGGGACCGATTGGGCCGCTCTCCCGCAACATGACTCCGAGAGGGCTGACATGGAGGACGTTCACGTCAGCGTCGAGGTTCCGGCGGGCATGACCCTGACGTAGGGCAACGCCGTGAAGCTCGAACGGGGGTGCTGCGCAACCTCATCCAGAACGCTCTCCACACACCCCACGCAGGGGCGCCGTGGCCGTGGCCGTGGCCGTGATTACGAGGATCGGGGCGCCTGGCGGCCGAGGGCACGCCCGGCCGGAGAGGCGGGGCGCGTGCGGCCGGCGGGCCAGGTGACGAGTGCATTACGAGGTGCTGGAACGCCCCATTATTGGACCCGATGCGGGTATGACTCATTCCATCGGCGGGTCCGTTCTCCCGCTGCGAGCGGTTCGACCCACGAGGAGGTTGCATGACGTTCGATGAGCTGACGGGCGCCGTGGGCAGGGGCCTGATCGCCGGCGCGGCCGGCACGGCGGCCATGACGGTGTCGAGCACGCTCGAGGCGAAGTTGCGCGACCGCGGCAGCAGCTCGGCCCCGGCCGACGCCGCGGGCGTGGTACTGGGCGTCGAGCCCAAGGATGACGCGGGGGCCGCGCGCTTCTCGAACATCGTGCACTGGGCCTATGGCACCGGGTGGGGAGCCGTGCGCGGCGTGCTCGGCGCGGCAGGCCTGCACGGCGCCGCCGCGACAGGTGCTCACTGGGCCACCGTCTGGGGGTCGTCGCTGGCGATGCTCCCGGCCCTCGACATCGCCCCCGCCCCCTGGAAGCAGGAGGGCCGCGACGTGGCCACCGACGCCCTCCACCACTTCGTCTACGCCGCCGGTACGAGCGCCGCATACGTCGTGCTCGACCGCTGAGTTCCCGACATACCGACACAAGGAGCCCCATGTCCGACAACGTCTCAGACCACCTGCTGCACCGCCTCAACGACTGGGGGATCTCCCGCATCTACGGCTACCCGGGCGACGGCATCAACGGCCTCATGGGGGCCTTCGACCGCGCCGGCGACCGGCTCGAGCTCGTGCACTCCCGCCACGAGGAGATGTCGGCCTTCATGGCCTGCGCGCACGCCAAGTTCACCGGCGAGATCGGCGTGTGCCTCGCCACCTCGGGACCCGGGGCCATCCACCTGCTGAACGGCCTGTACGACGCCAAGCTCGACCACCAGCCGGTGCTCGCCATCGTCGGCCAGCAGGCCCAGTCGGGCCTCGGCGGCAGCTACCAGCAGGAGGTCGACCTCGTCTCGCTGTTCAAGGACGTCGCGCACGAGTACGTGCACATGGCCACCGACCCCGCGCAGATCCGTCACCTGGTGGACCGCGCGGTGCGCACCGCGCTGTCCGAGCGCACGGTCACCTGCCTGATCGTGCCGAACGACCTGCAGGAGGAGGAGGCCGTCGAGGAGGCGCCGCGCGAGCACGGCACCGTGCACTCGGGCAGCGGTTGGAACCCGCCGAGGATCGTGCCCGAGGACGCCGACCTGCGGCGCGCCGCCGACGTGCTGAACGCGGGCGAGCGCGTGGCCATCCTCGTCGGCCAGGGCGCCCTGCACGCCGGCGACGAGCTCGAGGAGGTCGCGGAGCTCCTCGGAGCGGGGGTGGCCAAGGCGCTGCTCGGAAAGGCGGTGCTGCCCGACGCCCTGCCCTACGTGACCGGCTCGATCGGCCTCCTCGGCACGCGTCCGAGCTCGGACATGATGATGGGCTGCGACACCCTGCTGATGGTGGGGTCGAGCTTCCCCTACTCGGAGTTCCTGCCCGAGGAGGGCGAGGCGCGCGGCGTGCAGATCGACATCGACGGACGCATGATCGGCATCCGCTACCCGATGGAGGAGAACCTGGTGGGCGACAGCGCCCAGACGCTGAGAGCCCTCATCCCGTTGCTCGAGCGCAAGACCGATCGCTCCTGGCGCGAGGAGATCGAGCAGGGCGTGGCCGAGTGGTGGAAGGTGCTCGAGACGCGCGCGATGAAGGACGCCGATCCGCTCAACCCGCAGCGCGTGTTCTGGGAGCTGTCGCCGCGGCTGCCCGAGAACTGCATCCTCAGCGCCGACTCCGGCTCGGCCGCCAACTGGTTCGCCCGCGACCTGAAGATCCGCAAGGGCATGAAGGCCTCCCTCTCCGGCACGCTCGCCACCATGGGCCCGGGCGTGCCCTACGCCATCGCGGCCAAGTTCACCCATCCCGACCGGGTGGCCATCGCCCTGGTGGGCGACGGCGCGATGCAGATGAACGGGCTGAGCGAGCTGATCACGGTGGCCGACTCGTGGAAGAAGTGGAGCGATCCGCGCCTGATCGTGCTGGTGCTGAACAACGGCGACCTGAACCAGGTCACGTGGGAGCAGCGCGCGCAGATGGGCGACCCCAAGTTCGAGGCCGCACAGAAGGTGCCCGACTTCCCCTACGCGCGTTACGCGGAGCTGATCGGGCTGAAGGGCATCCGGGTCGATTCGCCCGATCAGGTGGGCGACGCGTGGGATCAGGCGCTGGCCGCCGACCGGCCGGTGGTGCTCGAGGCGATCACCGACCCCGAGGTACCGCCGCTGCCGCCCCACATCAAGCTCGAGCAGGCGAAGGCGATCACGTCCTCGCTGCTCAAGGGCGACCCCGACGCCCGCGCCATCATCCGCCAGACCGTCCGCGACAAGGTGGCGGAGCTGGTGCCGGGCCGATGAGCGCGGTAGAGGTGCGGCCGGCCGCCACGGGCGCCGCGGTCGACGGACTGGAGGTCTCGGCCTACGTGGTTCCCACGGACCGCCCGGAGGCCGACGGAACCCTCGAGTGGGACAGCACGACGCTGGTGGTGGTCGAGGTCTTTGCGGGCGGTGAGCGCGGCCTCGGCTACACCTACGCCGACGTGTCGGCCGCCCGGCTCGTGGAGTCGAAGCTCATGGATGTCGTGGCCGGATGCGACGCCATGGCGCCGCCCGCCGCGTGGCAGGCCATGGTGCGGGCCACGCGCAACCTCGGCCGCCCGGGGGTCGTCTCGAGCGCGATCGCCGCGGTGGACGTGGCGCTGTGGGACCTCAAGGCAAGGCTGCTCGGGGTCTCGCTGGCCACGCTCCTCGGCCCGGTTCGCGAAGCGGTGCCCGTCTACGGCAGCGGCGGCTTCACCTCGTACTCGCTCGCCGATCTCGAGGAGCAGCTCGCCGGCTGGGTGGGGAGCGGCATCGAGCGGGTGAAGATGAAGGTGGGCACGGATCCGGCCGCCGATCCCGAGCGGGTGGGCGCCGCGCGGGAGGCGATCGGACCGGCCGCCGGCCTGTTCGTGGATGCCAACGGCGCCTACGACCGCAAGCAGGCGCTGGCGCTCGCCGAGCGCTTCGCCGAGGAGGACGTGACGTGGTTCGAGGAGCCGGTCTCCTCCGACGATCTGGACGGGCTGCGACTCGTGCGCGACCGCGCCCCGGCCGCCATGGACGTTGCGGCGGGGGAGTACGGCTACGACCTCCCCTACTTCGGCCGCATGCTCGAGGCCGGGGCGGTCGACGTGCTGCAGGCCGACGTGACCCGCTGCGCGGGCATCACCGAGCTGCTGAGAGTCGGTGCCCTCTGCCAGGCGCGCGGCATTCCCCTGTCGGCGCACACCGCACCCTCCATACACGCGCACGCCGGGGCGGCGATCGAGCCGCTCGTGCACCTCGAGTACTTCCACGACCACGTGAGGATCGAAGAGCTGTTCTTCGACGGGGTCCTCCGGCCCGTCGGCGGCGCGCTGCATCCCGATACCGAGCGGCCCGGCCTCGGGCTCGAGCTTCGGCGCGCGGACGCCGAGCGGTACGCGGCATGACCCGGAGCGGCCGCAGGTCACGCAGGCGCGTGCGCCGGGCCGCGCGGAACGTGCGTAGCGGGCGCCTGCAGCGCACGCTGTCCGGCTTCGCCGCGATGAGCGCCCTCCCGCTCGCCACCGACATATACCTCGAGCACTACCGCGGCTCGTTCGGCAACAAGATGATGTGGAGCCCGCTCGCCGCCACGCCTCCGCTGGTGGCCGCCGGTGTGGCGGGCGTCTTCTCCGAGCGCGCTGCCCGCCGTGCGCTGCCGGTGGCCTCCGCGGTCTACGGCGTCCAGGGCATAATCGGCGTCGGGATGCACATGCGAGGGCTGGCGAGGAAGCCCGGCGGCTTCCGCGAGGCGAGCTTCAACCTGCTGATGGGACCGCCGCTGTTCGCCCCCGGATCGCTCACGATGGTGGGCGCGATCGGCATGCTCGCCGCGGCGCTGCCGCGCGAGCGCTAGGGGGCGAGCACAGTCTCGTGGCCCCGGACTTCCGCGAGCCCCACCACCTGCCCAAGCACCGGGCCGGCGCCCCGGGCCCCCCGCCCGGCCTCCCGCGCCAGCGGCGCGGCACGACGCCACAGATGCGGGGCCGCTATCCGGACCACGACGTGCTCGCCCGCGCCGGCCACTGGGACGCGGCCACGCGCCGGCTGGTGCTGGACAGGGTGGAGAACCCGCCGCCCATCCGCTTCTTCGACGCCCGAGAGGCGAGCACCCTGGCGGCGTTCTGCGACACCGTGTGTGCTCAGGAGGCCGAGCCGCGCATCCCCGTGCTGGCCTACGTGGACGACAAGCTGCACGGCGGCAGGCTCGACGGCTACCAGCACGCCGGGATGCCCGACGACCGCGAGGTGTGGCGCCGCGTCGCCCGCGGCCTTGACGACGCCGCGCGCGAGCACGGGCTCGACTCGTTCGCCGCGTTGCCGGCCGACGTTCGGCGCGAGATCGTGGGCGCCTTTGCCGACGGCGACCTGAGCGGCGGCGTGTGGGACCACATGCCTCCGGACAAGGCCTGGGGCGTGGTGACGCGGTCCGTGCTCGCCGCCTTCTACTCGCATCCCTGGGCGTGGAACGAGATCGGCTTCGGCGGCCCCGCCTACCCCCAGGGCTACGCGCGGATGGGCGTCGGTCAGAGGGAGGGCTGGGAGGGGGACGAGGCCTTCGAGGTGGACCCGGTCGGCGACGTGCTGGAGCGCGGCGCCGAGTGAGCCTGCAGACCCGCCTGAAGGGCGCGGTGGGCCCGCCCGACAACGACTCGCGCCACCTGCTCGACCCGCACGCACGCGGCATACCGGGGCGCGCGGCCATGCGCACCTTCGACGACGCCGACGAGGTGGACCTCCTGATCGTGGGCTGCGGCGCGGGCGGCGCGGTGCTGGCCCAGCGCCTCGCGCGAGCGGGGTGGCGGATCGTGGTGCTCGAGAAGGGCCCCTTCTTCGACCCCGACAGCGACTGGGTGAGCGACGAGGAGGGCGCGCGATCCCTCTACTGGACGGAGAACCGCGTCATCGGCGGGGAGGACCCGGTGGAGCTAGGCCAGAACAACAGCGGCGTGGGGGTCGGCGGGACGATGCTCCACTACGCCGGCTACACGCCGCGCTTCCACCCCTCCGACTTCGAGACCCACACGCGCGACGGGGTGGGCGCCGACTGGCCGCTCTCCTACTGGGAGCTGAAGGCCCACTACGAGCGCGTCGAGGCCGAGCTGCCCGTGGCCGGACAGGACTGGCCCTGGGGCGACCCGCACTCCTACCCGCACTCGGCCCATCCGGTGGGCGGTGCCGCCGAACGGGCGCAGGACGGCGCGCGCGCCGTGGGAATCGAGATGCGCGTGGGCCCCGTCGGGATACCGAGCGGCACGTTCGGCAACCGGCCGCACTGCATCTACCGCGGCTTCTGCATCCAGGGCTGCAAGGTGAACGCCAAGGCGAGCCCGCTCGTGACCCACGTGCCGGACGCGATCGCCCACGGCGTGGAGATCCGTGCCGACAGCATGGCGACCCGGGTGGAGGTGGACGAGCGCGGACGCTGCACGGGCGTCACGTACGTGAAGGGCGGGCGCGAGCGCTTCCAGCGGGCCGCCGTGGTGGCGGTGGCCGGCTACTCGATCGAGACGCCGCGGCTGCTGCTGAACTCCACGAGCCGCCGCTTCCCGAAGGGACTCGCCAACGGCGAGGACCAGGTCGGCCGCTACGTGATGGTCCAGGGCGCTCCCCACGTGGCGGCCCGCTTCCCGGACCTGATGCGCATGTACAAGGGCCCGCCGCCCCAAATCTCCTCCGAGCAGTTCTACGAGACCGACGAGCGGCGCGGCTTCGCCCGCGGGTTCAGCATCCAGACCGTCGGCCCGCTGCCGATCGGCTGGGCCGGTCACGTGCTGGCCGATGGCCACTGGGGCGAGGCGCTGCGCGAGTACATGCGCGACTACAACCACTGGACCACGCTCGGAATGCTCTGCGAGCTGCTTCCCCGGGCCGAGAACCGGGTGACGCTGGCCGGCGAGCTCGACCTCAACGGGATGCCGATCGCCCGCCTCGACTACACCCAGTGCGACAACGACCGCAAGAACATCGCCTACGCCAAGAGCAAGCTGTACGAGATCTGGGAAGCGGCGGGCGCCCAAGACACGCTCGAGATCGATCGCTACGCGCACCTCGTGGGGGGATGCCGCATGGGCACCTCGCCCGAGGAGAGCGTCGTGGATCGCGACCACCGCGCGTGGGAGGTGCCCAACCTGCTGGTGGCTGACACGAGCGCGATGCCGACCCAGGGGAGCGCCAACCCCGCGCTCACCACGATGGCGCTGTCCTCCCGGCTCGCCGATCGGCTGGTGGCCAAGGCCGCCCCCTCGGCGAGCGCGACCGGAGCGGTCGCCGTCCGGCGCGCGGTGGCCGCCGCGTGACCGGCGCCCAGTCGAGGCCTGCCTAAAGAGCGTCCGCGCCGGGCTCGATCCCCCAGCTCCCGGTAAACGACGACCCCGGGTCCAGCACCCGTAGGCCCGCGCCGCTGCGGAGGGCATTGGGGGCACAGGTCATCGGCTCGACGCCAAGTCCGCGCCGGCGGCGCTCCGGTTCGGGCACCGAGTCGCCGGTGAAGACCATCAGGTAGGGGTGGGCCTCGTCGAGCCACAGCGCCACCGTGCGGCCGCCACCGCCGGCGGACAGCTCCACGCGCGCCAGGCCGTCCCGGTCGCGCAGCAGGTCGGTGTAGCCGGTATCGAGTTGAGCGGAGCCGATCGTCCGGGCCGCGCGGAAGTCGCAGGGGGTGCCGTCGACCGGCTGCTCGCGGAGCGGGAGGCCGCGCTCGTCGGCCGGCAGCCACGTGCTCGCTGGAATGGCGAGCGTGGCATCGTCGAGAAGGTCCGTGCCCAGCGTGAGGTACGGGTGGGCACCCGCACCGTACGGGCACGGCGTGGGGCCGACGTTGGTCGCCGTCGTGGTCACGCGCAGCCCCGCTGCCGATAGCGAGTACGCAATCGAGAGGTCGAGCGCAAACGGGTAGCCGGGCTGGGGATGCAGTCGGTGCACCATCACCACGCGATGGTCCTCGCGCTCGGCCACGGACCAGTTGCACCAGCGGACGAGCCCGTGAATGGCGTTGTGCTTCTCCGGCTCGCTGAGCGCCAGCTGGTGCTCCTGGTCTTCGAACAGGTAGGCCCCGTCCTCGAGCCGGTTGGGCCATGGGATGAGCGACTGGCCACGGGCCGCGGTGCACTGCTCGCCGGGGCCGTACCCGTCCAGGATCTCGCGGGCACCCACGCTGTAGGTGCGCAGGGCGCCACCGACCTCTACGACCGTCGCCCGCTGCTCTCCATGCGCGAGCTCGATCTGCTGCCCGGACGGAGTGAAGGAGCGTCCGCTCACTCGGCAACCTTCCCATGCCGGGGGCTCGCCGTGGCGCCCGTCGGGGGTTCCGTCAGCGGGCCGTTAGATCTGGTCGCGGACCCTCAGTCCCGCTCTGTCGGCTCTCCACGGCGTTCCTGCACCCACTCGGACAGGATGAACTCCAGGCTCTCGGTGACGATGAAGACGATCGAGGCAGCCAGAGCGGCGCCGAACCACGCGCCCCCGCCGCGCAGCAGCGCGGCAACGGCCAGCGCGGTGGTGATCGCGAGCACCACGGAGACGAACGCCGGGGCGGTGCCCAACGTGACCACCTGGTCCGAGCCACCCATGAGAGGAACCCGGAAGCCGCGGGTCACGAGAGCCTCCAGGGCAGTGAAGGCCACCACGGCCCCCAATCCGTAGAGCAGGAGGTCGGTGTAGCCCGGTTGCCCGCGTTCGTGCTGCACCGCCCCGAAGCTCGCGTGATCATCACGGAGTAGCCGAACGCCGTGGCGTTGCCGCTCAGCGACTCCCCCGCCCCGCGGTTCAGGCGCTCTCGGGCGCCGGTGGGATGATCGCGAGCCACCCTCCGGCGTTCGACATGAGGGGCTGGAGTCCCTGCCGCCGCTGCCTCGGGCTGCGCTACGCCTCAGCGGCGCTGAGCCACCGCGCCCGCCGTAGTCGTCGATCCTGGCGGTCAAGGTGGTCTCCTTCATACCGTGCGGGGGCCGGTGTCCGGTTACGGCTGCCTTACGAAGGCGCGTGGCGCCTCCCTCAGTCCTGTGCGGCGGGGTTGCGCGGCTATTGTTCGCTTCCGGCAGGGCGGAACCAGAGGGGCCGAGCCTGCCGTAAAGACTCCGGGGAATCCGAGCCGCCTGACCGGTGGCGACGAAGCCGCGGCACCACCGTGGAGAACTCGACAGACAGCAGCACTAACCAAAGCGGCCGCCCCACCGGTGCGCCCGAGGAGCACTCCTCCGGCGACGCCGTGGCGGCCTCGGAGCGCCAGCGCGAGTTGATCGTCGGGGTCTCCCACGACCTCCGTGGGCGCCTGGGCTCGCTGCAGCTGGTGGCCACCGCCCTCGCCGACGGCATCCTCGAGCCGGATCTCGAGCGGGAGTACCTGAAGCAGATGCCGGTGCACGTCGGCGCACTCGTGGCGCTTGTCGAGGACCTCTTCGAGCTCTCGCGCCTGGAGGCCGGCGACCCGCGCTCGGCCATGCACCCGGTCGATATGCACGCGGTCGTCCGCAAGACGGTGGAGGGGATGCAGATGGAGGCCGGAATGGAGGGCGTCACCCTCACCGTCGATGTTCCACCGGGTACCACGCTCGCGAGTGGCAGCGCCGGCAAGCTCGAGCGGGTGCTCCGCAACCTGATCGAGAACGCTCTTCACCACACGCCGCGGTGTGGCACGGTCGACGTGGTGGTGCGAGCCACCGCGGACAGCATCGAGGTCGACGTCACCGACACCGGCACGGGGATCACCGAGCTCGACCGCGACGAGGTCTTCGAGCCGTTCGTGCGCGGAACCGGCGCATCGCCGACCGGAGGCACCGGCTTGGGCCTGACCGTGTGCCGAGCCATCGTCGAGGCCCACGGGGGGCGGATCTGGCTGGCCGAGACCGGCGAAGGGACGCGCGTGCGCTTCAGCCTTCCGCAGTCGGAGTAGCACGCGGCGGCTGGAACCGGTAGCCGACGCCCCGCACGGTCTCGATGAGCCGCGCGGCGCCCGTCGTGTCACCCAGCTTGGCGCGCACGCGCCTGATGTGCACCGTGACCGTGGTGGTGCTGCCGTAGAACGTGTACTGCCACACGGTGTCGAGGAGTTGCTCTCGGCTGAAGACGTGACCGGGGTGGCGAGCCAGGAACACCAGCAGCCCGTACTCGCGCGTCGTCAGCCGCACCTCCTCCCCGCCGACGGTCACCCGCCGTGTCTAGGGATCGAGCTGCAGCTCTCCGAAGTCGAGCGGCTCGTGCTGCCGTTCGTGCGCGGGGCCCGTCCGGCGCAGGATGCCTTGTACCTCTTCGGTCCTCGGAAGCTCCCGGCCTGGAAGAGGTACTGCATCGCAACGCGGATCTCACCCTCCACGCCGCCGATCGCCTGCTGCAGGTGCTTGGCGAAGAGGGGGGTTGGGACTGTCGGAGTCGGGAGGCGTGCTTCAACGGCCACGCGGCGGCGCTCATCGGTGGCAAGCTCAGCTTACGCAGGTCGTTAGAAACCATCGTTGTCGCTTCAGGCTCTCGGCGGGGTAGGGTCACGGCTGATCGGATTGCCCACAAGAAAGGCGGCGGTGGAAAGCGGATTCGAGAAGACGAGGCTGACGTCCCGGCGATCTTGGCCGCACGCCCGTTGAAGGGCTGGTGAACGGTGGTCCTGTGGAACTACCTGCGCCTGCTTCGGCCGAGCGTCCTCAAGCAGCTCAACCCACGCGTCGTCGCCCTGGTCAACGCGCTGCCGGCGTTGGACAGGCCGAACAAGGCGATGCTGGGCCGGGTGTTCATCCACGGCGGCCTCGCACACGCCAAGAAGGGACCCGACGGGCGCCTCCACGCGGAGCTCCGGATTCCGCCCGGCGAACTCATCTGGAAGCCCTCGGTCATCGTCATGCCCCATGGCGGCGACCTCGACCTCGAGCTCATCAACGATGACCCGTGGGACTTTCACTCCGCGGTCCTGCCGAGCAACGGCGACAAGCAATGGATCTGGTTGCCGATGCTCTCCCGTGGAAGGGCAACCCTCAACCTCGACGGCCCGGGCTACTACTGGTTCAGCTCGCCCCTAGGCAGCAACGAGGGCCGCGGCCTGATCGGAGGGATCCTCGTGCTGGGAGACGTTCCACCCGAGGCTCGCCTCGACCGCCCGCTCCAGCGCCGACCATAGAAAGAGCAGTCGATGCCACTCAAGGGAAAAAGCAGCTCTCCGCGGTCGGGATCGGCTCGATATGCGCGGTCGCAGTCATCGCGACCCTCAGGAGGTCACGCGAAAGTCCTAGCGAACGGAAGCACTACGTACACGCAGAGCGGGCCGTCAACCTCGGATCGGTGAGTGCCGCGGTCGGTAGCGCGCCGCCCGTCGTCCGGGATGTCACGTACGAGCGCATTCTCGAGGCTCGCTCCGAACCGCACAACTGGCTGACGTACTACGGCGCCTACGACGGCCAGCGCCGCTACAGCACGCTGGACCAGATCAATACGGAGGAGTCGAGCGCCTGCGTCCGGCGTGGGTGTTCCAGTCCGCCCCGATCGGCCTTCAGGCGGGCGAGTCGACGTACGCGTTCGAGGCGGCCCCGATCGTCGTGGACGGCGTCATGTACGTCTCGGGCTGGGATGGTTGGGTCTGGGCCATCGACGCCCGAACCGGCCAGGAACTGTGGCGCCATAGGCACGAGATTCCGTTCGATACGCCGCTCTGCTGCGGCAACGTCAACGCGGGGTCGCCGTCGCGAAGGGGAAGGTCTTCTTCGTCAGCCTGAACGCCCACGTGATCGCGCTCGACGCCGAAACCGGCAAGGCACTCTGGGACCAGGCGTACGGCGACGTGCGGGCCGGCGAGAGCGCTACGGTCGCCCTGGTCGTCAAGAACCTGGTCATCGTGGGGAGCTCCGGCGGGGAGTTCGGGGTGCGCGGCCACCTCGACGCCTTCGATCTCGACACCGGAGAACGCGTCTGGCGCACCTACACCGTGTCGAAGCCTGGGGAGCTCCGGGTCCGAGACCTGGCCCGCTGATGGCGGGCCTGGGCCCGGGGTGGTGGAAACTGCTGGGTCACCGGCACCTATGACCCGGAGCTGAACCTCATGTACTGGGGGACCGGCAACCCGTCGCCCGACTTCGACGGAAGCGTTCGAGAGGGCGACAACCTCTACACCGACTGCGTCATCGCCGTGGACCCTGACAACGGCGCGATTCGCTGGCACTACCAGTGCACGCCGCATGACGTGTGGACTACGACAGCAACATGACGCCCATCCTGTTCGAGTTGGATGGGCGCAAGCTGCTGGGTCACTTCAACAAGAACGGATACTTCTTCGTCCTGGACCGTACGAACGGTGACTTGGTCCCGGGTGGCACCCTTCGGCGAACGCATCACCTGGGGCGAGATCGATGCCAACGGCAAGGTGACGCCCAAGATCTACCCCGAGAGGGAGGGGGAGCCGGTCCACGTGTGCCCGGCGCCGGGCGGGGCCACGGAATGGACGCACACCGCCTACAGCCCGAGGACGGGCTCTTCTACGTCCCGGTGATCGATGTCGGTGCGCACCACGCCGAGGCCCGTGGAGTTCAGGGAAGGCCTTCCCTACTTCGGAGCGGACGCGACCGTCGACAAGAACATGCAGGGCTTCGTGAAGGCCGTCGACCCGTCGACCGGCGAGGAGGTGTGGAGGTGGCGCAATGACACACCGATGGTCGCGTCGGTGCTGGCCACCGGAGGCGACCTCGTGTTCGTCGGCGCGCCTTCGGGCGAGTTCTACGCGTTCCACGCTGAGACCGGGGACCCGCTGGGCAGTTCCAGTGTGGAAGCGGCCACCACAGCAGTCCGACGGCGTACAGCGTCGACGGGACGCAGTACATAGCCGTGCCGGTCGGGTGGGGCAGCTGGGTCGAAGGGTTCGCACCCGAGATGGCCGGGGCGCCGCGCGGAGCCGCTCTCTTCGCCTTCGCACTGCCGCAATAGGGTTACCGGGGAGACAACGCACAGCGATGATCGACATCCGCAACACGGTCTGGGGTGTTAGATGAACATCCTGGTTCTAGGGCTGGACAGCTTGATTGCGTGCATGGCGATCGGTGTGATAGTCGATCGCCGGTCGCGCCTGCCGCTCGCGGCCTTCTTCGGCGTCGCCGACGCAGTCGCGTTTCTGGTCGGTTCGGCCATCGTCTGGCAGCTCTCGTCCAACGTCAGCGAGGTCATGGAGACGGGGATGCTGGCCGTCTTGGGGCTCTATCTGGTCGCCGTCGCCGGCCTCACGCGCGCAGTCGCTCCGCTTTGGCCGGTCTGGGCCGTGCCGTGGGCCCTGAGTCTCGACAACCTCACCTACGGTCTGGTCGGTGACCCTACGGCTGGTTGGCTCCTCGGACAGGCCGGGCAGCAAGCATTGTCGAGTGCGCTGCTGGCACTCATGGGCCTCCTCACCGGCGTACTGCTGTCGCGTGCTCCCGGTGATGCGGCGTGGCGCTGCCGCCAGCGCAGTCGCCGGAGCCGCGTTGGTTCTCGCGGCGGGAGCCATGTCGGTGACCGGGTGATCGGCTCTACGGTGCGACGGCGATCATCGGCTGCGATCGTTAGCTACAGTGCCGATCCGTGGACTCTCGTAGGAGGTGTGCCGGCGATGGGATCAAGCCCGAGTTCGAGTTCGTCGATCTCTGCTGCGGAGTCACGCTCTACCTGTACAGGCGGTAAGGGCTCTCAAGCGTACGTGGCCTCGGGGTGCTCGCCCGGGGCTAGCCTGGCTTCCTCTGCCACGTGCGCGTTCGTGTTCTCGGCTCGGCTGCCGGCGGTGGCTTTCCGCAGTGGAACTGCCACTGCGGAGCGTGCGAGGCGGCGCGCGAGGGTGTACGGGCGCGACCTCGTACGCAGTCGTCGCTGGCGATCCGGGGTCACGTTGGGCCGTGGTTCCTCGTAAGCCTCGCCGGACGCCCGCCAGCAGCTGGAGGCGCTCACAGCCCGGCGGGTCGACGGCGTTCGCGCCGCCGATCGCGGGGGTCCTGCTGACCGACGCGGAGATCGATCACACGGCGGGATTGCTCCTTCTGCGTGAGTCGGCGGCGCCGGTGCGGGTCTTCGGGGATGAAGGCACCGAGCGCGCGCTGAGGGATGCGTATCCGGTGCTGGAGATGCTCGAGCGCTACTGCGGCGTCAGTGGCAGACGCTGGAACCGGGGCGGTCGAGGCCGCTGGAAGGGTCGAGCCTCGAAGTCGAGCCGTTCGACGTGGGCGGCGACGCACCGCGCTACCTCAGCGGGTCAGACGTGGAGCTGGGGGCGAGTGGGTTCGTCTTCCGCGACCGCGCGAGCGGCGGCGTCGTCACCTACGCTCCTGGTCTCGCCCGCTTGGACGATGGCGTGCTCACCTGGTTTCGGACAAGCGATCTCGTGCTCGTCGACGGGACGTTCTGGCGCGACGATGAGCTTCCCGACTCGGCATCTCGGCCCGCAGCGCGCGCGACATGGGACGTGCCCCTCGGGCCGCGGCGAACGCTCGAGGCGCTCGCGGGGCTGCAGCGGCCACGCAAGATGCTCGTCCACATCAACAACACGAACCCCATCCTGCTCGAGGACTCCGCCGAGCGCGGGCGGTCCTCCCGCGCGGGCGTCGAGGTTGCCTACGACGGCCTCGAGATCGACCTAGTGACCGAGCGTGCCACGACACCGACGCGGCAGGACGGGCCGTGGCCGGCCGCGGAGTTCACTGCCCGCCTGCGCGCGCAGGGGACGCGCTACCACGACCTGCACCCCTTCCACAGACGGATGGACGCGGGAGAGCTCACACGCGAGGAGCTGCAGCGCTGGGTCGCGAACCGCTACTACTACCAGAAATGCATCCCGTTGAAGGATGCGGCGATCGTGGCCAACTGTCCCGAGGTCGAGGTCCGGCGTGAGTGGATACAGCGGATCATCGACCACGACGGCACGAGCGACGGAACGGGCGGCATCGACTCGTGGCTGCGGCTCGGCGAGGCGCTCGGCGTCGCGGGGAGGCTCGTCTCCGAACAGCGTCCTCCCCGCGGTGCGCTACGCGGTCGACGCCTACGTGAACTTCGCGCGCCGCAAGCCGTGGTCCG
Source organism: Thermoleophilaceae bacterium (assembly GCA_030446485.1). Classification (GTDB taxonomy): domain Bacteria; phylum Actinomycetota; class Thermoleophilia; order Solirubrobacterales; family Thermoleophilaceae; genus JAUJNF01. The sequence continues at coordinate 53,139 of JAUJNF010000009.1, read as the reverse complement.
AGGCGATCGCATCATCGCTCACCGAGCTCTTCGGACCGGCCGCGATCCGGGTGCGGCTCGAGGCGTTCGAGCGTCACTACGACTGGATCAGGCCCGCGAGCTCGAGTACTTCCGTACGCGGCTTGTGAAGGCGCCACCCGACGCGCAGTACGCGCTCGATCTCACCGTCGAGCGCTGCCGGACGCGCGGGCAGCAACAGGCTGCCGTCGCGGCGCTGCGCTTCAAGACCGAGATGCTGTGGGCGCAGCTCGATGCCATCGAGCGCGGCGACACGCAGCCGCCGGTGCCCGGCGCGTGACCCGCCCCCGCCTCGCCACGGGAGCACGACTGCGGTACGACGAGGTGCGCGAGGAGCACCTGCTGCTGGTGCCCGAGGGTGTCGTCCGGCTCAACCGCACCGCGACGGAGGTGCTCGAGCTGTGCGACGGAGAGCGCTCGCTCGACGAGATCGTCGGTGCCCTGTCCGCGCGGTACGACCGTGCCGATCTCCGCGACGACGTGCGAAGCGTGGTCGACGCCTTGGCTGGGAGAGGGCTGGTGCTCGATGCGGCAGCATAGGCCGTCCACGCTGATCGCGGAGCTCTCCTACCAGTGCCCGCTCCACTGCCCTTACTGCTCGATCCACTCGACATCGGCGGCGAGAAGTACTGCCGGGAGCTCGAGACCGAGCGGATCCGCACCTTCCGGGAGGCGCGCGGACTCGGCGTCCTCCAGCTCGCGCTCACGGGGGCGAGCCGATGCTGCGCGGCGATCTGGTCGAGCTGTGCGCGGCGTCGCGCGACGCCGGTCTGTACTCGTCGCTGATCACCGCCGGCACGCTGTTCGCGCGCGAGCGTGCGGAGGCGCTGAAGTCAGCGGGGCTCGACCACGTGCAGATCTCGATCCAGAGCCCGAACGCCGATGAGAACGACCGCATCGCGGGAAACCGGTCGTTCGAGAAGAAGATCGCGGCGGCGCGCTCGCGAAGGAGCTCGACTTCCCGCTGACCATCAACTCTGTCATGCACCGGCAGAACCTCGATGGGATCTCGGAGGTGCTCGATCTCGCACTTGATCTCGGGGCGCAGCGGCTCGAGCTTGCGAATACGCAGTACTACGGCTGGGCGGTCGCAAACCAGGAGGCGCTCCTGCCATCGCCGGAGCAGCTTCGGCGCGCGGAGGAAGCGGTCCAGCGCTTCCGCGAGCGGGTCGGCCCGAAGGTCGATGTCCTCTGGGTGCTACCCGACTTCTATGAGCATCTGCCAAAGCCATGCATGGGCGGCTGGGGCCGCACGGGGATGGTGGTCGCTCCGAACGGCGACGTGTTGCCCTGTCACGCGGCGTCGACGATCCCGGGGCTCGAGTTCGCCAATGTCCGCGAGCATCCGCTGGAGTGGATCTGGAGCAGCTCGGACGCGTTCGCGCGCTTCCGCGGCACCGAGTGGATGCAGGAGCCATGCCGCACGTGCCCCCTCGGACGACAGGAGGTCGATTGGGGCGGCTGCCGCTGCCAGGCGCTGCGGCTCACCGGCGACGCGGCAGCCACCGATCCGGTCTGCCGGTTCTCGGGCCATCACGACCGCGTCGTCTCGGCACGCAAGTCGGCACAGACCGACGAGTTCGTCTATCGCACGATGAAGCGACCGGTGCGGAACTGACCGAGATCGGTGAGTAGCCACGTGTAGCCGGGTCTTCTCGTCACTGGCGTGGTATTGGCATGAAGACGGCCAGGGGGAGGTCGGTCATCATCCGCGACCGCTGCTCACGCGCAGCATGTCGGCGAGGGCGATCATGAAACACCCGGTCGTCGTCCGCGGTGAGCACCCCAGCGCCGCGACCTCGACCGACTCCCGCGCTCGGCGGCTCGGCGGCTCGGCGGCATATCCTCGGCGACGACCGCCGCGGTGTCGTGCAGCGACGCGCGAGAGACGGTCACTGCAATCGCTCAGGGCTTCAGAACGACCTTCGTGCAGTTGTCCTGCTTGTGCTTGAACATCTCATAGCCCTTGGGCGCGTCGTCGAGCGGGAGGTGGTGTGAGACGACAAAGCTCGGGTCGATCTCGCCGGTCTCGATTCGACCGAGCAGCGGCCTCAGATAGCGATGGACGTGGGCCTGCCCGGTCTTGATCGTCAGCGATCTGTTCATCACCGAGCCGATCGGGAACTTGTCGACGAAGCCGCCGTAGACGCCCATGATCGAGACGGCGCCGCCGTTGCGGCAGCTGAAGATCGCCTCGCGGAGTGCGTGCCCCCGCTCGGTCTCAAGCCGCGCGGCTTGCTTGACCCGGTCGTAGCCGTGGACGAGGGTGTGACTGGTGGTGGCTCTCGAGGCCGACGCAGTCGATGCACGCGTCCGGGCCGCGGCCTCGGTCAGCTCCTTGAGCACGACCGGCACGTTGACCTGCTCGTAGTCGACGATGTCGGTGGCACCGGCCTCACGTGCCTTGTCGAGGCGGTAGTCGAAGTGGCCGATCGCGATGACGCGCTCGGCGCCGAGCAGCAGCGCGCTGGCGATCGCGAACAGGCCGACGGGCCCGGCGCCCAGACGGCGATCACGTCGCCGCGCTGGATGTCGCACAGCTCGGCACCCATGTAGCCGGTCGGGAAGATGTCCGAGAGAAAGAGGACCCGGTCGTCGGTGAGGTCGTCGTTTTCGATCTTGATCGGGCCCACGTCGGCGAACGGGACGCGCGCGTACTCGGCCTGGCCGCCGGCGTAGCCGCCGGTCAGCGACGAGTATCCGAAGATCCCCGCGCCCGCGTGGCCCCACAGCTTCTCGGCCATGCCGGCGTTGGGATTGGAGTTCTCGCAGACCGAGGTCAGCCCCTTGACGCACATGTAGCAGTTACCGCAGGCGATCGGGAACGGCACGACGACGCGGTCGCCGATCGCGAGGTTGCCGACGCCGTTGCCGACCTCGACGACCTCTCCCATGAACTCGTGGCCGAGGATGTCGCCCTTGGTCATCGAGGGGACGTAGCCGTCGTAGAGACGCAGGTCGGAGCCGCAGATCGCCGTCGAGCTGATCTTCACGATCGCGTCGCGGTCGCTAAGGATCTCGGGATCGGGGACCTGCTCGACCTGTACGGTGTTGCGTCCGCTCCAGACGGTCGCGCGCATCAGACGTCCTTCCCGGCCGGCTGGGGCGGCTGGGCCGGCTGGCGCTTGTGCAGGATCTGCCGCCGTGCCGACGCGCCCTCCGGGCTCCCTCCGACCGCACGACCAGCCCGTCTCCAGGAGCGCCTTGAAGCCCGCAGCTCGTCGTTGATCCTTGGTCGGGCGACTGGCCGAGCGTCTTGGCCGCCATCGCGCCGACGCCGCCACCGCGCGCCTTCGGCTCGTGGTCGAGGTGCAGCTCGGTCCCGCGGTCGCCGGGCGCCACGCTGAACCGCACGTCGCCCGATGTCTCGAGTTCCGACGGGTCGAACGCCGACCCTCGAACTGCCCGAAGGCGGTGTCGTCCTCGGGCCGGCGGATCGTCACCGCCGTCCTGACCCGCGTCGGGCCGCCGCCGGTGTCGTGCTCGACGCCCACGCCGACGCTGTCGCTGCCGTCGCGCACGTTCGCGTCGTCGGCCCGCGTGGAGCTGCACGGCGGTCAGCAGGTCGGTGAGCCAGGATCGCGCCCACCATCCCCATTGCGCAGCGCAGGCGGCCCGCGTCGCGTTGCTTGTGCCGGTATGCGGCCGTGAGCAGCGCGAGGTCCATCGTGTCTCCGGCAACGCGCGACCACATCCCGATCCTCCGCTGGCGGTTGGCGATGATGTTCAGCGTCGCGAGGTGCTCGCGTAGGCCGACCGCGAACGTCCAAGCGACCGCCTTGCCGTCGTCGTCCACTTCATCGCGCGTAGAAAGCGCCGAGGCATCAAGTTCATCGGCGCGCCCAGGACCGAGCTTCCCCAGCCCAGCGCGTCCGCGAGGCGGACGGGACCGACCGCGGGCGCGGCGGACATCAACCCGGGCTTGCGGCTGCGGCCGATGATGTTTTCGTTCAGTTCGCGGATGCGCTCCGCCGACGCATCCGCATCGGGGTCCTTCTTCAACGGGTTGTCCATCACTGCTCCTCGGTCGCCCTTCTTGTGGTGACGCCGCGCGGCCTGCGCCGCGCGGCGTGGCGCGGCGGCACCAACCCTTAGCCTTATCGTCACCACTCTGGTTTCTCGTGGGTATCGTAAGCTGACCTAACGATTCGGCGCCCGAGGCTTCGAGAAGCCGCCTGGACCGGCCTGAGCTGCTCGAAGGCATCGGACCGTCACCGGTCGCTAGGGGGCGGACTCGGCGACGGTCCGAGCAGGCCGAGGGCTGGGCGAAGAATCAGCTTCAGCGGCGCCGGCCGGCCGTGACCGCACCCACGAGGAGGCCCGCCATAAGGGCGCGTCTGCGACCAGCGTGGTACTCGACCATCCTGGTGTAGAGGCGACTTGGCAACGCGAAGCGTCCGTGGGCGCCCGTGGCCGAGTGCCGCGTCCCCGGCCGGAAGAGGCCCCATCGCCCGCCGGCTCCGTCGGTCGGTTCGCTGCCGCGCGAATCCCTGGCCGTGGAAGAGCAGCATCCGGTCCGTCGCCCTTGGCGCGAGGCGGTGGGCGAGCGCGAGCCCCTTGCGCCTCCGCCGACGAGGACGTCCCGGACCGGGTGCTCGGTGGCGTAGAGGATCGCGTCGGCGACCGCCTGCGGGCGGTACACCGGAGGGATCGGCGCCGGGCGCACGCCCAACATCGAGCTCGCGTTCTCGAAGAAAGGGCGTGTTGATGGACGATGGAAGGATCGTGGTGACCCCGATTTCGCTATCGGTGTGCTCGAGCTCGACGCGCAGCGCATCCATCAGCCCGATGACGCCTGCCTTCGCGGCGCAGTACGGCCCCTGCAGCGGCACCGCGCGGGCGCCGAGGCCGGAGGAGATCGCGATGATCGTGCCGCTGCGCTGCCGGCGCATCTGCGGGAGGACCGCCTTGATCCCGTGCACGTGGCCGATGAGGTCGATGTCGATCACCCGCCGGATGTGCTCCACCGGCAAAGCTCGATCAGGCCGTAGGCTTGAGACGGCCGCGCCGTTGACCCAGGTGTCGATCCGCCCGAAGACGCTTCTACGGCCCGCTCGGCCAGCGCCTCGACCTCCACCCACTCCGCGACGTCGGTGGGCACCGCGAGCGCGGCCGCCCGCACGTTCGACCTCGGCTGCAGCCCGCTCGAGGGCAGGGGCGCCGCGGGCGGCGAGCACGACGCTCGCCCCCCGCCGCCCGAGCTTGCGCGCCGTCACCAACCCGATGCCAGACGAGGCGCCCGTGATGACCACCACCTGCTCTGCGACCGGCCGGGGCATCCGCGCTGCCTAAACGCAAGGCTCGAGCCGCCGAGCGAATGCAGCAGGCCGTACAAGATGCCCGTCGAGAGCCCGAAGATCATGTGGCCCATGAATGACGTCATCACGTCGAGCCCGCCGTAGTTCTTGTAGGCGAAGCCCTGCGCGCCGACGGCTCCGGTGTCGGGATCGAGCGACGGGATCATCGCCACCACCGGGCCGGCGACCATGTAGTGGATCAGCCCGCCGGCGAGCCCCCACAACCAGAGGTTGTCATCGGCACCGACGAGGTCGAAGAACAACGCGTACAGGATCGCCGCGAACACCGCGACCCCCCTCGTGGAAGAGAAAGCCCGCGACGTAGCCCGCACCTCCCTTCACCCTCAACAGGTTCTGGCCCCACGTGCGGAAGATGTTCTGCTTCACCGGCAGACCCATCGCCTTCTGCATGTAGACGGGGCCCCTCCATGATCGTTCCGGCGATCAGGCCGGCGAGTATGGCGGGGCCGAGCTCGAACTCCATCTGACTTCCTTTCTGTGGTGGGGGCCGCGGGCGCGGCCGGAACTACATCGGCTAGGAACGGCAAGACGGTGGCGAGGAACTCCTCGGGTCGCTCTACCTGGGCCATGTGGCCGCAGTCGGGGATGACCGCCAGCTCGGCGCTCGGCAGGCGCCGTACGGCGGCATGGCGTGCGCGACCGGGACCACGAGGTCATTCGCGCCCCACACGACGAGGACCATCGCCAGGCGGTGCAACTCGTCGAGCAGCACCTCGAGCTGGCCCCAGGGAGCCTGCCGGCCAGCCTCAGGTTCCGGACGACCATGTCGAGCCCTGCGGATCCGATGCGGTACAGCGCGACCAGATTCGCAACGAACCGCGCGAGCAGCTCGGCGAAACCGTCGGTCGTGCCACCCGCTCCGCCGCGCGCTGCATCCGCCTCTGCCTCTCGAGGACGCGTCGCACGCGAGGGTCGGCCACGATCCAGTCATCCCCGCCGCACGACCTGACGATTACTTGAGCAGCTCACGCGCGGCCGCGGTATACGTCTCAGTCATCTCGCGTGAAGTTCGCCTGCGCCGCCGCAATCGCCGAACCACTGGACCCTGGCTCGCCTCGCCCACCTCGTCCTGCATGTCGGCGCGATCGCTCTTCAACGTCTTCTCGTCGAGATCCAGCGACATCAACCCGGCCTTGCGGCTGCGCGCGACGCATCCGCATCGGGGTCCTTCTTCAACGGGTTGTCCATCACCGCTCCTCGGTCGCCCTTCTTGTGGTGAAGTCGCGCTCGTACGCCGCGCGGAGCCAGCCTACGCCTTGGGGGTCGTCACCACTCCTCCCGTTTTCTCGTGGATACCGTAAGCTGACCTAACGACCCGAGCAAGGCTAGGTTGGCGTTTATGCTGGACACTCGACGGATGCGGATGTTGCGCGAGGTGGCGCGCCTCGGCAGCTTCGGGGCGGCGGCCAACGCCTTGTCGTTTTCACCGTCGGCCGTGTGGCAGCAGATGGCGGCGCTTGAGCGGGAGTCGGCGCGCAGCTGTTCGACCGCGGGCCCCGCGGCACGCGCCTGACCCAGGCGGGCGAAATCCTACTCGGCCACGCCGAAGTCGTGATCGACCGGCTCGACCGGGCGGAAGGCGAACTGGCGGCGGTCGCCCGCGGACGGGCGGGGCGGATGCTGTTCGGGTCGTTCCCAACGGCCACGGAGGCCTTCGTGGCTGCAGCGCTGGCGTCCTTTCAGGCGCACCACCCCCGGGTCGAGACCCGGTTCGTCGACGGCGAGCCCTACGAGCAGGTCCTCCGGCTGGAGGCGCTCGAGCTCGACTGCGCCGTGATATTCGACCTGGACGGATGGCCCGCCGCGCGCGCATATGACGGACATCTCGTGTCCGAGCGCGCGACACGTTGGCGACCGAGCCTTTGTTCGATGACCCCTACCTGATCGCCCTGCCGGCCTGGCACCCACTCGCCGCGAACGACACGATCGCCATCGCAGAGCTGGTAGGGAAGACCTTCGTCGGGCCCGGGCCGTGCGCGCCATGGGGGCCCGACTTGGCCCGCCTGTGCCGCAAGGAGGGATTCGCGCCCCGGTTCGAGTCGCGCTACCGCACCGTCGACTTTCACTCGGTGCAGGCGCTCGTCGCCACCGGCCACGGCCTGTCGCTCCTCCCCCGGCTGTCGCTCGGCTGCGTGCGCGGCGACGTCGCGATACGACCGCTCGAGCCGGCGCCCGTGCGGCACGTCAAGCTGGCGTTCCCGCCCACCTCGTACCGTTCGCCCGCGAGCGAGGCGCTCGTGGACATCCTTCGCCAACGGCTGCCGAGTAAGTGAAGCCGGCGCCGTGCGTTTTCACCGTTACTCAATGTCCGTCTGGTCGGAGGCTAGGTTTCCAGGCCACTGCGTACTGCATTCGGAAAGGACCGGCTGATGACCATGCCCACAGATCAAGAGAACGTCCAAGCGAAGGTCGTGCGCTACCTGCAAACCGCCCACGCCATGGAGCAGCAGTCGCTCGACTCGATCGAAGGCCTTGCGAGACAGACGGAAGACGATCAGTTCAAGCAAGCGCTTGCACTTCATGCGAACGAGACTCGGGACCACCTGCAGCTGCTGGAGCGGCGCCTCGAGGCGCTCGGCGAGGCGACTTCGGCGGTGAAGGACACCCAGAACAAGCTCATGGCCGCGGTGAGCGCCGCGACGGCCGCCATGCGGCCCGACAAGGAGGGAAAGAACGCGCGCGACGCCTACGTCACCGCGCACCTCGAGATCGCCCTCTACGAGATGCTGGAGCGGCTTGCGCGTCGTGCGGGTGACGAGGAGACGTCCGACCTGGCGCGGCTGATCCGCCACAACGAGGAGGCCCATGCTCACAAGATCGTCGCGATGTGGGACCACTTCGTCGACCTCTCCCTGCGCGAGACAAACATGGGCTAGCGCATTCCGCGTCGTGCCGACGCGTCTGTCGTCAAGACCGGAGCACTGCCTTCGTGCAGCTGTCCTGCTGTGCTTGAACACTCGTAGCCCCTCGGAGCGTCATCCAGCCGCATCTGGTGGGACGACGAAGCTCGGCTCGATGTCGCTGTCCTCGATCTGCTGTGGCAGCGGCCGCAGATACCTGTGCATATGGGCCTGGCCGTTGCGGATCGTCAGAGCCCGAAGCGACGAGCTGTAGGTGGGCGTGAAGTGGAGGGGTGAAGCGCCGGTGGCGCACCAGCCAGCGCTGGATCGAGGGGTCTTGTGGGTCGAGGAGTTGTCGAGCACCACATGGACCTCGAGCTGGGGTGGCACCGCCTTGTCGATCACGTTCAGGAAGCGGCGAAACTCCTCGGCACGGTGGCGCGGGGACATGTCGGCGATTACCTGGCCGGAGGCGACGTCGAGCGCGGCATAGAGGTTCGTGGTGCCGCTGCGTACGTAAGTCGTGGGTGTGGCGCTCGGGCACCCCAGGCATGAGTGGCAGCACCGGTGCTGAGCGATCGAGCGCCTGGATCTGGGATTTCTCATCGACGCACATCACGACCGCGGCATCCGGCGGGTTTAGGTAAAGCCCGAAGATGTCGCGCACCTTGTCGATGAACTGGGGGTCGGGCGAGAGCTTGAAGCTCTCGCTCTGGTGGGCTTTAGCCCGAAGGCCCGCCAGATGCGGCTGACCGCGGTCTGGTTCATGCCGGTCGCGGCGGCCATCGAGCGCGTCGACCAGTGCGTGGGCATTGAAGGCTGCTCCTCGAGTGTCTTTGACGACCACCCGCTCGACTTCGGATCGCCGATCTCGCGCGGGCGGCCGGGCCGCGGTTTATCGTGAAGGCCATCGAGGCCGGCGCGGGCAAAGCGCCCCCCTCACCGGCCCACCGTCGGGCTGTTGCACCGAAGTCGCGCAGCGATCTCACTGCTCGACTCGCCATCGGCTGCCGCCAGCACGATCCGGCAACGCAGCGCCAGCGCCTGAGCGCTCTGGGCCGGCGGGCCCAGCGCTCAAGCACCTCGCGTTCCTCCTCAGTGAGCACGACTTCCGCAAGCTGGGGCATCGTCAACTCCCATCGTCGCTGTTGTTGACGATGGAGTGCGGCGCAAACCGGCCCGTGCCTGCGAACTAACGACTCAGGTCACTAGCCGCCGGGGGCTGGAACCGGTAGCCGACGCCCCGCACGGTCTCGATGAGCCGCGCGGCGCCCGTCGTGTCACCCAGCTTGGCGCGCACGCGCCTGATGTGCACCGTGACCGTGGTGGTGCCGCCGTAGAACGAGTACTGCCACACGATGTCGAGGAGTTGCTCCCGGCTGAAGACCTGACCCGGGTGGCGAGCCAGGAACACCAGCAGCTCGTACTCGCGCGTCGTCAGCCGCACCTCCTGGCCCCTGACGCTCACCCGCCGTGTCTGGGGATCGATCCGCAGCTCTCCGAAGTCGAGCGGCTCGTGCTGCCGCTCCTGCGCAGGACCGGTTCGGCGCAGGATCCCCTCCACCCGGGCCACGAGCTCGTGCGGGTTGAACGGCTTGGCGACGTAGTCGTCGGCGCCCAGGCGCAGGCCCAGGATGCGCTCGCTCTCCTGGCCCCTGGCGGTCAGGACGATCACGGGCACCCCGTGGCGGTCGCGTATGTGGTGCATGACGGCGAGTCCGTCCATGTCGGGGAGGCCGAGGTCGAGGATCACCAGCGCCGGCGGCTGCTCCGCCGCCGCGTCGAGCGCGGCCTCGCCACTCGCGGCCACGCGGGCTCGCAGGCCCGCGTGCGTGAGATAGCGGGAGACGACGTCGAGCAGCGTGTGATCGTCGTCGACCACGAGTATCGGCTCGCTCCGGGGCGTCGTGGCGTGTGGATCGAGCGTCATGGCGCGGAGTGCATCGGCCGGCGGGGAGCGTGGCTCCGGCCTCCTCGCTACCAGCATGCCCGCTCCGGTGCCTTCAGACAACACGACGATTCCTACGGGTTGACTTAAGCGGAGCTAACGAGTGGCCTCGTCGGCGACCGACGCCAACCCGAGCTCGTCGACGCGCTGCCGCACGAGCTCGATCATGGCCCGCGCCGCGGGCGAGGGGTAGGCCTGGGCGAGACGCGCAAGCTTCACGTGCCGCACCGGCCCATCCGCGAGCGGGCGCGCGAGAAGCCCGTCCCGCATCCAGCCGAGGGCGAGCTGCGGCATCAGGGTGAGCCCCCGGCCGGCGGCGACGAAGGCCTGGAAGGCCTCGAACCCGGTGGCCCGGAAGGAGGAGTCGAAGCGCAGCTCGGTGCCCGTCGCGGCACTCCTCCGCTGGAGGTCGATGTACCACGGTGAGCCGCCGACCATGGTCTCGCCGGCGAGCTCGCGAACGGCGACGGGAGCGGTGCGCGCCAGCCGGTGGTCGCGCGGCATCACCACGTAATAAGGGTCGTCGAACAGTGCGACGTGCTCGAGCTCCTGGTCGAAGCCGACCCGCTCGCCATCGTAGTCGAGCCCGGCGTCCCAGTGGTCGAACTCGAACACGACGGCGAGGTCGAGGTCGCGGGCCTTCAGCCTGGCGACGCTCTCGTAGGGCTCCCCGTCGGCGAACTGGAGCGTGACCCCCGGGTGGCGGCTCCGGAACGTCTCGGCGGCGTCGGCAGCGAAGGCCGACGTGGCACTCGAGAAGGAGCCGAAGCGCAGCTCGCCCACGCGAACCCCGGCGATCGCGTCGAGCTCGGCCCGCGCATCGGCAAGCCTCGCCAGCACCGCCTCGCCGTGGGCGGTCAGTGCCTGCCCGGCTTCGGTGAGGCGCACCCCGCGGGTCGTGCGCTCGAAGAGCACCGCTCCGGCCTCGGCCTCGAGCGTCGAGATCTGCTGGGAGATTGCCGAGGGCGTGAACGACAGGGCCTCGGCGGCCGCGGCGAAGCTGCCGCCTCGGGCGGCCACGACGAGTATCTGTAGGCGCCTGACATCGAACATGGCCGGTGGGAGGTGCATCTTCGCCGACCTACCTGACGACGGGTGCCACCGGGCCCGGTACCGGCGACGAGGAAACGTGTCGCTAGGCCGCCGCGATGAGCCCCGGCTCGAGGCTCGTGGCACAGTCGCGGAGGGCCTCCACCAACGCGGTCACGCCCGGCGAGCGGTGGCCGTCGGCCAGCATGGCCACCTTGACGTGCCGTACGAGCGGCGGAGTGAGGGGCCGGGCCACCAGATCGCCGCGGGCCGTGGGCAGCGCAAGGCTCGGCAGCATCGACAGGCCCCTGCCGGCCGCCACGAAGGCCTGCACGTCTCGGAACGTGGAGCTGCTGTACAGCGGCTCGAGGCGGGGCTCGAAGCCCTCGGTCCTGCAGGCGTGCTGCAGGTCGGCGCCCCACGGAGGACAGCTCGGGGGGCTGCCGAGGATTCGCTCGCCACTCAGGTCCGAGATCCGAACGGCGTCGGCGTCCGCCAATCGGTGGCCCGGAGTCATCATCACGAGATACGGCTCGTCGAGGAGCGGGGCGTACTCGACGTCGCCGTGGGCCCCCTTGTGGTCACTGGTCTCCGCGCTCCAGCGGTCGCAGTCGAACACCACCGCCAGGTCGAGCTCCGCCGCGCGCAGCCGGGCCAGGCTCTCCTGAGGCCTCCCGGCGCGGTAGTGGACGTCGACCTGCGGCAGACGCCGTCGGAAGGCCTCGACCGCGCGGGCGGCGAAGGCGTCCGTGGCCGTTGGAAACGACCCCAGCCGCAGCCGCCCCTGACCGCCCGCGCCCATCATCCGCAGGTCGGCCTCGGCCTCGCTGACGCGGGCCAGGATGGCCTCGGCGTGGGCCGCGAGGGCGGAGCCCGCTGCGGTGCTGCGCATGCCGCCGGCCACGCGCTCGAAGAGGACGGCACCCGCCTCACGCTCCAGCGCATGCATCGCCTGGGAGACGGCGGACGGGCTCATCGACAGTGCCTCGGCCGCAGCCGAGAAGCTCCCTTGCGAGACCACCTCGCGTAGGACGCTCAGGCGCCTCACGTTCAGCATCGCCGTCGACCATAGGCCGCACTGATGAAGCGACGCTTACATCTTGTGCAGCGTTTGTGGCCGCGCTTACAGCTCGGGCAATGCGGGCCCGAATCGCCCCACGGCACGGATCCCCGGCCGTACGGTGAGGTCAGCGGAACGGCCGTCGCGCCGATCGCCACCACCACCGACAGGGGGAGATGATCTTTCGTGGGCAAGAGACTGAGAGTGGGAGGACTGGCCTCGATCGCCGTCGTGGCGGCGCTGTCGGCGTCGATGGTGGCATCCGCGCAGGATGAGGAGGGCACGACCGAGAGCGCACCGGTCGGACTGACCCTCGAGAAGGAGAAGCAGACGATCACCAGCGCCACGCGAGTCGACCTCACCCGCGACTTCGCAACGCTGCCGCTGCACCGCGGCACCGCCAACGGAGAGACCGTGTGGTTCGTGATCACCGACGTCTCCGACGCGAACATCGCCGAGGAGCTCGGGATCAACCACTCTCCCAAGCTCAGCAACATCAGCCGCGACTGCCCGGCATGTGCCCAGACGGTCAGGACCGAGGACCGGATACTCGGACGGGCGGAGGTCGAGTTCGAGGGAGCCCCCGACTTCAGTCCCGACCGCACCCTCGAGCCCGGCCCGCGCGCCTTCCCGCCGCAGTCCTTCAGCGTCGGGGCCACGGGCCGTCCCAACTACAGCCCGTTCGTCAACGTCCAGGGCGACGGCGTGGTCTACAACGCGCCGATCGTGGCCACCGGTGACGGTCCCTTCGACGTCACGACGCACAGGAACACGCACGATCGGACCCTGGCGATCGACACCGAGAACATGACCACGGACCACCTCTTCATCCGCGGCTTCGCCAACGGCCAGCCGATCCTCTACCTGAGCTTCGAGTCCTCCGACGCGTTCACCGCGGTGATCGAGCGCAGCACGTTCGTGCCGGCGCTGATCGACGCGCCTTTCCCGAACGGCGGAGGGGAGCCGGACTCGGCGCGCGCCTCGATCTTCACCTTCGTCAACGCCAAGACCGGTCTGACGCCCGATAGCGAGAGGGGTGCGGCGGCGGGCAAGGGTCGCAACCAGGGCCTCACCCACGCGATCAAGGCCGGCATCCCCGGCCGCGATGCCGCGGTGGCCAATCCGGAGGTACTCGAGGCGTTCCGCCGCGGCGCCGACGTGAGCAACATCTTCGACGTCTTCCCGACCAACGCACGAGCGGCGGACCGGCGGGAGTACAGCCCGCTGTGGGACCTCCAGGTGGGGGTGTACAGCGAGCGGGCCGTGGCCGCCGGTCTGAACGGTCTCCGGACCGACGCGAACGTCGTGCGGCGCGACGCCGCCCGCGGGCTCGTAACGGCGCCCGGCCGCCGGCCGCTCAGCTCGGCCAACGTGCTGATCAACTGCCCGGCGCTCGGGTTCCTGGAGGCGCGGCCGCGAGGGCCTCGCGTCGAGGTACCCGGTGTCCAGCCCTAGACGACGACGAACCTGGCGACCCGGCAACTGCCGCCCCTGACAAGGAGCTGAACCCAGAATGAACGAGCCGACGAGCGAGACCCGCGGCCCCGAAGGGCCACGAGCGGTGGAGGAGCTTGCGCGAGACCCGGGCTCGCGCAAGCGGTTCCTCAAGATGGTGGGAGGCGCGAGCGCGGCGAGCGCGTTCTCGATCTTCGTCGCGGCCTGCAACAGCGACGACGGGGGCGGCGAGGACCGCTCGAGCGGAGATAGCGGCGGGCGGTCGGGGGAGAGCCCCGGAAGCGGCGCCGCGTCCACGAGGCAGCCGAACGCGGACCCCCGCGAGGGCACGAGCGACCTGGAGATCCTCAACTACGCGCTCAAGCTCGAGCAGCTCGAGGCCGCCTTCTACGCCGCGGTCATCGACAGCGGCCTGATCAAGGGCAGCCAGCTGGCGATGGTCAAGAAGTTCGGCAGCCACGAGCGCCAGCACCGCGAGACGCTCGAGACCACCATCTCGAACCTCGGCGGCACACCGGTCGAACCGGCGAAGGTCAGGTTCCCGATCGGAACCGCGAAAGGAGTGCTGACCCTCGCGGCGACGATCGAGAACGCGGGCGCCGGGGCCTATCTCGGCCAGGCCAACCGCATCCGCGACAAGGAGGTGCTCGCGGCGGCGCTCTCGATCCATTCGGTCGAGGCCCGGCACGCGGCGACGCTCAACGAGCTGGTCGGCCGGCCGTTCGCGCCCCAGGGCAGCTTCGCCGCCCCGCTCACCATGGAGGAGGTCCTCACCTCCGTCCAGACCTTCATCGTCACCTGATGCCAGGCCTTCCGAACAAGGAGCAGTCGATGCGCCACGCAACCCTTGCCGTACCCGAGCTGGGCACCGTGGAGGTGCGCGGGATGACCCGCCAGGCCTTCATCTTGCGCAGTGCGCTGGCCGCCGGGGCGGTGTACGGGATCGGCACGGTCGGCCCGTTCGTCGGCCAGGCCCTTGCCCAGAACAAGAGTGGCGCCGAGGGCGACCTCGAGGTGCTGAACTTCGCCCTCACGCTGGAGTTCCTCGAGGCCGAGTTCTACCGGCGCGCGCTCGAGCTCGACCTGAGTCCCGCCGCGATGGCGTTGGCGCGCACGCTCGGCCAGCACGAGCGCGACCACGTGAGCGCCCTGCAGGAGACCATCAACTCGCTCGACGGCACTCCGGTGAAGGCGCCCACGGTCGAGTTCCCCATGAAGAACGAGCAGGCCTTCCTGAAGCTGGCGCAGACGTTCGAGGAGACCGGCGTGTCGGCCTACAACGGCGCGGCGCCCCGGATCGAGTCCCGCGAGGTCCTGGCGGCGGCCGGCCAGATCGCCCAGATCGAGGCACGGCACGCCGCGGCCATACGCGGCGCGCGGGGCGAGGTCACGGCGCCCAATGCCTTCGACGAGAGCCTCGAGATGGCGCAGGTGCTGGAGGCCGTGCAGCCGTTCGTCAAGTCCTGACCAAGGGCTACTCCGGCTGGTCGACCGCCCTCTAGGGCTGGCCGACCGCCTGTTCGGGGTGCGACGCGTCGGTGAACTCCCGGAAGAGGCCGGTCACCACGAACGCGGTCTGCTCGCCGATGTCGACCGCGTTGTCCCCGATGCGCTCGAGGCAGCGGGCCACGAGCATCATGTGCATGGCCCATTCGCGGGTGTCGAGGTCGTCGCCGATCTCGAGCGCCAGGCGGAAGACCTCCTTGTTCAGGCGGTCGATCTCGTCGTCCTGGCGCACGAGGTCGATGGCCAGCCCGACGTCCCGGCGGGCGAAGGCCTGCCCGGCCTGGACCACGAGCGACCCGGCCTGGCGCCCCATGCGGTCGATGCAGGCGAGCACGTCGGCGTTGCTCGGCGGCTCGTGCCCCGCCAGCGGGATGAGCTTGGCGATGTTCACGCACTGGTCGCCCATGCGCTCCATGTGCTTGATCAGGTGCAGCAGGGCGGCGGCCACGCGGAGGTCGGTGGCCACCGGGGCCTGGGTGGCGAGCAGGGTGAGGATTCCCTGGTGCACCTCGAGGTATCGGCCGTCGAGGCGGTCGTCGTCGGCGATCGTGAGGCTGGCCAGCTCGATGTCCTGGTGCTGCACGGCGTCGAGCGCCCGGTCGAGGTTGCCACCGACCATCGTCAGGCCCTCCAGCGCGCGCTCCTCGATCATCTTGAGGTCGTGCGTGAACTGAACGCGGCTCGTGGCCGCCGCGCGGCCCGTGGGGCGCTGCGAGCGGTTCGCGGCGTCGTCCGCCACGCGCCCGGCTAGCCGACCTTGCCGGTCACGTAGGCCTCCGTGCGGGGTCGGACGGGTTCGTGAAGACCTTGTCGGTCTCGTCGTACTCGACCACGCGGCCCGTGCGGTTCTTCTCCTCCTCGTCCAGCTCGACCGTGAAGAACGCGGTCATGTCCGAGATCCGAGCCGCCTGCTGCATGTTGTGGGTCACGATCACGATCGAGTAGTTCTCCTTCAGCTCGAGCATGAGGTCTTCGATCCGGCCGGTGGAGATCGGGTCGAGAGCCGACGCCGGCTCGTCCATGAGGATCACATCGGGCTCGATCGCGAGTGCCCGGGCAATGCAGAGTCGCTGCTGCTGCCCTCCCGACATGCCGAAGGCGTTGGTCTTGAGTCGGTCCTTGACCTCTTCCCACAGCGCCCCGCGGCGGAGCGCGGACTCGACGATCTGGTCCATGTCGCCCTTCATCCCGAGCACGCGGAGACCATGCCGATCCGCTTGCGCACCTCGACGGGGTCGACCTTCGACGCGTAGAGATCCTCGCCGTGGTACATGACGCGGCCGCTGACCCTCGCCGAGGGAATCAGATCGTTCATGCGGTTGAGGCAACGGATGAGCGTGCTCTTCCCGCAACCCGAGGGACCGATCAGAGCGGTTATGCGGTGCTGGTAGATATCGAAGTTGATATCGCGGACAGCCGGCTTGGCGCCGTAGCTCACCCTGACGCCGTTCAACTCGAAGATGGTGCTCCGCTGCTTCGTGGGCTCGCCCCCGGTCTGAGGCGCCGGCTCGATGGCAACAGCTGGGCTGCTGGGCGCACCCCCCACTGCGGCCTCCGCGGCGCGCTCGAAGCGCCCTTCGGCCTGCTGCTCCGGACCCGGCTCGGTCATCTGCTCGGCCACTCTAGATCACTTACCACTTTCGTTCGAATCGGTTGCGCAGCCAGATCGCGACGGCGTTCATCGAGATCAGGAGCACCATGAGCACGAGGATCGCTCCGGCGGCCAGCGGCTTGAAGTCGTTGAGGTCGTTCGACGGACGGGAGACCCACTCGAAGATCTGGATCGGTAGCGCCGTGAACTGCGAGAACAAGCCCTCCGGGTTGAAGGCCACGAAGGTGGCGGCGCCCACCACGATCAGGGGCGCGGTCTCGCCGATGGCGCGGGAGAGGGCCAGGATGATGCCGGTGGCCATCCCCGGTATCGCCGCCGGCAGCACCTGCTTCCAGATGGTCTGCCACTGGGTGGCCCCGAGCGCCATCGAGCCCTCGCGGATGGATGAAGGCACGGCGCGGACGGCTTCGCGACCCGCGATTATCACCACGGGGAGCACCAGCAGCCCGAGCGTCAGGCCGCCGGCCAGGACCACGCGTTCGAGGCCCAGCGGACCCCGCACCAGGAAGGCGAGCCCGAGGATGCCGTAGACGATCGACGGCACGGCCGCGAGGTTCTGGATGTTCACCTCGATCAGGCGGTTGTACCAGCGGCTGCTGTCGGCGTACTCCTCCAGATAGATGGCCGTCGCGACCCCCACCGGGACGATGAAGGTCACGCACACGGCCATCAGCCAGAGGGTCCCGGTCAGGGCGGCCTGAACGCCGGCCTGCTCTGCGTTGGAGGAGGCGAAGCTCGTGATGAAATCGAGGCTGAGCACGCCGAGGCCGTCGACCGCCACATCGACGAGCAGCACGCCCAGGAGCAGGATGGCCAGGGCGATGCAGGACAGCAGCACGGCGCGGAACGCCGTCTCCCGGAGGCGCTCGCCGGTGGAAGCACTGCCGATGGCGGGCGACCCGGCGTCCCTCCCGGCGATCAGCGGCGTGGCTGGGGCTCCGTGCGCGCTCACTCGTACACCTGCCGGTACTTCCGCACGAACCGGATCGAGATCGCGTTCAGAAGCAGAGTGATCAGGAACAGGGTCATGCCCACCGCGAAGATCGTCTTGTAGGCGACGCTTCCGGTGGCGATGTCCCCCTTGGCGGTGCCGGCGATGAAGGCCGTCATGGTTTCGGCGGGGTTGGTGGGATCGATCCCCAGGTACGGCTTCTGGCCGGCCGCGACCAGCACGATGATGGTCTCCCCGATCGCCCGCGAGGACCCGAGCACCACCGCGGCCACGACGCCCGACAGGGCGGCCGGAAGCACGACCCGCAGCGATACCTGCAGCTTCGAGGCGCCGAGACCGAAGGCGCCCTCCCGCAGTGAGCCGGGCACCGACGAGAGTGCGTCCTCGGCGATCGAGGCGATGGTGGGAAGGACCAGGAAGCCCATCACGATCCCTGCCGACAGGGCATTGAGGCCCTGGAGGTCGAGCGAGAAGATGCCCTGCAGCACCTCGGGGGTGAAGAAGGTGAGGGCGAAGTAGCCGAACACGATGGTGGGGACCCCGGCCAGGATCTCGAGGATCGGCTTCAGCGTCCTCCGCACCCGTGGCCGGGCGTACTCGCTCAGGTAGATGGCCGAGCCGATCCCCAGGGGGATGGCCACCACGAGGGCGATCGCGGTGATGAGGAACGTGCCGCTGATGAGCGGCAGGACTCCGAAGCTCGGCGGGTTGAACAGCGGCGACCAGTCCTTGCCGAAGAGGTAGTCGCCGATGCCGACGTCACCGAAGAAGCGGATCGTCTCACCGAGGAGCGAGATCACGATGCCGGTAGTCGTGAGCACCGACAGGAGGGCGGCCAGGACCAGCAGGCCCTTGATGACCTCCTCGCCCCGGCGTGGGCGCGCGGCGCCCAGGACCGGAGGCCCGGGCGCCGCTGTCGTCCCCGCTTCCATAGGGAGCTGGCGCCGGCCGGGTTATCCGGCCAGCACTTCCTTGCTCTTGGCGGCGTCCTCTGCCGACATGGGCACGATCTGCGAGGCCTCCGAGATTTGCTCGTAGTTCTCGACGATGTAGTCCATGAACGCCTTGACCTCGGGCCGGGCGAGCGCCTTCTCGCTCGGGTACATGAATATCGGCCGTGACAGCGGCTTGTACTCACCGCTCTGGATGGCCTCCAGGCTGGGCTTGACGCAGCCGTCTCCGGCATCCAGGCCGACGAGGTTGAGGTTCTCGGCGTTCTGCTCGAAGAACGAGAATCCGAAGTAGCCGAGTGCCGCCTCGTCTCCCGTCACGCCCTGGACCAGCACGTTGTCGTCCTCCGACGGCTGGTAGTCCTTTCGCGTGACGCCCTCTTCGCCGTTGATCTCGTCGGTGAAGAAGTCGAAGGTGCCCGAGTCGGTGCCTGGTCCGTAGAGGCTCACCTCCTGGTCCGGGAACTTGGGATCGATGTCCTTGTAGTTCTTGACCTGGTCGGTCGCCCACAGCTCCTCGAGCTGCTCCGTGGTCATGCAGTCGATGGGGAGAGCCTTGTTGGTCGTGATCGCGATGCCGTCGCTCGCCACCTGCACCTCGCGGAACTTGACGCCGTTGTCCACGCATATCTTGCTCTCGTCCTCGGCCGGATCCTCCTCGTCCTTCTTGATCGGCCGCGAGGCGTTCGAGATGTCGGTCTCCCCGGCACAGAACTTCTCGAATCCGCCGCCGGTGCCGGACGTGCCGACCGTGACCCTCACGCCGGGGTTCTGTCCCTGGAACTCCTCCGCCGCGGCCTGGGCGAAGGGACCAACGGTGCTCGATCCGTCGATCGAGATGTCGCCGGAGAGGTCGCCGCCGCCACCACCACCCCCACCACCGCTTTCCTCGTCATCACCGCAGGCCCCGGCGCCGAACGCCAGCGCGCCGCAGGCGAGGAACGCGAGCCATCTAGTCGATCTCAAAGTGTTCTCCTTGGTATGGAGTGGGACTGTGCCGCGGCGCACGGTGTCAGGCGGGACGCGGCAGTCTGTTACCGGCCTGTGGCGAGCTTGTTAAAAGGGTGTAAAGGCTCGGCCTGCAGTCTGTTACCGGCCTGTGGCGAGCTTGTTAAAAGGGTGTAAAGGCTCGGCCTGGAAGCGGTAGCCGAACCCGAAGTGCGTGTGGATGTAGCGCCACTCGGGGAGCGCCCGCTCGAGCTTGTCGCGGACCTTCGAGACGTAGACGTCGACCGAGCGGTCGCCCGGGCGGTACGGGCGGTCCCAGACCACCACGAAGAGCTCCTCCCGCGTGACGATCCGTCCCGGCCGGCGCGCGAGGGCGCTCAGGACCTGGAGCTCGCGGACGGTGAGCGACAGCGGACGGCCGTGCGCGAAGGACGCAAATCCGCAGGTCGTATCTCCAAGGTCCCTGCTGTGAGTGTCTCGGCGCCGGAAGCTGCTTCCATATCGAAGCGGAAAGCTCACGCACGCCCGGCCGACGCCGGTTATCGCGGCGTGACCTACTGGTGAAAAAGGTGTAAAGGGGGAGATCACCGCTCGGATGACTAGGCTGCGCGACATCGAGTTCGGACCGCCCAGCGGCCAGTTCGCCGCCTTCGATTCCCCCCCGGCTCGATCGACCGGCCTGCAGCCCGGCCCGGTGCGGCTGGCGGTCATCGACTCCGACACCGCCTTCGTCCAGGTTCTCGGCAAGCGCCTCGAGGGGCACAGCTGGCAGTTCCGCATGCTGAGCGCGCCGCCGCCCCCCGAGGAGCTCGTGGCCATGCGGCTGAACGCGCTGCTCGTGGACCCGGTGTTGCTTGGACCCCGCGCCTGGGATTTCCTCGAGCGGGTGTGCGAGGCCCTCCCCGGCCTCGGCCTGGTGGTGTGCACCGGGCAGTCCACGGTCGCCCAGCGCGTCAGGGGCCTGCGGCTCGGAGCCGACGACTGGGTCACCAAGCCGATCCACCCCGAGGAGGTCATCGCCCGGGTCGAGGCGGTGGTGCGCCGGCGCAAGCGCGCGGAGGCGCCCACCGAGGCCAGGTCGTTCACCTCCGGCGAGCTCGAGATCCGCGCCGACCAGTTCCAGGCCTTCGTGCGCGGGCGCAGCATCGACCTCACCCGGCGCGAGTTCGAGTTGCTCAACCTCCTGGCCACCTCCGCCGGCCAGGTGCTCCAGCGCGAGGAGGTCTACGGGCGCGTGTGGGGCTACGCAATGGCTCACGGCGACCGCTCGGTGGACGTGTTCGTGCGCAAGCTGCGCCACAAGCTCGAGCGCATGTCGCCCGAGTGGCGCTACATCCACACGCACTTCGGCATCGGCTACCGGTTCGAGCCGGAGCGCACCGACGGCAGCGAGCCCGAGGCCGTCCCGTCTCACGCAGCGGAGGATGGCGCGCGCGTATACGCGCGCTCGTGAAGCTGCCGTTCCGCGGCGCGCCCGACACCGCCCTCTACGACCTCTTCGAGCAGTCGGGGCAGAACATCGAGAGGGCCGGCGCCCTCCTTCGCGAGCTGCTGGCCGACTACCCCGACCGGACCGAGCTGACCGAGGAGATCCGCGCCTGTGAGCAGACGGGGGACCGGATCACCCACGACATCATCCACCGGCTGAACGGGTCCGGGGCTTCGCCACCGTTCCCGTCGTCCGACGCCTACGAGCTCGCTCGCGCGCTCGACGACATCGTCGACTACACCGAGCAGACCGCCGTCTCCCTCGAGCTATATGCCGTGGAGGCGCCGATGGCCCAGGCCGAGGAGCTCGCCGAGGTGCTGGTGGGAGCCAGCGAGGGCGTCGGTCGCGCGCTGCGCACCTTCCGCGAGGGCAGCCAGCTCTCACCGCACCTCGTGGAGATCCACCGGCTCGAGAACGAGGGCGATCGCGTGTCGCGCGCGGCCATCGCCTCGCTCTTCCAGGGCGGGATCGATCCGATGGTCGTGATCAGGTGGAAGGACATCTTCGAGCTGCTGGAGCAGGCCATCGACTCGTGCGAGACGGTGGCCCACCTGCTGGAGGGCATCTCCCTGAAGGGCGGGCGGTAGGGCGCCCCGCACGGCGTCCTTCAGGTCCTCAGGCGGCCGCGGCCTCCGCGCCGGGGCGCACACCGCTGTGAAGAAAGCGTGCCGGGGCCGTGTCGGTCAACGCGCGGGCCGCGGGCTCGGCCAGACCCATCGCGACCGCGAGGGTTACGCCCCTGGTCAGCGCCGGTGCGCGCCAGCCGGAGTGCGCGTCGGAGGCCAGGAGGCCGACCCGGCCGTCGCGCAGCAGTCGCTCGGACGCCCCCTGCGCGGCGGAGCCGTGGGCGCCGGCGAGCGACCAGGCGTTCACCTGCAGGACCGTGCCGAGGGCGACCTCGCGCTCGAGCGCGGCGATGTCGTCGTCCAGTACCCCGGCGCTGCGCTCGGGATGCGCAAGCACGATGCCGAAGCCGCGGTCGCGTAGCTCGTCGGCGGCGGCTGAGAACTCGGGCGTGAGGCCGTCGAAGGGCGCCTCGAGCAACACCCAGCGCGCGCCCCGAGGCCCGTGGGCGACGGTCTCGAGATCGGCCTGTCCGAGCCGGCCGACCATCTCGTGTCCGAGCTCGCCGCCGCAGTGCACGTCGACGGGCACGTCGTTCGCGGCCAGCCGGTGGCGAACCTCCTCGACCTGCGCCGGCAGGTCGCTGACGTCGGTGACGTGATCGGGGCGCACGTGCGGCGTGGCCACGATCTGGCTGGTGCCGTCCGCCACGGCGGCGCGGGCGAGGGCGACGGCCTCGTCCAACGTCTGCGGGCCGTCGTCGACGCCGGGAAGGAGGTGAAAGTGGAGCTCTGCGCGTCCCATGGGATGAGCGTACGCGTACTCCGCACAGAATCGGCCGTTTTGCAGCCCTTCCTCTGAAGATTTGGTTATCCGCCGATGCCCGCGGGCCAAAGCCCTGTACCCCCCGCCCGGCTAGGGCGGCACGCCGTCCGGGCGCCGCTGCGCCGGACCCGCGAGCCTCGACCCCCGCGCGGGCACGCGCGCCGAGCGCCTCGGCGTAGGCGCCGGCGAGCTGCCCGAGCGACCGGTCCCAGGTGCGCCGTCCGACCGCCACAAGCGCGGCGTCGGCCAGGCGCCCCGCCGCTCGGGGAAGCGGCGAGCTCTAGCACCGCCGCCGCCAGCGCGGCGGCCTCCGCCGGGCAGAGGCGGCCCGTGACGCCGTCCTCGACCAGCGCCGTCGGCCCACCCTCGGCCACGGCGATCACCGGGAGGCCGCTGGCCTGGGCCTCGAGGATCACCTGGCCGAAGGTGTCGGTGCGGCTCGCGAACAGGAAGAGGTCGGCGCTGGCGTACGCGCGGGCCAGCGCCCCTCCTCGAGCCAGCCGAGGAACGTCGCGTGCGCGCCGATCCGCTCCCGCAGCATGTGCTCCTCCGGTCCCCCACCGGCCAGCACCAGGTGCGCCTGCGGATCGAGCGGACCTCACAGGTGCCTCCCTCTGCTAGACGGCGATCACCAGCTTCTTCGCAAACTCGTCCGGTAGACCGGCGGCGGCAACCTCACGCGCGACCGCGGCGGCGTCGTACTCCACCCGCTCGATCGACACGCGCGTGGCGCCCGCCTCGGCCGTCAGGACGGCGAAGCTGCCGCGCGGATCGCCGTCCTGGGCTTGCCGACCGACCCGCAGTTCACGAGCAGCACGCCGCCGTACTCGCGCACCCATGGCTTGTGCGTGTGCCCGAACACCAGCACGTCGCAGTCCGCGCCCGCGGCGATGCGTTCGAAGGTGCGCGCGGGCTTGTCCTCGAACAGGTACTCGTTGACCTTGCGCGGCGAGCCGTGGACGAGCCGGACGCGCCTCTCGCCCAGCTCGAAGCGCAGGTCGAAGGGCAGGCCGTGCATGAAACGCTTGGAGCGTTGATCGGTGTTGGCGAGCGTCCACTCGACCGACTGCTGGCCGAGCTCTCGGTCGTGCTGGGTCACGTAGGCGCAGCCGCAGTCCTCGAGGTCGCGGGCGATCGCGTGGTCGTAGTTGCCGTAGATGGTGGGGATGCGGCGATCCTCGATGAGCCGGCACACCACGTTGGGGTGGGGGCCATAGCCCACGAGGTCGCCGCCGCAGTAGAGCTTCGAGATCCCCATCTCCTCGATGGCCTCAAGGGTGGCCGTCAGAGCCGGCAGGTTGGCGTGCACGTCGGTGATCACGGCCACCCGGTCCAGAGTGGTGGCTGAGCCGTTCATCGCCATCTGGGACTCGAGGCTATCAATTGACATCTGTCACTTCAATCGATATAAGTGCATCGATGGCTGTCGATCTCGAGCTGTCTCCCAAGCAGAAGCGCGCGCCGGGCGATGCGTGCTGCGAGCCGGTCGTGTACCCCGACGTCGAGCGGATGCACGCCGAGCGGATGTCCGACGTGGCCAAGGCGCTGAGCGATCCGATCCGGCTCCAGCTCGTGGATGTCCTTCGCCGGCACGCCGGGAGGGTCTGCGTGTGCGAGCTCACGCCGCTGTTCGACGTGGGCCAGCCCACCGTGTCCCACCACCTCAAGGTTCTCCGCCGAGCCGGCATCGTCGACTCTGAGCGGCAGGGGCTGTGGGCCTACTACTACGTCAAGCCCGATGCACTGGAGGAGCTGTCCGCATGGCTGAAGATCTGACCGCGACCGACGAGATACGGGAGGCGGTGCGCGAGCGCTACGCCGCGGCGGCCGGCAGGGTGGCCGGCGAGGCTGAGGATGCTGCGGCTCGCCGCCGGGCTCATCCTGCTGCGGCGAGAGCGCCCTCGACGAAGGTGAGCGAGAGGTGTTCGGGTCAGGTCAGTACGACGAGGAGGAGCGCGGCGACGTGCCGGAGGCCGCGGCGCTGGCCTCGCTGGGGTGCGGCAACCCGACGGCGGTGGCCGAGCTGCGGCCGGGCGAGACGGTCCTCGACCTGGGCTCGGGTGGCGGCATCGACGTGCTGCTCTCGGCCCGCCGCGTCGGGCCGACCGGGAAGGCGTACGGCCTGGACATGACCGACGAGATGCTCGGGCTGGCGCGCCGGAACGCGAGCGAGGCGGAGGCCACCAACGTCGAGTTCGTCAAGGGGATGATCGAGGACATCCCGTTGCCGGAGGGCTCCGTCGACGTCGTGATCTCGAACTGCGTGATCAACCTCTCGGCCGACAAGGCGGCGGTGCTCAGCGAAGCCGCGCGGGTGCTGCGCCCGGGCGGGCGGCTCGGCATCACCGACGTCGTGGCCGATCCCGACATGGACGAGGAGACGCGCCGGGACATGCAGGCGTGGACCGGCTGCGTCGCCGGCGCCATGACACCGGACGAGTACGAGCGCCGGCTGAGGGCGGCGGGCTTCGTGGACATCGAGATTCGCGAGACCCACCGGGTGCACGCCTCGGCCGGCTCGGCCATCGTGCGGGCACGCATGCCCGGCGGCTAGAAACCGAGCGTCTGTCGGTCAGGCGGAGGACGGCCGCGCGCCCACGAGCGGCGCCGGCTCGGGTGCGAACCGGTACCGCGGCCGGTGAACGACCGGTGACGCAGTGGAGAAGATCTGGATAACGACCATCCGCCACCCGGGCGTGTCCGCCCCCCCGTGTCACGGCGGCCTGGACGGTGCGGCTTCCCGCGGCTCAGCGGCCGGAGAAGCGCTGCTGGCGGCGGTTGCGGGGCCGGCCCTGGCGCACCCGCTGGTTCCGGCTGCCATTCGGACGACCACGGGGCCCGCGGCCGGGGCTCCCACGGCCGCTCGAGGCTCCTCGCAGGACCACCTGAAGCTCGTCGGAGGAGCTCTGCGCCCCGGCGGTGGCCGTGGCCACGAGCCGGGCCGACACCCGCCGCCGCCCAGAGAGGTACCGTCGCCCAGCCGCGGTTGGCTCGAGCGCGAAACGCTCCTCCCCCTGCTCGCCGCCGCGGGTGGCGCGGGCCAGCGTCACGCCGCCCGCCTTCAGCGTGAGGCCGATGCGCGCCGCTCGCGACAGGCCCACGGTCACCGGCAGCCCACGGCGCCGGAACGACGATATGGCGATGGAAGCGGGCGCCCGCAGGTCGGTCAGCAGCGATGGGGGCGGCGGTCCGGGGGCCGGCCCGCCGGCGCGCTCCAGCCGGAACGGTCCCGTGATCTCGTAGACCACGCCCACTCCGAACCCGCGCTGCGAGGAGAAGTACATGCGCGTGCCCGACGGGTCGAAGATCACGCCGGCGGTCTCGGATGTCGCTGACCCCATGCCGTGTTGGGGGCCGGTCAGCTTGAGGAAGCGCGCCACCTCGCGATCCGGCGTGATGATCGCGATGTCGAACGGGTCGGGGTTGCCGTTGTCCTCGCACACGAAGAGGTCACCCGACTGGCGGGACACCGTGATGTTGTCGACGTCGGAGAGCGGCGTCTGGCCACCGGCTGCGGCGATGGCCTCGCCGTCGTAGACCAGCTCGATGGTCTCGGTGGCGGCGTGGTAGCCGTAGATGCGGTCGTCGCTGGTGGTGGCCACGTACACGATCCCGCTGTCGAACCAGATGCCCTCGCCGCGGCGGAACCTCGCGGCCCCGACCTGCTTCCGGGTGGGCGTGGTGGCCGCCGACGGATCGGGCACGGGCACCCACGTGACCTTGCCGCCGTTCGTGACCTCCCCTGCGGGACCCGCCACCGCAATCTCCAACAGGCCCGCGCTCAGGTCGGGGTACGCGGTGGGCGTGAAGCGGTAGAAGCCGCCGTCGCCGCTGTCCTCGGTGAGGTAGACCCGCCGGCCGTCGGGATCGACCGCCGCCGCCTCGTGGCTGAACACGCCCATTGCGGGGTGAACGACGGCGGGCTTCTTACCGGCCGGATCGCACTCCCACACGCGCCCCGTATCGGTCTCCTCGCAGGAGAGCCAGGTGCCCCAGGGAGTGCCACCGCCGGAGCAGTTGTTGTTCGTGTCGGCGAGGATGCGGTAGGCGTCCTGGATGCGTGCGTCCCTGTCGAAGCGGATCGCCGAGGCGCCGCCGCCCGCCGTGGCGGGGGCCTCCGAGTTTGCGACGAGGATGTAGCCGCCGTCCTCGGTAGCGAACGTGGCCTGGCCGTCCGAGAAGATGTGCCAGACGTAGGTCGTGTTCTCGACCGGAGTCTGCCCCCGCGCGATGATCCGCGAGCGGAAGCCGGCGGGAAGCATGACCCCGTTGGCGTCGGGCGCCAGGAGTGGGCCGTAGGGTCCCGGCCCGGGTGTTGCCGGGGCGGCGGCCAGGGCGTCCTCCCAGAAGGCCGGTCCGAGCGCCAACGCGCCCGCGCCCAGGAGGCCGGTGCGCATGAACTCGCGGCGCCGCATCACGGAGGGGGACCCTAGCCAACTGCGCCATCGGCGGGTGAAGGACATGTGAAAGCGCCGAAAAAGCCGCAATTTGCGTTAACCCCACGGTAACGCGGCCTTCACCGTCCGGTCACAAGGCGGCCGGCCCGCCAGCCGATCCTTGCCTTCATGGCCGTCTCGGTCATCGACGTAGGCAGGGACGCTCCCCGTTCCGGCGAGACCGCCCTGGGGCTGCGCGTGCGGCTCGCCGAGGGCGCCGCCACGACCGTGCACATAGCCGCCTATGCGCTGGCGACCTGCGAACCGCGCGTGGTGGTGCTGCCGCGGCCAGAGACGCTCGCCTCGTGGTGCCGCCGCACCGGCACCCGTGACGCGGTGGTGGGTGGATTCTTCGTGCGCGCACAGGGCGGCATGCCGCTTGGCGAGCTGCGCACTCACGGAGTGCTGAGGCGCCACGTGCCCTTCGAGGGCTCCTGGGCCACTCGCCGGTCCTGCGTCCACGTCGAAGGAGGGAGCGTACGGCTGACCCCGCGCGACGAGCTTGCGGCCGCGCCGCGCGGGGACCTCCTACAGGCCGGGCCGCTCTTGGTCCGCGACCGGCGGCCGCTCGTCGCCGACGGCGTCGATCCCGAGGGCTTCTCGAGCGGCCACACCCAGTTCGACTCCGACATCACCGCCGGCCGCTACCCGCGGGCCGCCCTCGGGGTGCGCGACGGGGTCGCCTGGGCCGTCGCCTGCGACGGGCGCTCGAGCGAGGACGCCGGGCTCACGCTAGCGGAACTCGCCTCGCTCATGGCCACGCTGGGCGCCGACACCGCCATCAACCTCGACGGCGGCGGCTCGACGTCGCTCGTCTGCGACGGCCGCCTGGTGAACCGCCCGCGCGCCGAGCACGGGATCGACCTGCCCGAGGGCCGGCCGATCAGCACGGCGCTCGCGTTCGTACCCCGCAGCTGACCACGACCTGACCAGCTGGGGCGGCGCCCCTCGCCCCCGCGCTCCGGCCGAGCCGCCCCCAACCTCTACAGTGCCGACCCGATGATCTGGCTGCTGCGCCACGGTGAGGCCGAGGACGGCTCGCCCGACGCCGAGCGCAGGCTGACCGCGCAGGGGGAGGGGCAGGCGCGCGCGGCGGGGGCGGCGCTGAAGGCCCTCGGCGTGCAGCTCGACACCTGCTTCACGAGCCCCAAGCTTCGGGCCGCCGACACCGCCCGGCTGGCCTGCGAGCCGCTCGGCCTGGACTACCAGCTGGAGCCGGCGCTCGCCGGTGGCCCGATCGACCCCGCGCAGCTCGCTGCGGGCCTCGGCGAGGTGCTGCTGGTGGGCCACGATCCCGACTTCTCCCTCGCCGTCCACGACATGACGGGGGCCCAGGTGAGGATGCCGAAGGGCGGGTTGGCCGGGGTGGACAGCGGTGAGCTTGTGGCGCTCCTCCGCCCCGCCGAGCTGGCCGCCATGTCCTCGGACTAAGTTGTTCCCCGCCTAGTTGGCCTACGCCTGCATAGACGTCGGCAGCAACACCACCCGGCTGCTCGTGGCTGACGTCGAGGACGGTCGCCTGCGCGAGCTGATGAGCCAGAGGGTGTTCACGCGCATCGGACGCGGCCTCGCGGGCGGGGGCAAGATCCCCTCGCCCAAGATCGCGGAGACCGCCGAGGTGGTGTGCACGCAGGTGCGCCACGCCCGCGACCTGGGCGTGAAGAAGATCGCGGTGGTGGGAACCGCCGCGATCCGGCAGGCGAAGAACGGGGCCAAGCTGGTGGCCGCGGTGGAGAAGGAGACCGGCCTGCCCATGCAGGTGCTCTCCGACGAGGAGGAGGCGCGGCTGGCGTTCGTTGGCGCCACGAAGACCCTCGGCGCACCGGTGGAGGGGTCGGTGGCGGTGGTGGACGTGGGCGGCGGCTCCACCGAGATCGCCGTGGGCACCGTGGCCGGAGGCGCCACCTGGTCGGCGTCGTTTCGGATCGGCTCGGGCTTCCTGGCCGACAGCTACCTGCGCTCCGACCCTCCCTCCGAGCAGGAGCTGAAGTCCGTCCGCCAGCACGTCGGGGGAACGTTCGAGGGCCTGGCCGTGCCACCGGTGCAGAGCGCGGTGGCGGTCGGCGGTAGCGCCACCTCCCTGCGCCGGCTGGTGGGCGGAGAGCTCGAGCACGAGACGCTCGAGCGCTCGATTCGGATCCTGTCCACGACGCCGATCGACGAGGTGGCCCGCCGCTTCGAGCTCGAGCCGGAGCGGGTGCGGCTGCTGCCGGCGGGCATGCTCGTCCTCGAGGAGGTCTCCGACCGGCTCGAGCTCCCGCTGAAGATCGGTCGCGGCGGCCTTCGCGAGGGCGTGATCCTCGATCTCCTGGCGCGCTAGCCTCAGGCCGGGTGGCGAGCGCACGGACAATCGAGGGCTTCGACGCCTCCCTGACCTTCCGGGAGGGCGCGGCCCGCGCCGTCGAGGTGCGCACCGCCGAGCTGTTCGCCCACCGCGAGGGCGTCATGGACATGGGTGACATCGAGCGCGTGCACGACATGCGCGTGGCCAGCCGTCGCCTGCGCGCGGTGCTGGAGGTCTTCGCACCCTGCTTTCCGAAGCGCGAGTACCGGCGCGCGCTGAGGGACGTCAAGGCCCTCGCCGACGCTCTGGGCGCCCGGCGTGATCCCGACGTTGCCACCGAGGCCCTCGAGCGGGTGTCGGCGGCGTTCGCCCCGAGCGACCGCGCCGGCGTGCGCCACATGGTGGGCGAGTACCGGCAGCAGCAGTCGGAGGGAAACCTGCTGCTCTCCGACGCCCTCGAGCATGTCGACGCCTCG
This sequence comes from Thermoleophilaceae bacterium, assembly GCA_030446485.1. Classification (GTDB taxonomy): domain Bacteria; phylum Actinomycetota; class Thermoleophilia; order Solirubrobacterales; family Thermoleophilaceae; genus JAUJNF01. The sequence goes on along the minus strand of JAUJNF010000009.1, from coordinate 23,429 downwards.
GGCCTCGAGGTGCGCCTGCTGGCCCTGGCCGCCACCGCCCGGGTGCCGCAGTGAGGCGCGCGGGGTGACGGCGTGAAGGCTCGCCGGGTCAAGGGCCTCGACTGCGACGGCGGCCTGGCCGAGAACGCGCGGCGCATCGTGCTTGTGCGCCTCGACGAGCTCTTCTCCTTCGATCCCGCGGTGCGGGATCCGCAGGCGGTGGAGGAGCTGCACGCCCTGCGCATCGCCGCCAAGCGGCTGCGCTACATCCTCGAGCTCACCGAGCCCGCGCTCGGGCCGGTCGCGCGGCTCGGCACCAAGGAGGCGAAGGGGTTGCAGGGGCTGCTCGGCGACATCCACGACTGCGACGTGATGGTGCCGCGCGTGCGCGCGGAGATCGAGCTGCTCCGTGCGCAGGACGCCGCGTCCGTCCGTGCCTCGGCGGCCTCGCGGACGAAGGACCTCGAGCCCGAGGCCGTCCGCAAGGCGCCGAACCTCGGGCGCTACCGCGGGCTGGAGGCCCTCGCCATCTATCTGACTGCACGCCGCGATGTCCTGTACGCCACCTTCATCGCCGAGTGGGACCGCCTGCACCGGCGCCGCTTTCGCGAGCGTCTTGAGCGCGGCCTGGCGGAGGCTGTGGCAGGAGAGGCCCCCCGGGTGGGCGCGAACGGGGCCGGCCCGGTGAGCTCCTCCGCTCCCGTCGAGCGGGCGCCGGCATGACGCGCTCCGTGTCCGCCGCCGAGGCGGTCGAGGCCACCGAGGCGCAGCCCGCGGGGCCAGCTGTCCGGCGCGACGTCCCGCCGGCACGCTCCAGCCGGGAGCCCGAGCGGCCGCCGCTGGGCTCGTCCGACCTGTACACCAACCGCGAGCTGTCCTGGCTCGACTTCAACGACCGCGTGCTGCAGCTCGCCGAGGACGAAGGCGTGCCGCTCCTCGAGCGGCTCAAGTTCCTGGCCATCTACGAGTCGAACCTCGACGAGTTCTTCATGGTGCGCGTGGCGGGGCTCCACGACCAGATCGATGCCGGGATCGACGCCCGCGGCCCGGACGGCCTCAGGCCGCTGGAGGTGCTTGACCGGCTCGTCGCGCGCGTGCGCGAGCAGGCGGGGCGCCACTCGCGCCAGTTCGAGGACGTCGTACGCCCGGCGCTCGTCGAGCGCGGCATACGCATCGTCACCTGCGACGAGTGCACGCCGCAGGAGCTCGAGGCCATCGACCGGCGCTTCGACGAGCAGATTTTCCCGGTGCTCACGCCGCTCGGCGTGGGTCCCGGGCGTCCGTTCCCCTACATCTCGAACCTCTCGCTGAGCCTGGCCGTGTGGCTGCGGGACCCGGAGTCCCACGCGGAGAGCTTCGCGCGCGTGAAGGTGCCGAAGGAGGTGCTCCCGCGCTTCGTGCCCATGGAGGGCAGGACCTTCGTGCCGCTCGAGGAGGTGATCGCCCGTCACCTCGACAAGCTCTTCCCGGGAATGGAGATCCTGCGTCACTCGGTGTTCCGGGTGACCCGTGACGCCGACTTCACGGTGTCGGACGAGGCCGACGACCTCGTGCGCGCCGTGGAGGACGAACTGCGCCGCCGGCGCTTCGGCGAGGTGGTGCGGCTCGAGGTGGGATCCGACATGGACGCGGACCTGCGCGCCCGGCTGGTGCGCTGGCTCGACGTCGAGGAGCGGCAGGTCTACGACATCGATGGCCTGGTGGACATGACCGACCTCTGGGAGGTGCACGGGATCGACGGCTACTCGGAGCTGCGCGACCGGCCGTGGAGCCCCCTCACGCCCTCGGCGTTCCAGACCGGGGATGGAGAGGACGCCGACGTGTTCGCCGAGATGCGCCGGGGCGACATCCTCGTGCACCACCCCTACCACTCGTTCAGCGCCACCGTGGAGCGCTTCCTCGAGCAGGCCGTGCGCGACCCCGACGTGCTGGCCATCAAGCTCACCGTGTACCGGACCTCAGACGACTCGACGCTCGTGCCCTCGCTGATCGAGGCCGCCGAGCGCGGCAAGCAGGCCGTCTGCCTCGTGGAGCTGAAGGCACGCTTCGACGAGAGCCGCAACATCCACTGGGCCCGCGTCCTCGAGGAGGTGGGCGCGCACGTGGTGCACGGGCTGCCCGGCCTCAAGACCCACGCCAAGGCCATGCTCGTGGTGCGCCGCGAGGGCACCGGGGTGCGCCACTACGTGCACGTGGGCACCGGCAACTACAACAACAAGACCGCCCGCCTGTACGAGGACTTCGGCCTGTTCACGGCCGACCCCGAGATCACGGCCGACGTCGGCGACCTCTTCAACTCGCTGACCGGGTACGCGCGGCCGGTCGAGATGCGCCGGGTGTTCGTGGCGCCGTCGGGCATGCGCAACGGCGTGCTCGAGCAGATCAGCAGGACTGTGGAGGCCCATCAGGCCGGCAAGCCCGCGAGGATCGTGATGAAGCTGAACTCGCTGGTGGACCGGCGCTCGATCGAGGCGCTGTACGAGGCGTCACAGGCCGGCGTGCCCGTGGACCTCAACGTGCGCGGCATCTGCTGCCTGCGGGCCGGCGTGCGCGGCGTGAGCGACAACATCCGCGTGGTGTCGGTGGTGGGCCGCTTCCTCGAGCACTCCCGGATCTACGGCTTCCAGCGGGGGGAGGAGCGGAGCTACTTCATCGGCTCCGCGGACCTCATGCACCGCAATCTCGACACGCGGGTGGAGATGATCGTGCCGGTCGACGACGACGCCGCGCGCGCCGAGCTCGAGGACACGCTCGAGCGCTGCTTCGCCGATGACACCTTCTCGTGGGACCTGCAGCCCGACGGCGGCTGGAAGCGAAACACGGGCGGAGAGCGCGGCGTGCACGCGGAGCTGATGGCGCGTGCGCTCGAGCGGGCCGCGGCCGACGTCTGAGCCCGCGTGCGCCGGTCGCGGCCCGGACCCGGCTCTCCAAAGACGCGTGGCTCCGGGCGGGGGGCGCGCCGGAGCCACGGTGCTGACGAGGAGGGAATCCCGTCGAGGCGCATCCTGCCCGAACGCGAGGCCGAACGTGTGAACAGACTGAGAAGATGACGACATGCCCCTGATCGCCCACGCCGCGGACTGGATCGAGTCGATCGTGTTCGGGGTCCCGCTGCTGGGCTTTCTGGCGTGGCTCGTGATCGCTCAGGTGCGCGACCGCCGCCGCGGGGGTGGGCCCGATGGCCCGGCGCCCACGCACGGCGATCACTGAGGAGCGTTCGCTACCCTCGGTCGCGCCCGCGGGCGTAGTTCAGTTGGTTAGAACGCCGGCCTGTCACGCCGGAGGTCGCCGGTTCGAGTCCGGTCGCTCGCGTTTCAGGGCTGCAAGGCGTCGGATGCCTGCGTCCTCGCCTTTCGCTCCTGAAAACGCGAGGAGCCTTCGTCGCGTTGTCGGCTGCAAACCGGCGCCTGCCGGAGTCCTCGGTCGCTCGCGTGCTGGCGCACGCGTCGCTCCCTGCGTCCGCCGGCATGCTTGGTTTTCGCTCGGCAACCGCCAGCGCCTCTGGGGCTCCGACGCCGGGCTCGGCTCCTTTGGAGGACCGCTGGAACCGGCGGCGCGACTGGCACGCCGCCGGTTCACTGCTTCAGCAGCGGAACTACGCCTGCTTGACCGCCGAGATGTCGAAGGCGATGTTCACCTTGTCGGCGACGAGCATGTTTCCGCTGCCCAGCGCCTGGTTGAAGGACATGCCGTAGTCGCCGCGGGAGAGCTTGCCCGTGATCTCGAGGCCCACGCGCTCGTTGCCCCAGGGGTCCACGTCGGTGCCCTGGACCTCGGCGTGAAAGACGAGCTCCCTGGTGACGCCGTGGAGGGTCAGATCGCCGGTGACGCGAAAGGTCACGTCGTCGACGGCCTCGACCTTCGTCGAGCTGAAGGTCATCTCGGGGTAGGTCTCGGCGTCGAAGAAGTCGGGCGAGCGCAGGTGCCCGTCGCGCTTGTCGTCGCCGGTGTAGACGGAGGCGACCTTCAACGTGCCGTGCACCGTGGCGGTGGAGATGTCGTCTCCGATCTCGAGCGCGCCCTCGAAGTCCTTGAACTCTCCGCGCACGGTGGCGATGCCCATGTGCTTGACGGCGAAGCCTGCCTTGGAGTGTGCGGGGTCGGCGGCCCAGGTCCCGGTGGGTACGAGGGTGGGGGTGGGGGTGGCAGTGCTCATGTGGCTCCTTCGCTAGTGGGTACTTGCCTTAGCAAGCTTGCTAGCGCAACTATAGCGATAAGTGCTTGCGGAGGCAAGGACACCCTCGGCGGGCCGCCGATGGGCGGCCCGAGGACTACGTGCAGCTCGTGGCCGCCCCGGGCACGAGGCGCCCGAACACCGCCGCGAGCGCGGCGAGCTCGCTTGGCTCGAGCTGCGCGAAGAACTTCTCCTGAACACCCGCGAAGTGGGTGGCCTGTGCCGCCTCGAGCACCTCGGCGCCGGCCTTGGTCAGGCCGGCGTTGCGCGCCCGCCCGTCGTTGGGGCAGAGCCGGCGCTCGACGAGGCCGCGGGCCTCGAGAGTGTCGACGATGCGCGAGACGCGGCTGAGGCTCAGCCCCGTGCGCTCGGCGAGGTCCGTGAGCCGCAGCACCTGGTTCTCCGCCGCTGAGAGGCGGCCGAGCAGCTCGACCGCACTCAGGGTGAGGCCGTGCTCTGCCTCGAGCTCGGCGTTGAGCGCCCGCGTGAGCCGCTTGTGCGTCTCGAGCAGCCCGATCCACACCTCGGTCTCGAGCTCCGAAAAGCGCGCGAGCCTCTCCTCGCCGATGACGTGCGGGCAGGCGGAGGCGACGTTGGATGTGGAGGGCGAGGGCATCGTTGCTAGAGCAAGGATACCGCGCGGACCTGAAGCGCCCCGCGGACGTCGCTCAGCCGGTCTCGATGCGACGGTCGGCGGCCTCGATCACGCCCGTCCGGTCCTTGTGGTCGCGCTCGTAGGCGCGCGCGGCGCGGGCCATCTCCACGTCGGCGGCGCCGAGGGCCTCCTTGATCGCGCCGACGCCCGAGTCGTCGTACCCCTGCCAGGGCTCCACCGTGCTCAGGGCCGCGACCCGGTCGGTGATCGTCGTCCGGTTCTGGTTCTTGCGCTCGTAGGCGTCGATCGTTCGCAGCTCGGCCTGGGAGAAGCTCCTGAGCCTGCCGACGATCTCCTCCGCGGTCAGCTTGTCGTAGTCCTTGATGGGGAGGGCGTCCTCGGTGGCCAGCGCACTGGTCACGGTGCCGTCCGCCTGCACCACGTCCATCAACTTACGGGCCTTGTCGCCGAGAGTGCTCATATCGGTTCTCCTTCGTTTCGTCGGTTGCGAGCGGCCGGTGAGGCTAGCGAGCGCGCGGCGGCCGCTACGTTCCTTCGGTGTCCGGTCTCCGATCAGGGTTCGTGGCCGGGGTGGCCGCCTACCTGCTCTGGGGGCTGTTCCCGCTCTACTGGCCCCTGCTCGAGCCGGCCGCGCCGGTCGAGATCCTGGCCCATCGTGTCACGTGGTCGCTGGTGTTCCTCGGGATCGTGCTGGCGGGCTCCGTCGGCTTCAGGTGGATCGCCGCACTCGGGCGCCGCCGCGCCCTCCTCCTCCTGCTGGCATCCGGGCTGATCACGGTCAACTGGGGCACGTTCATCTACGGCGTGAACAGCGGACACGTCGTGGAGACGTCGCTCGGGTACTTCATCAACCCGCTGGTGACGGTCGGGCTCGCCGTCGGTGTGCTGCACGAGCGCCTGCGCCGAAATCAGCGGCTCGCGGTGGCAATCGCGGCCGTCGCCGTGGTGGTGCTGACCGTCGATTACGGCCGGCCGCCGTGGATCGCGCTCACGCTCGCCCTCTCGTTCGGCTCGTACGGGCTGATCAAGAAGCGCGCGGGTGTCGACGGAACGCAGAGCCTGGCGGTCGAGACCGCGTTCCTGATCATCCCCGCGGTCGCCTACCTCATGTGGTTGAGTGGCGATGGCCGCGGCACGTTCACCACCGAGGGCGCGGGCCACGTGGCGCTGCTGCTGGGTGCCGGCATCACCACCGCCGTGCCCCTGATGCTCTTCGGCGCCGCCGCTATCCGCGTCCCGCTCGCCACCCTCGGCCTCCTCCAGTACATCGCCCCGATCTTGCAGTTCCTCATCGGGGTGCTCGTGTATCACGAGAGCATGCCGCTGACGCGCCTCGCGGGCTTCGCGCTCGTCTGGGTGGCGCTCGCCGTCTTCACGGTCGATGCCGTGCGCGCGCTGCGGCAGGGCACGGGCGCCGCTCCGATGCCCCCCGTCCCGGAGGTAGGCGCCACGGCCCCGGTGCTCGCCGGCACGTCGACGAGCCGTTGAAGCGCATCCCCGCTGCCCGGCGCTAGCCTGCGCGCCGTGAATGTCGACGGCCGCAGGGTTCTCCTCACCGGCGCCGCCGGAGGCATCGGCCGCGCCATCGCCCTCGCCCTGCACCGGCGCGGCGCCGTGCTCGTGCTCAGCGGGCGGAACGCCGAGGGGCTCGAGGCGCTGCGCTCGCGCCTGGGCGAGCGGGCCGAGGTGGTGCTGGCCGATCTGTCCGAGGAGACGGGCGTGCCGAACCTGGTGGAGGGCGCCGGGGCGATCGACGTGCTGGTGGCCAACGCGGCCCTTCCGGGGAGCGGCCGCTTCCTCGACCTCGAGCCCGAGCAGATCGACCGGGCGCTCGACGTGAACCTGCGTGCGCCGATGGCCCTCACCCGCGCCCTTGCTCCCGGGATGGTCGAGCGCGGGACCGGCCACCTCGTCTTCATCTCCTCGCTGAACGGGAAGGTGGCCACCGGGGGCAGCTCCGTGTACGCCGCCACCAAGTTCGGCATGCGCGGCTTCGCCTTCGGGCTCCGGGAGGACCTGCGCGCGAGCGGCGTGGGCGTGACCACGGTGTTCCCGGGCTTCATCAGCGACGCCGGCATGTGGGCCGACGGGGGGCTCAGCCTTCCTCCGGGCGTGGGCACGCGTACGCCCGAGCAGGTGGCCGAGGCGGTGGTCCGGGGGATCGAGACGGGGCGGGCGGAGATCGACGTCGCGCCGCTACCGCTGCGGGTGGGCGGCTGGGTGGCGGGCGTGGCCCCGACGGCGATCGCCGCCTTCAACCGCCGCATGGGCTCCGAGCGCCTGAGCGACGCCCTGGCGGACGCCCAGCGCGACAAGCGCTAGCAAGGAAGCCGCGGGCGCCCTAGTCGCCCGCGGGATCCGTCGTGGCCGTGGCCTCGACGCTCTCGGCCGGCTCTTCCCTCGCCGGCTCCGGCACGCCAAGCGCCCTGCGCACGATCCAGCTCTGCTGCGCGAGGTGCGCGGCCGGATAGCCCTCGCTGGGTGCGGCGCGCAGTGGCCGCCCCACGTACTCGTAGCCCACGCGGTCGGGCAGGATCCAGGCGATGCGCGCCTCCATCACCGAGCGGGCGCCCATGTTCTGGGGCTCCTCCTGGGCCCAGACCACGGTCTCGAGCGACGGGTAGCTCGCCATCAGCTCGCGCAGCTCGTTCTCGGCGAATGGGTAGAGGAGCTCGACCCGGCACACCGCCACGTGGCCCATCGTCTCGCGTGCCTCGTGGCCCACCAGGTCGTAGTAGACCTTGCCGGAGCAGAGGATCAGGCGGGTGACCTCCTCGCGCGGCCCGGGCAGCGTGGGGTCGTCCATCACGAACTGGAAGCTGCCGCTCGTGAGCTCGTCCACCGTGGAGGCGGCGGCCGGAAGGCGCAGCAGGCTCTTCGGGGTCATCACCACGAGCGGCCGGCGCTTCTCCACGAGCGCCTGGCGGCGCAGCAGGTGGAAGTACTGGGCGGGCGTCGTGCAGTAGGCGATCCGGATGTTGCCTTCGGAGCCGAGCTGCATGAAGCGCTCGAGCCGGGCGCTCGAATGCTCGGGCCCGGACCCCTCGTAACCGTGGGGCAGCAGCATGGTTAGGCGGGTGGTCTGGCCCCACTTCGCGAGGCCCGAGACCAGGAACTGGTCGATGATCACCTGGCCGCTGTTGGCGAAGTCGCCGAACTGCGCCTCCCAGAGCACGAGCGCCTCGGGGGCGTGCACGCTGTAGCCGTACTCGAAGCCGAGGCACGCCGCCTCGGAGAGCGGGCTGTTGTGCAGCTCGAGCGGCGCACCGGCCTTCGAGAGGTTGGTGATGGGCGTGTACTTCTCACCGGTCTCGGTGTCGTGGAGCACCATGTGCCGCTGGCTGAACGTCCCACGCTCGGTGTCCTGGCCGGTGAGGCGGACGGGCACCTTCTGCAGCAGGAGTGAGCCCAGGGCCAGCGCCTCGGCGTGCGCCCAGTCCACCAGGCCTCCCTCGGCGAGGGCCTTGCGCCGGCGCTCGAGCTGCGGGGCGAGCTTGCGGTGCACGTGGAAGCCCTCGGGCACCTGGTAGAGCTGCTCGTTGAGCGAGCGCAGCGTCTCGGCCGGGAGAGCCGTCTTGGGCTCGCGGCTCGGCGTGCGGTCGGGACCCTCGTCGTCCTCCTCGTCGACGTCCTTGGCCATGGTGGCCTTCAGACGGGCGTGGGCGTCGGCGAGGCGGCCGTAGCGGATGGCGGCCATCTCCTCGGCCTCCTCCGGAGCTATCAGCGCCCGCTCCACCAGCTCGTCGGCGTAGAGCCTGCGCACCGGCGGGTGCTCCTTGATCCGCTCGTACATGACCGGCTGGGTGTAGGCCGGCTCGTCGGTCTCGTTGTGGCCGAAGCGCCGGTAGCCGATCACGTCGATCAGCGCATCGCGGTGGAAGCGGTCCCGGAAGGCCACCGCCAGCCGGATGGCGGCGATGCAGGCCTCGACGTCGTCGGCGTTCACGTGGATGATCGGGATGTCGAAGCCCTTGGCGAGGTCCGAGGCGTAGCGAGTGGACCGCGCCTCGGACGGCTCGGTGGTGAAGCCCAGCTGGTTGTTGGTGATCAGGTGCACGGTGCCGCCCGTGCTGTAGCCGTCGATCCCTGGAGGTTGAGCGTCTCGGCCACCACACCCTGGCCGGGGAAGGCGGCGTCGCCGTGTAGCAGCACGGGCAGCACGAGGACGGATCGTGGTGCAGCTGGCGACCGCGGCGGCTCGACTGGTCGGCGCGGGCGCGGCCCTCGATCACCGGGTCCACGTACTCGAGGTGACTCGGGTTGGCCGCGAGCGTGACCGTGATGCCCTTGCCGCTCGTTGTCCGGTAGGTGCCGGACGCACCGTGGTGGTACTTCACGTCGCCGGTGCCGCCCTCGGGCTGGGCGGTGGTCACCTCCGAGTTCTGCTCGGCCTCGAACTCCGCCAGGATGTCCTCGTAGGGCTGCCCCACCGTGTGGGCCAGCACGTTCAGCCGGCCGCGGTGCGCCATGCCGATCACGACCTCGCGGGCGCCCTCCTCGGACAGGCCAGCTCGAGCGCCTCGTCGAGCATCGGCACCACCACGTCGAGCCCCTCGATCGAGAACTGCTTCTTGCCGAGGAACGCCTTGTGCAGGTAGCTCTCCAGGGCCTCGACCTCGAGAGCCGCGCCAGCAGCCGCCGCCGGTCGTCCGCCGGCAGCGGCAGCCGGAAGTGGCCGGACTCGATCGCCTGACGCAGCCACACGCGCTGCTCGTGGTCGGAGATGTGCTCGATCTCGTAGGCGATCGTGCCGCAGTAGGTCTCCTGCAGGTGGGGGAGGGCGTCGGCGAACGTCTCGCCGGGGACGGCCATGCGCAGCACGGCCGCCGGTATCGCCCGCATCAGCTCGGGGGTGAGCTGCAGCGACGCGGGGTCGAGCGCCGGGTCGCCAGGCGGCTCGGACCCCAGCGGGTCGAGGCGCGCGGCCAGGTGGCCGTGCATGCGGTGCGCCTTCACGAGCGAGGTCGCGGCCTGCACTGCCTGGAGCAGCGCTTCGTCGGGGGCTCCGGTGAGAGCGGGCTCGATGGGGATGCCGTGGGCTCGGCGGCGGTCACCGCGCCGGCGCCGTCGTGTGTCGCGGTGTCCGGCGCGGCGGCGGTGTCCACGCCCAGGGCGCGTAGGACCTCCTCGTAGAAGGAGTCCTGGCCCTGGAGGAGCTGATCGACCCGGCGCAGGAAGGCCCCGGACTCCGCCCCCTGGATCACCCGATGGTCGTAGGTGCTCGTCATCGTCATCACCTTGGACACGCCGAGGTCCTGCAGCGTCGCCGCGCTCACCTCGGCTAGCCCCGGCGGGTAGGCGATGGCGCCCGTGGCCACGATCGTGCCCTGACCCGGCATGAGCCGCGGCACCGAGGCCACGGTGCCGATCCCGCCCGGGTTCGTGAGCGTCATGTTCGCACCGCCGTAGGCCTCGGGCGCGAGCGTGTTGTCGCGCGCGCCGGCCACCAGCTCGTCGTAGCGGGCGACGAACGCCGGGAAGTCGAGGAGGATGTGCGTCGCGAGCACGGGCACGACGAGCGAGCGGGTGCCGTCCTTGCGCTCGACGTCGACGGCGAGGCCCAGGCTCACGCCACCGGGGTCCACCCGCTGCGGTACCCCCTCTATCTCCGCGTAGCTGTGGGCCATGACCGGCATGTCGCGGGCGGCCTGCACGATCGCCCAGGCGATCAGGTGGGTGAACGACAGCTTCCGGCCCGCGGCCTTCAGCTCCCTGCGGTGGCTGTCCAGGAGGTCCACGGTGATGGTGCGGAAGCTCGTGGCGGTCGGGATCGACCGGCTGTCGTTCATGAACTTCGCGAGCATCGCGGCGGGGCCGCGGATGGGCTTGGTGCTGCTGCCGTTGCCCGTGGTGGGCGGCGCCGGGGCGCCCTGGCCGTTTCCTTCGACGGCGGCCTGGACGTCGTTCTTCGTCACGCGGCCGCGCGGGCCGCTGCCCGGCACGCCGTCGAGGTCGATGCCGTGCGCGCGCCGGCCATGCGAGCGGCCACGGGCGTGGCGTTCGCGCCGCCGTTGCCGCTTCCCGGCGTGGGCTGTGCCGGCGGGCCGCCGCCCGGCCCTCGACCGGCGCGGGCGCCGGGTCCGTGGGCGGCGCCGCGGCGGCACCCGTCGTCCCGGAGGTCGCCGCCGGTCCGCCGTTGGGCTTGCCGGCCGCGCCCACGGCGATGCGGCAGAGCACCGCCCCGACCGCCACCGTCTCGTCGGGCTCGACGAGGATCTCGGCGATGGTGCCCGCCACCGGGGAGGGCACCTCGGTGTCCACCTTGTCGGTCGAGACCTCGACGATCGTCTCGTCGACCGCGATGGAGTCGCCCACGGCCTTGTGCCACTCGAGGACCGTGCCCTCGGTGACCGACTCCCCCATCTGCGGGAAGGCCACCTCGACGATCCGGCCCACCGCCGAGCTCTCATCAGACGCGCCGTTGCCGCCGCCGGCCGGTGGCGCGCCGTTGCCCATGACCGCGGAGTCCAGACTCTCGGCCCCGTCGCCGGAGGCCTCTCCGTCGCCACTCGGCGCGTCGGGCTCGCCACCGACCTCGATCTCTCCGAGCACGGTGCCCACCGGCACCGTCTCGTCGGGCTCCACGAGGATCTTCGTGAGCACTCCGTCCGCGGGGGAGGGCACCTCGGCATCGACCTTGTCGGTCGAGACCTCGAGCAGCGTCTCGTCGAGCTCGACCGCGTCGCCGACGGCCTTCGTCCACTCGAGCACCGTTCCCTCGGTCACCGACTCACCCATCTGGGGCATCGTGATCTGCACGGTTGTCCGTGTGGACATCGGCAAGGGACCATACCGACCCTCCCCGGTCGGGTGGGCCGGTGCCGTCACGCCCGGCTGCCCTGAGGCGGCCCGGGTTGGAGCCGTCGGTAGACGCGGTTGCGGGCTCGCAGCACGATGGTGGCGAGACCGATGGCCAGCAGCGAGCCCACGAGGATGCCCACCTTGACGTTGTCGTCGCGTTCGGTTCCGGCGCCGAAGGCCAGCTCGCCGATCAGCAACGACACCGTGAACCCGACGCCGGCCAGCAGCGAGAGCCCCAGGACGTCCCACCAGCTCAGGTCGTCGTCGAGCCGTGCGTGTGTGGCGCGAGCCACCAGCGCCGCGGAGCCCATGATCCCGATCGTCTTGCCGGCGACGAGGCCTGCGACGACGCCGAGCGCGACCGGGTCGCTCAGTGCATCCGCCAGGCCGCTCACCCCGTCGACGGCCACTCCGGCGGACAGCAGCGCGAAGATGGGCACCGCCACGGCCGCGGAGACCGGTCGCAGCCGGTGCTCGAAGTGCTCAGCCAGTCCGGGACCGGCGTCGCGGCCACCCGCCTGATCGCTGCGCACGACCGGTACCGCGAAGGCAAGCAGGACGCCGGCGACGGTGGCGTGTACGCCGGACTCGTGCACCAGCGCCCAGGTGCACGCCGCCAGGGGAAGCAGCAGCCACCAGGAGCGCACGCGACGCTGGACGAGCGCGGCGAAGACCGACAGCGGCACCAGCGCGGCGGCCAGGGCCCACACCTCCAGGGTGTCGGTGTAGAACAGCGCGATGATGGTGATTGCCAGCAGGTCGTCGACGACGGCCAGGGTCAGCAGGAAGGTGCGCAGCGCGGTCGGCAGGCTGGTGGCGACGATCGCCAGCACCGCGAGCGCGAACGCGATGTCGGTGGCGGCGGGAATCGCCCAGCCACTGAGGTCGCCGTCGCCGACGGCGTTGATGGCGAGGTAGAGCGCCGCGGGGACCGCTATGCCGCCAACGGCGGCGGCGATGGGAAGCGCCGCCCGCGCCGGGTCGCGAAGGTCACCGGCGACCAGCTCGCGCTTCAGCTCCAGCCCCGCGACGAAGAAGAAGATCGCAAGCAGCCCGTCCGCGGCCCAGGTGCCGAGGGTCAGGTCGAGGTTCAGCGCCGCCGGACCGACCGTCGTGTCACGCAGGCCCGTGTAGGCGTCGCCCAGCGGGGAGTTGATCCACACGAGCGCCACGAGCGCGGCGAGCGCCAGCAGCACGCCGCCGACCGTCTCGCGGCGCAGCACATCGGCCAGGCGAGCCGCTTCGCGGCTGCTGGCTTGGGCAAAGAGGCGGGGGCCGTTGGGCGGTTGCTCCACGGTTGAGCTCCTGAGGGGAAGAGGGTCGGCAAAGCCACGCCGACCCGTCTTCCCGGCACACCGCTCCCAACCGTAGCGGCCGGCGAGCGCCCGCCGGTCTCTCGCGCGGGCACGGGTGAAGGGCCGGAGGCACGTGGCCCTGAGAGAATCCGGCGCATGAGCGCCACCGCAGAGCGCCGGCTGAAGTTCTGGGGCTGGGGCTACGAGGACCAGCAGCCCGCGCCCGGGGACGTCGAGGCGGGCGGGGCGGCCATCCGCGCCCACCTGGGGTTCGAGCCGGCGGAGGTCGAGCGTCCGGTCGAGCTCACCGAGGTCGAGCTCGCGCCTCCGCGCCTCGAGCCGCCGCCGGCGCTCCGCGAGATCTGCTCGCAGACGCTCTACGACCGCACCCTGCACGCCTACGGCAAGTCCTATCGCGACGTCGTGCGCGCCTTCCGTGGCCGCTTCGACCATCCGCCCGACGTCGTCGCGCACCCGCGCAGCGAGGACGAGGTCGCGGCCCTGCTGGATTGGTGCGCGGACGCCGGCGCGGCGGCCATCCCCTTCGGCGGCGGCACGAGCGTCGTGGGCGGCGTCGAGCCGGTGGTGGGCGAGGAGTACGCGGGCGTCGTGACCATCGACCTCAAGGGCCTCGACCAGGTGCTCGAGGTGGACTCCGTCTCGCGCGCGGCGCGCATCCAGGGCGGCGCCACCGGCCCGGGGCTCGAAGGCCAGCTGCGCGAGCACGGGCTCACCCTGCGCCACTTCCCGCAGTCCTTCGAGTACTCGACGCTCGGGGGCTGGATCGCCACACGCGCCGGCGGCCACTTCGCCACCCTCAACACCCACATCGACGACCTCGTGGAATCGGTGCGGGCGCTCAGCCCGCGCGGGGTATGGGAGAGCCGGCGCCTTCCGGGCTCGGGGGCGGGGCCGAGCCCCGACCGGATGCTGATCGGGTCGGAGGGCGCGCTCGGCGTGATCACCGAGGCGTGGGTACGGGTGCAGGCCCGTCCGCGCTGGAAGGCCTCCGCCGGCGTCCACTTCGCGAGCTTCGAAGAGGGCGCCCGTGCGGTGCGCGCCCTGGCGCAGTCCGGCCTGTGGCCGGCCAACTGCCGCCTGCTCGACGCGGCCGAGGGCGCGCTCACGGGCGCCGCCCCGAGGGGGATCTCGCTGTTGGTGCTCGGATTCGAGTCCGCCGACCACCCCGTCGACGCGGCGATGGCCCGCGCGCTCGAGTGCTGCGCCGATCACGGCGGCACCTGGCCCGGCCCCCCGCGCACGAGCGGACCCGGCGACTCGGGCTCAGCGAACGGCGGAGGCTCGGTGGGCGCCTGGCGGAGCGCCTTCGTCCAGGCGCCCTATGTGCGCGACACGATGGTGGCCGCCGGGGTCCTGTCGGAGACCTTCGAGACGGCTATCACCTGGGACCGCCTCGAGGACTTCGTCGCCGCCGTGCGCGAGCGCGCGGAGGCCGCCGTGGCCGAGGCCTGCGGCTCGGGCCGCGTGAGCTGCCGCTTCACCCACGCCTACCCCGACGGCGCGGCGCCCTACTTCACGGTGCTGGCCCCGGCCCGCCGCGGCGCGGAGCTCGAGCAGTGGGCGATCGTCAAGGAGGCGGCCTCCGAGGCCATCCTCTCGGCCGGCGGGACCATCACCCATCACCACGCCGTCGGGCGCGACCACCGGCCGTGGTACGACCGTCAGCGGCCCGAGCCCTTCGCCGCCGCACTGGTGGCCGCGAAGGCCGCCCTCGACCCAGCCGGCATCCTCAATCCCGGCGTGCTGGTCGATTCGGCACCCAGAGCGCACCGGACCTGAGCATCGCCTCGGCCACCAGCCGCGGCGAGACCTCGTAGTGCCCGGCCTTCAGGGCGTGCCTGATCTCACCCGCGCGTCCCGGCGAGGGCGGCCGCGAGCGGTCGGCTCGCTGCTCGCCGGGCTCCTCCCGGGGCGTGGGCGGCACGCTCACGCCACTGCCTCGGGAAGGTGCTCGCGCACGTGCTCGTCGAGGGTTCCGCGCACCCATTGGCGCGTCGCCTCGTCGGCAAGCCGGTAGCGGCCGAGCAGCTCGCGCTGGCCGGTGAGCGGCAGCCCGGCGATCGTCCAGCTCACCGCCAGCCGCTCGAACATCAGCTCGGCGCGCCGCTGCCAGCGGTCCTCGGCGCTGGCGGCGGGCCGGTCGGCCAGCGCGCGCAGCTCCCGCAGCGTGCCCGGCGACAGCTGCTCGCGCAGGGCCAGCACGTTGCCCTCGGCATCGACGTAGTCGCGCGTGCTCGCGGGGGCGTCGGAGCCCTGGCGGCGTCTCTGCCTTCTACCCATGCGGGCCGCACCGTAGCGCCATGGCAGGATCCGTCCATGCCCGACGGCCGGCGCAAGCGAGAATTGGCCCGCGCCGACCGGATTCTTCCGGGCGTGTGGCGCCTGCGACTGCCGCTTCCGTGGCCGGTCGTGCCGCATGTGAACGCCTACGCGATCGCGGCCGGAAGCGGCGTGGTGCTGGTGGACACCGGCCTGGCGGGTCCGGGGGCGCTCGGGCAGCTCGAGCGGGCACTCGACCAGGCGCACCTCCGGCTCGAGCACGTGCGCCTGCTCGTGTGCACGCACGCCCACGCCGACCATTACGGGCTGGCCGGCCCGATCGTGGACGCCGCCGGGTGCGAGCTGTGGATGCACCCCGAGCACGCCCACACCACGCGCGCGGCCGCCGATCCCGACCGCATGCTCGAGCGGCGGATCGAGGTGGCGCTGCACAGCGGCGTGCCGCGGGCCGCGCTCGACCAGTACCGCGAGGCGCGCCGCGGGCAGGGGATGGGCATCGAGCGAGTCGTGCTCCCCGACCGGGACCTGGTGCCCGGCGTGGAGGTGGAGACCGACGTGGGTGTCTTCGGAGTGCACGAGACGCCCGGTCACGCCCCCTCCCACGTCGTGCTTCACGAGCCGGAGAGCGGCCTGCTGCTCTCGGGCGACCACCTGCTCGGCCGGGTCTCCCTCTACTACGACTACGGCTACACGCCGGACCCCGCCGGCGAGTTCCTGAACAGCCTCGAGGTGGTCGACGCCCTCGACGCGCGGCTCTGCCTCTCCGGCCACGGCCGCCCCTTCCGCGACGTGCGCGCGCACGTCGAAGGCAACCGCCGGCAGGTCGCGGAGCGGATGGGGCGGGTGCGCGCCGCCCTGGCCGGCGAGCCGCGTACGCCGTTCGAGACGGTGCCCGGCCTGATGGGCTTGGACGACCTCAACCCGATGATGATCAACTGGGGCCTGTCAGAGGCGCTCTGCTACATCCGCCACCTCGAGCTGCAGGGCGACATCGAGCGGGTCGACGGCGAGCCGGAGCGCTGGGTGGCCACGAGCCGATAGCCGCGCGCTCGCCCATCCGGCGACGGTGGGCGGTCGTGACCTCGCCAAGGTCCGGCGGGTCCGGTTCGTGCTCGACGGCCGCTCGCTCGGGTACGGACACGCGGGCGCCGTTCCGGAGGCGGATCCTTCGGCTCCGGTTGCGAGGAGGTCCTCGTCACAAGATCACGGTTCGGGCCTCGACCGTGGACGGAAGGGCGGGCGCTCCGGCCGCCGCTTCTACGCGTGCCGCCGCTGAGGGCGGCTCAGGCCGGCGCCAGCGCCCGGTCCCACGGCCGAGCCGCGCGCAGCCCCGCGAGGATGGCCTTGGTGGCCGGTGACTTGTTGAGCGTGTAGAAGTGGATCCCCGGCGCCCCGCGCGCCAGGAGGTCCGAGCACTGCAGCGTCGCGTAGGCCACGCCGAGGTCGCGCACCGCGTCCGCGTCGTCGGCGCGGGCGCCAAGCTCCCGGTCGAGCTCGGAGGGGATGGTGGCCCCGCACATCTCGGTGAAGCGCTTGATCTGGCCGAAGTTCGTAACCGGCATGATCCCCGGGATGATCGGCACGCCGATGCCGGCCGCGCGCGCCTCCTCGACGAAGCGGAAGTACAGGTCGTTGTCGAAGAAGAGCTGGGTGATCAGGAACGAGGCGCCCGCGTCCACCTTCTCGCGCAGGAAGCCGATGTCGTGCGCGAGGTCGACGGCCTCCGGGTGGGTCTCCGGGAAGCAGGCGGCGCCGATGCAGAAGGGGTAGCTCTCGGCGATCAGCGCCGCGAGCTCCGTCGAGTAGCGCAGGCCGCCGGGCGTCGCCTTCCACTCGGTCTCGCCGCGCGGCGGATCGCCCCGCAGGGCCAGCACGTTCTCGACTCCGGCGGACCGCATCTCGTCGAGCGTGGCCCTCAGCTCCTCGACGGTCGAGCCGATGCAGGTGAAGTGGGCCATGGCCTCGAGCCCCAGCTCCGACCGCATGCGCTTGACGACCTCCAGCGTGCGCCCGCCCCTCGAGCCCGCGGCGTTGTAGGTCACCGACACGAAGGCCGGGTCGTCACGACGCAGCTCGGTCAGGGCCTCCCACAGGCGGTCCATGCCCTCGTCGTCCTTGGGGGGGAAGAACTCGAAGGAGAAGCACGGCCGCTGCTCCTCGAGGATTCGGTCGATTCGCATCGGCCTAGGTTAGAAAGGCCTCGCCATCGCGCGATCAGGCGGGCGGTTCGGGACCTGTGTCCGGCGCGACGATGTCCAGGCCCACGGCCACCCGTGGCCGTCCGCCCACCGTGTACTCGACGTCCACCGAGTCGTTCCTGCGGTAGGTGCCCATGATGTTGAAGAACATCAGCGTCCAGCGCCCGACTCCGAGCCTGCCCTCCTTGACGAGGGGGCGGGCGAAGGCCAGCGCGTGGCCCTCGAGGCGGTAGTCCTCCCCCTCGGTCTGGGGGACCCCGTTCACGAACACCCGGTACGGCGGCTTGGCCGCGGGGGGCAGCGGGACGAGCCAGCGGTCGCTCACCGCTGCTGTATAGCCACGCGCCCGGGCTCGGAGCGGCTCAGCGCACGAGGGCGCGGCGAAGGGCGTCGTAGGGCGATTCGCGCGCGGCCTGCTCGAGCACCCGCCGCCTGACGCGCCCGACGTAGGCCTCGCTCGAGCCGTCGCCGCGCACGTCGATCCCGCCCGCCGCGCGGCCGGGCCCCGACAGCTCGAGGCGCGCGGTCACCTGCTGCACCGGCTCGAAGCGGCGCACCCTGAAGTCCACCGTCCGGCTGTCGGCCGTTCGCTCGAGCTCACGCCCGCGCTCCTCGATCGCCGCCATGGCCGCCGGCAGCGACTCGAACCTCAGGCGCTCCACCCTCGGCCCCACGCGCACGCGCACCACCCAGCCTCCGCGGCGCGTGGCTACCCGCCGATGGCGCTCATGGTCCGCGGCGGCGGCCGGAACCCGGGCTCGCTCACGCGATGCTTCAGCTCCTTCCGCCAGACGGCGTCGCGGACGATGTGCCGCAGCTCGTCGTCCCCGGCGCCGGCGCGCAACGGCTCGCGGAGGTCGGTCTCGCCCACCGAGAACAGGCACGTGCGCAGCTTGCCCTCGGCGGTGAGGCGAATCCGGTTGCAGTCGTCGCAGAAGGGTTCGGACACGGGGTTGATGAAGCCCATCTCGCCGCGTCCGTCGCGGAAGCGGAAGATGCGTGCCGTGGCCGACCGCTCGCGTGGCACCTCCTCGAGCGGGTGGACGGCATGAATGGTGGCTCGGAGCTCGTCGCCGGTGAGCACGTCGTCCGGGCGCCAGCTCCGGTCCCCGTCGAGGGGCATGAACTCGATGAAGCGCACCTGGAACGCGGTCGAACGGGCGAACTCGGCGAAGGGCACGGCCTCCGCCTCCGTGAAGCCGCGCATGGCCACCGCGTTCACCTTGATCGGGTGCACCTCGGGGTGGCGCGCAACCGCCTCGAGCCCGCGCAGCACCTGGGGCAGCGAGTCGCGCCGGGTCATCTGGAAGAAGCGGTCGCGCTGGAGGGAGTCGATCGAGACGTTCACGCGGTCGATGCCCGCCGCCACCAGGGCGTCGGCGTCGCGCTCGAGCAGGAAGCCGTTGGTGGTCAGCGCCAGATCAGCGAGGCCCTCGACGCCCGCGAGCATCGCCACCAGGCGGGTGAACTCTCGCCGCACGAGGGGCTCGCCGCCGGTCAGGCGCACGTCGGTCACCCCCATGCCCACCATCAACCGCACCACCCGCTCGATCTCCTCGAACGACAGGATCTCCCCGCGCTCGAGCCACGGCAGCCCTTCGGTGGGCATGCAGTACTGGCAGCGGAAGTTGCAGCGGTCGGTGACCGACACGCGTAGGTCGGAGATGCGCCGGCCGTGGCCGTCGACCAGTGGCTCCACCATCGCCTGAGCCTACCCGCGAGCCGGCCTGGCCTACCGCCGTCCTCTGCCGGCTGAGGCCGCGAGCGCGGGCCGCCGCCACGACGGACGGCGGCCCGGGCGGTCCAGGTGACGGCTAGCGCCGCGCACCGCCGGCTCGTCGTTCACCACGAGTATGCGCACGGGCGCAGCTTCGACCGGCGACCTAAGTGCCGGCTGAGAAGCCGGTTGCCCGAAGGCCTACCGCCGCTCGAGCGGCACGTACTCGAGCTCGCGCTCTCCGGTGTAGATCTGCCGCGGGCGGGCGATCTTCTGCTCGTCGTCGTCCACCATCTCGAGCCACTGGGCGATCCAGCCCGAGGTACGCGGAATCGCGAAGATCACCGTGAACATCCCGGTCGGGATCTTCAGCGCCTCGTAGATCAGGCCCGAGTAGAAGTCCACGTTCGGGTACAGCTTGCGAGAGGTGAAGTAGTCGTCGTCGAGCGCGCGCTTCTCGAGCTCGACGGCGATCTCGAGCTTCGGGCTCTTGCCGGTGACCTCCAGCACCTCGTCCACGTTCTTCTTGATGATTCGCGCGCGGGGGTCGTAGTTCTTGTACACGCGGTGGCCGAAGCCCATCAGGCGCTCGTTGCCGGCCTTCACGCCCTCGAGGAAGTCGGGGATCGCGTCCACGCGCTCGATGCGGTCGAGCATCTTGAGCACGGCCTCGTTGGCGCCGCCGTGCAGCGGCCCGTACAGCGCGCCCACTCCGCCGGCCACCGCCGAGTAGGGATCGACCTGTGAGGATCCGATCCCTCGCACCGCGCTGGTCGAGCAGTTCTGCTCGTGGTCGGCGTGAAGGATGAACAGCGTGTCGAGCGCGCGCGTGAGGCGCGGGTCCGGCTCGTACTTGATCTCGGTCATCTTGAACAGCATCGAGAGGAAGTTGGCCGGGTAGCTCAGGTCGTTGTCCGGATAGATGTAGGGCAACCCCATGTTGTGGCGGTAGGCGAACGCGGCGAGCGTTGGCATCTTGGCGATCATCCGCACGGCGGCCATGTGGCGCTCGTCGTGGTCCTTGATGTTCTTGGCGCCGGGGTAGAAGGTGGACATCGCGCCCACGGTGGCCAGCAGCATGCCCATTGGGTGGGCGTCGTAGCGAAAGCCCTCCATGAAGCGCTTGATGTTCTCGTGAACGTAGGTGTGGATCGTGATCTCGTGCACCCAGGTCTCGAGCTCGTTGCGATCCGGCAGCTTCCCGTGGATCAGCAGGTAGGCCACCTCCAGGTAGGTGGCGTTCTCGCACAGCCGCTCGATCGAGTAGCCGCGGTGCTCCAGGATGCCGGCGTCGCCGTCGATGTAGGTGATGTCGCTGCGGCACGCGGCGGTGTTGGTGAACGCGGGGTCGTAGGTCATCAGCCCGAAGTCGTCCTCGGAGACCTTGATCTGGCGGAAGTCCATCGCCTTCACCGTGCCGTCGGTGATGGGCATCTCGTAGCTCCGGCCGGTCCGGTTGTCGGTCACGCTCAGCGTCTCCTGCGCGGTGGCTACGTCACCGCCGTCCTGCTGCTGGGTCTGATCGATCGCCATGCCGCTCTCCTCGATAGTGGTGACCTCGCGTCTGTACCCGATTCTGTCAGCGACGCGGCATCGGCCGCCGCTTGGGCCCCGTCAGCGCCCGCGTTTCCAGCCGCCGCCGAAGAAGCGGCCGACCCTGCCGGCCTTTAGGTTGGGCTTGAAGGTGGGGGGCGCCTCCTCGGGCGGCGGCAGCTCGGCCGCCTGCTCCGCCGTGATCGTGAGCGTCACCGCAAGCTCCGCGGTGCGGCGCACCTCGGGCGCGTCCACGAAGCGCAATTCGCCGGACGCCGTCCCCATCACGATCCCGTCGAAGATGTGCTCGCGGTAGTTGTCTAGCACGGACTCCACCGTCCCGAGCTCCACCTCGTCGGAGCTGTACACCGGCGTACCGCGAGTCACCGCTGAGTAGTGAACCGCGTGCCCGTCGTCGGCCGGCAGCACGACCGCTACCGCTGCGGCTCGACGGCCTCGGGCCCGGCGGCCTCCTCCTCCTCGGCAGCCGCGGTGAGGATGGCCGAGCCGATGGCGCCCACCACGAGCAGCACGGAGATGGCGGTCACGAGCGTCTCGGCGCTGCGTCCGCGCGGGAAGTCGTGGCGCAGGATGCCGAGCGCCGCAACGAGGACCGCCCACAGCGCGAGCAGGCCGCCCATCAGGTGGAAGGCGTTCACGGGGAAAAAGCTATCGAACCGCGCGTGGGCGGCCGGATGGACCGGGCGGCTCCCCGCGGTTCAGCGCGGTGGGGCCGTGACCCGTCGGCGCGCCGGCGACCGCCGACGCAGGCGCCGGGTGCGCTCGGGCGGCGCCGGGGAGGCGCCGGTGTGCGGGCCGCGCCGCGGCGACCGAGGCCGGCGAGGCCGGGGATGGTCAGGACCGACGCGGCTGCCGCCGTCGTCCTCGTCCGCGGTCGCGTCCTCCGGCACCTCGCGGATCGACCACCAAACCAACCAGAGCAGCAGAGCCAGCGGGATCTTCAACACGAGCATCATCCACAGGAACGTGGCCACGCGCGCATGCTACCGCCGGAGCGCGAGGTCGGCGCCACCGGGAGAGCGGCGCGGGTCTCTCCTACGCGACGGGTGGGTGCGGGGCGGCCGGTGCCCGGGATTCGGTCCGGGCGCCCGTGCAAAGCGCGCGTGGCCTTGATCGGCCGCCAAGGCACGCTCTAGCATCCCCGTCCGGCGCATTCCGCCGCCGAGCCCACAGGGATGGAGGAAGTCAAGCGATGACCCGCGCGCCACGATCGGTCCTGCTCACGCTGGTGCTGCTCGCGGCGCTGACGGCTCCCGCCACTGCACTGGGAGGCGTCGGCGACATCTTCACGGTCGCCGGTGTCGGTGCGGAGGACGAGCTGCGGCCCGGCTTCAGCGGAGACGGCGGCCCGGCCACCGACGCGCGGCTGAGCGATCCCTTCGACGTCGCGGTGCTGCCCGGAGGCGGCTACCTGATCGCCGACACCGCCAACCGCCGCATTCGGCGCGTGTCACGGCTAGGTCGCATCTCGACGGTCGCCGGCACCGGCCGCGCGGGGTCGAGCGGCGACGGTGGACCCGCCCGCCGCGCCACCTTCAGGGCACCGTTGTCCGTCGCCGTGACCGCCGATGGCGGCTTCCTGGTGGCCGATGAGGTCGCGTCGAAGATCCGCCGGGTGTCGGCCAACGGAAAGATCAGCACCGTCGCGGGCACCGGTCGGCGCGGGTTCACCGGGGACGGAGGGCCGGCCACGCGCGCGCGCCTGCGCTCACCCGGGTACATCACCGCGCTCACCGACGGGGGCTTCCTGTTCGCCGACAGCGGGAACCACCGCATTCGCCGGGTCACGGCCGCCGGCACCATCGAGACGGTGGTCGGGTCGGGTCGGGCCGGGGCGCGCGGCGGCGGCTTCGCGGGTGACGGCGGGCCGGCCCTCCGGGCCCGGCTGAACACCCCCGCGTCCGTCGGCGTCACACCGGGCGGAGCGCTGCTGGTCGCGGACTCCTTCAACCATCGCATCCGGCGGGTCTCACCGGCCGGCCGCATCTCGACCGTCGCGGGCTCGGGGCCCGTGGGCGACGACACGGGCGGGTTCCGCGGTGACGGCGGGCGGGCCACCCGCGCGCGTCTGTTCGTGCCGACCGACGTCGAGCCACTGGCGCGCGGCGGGTTCGCCATCGCCGACAGCGCGAACGGCCGCGTCCGCGTGGTGCTCCCGTCCGGCCGCATCGGAACGCTGGCCGGCTCCGGACGCCTCGGTCCTTCGACGGGGGATGGCCGCCGAGCCACCCGGGCGTCGGTGGTCCCGCTCAGCATCGACGCCGCGGACGACGGGCTGCTGGTCAGCGATCCCCTGCTCGGCCGCATCCGCTACGTGCAGCTCACCCGCACGCGGCGCCTGGCCATCGCGCTCGTACCCAAGGTCACGCGGGGGCCACGGTTCGACGTCGACCTCGTGGCCACCGTGCCCGCTCGGGCGCGTATCCAGATTCTGCGGGGGGAGAAGCTCGTGGCCGGTGCGCGTGGCGTGATCGGACGCCCCTTCCGCTTCCCGACGCTGCGGCCGGGGCGTTACACGATCCGCGTGGTGGCCCGCACCCGCAACGGGCAGATCGCCACCGCCCGTACGCGCATCAGGCTCACGGCGCCACGGGCGTCAGCCTCCGCGGCGGGGACCGGGAGCGGACTGATCATTCGCTGACGCGCGGCGCGCCGCATCGGGGGTGGGCGGTTGCCAGTAGCCAGGGAGGCCAATGCCAACTGCCAACGCCTCAGGCCGCCGCGACCGCCTCGAGCCGGGTCATCTCCACGAACTCGCGGTAGCGGCCCTCGATCTCGTCCCGAGTGAGGCGCC
>JAUJNF010000008.1:70535-116737 GCA_030446485.1 Thermoleophilaceae bacterium | reverse complement strand
CGGTCGATCCGGACGAAGACCTTGCCCTTCTTGTCGATCTCGAGCTCGAGCCACGAGCCGCGGGCCGGCATGAGGTTGGCGATGAAGACCTGCTTCTCGCGGTCCTTCGGCTCCATCACGTAGGCGCCCGGAGAACGCACGAGCTGGGTGACCACCACGCGCTCGGTGCCGTTGATGATGAACGTGCCCCACTCGGTCATCCACGGGAAGTCGCCCATGAACACCGACTGCTCGCGGATCTCGCCGGTCTCGCGGTTCTGGAAGGCGACCTGGACGGTCAGCGGCCGTGCGTAGGTCAAGTCCTTCTCGCGACACTCCGATATGGAGGCGACGGGGTCGTCGAAGTGGATGTCCTCGAAGACCACGGCCAGGTTGCCGGTGTAGTCCTCGATCGGCGAGACATCGTCGATCGTCTCGCGCAGTCCGCCCGACTCCGTGTTCACGAGCTGCTCGAAGGAGCGCTTCTGGATGTCGATGAGATTCGGTAGCGGCTTTACCGGATCGAGGCGTGCGAAGCTGCGGCGCAGACGGGTGGCATCGGCACGGGCCAAGGGTGAGGCTCCTTATGGGTCGGGCGGGGCGGAGGCGCGCGCGCTTTGGCGAAAAAGGCGCGACCAGCCAAGATAGCACAGAGGATTACGCCGCCTTACGGGGCGTACCAGCGGCCGTCACGGACCCCGTCCCGAGGCCCCGCGAATATGCGGCGGGGCTCCTACCGAAGGACGGCTACGACTATGGGCCAGCGGTGGAGGATAGCGGGTGGGGGGCGAAGGTGGCAGCGGCGCGAACGGCCGGTTCCCGAATCGGCTTAACGGCCAGGAAACAAGCGGGCGCCGCGAGACTCCCGCGGCGCCCGATCAGGCGGCCTACTTCACCTCGACGGTGCCGCCGGCCTCCTCGATGTCGGCACGCAGCTTGTCGGCCTCGTCGCGCTCGATGCCCTCCTTGATGGGCTTCGGCGCCTCGTCGACAAGGGCCTTGGCCTCCTTCAGGCCCAGGCCCGTGGCCGCGCGCACGACCTTGATGACCTGGATCTTCTTCTCGCCCGAGCCGGTGAGGATCAGGTCGACGGTCGAGGACTCCTCCTCGGCGGGCGCAGCGCCGTCGCCGCCGCCGGCCGGGGCCGCCGCTGGGGCGGCAGCCGCCATTGCGGTCGCCGAGACGCCGAACTCCTCCTCGAGCGCCTTGATGCGCTCCGACAGCTCGAGCACCGAAATGCCCTTTAGCTCCTCGATCCACTTCTCTGTGCTGGTGGCCATGTCTTCCTCCTTGGGTTCCTTAACTAGTTCTCTGGACGGTTGGTCTCAGGCGCCGGCGGGCGCGTCATCTGCGGCGGGCTCGTCGGAGGCCTGCTCCTCGGCTTCGGCCGGCGCCTCCGAAGCCTCGTCGCCGGGCGGCTCGACCGCAGCGGCGGGGTCCTCGGCCGTCGCTGGGGAGTCCTCGGCCGTCGCCGCTTCCGCCGACGGGGCCTCGTCCGCGGAGGCCGCCGCCGGCGCCTCGCCGGACCCACCCGTGACCAGGCCCTGATCCTGGATCTGCGCCAACTGGCTCGCCAGCCCCGAGATCAGCGATGCGAGCCCTCGAACCAGGCCGGTGACCGGCGAGGCCAGCACGCCGACGAACTGGCCCTGCAGCACCTCGCGGGCGGGCAGGCGGGCAATCGACTCGATCTGATCGACGGTCAGGGCGTCGCCGTTCATCAGGCCGCCCTTGAACTCGGGGAGCTGGTTCTCGCGGCGGAAGGTGGCGATCACCTTGGCGGCCAGGGCGGCGTCCCCGGAGACGAAGGCGAAGGCGGTGGGCCCCTGGAGGTACGCCTTCAGCGGCTCCGCGCCGGCCTGGTCGGCCGCGAGCTCGGTGAGCGTGTTCTTCACCACGCGGAAGCTGGCGCCCGCATCGTCGAGCCGGGTGCGGAGGGTCACCGCCTGGGTCACGGACAGCCCGCGGTAGTCGACGGCGTACACCGCCTCCGACTCGCGTATCTGGGCGGCCACGCGCTCGATCACGGCGGCCTTCTCGTCTCTGTTCACTCGGTGCTCTCCGTTCCGCCGTCGGCACACAGGCGGACGCCCGGAGGCCACAGAGGCCCTCCACCGTCTCGCCTGCCCCGGGCTTCCGCTCTCGCCGCCGGGGGTCTCGGGCGTAGTCTGAGTTCTGGGCCTAGCCTACCGCGGCCGGCTCTTCGACGATGTTGCGCGTGCGAAGGGGGTCAACGCGCACGCCCGGGCCCATGGTGGTGGCCAGCGTGACCGTGCGCAGGTAGCGCCCCTTGGCGGCCGCCGGCTTGGCCCGCTGGATCTCCTCGATCAGCGCCGCGTAGTTCTCGAGCAGGGCCCGCTGGTCGAAGTCCGTGCGGCCGATGGACAGGTGCACGATTGCCGAACGGTCGGTGCGGTACTCGACCTTGCCGGCCTTCGACTCGCTCACCGCGCGGCCCACGTCGGTGGTGACGGTGCCGACCTTCGGATTCGGCATCTTGCCCTGAGGGCCGAGGATGCGGCCGAGCCGGCCGACCACCGGCATCATGTCCGGGGTGGCGATCGCCACGTCGAAGTCGGTGAAGCCCTCTTGCACGCGGGTGGCGAGGTCCTCGTCGCCGACCACGTCGGCACCCGCCTCCTCGGCCTGGCGGGCGGCGTCGCCCTTGGCGAAGACGGCGACGGTCACGTTCCGGCCGAGCCCGTGCGGCAGGCCGATCGTGCCGCGCAGCTGCTCGTCGGCGTGGCGCACGTTCAGGCCCGTGCGGATGTGACACTCGACGGTCTCCGGAAACTTGGCGGCCTGCAG
Source organism: Thermoleophilaceae bacterium (assembly GCA_030446485.1). Taxonomy (GTDB): domain Bacteria; phylum Actinomycetota; class Thermoleophilia; order Solirubrobacterales; family Thermoleophilaceae; genus JAUJNF01. The sequence goes on along the minus strand of JAUJNF010000008.1, from coordinate 113,950 downwards.
GTCCTTGACGAGAGCCACGGCCTCGGCCGGCGCGTACTCGCGCTCCCGGTCGACCCGCGCGTACAGCTCGCGGTAGCGCTTTCCGCGGGCCATCAGCCGGCCACGTCCACGCCCATCGAGCGCGCGGTGCCCTCGATGATCTTCGAGGCCTGGTCGAGGTCGTTGGCGTTCAGGTCCACCATCTTGGTCTCGGCGATCTGGCGCACCTGGTCGCGGGTGATCGTGCCCACCTTCGAGCGATTGGGCTCGGCCGAGCCCTTGTCGAGCCCGATGGCCTGCTTGATCAGCACCGCGGCGGGCGGCGTCTTCATGATGAAGGTGAACGAGCGGTCCTCGAAGACCGTGATCTCCACCGGGATCGTGGTGCCGGCCTGGTCCTGGGTCTGCGCGTTGAAGGACTTGCAGAACTCCATGATGTTCACGCCGTGCTGGCCCAGGGCGGGGCCGACCGGGGGCCGGATTGGCGGCCGCGCCGGGCACCTGCAGCTTGATGGTGGTGAGGACCTTGCGGGCCATTGGACCTAGACCTTCTTGACCTGATCGAACCCGACCTCGACGGGCGTCTCCCGGCCGAAGATGGAGACGAGCACCTTGAGCTTGCTGGCGTCCTCGTTGATCTCGGAGATCTCGCCGGTGAAGTCCGACAGCGGCCCGGAGACCACCTTGACCGACTCGCCGATCGAGAACTGCGCCCGCGTCCGCGGCCGCGCGGCCGTCTCACGGTTGAGCAGGCGGTCGACTTCGGGCTGGCTGAGGGCCACGGGCTTCTGCTGGGAGCCGACGAAGCCGGTGATCCCCGGGGTGCCCTTGACGAGGCCCCACGAGTCGTCGTTCAGGTCCATGTTCACGAGCACGTAGCCGGGCATGGTGCGGCGCTCGACCTGGATCTTCTGGCCGTCCTTGATCTCGGAGATCTGCTCCATGGGGATCACGATCTGGCGCACGTTCCGCTCCTGCCCGAGCGAGACCACCCGGTGCTCCAAGTTGTGCTTGACCTTGTTCTCGTGCCCTGAGTAGGTGTTGACTGCGTACCAGCGGAACATCTGTTGCTCTGTAGCTCCTAGAGAAGTGCCTGGATGATTCGCGAGACGATCGCGTCGAGCAGACCGAGGTAGCCGCCCGCGAGCAGTACGAAACCCAGGACGACCCCCGTCAGCGAGAAGAGCTGCGCCCGGTTCGGCCACTGGACGCGCTTGAGCTCCGCCACGACGGCTGAGAGGAAGGCGAGAACCTTACCGACTCGGCCGGTAGAGGCGTCGCCGGCCGGCTCACCGCCCTCCGCCGAGTCGCCAGTGTCGAGGGCTGCCGGCGGGCTTGCCCCGCCACCCGAGCCGTTGGCGCCGTCGTCCTGAAGGAAATCGTCGTCGCTCGTGCCGGTGTCCGGGAAGGGCGGTGGCGAGTCGACCACCGTGTCGCTGCGCCCCGTGGTCTCGGGCGGGGCCGAGGCGGCGAGCTCGGAGGCGTGGAGGGAGCGGTCCGGCGGCGCAGGATCGCCCGCCCCGACCGACGGCGATACCTCGCCCGGAGCGGTACGGCCCTCGCCGAGGCGAGCGGCACGCCGCTCGGCCTGCCGCTGCTTGGTTCGCTGCCGTTGGCGGGCCATCTACGTCTGTCCGAAGAGCCGGCGCCGGCTCAGCGGGTCTCCCGGTGCGCGGTGTGCTTGCGGCACCAGCGGCAGTACTTGCGGAACTCGATCCGGTTCGGATGGTTGCGCTTGGACTTCTCGGTCTGGTAGTTGCGTCGCTTGCAGTCCTCGCAAGCGAGCGTTACGGCGATTCTGACGTCTCCGCGAGCCATGGGCCCCTTCAGGCGTATGGGTGAGCGCGTCCCCGGGCGAAGAAAAACCCCGCCGGGCCGCGCGAGGTCCGAGGCAGTCTAGCGCGGCTGCGCCGGCGCGCGGGTGACGGACGGCGGGCGCGCCCGTCACAATCGCTGGATGCTCAAGGCTGGGCTGAAAGTGGCTGCCGCCAGGCTCGGGGCGCGCTACCCGCTCGCAGTGGTGATCGCGCAGTTCTGGATCGCCCACCTGGTGGCGCTGGGGGCAATCGGCCTCCTCACCTTCTACACCGACATCTCGAGCGGCGAGTTCCTGCGCATCGTCGCGGTGTCACAGGCGCTGGTCTTCGTCGAGAACCTCTACACGACGCGCGTGGCCGTGGGCCTGCTGAAGCCGGTGTGCGCGTGGCTCGGAGGCGAGCGCGACGAGCACATCACCGTCGTCGCCTGGATGCGAGCCGCCGCCCTACCCCGGCAGGTCGCGCGCCGAGTCGGCCTCGCCCCGTTCCTCGTGAGCGTGCTGCCCCTGTGCGGCTACATCGTCTGGGAGCTCGGGCTGCCGGCCTACTCGCTGCTCGCCCTGGCCGCCGGCGGGGTCGTAGTGCTCGTGTACGGGGAGACGCTGCGCTACCTGGCGATCGACCTGGCCATGCGGCCGGTGCTCGAGCGCATCTCGCCCCATCTCCCTGACCACTTCGTGATCGGGCAGCCCGGGGTGCCGCTGCGCTGGAAGCTGCTCGCGGTACTGCCCATGATCAACGTGATCACGGGCGTCGTGGTCTCCGCGCTGTCGGGCAGCGACACCGCCGGCCTCGGAGATCTCGGACTGGACGTGCTCATCGCGGTGGTTGTGGCCTTCACGATTTCCTTCGAGCTCACCGTGCTCCTCTCGGCAGCGATCCTCGCGCCGGTCCAGGACTTCCAGGAGGCCACCGAGCGGGTGCGGGCGGGAGACCTCGAGGCCCGCGTGCCCGTGACCTCGACGGACGAGATCGGGGCGCTCGCGCAGTCCTTCAACGACATGGTCGTGCGCCTCGAAGAGCGTGAGCGCCTGCGCGAGGCGTTCGGTGCCTACGTCGACCCGGGGTTGGCCGAGGCGGTGCTGCGCGACGGCACGCTGGCCGGCGACGAGGTGGACGTGTCCGTGCTCTTCGTCGACATACGCGGCTTCACCGCCTACGCGGAGCAGGCGACCGCCCGCGAGGTGGTCGCCCGGCTAAACGGCTTCTTCGAGCTGGTGGTGCCGATCCTCCTGCGCCACGGCGGGCACGCCAACAAGTTCGTGGGGGACGGCCTGCTGGGCGTCTTCGGCGCCCCCGAGCGGCGCGAGGACCACGCCGACCGAGCCGTCGAGGCGGCGCTCGCGATCGCGGAGACCGTGCGCGAGCGGTACGGCGACGATCTGCGCATCGGCATCGGGGTGAACTCGGGAGAGGTGATGGCCGGGACCGTCGGCGGCGGCGGGCGGCTCGACTTCACGGTGATCGGGGACACGGTGAACACCGCCTCCCGCGTCGAGGAGGTGACGCGTGAGACGGGTGACGAGATCCTGATCACCGAGGCTACGCGCGTGAGGCTCGAGCGCGAGGCCTGCGAGTTCGAGGAACGGCCGGGGGCGATACTGAAGGGCAAGTCACGTGCCGTGCGCCTGTCCGCGCCGGTGCCCGCCGCGGCCCCGGACGATCGCGACGCGGCTCGCGCCGCTCCCCCGGGAGTGGCGTAGGCGGGCCGGGCCGGTGGGCCTGCGACCTAGTGGGCCTTCTCTCAACGTTTCACCCGTCATGGCGGCGCCGGTTCACCGCCATGCGGCGTCCTCGGAACCCGCAATAGCGCTGCTATTGGGGGCTCCTGCGTCCTTGCCTGGCGGGGCCCGGCGCATGACATTTCGCGCGAACGTTTCGAGAAGACCGACTAGACGGGCAGGAGAGGGATGTCGTAGAGGATTGCCGCGGCGACGAAGGCCGCCACCGCGGCAGCGGTCAGCGCGCCACCCACGATCCTCTGCTTCGTGCTCGTGTCGGCCGCCTTGCGCTTGGATTCTTCGGCATAGTCGATCGCGCGCTCGAGAAGGCGCTCGGCCCAAACGAACTCCAGTGCCAGCAGCGCCAGGCCGATCGGGATGATCACGATGCCCGGCCCCGGCACGGGCCCGGTCATCACTACCCCGAGGGCGGTCACCGCAAAGCCGGCCACCACGACCGCGGCACGGTACGGGCGGCTCTTCTGCTTGTGACGCGCGCGGCGCTCGCGCACCTTCTGGATTTGATCCGAGCGCGGACGTTCCTGGCTCGCCATCTGACCGCGAGGGTACCTGCTACTCAGTGGGGTTTGCGGGGCGGGTCCTCGTCGTCGCAATCGGGCGCTGGGTCCACGCCACGTCGTGCCACGCTCCGCGCTCCCAGCCGATGCGGCGATAGGTCCCGACCTCCGAGGCGCCCCGCACGGCCGCACCGCTCCTGCCATTCTGCGCCATGCGGCCGATAGACCGCTGCGCGGCGCGGCCAAGCCCCGAGAGCCCTCCATCGGACTCGAACCGATGACCCCTTCCTTACCATGGAAGTGCTCTACCAACTGAGCTAGGAGGGCGCTCTGGGCAGCGTAGCGCCGAAGCGGCCATCGGCGGACTCGTAGGCTGGGCAGGGTGAGCCTCAACCCGGCGCTCGAGCAGGTGCGCTTCTGCCCGCGGTGCGCCTCTGAGGCGACGGTTCGCTTCCCGCGGTCCCTCACCTGCCCGTCGTGCGGCTACGGGGCCTACTACAACCCCAAGCCGGTGGCCTGCGCCATCCCGCGCGACGAGGATGGACGGCTATGGCTCCTGCGCCGCGCCTTCGATCCCGGAGGCGGTCTCTGGACCTTTCCCGGCGGGTTCGTGGACCTCGGAGAGTCGGTGGAGGACGGCGCCAGGCGCGAGACGATGGAGGAGATGGGCATCGAGATCGAGCTTGGGTCGCTCGTCGGCGTGTACTCGCGCGCAGACGACCGGGTCGTGCTCGTGGTCTACGAGGGCCTGGCGCTTGGCATCCCGCACGAGACCGACGAGGCCACCGAGGTGCGCGCCTTCGGCCCCGACGAGCTGCCCTTGGGCGAGCTCGCGTTCTGGTCCACCGAGCGGGCGCTAAGGGATCACCTCGGACGCTGACCGAGCCTATGCTTGCGAAAGCACGACGAACCGCGACCGAGAGGACCCAATGAGCGACAAGAACACCGACGAGGGCAAGGGCCGCATCAAGGAGGCCGCCGGCAGCCTCACCGGCAACGACGACCTGAAGAAGGAAGGCAAGGTCGACCGCACCACCGCGTCGGTCAAGGACGGGGTCGACAAGGCCGCCGACAAGGCGAAGGGCCCGCTGAACCGCGACAAGTAGCCGGGTCGAGGCGCCGGGCGCTCGCGACATGGACGAGGCGCTGCTCAGAGAGACCATCGAGCACATGGCCGGGATCGAGCGCCCGGCGTGCTCGCCGGGTGAGCGCGAGGCGGCCGAGTGGCTCGCGGCCCGCCTCTCCGCACTCGAGTGCGACGCCCGGATCGAGGAGGAAGCCGCCTACTCCCACTTCGCCGCGGCGATCGGCGCCCTGAGCGCGCTGGGGGTGATCGGTGGCATCGCGGCGCTGCGGGGCCGCCGGACGTGGGGAGGCCTGCTGGCCGCCGCCGCCGGAGCTCTCATCGCCGAGGACGTGTCCAACGGCCCGCGCCTCTTCCGGCGCCTGACGATGCGGCAGCGGCCGACGTGGAACGTGGTGGCCACCGCCGGCGACCGCTCGGCCGAGCGCACGCTGGTGGTTCTCGCCCACCACGACGCGGCGCCCACCGGGTTCGTCTTCGACCAATCGGGGCAGCGCCGCCTATGGGAGCGCTTCCCCGGGGTGATCGATCGCATCAACACCAGCCTCCCGCTGTGGTGGCTCGTATTCGGGCCCCCGCTCGCGGTGGCGGCCGGGGCGGCGCTCGGCCGTCGCGGGCTCATCGGCTCGGCCACCGGTCTCGCCGCCCTTTCGGTGGTCACCATGGCGGACATCGCCCGCGGCGTCGTCGTGCCCGGCGCCAACGACAACCTCACCGGCGTGGCCGGGTTGGTGGCGCTGGCGCGCGCCTTCGAGGAGCGCCCGGTCGAGGGGCTGCGGGTGGTGCTCGCGTCGTGCGGCGCCGAGGAGACCCTGCAGGGAGGGATCCACGGCTTCGCCGCACGTCACTTTCCCTCCCTGCCGAGCGATCGCACTTGGTTCGTGAACCTGGAGACGATCGGCTCGCCACACCTGGTGATGCTGGAGGGCGAGGGGCCGGTGAAGATGCAGGACTACGAGGCGGGCTTCAAGGACCTGATCGCCGAGGAGGCGGACGCCGCGGGGATCCCGCTGCGGCGGGGCATGCGCTCGCGCAACAGCACCGACAGCGTGATTCCCAACCGAGCCGGCTATCCGGTGGGCATGCTCGTGTCGATCACCGACTGGAAGGCGCTGGCCAACTACCACTGGCCGACCGACGTTCCGGAGAACGTCGACTACGGGACCGTCGGGAAGGCCGTGCGGCTCACCGAGGTCGTGGCGCGGCGGTTGGCAGCCGACGCGGCGGCCTGATCGGAACTGGTCCGCCGGGGGGCTACTTCGCTCGAGGTCCTCCGCAGGGCCGGAAGCCACGCTTGAACACGACGCGGCCGCGGTTGGTCCGGAACACGACCCTGATGCGTACGGGCCGGGTGGTCCGCCGCCTCAACCTGATGGGCACCCGGATGCGGCCCCTGCCCGAGGCACGCAGCTGCCTGCCGGTGATGCGGCGCAGCCGGCGGCCGTTCACGTACAGGGTGGCACGGCGAATCCTCGCGCCGCGTGGCCGGGACAGGCCGACCGTGAAGCGGCGGCGCCCGCGGCAGTCGCGGGCGGGCGGGGTCGGCTGGGACGGTGGGCCGGCGCTCGCCGGCGCGTCGGGCGTGTTGGCCTCCTTCAGGTAGCCGTAGGCCGCCGCCTCTCCATCGGCTGCGGTCAGGCCGGGGCACTCGCCCGGACGAAGGTCCTCGCACAGGAAGCGCCCGCCGTTCGCCAGGCCGATGTCCAGCCGCGAGCGGTAGTAGCGGGAGAACAGGTTGCCGTCTCTCGTCGGGTCGACGGCGGCCTCCTCCGCGTCGTCTCGCCAGCGCGTGGTGAGCAGCCGCGCGTCGGCGCTTGCGTCGCCCTTCACGTACTTGTCGAACCAGGCGCCCGTGTACCAGGCCACGAAATCAATGCCGCGCAGGGTCGCGGAGAAGTAGGGGTTGGGGATGTAGGACGGCTCGTAGTGGGTGCCGCCGCGGATGTTCACCTGGCCGTTGTCGACCCCGGCGGCCGAGAACGCACGCGAGGCCTCGCTCTTGCCGAGCGGGTCGGGCTCGCCCGTGTTGGGCATGCGGAAGAGGCCGTAGTCGTTGGAGATCCCGAGCGACGGCTTGGTGATGGGCGGCGCCGTACGTGACTCGGGGGCCGAGGCGCAGCCGGTCGCGGGCGGCGCCGACGGGGCGCGAAGGTTGTCCCACGCGACGATCGCCTTCACGCGCGGGTCCTTCTGACCGACGAAGGAGACGCCCGCCGCTCCGAACGAGTGCCCGGCCAGCCCGATGCGGCTCGGGTCGAGGCTGTCGGCAAAGGGGTTGAACGCGGCGTTGCGGCCCTCCTTCACCCGTCGCTCCTGCCGCGGGGCGTGGCTCGTGCCGGTGGTGCAGCTCGGCCGCGGCACGTATGGCTTCGCGGCGCTCGACAGGAAGAAGTCGAGCGCGTCCTCGGTCGGGTCGAAGAAGGGGCGTCCGGCCTGGGCGGGCACGCCCTCGTCGCGATCGACGCCCTCCCCGTTGGTGTCGGAGTATCCCTGCCCCTGCACGTCCCAGGTGAGCACGATGTAGCCGCGCTTGGCGAGCGTCGCCCCGGCGTGCCAGTAGAGCTCCTCGGGGGCCTGCACGGAGCCGCTCGTGACCACGATGCCCGGGCGCTTGGCGGGACCCGCCCTCGTCATCCAGAGATGGCCGGAGAGGATGGCGCCGCTGCGGGCGACCCAGAGCACCGGCCTGCGGATGCCGAAGCCGTTCTTGTCCCAGTCGTAGAGGCGGACGTCGCCGGCGCAGCCGTCCATGTGCCGGGAGCAGAGGTTGGCGTTGAAGTCGCGCTCCGGGTCGTCGAGTCTGATCTGCGTGCGCTCGACCTCGCGTTCGGCGCCCTTCTGGCGGAGCAGAGCCTGGAACTCCGGGTCGGCCGCGTCACGCTTGCCCCGCTCGTCGATCTTCGAGTAGTTCGACTGCTCGTAGGCGGGGTCGAAGGCGGCCGCGGCCGGTGTCGGAGCGGCGCCAAGCGCGGCCACCGCGAACACGATCGTGAGTGCCGCCCAGCAGCGCGCCGCTCGCTCCACGCGGCGCACGATACCGCGCCCCCGTACCCCTATGGCTCGATCAGGCCGCGGCGGATCGCGTAGCGCGTGAGCTCCACGCGGTCGCGCATGCCCAGCTTGTCCAGCACGTTGGCCCGATGCCTGTCGACGGTGCGCTCGCTGATCACGAGCGTCTCGGCGATGTCCCGGGCCGTGTGGCCCTCGGCGATGAGCTTCACGACCTCCGACTCGCGCGGGGACAGCGGATCGGCCGGGATCTCTTCCCCCCTGGTCGCCCGGTCGAGGTGATCGCGGATCAGCGCCTTCACGGCCGCGGGGTAGAGGAAGGGTTCGCCGCGTGCCGTGGCGCGGCAGGCTTCTACCAGATCCCGGTCGGCCACCGACTTGTGCACGTAGCCGGAGGCACCGGCCCGCAGCGCTTCGAAGAAGTACTGCTCGTTGTCGTGCATAGAGAGGATCAACGTGCGCAGCTCCGGCCTCCGGCGCGAGAGCTCCTGGGCGGCCTGGATCCCGGTGAGTCGGGGCATGCTCACGTCGAGGACGGCCAGGTCGACGGTCTCGCGCATGGCCAGCTCGATCGCCTCCGCTCCGTCGCCGGCTTCGGCCACAACCTCGAGATCGGGCTCCGAGTCGAGCACGAGCCGCAGGCCCTGCCTGACCACCGCGTGGTCGTCGGCGAGCAGTATCCGAGTCTTCAGCCCCGCGCTCATGACCCACTCGGCACGGCGAGAGACACGTCAACGCCGCCGGAGGACGATCTCCGGATCTCCAGGCTCGCGCCCACGAGGATCGCGCGCTCCCGCATCCCGTTGAGGCCGCTGCCCTCCCCGCTTCCGTTCATCCCCCGCCCGTCGTCGACCACGCGCAGGAGGACGCCGGTTGGAGTGCGCTGGAGCCACAGCTCCACCTTCGCCGCGCCGGCGTGACGCAGCGCGTTGGTGAGCCCCTCCTGGGCCACGCGGTACACCACGAGCTCCGCCTCCAGGGTCAGGGTTGGCAGGTCGGCGTCCAGGTGTCGCTCGACGCGCAGCTCCGTCTGCTCACAGAGCCGTTGGCTCAGGCTCACGAGCGCACTGCGCAAACCGAGGTCATCCAGCGCCTCCGGCCGCAGCCGGCGCGCGATCGTGCGCACCTCCGCGAGGCTCGACCGTCCGGTCTCCTGTGCACTCGTGAGCACCTCGGCGGTGGCAGGCGGCGCTCCGCGCGACGCGTGCTCGAGCTGGAGGAGCAGTGCGGTGAGGCTCTGGCCGACCTCATCGTGCAACTCGCGCGCGAGGCGCCTTCGCTCCTCCTCCTGGGCGGCCAGGGTGCGTCGCCCGCTCTCCCGTCGCTCGGTCTCGAGGCGATCGAGCATCTCGTTGAAGGCCCGGCTCAGCTCCACGACCTCGAGTGACTGGCCGTAGGCCGGGACGCGCTGACCGGGCCGCAGGGGGTCCACCCGCCGCATCACGCTCGTCAGGCGCTCCAGTGGGCCGAAGGCCCGCCGCAGCAGGAGGAAGGTCAGCCCCAGGACCGCGACGAGCGCCACCACGCCGATGAGGCCCTCGAGCTGGTTGGGCGACTCGATCCGCGCGGGCGTGAGCGCGAGGAAGAGGAACGCGGAGGTGAGCACGGCCACCTCGATGGCGAAGATGCGCCATACGAGCGATCGCTCCCTCGTTGCGAGCAATCGAGTACGCAGCTCGGAGAGGGCACGCATTTCGGCACATGTTGGTCGAAACGCGTGGCGCACGCCTCACCGAGTGGGTGTCGGCGCAGCGCCGCAATGGGTACTGCCACCCATGTTCCCGCGGAGCTTGGAGTGAGATCGTGGGAGCGGCGACGCAGATCGCCATCTCAACCACGGAAGAGGAGATGCTCTTGAGGCTTCACAGACTCGGACGAACGGGTTCGGCGGCTGCGCTGTGCGCAGCGGCGGTGCTCACGGCAGGTGGCATGGCGAGCGCCCAGCAGGGCACCGACAGCTGTCCCGCCGGCACCACCACCATCAGCGGCGATGAGAACGACAACAACCTCGTCGGCACCGTCAACGCGGACCGGATCCTCGGATTCGGGGGAGCGGACACGGTCAACGGCGTCCAGGGCGACGACTGCATCAACGGTGGCGAGGGCGGCGACGACCTGAGCGGGGGTGCCGGCGCCGACGAGATACGCGGCGAGGGCGGCTTCAACACCATCGAGGGCGGGATCGGGAACGACACTATCTTCGGCGGCGACATCGAGGACGACCTGGGCGGCGGTGCCGACGACGACCGGATCGAGGGCGGCGACGGCTTCGACTTCCTGGCCGGTGGCATCGGCAACGACACCCTCCTGGGACAGGAAGGTCCGGACGACCTGTCGGGCGCCAACGGGGACGACACGCTGGACGGTGGCGACCTCGACGACTTCCTGTCGGGCGGCCTCGGCCGGGACACGCTGCGAGGCGGGAACAACAACGACGACCTGAACGGGGGCCGCGAGCGCGACCGGCTCATCGGTGGCGGCGGGAAGGACGACCTCGCGGGCGGTGGCGACAAGGACATCCTGATCGGCGGCGGGGGCAACGACCGCCTCGGCGGTGGAGAGGGCAACAACCGCTACTCGGCCGGCTCGGGCAACGACGCGGTGGACGCCGCCAACGGCGACCGGGAGACGATCAACTGCGGCCCCGGGACGGACACGGTGCGCGCCGACGCGAACGACAGGGTTAACGACTGCGAGCGGATCTTCCGCCTGCGGCCGTCGAAGCGCTAGAGCTGGGGCAGGGAGCCCGGCCGCGACCGCACGGTCGCGGCCGGGCTTAGTTTTTTGGCTTGCCGTTCGCCCGGCTAGCGACCAGGCGCACCGGACGGCGGCGACGTGCCGGGTGGTGGGTACTCCCGCTCTGGTGGCTGGGGGAAGACGACGAAGCCGCCCGGCGCCAGGGAATCGAGGGCGTAGGCCTGCACGCCGCGACGTGATCTTGCACGATGGCCCTCGTCACCGTACGGGAGCAAGCAGAGCCGGAATGGGGGGAGCAGGATTCGAACCTGCGTAGGCAGAGCCAATGCGTTTACAGCGCATCTCCTTTAACCACTCGGACATCCCCCCGAGCGCTGTCCAGTCTAGGAAAAGACCGAGTAACGGGCGGACACCGCCCGAGCGGCTTCGGGCTGCGTGGTGGTCAGGGGCCGTCCGTGCTCAACCTCGAAGCGCGCGTACTTGGGGCCACCCAGGCGTATGGCGTTGCCACCCTCGACCAAGTCCGCCGGAATGCACCAGCGTCGCCCGTCACCGGCGACGACGAACAGGTACTCGCACCGTTCCGCGCCGAAGCGCTTGACCAGCCGCTCCAGCTCTGGTTGCCACTCGCGTGCATACCGCCACCTCCCACCGACCCCTTCGCCGGAAGGTCGACGTCCTCACCTGCACCCGCAGCAGCCGCCCATCCAGCTCCACCGACGAAAGTCCCAGTCCGGGCTGTGGCCCAACGGCACACAGATCTTCGCCCCCCGGCCGGCGAACCATTCCATCGCCGACAACTCGCCCAGATCCCCCTGTCCTCGCCTCGTCACGTACCCAAACATACGTTCGGGTGCGACGGAACGGCCGCCCCGCTGAGCGCTAGACGGCGTCCCTCAGCCGCTGTGCCTCGGGCAGCATCTCGAGCTTCTTCAGCGTGTTGTTCTCGATCTGGCGCACGCGCTCGCGCGTGACCCCGAAGGCGCGGCCTACCTCTTCGAGCGTGCGCGCCTCATGGCCCTTCAGTCCGTAGCGCATCTCGATCACCTCGCGCTCGCGTTCGGGCAGCGCGGCCAGGGCGCGCCCGACGTTCTCACGCCGCAGGTTCTCGGTGGCGAGCTCGAAGGGTGACTCAGCGGTGTGGTCCTCGACGAAGTCGCCGAGCTCCGAGTCCTCCGCCTCGCCGATGGGCTTCTCCAGCGAGATCGGCGTCTGCCCCATGCGCAGGATCTCCTTGATCTCGTGGACCTCCCAGTTCAGCTCCTTCGCCACCTCCTCGGGAGTGGGCTCGCGACCGAGCTCCTGCACCAGCTGGCGCTCCACGTGCACCACCTTGTTCAGCTTCTCGACCATGTGGACGGGGATGCGGATGGTGCGCGCCTTGTCGGCGATCGCGCGGGTGACCGCCTGCCGGATCCACCACGTGGCGTAGGTCGAAAACTTGTAGCCGCGGCGATGGTCGAACTTCTCGACCGCCCGTATCAGCCCGAGCGACCCCTCCTGGATGAGGTCGAGGAACGTGAGGCCGCGACCGAGGTAGCCCTTGGCGATCGAGACCACGAGGCGGAGGTTGGCCTCGACCATGTGGTGCTTGGCCGCCATGTCGCCGCGCTCGATGCGCTTGGCGAGCTGTACCTCCTGGGCGGCGTTCAAGAGCTCCACGCGGCCGATCGAGCGCAGGTACAGCCGCAGCGAGTCGAGGCTCGGCTCCACCGTCAGGTCGATCTCGGCCTTCTTGGGCACGGTCGGGTCCTTCTCGGCGGAGGCCTCGACCTTCCCGTTGTCCGACACCGCGGGGCGGCCGTCCTGGGACACCACGTCCACCCCGTGCTCAAGCAGATGCGCGTGAAGCTCGCTCACCTGCTCCTTGGTCACGTCCACCTCCTCGAGGCACGACGCGATCTCCTCGAAGGTCAGGTAGCCACGCTCGCGGCCCTCGGCCACGAGCGCTCGAAGTTCATCGACCTCGGCGAACGGGGCCTCCGACCTCTCTACCAGCAGAGCTGCATCGTCCTTGGCACTCACTTTGCTCCCCTCCCAAACGCCCGCTTGCGGTTCCATTGTTGGGGCCCCGCCGAGCCGTCGATCGGTATGTGCCTCGCGCGCTGGAAACTACCGACTTGCAGCCTACAAACGGATCTCCAGTGCTAGAGGGCGGCGCACTATACCGCCGCGGTCGGCACTGTGCATGCTCGGTCGGAACGCTATCTTCGACCTGGCCTAATGAGCCACCGCCTTCCGCTGCTCGAGCCCGATCTCTCCGACGTACAGGCTCGCCGCCCTCAGGCTCACGTGAGTCTGTCTCGGGTGGGAGTCACCAGAGTCGAGAAGGTCATCCGCCTGCGTGTCGAGGAGGCCGAGCAGCTCTTCTATGCGGAGCTCGAGTGCTTCGTCGATCTCAACCCGAGGCAGAAGGGCGCGCACATGTCGCGCTTCGAGGAGACCGTGAACGAGGCGATCGACGAGGCGGTACAGCAGGGGGCATTCAAGGCTGAGGCCCTGGCCGCCCGGATAGCCGAGCGCGTGCGAGAGCGCCAGGGCGGACTTCGCGCCGAGGTCACCGTCGCCGCGCGCTACCCGCAGGTGAAGACGACGCCGATGTCGGGCTCGCGCACGCAGGAGATCCACTCGCTCTTCGGGGCAGCCGTCGCGGCGGAGCGAGGCACGCGCCGGCTGGTGGGAGTGCAGGCCCAGGGCATGACGGCGTGTCCGTGCGCCCAGGAGATGCTGGTCGAGCGCTCGCGCGAGCGGCTGAGCGCTGACGGGTTCACCGACCACGAGATCGAGCGCATACTCGAGCGTGTGCCCGTGGCAACCCACAACCAGCGCGGGCTGGGCACCCTCTACATCGGGTCGCCCGAGGGTGCGGGTGCTGACGTGGACGCGCAGGTTCTCCTCTCGATCGTGCAGTCGTCCATGAGCGCCGAGATCTACGAGTTGCTGAAGCGCCCGGACGAGGCCGAGGTGGTGGAGGCCGCTCACCGCAACCCGCGCTTCGTCGAGGACTGCGTGCGCGAGGCGGTGAGGATGGCGGTGGAGGCCTTTCCCCACCTGGGCGAGTCGGCCTTCGTCCTGTCCCGCCAGGAGAACCTGGAGACCATCCACAAGCACAACGTGATGGCGGAACGCTACGGCCTGCTCGGGGCGCTGGCGCGCGAGCTCGCCGAGGGTGAGCCGGCGGGCCGGCACATGACCATGAGGGAATGGCTGGAGGGCGGCTCGGTCTGATTCCCCGCGAGCCCCGGCGCTCGCGGTCGAACAGCCGTCCAGGGTCACGGGACCATCCGGCCAGCGTCCGCTGAGCAGCTGGCAATCGCATCCCGGGCAGTCGATGGATGGGCCATGTGCGAGCCTTCCAAGCCCCGCCTGTCCACGGACGCCGCCATCGTCCTGGCGCTGGCCGAGACCGCCGTTCCCTTCTCCGGATCCTCCGAGGACGAGGCCGAGCGCTGGCTGCGCGTGCTGCGCACGCACGGGCAGGTCGGCTGCGCCCTGCAGGGCCTCGGCCTCAGCGAGGCGCCCCTCAGCTCGGCGGCACAGCCCCGGGCCATCCGCATCATCCGCCGCCGGCGAGCGCACGAGAACATCGTCACCACCGTCCAGCAACGTGCCTGCGAGTTCGCCGCCGAGCGCGGCCAGGGCGCCGTCGGCACCGTGGACATCCTGTTCGCCGTGCTCGAAAACTACCGCGGGGTGTTCGACCGGGCGCTGTACGAGCACGGGGTCACGCGTGACGAGCTGCTCGAGCGGCTCGCGGACTACGTGCCGGCTAGCCTGGGCGCCCGGCTGGACCGGTAGCCGACTCTCCCGCCATCCGCGTGCGCGCCTCCTCGATGCGGCGCCGAACGCCGAGGAAGTAGTCGACGCCCGAGACCACGGTCACGACCACGGTCACGTACACGAGGGCCTGCACCCAGGCGGTGCCCGGATCGTCCACGGCGATCAGCGCAAGCACCGCGGCGATCTGGGTGACGGTCTTGGCCTTGCCGAACGGTGAGGCGGAGATCACGAGGCCCTGGGCTCCGGCCGCGATGCGCAGCCCGCTGACCGCGAACTCGCGCGCAATGATCACCATCGCCACCCAGGCGGCCACGCGGTCGAGGCTCACGAGCGCGATGAGCGAGGCGGCGATCAGCAGCTTGTCGGCAATCGGGTCCATAACCTTGCCAAGCGTGGTCACGCTCTCGCGCGTGCGCGCGAGGTAGCCGTCGAGCCCGTCGGTGAAGGCGGCCACCGCGAACACGATGGCGGCTACGGTCGAGCCGTTGGGCGTCTCCTCCAGCAGGGCGACGACGAGCACCGGGACCAGCAGGATCCGGCCGGCGGTGAGGGCGTTGGGGAGGTTGAGGGGGAACACGCGGCTTACGCTAGTTGCCGGCGCTTGACCATCTCGATCCCCACCGTGCTCCCCACCGGCCCGAGCAGGACGGCCGCGGCCAGCAGCGGCCAGGGAAAGACCTTCCTCAGGCAGCCGGCGTAGATCAGCAGGCAGAGCACGATGACGCCGATCCCGTGCGAGAGACCGAGCACGAACTCGGCGGTCTCGTCGATCTTGCCGAGCCAGACCACGAGCAGCCCAGCGAAGAGCGCCAGCTCGACAGCCGAGAAGATGCGCACGGAGCGAAAGAGCGACACGGACGCCCCAGGGTAGGTGGCGGCTACTCCGCCGCGGGGTCCACCCGGCGCCTCTCCCGGCGGAGCTGGCGCCGAGCCACCACCACGCCGGTCACGCCAAAGATCGCGAGCAGGGCGATGGCCACCCGGGCCTCGGGCGAGCTCAGATCACCGAGGTTCCCACCGAGCGCGACGTATGCGTAGGCGCGCGGGGCGGAGCCGATGGCGGTGCCCGCAGCGAGGTCCCTTACGCGCAGGCGCGTGAGGCCCGCCGCGTAGTTGGAGAGGTTGAAGGGCACGCCGGGAACCAGGCGCAGGTAGACGACGGCGAAGAAGCCGCGCCGTTCAAGGAACTCGTCGGCCCGGCGCGCTTTCTCGGGCAACAGCGCGCCGGCGTGCCTGCCGGCGAGGTGGCGAGCGATGAGCAGCTCGCACACGGCCGTGAGCACCGCGGACACCAGCGCCACCGGCGTGCCAAGAGCGGTGCCGAAGGCCAGGCCCGCCGCGCCCGCGAGCACGGGTCCGGGGACAAGCAGGCAGCCCAGCGTCACGCTCAGGGGTACGAAGAGAAGCGGCCCGGCCACCCCGAAGCCGTCGACCCAGTCGCGCACGCGGTCGGCCGACGGAAGCACTCCACCGGCGGCCGAACCGACGAATAGGGCGGTGAGCAGCGCCCCGAAGACGACGAGGCGCGCGACGGCCGCCCTGCGGCCGGGCTCCACCGGGGCGCTCACCGAGGCGACTGTAGCCCTGTAGCTTGGGCGCCCCCGAACCCGCCCACGAGGAACAGGTGATGCGGTGAACTCGCTTCTCTTCCCGCCCCGGCTCGTCCTGCGGGCCTTCGACGACCTCCACGCGCTGGCCGAGGCCGCGCGGCGGCTGCCGGACGTCGAGCGCGGCCTCAGCGAGCGGATCGAGGACCTCGACGAGCGCATGGACGAGCTGCTCGACGCGGCGGCTCCCATCGCCGAAGCCGCGCGCGGTGCCTCCGGCGTGGAGAAGGCACTGCGCCGGATCGATGTGGATCAGGTGAGCGCCGACCTGTCGTCGGTCGCGCGGGCCACGGGGCGGCTGCCGGACCTCGAGCGCTCGCTCGACTCGGTCCGACACGTCGAGGAGAGCCTGGCCGCGGTGCTCGGCATAGCGCAGCGCCTCGAGGAACGGCTGCCGGCCATCGAGCAGGTGCTCGACTCGATCGATCAGCTGGGCGAGGCGGCGGCCACGCTGGCGGCGGGCGCCGAGCCCCTGCGGGGGGCGGCGGAGCGGCTGGGCGCGATCGCCGACCGGCTGCCGATGCCGCGGGCGCCGCGGCGGCAGGCGCCGGCCGAGCGGGCGGGCGGCCGCCCGCCCGCGCCGCCCGCTCCCCCCCCGCCCCCGCCCCCGCCCCCGCCACCCCCCGGGCCCCCGCCCCGGCCCGCGCGGGGCCGGAGATCAGCCGCTCCACTCCGACGTAGAGGGGGAGCAGATCCCGCACGGCGCCCGTGGCCACAAGCACGCGACGAAGCTGGTCGCGAAGGTCCTCGAGGCCGAAGAGCTCCGCCTCGTCATGCAGCGCAAGTCGCCCCGCCAGCTCCCGTAGCTGCTCCAGCTCGTCGTCCATGCCACCTCCCGTTCGCCTGGTCAACGCAAGTCTTACGGGGCCGGTCCGCGCCTTCCTGCCGTGAGCTACGGACCCCGCGTGCGAGTGCGCCAAGCCGACGCGGGGATTCGAACCCCGGACCCCCGCTTTACGAGAGCGGTGCTCTGGCCAACTGAGCTACGTCGGCGGACCGAGCGAGTGTAGCCCCGGACCGGGGGCGAAAACGGGCGGCCGAGCCCTTACTCCGACATGGTCTCCGACCGCCTCGATCAGCTCCCGCGCGTGCGCCTGGCAGGTGAACTGACGGTGCTTCGGGCCGCTACCCCGCGTACCCGTCTGCTGGGGCTCGCGCTCCTTGACGAGCTGCCGGCGCGTCAGGCGCTGCTCCTCCCCGGCTGCTCGTCGGTGCACACCTTCGGCATGCGCTTCGCAATCGACATCGCCTTCCTGGACCGGCTGGGACGCGTGCTGCGCGTGGTCCGCACGGTGCCCCCGCGACGGATGGCTTCGTGCTCCGGGGCGCGCGCCGTGCTCGAGACCCGCGCCGGCGAGGCCGGGCCGTTCTTGACCGGCGAGCTCGCCCGGGCAGTCAGTCCGGCGAGCCCACCAACCGCCGAAGCCTGATCGTCAGCGCGGTGAGCGCGAGGTCCTCGGTCACGTTCACCTCGAGCGAGCGGCGCGTCTCCTCGCAGCGCTCGACCGCCTCGCGGAGGCGGCGGGCGTCGCGCCCGTGAGCGGCGGCCGTCAGGCGCTGGCTGCGGTCGGTGGCGAGCACCACGTCCGGGACGCCATCGGCCAGGCACGCCAGGTCGCGAAAGGCGAGGCCCGACAGCTCGAGCCCGAGGTTCAGCACCTCGGTGCGTGCCCGCCGGCCGGCCCGCTTGGCGGCTTCCTCGAATTCCCGCTCCACCGCCTTGCGGTCGCGGCCCTTCGGCTCGAGCTCGAGCCGGCGCTTGGCCTCGTCGGCCACGGCCCCCGCCGCGCGGGCACCCCGATCGTCGGCTCGTTCCAACAGCCCCCGCCACGGCTCCCCGCCCGAGGCCTCCAGCGCGTCGCCCCGCAGCGCGTCGCGCACCAGCGTCTCAGCGTCCTCGCGCAGCGCCGCCCCCTCGTCCGAGGTCAGGAAGCGGGCGCGCTCGGCGTTGCCGAGCGACAGCCGCGCGCAGGCGTCGGCGCGCTCGCCCTCCACCCCCTCGGCTACGAGCGCCGCGGCTATCAGCGCGGCCGGGAGCGGATCGAAGCGCACGGGCTGGCAGCGGGACACCACGGTCTCGATCACGCCGCCGATCGCGTTCGTGAGCAGAACGATGTGCACGAACGCCGCCGGCTCTTCCAGGGTCTTCAGCATCCGGTTGGCCACCTCGTCGTTCATCGTCTCGGCGCCCTCGAGCACGAACACGCGCCGGCTGGCCTCGAAGGGCGTCCGCGACGCGGCCGCGATCACCGGCTCCTCCACGTCGCCCACGCGCATCACGTGTGCGCCGGTCGGCCGTACCCAGGTCAGGTCCGGGTGGGAGCCGTGCGCCACGCGCCGGCGCACGCCGTCGGGGTCCGAGTCGCCCTCGGCCAGCAGCTCGGCGGCAAGGGCCCGCGCCACCGCGCGCTTGCCGGTACCGGGCGGTCCGTGAAAGAGGTAGGCGTGGGAGGGCTGGCCGGACGCGAGCCCCGCGGTGAGCACCATGCGCGCGTGCGGCTGGTCCTCGGTGCCGGAGAGCACGGCGGCCGACCGGTTCAAGCGGTGGCCCCCGCCGGCACGCGTGCCGCGGCCTCGACGGCGCTCAGCACGTCGGCGTGCACCTCCGCCGGCGGACGGTCGGCCGCCACCCGTCGCCACCTCGACGGGTCGGCCGCGGCCAGCTCGTCGTAGGTCGCCGCCACCCGCCGCTGCAGCTCCTCGCCCTCGGTCTCGAACCGGTCCGCCTCCCCGCCCCGCCGAGCCGCGTCAGCCGGATCGATCCAGAGCAGCAGCGTGAGGTCGGGCTGGAGGCCGCCCGTGGCCCAGCGGTTGAGGGTCGCCACCTCGTCGGTGCCGAGACCGCGCGCCGCGCCCTGGTAGGCGAGCGACGAGTCCGTAAAGCGGTCGGAGATCACGATCATCCGCCGCTCAAGCGCGGGACGAATCACCTCCGCCACGAGCTGCGACCTCGCCGCCGCGAAGAGAAGCGCCTCGGCGGGGCCGCCGATCTCCGTCTGGGGATCCTTGAGCAGCTCGCGCACGCGTTCACCGACCGCCGTGCCTCCGGGCTCCCTCACCGCGAGAGCGCGTTCGCCAAGCGCCTTCTGGAGGAGCCGCGCCTGGGTCGTCTTCCCCGACCGGTCGATGCCCTCGAGCGTTATGAACAGTCCCCGGGTGGCCACCCTCTCGACGCTACCACCGGCCCTGGCCGGCTACAGCTCGCCGGCTCGCTCGACGCCGCGCAGGCGCAGGCCAAGCGCGACAGCCGGCCCGATGAGCAGCGCGAACGCCAGCGTGCCGAGCCCGGCCACGCCGCCCAGCACGAAGCCCAGCGCGAGGGCCGACACCTCGATGGTTC
Organism: Thermoleophilaceae bacterium; assembly: GCA_030446485.1. GTDB lineage: Bacteria > Actinomycetota > Thermoleophilia > Solirubrobacterales > Thermoleophilaceae > JAUJNF01. Next base: position 94,398 of record JAUJNF010000008.1, on the reverse strand, counting down.
CGCGCACGAGCGACACCGGCCGCCCCGTGACGCGCTGGAGCCCGGTCATGAGCCCGTCGCGCGGACCGGGGCCGAGCGCCGCCCCCAGGTAGAAGCCGCTGCCGATCCCCACGAGGCCGATCCCCGCGAGCAGCTCGAGGGTGCGCACGGCGAGCGCCTCGCCGCTCGGGAACGCGGCCACGGTCAGGTCGATCACCAGCCCGATCACGAGCGCGTTGGCAACCGTGCCGAGGCCCGGGCGCTGACGCAGCGGTATCCACGCGAGCAGCACGACGAACGAGATCACCAGCGTCGAGATGCCGACCGACAGCGCGGTCTGCGCCTCCAGCCCCTGGGCCAGCACCGTCCAGGGAGAGGAGCCGAGGTCGGCGAGCACCACGAGCCCCTCGCCCAGCCCGAACAGGAACAGGCCGACCGCGAGCTGGGTGAGGCGCGCGGGACCGGCCCGCCAGCGCGACGGCGGAGGAATGGTGGACACCTGGGCAGCTTGACCGGGCCGGCCGGCGCCGGGATAGCGGGGCGCGGACGAAGCTCCAAACAGCGGGTAACGGGGAACGCGTTCGGGCTGGTGTGCAGGCCCCTCGCGGCTAGAATCAGAGGTCTTCGCCGACCACTCGAAACGGTGTCTCGCCGGCCCTCGGAGTCCGTCCGAGGCGAGGTCCACCATCACCTTCCCCGCCTCACTCGAGACCAGAGACGGGCTCCGGCCAGAACGAACGTCAGCGAGGGGAAAGCAAGTGTCGACCATGCGTACAACCGCCGAATCAGGGACCGACGAAGCCACCAGCGGCGTGGTGGTCGAACGGCGGTTCACGCAGCCCGGCGTCCATCCCTTCGACGCGATCGACTGGGAGATCCGCGATGCCGTGATCGGCGATCCGGCCGCGCCCGCCTTCGAGCAGCGCGGTGTCGAGTTCCCGGCCGGCTGGTCGCAGAACGCGACCAACATCGTGGCCCAGAAATACTTCCGCGGCCGGCTCGGCAGCCCCGAGCGCGAGTCGTCGGTCAAGCAGATGGTGGGCCGCGTGGCCGGCACGATCGCGGGTTGGGGCCGTTCGGGCGCCTACTTCGCGGCCAGCGAGGACGCCGAGACCTTCGAGGCGGAGCTCACCCACATCCTCGTGAACCAGATGGCGGCGTTCAACTCGCCTGTGTGGTTCAACGTGGGGTTCGAGGAGAGCCCGCAAGGGTCGGCGTGCTTCATCCTCTCGGTCGAGGACACGATGGAGTCGATTCTCCAGTGGAACACCAACGAGGGGATGATCTTCCGCGGCGGCTCTGGGTCTGGCATCAACCTGTCGCGGGTCCGCAGCTCAAAGGAGCAACTCTCGAAGGGCGGCTACGCGAGCGGTCCGGTCTCCTTCATGCGCGGCGCCGATTCCTGGGCCGGCACCATCAAGTCAGGCGGCAAGACCCGCCGCGCGGCCAAGATGGTGGTCCTCGACATCGACCACCCCGACATCGAGGACTTCATCTGGTGCAAGGCGCGCGAGGAGGAGAAGGCGCTCGCGCTCCGCGAGGCCGGCTTCGACATGTCGATCGACGGCGACGGCTTCACCTCGATCCAGTACCAGAACGCCAACAACTCGGTGCGCGTGACCGACGAGTTCATGGAGCGCGCGGAGCGTGGCGAGGACTGGCACACCACCGCGCGCACGGACGGACGGACGATCGGCACCCACGACGCGCGCGATCTTCTGCGCCAGATCGCCGACGCCGCGTGGCGCTGCGCCGATCCCGGCGTGCAGTACGACACGACGATCAACGACTGGCACACGAGCCCGAACTCGGGGCGGATCAACGCCTCCAACCCGTGCTCCGAGTACATGCACGTCGACAACTCGGCCTGCAACCTCGCGTCGCTGAACCTCATGAAGTTCCGGCGTGAGGACGGCACTCTCGACATCGAATCGTTCGAGCACACCGTCGACGTGATGTTGCTGGCCCAGGAGATCGTCGTGACGCCCTCCAGCTACCCCACGGAGGAGATCGGCGCCAACGCGCGGGCCTTCCGTCAGCTCGGTCTCGGCTACGCCAACCTCGGCGCGCTGTTGATGTCGAACGGCCTACCGTACGACTCAGATCAGGGCGATCGGTGGCGGCCGCCATCACGGCTCTCATGACCGGGCGTGCCTACCGGCAGTCGGCCGAGATCGCGGCCGCGATGGGGCCCTACGAGCGCTACGCGGAGAACCGCGAGCCTCACAACGCGGTCATGCGCAAGCACCGCGGTGCGTCGCACCTGATCGACGGCTCGCTCGCCGGCGAGGAGCTCCTCGAGGCCGCGCAGCGCGCGTGGGACGACGCCGTCGAGCTGGGCGAGCGCCACGGCTACCGCAACGCCCAGGCCACCGTTTTGGCTCCTACAGGAACCATCTCCTTCCTTATGGACTGTGACACCACCGGCGTCGAGCCCGACTTCTCCCTGATCAAGTTCAAGGAGCTGGTCGGCGGCGGCAAGATGACGATCGTCAACCAGACGGTGCCCCTGGCGCTCCGCACACTCGGCTACCCCGACGAGACGGTCGCGCAGATCGAGGCCCACATCAACCAGGAGGCCACGATCGTCGGCGCTCCGGGTCTCGGGCCGAGCACCTGCCGGTGTTCGACGTCGCGGTCGGCGAGCGCGCCATCTCGCACATGGGGCACATCGCGATGATGGGCGCCGTCCAGCCGTTCATCTCCGGCGCGATCTCCAAGACCGTCAACATGCCGGCCGAGACCACCGTCGAGGACATAGCCGACGCCTACCTCCAGGCCTGGCGCCTGGGTGTGAAGGCCCTCGCCATCTACCGCGACGGCTCGAAGACCGCGCAGGCACTGCGTACCGACGCGGGCGACGCGAAGCCGGTCGCCGAAGAGGTGGCGGCAGCGATCGAGCCGAAGCCGTTCCGGCGCAAGATGCCGCGCGAGCGTCAATCGCTCACGCACAAGTTCTCGATCGGTGGGCACGAGGGCTACATCACCGCCGGCATGTACGAGGACGGCACGCTCGGCGAGATCTTCCTCACCGACATCGGCAAGGAGGGCTCGACGCTGCGAGGCATGATGAACGCCTTCGCCACGTCGATCTCGCTTTCGCTCCAGTACGGCGTCCCGCTCGAGACGCTCGTCCGCAAGTTCAGCTACATGCGCTTCGACCCGGAGGGCATCACCGGCAACCCGGAGATCCCGTTCGCCAAGTCGATGCCCGACTACATCATGCGCTGGCTGGCGTCGCGCTTCCTGGACGTCGACTGCCAGGAGGAGCTCGGCATCCTCACAGCCGAGGTGCGGGCGCGCAAGTCGGCACAGGAGACGCTCTTCCGCGTCGACACCGCCGGTCCGGCCAACGGCGACGGAGGGAACGGCACGAACGGAGGCAACGGCCACGCCGGGAACGGCGGCGCCCAGGTCTCTCAGCCGGCCACGACCAGGGCGGCGGCCGAGGCCTTCACCGACGAGCCGCCGGTGCTGCCGGCCAAGCTGCAGGGCCTTGACCTCGGGCCGGCGTGCTCAGCCTGCGGCGGGATGATGCAGCGCACGGGCTCGTGCTACACGTGCTCGAGCTGCGGGAACAACACCGGCTGCGGCTGATCAGCCGTCCCGTGCCAGTGAGCGGCCGCTAGCGCGGCTCGAGGATCACCACGGGCAGCTCGCGAGTGACGATCTCGCGGTAGTGGTCGTACCCGCGGTAGATCTCGACGAGCCCCGGCCAGAGCTGCTCCGCTTCCTCCTCGGTCGCCTGGCGGGCACGGACGGGCGCCCAGCGTCCATTGACGAGCGCCTCCGCCGCGCGCTCGGCCCGAAGGTTGAGCCACCACGCGGGCGGCTGCTCTGAGGCACCGTTTGGAGGCCACAACCGCGAACCCGTCCGCGTGGCGCACCAGGAACGCGTACCGGCGCCCGACGGCCTCATCTAGCGTGCTCGGACATGACCTCGCGCGCCACACCTGCGAACGAGTGCGACCTCGCCGTGGTGGGCGGCGGCATCCTCGGCCTGGCGGTGGCCCGGGAGGCGATCGGCCGCGCGCCGGGCCTGAGCGTCGCGGTGATGGAGAAGGAGAGCGAGGTCGGCTTCCATCAGACCGGCCACAACAGCGGCGTCGTCCACGCGGGCATCTACTACAGGCCCGGCTCCCTGAAGGCCCGGCTCTGCGTGGTCGGTGCGCGCGAGCTCTACGAGTACTGCGCTTCGCGCGACATCGCGGCCGAGCGCTGCGGCAAGGTGATCGTGGCGGCCTCGCCGCGAGAGCTACCGGGGCTGGACGAGCTCGAGCGCCGTGGGCGCGCCAACGGCGTACCGGGCCTGCGCCGGCTCTCGCCGGAGGAGCTGCGGGAGGTCGAGCCGCACGTGCGCGGCGCCGGCGCGCTGCACTCCCCGGCGACGGGTGTGGTGGACTTCCCCGCCGTCGCCCGCGCGTTCGCACGCGACGTGGAAGCAGCGGGCGGCACCGTTGCCACCGGGTGTGAGGTCGCCCAGGCGAGCCTCGCGGCCGGTCGGCTGCGCTTGCGACACACGCTGGGTGAGACGTGTGCGCGCGGAGCCGTGTTCTGCGCCGGGGTGCACGCCGACCGCCTCGCGGTCTCCCTCGGTGCGCCGAGGGACCCGCGCATCGTCCCCTTCCGCGGCGCGTGGCTGCGCCTTCGCCCCGAGCGCCGGCACCTGGTGCGCTCGCTCGTCTACCCCGTGCCCGACCCGGAGCTGCCGTTCCTCGGCGTGCACCTCACCCGTCATCCCCACGGTGAGGTGCTGATCGGACCCACCGCCCTGCTCGCGCCCGGTCGCGAGGCCTATCGCCTGCGCGACGTGTCGCCCCGCGACGTTGCTGCGACCCTCCTGTGGCCGGGCACCTGGCGGATGACCCGGCGCTTCTGGCGCACGGGCGCCACCGAGCTCAGGCATGCGGCGAGCTATCGCGCGCTCGTGGCCGACGCCGCGCGGTACGTGCCCGACCTGCGCCCCGAGGACGTGCTGCCGGGCCCTTCGGGCGTGCGCGCCCAGGCGCTCGCCCGGGACGGCCGGCTCGTGGACGACTTCGTGGTCTCGGAGACCGAGCGGGCGCTGCACGTGCGCAACGCTCCCTCCCCTGCGGCCACCGCAGCGCTGGCGATCGCGCGCCTGATCGTCGACCGCGCGAGCTCCGTGACCGGGCTGCCGCTGTAGCCGGCCAGCGATGACGACCTACCTCCGCCTCCTTCGCGTTCCGCGCCTCGCGCCCCTGCTGGCGGTGATGACGCTCGCCCGGCTGCCGATTGGCATCAACGGGCTGGCCATCGTGCTCCTCGTGCAGGAGGAGTCCGGCAGCTTCGCCGCCGCGGGGGTCGTGGCCGGCGCGCTCGCCCTTGGCACGGCCGGCGGCGCCCCGCTCCAGGGCCGGCTCGTCGACCGGCTCGGGGTCCGGATGCTGCTCCCGCTGGCCATGGGCCACGCCTCGGGACTGATCGCCGTCCTGGCGCTTGCGAGCGCTCAGGCTCCGGTCCCCGCTCAGGCGGTGGCTGCGCTGATCGCCGGCTTCCTCGTGCCCCCGGTCTCCTCGGTGCTGCGCACGCGCTACCGCGCGCTCCTGCGCGATCGCGAGGATCTCGTGCCGGCAGCGTTCGCCTTCGACTCCGTGCTCACGGAGCTCATCTTCGTCGCCGGGCCGCTGCTGACGGCGGCTCTCGTGGTGCTTGTCGCCCCGGGGGCCGCGCTCGCGCTGTCGGCCGCCGCGGTCGTCGGCGGGACGGTCGGGTTCCTGGCTCTCCTTCCCGCAGCCACCGGACCCGCCCGCGCGGCGAGCGCCGGCCGGGGCGCGCTGGGTGCCCTCAACGAGCCGGCCATTCGCACGCTCGTGCTGTCGATGTTGCCGGTGGGCATTGCGTTCGGAGCGCTCGAGGTGGCCCTGCCAGCGTTCACTGAGGACGAGGGGCGTCCGGAGCTTGCCGGGGTGCTCATCGCCGTTTGGTCACTGGCGAGCGCGGCCGGGGGCTTTGCCTACGGCTCCCGTCCCCGCCGGGCCCCGCTTCCGTCCGTGCATCTTCGGATAGCACTCCTGCTGCCGCTCGCCTTCCTGCCCCTCGTCGCGGCCCCCGGCATCGCAGCGATGGCCCTGCTGGTGGTGCCGGCCGGAATCCTCATCGCTCCGCTCATCGCCAGCCGCAACGAGCTGGCCGGGGCCTTTGCGCCGGCCGGCGCCGAGACCGAGGCGCTCACCTGGCCGCTCACCGCGCTCGTGGGCGGCATCGCGCTCGGCGCTGCCGCCGCAGGGGCCCTTAGCGAGGAGGCCGGCTGGCGAGCGGCCGTGCTCTTCGCCGTCTGCTCGGCCGCCGTCGGGGCCGCGACAGCCCTGAGCCGGCGCCGGACGTTCGTGGTCAGCGGTCCGCGAGGGCGAGCAGCGTCCCCTTGACGGTGCGCACCGTCCGCGGCTCGAAGCCCATCACGTCGAGCACGTGCACGAGCGAGGCGCGGCTGTAGAAGCGCAGGTGAGGCGACAGCGGGTCGAAGCAGTGCTCGACCCCTCGCGCCAGCACCTTGAGGCCGGTTCGGCGGCCGTGCGCGGGGGTGGTGACGGCGAGCGTGCCCCCCGGCGTGAGCACGCGACGGAACTCGGAGAGCAGGCGTTGGGTGTCCTGCACGTGCTCGATGGTCTCGGCGCACAGCACGAGGTCGAAGGCGGAGTCGTCGAACGGCAGCTGTCCGCCCGGCTCGAGCAACACGAGCGTGGCGCTCCCCAGCCGTTTGCGAGCGCGCTTGAGGGCAACCAGCGAGACGTCCGCCACCGTGAGATCGGCGGCCTCGAGCTCGAGGGTCAGCCGCCCGTCGCCGCAGCCGTAGTCGAGCGCGCGGACCACCGGCCCCAGCCCGCGCACGAACCGAGTCAGGTGCTCCGGTGGCGCACCGGGATCCGCCGGCACCAGCTCCCACAGCTCATCGTCGTAGTCGGCGGCCACTGCGTGGTGATTCTCGCGCAGTCCGCCTCTCCCCCTGGCGCGGCCCCGCGCGAACGCGGGGTCGCCTCTCGGGACCGCAGGCCAGCCGACCTCCGGGGAGAACGACTTCCTAGCCGCGGCCGGACGTTCCGCCGAGCTCGTCGCGCTCGCGCGCCTCAGCCGCGCGGCGGATCTCCATCTTCCGGCCCTCTTCGGCCTGGCGCTGCTTCATGCCGGCCTTGCGGGCGGCGTCGTTGCGGTCGGCGATGCTGTCCTTCGCCGCCTTCCACGCAGCCTCGCCGCGCTTGGGAACCTTGCTCGTGTCTGCCTTCGTGCGGTCGCTCATGGCGATCCATCCTCACTGGCCCCCAAGTTGCTGCGGCCACAGAAGGATGCCGGGGGCGCGGACACCCGCGGTGGAGACTCTTTCCGAGAGAATAGGCCGCGTCGGCGCAAGCGCCCAGAATTCGCCGGCAGCGGGCTACGATCGCGCGCGGCGAGCCCGGGTCGGAGAGACGAACAGCGAGGCGGGCGCTGGACCGCGGACCGCGATCTCTGCTCCAACGCGTCGGACCTGGCCGGAACCGGCGCGTGCCTCTGCTGCGGTCCCCCTCCGGCGCTGACGAAGAGAAAGCCGCAAAGTGCGGATGATGCCCGCCCGGCCGGGGGAAGATTCGCTTGCCTTCCCCACTCCCCTTCGCAGACGATCACCGGTCTGGGGAGGAGAGGAGCGTTGCACGAGTCAGGGAAGAGCTCACCTACCACGGCAGGGCCGCGGCGACGCCGTCCTTCGCGCGCCGAGCGTGGGACGGCCGCGCTCGACCTCATCGCCCGCCACGGCGCCGCGGTGCTGGGTACCGCCAAGCGCTACTCGTCGAACCCCGAAGACGCCGAGGACGCCTACCAGCGCGGCCTCGAGATCCTGCTCACCAAGGCTCCCTCGACGAGCGAAGAGGAGCTCGTGCCGTGGCTGAAGACGGTGGTGAAGCACGAGGCCTTCGCGCTGCGGCGGCAACGCGATCGTGCGCTCCTCACGGGCGACGACGTGATCGAGCGCGCGCCCGACCCGGGCGGCGCCGCGCACGAGCAAGCCGAGCGCTACGACCGCCTGCGCGTGGGGGCCGAGGCCATGCAGCGGCTGAAGCCGCAGGAGATCCGCTGCCTCCTGCTGAAGGCCGAGGGCTACTCGTACGATCAGATCTGCGCGGAGACGGGCTTTACCTACACCAAGGTGAACCGCTGCCTCACCGAGGGGCGGCGCAGCTTCTTCGAGCGTGTGTCGAGCATCGAGGCGGGCGCGGAGTGCCGCCGAATGACGCCGCTGCTCTCGGCACTCGCCGACGGCGAGGCCACACCGGGAGACATGGCCACGCTGAGGCCTCACCTGCGTGCCTGCTCGAGCTGCCGCGCCACGCTCAAGGAGTACCGCTCGGTTCCGGCGCGGGTGGCCGCGCTGTGTCCGCCGCTCGCCCTGCTTGGCATCGGACCGGGGAGCAGCTCGCTACGGGACGGGTGGGAGGCGCTCGTCGGCTGGCTGCAGGAGAGCGGGTCCGAGCTTGTGCGCGGTGCGCAGGAGCGGGGCTCGGCAGTGAACGGCCGGCTCCAGGAGCGCGGCTCCGAGCTGAGCGGCCGGCTGCAGGAGCGCGGCTCCGAGCTGAGCGGCCGGCTGCAGGAGCGCGGCTCCGAGCTGATGGTGCGCGCGCAGGACCGGCTGACAGATCTGGGCGGCCGCGCTCAGGCGAGCGCAGAGGTGCTCAGCGCCCAGAAGGTGGCGGCGGTGGCCGCGTCCACCGCCGCGCTCGCCGGGGGCGGCGTGGCCACCGTGCGCTCGCTCGACCGGCCGGCGAAGCCGCCTGGCGAGCAAGTGGCGGATGCGGGCGCGGGCGCGCCGAAGAAGCCGTCGAAGGCACGGCCCGCAGCAGCCCTGACTGCTCGGATTCCGGCCCCGCCAGCGGCGGCGGAGGGGGCGGCCCAGCCGCCGCGTGCGACCCGTCGGCGCTCACCGGACGCCGCACGCAGGCGCGAACGCGATTCGGCGGAGCGTCGTGCTCGCCCTGCCCCGCAGCCTGCTGAGTTCGAGCCCGCGCCAGCGTCCTACAACCCCGCGCCGGCCAGCCCCTCGGCCGCCGCGCCGCCCGCTCCCGCGGCCGTGCCGGCGCCTCAGCCGAGCGGCGGTGGGGGTGGCGGCGGAGGGGGCGGACCGCCGGGCGGCGAGTTCGCGCCCTAGGAGGTCTCAGTGCCTACGCGGCCGGCGCCGCCCGCCGCGCGCGGAGCACGTGGGCGTCGCCGGCCCTCTTGGTGACGCGGGTGGCGTCGAGGTGCTCGAGCAGTGCCTGCGCGTACTTCCGCGAGGTGTCGAGCTCGTCGCGGACGCCCGCGATGGTGGCCTGGCCGTCGCGTTCGCAGATGGCCACGATCCGGGCCTCGAGCTCGGCGAGCGGCTCCGGATGGAAGTGCAGGTTGCGGGCCACGCGCACGGCCTGCCCCGCCCGGTCGAGCTGACCCAGGCGCTGCGCCGCGTCCTTCGTGGCCACGCCCAGCTCAGCGGCCAGCTCGGGGTCGGTGCGCGGCTCGCGACCGTCGGCGCGCAGCAACCCGGCCAGAGCCAGCGCGAGGTCGTCGAGCGGCGGCGCCTCGTCCGGCTCCGGCGCGGGGTCCTCAGAAGCCGGCGGGTCGCCGCCGGTCGGCGGATCCTCCCCGCGGGCGAGCGCCGCCAGCCGCTCGACGACGCCCGCCGCGCCCGCGCCGTGCTTGCGCGGGCGCGGATCGAGCACCGTGCCGCCTCCGATCGTGTCGGGCGGCGCGACCTGGCGCAGGACGAGCCGATCGCCGCGGGCGGGCACCAGCGGCGCCTCGAGCCGAAGCTGCGCAAACCCCTCTTCGCCTGCACGCAGTACCTCGCCGTCGAGCGGCACCAACCGGGCCGGCGCTTCGCGCGTGCCGTGGTGCACGTGCACCCGCGTTCCCCGCTCGAGCGGTAGAGCGAAGGGCTCGAGGCGCACGGCGGCGTCGACCAGGTAGGTGGGCCGCAGGGCCGAGCCGTCGGCGCGCACCACGTCCCCGCGCGAGACCTCACGCCAGCTCACCCCGGCCAGGTTCAGCGCGACGCGCTGGCCGGCGTCGGCGTGCTCGACCGCGACGTCGTGCACCTGAACCGACCGCACGCGGGCGGTCAGCCCGCGCGGAAGGATCTGCACCACGTCGCCGACGGCCAGCCGCCCCGACCACAGGGTGCCGGTGACCACCGTCCCTATGCCCTTCAACGTGAACGAGCGATCGACGTGGAGGCGCACCGGCCCGGCGTCGGCGTGCGCCCGTCCCGGAAGCGCCGACACCCGGCGCTCCACCGCTGCGAGCAGCTCTTCCAACCCGGTGCCTTCCAGCGCCGACACGGCGACCGTCTCGACGCCCGGCACGAGCTCGTGCACCTCCTCGGCGGCGAGTTCCGGCTCCCCGACGTCGGCCTTGGTGATGGCCACCACGCCGTCGGTCACGCCGAGCTGCCGCAGCACGGCCAGGTGCTCCAGGGTCTGAGGCATCACGCCGTCGTCGGCGGCGACGCATAGCAGGTAGAGATCGATGCCGGACGCCCCGGCCACCATCGTCCGCACAAAGCGCTCGTGTCCGGGCACGTCGATCACCGACAGGTCGCGCCCGCTCGGCAGCCGCAGCGGCGCGTACCCCAGCTCGATCGATATCCCGCGCTTGCGCTCCTCGGGCAGGCGGTCGGTGCCGTGCCCCGTGAGGGCGCCGATCAGCGCCGTCTTGCCGTGGTCTATGTGACCGGCGGTGCCGAGCGTGAGAGGCGGCAGCGTGGCGGCGCCCGGCACGTTCATCACGCGCGAAGCGCGGCCACCACGCCGGCCACCGCGGCGCGCGCCGATTCCTCGTCGAGCGTGCGAGGATCGAGCAGCAGCCATCCGTCTCGAGCGCGTCCGATCACCGGCTGATCGCCCAGCCTGAGCCGCCGGGCCAGCTCTTCCAGGCCGACGGGGCCGGGGTCGACCGCGCACGCCGGCCCCTCGAGCTCGAGCAGCGGAAGTGCGCCGCCCCCGACCTTCCCGGCCGCGCGGATCACCGTGGCGTCCACCCCCCTCGACTCCAGCTCGGAGCGCATCGCCTCGGCCCGCGAGCGCAGCTCGGACTCCTCCGCGGTGAGCATCCGCAGCACGGGAATCTCGCGCCGCGCCGCGGTCGGGTCGCGGTAGAGGCGGAGGGTGGCCTCGAGGGCGGCCAGCGACAGCTTGTCGATACGCAGGGCGCGCGCCAGCGGATGGCGCCGGCAGCGCTCGACGGCCTCACGGGTGCCCGCGAGGAGCCCGGCCTGCGGCCCGCCGAGGAGCTTGTCGCCCGAGAAGCACACCAGGGCGGCGCCCGCCGCGACCGAGCGGCGCACCGGCGGCTCGTCGGCGAGCTCGGGCACCCGCTCCGCCACCGCTCCCGAGCCGACGTCGTCGATCACCGGGACGCCCGACTCCGCGGCCAGGGCGCAGAGCGGCTCGATCTCGACCTCCTCCACGAACCCGACGGTGCGGAAGTTCGAGGGATGGGCGCGCAGCACCGCCGCGGTGTCGGGCCCGAGCGCCCGGGCGTAGTCGGCGAGCCGCGTGCGGTTGGTCGTGCCCACCTCCACCAGCGCGGCGCCGGACTGCTGGACCACATCGGGGATGCGAAACGAGCCGCCGATCTCCACGAGCTGACCCCTCGACACCACGATCTCACGCCCGGCGGCCAGTGCCGCCGCCGCCAGCAGCACCGCCGCGGCGCAGTTGTTCACGACGAGCCCCGCCTCGGCGCCGGTGAGCTCCGCCACCAGCCCGTCGACGTGCGATTGCCGGGAGCCGCGGATGCCTGCGGCCAGGTCGAGCTCGAGGTTCGAGTACTCCCCTGCCACCGCGCCCACCGCCTCGACCGCGGACGGCGCCAGTGGCGCCCGGCCCAGGTTGGTGTGCACGATCACGCCGGTGGCGTTCACCACCGGCCGCAGGCTCAAGCGCGCCGCCTCGGCGGCGAGGGCGCGGGCGCGCCCGACGAGGTCGTCGAGCAGGACGGCCGGCGAAGCCACGCCAGGATCGGCGGAGCCGGCCGCTGAACCGCCCGTGAGAAGCTCGCGCTGCTCGGCGATCGCCCGCCGCGCCGCCGCGACGGCCGGCGCGTGCGGCACACCGGTCAGGCGTCCGGCGAGCGCCTCCACCGACGGAAGCGAACGCAGAGGGGCCTCAGGGCGCGACACCGTCCACCCACCGCCCCTCGTCGCCCTCGATCTCCTTTTTCCAAATCGGCGCCTCGGCCTTCACGCGGTCGATGATCTCGCTCGCACCCGCAAAGGCCTCGCCGCGGTGCGGCGCCGATACGGCCACGATCACGCTCGGCTCGCTCAGGGGCACATCACCGACGCGGTGCTCCACCGCCGCCGCGCACAGCCCGAGGGTGGCCACCGCGGAGGCGGCGATCGCCGACATCCGCTCCTCGGCCATCTCCACGTAGGCCTCGTACTCGAGCCGGTCCACCTCGCGGGTCACGCCCTGGAACACGACGACCGCCCCGGCGCGAGCGTCCCTCACCTGGGCGGCCACGCGGTCGAGCGACAGCTCGCCGTCGAGCACGCGCGCGGTCACGAGGCCGGCCTCACCACCGCTCACGGGCGGGATCAGGGCCAGCTCGTCGCCCGGATCGAGCCGCCGCTCGGCGGAGGCGTACTCGCGGTTCACCGCCATCACGAGCGGGAGCCCGTCGGCGAGTCCGTCGAGGCTCAGCAACGCGTCGCCGACCGTGGCTCCCTCCGGAAGGTCGACCGCGATCTCGCGTGCGCCCGCGCGCTCGCGCAGCTGCGCGAAGAGGCGAACGGTGACGGTCACCCCCGGAATGCTAAGTGGTCACCGCGGGGGCGATCCACACGCCCCGCCCGCGGCCGGGCGGGGCGTCGGATGCCAAGAGCCGCCCGTTACCCGGCCCTGCGGAACAGCGCGCGCTTGGCCGGCGGGCGGCTGTGGTTCTGCTGCGCGAGGATCGCGTTCACGACGACGATGCCCACCCCGAACGCGATGTTGAGCGTGCCGAGCAGGTTGATGCTGCGCTGGAGCTTCGCGGCCTCCGGCGGCGTCTCGGGAGCCGGCACGTTGCCGCGCTCGATCGGCACGGCGCCCTCCGGCGCCTGCTTGGCCAGGCGGGCACCCTGCATGCCGTTGGCCACTCCGGTGCCCACGGCTCCCATCACCAGCACGTCCTTGGCGAGGGCCAGGGACTGCTCGTTCCCCGACAGGTTGCCGGGCTTCGCCTCGGTGAAGCGGGCGCCGATCCAGCCGATGGTGACCGCGCCGAGCGACACCGCGTTGATCGCGTTGTAGCCGTTCCAGGCGGCGTTCAGCACCTTGCCGCGCTCCGACTTGTCGCTGATGCCCGCGAGCGCGGGGTTCATCGCGAACTTGCCGAACATGCTGCCGCCCAGCCAGCTGGCGAGGCCCCAGTCGTGCGCGGCGCGAACCGTATTGGCGAGCGTGTCGCTCGTCGTCATCGTGGCCATCGAAAAGTCTCCTTCGATCGGAAGCGAACCTTGTTCGTGCCCGTTGCACGGGTTCTCAATCCCCGTACGGGACAACGCGCACGAGGGACTACGGGATGACCGCAGGCGGATGAACCGCCTGACGAAGACGCCCTACTGGAAGATCTCGGTCGTACAGTCCCCGCCCGGCAGGTGCACCTCGTGCGGGCGCGCGGCCCCGGTGTCGAGCTTCGTGAAGTCCACGTAGAACTCCGGGTCCACCGCGAAGCTGCCGTCCTCCTGGCGGTCGAGCTTCACGAGCCAACCGCGCAGGTCGGGATAGAACTGGTTGTCCCAGCTCGAGTACAGCGAGTTGGTCACGTACACGCGCTCGCCGTCGAGCGAGTGCTGAAGCATCTGCGGTCCGCCGTTCAGCGGTCCGTCGGCCTTGGGGTGCCCGCCGTCGCGGCCGAGCAGCCCGCCGAGCCACACCTGTGACCTGAGCTCGGGGTTGTGCGGATCCGATACGTCGTAGTGGCGCAGGTCGCCGTGCAGCCAGTTGGAGAAGAACAGGTCACGGTCGTTCATCCCGAGCACCAGGTCGGTGATCAGCCCCGGCACGCCGCCGGGCAGCGGCCAGCCCTCGAGCTCCTCGTTGGGCACGTCGATCACCGTGTGGGCGCCCCACAGCCCGTCGTCCTTCTCGAAGTGGATGATGTTGCTCGAGAGCGTGGCGCCGACGAACCCGTTGGCCGCGGCCGGATCGTGCCGCCAGCGGATCTCCAGCGGGATGAGGCCGTCGTCACCGAGATCGACGGTCTGGGTCTTGGTCTTGCTCTCGAGGTCCCAGAAGTGGAGCCGCCGGCCGTACTTGCCGAGCGCCACCTCCTCGGGGTTGAAGCCCGGCCCGAAGACGTTGGGCGCCGCCCACTCCGAGGACACCAGCGTGTTCTGCCGCGGCTGGTACCAGAAGTCGTACATCAGCTCCTGGCCGTTCTTCTCGTCCTCCCAGCGCCCGAGCACCGAGAAGTCCCTGGCGTCCAGCACCATGAAGCCGCCGGGCAGGTCGCCGTTCTCGTTCCCGAGCATGGACACGGTCACGATGTCGCCGGGCATGCAGTGCACGGTGTGAGGGCCCGAGTAGCCGGTCTTCGCCTTGATCTCCTCCGGCTCGATCACCTTGGTGATCTCGGGCCGGCGGCGGTCCGAGATGTCGAGGATGTGGATGCGCGACGAGCGGATGCCCGGCACGATCAGCGTGTCCCGTGAGAGCTCCGAGTGGCACGCGGAGGAGCAGGCGTTGAAGCCGAAGTGGTGCAGCTCGTCCCCGACGTTGGGCATGGGGGTCCGGTGCACGATCTGGCTGAAGGTGTCGGACTCCCGGTCGACGTCGACCACCGCGATGAAGTCGGGCTCCTGGATGCCGGTGCCCTCGTACAGGCAGGCCACGTAGATCTCGGTCTCGGGCGGCTGCTGGCGAGCGACCTCGGGCGAGGCGTAGCCGGGGCCGGCGTGGTGCTCGTGGTGGCTCATGGCGATCTCTCCCGGTGGCGAGGGGTGGTCGAGGGGAAGCGGACAGTACCGACTCAGCCGTCCGCGGATTCCGGCCGCCGTATCCTTCGCCTGGCCCATGGCCACCGCTCCGGAAGAGAAGCCGACGATCGCCCCGATCGTCGGCCCCGAGGATCCGCGGCGCTTCACGGACTCCGGCATCGAGATCGAGCGGCTCTACGACGAGTCCGACGTGGCGCCCGGCCTCGAGGAGCGGCTCGGCGAGCCCGGCGGGTACCCGTTCACCCGCGGCGTGCACCCAGAGATGTACCGCTCGCGCACCTGGACCATGCGCCAGTACGCCGGCTACGCAAGCGCCAGGGAGACCAACGAGCGCTTCCGGTACCTGATCGAGCACGGCTCCACGGGGCTGTCGATGGCCTTCGACCTGCCCACCCAGCTCGGTCGCGACTCAGACGACCCGCTGTGCCTGGGCGAGGTCGGCCGCACGGGCGTGGCCATCGACTCGCTCGACGACATGCGCCGAGTGTTCGACCAGATCCCCCTCGACAAGGTCTCCACCTCGATGACCATCAACGCCCCCGCGGCGGTGCTGCTGCTGCTCTACGAGCTGGTGGGCGAGGAGCAGGGCGTGGCGGCCGAGCAGCTCACCGGCACCACCCAGAACGACATCCTCAAGGAGTACATCGCGCGCGGGAACTTCATCTACCCGCCGGTGCCCGCCATGCGCCTGACCACCGACCTGTTCGCCTACTGCCGCGAGCGCATCCCGCGCTGGAACACGATCTCGATCTCCGGCTATCACATGCGCGAGAAGGGCTGCTCGGCGGTGCAGGAGGTGGCGTTCACGCTGGCGAACGGGATCGCCTACGTGCAGGCGGCGATCGACGCCGGCATGGCGGTCGACGAGTTCGGCCCGCGCCTCGCCTTCTTCTTCAACGGCCACAACAACGTCTTTCAGGAGGTGGCCAAGTTCCGCGCCGCCCGGCGGATGTGGGCGCGGATCATGACCGAGCGCTTCGGATCGACCAACACCAAGTCACAGACCATTCGCTTCCACACCCAGACCGGCGGGGTCACGCTGGCCGCGCAGCAGGCCGAGAACAACATCGTGCGCGTGGCCCTGCAGGGCTTCGCCGCGGTGTGCGGCGGCACGCAGTCGCTGCACACCAACGGGTTCGACGAGGCGCTCGCCCTGCCCACCGAGCGTGCCGCCCGCATCGCGCTGCGCACCCAACAGATCCTGGCCCACGAGTCGGGCGCCGCCGACACCGTCGACCCGTTCGCGGGCTCCTACTTCGTGGAGTCGCTAACCGACGAGATCGAGGCGCGCGCCGGCGAGCTGATGGACAAGGTCGAGGAGCTGGGCGGATCCGTGGAGGCCATCCCCTTCATCCGAGCCGAGGTCGAGGAGTCGGCGTTTGGCTACCACGAGCGCTACCGCACGGGCCAGGACATCGTGGTCGGCGTCAACAAGTACGTGACCGAGGACATCGAGATGCCGGACATCCTCAGGGTCGATCCGGAGTCCGAGCGGCAGCAGGTCGAGCGCCTGACGAAGTTCAAGCAGGACCGCGACCACGAGGCGGTGCGCACGCGGCTCGAGGAGGTGCGTGCGGTGGCCCGCGGCGAGGGCAACCTGCTCCATCCCATCCGCGCCGCCCTGGCCGAGCACTGCACGATCGGCGAGGTGTGCGGCGTGATGCGCGAGGAGTACGGGGAGTACCAGGAGGCCTGAGCCCGAGGGGTCCGGGGGACGGGCGATACGTGGCCGGGGGCGCCGCAGGCGCCCGCTCAGCGGGGGGTGACGCCCTCCACGACCTCCACCTGCTCCTTGCGCAGCTCCTCGGACACCTCGCGCTGCTCGGTGACCGTCTCCTTGTAGACGCGCACGCGCTCGCGCGGCACGATGCGCTTCTCGATCACCACCTCCTCCTCCATCAGCGTCACGAAGTAGGGCTCGCCCGGAGTGAAGTCGGAGGCCGCGGGTGATCCGGGATCCGAAGGGTCAGCCGCCTCGTGCACCAGGCGCAGCTCCTCGCGGCGCACCGGGATCGTCCGCGTGACCTCTTCGGTGACGATCTCCTTGACCACCCGTACGCGCTCGCGCGGCCGGCGGGCCACGGCGATGTCTATCTCCTCCTCCGAGCGCGTGACGGTCACGTCGTCGACGCCATCGACCGGAGGCGCAGGAGAGGCCTCGGCGCCTCCTGAAGTGGTCTCGGCCGGCGGCGCAGCACCCTCAGGCGCGAGTCCGTAGTGCGCGAAGAGACGTCCCTCGAGGGCCGGCTGGGGCTTGCCCGGGGAATCGGGTGCGGGAGCGTCCCACACCGCCTGCTTGTCGAAGGGAAGCTGCAGCCGGTCGCCGTCGACGACCGCACCCTCGACAGGCGCGATCATCGGGCTGCCCCCGAACGCACCCGCAGAGACCTGCGCCCACTTCGGGCGGTCGGACTCGCGGTCGAGGTAGAGGCGCTCGAGGCGTCCGATCAGCTCGCCTTCGCGATCGACCACGTCGTTGCCGTGCCATTCGAAGTAGGTGTCGAGGGCCTCGGGCACCTACTCCCCTTACCCGCTGGCCCGGCCGCGGACACCTTGGCCAGCCTCATGAGCCACGGCTCGCGCGGTCAGCGCGGCTCGAGCATTCGCTCAACGGCCGCAACGAAGCGCCCGGCCACGTCCACTATCCGCTCCGCCTGTTCCACCTCCACCGCGCGCGCCCCGTAGTCGACCCCCTCCCGTTCGGCCTGGATCGCGTGGGCCAATGCGTGCAGTTCGACGTCGAAGCGCTCGGTGGCGACGAAGGTCTGATGGAAGAGCGCCCAGAGGCCGCCGTGCGTCCGGCCGTACAGGTCCTCCTCGCTCAGAGCGGCCCGAACGGCGTACAGCATCGCGTAGTAGGCCTCGCTTACGGCGGTCGCGTTGTGACCACCGCTCAGCGCTCCCCGGGCCCCGGCCAGGCGCTCTCGCGCCTGGGCCATGAACTCCTCCGACCGCGGGCTCATGGACGTTCGTACAGCACGATCCTGTCCCGCTCCACCTCGCGCAGGAAGAACGAGTCGATCGCGCGGCGGTTGGCGAGCCACTCGAGATCCCACACCTGCGGCGAGAAGAAGCCCGGGTTGGCGCCCTCGGCTCCGGCCGCCTCGTACATGAGCTCCCAGACCCGCTGGCGATCGCGCCGCCGGTCGCGCGCGAGCACCAGGACGTCGACGTCGGACTCGGAGTGGACGGCCTCCCCGCGAGCTCGGGAGCCATAGAGCCAGACGGCCTCGACATCGAGCTCCTCGCGCAACCGGCCCACGAAGTGGGCAAGCATCCGCGCCTCCGTCTCGGTCAGGGATGCCTCGGCGAGCGACGGCATGGGCTCTCGAGGCTACCGCCCGCCTGCCGCGGTCGGCCGACTCCTAGAATGCCCGCCCCGATGCGCGCCAAGGTGCCCGAGACCTACGAGGAGAAGCTCGCCCAGCTCGAGGAGCTGCGCCACGCCGCCGTGCACTCGGCCTCGGACGCCGCCATCGAGAAGCAGCACGCGCGCGGCAAGTTGACCGCCCGCGAGCGCATCGACAAGCTGCTCGACCCCGGGTCCTTCCAAGAGCTGGACACGTTCGTGCGCCACCGAACGCACGACTTCGACATGCAGAAGAACCGGCCGTGGGGCGACGCCGTGGTCACCGGTCACGGCCTGATCGACGGGCGGCCGGTGTGCGTCTTCTCCCAGGACTTCACGGTGTTCGGCGGCTCCCTCGGCGAGGTGATGGCCGAGAAGATGTGCAAGGTCATGGACCTGGCGGCCAAGATCGGCTGCCCGGTGATCGGCATCAACGACTCGGGCGGCGCGCGCATCCAGGAGGGCGTCGTGTCGCTCGGGGCCTACGGCGACGTGTTCGTGCGCAACGTGCAGTGCTCCGGCGTGATCCCCAGATCTCGCTGATCATGGGGCCGTGCGCGGGCGGCGCCGTCTACTCGCCGGCGATCACGGACTTCATCTTCATGGTGAAGGAAACCTCGCACATGTTCATCACCGGTCCCGACGTGATCAAGACCGTGACCGGCGAGGAGTCGACGTTCGAGGACCTCGGCGGGGCGATGAGCCACAACACCAAGTCGGGCGTCGCCCACTTCGCCGCCGACGACGAGGACACGTGCCTCGAGGACGTGCGCTACCTGATGTCGTTCATCCCGCAGAACAACCTCGAGACGCCCCCGCGGGTGGAGACCGGCGACGACCCCGAGCGCATGGACCTTCAACTCGACACGGTGGTGCCCGACAACCCGAACAAGCCCTACGACATGCGCGACGTCGTTCGGCTCATCGTCGATGACGGCGATTTCTTCGAGGTGCACGAGCACTACGCCAAGAACCTGATCGTGGGCTTTTCGCGCCTGAACGGGCACGCGATCGGCGTGGTGGGCAACCAGCCCGCGCAGCTCGCCGGCGTGCTCGACATCGACGCCTCGGTGAAGGGCGCGCGCTTCGTGCGCTTCTGCGACGCCTACAACATCCCGCTGCTCACCTTCTGCGACGTGCCCGGGTTCCTGCCCGGCACGAGCCAGGAGTGGGGCGGCATCATTCGCCACGGCGCGAAGCTGCTGTACGCCTTCACCGAAGCCACGGTGCCGAAGCTCACGGTGGTCACCCGCAAGGCCTACGGCGGCGCCTACGACGTCATGAACTCCAAGCACATGCTGGCCGACTTCAACTTCGCGTGGCCGACCTCGGAGGTGGCGGTGATGGGCCCCGAGGGGCGGTGAACATCATCTACCGGCGAGACATCGCACAGTCGCCCACGCCCGAGGAGCGGCGCCAGAAGCTGATGTCCGACTACAAGGCGCGCTTCGCCAATCCCTACTCGGCGGCCGAGCGCGGCTACCTCGACGACGTGATCGTGCCGCACGAGACGCGCCCGAAGCTGATCCGGGCCCTCGAGACGCTGCAGACCAAGCGCGTGGCCGGACCGAAGCGCAAGCACGGCAACATTCCGCTGTAGCGCGTCAGGTCGTCGCGCCCGTTCGGCGCGCGCGGAGGCGACCCGCCAGCCGGTTCAGGCCGAGCCCGATGGCGATCATCCCCCATCAGCAGGAGCAGAGACGCCACCCGCGCGACTACCGAAGTAGCCGGTCTCGAGGAAGAAGCAGGACGGACGCGGCCAGCGTGCACAGAAGCCGCAGGTCCTCCGGCCGGATCAGGTCGATCAAGAACAGAAACGTGCCACGCGGTCAGGGCACCTGCTCGGGAGGGTGACGGCATCCGCGCGCTTGTTGCAAGTTCCGACATGTTCTCGGGCACGCCGGCCGGTGCGAGGCGCGCTGGCCGGTTTGTGCCCGAGAGGAACTAGCGGCTGACGCGAACGCGACCGCACTGCTGCCGGTCGCGCTGCGAGCGGCGCTGCTCGTTGCGCTGCTTCGCGCACCGAGAGCCGCCGCGTGGGCGGCTCCGCGGGCCGCCGCGGGGGCGGGCGCGCGGGCCGCGCCCCGGCCGCCCGCGGCCGGGCTTGCCGGTGCGGGCCGGTGCCGAGATCTCGTACTCCCGCGTGCCGGCCGCGACGGTGAACACCGCGCGCCGCCGGCTGAGCGCCACCTCCGGAGCCGCGCTGCTCGTTCCGGCCGCCGAGGCCCCAAGCGGCCCGCCCTCGATGCGCCGCACACGGGCACCCTTCGGCAGCGGCAGGTTCAGGCGCACGGCGGACGCGCCGTCGCTCACCAAACGCACCCGGAGCGGCCTGGCTCCGTCGAGGCGCGCGCGCCGCCCGCTGATCGTGGCGGCGGCCATGTTCTCGAGGTTGAGCGTCAGGCCGTTGCTGGCCGGGACGCGGGGTACCGACGCCCACTCCGTGCCCTGGATCTGACTGGGCTCGGGACGTCCGGTCGCACCGACCGTGTCGACTCGCCGCAGCGTCGGGTCCCCCTCGCCGAACGCCAGGCTGCGAGCGCTGATCTCGGCCCGCGGTGGGCGGCCGCCCGCGGGCGGGCACGTGGCCGGATCGGTCTCGGGGTTGCCGCCCGTGTCGCGCGCCCGCAGCGCAGAGACCCAGTACGCGTGGTCGTGCACGAGCCCGAGCTGCGGCCTGTCAGCGGCCGGCAGCAGCGCGTAGTCCACCCTGCCCGGGTCGCGCGTGACCCGCACGTCGCCGAGGAAGTCGCGGGCGGCGCCCCACTCGTCGAGGATGGTGAGCGTGAAGTGATCGCCCTGGAAGGTCTCGAGGGTGCTCCGCAGCCCCAGGGTGTCGAACCCGCGGCCACGGAGACGGCCGGTCTGCTGCTCGAGCGGTCCCGGGTAGGGCACCAGCTGGTCCTGGGCCGCCACCCAGTTGAGGAACGGAACCGAGCGGACGTTCTCGAGCAGGAGGTTGGACAGCGTGTCCTGGCCGCCGCTCGGGGGAGTCGCCACCGGCCAGATGCCGAGCCCGGGCGGGCCCACCGTCGTGAAGGCGTTGGAGAAGAGGTCCGGGTACTGGGCGCCGAGCTTGTAGGTGCCGTAGCCGCCCATCGAGTAGCCGGTGAGCGACACCCGCTCGGGGTCGAGGTCGAAATGGCGGGCCACGTCGGCCCAGGCCTCGAAGAAGTCGGCCTCGGCCTCACCCGTGTACCAGCCGTCGGACCCGCGGCCGAGCGTCGTGACCACGAAGTTGCCGCGCTGCTCACCGAACTGGCGCTGCTGGTTCGGAGAGAACACCGAGTACTGGGTGTAGGTGCCGCCCAGCGAGTGGAGCGAGAAGGTCAGGCCCGCGGGCTGGCCCGGCCGGTAGCTCGTGGGGACGGTGAGCAGGTAGGGCTGGAGCTGACCGCCGAACTCGGGGAACCCGTTCTTGACGCCCTCGGGCACGCCCAGTCCCGACGGCATGATGCGGGCCTGCTCGAACTGTGGCGCGGCGTGCATCTGCTCGTCGGCCGCGGCGGCGAGCTTGGCGAAGTCCACGTCGGCGTGGAAGTCGGCGCCGGTGCCCGGCGGGGCGCTCGTGCTTCGGCCCGCCAGTGCCCGCGACTGCTTGTCCTCGAACCAGTTGCCGATCCCGGGGAACGTCGTGTAGGGCGCGCGCGGCTCCTTGGTGGTCGGCTCGTCGAAGCGGAAGGCGAGGTTGAAGACCGCCGGCGCCGAGCCGAGCGCACTTCCCGAGGCCGGCTCCTCGCTAGTGGCCTGACCGCGGGTGGCGACCGCCTTGAAGCCCTCGCCGGAGCGCAGCCCGACGCCGGCCACGTAGCGCCAGGTGGTGGTGGCCGGATCCATGATCGAGCGCGGCACGCGCACGGTCATCTGGTTGGTGGTCTGGTCGATCGTGACCGCGCCCGGTGGAAGGGCCGTGTCGGCGCCGTCCGGCAGGTTCGTGACCTTCCCGCCCGTGCCCCAAGCGGTGATGAAGCGGTCGAGGCCGGGAGAGTTGATTCCCGCGCCGCCGGGCCACGCCACCGGCACGCCGCCGCTGCGGTCGGTGTCGATGCCGATGCCCACGACGGCGGTGTCGTCGGCCTTCGCGGTGTTGAGGGTGATGCGGTAGACCACGGCGTCGGCCGTCGGCTTGATCCGCAGCTCCACCAGGTCGGCCGCGTTCGCGGCAAAGCGCTCGGCGGTCGGGTACACGACGTCGCCGGCCGAGGGGGAGAACGTGTCGGGCCCCGGCTTGGCCGAGCTGCCGCCGCCCGGCGACGTGTCGGCGCCGTGGTCGTCGAACAGGTAGTCCTGGTACAGGTACTCGCCGCCGCGGTAGGCGTCGGTGCCCGACACCAACAGGGGCGCAGCGGAGAACGGCGCCTGGACCGAGAGCTGCGGAGCGTTCGGTGCGGGCGCGTACAGGAGCGGCGGCCCGGGGCGCTGCCCGGAGGAGACGGTGGGCAATGAGCCGGGTCCTGCGGCCGAGGCTGCGGGCAGGGCAAGCAGCGCCAGGGTGAAGGCGATCGGCAGAAGGCGACGCACGGGACAGCGATCCTAGCCGCGGGCTTCACCCGAGGCGCCGCTCGACCAGCTCGTCAGAGGCGCACGGTGGACACCCCCACGGATCCCTCCGCGTGCGCCTCGAGCAGCGCGTGGCACAGGGCGAGGTCCTGGATGGCCAGGCCGGTGGAGTCGAACAGCGTGGCGGCCTCGGGGCTCGAGCGGCCGGGCGCCGTGCCGGTGAGCACGGCCCCGAGCTCGGTCACGCGCCCGCGCGAGATCGTCCCCTGCCGGAGGGCGCCCGTCAGCTCTCCGCCGTGGCTCGCCTGCTCCCACTCGTCGCAGAAGAGCTCGCACCGCTCGACGGCCTCGATCTCGGCCTCCGCCTTTCCGGGAGCATCGGCGCCGAGCATCGAGAGGTGTACGCCCGGCCGCGCATCGGCGGCTCGCACGACCGGCTCGTGGCCGGGGGTCACGCAGGTGACGATGTCGCTGGCCAGGGCGTCCTCTCGCCCACCGGCCTCCCAACCGAGCTCCCCGGCCAGGGCTCCGGCGCGGTCCGGGTCCGGGTCGAAGCACACGCCCGGCCCGTACTCGGCGGCAGCCAGGCAGCGCGCCGCCCAGGCCCCGTGCACCCCGCAGCCGACGATGCCCACCGTGGCGGCATCCTCGCGTGCGAGCTCCTGTGCGGCCACCGCCGCCACCGCGCCGGTGCGCAGGGCCGTGACCGCTCGTGCGTCCACGAGCGCCAACGGGCGCCCGTCGTCGGCGCTCGAGACGCAGATCGTGCCCATCACCACCGGCAGTCCGCGCTCGGGGTTGCGCGGGAACGACGTGGCCCACTTGAGGATGGCGAGACCGTCGCCACGGGCGGGCATGGCCCGGAAGTCCCCGTCGGGCGGCGCGTCGAGGTAGACCTTGGCGGGCATCACCCACTCCCCGGTGGAGTGGCGCACGAACGCGTCGCGCACGCGGTCGATCGCCTCGGCGGCTGGCATAGCAGCGAGAACAGTGGCTTGGTCGAAGACGGGCACGTCCGGCATGTCGGCGGCGACACTACTCGCACTAGCGCGAGGAGCACAGGCACTACTCTCGCTAGCGCGAGGAGC
>JAUJNF010000008.1:0-70435 GCA_030446485.1 Thermoleophilaceae bacterium | reverse complement strand
AGCGCGAGGAGCACAGGCACTACTCGCACTAGCGCGAGGAGCACAGGCACTACTCGCACTAGCGCGAGGAGCACAGGCACTACTCGCACTAGCGCGAGGAGCACAGGCACTACTCGCACTAGCGCGAGGAGCACAGGCACTACTCGCACTAGCGCGAGGAGCACAGGCACTACTCGCACTAGCGCGAGGAGCACAGGCACTACTCGCACTAGCGCGAGGAGCACAGGCACTACTCGCACGAGGCGCGAGTAGCACAGGCGCCCGAGGGGTTCACCGGTACGCTCCCGCGCCCGTGAGCCGCAACGGTCACAGGCATCCCGCCCGACCCCGCATCAGCCTGCGACAGTCGAGTGCCACGCCTGAGCAGGCCGCCGCCATCGCCGCGGCCATCGAACAGTTCCTCAGGGACACGGCTCCCGCGGCCGCCGCGACGCCGCCCGCGGTGAGTCCATGGCTCCGCACCGCGCGGTTCGAGGGGGTGGGCCGAGATGCCCTCGGCCCGAGCCCGTGGGGCGACGGCGAGCCCTGGGGCCGCGGTTCCTAGCTCGTCTGAGCGCCCGCACGGCCGCGTGGGGCCGGAACCTGTTCGCAACTCGAAATACCTGAAAGCCGAAGGCTTTCGATATATTCGCTCCGAAGCGCCTCCGTGGGCGCGTGACCGCCGCCACCGCCAACGGGAGAGACCGAAGTGGAACCCACCGCTACTCCAAGCGCAGAGACGAAGGCCCCGAGGGGCCGCGGCTCGCTCGAGAACCCGGAGCTCTACGAGAACGTCCCCGGGCACGTGCTTCCCATCCTCGAGCGCGAGTTCGACGACTTCGACACCGAGGCCGGCCGGTTCCTGGCCGGCGAGGTACCGGAGGACCAGTTCATCGGCTTCCGCCTCAAGCAGGGGGTCTACGGCCAGCGTCAGGCCGACGTGCAGATGATCCGGGTGAAGCTGCCCTTCGGCGGCGTCACGCCGAAGCAGATGGAGGCGTTCGCCGATCTCGCGGAGCGCTTCGCGCCGCTCGGCAAGGGCCACGTGACCACGCGGCAGAACTTCCAGTTCCACCACGTCCCCCTGCCCGACGCCGCCGAGGCCATCCGCATGATCGCCGACTCGGGCCTCTCCACGCGCGAGGCCTGCGGCAACACCGTGCGCAACGTGACGGGCGACCCGTGGGCCGGCGTCACCGAGGGGGAGCTGTACGACATCACCCCCTACGCGGGCGCCTTCGCGCGCTACTTCCTGCGCCACGAGACCGCGCAGCTCATGCCCCGCAAGGTCAAGACGGCGTTCACCGCCACCGACGAGGACCGCGCCATCACCGGCATCCACGACCTGGGGTTCATTCCCCGGGTCCGGGAGGTCGGCGGCCGCGAGGTCCGCGGCGTGGAGATGCGCGTGGGCGGAGGGACCTCGATCATGCCCCGCGTCGCCCCCACGCTGTTCGACTTCGTGGCGGTGGACAACGGCGACTACCTCAAGGTCTCCGAGGCGGTGCTGCGCATCTTCGACCGGCAGGAGTGGCTGCGCAAGAACCGCGCCCGCGCGCGCATCAAGGTGCTCGTCGACAAGATCGGCATCGACGCCCTGCGCGAGCTCGTGGAGGAGGAGCTCCGCGGCGACTGGGTGGCGGAGCGCGACTTCACGCCCGACCCGCTGCTGTTCGTCGACGACGAGGAGGCGAACGCCCCGGCCCCGCCGGCCGCCACCGGCTCCCCCAACGGGGACGGCCGCGACTTCAGCCGCTTCCTGGAGGGCAACGTCCGGCCGCAGCGGCAGCGCGGGTTCTCGACGATCGAGGTGAAGATCCCGCGTGGCGACCTGACCCCCGAGCAGTTCCGCGGCCTGGCCGCCGTGATGCGCGACTACACGGGTGGCTACGCACGGACGAGCGTGCAGCAGAACGTCGTGCTCCGCTGGGTGCGCGACGAGTCGCTCTACGACGTCTGGCAGCGTCTGGTCGCGCTGGGGCTCGGAGACCCCGGCGCCGACGAGGTGGGTGACGTGGTGAGCTGTCCCGGCACCGACAGCTGCAAGCTCGGGATCACGAGCTCGATGGGGCTCAACCGCGCGGTGCAGGAGAAGGTCGACCAGATGGCCATCGAGGATCCGCTCACCAAGCGCATCCACATCAAGATGAGCGGCTGCCCGAACGGGTGCAGCCAGCACCACATCGCCAACATCGGCTTCTACGGGGCGTCGATCAAGGTCGGCGACCGGACGATGCCCGCCTACGTGGCCCATCTGGGCGGCAGGTACGAGGGCGGCCAGGTGGTGATGGGCACGCGCCTGAAGGTTCGCCTCCCCGCCAAGCGCGTGCCCGAGGCGGTGGAGCGCTGGATCCGGCTCTACGAGGCCGAGCGCTCCGAGGGAGAGGAGTTCAACGACGTGGTCGAACGGCTCGGGCACGCGGAGTTCGAGACGGTGGTGCGTGAGCTCGCGATGCCGGTCGAGTTCAACCTGGAGAACATGCAGCACTTCATCGACTGGAACCGCAGCGAGCCCTACGCCGTCGTGCGCGGTGAAGGGGAGTGCGCGGTCTGAGGTAGCCGGATCGCGTGGCCCCGGCCGCGGCGGACACGGCGGGGCGAGCCGCAGCCCGCCCCGCCGTAGGCCGTCAGGCGATCAGTCGGTCGGACCCGGCGTCGTTGACGTCGGGAAGTCGAAGAACTGAACGTCGAACGTCACCTCGTACAGCCCGGTACCCGGAAGCGTGCAGTTACCGCCGCCGGTCGGGTTCGGGTCGTCCTTCGTCGGGTTCTGGAAGCCGGACCGCGGCGCCTTCTGTTGGATGTTGATCAGCGGCTGAGAGCCGATCTGTTCGCTCAGCGGACCGAAGTTACTCTGCGGGGGCGGCGGACCCTGCGGAGCGCACACGATCTGCCCCGGGTCGATGCCGCTCCCCGACCCGCCGCATTCCGTTGCGGGTACGCCCGGGATGGACGCGCACTTCGCGTACAGGATGGCGCCCACCTGGCCGGCCGGATCTCCCGTAGCGCCACCGTCCGACTCAGCGGAGCGGATCGCCGCGCGCAGCGTCAGCTCCCTACCCGGGTCTGTCATCGACTGGACCGGCACCGTCGCCGTGACGAGCGCCCCGTTGCCGTCGTCCAAAATGTCCGAGCTGTTGGCGCTGATGCCCTCAACTGCGCGGAATTCGGCGCCCGAACCGGCCGTTCGACCGAACAGGCGTACCGCCCCGTACTCCACCGACCCGAACGCGGATCCGAGCCTCTGGAGCCCGCCACCCACCGTCGTCAGCCCTGCCGAGAGATCCGTCAGCGCCTTCCCGAAGACCGGAACGAGATCCTGCACGGCCTTCAGCGCCGCGCGCGTCTCGGTCACGTCGCCCCGGACCGTTCCCACGGTGGCGCCCACCGCATTGAGGACTGTCCGCACGTTGCGGACCGTCCTTCGCACCTGCTTGATGTTCCTCTGGTTCTTCTTGATCGCGGTGTTCTGGCGTTTGTCGAGCGCCCGGTTCTGGCGTCCCTGGGCCATTGCCGGCCCGGCGGCCAGCACGAGCAACAGTGACGCCACCAGCGTCATGAGCCCGGCTCTCCTTACTACTCCCAGCATGATTCCCTCCCTGCGTCGCTTGTGAAGATGGCCGCCGGCGTCCGAGTCGACGGCCGGCCGACGCTAAGCCGCGCGCTAAGCCGCGGTCAAGGTCGCGAACCCTTGACTTTTCCCTTGACTTTCGGCGGGCCGAGACGGCCGCGCCCGCGCCGGGGGCTATAGTGCGCCCCGCTCATGGAGCTCTCCGCCCTCCGCATCCTGGGGCTGGTCGCGGGCGTGGGCGTGGTCGCGTATACGATCTGGCGTCGTCGCGAGCTGCGCAACGCCGACGTGCTCATCCTGCTGGCCACCGCGCTCGCCCTCGTGGTGGTCTCGGGCACCGGGATCCTCAACGCCGTCCTGGACTTCCTGGCCTTCAGAGAGGGTGGCGGCCAGCGCATCCTGGGCATGGCCGTGTTCGCGATCATCGTGCTGCTCGCGCTTGTGCTGAGGGCGCTCACGGCGATCGGACGCATGCAGCGGGGCCTCGGAGCAGTCGTCGAGGGCCTCGCCTGGGAGGACTTCCGGCTCGACGGCCACCCGAATCACTTCCGTGACAAGGTGGCCATGGTCATCCCCGCCTACAACGAGGCCGAGAGCATCGGAGAGGTGCTATCGCGGCTGCCCGAGGAGGTGTGCGGGGTTCCGACCGCCGCCCTCGTGGTGGACGACGGCTCACGTGACAACACGTCCGACGTCGCGCGCCGCCACGGCGCCACGGTGGCGCGACACGTGGTCAACCGCGGGCAGGGTGCTTCGCTGCGCGCCGGCTACCGGTTGGCCTCCGAGTCGGACGCGAAGGTGGTGGTCACGCTGGACGCGGACGGCCAGCACCTGCCCGAGGAGATGTCGCGGCTCGTGCAGCCGGTGCTCGACGGCGAGGTCGACGTGGCGCACGGGTCCCGCGTGCTCGGCAGCTCGTTCAAGAACGAGCTCGCGCGCGAGCTCGGGTCGGTGGTCTTCAACCGGCTTGTGTCCACGCTGTCCGGGGTGAAGATGACCGACTGCTCGAACGGCTACCGCGCGGTCCGCGCCGACATCCTTCCCGAGCTCGTCTTCCGCCAGGAGCAGTACCACACGGCGGAGTTCCTGCTCGAGGCGATCAAGCGCGGCTACTCGTTCAAGGAGGTGCCGATCACGGTCGTGGGGCGCCTGCACGGGGAGTCCCGCAAGCCGGCCAACCTGCGCTACGGGGTCGGGTTTGGATTCGCCATCGTGCGCACGTGGCTGCGCGCCGGCGCGAGCGTCGAGCGGCCGGCGATCACGGCGGGCTCGACGGCTCCTTAGACTGGCGCCTCGAAGACCCGGTGCGCAGGCCCCGGGCTACCGGGAGAAGTCTGCGAACACGCCCTCGCGCAGGGCGCTCACGGTCCGCTCGAGGCCCTCGGGCACCGACACCTCCGCCTCCCAGCCAAGCTCCTCGCGGGCGCGGTCCACGACCAGCGCGCTGCGCCTGATCTCGCCCTTGCGCCCGGGCTGGTGGTCGGGCTCGAACGGCTGGTCGGTGAGGCCGCGCAGGATCTCGAGCACCTCGAGGAGCGAGGTCTCCTGGCCGCGTCCGATGTTGTAGGCGCCGCTCGGATCGTCCGCCTCGGCGGCGGCGACGTTGGCCGCCGCGATGTCGCCCACGTAGGCGAAGTCGCGGGTCTGCCTACCGTCGCCGAACACGGTCGGCTGCAGACCGCGCAGCAGGTTGCCGCACCAGATGGCCATCACGCCGGCCTCGCCCAGCGGATCCTGGCGGGGCCCGTAGACGTTGCCGTAGCGCAGGACGACCGTCGAGACCCCGTGCAGGCGGGCGTACAGGTCGCAGTAGCGCTCGGCGCAGAACTTCGACATGCCGTAGGGCGCCTTCGGGTTCGGGGGCTGGCTCTCCGGCGTGGGCACGGCGTCGGTGTCGCCGTAGATGGCGCCGCCGGTGCTCGTGTTGATGAAGCGCCCGACCTCGGCCTGGCGCGCGGCCTCCAACATGTTGATCGTGCCCACCACGTTGGTCGCGGCGTCGCCGGCGGGGTCCCGGATCGAGCGGCGCACGTCGATGCGCGCGGCCAGGTGGAAGATGCGATCGGGCCTCACGCGCCCGCAGAGGTCGACCATCGCCTCCGCGTCGCGGATGTCCCCCTCGACCAGCTCGACGCCGTTCTCGATCGCCCCGTCGAGGTTCTCGCGGCGACCGGTGGTGAGGTTGTCGACCACGGTCACCTCGTGGCCTCCCTCGACCAGGCCGTCGACGATGTTCGACCCTATGAAGCCGGCTCCGCCGGTGACCAGTGCGCGCATGAGGGCGGCGATCATAGTCACGGGCCCAGGCACGGCTGTGCCAACGCGGTCTCGGCTCGGCCGGCGCCGGTGAGCGGCCCGCGGGCCGCGCTCGCGGGCGTCTCGCTGCCGGTCAGGGCGCTCGAGAAGGCCCCGGTGCCGCGCCGCGTGGCCGCCGCATGGGCGTACCGACCCGCCCCGCCACCGCCGCGAGCGCCCACGCCACACCGACCGCGGCGAGCGCGAGCACGAGGGGCATCAGCGGCGCGCTGCGGCGCGTCGAGGCCAGCAGCAGCATGCCGATCGCCGTGATCACCGCGAGCGGCAGTGCCAGCACGAGAGCCGACGAGCGGGCGCGCCGGATCACGAGCAGGGCCAGGCCCAGCAGGCCCAGCACGACGATCGCGCGGTGCAGCCACACCCACGCCGAGTAGTCCGCCGTCCCGGCCGGCCCCCGCCACCAGATGCGGCCGAGCTTGGCAGCCAGCATCTCGGCATAGGCGCCGGGTTGCTCGCCCGCGTACCGGCGGAGGTTCTCCCGGCCGGTGCGGGCGAGCGCCTGGTCCCGGTCGAGCTCCGGGTGACGCGCCGCCGTGCTGTCCAGCACCTGGTCGAAGTCGGTGAACCGCCCGCCCGAGCGCTCGAGCAGCACTCGCCGCACCTCGGGCTCCGAACCGTCCCCGGGGAGGTAGGTCCCGACGAACAGCGCCTTGCCGCCCCCGGTGGACACCGGGACGAAGCGGTCGAGCACCAGGGCGTTCCGTACCGTCCACGGCGCGATCACCACAACGCAGGCCGCGGCGAGCACCGCGGCCGAGGCGAGCCCGGCGCGGCGGCCGTCGCGGCGCATCACCACCACGAGCGCCACGACCGCGAGGGCCGCGGCCACCGCCAGGTACTCCGGCCGGGTGAGCACCGCGCCCCCGAGCAGCAGGCCCGGAACCGCCCACACCCGCGCGCGCTGCCGCTCGAGCGCCCACAGGAAGGCGAGCACCGCCGCTGCCACGAAGAAGGCGGCCACGGGCTCTGACATCAGCTTTCCGCTGTACTCGATGTAGGACGGATAGACGGCGGCCACGAGCGCCGCACCGAGACCCGCCGCGAGGCCGAGGCGGCCCGCGCCGGCCAGCCGCCGGCCGAGTAGGTACACGAGCAGGACCATCCCCGCGCCGAGGAGCGCCACCGCGATCAGCGCGCGCTGGGCGTAGGGCGCACCGGTCGCGTAGTACACCGCGGCGAACAGCAGCGGCGCGCCCGGCGAGTAGTCGGAGGCGACCGTCATGCCCTCGTCCCCGAAGCGCTGGTCGTGGTACAGCGCGGTGGCGATGCGCTGGTAGTTCACCGAATCGCTGCGCGGGTTCGCCACCGGATCGAGGGCGGCGCCCAGCCGCAGCCCCAGCCCGAGGGCGAGGATCGCCGCAAGCGCGCCGAGCCCCAGAGCGCCGCCGTGGCGGCCCGGCAGCCCGCGCGCCCAAGCGCGGGCGATCGACCTCATGGCAGGGAGGCCGAGGGCGCGCTCGCTCGCTCCCGTCGCCGCTCGGTTACCCGCGCGCACACGAGCTGCGCCAGCCACACCGCCGCCGCCGCGCTCAGCGCGATCACCAGCGGCATCAGCGGCACGTTGCGTCGCGGGGGCGCCAGCAGCAGCGCGCCCAGCACGGTGATGCCGGCGATCGGCAGGGCCAGCACCAGCGCCTCCACTCGCCGCTGGCGCGCCAGCCGCCCGAGGCCCACCACGGCAAGGGCCAGCAGCGATAGGTGGAAGGCGCGCCAGCCCGGCGCGGCCATGGTGCTGCCCAGGCCGCGGTGCCAGATGGTGGCCGCCTTCCTCACGAGCATGCCCGCGTAGGCGCCCGGCTGCTCGCTCGCATACTTCTCGAGGTTCTCGCGCCCGATCCGGCCGAGCGCCGCGTCGCGGTCGAGCTGCGGGTACTGGCGCGCGACCACGTCGAGAAGGGGATCGGTGCGCTTCTCGTGCAGGCCGTAGCGCCCGTTCAGCTCCTTGCGGGTGGCCACGTTCTCGCCGTCGCCCGGTAGGTAGGTGCCCACGAACAGCGCCCGTCCCCCGCCCGTGGACACCGGCACGAAGCGGTCGTGCACCGCGAGGTTGCGCACGGTCCACGGAGCGAGCACCGCGCAGAAGGCGCCCACGAGCAGGGCCGCCGCCACGAGCGCCGGGCGCCAGCCGCGCCGGTGCCGAACGAGCAGCAACGCCACGAGGCCGAACACGAAGCCGAACACGAGGTACTCCGGCCGGGTCATCGCCAGCGCGCCCAGGAGCACCCCCGGGGCGAGCCACGCCCACGGCTGGCGGCGCTCAAAAGCCCACAGGAAGGCGAGCACCGCCCAGACCACGAGGAAGGCGGCGATCGGCTCGGTGACCAGGCGGTCGCCATACTCGATGTAGGTGGGATAGACGGCGGCGACCGTCGCAGCGATCAGGCCGGCCGCCGCGGCAGTCCGCCCCGTCCCCCCCAGGCGGCGCCCCAGCAGGTACACCCCCAGCACCATCGCCGCCCCTAGGAAGGCCACGAGGATCAGGCCGCGCTCCACGTAGGGAGCGCCCGTCACCGCGTAGACGGCGGCGTACAGGAAGGGGGCCCCGGGCGACCATTCCGAGGGATTGCTCATGGCGTCGTCGCCGTACTGGCCCTCCTCGTACAGGGCCTGCGCGATGCGCTCATAGGCGAGCCAGTCGCCGCGCTGGTCGTGGTTCGGGTCGGTGGCCGTGCCGAGGCGCAGGACGAGGCCGAGCAGGACGATGACGGCGAGCGCCACCAGCACGGCCGCGCCACCGTGGCGGTCCGGTAGCGCCCGTGCCCATGCCCGGGCCGCTGAGGCGGCGGAGCGGAGGGGCATCGCGGCCATGCTAGATGGCGGCCTCGCCGGCGCGCTGTCGGAGGCGCTCGCGCACGCCGAGCGCCAGCCACACCGCCCCGGCGCCCGCCAGCGCGAGCACCAGCGGCATGAGCGGCACGTTTCGCCGTGGCACCGCCAGCAGCAGCGCGCCCAGCGCGGTGACGCCCACGAGCGGCAGCCCCAGCAGCGCGGCCTCGAAGCGGCGCCGCAGCGCCAGGATCGCCAGCGCGGCCAGGGCGAGCACGAGCACCGCACGGTGCATCCACACCCAACCGGCGGGAGCGGCCGCGGGGCTCGAGCCGCGGTACCAGACGAGCCCCGCCTTCTCGACGAGCATGTCCGCGTAGGCGCCGGGCTGCTCGCCGGCGTAGCGCCTGAGGTTCTCCCGGCCGATGCGGGCCAGCGCGCGGTCGCGGTCCAGCTCGGGGTAACGGCCTGCGACGCGGTCGAGCAGGTCCTCGGTGGGAGCGGGCCCGTAGCGCTCGATCAGCTTCTCCTTGGTGGGCACCTGCCGGCCGTCACCGGGCAGGAAGGTGCCGATGAAGAGCGCCTTGCCGCCGCCGGTGGTCACGGGCACCGCCCGGTCGAGGACGACCGCGTTGCGGATCGTCCAGGGAGCGACGACCACGGCGGCCCCGGCCAGGACGAGCGCCCCGCTGACGAGCCCGCCCCGCCGGCTCTGACGGCGCCCGACGAGCACGCCGGTGATGATCGCGAACACGACGGCGAACGGCAGGTACTCGGCCCGCGTGAGCGCGAGCGCTCCGAGGAGCACGCCGGTGAGCGCCCAGCGCCTCCGGTCCGCGGACTCCGCGGCGGAGAGGAAGGCGAGCATCGCCGCCGCCAGCAGGAACGCGGCCAGGGGCTCCGACAGCAGGCGTCCGTTGCCGTCGATGAAGGTCGGATAGACGGCCCCGGCGAGGGCCGCCAGCAGTCCGGCCACGGTGCCCGCGGTTCCCGCCCCGACCAGGCGCCGCGCGAGCAGGTACACGAGCAGCACCGTGGCCGTGCCGAGGAGCGCGACGAAGAGCAGGGCGGCGCGGACGTCCACGCCGCCCGTGACCAGGTACACGCCCGCGTAGGCGAGCGGCGCCCCGGGCGACCAGTCGTTCGGGCGCGGGACGCCGTCGCCGTCGTAGCTTCCGCGCTCGTACAGCCCCTCGGCGAGCGCGGCGTAGGTCCGGGAGTCGGTACCCGGGTCCGCGATCGGCGTCAGGGCGGCCTCGATCCGCAGGCCCAGGGCCAGCGCCAGCACGAGCGCCAGGACGGCCACCGGAACGGCGCCCCCGTTCCGACCCGCCAGCGCCCGTACGCGCTCGGCGGCGCGCGGGCTCGTCTCGGATCTCGGCAGCGTGGCTCCTCGGCTGGGTGCGGACGGCGCGCTCGGAGGCGGGGCCCGGGCGGGCACCATCGGGATCCTCCGCTAGAGTGCCGCCGCTATGCGCATACTGATCCTAGGCGGCGATGGGTACCTGGGCTGGCCCACCGCACTTCGCTTCAGCGCCCGCGGACACGAGGTAACCGTCGTCGACAACTTCGCACGGCGGCGCTGGCACAACGAGCAGTCGACCGGCTCGCTCACCCCGATCAGTGGCCTTGCCGACCGAGTCGACGCCTGGCGCGAGGTTTCCGGCAAGGAGATCCAGTCGTTCGTCGGCGGCGTCGAGGACGGCGAGTTCCTCGACCGCGTGGTGGCCGACACGAGC
This sequence comes from Thermoleophilaceae bacterium, assembly GCA_030446485.1. Classification (GTDB taxonomy): domain Bacteria; phylum Actinomycetota; class Thermoleophilia; order Solirubrobacterales; family Thermoleophilaceae; genus JAUJNF01. The sequence continues at coordinate 60,064 of JAUJNF010000008.1, read as the reverse complement.
CCCGAGGCCGTCATCCACTACGGCCAGCAGGCCTCGGCGCCGTTCTCGATGATCTCGCGCCGCCACGCAGTGGAGACGCAGCACGCCAACGTGATCGGCAACCTCAACCTGCTGTGGTCGATACGCGAGCACGTCCCCAACTGCCACCTGATCAAGCTCGGCACGATGGGCGAGTACGGCACGCCGAACATCGACATCGAAGAGGGCTACATCGAGATCGATCACAAGGGCCGCAAGGACACGCTGCCCGTGCCGAAGCTTCCCGGCTCGCTGTACCACTGCTCGAAGGTCCACGATTCCACCAACATCCACTTCGCCTGCCGCCACTGGGGGCTGCGCGCCACCGACCTGAACCAGGGCGTGGTGTACGGGGTCGAGACCGAGGAGACCGTTCAGGACGAGCGGCTGCTCACGCGCTTCGACTACGACGAGCTGTTCGGCACGGCGCTCAACCGCTTCTGCGTCCAGGCGATGATCGGGCACCCGCTCACCGTCTACGGCCGCGGCGGCCAGACGCGCGGCTACCTGAACATCCGGGACACCCTGCAGTGCGTCGAGCTGGCGGCCAGCAACCCCGCCGATCTCGGCGAGATGCGGGTCTACAACCAGTTCACGGAGCAGTTCTCGGTGAAGGAGCTCGCCGAGCTCGTGCAGAAGGCCGGCGCCGAGGTGGGCCGGGAGGTCGAGATCAAGAGCTTCCCCAACCCGCGCGTGGAGCTGGAGGAGCACTACTACAACGCCACCCACAGCAAGCTGCTCGACCTCGGCCTGCAGCCGCACCATCTCGGCGAGGAGCTCGTTCGATCGATGCTCGGCAAGATCGACCAGTACAAGGACCGCGTGATCCAGCGCGCCATCATGCCGAAGACGAGCTGGAGCACGGGCGAGCTGCACGGCCAGTTCGCCGAGCGGGTCCAGAGCACGCGGGAGCCGCAGGGCGCGCCGGTCGCGTAGCTGGGCTAGACTCTCCGCTTCACTTTGTATAGCGACGGGCCTCCGCGGAGGCCCGTCGCCGTTTCAGGCCGACAAGACACGTATGCAGACACACACCAAGGCACCCGTTCCGGAGCAGGCGGCCAACGCCGTTCCCACGAGAGGACCGGACGGCGAGCACCCCGACTTCGAGGGCAGGAGCGCCGAGGAGCTGCTCGAGTACATGGTCGAGCGCTTCCACCCGCGCCTGTACGTGGCCTGCTCGTTCCAGAAGGAAGCCTCGGTGATCATGGACATGCTCGTGAAGATCGAGCCCAGCGCGCGCTTCTTCACGCTCGACACCCACGTGCTCTTCCCGGAGACCTACGCCGTCTGGAAGCAGCTCGAGGACCGCTACGGCATCAAGGTCGAGGTGTACCAGGGCATCAGCATCCAACGACAGGCCGCCGTGCACGGCGACGAGCTCTGGAACCGCGACCCCGACGCCTGCTGCGGGATCCGCAAGGTCGGTCCGATGAACGAGGCGCTGTCGCAGGTCGACGCCTGGATGTCCGGGCTGCGGCGGGATCAGTCGCCGACCCGCGCGAACACCCCCAAGCTCGCCTGGGACAAGAAGCACGGCCTGTGGAAGGCCAACCCGCTGGCCGAGTGGACCGAGAAGGACGTCTGGACCTACCTGTTCGAGAACGACGTGCCGTATAACCCTCTGCACGACCGGGGCTACGAGTCCATCGGCTGCACTCACTGCACCAAGCCGGGAGCGGGCCGCGAAGGCCGCTGGACCGGTGACGCCAAGACCGAGTGCGGCATCCACGGGTAGGCGCGCCCCGGCGGCCGCCGTCCCGGAACTTCATCAGCGCTATCGAAGGAGACTGACCACCGCATGAGCGGCTACACACTGTGGTTCACGGGCCTGTCCGGGGCCGGCAAGACGACCGTCGCCGACATCGTCGAGCGGGAGCTGCGCGAGCGCGGCGAGCCGGTCGAGGTGCTGGACGGAGACGTGGTGCGCACGAACCTGTCGAAGGGCCTCGGGTTCTCCAAGGAGGATCGCGACACCAACATCCGCCGCATCGCCTTCGTGGCCGACCTGCTGTCGCGCCACGGAGTCGGCGTGATCACCGCCGCCATCTCTCCCTACCGCGAGACGCGCGACGAGGCACGGGAGGTGATGGGCGAGCGCTTCATCGAGGTGTACGTCAAGGCCTCGGTGGACGAGTGCGCGCGCCGCGACGTGAAGGGACTCTACGAGAAGGCGTTCTCCGGGGAGATCAAGGAGTTCACCGGCGTCTCCGACCCGTACGAGGAGCCGCTGCAGCCGGAGGTCACGCTCGACACCGAGAGCGAGAGCCCCGAGGAATCGGCCCGGAAGGTGCTGGCCTTCATCGACTCCCGCGTGCAGACGGCCGCCGGGTCCCCGCGATGAGCACCCTCGAGCTGTCCGCGCGCCAGACCGCCGACTTCGAGCTGCTGGCGAACGGCGGCTTCAAGCCGCTCGAGGGCTTCCAGGGCTCGGCCGACTGGCAGGCGATCTGCGACTCGATGCGGTTGGCCGACGGCTCGCCGTGGCCCATCCCGGTCACCCTCGCCACCGACCGCGGCGAGGTCGGCGAGACGCTCTCGCTGGTCGGCTCGGAGGGCACGCGGCTCGGCACGATCACCATCGAGGAGGTCTACGAGCGCGACCTCCAGCACGAGGCCCAGCAGGTGTACCGGACCACGGACGGCCAGCACCCGGGCGTTGCCGCCATGCTCCGCGAGGGCTCGCGCACCATCGCCGGGCCGATCTCGGCCGACGCGCTGCCTAGCCACATCGACGCCGTCGCGCCGTACCTGCTGTCCCCGGCGGACACGCGCGCGAAGTTCGCCGAGCTCGGGTGGAAGACCGTCGTGGGCTTCCAGACGCGCAACCCGATCCACCGGGCGCACGAGTACATCACCAAGGCGGCGCTCGAGATCGTCGACGGCCTGTTCATCCACCCGATCGTGGGCGAGACCAAGGACGACGACATCCCGGCCGACACGCGCATGCGCTGCTACGAGGTGCTGCTCGAGCGCTACTACCCGCCCGACCGGGTGCTGCTCGGCGTGAACCCCTCGGCCATGCGCTACGCCGGCCCGCGCGAGGCCATCTTCCACGCACTGGTGCGCAAGAACTACGGCTGCACCCACTTCATCGTCGGCCGGGACCACGCGGGCGTGGGCAGCTACTACGGCACCTTCGACGCCCAGGTGATCTTCGACGAGTTCGAGCCCGGGGAGCTGGGCATCGAGCCGCTCAAGTTCGAGCACTCCTTCTGGTGCAACATCACCAAGGGGATGGCCACGGCCAAGACCTCGCCGTCCGGCCCCGAGGACCGCGTGTTCCTGTCGGGCACCAAGGTGCGCGAGATGCTCGGCCGCGGCGAGCGCCCGCCGGAGGAGTTCTCGCGCCCGGAGGTGGCCGACGTGCTGATTGAGGCGTACACCGGCTCGGGCGCGCCAGCGTAGAGCAGGCCTTCGGGGAGCGCCGGGCGTGGACCCGTACATAATCGTCTTCGGGTTCGGCGTCGGGATCCTCGTCGGCCTCACCGGCATGGGCGGTGGCTCGCTGATGACGCCCCTGCTGATCATCGTGTTCGGTGTGACGCCGGTGACCGCGGTGGGTACCGACCTCGCCTACGCGGCGGTGACCAAGACGGTCGGCGGCTTCAAGCACTTCCGCCAGAAGACCGTGGACGTGAGGCTGTCGTGGTGGATGGCGCTCGGCTCGATCCCGTCCGCCGTCGGTGGCGTGTACGTGCTCGAGCTGCTCGAGGAGGCCTACGGCGAGCGGTTCGACGAGATCCTCCTCGCGATGCTGGCCGGCGCCCTGCTCTTCACCGGAGTCTGCGTGCTGGCCCGCGCGCTCTTCCTGCCGAAGATGGTCGATCGCGAGCGCCACACCATCGATCTCGAGAGAAGGCACAAGGTCTCCGCGGTGGTGATCGGGGTGTTCGTCGGCTTCGTGCTCGGCGTGACGTCGGCCGGCTCGGGCGCCCTGATCGCGGTGGCGCTCATCCTCGTCTTCCGGCTCATGCCCCAGCGCGTGGTGGGCACCGATGTGTTTCATGCCGCGCTGCTCCTGTGGGCCGCCGCGTTCGCCCATCTGGTGGCGGGCAACATCGACTACGGCCTGGCGGCCACGATCCTGATCGGCTCGGTGCCCGGCGTGTGGCTCGGCAGCCACTGGTCGGTGCGGTTGCCCGTGGCTACCCTGCGGATGGCGCTCGGCATCGTGCTGGTGGGCGCCGGGCTGGGCCTGGCCACCAAGGCCGGTGCCGACATCCCGGCGCCGGTGCTCGCGGGCGTGCCGCTCTCCCTGGGCGCGTACCTGGTCGTCAAGGAGGTCAAGCGCCGGCGATCCGGAGCCGCCGCGGAAGCCTCTGACGTATACGTGCCGCCTGCGCGGTCCGGGCGCTTCGCGGTCGATCCGTCACCCGCCGGGGAAGCCGCGGTGCTCGCGGCCGGTCGGCCGGAGGACGAGCCCACCGGCGAGCGGTTGATCGTCTAAGCCGCGGCGCCCGAGTTGCCCGCATCGCCACCGAGGCTGAGTAAGCCACTACGTGGCCGCGGGCTAGAACGGCGAACTCGGAGTGCCCCGTTCAGCCGGTGCCGAACGGCAGGACCGGCTTCGGCACGCGCACGTTGACACGCTTGCCGTCGAGGCGTCCGCTGAGCAGGCCGTCCCTGCGCAGCTTCAGGGTGCCGGCCGACGCGGCCGGTCCGGAGACGGTGAGGGTGCCCGCGCGGGCGCCGGCCGCGCCGACCGGACCGCTCACCTCCACGCCGGGCACGTAGGAGAAGCGCGCGAGCCGATCGACTCCGCGGCGCGTGAAGAAGCGGCCGCCACGGAGACCACCGCCGCGGGTGTTGCCCTCCCCCGTGTCGAGGAACTGGTGCTCGCGCTCGAAGTCCTCGAGGGTCAGGACCACGGCGGCGAGCGTCCGGCCACGAATTCCGGGCGTGCCTGGCGCGGGGGTCATGTCCACGAGCGAGGCCGGGTCCACCGGGCGAACCTTCACCGGCTGCTCCGCGTTGCGGCAGGGACGGCCCACTGCCTGCCCGGAGAAGAAGCGGCGCAAGACGGTGTTCGCGCACGGCGCTCCCCGGCCAAGCACCGAATGGCCCGTCTTCGGCACGCGCACGAACTGTGCCCGCGGGAAGCGGGCGGCCATCCGGCGCCCGACCTCGACCGGGGTGCGCAGATCCTCGTCGCCTTCGAGGACGAGCACGGGGACGTCGGGTAGCGGGCCCGAGGCGAGCGCCGGCTCGACCGGGCTCGTGGGCCAGCGGACGCATTGCTCGAGCACGCTGTTGTTGTCGAAGGCGAACGCGGTGGCCCTGTTGAAGGGCTCGAAGGCCGAGTCGGGGATCGCCTCGACGGCGGCGTGCGCCTGCGCCAGGCGCTCGTCCGGAGTTGCCGTGCGCTCCCACGGCAGCGGCGCCTCCTCGCAGATCGTCGCCGTCTGGAGCGTTGAGCTCAGGGACCGCACGGCCTCGTCGTTCGGGCTCTCCGGCTCGGGCGGAGGCGGATCCTCGTTGAGGGCGTCGAAGCGGTGCTCCAGCCGCAGCAGCGGAGCGGGGTCGCCGTTGACGGCGGCGTGAACGGCGCCCGGGTAGATCGCGCGCAGGAACGGCGTGAGGTCGCCCTCACGTATCTGGCTGTAGAGCAGGCGCGGGGTGATCCCCACCGTTCGGGTCTTGCCGTCGGGCCCCACGAACGGCCCGCGCAGCTCCTCGCCCATGCGGTCCACCAGCGCCGCGACGTCGCCCGGAAGGTCGCCGGTCACACCCTTGCACTCGTCGCGACAGACCTCCCGGAGCACACGCGGCATGGCCGCGAACGTGTCGAGGTCGAACACGTTCTGGCCCTCGGGCTCGACCACCGAGTCGAGCACCAGCCGCTGCACGCGCTCGGGGTACTTCAGCGCGTAGGCGGTGGCCACCTTGGTGCCGTACGACACGCCGTACAGGGTGATCCTGTCCCGGCCGATGCGACGGCGCACGGCCTCGATGTCCTCCACCGTGTCGCGGGTGCTGTAGAAGGCTCGCCGCTGACCCAGCCGGGCGGCGCAGTCGGCCACGGCATCGCGGTAGGACTGCTCGCGCCGTCTCTCGAGCCCCGGGCAGTTGAGCACCCCGGAGTAGCCGGTGCCGCGCGTGTCGAAGACGATGAGGTCACGCCCCCTCAGGACCTGGAAGAAGTCGCTGCGGAAGTTCTCGGCCACGCTCGACCCACCCTGACCGGGACCGCCGGCAAAGGCGAAGATCACCTCGTTGGACGCCGCGCCGGCCTGGCCGCGCGAGGTGCGGGCCACCTGGAGGGAGATCCGTCCGCTCACCTTTCCGGAGCGGTCGAGCGGAACGCTCACGCGCGTGCAGTCGAAGCCCGCAAGGCCCTCGATAAGGCAGGCGCGGAAGGGCGCGGCCGAGGCGGCGGCGGGCAGGAGCAGTAAGAACGCGAGCGCAACGAGGAACGCAGGGCCCAACGTCTCGCTGCGGCGGCCTGTGGTGCATCCGTGCAAGACGCCGGCACCCTACCGGTGGCCACCGACGCGGGCAACAGCCGACCGGCCTGACCTGCGGAGGCTTGGCCGGTCAGCGCCCCCCGAGAGGTCGGGTTAGCCCGAACGCCGGGCGCGGATGGCCGCTTCCACCTCGTCCAGCTGGGTTCGCAAGCCCCTCAACTGACTGAGGATCGCCGCGTCCGAGTCCACCGCTCGCTCTTCAGCCTGAGTTTCCTCGGTGACCAGGAACCGCTGAGCGATCGCTCCGGTGAGCACCGCGACGAACCCGATCCCGACGAGCATCACGGCTACTGCGAGAATCCGTCCCGCTGCCGTTTCCGGAGACAGATCGCCGTAGCCCACGGTCGTCATCGTCGACAGGGACCAGTAGATGCCGTCGGCAGTGGAATGTCCCTCTTCGAGAGTTGCGAACGCGGCCCCTCCGCCAATCGCCGTCAGCGTTGCGAGCAACGCCGAGTATCGAAGGCCCTCGAGCGAGAAGAGCCGCCGGGCGATCCGGGCGAGTCGGAGAAGGCGCAGGAGGCGCAGGAGGCGAAGCAGGCGAACGGGCGCCAGCGCGGTTAGGAACGGCGGGGTAAGAACGACGATTGCCACGTCGAGTGGATGCTCTCGAACCCACCGCCGGCGGTTGGGAACGACAGCGAGCATGACAACCATCTCCGCCAGGAAGACGAGCCACGTGAACCAGTTCAGTACGACGCTGATTCCCTCCCAAGGGTCCCCGTAGTCGGACCCCTCGATGATCACGACCGGAATCACCAGAAGGGTCACGACGATGATCAGCGGTTCGAGGCGTCGCTCGATGCGCTCGCTGCGTTCGTCCACCCGGGTGGACTTCGACGCCCGCGCGGACGCCCCTACGGGTCAAGGCGGCGGATGAGCCTCGCCGCGGAAACCCGCAGTTGCCGCGGGTAACCTTCCGCGCCGTGTTCTCCAAGGTTCTGGTGGCCAACAGGGGCGAGATCGCCGTCCGGGTGATGCGCGCGCTCGAGGAGCTCGGAGTGGCCAGCGTCGCCGTCTACTCCGAGACCGACCGCGACGCCCTGCACGTCGCTCGCGCCGGCGAGGCCTATCTGCTCGGCCCCGGGCCGGCCACCGAGAGCTACCTCGTGGTCGAGAAGATCCTCGATGCCGCCCGCGACTCCGGCGCCGAGGCCATCCACCCCGGGTATGGGTTCCTCGCCGAGAACGCCGTCTTCGCGCGCGCGTGCGAGGAGGCGGGCATCGTGTTCATCGGTCCGCCCGCGGACGCCATCGACGCCATGGGCTCGAAGACCAGGGCCCGCGAGCTCATGAGCGCGGCCGGCGTGCCGATCGTGCCCGGCACCACCGACCCGGTGGACACCGTCGAGGACGCACGCGCGATCATCGCCGACTCCATCGGCTACCCGGTGGCCGTCAAGGCCGCCGGCGGCGGCGGCGGGAAGGGCTTCCGCGTGGCCCTCTCGGAGGAGGAATTGGAGGGCGCCTTCGAGGGCGCCGCAAGGGAGGGCGAGAAGTTCTTCTCCGACGCCACCGTGTACCTCGAGCGCTATCTCCCCGACCCTCGGCACGTGGAGGTCCAGGTGCTGGCCGACTCGCACGGCAACGTGATCCACCTGGGCGAGCGCGACTGCTCGGTGCAGCGGCGCCACCAGAAGCTGATCGAGGAGAGCCCGGCGCCGGCGGTCGATCCCGACCTGCGCGAGCGGATCGGCCAGATCGGCACCGAGGCGGCTCGCGCGGTGGGCTACCGCTCGGCCGGCACCATCGAAGGCCTCCTGCAGGACGGCGAGTACTTCTTCCTCGAGATGAATACGCGTGTTCAGGTGGAGCACTGCGTGACCGAGATGACCACGGGCATCGACATCGTGCGCGAGCAGGTCCGCGTGGCCGCGGGCGAGCCGCTGTCGATCGCCCAGGAGGACGTGCGGCTGAGCGGCCACGCGATCGAGTGCCGGATCAACGCCGAGGACGCGTCGAAGAACTTCGCGCCGGCACCGGGACGCATCGCCTCGTACCGCGAGCCGGCGGGCCCCGGCGTGCGCGTCGACTCGGGCGTGCAGGCCGGCGCGGAGATCTCGCCGCTCTACGACCCAATGGTGGCCAAGCTGATCGTGTGGGACGTCGACCGTGAGCGGGCCACGGTGCGCATGCGCCGGGCGCTCGCGGAGTACGAGGTCGGCGGCCTCAAGACGCTGCTCCCCTTCCACCTGGCCCTGCTCGACACGGACCAGTGGCGCGCCGGCGAGACCTGCCGCGACCTGATCGAGGACCGGAAGTGGCTCAAGGAGCACGGGGCGCCCGCTTCGGCCGAGGCGCCTGCACCCTCTGACGACGGCGACGCCCCCGAGAAGGTCGAGCGCAGCTACGCCGTGGAGGTGTCGGGCCGGCGCTTCGACGTGACGGTGATCGGCGAGGGGCTCGGGCTCTCGAACGGCGCGGCCGCGCCCGCGGGTGCGCCGGCGCGCAGGGCGCCCAAGCGGCGCGAGCGGGCCGCCGGAGGCGGCGGCGCGAGCAGCGAGGCCCTCGTGTCACCGCTCCAGGGATCGATCCTCCGGGTTGCGATCGAGAAGGGCGCCCAGGTGGAGGAGGGAGCGCTGATCTGCGTGATCGAGGCCATGAAGATGGAGAACGAGATCACCGCCCACCGCTCGGGCACGGTCGAGGAGCTGTCGGTGACGCAGGGCGGCTCGGTGTCCTCGGGGGACACGATCGCCGTGATCAGGTAGGGGCGTCCCGGCGCGCCGTCACCGAGACCGCGGCGTATAGTCGCCGGCATGAGGGGGCGCCGGGGGGCGAGGCAGAGCGCGCTGATGTGCGCGCTGGCGGCCGTGCTCCTCGCGGGCGGGGCCGACACCGCGCTCGCAGCTCAGAGGGACTCGCCGATCACCGTTCGCCGCAGCGCCCAGGGCATCCCGCACATCTCCGCCAAGGACTACGAGGGCGCGGGCTACGGCTACGGCTACTCGTTCGCACAGGACAACATCTGCGTCATCGCCGACGCGTACGTGACCGTGCGCGGCGAGCGCTCGCGCTTCTTCGGGCCCGGCGAGGGCTACGTCTTCCGCGGCAACGGCGCATCGGTGAACAACCTCAACAGCGACTTCTTCTTCAAGCGGATCATCGACACGGGGACGATCGAGAAGCTGCTCGACCAGCCGCCGCCCAGCGGTCCGCGGCCCGAGGTGCGCGAGCTCGTGCGCGGCTACGTGGCGGGCTACAACGAGTACCTCCGCGCGACCGGGTTCGACAAGCTGCCCGACCCCACCTGCCGGGGCAAGCCGTGGGTGCGCGAGATCGAGGAGATCGACGCCTACCGGCGCTTCTACCAGCTCGCGCTGCTCGCGAGCGGCGGGGTGGGGATCAACGGCATCGGGTCCGCGCAGCCGCCGACGCCGCCGCTCACCGGGGGTACCGGAGTTCCGCTCGGCGCACTCTCGCGCGAGTTCATCGAGCAGTTCCCGCTCGGGGGGATCGGCTCGAACGCCGTGGGGCTGGGACGCGAAGCCACCGGCAACGGCAGGGGCATGCTCCTCGGCAACCCGCACTTTCCGTGGGACGGCTCCGAGCGCTTCTACCAGGCGCACCTCACCGTGCCCGGCAAGCTCGACGTGAGCGGGGGCAGCCTGTACGGGGTGCCGCTCGTGTTGATCGGCCACACCGAGGGGCTCGCCTGGAGCCACACCGTCTCCACCGCGTTTCGCTTCACGCCCTTCGAGCTGAAGCTCGTGCCCGGCTCGCCCACCACCTACCTGGTTGACGGCCAGCCACGCGAGATGAAGCGCGACGTGGTGACCGTGAAGGTGCCGGGCCCAGACGGGCGGCTCGAGGATCGCACCAGGACCCTCTACTCGAGCGAGTACGGGCCGATGTTCACCGAGCTCCTCGGTCAAAACCTGTTTCCCTGGACCTCGGCGCAGGCCTACTCGATGGGGGACGCGAACGCCGCCAACTTCCGCTACCTCAACCACTTCTTGGAGAACAACCTCGCGCAGACCGTGCGCGAGTACGACGCCGTGCACCGGCGCAACCAGGGCATCCCGTGGGTGAACTCGATCGCCGCCGACTCGAAGGGCGAGGCCTACTACGCCGACCTCTCGGTGGTGCCCAACGTGACCAACGCCAAGGCCGAGCAGTGCAACACCGCGCTCGGGCGCGGCACCTACCAGCTGCTGCGCCTTCCGGTGCTCGACGGCGCGCGCTCCGAGTGCAACTGGGGCCGCGACGAGGACGCGATCCAGCCCGGCACGTTCGGGCCGAAGAACCTGCCGTCGCTCTTCCGCAACGACTACGTGACGAACTCGAACGACTCGTACTGGCTGTCGAACCCCGCCCAACCGCTCGAGGGCTTCGCGCGCATCATCGGCGACGAGCGCACGGCGCGTGCGCCACGTACCCGCCTCGGTCTCCGCATCGTGCAGCAGCGGCTCGACGGGTCGGACGGGCTCTCCGGGAGGCGCTTCACGCTGCAGCAGCTGCAGGACGCGATCTTCAACAACCGCCAGTACCTCGGCGAGCTGTGGCGCGACGAGCTGGTGGCGATGTGCAACGAGATGGCGGCCACGTCCGCCGACGTCGCAGAGGCGTGCCCGGCGCTCGCGGCCTGGAACCTCCGCGACGACCTGGACAGCAGGGGAGCGATCCTCTTCCGCCGCTTCGCGGGCCGGGCACTGGGCGCCCAGGGCGGCCCCTACGACACGCCGTTCTCAGCGGACGATCCGGTGAACACCCCGCGGGGCCTCGACACCAACAAGCCCGATGTCCGGAAGGCGCTGACGGACGCGATCGCCGACCTGAGGGGCGCCAAGATCCCACTCGACGCCCCGCTCCGCGGGTTCCAGTACGAGAAGCGTGGAGAGGAGCGGATCCCCATCCACGGCGGACCCGGGACGGTCGGCGTGTTCAACGCGATCAACGTTCCGTTCGTGGCCTCGGAGGGCTACCCCAACGTGCCGCACGGCTCGAGCTTCGTGCAGGCCGTGAGCTTCACCGACGGGTGCCCGCAGGCGCGCACGATCATGACCTACTCGCAGTCGTCGAACCCGGAGTCGCCGTACTTCGCCGACCAGACCCGCATGTACGCGGACAAGCGCTGGGTGACCGTGCCGTTCTGCGAGGAGGAGATCCGTCGCGATCCGGGGCTAACCACGACGGTTCTCCGCGAACCGGCCGGCGGACCCGTCCCGAACGGCAACGGCGCGCGCTGCTTGCCCCGCTCGCTGCGGATCGGAGGATCCGGGGTGGGCGCGCTTAGGGTGGGTCTCAAGCGAGGGCAGCTGCAGAAGCGCGTCAAGGGACCGTCCGCGGTGCATGGCCGCCGCACGCTGCGCTACTGCGTCACCCGAGGCGGCCGGGTCGTGGTCGTCCTCGACCGCTCCAAGCGGGCGCAGCTCGTGGCCACCACCGCGCGGCGACACCGCCTTCGCCGCGTGGGCGCCGGGACACCGCTGCGCACGGTGCGCCGGGCTTACCCCGGCCTTCGCCGCGTGGCTCGCGGCGTGTACCGGGCCGGACCCAGCAGCAGGGTCGTATTCGGTGTGCGTCGCGGGCGCGTGCGCTACGTGGCCGTGGCCGACCGCAGGCTGTCCGGCCGGCCGGGCGCCCTCCGGGGAGCCCTCAGGCGCGCCCGAGTCTGACCGCGCCCATCCCGGCGCCCCCACGCGCGACCGGGCTGGTCACGCGTGGGAAGGCTCGGGAAGAGCTGTCCGGCCTAGTGGTTGTCGTCGTCCGCGGTGTAGGGGTCGCGGCTGCCGGACTTGGCGAGGCCGCGGCTGACCATGTAGCCCACGGTGAGGATCGTGACGTACAGCCACGCCTGGCGCCCGCCGAATCCGCCGGTGTCGGACTCGTCGATGAGGGCCGCTGCGATCAGCACGCCGGCGACCGCGGCCACGTAGACGATCAACTCGGTGGTCTTGTACGCCGACTTGGTCTCGGTGGACAGCCGACGCGGGGGTCGCGCTTGAAGTCCGGTCCGGCCCGGTTCTGGTGTAGCCATGGTGCCTCCTGTGGTTGCCTTTTTGCGTGAGCGACGCGCCCACGCCATCCGTTTACCCGACACGTATCGTCGGTAAACGGTGTCACGACAACAGTAACCGGAAATGTAAGTCGCGTCACTGGTGTCGGTAGTATAGGAGCGCATGGAGGCCGCAAGCACCGCGCCCGGGTGGTCGTTCCTGACCAATCAGGGACTTGCCCTACTCGTGATCGCGCACGATCCGCACGTCCGGATGCGCGACCTGGCCGATGCCATCGGCGTCACCGAGCGCACCGCCCAACGCATCGTCAACGACCTCACCGATGCCGGCTACGTGGTGCGGGAGCGGCATCGCCGCCGCAACGTCTACACCGTGCGATCGGACAAGGAGCTGGGACTTCCCCTCGACCGGGAGGTCGAGATCGGCGAGCTGCTCGCGGTGCTGGCGCCCCCCGGGACAGCGGCCGCCGCCAGTCACGCCAAGGCCCGGGATCTTCGCAGCGAAGAGGAGTCAAGGCAAGCGCCCGAACGGCGCCTGTCCAACCGCCGTCGCTCATCCCTGCTCCTGCCCAGAAGGAAGACCGATCGATGACGCTGTAGCCCGAGGCGGGTCCCGTGCGAGCGACCGGCTCGCCGCCGCTAGGGTCCGGCGTCGCTCAAACGACCTGAGGGGAAGCTTTGGACTACGAAGCGGTTCGCGCCGGCCTGCAGCAGGCCATCCCGTTCAACACCCACGTCGGCCTCGAGTTCGCGGAGGTCGCCGACGGCCGCAGCGTCGTGCGCCTGCCCGACGCCGACCACCTGAAGAACCACGTCGGCTCCCAGCACGCGGGAGCGCTCTTCGCGGCGGCGGAGGCCGCGTCGGGGGGCGCCTTCGTCGGGGCCTTCGCCGAGCACATGGCCGGAATCACGCCGCTCGCCAAGGGCGCCGAGATCAGCTACCTCAAGCTCGCCCGGGGTGCCGTCACCGCCACGGCCACGCTTACGGAGGACAAGGCCCAACTCGTAGAGCGGCTCGACTCCGAGGGCCGCGTCGAGTTCCCGGTGAGCGTCGACATGACCGACGACGACGGTCGCACGGTCGCCGAGATGACCGTGCACTGGCACGTGAAGAAGAACGCCTGACGCGCGGCTCGGCTCGGGGCCGGGTCCGTCCGTGACGGGCACTCTGATCAACGTCGGCGCGATCGTCGCCGGCACCGGCATCGGCCTCGCGGCCGGCGGCCGCCTCTCCGAGGGCGTGCAGCAGCGCGTGCTCGCGGGGCTCGGGCTAGTGACGCTGGTGGTGGGCATCGATCTGGCCCTGGCCTGGCGCGACACCAGCCCGCTCTACGTGCTTGGTGGCGTGCTGCTCGGCGGCGTGGTGGGCGAGGCGTTGGGCATCGAGCGCGCGCTCGAGCGGCTCGGGGACCGCATCCAGGCGGCTGTCTCGCGCGGTGGACGCTCGCGCGTGAGCGAGGCGTTCTTCACCGCCAGCCTTCTCTACTGCGTCGGTCCCCTCACCGTGGTGGGCTCGATCGACGATGGTCTGCGCGGCGACATCGACGCGCTCGTGACCAAGTCCCTGCTCGACGGCTTCGCCTCCATCGCCCTGGCGGCCACGCTCGGCTGGGGAGTGGCGCTGGCGGCGGGCTCGGTGCTGCTCGTGCAGGGCACCATCACCCTCGCCGCCGGCCTTTTCGAGGACATCCTGGTGGGCGAGGCGCTCGACGCCCTCACGAGCGCGGGCGGAGTGCTGATCATCGGCATAAGCCTCAAGCTGCTGGCGCTCAAGGACGTGAAGGTGGGGAACTTCCTACCGGCCCTTCTGTTCGCCCCGGCGCTCGTGGGGCTCGTGTCGCTCGTGGACTGAGGACCCGAGCACCGCAGGTGCCTAGCGGAGCGCGCGACCCTGGCGGCCGGGAGCTACGCCGCCCCCAGCAGCTTTCCCGCCTCGCGGAAGGTCTTGACCTCCTCGGTGGGGCGCTTCTGCCCCGGCTCGAGCTGCTCGCCGCGACGGTTCACCCAGATCACGGGCACCTTGTCGCGCAGGCAGGGCTCGACGTCGGTCTGGTAGCCGCTCGCGATGTGCACCCAGCCCCTCTTGCTGCCGAACCGGCGTGCGCACTCCTTGAAATGCGCGGCGTCCGGCTTGTAGCTGCGCACCTGCTGCGCGGTGACAACGAGGTTCAGGTCGACGCGGAAGTGTCGCCGGGTGGCGCCGAGAAGCTTGTCGTCGATATTCGAGAGGATGCCGATCTCGTACTTCTTGGCGAAGCGCTCGAGCTGGGCGTTGGTCTCCCGGAAGGGCGGCCAGCTCGGCACGCTCGCGGGCAGAAAGCCCGAGCGCGAGGGCTCGAGCTCCCAGCCCATCTCGCGAGCGGAGCGCACGGCGGTGCGCCTCAGCACCTCGGCGTAGAGCTCGTAGCTCCCGGACTGCACCTGGTGCTGGATGTCGATGAAGTGGCCGACCATCGTCGGCCGGTCGATCGTGAACCCCTCGCGCTCGGCCTCCTTGGCGTAGGCGTCGTAGGCGCCGGTCTCCCAGTCGATCAGGGTCCCGTAGCAGTCGAAGGTCACGAAGCGGACGTCTTTGGGAAGGGGCAATGGTCTCCTAGCTGGCTCAGTTGGCGGGTTCGATAGGGTCCGGCGCCGCCGCGCCCGGAACCCAAGCGGTGGGTACCCGGCGCGCCAGTCTGACAGACCTCAGCCAATGGACCTCCTCGAATACCAGGGAAAGCAGCTGTTCGCCAAGCACGGCGTTCCGATCCCCGAGGGCCGGCCCGCCACGTCGCCGGGCGAGGCCGCCGAGGCCGCCGACGCGCTTGGCTATCCGGTGGTGGTCAAGGCCCAGGTGCTGATCGGTGGCCGCGGCAAGGCCGGGGGCATCAAGCTCGCCAAGGACCGCACGGAGGTCGAGCAGCACGCCGCCGCGATCCTCGGCATGGACATCCGCGGCCTGACGGTGCGCGAGGTCTACATCGAGAAGGCATCGGACATCGCCGAGGAGTACTACGCGGCCATCGTGTTCGACCGCAGCGCCCGGGCACCACTCGTGATGCTCTCGCGGATGGGCGGGATGGACGTGGAGGAGATCGCCGAGAGCGACCCGAAGGCCATCGTGCGAGTGCACATCGATCCGCTCGTGGGCTTCCAGGACTTCCACGGCCGGCTGCTGGCCTTCGAGGCGGGCATCGCCGAGGACGTGATCCGGCCGGTGGGCGCGCTGCTCGCCAAGCTCTACGACACCTTCGTCGAGGAGGACGCCATGCTCGTGGAGGTCAACCCGCTGCTCGTGACCGGCGACCGCCAGGTGGTGGCCCTCGACTCCAAGTTCACCGTCGACGGGAGCGCTCTGTGGCGCCACCCCGACACCGCCGCGTTCCGCAACCCGAGTGCCGACGACCCTCAGGAGGCCATGGCCCGTGAGCGCGGACTGACCTACGTGAAGCTCGACGGCGACATCGGGATCCTCGGCAACGGCGCGGGGCTCGTGATGTCCACGCTCGACGTGGTGGCCCAGGCCGGCGGCCAGCCGGCCAACTTCCTCGACGCCGGAGGCGGCTCCAAGGCCGAGGCGATCGTCGACGCCGTCGAGGTCATCCTCTCCGACCCCAAGGTGCGTGCCGTGCTCTTCAACATCTTTGGCGGGATCACCCGCTGCGACGAGGTTGCGCGCGGCCTGGTGACGGCCTTCGGGCAGATCGACGTGAAGGTGCCGTTCGTTGTGCGCCTCGACGGCACGAACGACGAGGAGGGCCGCCGCATACTGGCCGAGGCCGACCTGCCGGGCGTGCACGTGGAGAAGACGATGCTCGGCGCCGCTGCGCGGGTGGTCGAGCTGGCGGCCGGCTCGTGAGCATCCTGATCGACAGCGACACCAAGCTGGTCGTGTCCGGCCTGACCGGCCGCGAGGGCACCTTTCACGGGCTGAACAACCGCCGCTACGGCACCGATCTCGTGGCCGGGGTCACGCCCGGCAAGGGCGGCCAGGACGTCGAGGGGGTGCCGATCTTCAACACGGTCCACGACGCCGTCTCGGAAACGGGCGCCAACACCAGCATGGTGTTCGTCCCGCCGCGCTTTGCCGCCGACGCCGTGCTCGAGGCCGCCGACGCCGGCGTCGAGCTCGTGATCTGCATCACCGAGGGCATACCCGCCCACGACATGCTGCGGGTCTACACGCACCTGAAGCGCACCTCCACGCGGCTCATCGGCCCGAACTGCCCCGGCGTGCTCTCGCCCGGCAAGGCCAACGTGGGAATCATCCCCGCGCACTTCTTCTCCCCCGGGGGCGTCGGGCTGGTGTCCCGCTCGGGCACGCTGACCTACCAGATCGGCAACGAGATCGCCGGGCGCGGCTTCGGCAACTCGACGATCGTGGGGATCGGCGGCGACCCGGTCGTAGGGTCCTCGTTCATCGACGTCATCGCCCTCTTCGAGGCCGACCCCGAGACCGAGCTGATCGTGATGTGCGGCGAGATCGGCGGCGACGAGGAGGAGCGCACCGCCGACTACATCGCCGAGCACGTGTCGAAGCCGGTCGTCGCCTACATCGCCGGCTTCACCGCGCCGCCCGGCAAGACCATGGGCCACGCCGGCGCGATCGTGTCGGGCTCGAAGGGAACCGCGGCGGCCAAGGCCGAGGCGCTCGAGGCCAAGGGGGTGCGCGTGGGCCGCACTCCCACCGAGGTCGCCGAGATCGCGGCCTCGACGCTGGGCGCGGCAGCGGCGTAGAGCCCGGCTCGGGGCGGGCTCCTGCTGGCGCTCACGCGGCGCACCCGGCGCCGCGGCCGGTCAGCGGAAGCGGCGGCCGATCACGGCGCCGAGCAGGGCGCCCACCGCCACCGCCAGCACCGTCCGCCCGCGGCGTTGCGGGTGGACCGGCAACGATCGGCCGGAGGCCGGCGCGACGGTCGGAGCCTCGGCCGGGCGCTGGGAGCGCGGGCTCTCGAGCGCCGTGGTAGCGGGCGCGTCGGCTTCGCCGACCGCCAGAGGTTGGTCCCGTGTCGTCGGCGCCGCGCCCCCGGGCACCGTGACGTTTCCCACTCCCTCCGGCGCCAGGGTCTCGCTCGCTCGCCCGGGCGCCACCGCCTCCCGCGCGCTCGCAGGCACCGGCACCCCCCACGCCTCGGCGGGAAGCTCGGCAAGGGCGGCACGCAGCTCGCCCAGGCCGTGCAGCGGGTCGACGCCCAGCGCGCCCGCCACGCCCTCGATCACCCCCGCGCGCCGGCGTGCGATGTCGTCCGCGTCGGTGCGAAGCAGCCGGGCGACGCGCTCGTCCGCCACCCGCCAGCGCACCGACAGGTCGAGCAGCGCCCGGCTACCCGGGTCGACCTCCGCGAGGACGGCGATCAAACGGTCCCGCGACACGGGCGGCGGAGGCTCAAACGCCGCGGGGGACGCCGAGAGCAGAGCGGCAGCTTGAGGCGACATAGCGAACCGCCGGCGACTCTAGCCCCCGGGTCGGACCCGTCGGCCGCGCTGGGTCGCGGCGCGCGAGCGGCCCCGGTCAGGGCCGCTGCCGCAGCCCGTCGAGTGGCGCGCGCAGCACGCTCCGACCGCTGTGGCTCTCGACGCCGTCCGTCGGCTCGAGCGAGACGTCGAGGAAGCGGTAGTCCGCCGGATTGGCCGGAAGCGGCCGGAACAGCTCGATCTCCCGTCCGGCAAAACGGCCGAGCGACACGGCGTCCGACAGCGAGTTGTAGAGCCAGACCTCGTACCGGCCGTCGGGGGTGGGAAGCCCGGTCACGTCGACGGTGAGGGCGGCCTCCTCCCCCTCGCCCTCCAGGATGGCGGTCCCGCGCCCCACGGCCTGGCCTCCGGGCAGGGGCTCGAGCGGCGTGCCGGCTTCCCGGCGGCCTCCGGGGGCTTGCTCGCCGTCGCCATCGCGCGCGGGCGGCTCGTTCGCGGGGCCCGGATCGCCGCTCGCGCCGGGGGTCGGCGGCTCGGCTCCGGGGCGGGACTCGGTGACGGTCTGGCCCGGCGGATCGGCGCCCGCCCCCCCGTCGTCCCCGGAGCTCACAAGCGACGCGATCAGCACGGCGGCCCCGAAAAGGAGGACCGCTCCGACCACCAACGGTCCCGCCCGCGAACTGCGCTTGACCGGTCCTCGCTCGGTCCGGCGGACAGGGCCACCGCCGCTCGGGCGGGGCCGCGCCTGCGGCTCTCTGCGCGGCCTCGCGGACGGCTCGGCGGATTCCCGGCGCGGCTGCGCGGGCGGCCCGACGGACCCCCGGCGCGGCTGCCGCGGCGCGGCCGCCTCCGGCGAGGCCTCCGCCCAGCGCTCGGCCGACAGCCCGGCTATGGCCTCGCGAAGCGCCGGAACGTCCCCGGGCGCCGCGGCGCCAACCGCTCCCCCGACCCGCTCGAGCGTCCGGTCTCGGTCGGCGGCGACGGTGCCGGCGTCGCTTCCCAGGAGCTCGGCGATCGAGTCGTCGTCGACCCCGCGGCGCAGGGACAGGTCGAGCAGCGCGCGGGAAGCCGGGTCGAGCCGGCGGAGGGCCGCGGGGAGGGAGCCGGGGTCCACCCTAGAATCCTCGGCTAATGCGCACTCGAGCCAGCGCGGCGGTTAAATCGCTGTGCGTCACCGTAGGAATGCTCATGCTACCCACGGCGGCGGCAGAGGCGGCGAGCGTGCGCTTCGTGCACGCGGCGCCCGGCACCGGGCCGGTCGAGGCGCGCGTGGCGAGCGGCGGGGCGGCGCAGACGCTGGCGGAGGCCGTGGGCTTCGCCGAGGCGACGGAGTACCGCACGGTCGCGGCCGGCCGGGTGGAGCTGTCGGTAGTGGGACCGGACGGCGACGAGCGGGTGGCCGCCACGCGCGAGCCTCTCCGCGGCGACCGGCGCTACACCGCCGTCGCGCTCGTGCAGGGCGGCGAGGTGGAGTTGCGGGTCTACCCCGACGAGCCGCCCGAGGGCGGAACGGCCAAGCTGCGCTTCATCCAGGCGAGCCCGGAGCTCGGGGAAGCAGCGCTCATGGCCGGTGACGAGGTGGTGGCCGAATCGACCGCCTATCGCGACGCCACCCCCTACCGGTCCGTCGAGCCAGGGAGCTACGACCTCACGGCCACCCCGCCCGGAGGAGCGCCGATCGCGACGGAGGAGGACGTGCCCCTGCGCGCCGGGACGGCCTCCACGGCATTCGTGATGGGCAGCGCCGGCGAGCAGGTGCGGTTCGTGGTGGTCGACGACGCCGCGTCCGCCCCGGAGGTGGCGCCGGCCACCGGCCTCGGCGGCCTGTCCGGGGGCGAGGGCTCTCGCTGGGTCCTGATCGCGGGCGCGGCGCTCGCCGCCGGCCTGCTCGGCGGTGGGGCCTACCGCCTGGCCACCGTCGGGCCCGCGCGGCGCTCCGCCGGCCGTGGCGGCTGACGCGGGTACCGCTGGGGGTACCGCAGCGGGCGGGCCCCGCATTCCCGGGGGGCCTCCGGGCCGGCCCCGGCGACCCCGCGTGCGCACGCGAGCGGGAGCGCTGGCGGCCGTGACCATTCCGGCGCTTCTGGGCGGGCTGGTTGTGAGCTCGGCGGGTGGGGGGCAGGCGGACCCGCGCCCGGAGCGTCTCGACCTCGCTCGACTCGTCGAGCGCGCGCCGCAGATCAGCCCGCTGCGCGAAGCTCCGCCGGCCACCGCGATCGTCTCCCGCCTTCCCGAGCAGGAGGGCAATCCCGGCACCATCACCGGCGGTGGCCTACGGCCGGGCCTGCCGACACGGGTCTCGATCCCCGACGCCGACGTGGAGGCCGAGGTGTACGCGGCCCCGAGCGCGCCGGAGGGGATCGCAGTGCCTCCCCCGGACCGGGCCGGATGGCACGGCGCCGGCCCCCGTCCCGGGGAACCGGGTCGCGCGGTGCTCATCGGCCATCGCGATTCTCGCACCGGGCCGGCGGTCTTCGCCGCCGTGCCGGAGCTCCAACCCGAGGCGCTCGTGAATGTCACCGACAGTGCCGGCGTGGCCCACGAGTACCGCGTTACGCGGGTCGCGACCGCCGCCAGGCACCGCTTCCCCACGGAGCTCGTCTTCGGTCCGACGAGAGCCTCGGAGCTCGTGCTCGTGACGTGTGGAGGCCCGTTCATCCCCGGCCGGGGCTACCGGGACAACATCGTCGCGTTCGCTCGGGCGGCCTGAGCCGCGCCTCCCGTTATCGTGGCCGCACGGTGAGCGCCTCCCCCCCGATCTCCTTCGCGCGCGGCGCGCCGTCACTCGACATCGTCGCGGTCGACGAGCTGCGGGCCGCCGCCGCCCGCGCCCTCGAGCGAGACCCGCTCGGGGCCTTCTCGTATGGCACCTCGGTCGGCTACCCGCCGCTGCGCGAGTGGATCGCCGAGCAACACGGCGTCGCCCCCGAGCGCGTGATCGTGACCAACGGCTCCATGCAGGCCGACGCCTTCCTCTTCCAGACGCTGGTCGATCCCGGTGACGTCGTGGTGATCGAGGCGCCGACCTACGACCGCACGCTGCTCTCCCTCCAGGCCCGGGACGCGGACCTTCTGGCCATCCCCCTCGAGCCCGACGGGATCGACACCGGCGCGCTCGCGGAGGCCCTCGAGGGCGGTGCCCGGCCGAAGCTCGCCCACATCATCCCCAACTTCCACAACCCCGCCGGCCACACCCTCTCGTTGGAGAAGCGCCGGCTGCTCCTCGAGCTCGCGGGCGCGCACGGCGTCACGATCTTCGAGGACGACCCCTACGTCGCCCTGCGCTTCGAGGGCGAGCGGCTGCCGACCCTGCTCTCCCTCGACAAGACCGGCAGCGTCGTGTACGCGTCGTCGTTCTCGAAGACCGTCTGCCCGGGAATCCGCGTCGGGTACCTGGTCGGCGCCGAAGCGCTGATCGCCCGCGTGAAGACGCTGGCCACCAACACCTACATCTCGCCGAGCATGGTCGCGCAGGCGATCGTCAACGAGTTCTGCCGCTCGGGCGCCATCGACACCTCGATCGCCACCGTCAAGGACGCCCTCCACGCGCGCCGCGACGCCCTCACCGCCGCCCTCGAGCGCGAGCTGCCCGACGCGCGGTTCGTGGCCCCCGAGGGCGGCTACTTCCTGTGGGTGGACCTGCCCGAGGGCACCGACGTGGCCGCCCTGGCCACGGCCGCCGGTGAGCGCGGAGTGTCCTTCGTGAAGGGCACCGACTTCTTCATCGAAGGCGGCGAGAACACGCACTCCGGCTGGCCTACTCGGGCGTGACGCCCGCGGAGATCGACGAGGGGATCGGCCGGCTGGCGGAGGCGTACCGGAGCCTCGGCGTAGCGGCCTGACGCGCCTGCCCGCCGGGCTGCTCGCCGGGCAGGCGCGTCAGCCAGCCGGGCGTCAGGCCGAGAAATCGGGAACGGCGGCGCGTGCGCTGTCGGCGCGGCCCTTCGGCTCCTCCCGGGGGACTCCTCCTGCCTACCCAGAGCGGTCAGGTCGAGCCAGTAGTACGAGCCGCCCGTCATCTCGGCGCCGCGTGCGTAGTTGGAGTAGGTGTGGAAGACCGTGTCGCCGTCGCGGAGGAAGTAGCTGGTGCCCGGCAGCTCACCCTCGAGGTAGTGCGCCGTGCCCGCCCGCTCATGCTCGTCCTTGGTTCGGTAGTTGTACTCGGGCGGGGCGACCGACTCGTCGAGGGTGACGTGGAAGTCGTAGTTGAAGTCGCTGCCGTACGAGGAGTACCAGGGAACGTCCAACCCCTGCGCGCCTTGTACGCCTCGATCTTCGCGATCGGCGCGCGGGAGACCTGTACGAGCGTGGTGTCACGAGCGTGGAGGTGCTCGAGGAGCCCCTTCGATATCTCGTCGGCCCCGGCCGAGCAGCTCGAGCACCCCTCGTCCCAGCTCGGGTCGAACATGAAGTGGCCGACGATGAGCTGGCGGCGGCCCTCGAACAGATCGAGCAGGCCGGCCTCGCCCTCGGGTCCCGTGAAGACGTAGGTCTTCTCGACCTCGACCATGGGCAGCCTGCGGCGCTCGGCGTTCAGCGCGTCGCGCGCCCGCGTGGCCGCCTTCTCCTTGGCCAGCAGCTCCTTACGGGCCACCAGCCACTCGTCTTGCGCTACCACGTGGGGAAGGCTCATGTCGCTCCTCTTCGGCTCCTGACGAATTCGCTCCTATCGATAGGACCTCGAGGCGCCGGAGAACTCATCGGTCCGGCCGCACTGGACCGATCGTCCAAACCGTCGCACTGCGAAGCCTTCGAGCTGCTGCCGGCCTGACCTACCGCCCGTAGCGCTCCCGCGCCAGCACCAGCTGCTCCGGCAGCGCCGTGCGCGGCGGCGGCGAGGGGTCGGCCACCACCGACACCGTTTCGGCCACGCTGCGGGTGACCACCTGCCGCCCACCGTCGGACTGGATCGCCACCTCGTCATCCCCCGACGCCGCCAGCGTGCCCTCGAGCCCCGGCCGCAGACCGGCGGCCTTGAGATAGTGCAGGAGGTCCACCGCCTCGTTCTCGAAGCGCAGCACGCGCACGCGGGCGCCCTCCGAGACGTCGGCCAGCGGCACGCCGGCCTCGCGCGCCCCCTCGACGATGGGGTGCCCGTGCGGGCAGGTGGTGGCATCGCCGATGGCGGCGAACATGCGCGCCTCCAGCACCGGCGACATCGCGTGCTCGAGCCGCTCGGCCTCCTCGTGCACCTCGTCCCAGGGGATGCCGAGCACGTCGGTGAGGAAGCGCTCGATCATGCGGTGCCTCCGCACCACGCCGGCCGCGTGCTCGAGGCCGTGGTCGGTGAACGAGAGCGACCGGTCGTCGCCGCGAGTGATGTAGCCGTCGGCCTCCAGGCGCCGCACCATCTCGTGCACCGTCGGCGCCGAGAGCCGCATGGCGCGCGCGATGTTCGCCCCGGTGATCGGCAGGCCTGCCTCCTGCAGCCAGTAGATGGTCTCGAGGTACTCCTCTTCGGCGACCGTGGCCTGGTCGTGGGACACAGCTGGAACCTCCGGTTCGGGACGAGTCCGCATCGTAACCGGCGGAAACACCGCCCCACTAGAGTGCCGCGCCGTGGAGATCGGGACCAGCACGCGCGTACTCGTGACCGGCGCCTCGCGCGGCATCGGCACCGCCCTGGCGCACGCGTTCGCGGTACGCGGCTGTGAGCTCGGCCTGCTCGCGCGCAGCGAGCAAGACCTGGCGGAGGCAACCGGTTCTCTGCCCGGAACCGGCCATGTGAGCCTCACCGCCGACGTAGCGGACCGCGACGCCGTGCGCGCCGCGGTCGAGCGCTTCGGCCGCTGCGACGTCGCGGTGGCCAACGCCGGCGTGGCCGAGTACGGGCCCTTCCGCACCATGGATCTCGACGCGGTGGAGCGGATGACCCGCGTGAACTGGCTCGGCACCGTTTACACCGTCGCCGCCGTGCTGCCGGGAATGCTCGGGCGCCGCCACGGGCACATCGTGGTCGTGTCCTCGGGCGCCGGCCTGCGGTCCTTCCCCGGCGCGGCGGTGTACGGGGCCACGAAGCACGCCCAGAAGGGCTTCGCCGAGGCGCTGCGGCACGAGCTGTCCGGCACGGGCGTATCGGTCACGATCGTCTACCCAGGAGAGATCGAGAGCCACCTGCACGACCACCAGAAGGGCGAGCTGCCGGACTGGTACGACAGCGACAACGCCGTGCCCGCCGAGCCTCTGGCCGCCGCCGTGGTCGAAGCCGTCGAGCGCGACCGGCGCGCCGTCTACCACCCGCCGCTCGTGCGCAGCCTGAGGGTGACCCACGGGATCTCGCCACGCCTCGCCGACCTCGTGCTCCGCCGGGTGCGCGGCCCGAGCGCCGCGCCGCGCCGCCGATGAGCCTGCCCCTCAAGCCGCCAGTCCAGCCGCAGCTCGCCCGGCCGGCGAAGGAGCTGCCCGCCGGCGCCGAGTGGCGCTTCGAGCCCAAGTGGGACGGCTACCGGACGATTGTGTTCCGAGACGGTCACGACGTGCGCCTGCAGAGCCGCAACGGCAAGCCCATGAACCGCTACTTCCCCGAGGTGGTGGACCAGGTGCTGGCACTGCCCGGCGAGCGGCTCGTGTTGGACGGCGAGATGATCGTCGTGGTCGACGGCATCCAGGACTTCGACGTGCTCTCGCAACGGATTCATCCGGCGAGCTCGCGGGTGGAGAAGCTCGCGGTCGAGACTCCCGCGGTGCTCGTCGCCTTCGACCTGCTCGCCGAGGACGACGAGACGCTGCTCGACCTCCCCTACCTGGAGCGCCGGGAGCGTCTCCGAGCGGTGGTCGAGGACCCGGTGCAGCTAACGCCGATGGCCGACGAGGCCGAGGGCGCTGCGGCGTGGCTCACCGGGCGCTCGGAAGGGGTGATCGCCAAGCAGGCCGACGCTCCCTACCGCCCGGGCGAGCGCACCGGCATGCTGAAGATCAAGCGCGTGCGCACCGCCGACGTGGTGGTCAAGGCCTTCCGCTTCGGCAAGGAGGAGGGCACCGTGGGGTCGCTCATCCTGGGCCTCTACGACGACGGCGGGAACCTGCGCGAGGTCGGGCACACGTCGGGGTTCACCGCCAAGCAGAAGCGCGAGCTGCTCGCGTTCCTCGAGCCCTACCGCACCGGCGAGCGCGGCGAGGGGGAGCCGAGCCGCTGGAAGTCGTGGGAGGACCTCGTCTGGGAGGGGCTGCGTCCCGACCTCGTGTGCGAGATCTCCTTCGACCACATCACCGGCGACCGCATCAGGCACGGGGCCCGGCTGCTGCGCTGGCGGGACGACAAGCGCCCCGAGGAGTGCACGATGGAGCAGCTCACGAACTGACGGGGCCGCCGCGGCGGGACGAGCGCCTCCTGCCGGGGCCCTTGGACGACCGCTTGCCCGTCCGCTCGAGCGCCTTCCCGAAGGCCTGCTCCACCTCGGCCGTCATCGTCCTGTGGAAGAAGGCCAGCAGCGTCTCCGAGGCCAGCGGCCGCAGGCGCTCGAGAGCCTCCCGCACCTCGGGCCACTGCTCCTCCGGCCGCCCGGCATCGTCGAACGGCTTCCACACCTGCTCGAGGAAGAGGCGGACGAAGCTGCGCGCGACGCTCTCCGAGTGGCGCTGGATGTGCTCGGCCAGGTCCAGCACGTGCTCCATCGGCACACCGAGGTCGCGGACCTCGCGCCCGGCCCGGGTGAGGGTCGCGCTCGTGAGCTCGTAACGGCCCTCGCCGAGGGAAAGGAGCAGCCCCAACTTCTCCAGCCGGCGCAGCAGCTTGGGGTCGGCGACTCCGTCCCAGCGAGCGGCGAGCTCCTCCAGGTCGACGATCTCCGCCTGCTCGTCTTCGAAGGGCGCCATCAGCGTCCTCGCGAAGCCGAGCACCTCCTCACCGGAGCGCTGCGCGCCCTCGAGGAGCCGCTTGATGGCGGTGAGGTTGTAGCCGTCACCCTGCATCTCGCTGATCAGCTGCAGCCGCGCCACGTGCTCGGGGCCGTAGTAGCCGGTGCGGGCGCGTACAGCGGGCGGGGGCAGCAGCCCGCGTGACTGGTGCGCCCTGATGTTGCGCACGGTCATGCCGGTGCGCTGGGCGAGCTCCTCGATGGTGAGGCCGGCGCTCCCATTGCTCTCCTCCATCGACGGTGATCTTACTCACAGTTGATGTAACACCGATTTGTGTTACATTGCTTGGTGTCATCGACCGGTCGGCTCGACTGCCGCTCGGCCACCACCCTCGAGGAGGCCACCTTGATCTTCCCCCGCCGCGTCGCACTGGCCCTGATGAGCGCCTTGACCATGCTGCTCGTCCCCGGAGTCGCCTCCGCCGATGTCGCCGGGGAGGAGCCGGCCGGAGGTGCCGCGATCGGCGAGATCGTGCTCGCCACCGGCGGGGCGCTGTTGCTCACGACCCTGTTGCTCGCGCTTGCTATTGCGCACCGAAGTGGGCGCACGACACTGCTCGCGAGGGCCGGCGCGGCGGCCGAGCGGCGGATGGGCATGCCGGGCTGGGCGGCCCTGCCGGGGATCTTGAGCGCGCTGGCGCTGGTGGTGGCGCTGCTCGGCATGTACTGGGACATCTCGATGCACATCGACGACGGGCGCGACGCCGGCCCGCTCGCCAACCCGGCGCACTACCTCATCCTCGCGGGCCTGTTCGGATGCTTCGTGGCGGGCGTGCTTGCCATGGTCATGCCCACCGAGCGGCCGGGTCCGAGCGCCGTGCGCATAACGCGCGACTGGCACGCACCGCTCGGCGGCGTGCTCCTCACCGCATGCGCGGCCTTCTCCCTGTCGGGCTTCCCGCTCGACGACTTCTGGCACCGGCTGTTTGGCCAGGACGTGACCCTCTGGGGGCCGACCCACCTCATGCTCATCGGCGGTGCGGCGCTCACACTGGTCGGCCGGGCCGTGCTGATGGTCGAGGGAGTGCGCGCCCGGCGCGCCGCGCCGGAGACGGCGCGCCCAGGGCCGGAGCCCAAACTGCTCGCGGTGCAGCACGCGGCGCTCATCGGCGGCTTCCTCATCGGCCTGTCGACCTTCCAGGCCGAGTTCGACTTCGGCGTGCCGCAGTTCCGCTTCCTCTTCCAGCCGGTCCTGATCGCGCTGGCAGCCGGCATCGCGCTCGTGACCGCCCGGCTGTGGGCCGGTCGCGGCGGGGCCCTCGTGGCGGTGGCGCTCTTCATCGCCATCCGCGGCCTGGTGGCCCTGATCGTCGGACCGGTCCTGGGCCAGACCACCCCGCACCTGCCGCTCTACATCGTCGAGGCGGTGCTCGTCGAGCTCGTGGCCCTGAAGATGACCACCAGGCGGCCCCTGGCCTTCGGCGCGGTGGCGGGGGCGCTCATCGGCACCGTCGGCCTGGCTGCGGAATGGGGCTGGTCGCACGTGTGGATGCCCCTCCCGTGGCCCACGGCCCTGCTGCCGGAGGCGGCCCTCCTGGGGTTCGTCACAGCGGTGGCCGCCGGTGTGGTGGGCGGGTTCATCGGGCGCGCCCTCTCCGCAGAGGGCGAGCGACGCCCGCTGCCGCGCCCCCACGCGGCCGTGCCCGCGTTCGCCGCTCTCGCGGTCGCGGCGGTGGTCGGCTACGGGCTGATCCAGACGCCCGACCCGGGCATCTCGGCACGCGTGACGCTGGAGGAGGCGGGCGGCGGCCCCGAGCGG
The DNA here is from genome assembly GCA_030446485.1 of Thermoleophilaceae bacterium. Lineage (GTDB taxonomy): Bacteria > Actinomycetota > Thermoleophilia > Solirubrobacterales > Thermoleophilaceae > JAUJNF01. The sequence goes on along the minus strand of JAUJNF010000008.1, from coordinate 32,614 downwards.
ATGGTGAACGCCACCGTGGCCGTGGACCCGCCGAGCGCGGCGTCGGACAAGGAGTGGCTGACCGCGACGTCGTGGCAGGGCGGCGGCTTCGCCGTCGACCGCCTCGAGCGCGCCCCCGACGGCACCTGGCGCACCACCAGGCCGATCCCCGTCCACGGCGAATGGAAGTCGCTGATCCGCCTGCACGGCGGCGACTCCCTCCAGGCGGTACCGGTCTACCTTCCCGAGGATCGGGCCATACCCGCCAAGGAGGTCCCCGCCGCGAGCAGCTTCACGCGTGAGTTCGTGGACGACAAGCTGATCCTCCAGCGCGAGGCCAAGGACGCGGCACCGTGGCTCTCGGTGGCCGGCTACGGTGTGGTGCTGGCGATCGCGCTGAGCCTGCTCGCCCTGCTCGCCTGGGGGTTGACGAGGATGGAGAAGACGGCGGGCAGGCGCTCACCGGAGCGGCGGCCACCGGCAAGCCCGAAGCGCACGACGCAGCGGCCGGCGGTGGCGGCGCGGTAGGGGGCAACCGGCGGTGGCGGCGCGGTGACTTAGCCGAGACCTGTCCACCGTGCACCGTCCACCGGCCGTTAGCGCGCAGCGCCAGCGGCCACCCGCACCGGCCCCGGAGTGAGCGCCGCGGCCACGATCACCAGCGCAAAGGCGAGCAGCCGGACGGTCAGGCCGAGCGCGTCGTCGGGCAGCGGCTCCCCGAAGACGATCGGTCCTGAGGCGATCGTGGTCAGGTTGGCCGCCGCACTCGTGACGGCGATCACCGGCACGGCCTTGCCGATCTGAAGGCTGCGGCTCGACACCACCAGCCCCGCCGCCGACAGCACGACGATCACGAGCGTGAGCGGGTGAGCCAGAACGAGCAGGCCGCGATCGAGGTCGTCGCTCTGGGCCTTGATCGCGACGTCGGAGGCACCCCAGATCAGCCCGGCCGAGGCCGCCAGGGCGATTCCGCCGGTGCCCGGCCGCCAGCCGTGGGCCGCGGCCGCCGCGCCGAGCCCGAGGCCGGCCGTCACGTAGAGGGCCAGCGTGGGCACCGCGTAGTCGCTGTGGGCGCTGCCCGCCGCGCCGTCGAGCGTGGCGGCGAGGAAGGCGAGGCCCGCGGCGCAGGCCGCCACGCCGATCCACTCGCGGCGGGTGACCCTCATGCCGAACAGGCGGTCGGCGATCACGGTGAGCAGCACCAGGCCGCCGGCGATCACCGACTGCACCAGCGTGATGGGCGCGAGCGACAGGGCGGTGACGTGGAGCCCCCACGAGGCGGTGGCAATGACGATCCCGAGCACGTACCAGCGCGACCGGAACAGCGCCAGCGAGGTGGCGAGCGGTCGGCGCCACTCCACCGCGGGCGACTCGACCGCCCCGCGCTGCTTGAAGAGGAAGCCGACGATCGACGCGAACGCGGTGCCGACGGCGAACAGCAGCCCGATCTGGACCGAGGCGCTCACCGCCCGCGCAGCGTAGCCGCGCCGCTACCGTTCCCCTGGTGATTGTTCGCCGCGCAGCCCTCGTCGCCGCGATAGTGCTCGCCGTGGTCGCCGCTCCGGCGGCGGCGGCACCGGGCGATGACGTCAGGCTCAGGCGGGTCGCCACCGTCGTCGACCCGACCGAGATCAGGTCGCCACCGCAGGACCCGCGCCGGCTGTTCGTCGTTGAGCAGGAGGGCCGGGTGCGGGTCGTGCGCGACGGCAGGCTGCTTCGCGCGCCCTTCCTCGACATCACCGGCCTCGTCCAGGCCGGCGGTGAGCGCGGTCTGCTGTCGCTGGCGTTCGCGCCCGACTACGCGCGCTCCCGCCGCTTCTACGTCTTCTACACCGATCGTGGTGGCGATGTGCGCGTCGACGAGTTCCGTCGCTCCACCACCAACGCCAACCGTGCCGTCCGCGGCTCGCGGCGCCGGGTGCTCTTCCAGGAGCACTCTCAGTTCGGCAACCACAACGGCGGCCAGCTGCACTTCGGCCCCGACGGACTGCTGTACGCCTCGATTGGTGACGGCGGCAGCCAGGGCGATCCGTTCGGCCGTGGCCAGGGCCTCGACACCCTGCTCGGGAAGATCCTCAGGGTCGACCCGCGGGCCCGGGGCGGCAGGCGCTACAGCGTGCCGGCGGACAACCCCTTCGTGAGCGTCGCGGGCGCCCGTCCGGAGATCTGGGCGTACGGGTTCCGCAATCCGTTCCGCTTCTCGTTCGACCGCCGCAACGGCGACCTCACCGTCGGCGACGTCGGGGCCGGAGCCGTGGAGGAGGTCGACTTCGTGCCAACGACGCAGGGCCGGGGACGCGGGGGCAACTTCGGCTGGAGCTGCTTCGAGGGCCGTCAGCGCTTCAAGTCGTGCGAGGCGCCGGGGCACGTGCTCCCGGTGCTCGAGCGCCTGCATCCCCAGAACTGCTCGATCATCGGCGGCTACGTGGTGCGCGATCGCTCGCTGACCTCCCTCTTCGGGCGCTACGTGTACACCGACTTCTGCGACGGGGAGATCCGCTCCGCCGCACTCGCCGCGCCCGCGGCATCGGGCGACGCCGGTACGGGGATCGCCGTCGTGAGCCCGAGAACGTTCGGCGAGGACGCGTGCGGCGGGCTGTACGTCGGGTCGGGCCAGGGTCATATATCCAGGCTCGCCGGTCCCGGCGGCGCGGTGGCCTGCACGCGCAGCCGGCTCGGCAACCGCTAGATGATTTGATTCACGGCCGCGTCTGACGGGGCTGTGGTCGCCGCGGTCCATCGAGGCGAGGAGGACATGGACGTGCCGGAGCTGGAGGTCGCCGTAGCCGACGTCACGACCCTCGAGGTCGACGCGATCGCCAACGCCGCCAACACCGAGCTGAGGCACGGGGGCGGGGTGGCCGCGGCCATCAGCCGGGCGGGCGGCCCCGAGGTGCAGAGGGAGTCCGACGCGCGCGCGCCGATCGGCCTCGGCGAGGCGGTCGAGACCACGGCGGGCGACATGCCGGCCCGCTGGGTGATCCACGCCGCGACGATGGAGCTCGGCGGCCCGACCTCGGCGGACATCATCCGGCGGGCCACCGAGGCCACGCTGGCCGTGGCGGAGCGGCTCGGCTGCCGGTCGCTGGCGCTGGTGGCGTTCGGGACCGGCGTCGGCCGCTTCCCCGTCGACGAGGCCGCGGCGCTCATGGTGGGCGCGGCGTGCCGGCACTCGGGGGTGCTCGAGCGGGTGGTGTTCGCGGTGCACGGCGAGGAGGCCGAGCGCGCGTTCGCGGCGGCTGTCGCGGCGGCTTGATCGCCGCCCCGGACCCCTGGCGCGGGGCGCCGGTGCTCGTGGCGCCCGACAGCTTCAAGGGAACGTTTGACGCCGGTGCGGTGGCCGCCGCCGTGGCACGCGGCCTGCGCTCGGGTGGCCGCGAGGCGCTGGAGCTGCCGATCGCCGACGGCGGCGAGGGCACGCTCGACGTGCTCGTGGGCGCCCACGGCGGCGAGCTGCGGCAGGCCGAGGTGCGTGATCCGCTCGGCCGGGCGATCACGGCGTCGTGGGCCCTGCTTGCCGACGGCCGCACCGCCGTCGTGGAGGCGGCGGCGGCCAGCGGCCTCGGGCGCGTGGCGGAGGAGGAGCGCGACGCGTGGTCGGCGTCCACGCGCGGCACCGGCGAGCTGATCGCCGCGGCGATGGCGGGCGGCGCCACGGCGGTGCTGGTGGCCGTCGGCGGCAGCGCCACCACCGACGGCGGCGCGGGGGCGCTTGACGCGCTCGACGAGGCGGGTGCCGACCCGGCGCTCACCGTCCTCTGCGACGTGCGCACCCCGTGGGAGCGCGCACCCTCCGTGTTCGGCCCGCAGAAGGGCGCCGATCCCGCCACCGTGGAACGCCTGGAGCGGCGCCTGGCCGAGCTCGCCCGCGCCGCCCCCCGCGATCCGACCGGCGTGCCCATGACCGGCTGCGCCGGCGGCCTCTCGGGCGGGTTGTGGGCGCACCGCGGAGCCCGGTTGGTGCCGGGCGCCGCCTTCGTGCTCGACGCCATCGGCTTCGACCTGCACATGCGCGCGTCGCGCTTCGTCGTCACCGGGGAGGGCTCGCTGGACGAGCAGACGCTTGCCGGAAAGGCGGTGGGCGAGCTGGCCACGCGCTGCCGGCAGGCCGGGGTGGCCTGTCACGCGGTGGTGGGCAGGGACCGGCTCGGCCTCTTCCAACGCCGGCTGCTCGACCTCGGCAGCGTGACCGAGGCCGGCACCGCGCGGGAGCTCGAGGCCGCGGGACGCACGCTGGCCGCGCTGTGAGCCCTCGGGCGGGCCCACTCCGGCAGAGCTGCCCCCGGTAGCCTCATTCGCCCACGACCACGAGGAGATCCAGTGTCCTTCAGCGAAGCCAACGGCCAGCGCCTCTACTACGAGATCCACGGAGAGGGCGAGCCGCTGCTGTGCGTCATGGGCCTTGGCGCCGACCACCTGGCCTGGGCGCTGCAGATCCCCGCGTGGTCGGCGGAGTACCAGACCATCGTCTTCGACAACCGCGACGTCGGCCAGTCGTCCTACGCCGAGGGCCCCTACGGGGTCAGGGACATGGCCGCCGACACCCTCGCCCTCGCCGACGATCTCGGCCTCGACTCGTTCCACCTCCTCGGGTACTCGATGGGGGGAGCGATCTCGCAGGAGCTGGCGCTGGCCGCGCCCGAGCGGGTGCGCACGCTCAGCCTGTGCGCCACCTGGGGCGGCAGCGGACGCTACGCCCTCGAGAAGGCGCGGCTGTGGGGCGCGCAGGTGGAGCGGATGTCACGCGAGGACCACATCGACACCCTCCTCCAGCTCTGTCTCACCGAGGACTACTACGAGAACCTCGAGGGGTTCAGCTTCCTGCGCAACATGATGCTGGCCAACCCTCACCCGCAGGCGCCGGAGGCGTTCGTGCGCCAGCTCACGGCGAGCACCGCCCACGAGAGTCGCGACCGCGTGGGTTCCCTCGCCATGCCGGTGCACGTGATCGGCGCCGAGTACGACATCCTGCTGCCGGTCTGGAAGTCGAAGGAGCTCGCCGAGCTCATCCCGGGCAGCAGGCTGACGGTGCTCGAGCGCGCCGGCCACGGAGCGAACCTCGAGCACGCCGAGCAGTTCAACGCGGCGGTGCTGGCGTTCCTGGCCTCGGTGGAGGCGCGCGTCACGGCTTGAGCACGACCTTGATCGCGCCGTCCTCCTTCTTCTGGAACTTCTCGTACATCTCGGGGGCCTGGTCGAGGGGCACCCTGTGGGTGGCCAGGTCGTCGACTCCGAGCGGGTCGCCGTCGCCCGTCAGTAGCGGCATGATGTCGTCGATCCAGCGCTTCACGTGGGCCTGGCCCATCCTGATCTGAACGCCCTTGTCGAACATCTTCAGGAGGTTCAGCGGGTCGGCCGTGCCGCCGTAGACGCCGCTCAGTGAGATCGTGCCGCTGCGGCGCACGGTGTCGATGCAGTCGTTGAGCACCGCCAACCGGTCCACGCCGCCCGTCTCCATCACCCTCGATGCCACGGCGTCGGGCAAGAGGCCGACGGCGGTTTGGGCCGCCTTGGCCCCCGGGGATCCGTGCGCCTCCATCCCGACCGCGTCGATCACCGAGTCGGTGCCGCGTCCCTCGGTCATGCCGCGGATGATCTCGGGCACGTCGTCGTCCTCAGCCGCGTCCACGACCTGGATCCCGTGACGGCGGGCCATCGCCAGGCGCTCGGGCACGAGGTCGACGCCGACCACCCGGGCCCCCTGGTACTGCGCGATGCGCGCGCACATCTGGCCGATTGGGCCGAGCCCGAACACGGTCACGCTGCCGCCCTTGGGAACGCTGGCGTAGTCGACGGCCTGCCAGGAGGTCGGCAGCACGTCGGACAGGTAGAGGAAGCGCTCGTCGGGCGTCCCCTCCGGCACCTTGATGGGCCCGAACTGGGCCTGGGGAACGCGCAGGAACTCGGCCTGCCCGCCCGGCACCTGCCCGTAGAGCTTGGTGTAGCCGAAGAGCGCGGCGCCCATGTCCTGGTCGTAGGTCTGGGTGGTCTCGCACTGGGCGAACAGCTCGTGGTCGCACATGTAGCAGTGGCCGCAGGCGATGTTGAAGGGGATCACCACACGGTCGCCCGGCTTGATGTGGGTGACGCCTGTGCCCACCTCCTCGACGATGCCCATCGGCTCGTGTCCGAGGATGTCTCCGGAATCGAGAAACGGGCCGAGCACCTCGTACAGGTGCAGGTCGGAGCCGCAGATGGCCGTGGAGGTGATGCGCACGATCGCGTCGGTGGGCTGCTCGATCGTCGGGTCGGGCACGTTGTCGACCTGCACGTTGCGCTTGCCCTGCCAGGTCACGGCTTTCATGACACGCCCGCCGCGCGCGCCGCGCGCGCCGCTTCCTCGGCTCCACGGGTCCACGGTGGACCGTGGCCGGGCAGCACGGTGCCCGCGCCGGTCTCCGCCAGGCGGTCGAGCGACGCCATCGCCAGCTCGCTGTCAGCGGTCGCGGCCCGGGCGACGATCTGCGGCCCCTCGCCGCCGGTGTAGGGGTTGAGCGTGACCAGCGCGTCGCCGGCGATCACCGCGTCACGGTCGGGCAGGTGGAAGGCCACGTGGCCGAAGGTGTGGCCCGGCGTAAAGAGGATCTTGGGCGTTCCGGGAACGTCCAGGGTCCCGTCGTTGCCGAAGGTCCTCACCGAGCTGATCCGCTTGGCCCAGAGCGCGCCGTGGCGAGCCAGGGAGGCGAAGATGCGCAGGGTGGGCGGCCGCACGAGGTAGAAGGCCGGCGAGCGCTCCTTGTCGTAGCGCAAGGGATGCCTCGTGAGGTCGGCATCCCCCTCGTGCACCCACACCGGCACGCCGAGCTCCGAGCGGGCCCGCTCGGCGAAGCCGACGTGGTCGAAGTGGGCGTGGGTGAGCACGACGGCCTCGAGGTCCGACAGCGTCCGGCCGGCCTGCGTGACCGCCCGGTAGAGCGACTGCCACGACACCGGCAGGCCGGCATCCACCGCGGTGAGCCTCCCGCCCTCGTCGATCAGGTACCAGTTCACGAACGAGTCCTCGATGCGATGGACGCCCGGTACGACGTCGTGCTGAATCACTTGTTCCCAACCCCCTGCGGTAGTCGCGGTCCCCTACCGGCATACCCGAAGCAGAGCCTCGGCTACCGCTCCTCGGCCAGCGAGCGCACCACCGCCTCGTAGAAGCCCTCGCCGTTGCGCCCGTCGGTGATCTCGACGTTGGGGCGCCGGGCCACCTCGGCGCGGATGTCCGGATCTCGCCGCACGGCGTTGCCCACCAGGAAGAAGCGGCCCACCGAGGCCGCCACGTCCAGGTCCTCGCGCGAGTCGCCGACGCCGATGCACTCCTCGGGCGCGTAGCCACGGGCGCGCTGGTGCACCGACACGGCGCGGGCCTTGGACGCCGCGCGCGGGATCAGGTGGTAGCAGTGGGGCGGGCCGCTCAGGCGCAGGCCCGTCTCCCGCACCGAGATGGTCCCGTTGTCCACGAGGCGCAGATCGCCGTGGCCGCTCTCCTCGAGCAGCCGGTCGGCCTCGAGGGCGTCCACCTCGCCGCGCATGAGGTGAGACACCTCGCGGTCGACGTGCCAGGGAGCGTGGTACTCGAGTGTCCCGCGGTAGCGCTGAAGGAGCAGGTCCGGCGCGCCGGTGTCACGGATGTGGTCGAAGATCGTGTGCCCCTCCCGCGGCTGGATGTCGCCGGTGAGCCAGGTCTCCTCGCCGTCGATCACGAGGGCCGACCCCACCTCGTAGATGTACGAGGTCTGACCCATCAGCCGGGCGTCCTCCATCACCTGGGCCTTGCGCCGGCCGGACTTGATCACCACCTCCACCGCGGCGCGGTGGCAGGCCTCGAGGGCCCGGGCCGGGAGCATGGTGAAGGCCCCGTCGGCATCGTGGAAGAGCGAGGCGCGGCGGCCGAGCAGGGTGCCGTCGAGGTCGGTGTACACGCAGCGGAGGGCCATCGGGCGGCGCCTACTATGGCAAGCAGTCTTGGCGGTCACCAGAACAGAGGCGCCGTGGCGGGCGGTGCTCGAGGACGGCCGTGGCGAACAGCTCGTGGCCGAGTCCCGCTACGGGGCCCGGCCGGCCGAGATCGCGCCGCTTCCGGACGACCTCCATCCCGCCGTGCTCGAGGCGCTGCGCCGGACCGGGGTGGACGCCCTGTACTCGCACCAGGGCTCGACCCTGGAGGCGGTCCGGCGAGGCCACACCATCGTCACCACCGGCACGGCCAGCGGCAAGTCGCTCGCCTTCAACCTGCCGGTGCTCGACACCCTCGCGCGCGACGGGCGGGCGCGCGCCCTCTACCTCTACCCCACCAAGGCGCTGGCCCAGGATCAGGCTCGCGGGCTGCACGCGCTGAAGGCGCCCTTCCTGCGCCCCGCCATCTACGACGGCGACACCCCGCGCGAGGAGCGCCGCGCGATCCGCAACCGCTCGAACCTCATCCTCACCAACCCCGACATGCTGCACGTGGGGGTGCTGCCCAACCACAAGGGCTGGGGTGACGTGCTGGCCAACCTGGCCTGCGTGGTGGTGGACGAGGCCCACGTGTACCGGGGCGTGTTCGGCTCGCACGTGGGCAACGTGCTGCGCCGCCTGCGCCGCCTCGCGAACGCCTACGGCACCGAGCCGCGCTTCATCCTCACGAGCGCGACGATCGCCAACCCGGTCGAGCTGGCCGAGCGCCTCACTGGGCTGGACGTCGAGCTCGTCGATCGCGACGGCGCCCCGCACGCCGAGCGGCAGGTGGCCATGTGGAACCCACCGCTCACCGACGAGGCGCTCGGGCTGCGCGTGTCGCCGCTCAGCGAGGCGGCCACCCTGCTGGCGAGGCTCGTGGCCGAGGGAGTGCGCACGATCTGCTTCCTCAGGTCGCGCCGCGGCGTCGAGCTGATCCAGCGCTTCACCCGGCTGCGGCTGGAGGACGCGGGACACGGAGATCTCGCCGAGCGCATCGCTCCCTACCGCGCCGGCTACACGCCCGCGCAGCGGCGGGACATCGAGCGGCGCCTCGTGGAGGGCGAGCTGCTGGCGGTGGTGGCCACCGACGCCCTAGAGCTCGGCATCGACATCGGCGAGCTCGACGCCGCCATCTGCGTGACCTTCCCCGGGACCGTGGCGAGCCTGCGCCAGATGTGGGGGCGCGCCGGTCGGCGGGGCACCGGCCTCGCGCTCTACGTGGCGGGCGACGACGCCCTCGACCAGTTCTTCTGCCGCCACCCCGAGGAGTTCCTCGACCGCGCCGTCGAGTCGGCGATCCTCGACCACGAGTCAGAGGAGATCCACCTCCCGCACCTGGCCGCCGCGGCCTACGAGCTGCCGCTCGGCGCCCCGGGCGACGCCGGCGCCCTGGGCCCGCGCTGGCAGGCCTACGCCGAGCGCCTCGTGCAGCGCGGCGGCCTGCGTGAGCGGGGCGGGCGCTACCTGCCGCGCGGGGACGGCTATCCGGCCGGGGCCATCTCGCTGCGCTCTGCGGGGCTCGACTCCTTCGCGGTGGTGGACGCCCGCGCCGGCGAGGTGATCGGCACGGTGGAGGCGGCGCGGGCGCACGCGACGGTCCACCCGGGCGCTGTGTACCTGCACGGGGGCGTGAGCTACGAGGTCGACGAGCTCGAGCTGGACACGCGCCGCGCGGTGGTGCGGCCCTTCTCCGGTGACTGGTACACGCAGCCCAAGAAGGAGACCGACACCTACATCGAGGAGATCCGGGACAGCCGCACGGTGATGGGCGTGCAGCTCTTCTTCGGCGCGGTCGCCGTGAGCGAGGAGGTCGTGGCCTTCCAGCGCAAGCGCATCTCCGACCACGAGGTGCTCGACCTGCTGCCGGTCGACCTTCCGGAGCAGTACTTCCGCACCCAGGCGCTCTGGTACGTCTTCCCCGACGGGCCCATCGACTCCGACTTCCCGCTCGACAAGCTGCAGGGCTCACTGCACGCGGCCGAGCACGCCCAGATCGCGGTGCTGCCGCTGATCGCCATGTGCGATCGCTGGGACATCGGCGGCCTGTCGACCGCCGCCCACCATCAGACCGGCCGGCCGACGATCTTCATCTACGACGGCCATCCCGGCGGGGTGGGCATCACCCGCACGGGCTTCCAGGCCTTCGAGACCCTGGTGGGCGACGCCAGCCGCCTGATCGGCGAGTGCCCGTGCCGGTCGGGCTGCCCGTCGTGCGTGCAGTCGCCCAAGTGCGGCAACCTCAACGAGCCGCTCAGCAAGCGCGGCGCGCTCGAGCTGATGGGCCGCATGGCCGCCGCCTGAGCGGCGGCCCTACTTGATCTCGAGCCTGAAGCTGCCCCGCAGCCCGCTGGTGTCGGCCTCCAGCGAGCTCGTGGCGTCACCGAGCGAGCGGGTCACGAGGCCGGCCGCGAGGCCCTCGAGCGGCGATCCGCCCTCGCCCTCGGAGCCCATCGCGGCGATCACCTGCTCGGCGAACGCGCCGGCATCGAGCGTCGTGACCGCGGCGCCCTCCACTCCCTCGATCTCGGTGGGCGTGGCGGCGGCGAGCTCACCGGCCGTCTTGGGATCCTGGGCGGCGACGAAGACCTCGTCGACCACCCCGAAGACGATGCGCGTGGGCTGCTTGCGCTTCCCGCCCCTTCGTGCCGCGCTCCTGTCCGGCTCGACGAGCGCGTACAGCCGTTCGCCGCCCTTCGGCTTCTCGATCACCACCGGGGGCTCACCCCGCCGCTTCTGCGCCCGTGGCAGGCCGTCCGCGAACCTCGCGAGCGTGGCCTCGAAGGCCTCGGGATCGCGCAGCTCGGCGCGCACGGCGAACTTGGCCGGGAAGCTCTGAGTCGAGCTCAGCTCCCCGGAGAGCTGGTCGATCACCTCGCGGTCGAGGTCGATGCCGAGGTCCTTCTCCAGCTTCTCCTTCTCGCGCTCGTACTCGGCGAACCCCTCGGGATCAGCGGCCTCGCCCGCGTTCTCCGCGAAGCGGATGAACTGCGAGATGTCCCGTATGGCGGAGGCGGCCTCGCCCTCGCGCACGACCACCTTCGGAGGCTCCTCGCCGGCGGCCAGCGGCAGATCCTCGTCGGTGAGGGCCTCGGAATCGGTCGTGACGGCGTAGTCGAGCTGCACGCCGGCATCCGTCACGTCGGCCGTAACGCCGAACGTCTCGAGCGCAGCGACCCACTTGACCCGCCGGGCCTGCGCGGCGGCGGGCGTGGCGAGCAGGCGCCGGAGGTCGCCGGTGACCCGCACGAGCGGATCCTCCGGCAGCTCCCCGAGTGATTCCTCCAAGGTCCCCGTGTTGAGCGTGTTCTCCCCGTCCGCCCGACCGAGAGCGGCCTCGACCTCCTCGCGAGAGTCCGAGAACACCACGACGTCGTCCTCGATGGCGTAGAACGTGTCGGAGGATTCGTAGAGCTTCGCCCCCTCCGACTCGCCGACCTCCTTTACGGGCCCCTCGTCCTCGATCAGCTCCACGAGCTTGTCCTTGTCCTGGACCTGCCAGGCGCCGACGAACGTCTCGCGGGTGAGGGCCTCGGGCGTCGGGGCGGCGATCACCAGCTCTTCGCCGAGCAGCGGACGGACGTCGTCCTCATAGCTGAGGCCCTCCTCCTTCAGGCCCCTCTCCAGCTCGGCCGTGAAGCGGTCGCTGAAGGGGATCTTCTCGAGCAGGTCTCTCGCCGCCTCGTAACGCTCACCCTCGAGATCGGTCGAGATCGTGAACACGAGCGGGGCGTCCTTGGGCATGTAGCCCAGGGCGGCGTCCAGGCCGCTTCCCGCGCCGTCGCTTCCACACGCGGGAGCGATGGCGGCGGCGGCAACCGAGGCAACCAGAGCGGCGGCGCGGCGCACGTCCTGCACGGTAGCGGGCTGTTACCGGGGACGGGCCTCAACCAACGGCGCCGCTATCGACACCCCGGAGGGGCTAACCCGATCCGGCCGCCGGCCGCTCGATGAGCTCGATGCGGTAGCCGTCGGGATCGCGCACGAAGCACAGCCGTGAGCCCCCCTCGCGCACCTGGTACGGGGGCTTCTCGGGCGCGATGCCGTCGGCGCTCAGGCGCTCGAGTGTCGCGTCCAGGTCGTCGACGGTGAGCGCGATGTGGCCGTACCCGCTCCCGACGTCATAGGGCTCGTCGCGGTCTTTGTTCCAGGTGAGTTCCAGGCGCGGGCCGTCCCCGGGCAGGCCCATGAACACGTTCACGGCCTCGTCGCGGATCGGCATGCGAGCCGCCTCCTCGAAGCCGAGCTTGGTGTAGAAGGCCACCGAACGGTCGACCTCGAGGATCCGGTAGCAGGTGTGGATGAGCTCGCTCATTCGCGCCAGACGGTAACGGCTCGACGGACGAGGCGGTGGATACCATCCGGCGCCGGGCGAGGTAGCTCAGTTGGTAGAGCACACGACTGAAAATCGTGGTGTCGCCGGTTCGATTCCGGCCCTCGCCATCTCGCGGCCGTAGGCGGCCGGAGCGGCCCGGCGACGTGGCTAGCCGTCCGGCTTCCCTAGCCTCCTACGAGCCCGATGCCCCCCTCCCTCACCATCCAGGACTTCACCGACCCCGGTTGCCCCTGGGCCTTCTCTGCCGAGCCGCAGCGCTGGCGGCTCCGCTGGCTGTTCGGTGACGCCATCGGGTGGCGGCCGCGCATGGTCGTGCAGTCTGAGGCGGCCGTGGACAACGAGAGCAAGGGCTTCACCCCCGCGATGCTCTCCTCGGGGCTCCGCACGCTTCACCGCCGGTTCGGCATGCCGATCGACACACGTGAGCGCGCGCGAGTGCCGGCCACCCTGCCGGCCTGTCGAGCGGTGGTGGCCGCGCGGCTGCGCATCCCCGAGCTTGAGCCGGCCCTGCTGCGGCGCCTGCGCGTGCTCTACATGGGTGGTGGCCTCCTCGACGACGAGGAGCTGATGCGGCAGGCCGCCGAGCAGGCCGGAATCGACGCGGACGACCTCATGCGCTGGAGCGCCGAGCCGGAGGTGGAGGACGCCCTTGGCGAGGACATGGACGCGGCGCGCCACCCTTCGCCCGCGGCCCGCGCGCTCGACCACAAGCTCGCCGCTTGGGGCGAGAACGGCGGCCGGCGCTACACGTGCCCGAGCTACGAGATCGAGCGCAACGCCGACGGTGCGCGGCTCGACGTCCCGGGCTTCCAGCCCTCGGAGAGCTACGAGGCGGCGATCGCCAACCTCGTGCCTGAGCTGGAGCGCCGGCCCGACCCCGAGACCGTCGAGGAGGTGCTGGCCTGGGCCGGCGAGCCGCTCGCGACCGCGGAGGTGGCGGCACTGCGCGACCTCGAGCACGCGCGGGCGCGCGAGGAGCTCTCGCGAGTGGCCAACGAGCAGCCGGTCGGGGCTGACGGCTACTGGACGCTCCGGGCGACCTAACCCCGGCACCGAGAAGAAATGGGTGGCCCGCGATGAGTTTCTGGACTCCGCCCGGTCTGTGGTGAAGACTCACCCGAAAGCGTCCCCGACACCCAGGAGCACATGTCAGCGCACTCGCCTCTAGCGGTCGAAGCCACGGGCCTCGTCAAGTCCTTCGGCGAGACGCGCGCCGTGGACGGCGTGGACCTCGCGGTGGGCCGAGGCTCCATCTACGGCGTGCTCGGGCCCAACGGCGCCGGCAAGACCACGACCATCCGCATGCTCGCCACCCTGATCCGCCCGGATGCCGGCAGCGCCCGGATCTTCGGGCACGACATCGTGGAGGAGGCCGACGCCGTGCGCGGCGCCGTGAGCCTCACGGGCCAGCTGGCCTCGGTGGACGAAGACCTCACCGGGCGCGAGAACCTCATCCTGCTCGGCCGCCTGCTGGGGTTCAAGCGCCCCGCCGCGAAGGAGCGCGCCGCCGAGCTGCTCGAGGCCTTCGGGCTCTTGGAGGCCGCCGGCCGGCTCGTGAAGCACTACTCCGGCGGGATGCGGCGCCGGCTCGACATCGCCGCGAGCATCGTGGTCACCCCGGACCTGATGTTCCTCGACGAGCCCACGACCGGCCTCGACCCGCGCTCCCGCAACCAGGTCTGGGAGATCATCCGCGCGCTGGTTGCGGAGGGGACCACGATCCTGCTCTGCACCCAGTACCTCGAGGAGGCGGACCAGCTCGCCGACGGGATCGCGGTGATCGACCGTGGGAAGGTGATCGCCGAGGGGACACCCGGCCAGCTGAAGGCATCGGTCGGCTCGGGCGCGCTGCACGTGCGCCTGTTGGATCCCGAGCAGCGGCTCGTGGCCGAGCAGGTGCTCGGCCGGGAGCTCGGCGGCGTCACGCTGGGCGCCGATCCCGCCGCCCTGTCGGCCTCGTGCTCGGCTGCCGATCGTGCTGCCGAGGCGGTGGCCGAGCTCACGCGTGCCGGCGTCCGGGTGGCTGACTTCTCGCTCGGCCAGCCGAGCCTGGACGAGGTGTTCCTGGCGCTGACCGGCCACACGGCCGACGAGGTTTCAACCGAGCAGGGCGACCCGATCCACGAGGAGCAGGCAGCATGAACACGAACGCCGCCACGCAAGCGGCCCCCACGCCCACCGCCGACCCCGCCGCGGTCCGCAAGGCGATCTCCTCGAGGCCCCGGCCCTCCCGGCCGAGCGCGCTGTCGGCTGCTCTCACCTTCGGCTGGCGCGGGATGCTCAAGGTCAAGCACGTCCCCGAGCAGCTCCTGGACGTGACCATCACCCCGGTGATGTTCGTCCTGATGTTCACCTACCTGTTCGGCGGTGCGATCGCCGGCTCCACCGGCGAGTACCTCGACTACATCCTCCCCGGGATCCTCGTCATGTCGGTCTTGTTCACCACCGTGTACTCAGGGATCGCGCTCAACACCGACCTGACGAAGGGGGTCGTGGACCGCTTCCGCTCACTCCCGATCTGGCGGCCGTCTCCCCTCGTGGGATCACTGCTCGGCGACAGCGTCCGCTACCTGGTGGCGGGCACCGTGATCATCCTGCTCGGCCTGCTCCTCGGCTACCGCCCCGGCGCCGGGCCCGGCGGCGTGCTCGCGGCGCTGGCACTCGTGGTGGTCTTCGCGTTCGGGCTGTCGTGGGTCTTCACCACGCTCGGGCTGCTTCTGCGCACTCCCAACGCGGTGATGAACGCCGGGTTCATGGGGATCTTCCCGCTCACCTTCCTCTCCAACGTCTTCGTCGATCCGGCCACGCTGCCGGCGGGGCTCGAGGCCTTCGTCGACGTCAACCCGATCTCGATCCTGGCGACCGCCTCGCGAGGGCTGATGGAGGGGAACGCCGACGGCGGCGACATAGCGATCGTGCTGACGGTGGCGGCGGTGCTCACAGCGGTGTTCGCGCCGCTCACCACACGCCTGTACCGCAGGGCCTGAGACTCCGAGCGCGGCGTCCGGTCACTGCTTGCGCGCTATCGCGCGGGCCAGGTCCTCCTTCGACATCTTGGAACGGCCCTTCACGCCAAGCCCCTTCGCCCGCTCGTACAGCTCCTCCTTGCTGTTGCCCACCACGTCCACGCCGCCAAATGTCTCACTCGGGCGCTCGCGCGCCGCTCGCCCGCCCTTCGCCGCCTGCGGGTCGGAGGGGCCCTTCTCGTCCTTCTCCTCCCAGCGGTCGACGACCTTCTCGTAGGAGTGCTTGAGAGCCGAGAACGCCGTCCGGTGTGCGCGCTCGCCCTCGCCGTAGGTCTCGACGGCGGAGTCGTGGGCCTTGATCCACGTGCGCTGGGCCTTCTTGGGCGAGCGCTTGAGGGTGTCGGGAAGCTCGTCCTTGCCGGGCAACGTGTGCTCCTTTCACGCGGGTGTCGATCGCTTGGACACTCTGCCACAGCGGGGCGTGGAAAGGCGTTCAGTCGTTCGCGCCGGCGGGCTCGCCCTACTCGAAGTCGGCCACCTCGTGCCGCCCGACGCAGGCCACCGTCGGCGCGCCGTCGATGCCGGCCGCCACCTCGCGCACCTCGTCATAGGTGACGGCGTCCAGAGCCTCGATCACGACCTCCGGCGAGACGATCTCCCCGAAGGTCACCTTCTGCCCCGCCGCCCGCCGCGCCACCGCTCCCGTGCCCTCCAGCGCCAGCACCGTCGACCCCGCGGCGTAGGCGCGCGCCCGCTCGACCTCCTCCTCGGTCGGCCCTTCGGCCACCAGCTCCTCGACGATCTCGCGGATGCGCCGGTAGGCCTCCTCGCACTTGGTCGAGTCGAGGCCCGAGGCCACCTGCAGCACCGGCGTGTCCGAGTGGTGGTAGGAGGCTGCCGAGATGGCGTAGCAGAGGCCGCGCTGCTCGCGGATCTCGTCGAAGAGCCGTGAGCCCATCGAGCCGCCCAGCAGGGTGGAGTACACGGCCAGGGCCGCGCGCTGCCGTAGGTCGGTCGGCTCGGTGGACGGGCGCCAGTGCAGGCGCAGGTGGGATTGGCTCGTGTCCCGAGGCCGCACGAGCACGCGGCGCTCGAACCCGGGCGCGGGATCGGGTGGCGGCACGTCCTCGCGGGCGGGAAAGCGCGAGAACAGCTCGGCCAGGCGCTCCTCGTCGACCCCCGACAGGTCGCCGGCCACGAAGGCTCCTCCGCCCCGCGGCGCCCAGCGGCGCTCGCGGAAGGCGAGCACGGCCTCGCGGGAGAACGTCTCGAGGTGCTCGGTCGGGCCGAGCACCGGCCGCCCGAGCGGGTGGTCGCCGAACGCCGCCTCGTCGATCAGGTGGCTGGCCACGCTGGCCGGCTGGTCGTTGTAGCGAGCGATCTCCTGGATCACCACGCCCCGCTCGCGGTCCAGCTCCTCGGCTTCCACCCGCGCCTTGGCCACGAAGTCGGTGAGCAGGTCGGCGGCGTCCATCACCGCCTCGGCGCGGCAGGTCACGTGGAAGGCGACGACGTCGTGCGAGGTGTAGGCGTTGAGCTGCGCGCCGAGCCGCTCGGCGGTCTCGTTCACGTCGCGGTAGGTCGCGTACTTCTCGCCGCCCTTGAACACCAGGTGCTCGAGGAAGTGGGCCATGCCGTTCTCCTCGGCGCGCTCGGTGCGGGCGCCGGCGTCGAAGGCCACGAGCACCGTGACCGCGCGCGTGCCGGCCATCCCCAGTTGCACCAGCGGCAGCCCGTTGTCGAGCTCCTGCTCGCCTACTTCGATCATCTTCGCGAGGGTAGAGCCCCTCGAAGCGGCGGCTCTCAGGCCAGGCCCTGCGCCTGGTACTCCTTGAGGAAGCCCTCGAACAGCCGCAGGTGGCCCTCCTCGTCCCGCAGGATGCCGATCACCATGTCCTCGGTGACCGGGTCCTTGTCCCCGCAGAACTCGATGATGCGGTTGTAGTGGCCGATGGCGCCCGTTTCCGCGGCGATCACGCCCTTGATCACGTGGACGACGTCGGACTGGTCCGCGGGCGGCTGGAGGAAGTCCTGCACGGCGTTGAACTCCTTCGAGCCCGGCACCGTCCCGTAGAGAGTCTTGATCCGCTGCCCAAAGAGCTGGGCGTGCCCGAGCTCCTCCTGGATGTCGGTCTCGAGGCTCTCGATGATCTCCTGCGCCCGGATGCCGTCCGGGTTGATCGAGTTGGCGATGTAGCTCATCACGGTCTCGATCTCCATCCAGTACGCCTGGGTGAGAAGGTCGATCAGCTCGTCGCGCTCGCCCTGGCGCTCCGCGCTGAGGATGCCGTGGGAGGGAGCGATGCCGGCCACGCGAAACGCCTACCCGGTGCGGTGACGGGGCCAAACATGGGTTGGCAGTTGGCGGGTTGGCAGTTGGCGCCGGACCCTCCGCCGCCCATTGCCAACTGCCCACTGCCAACCTTTGCGCAGCATGACCGACACCACTGAACCGCCCGAGCCCGTCGAGGAGCTACCGAGCTCCCTCTTCGATCGCCTGCGAGCGGAGCCGGAACGGGCTCCGGAGCACATGGCGCTGGCCGCCGCCGAGCGCTTCGGACCGGCGGCGGAGCGGTGGACGGCTCTGATGGCCCCCCACCACACGCCCGCGGAGGCCGCCGCGATCGCCTATCGGAAGCACGTGCGGAGATCCGGCCTCGAGGGGGCCGCGGCGGGGCTGGGCGGGGCCTTGACGATCGTCCCCGACCTGGCCGCGCTGGCCTGGATCCAGGGGCGGATGGTGTTCTTCATCGCCGCCGCCCACGGCTTCGATCCGCGGCATCCCATGCGCCCCGCCGAGCTGCTCACGCTGCAGGGCATCTACCCCACCGCCGCGGAGGCCCGTACCGCTCTGGATGGCGCGGGCGTGCCCCTCGCCCAGCAGTTCGTGCGCAGCAGGCGCGATTCCGACGAAGAGTTGGTCCCGCGCCTCGTCAAGCTCGTGGGCCGGAAGGTCGCCAAGCGGGCGATGCTCAAGCTGGTGCCGGTCCTGTCGTCGCCGATCTCCGCCGTGAGCAACCGTCAGGCGACCGCCGATCTGGGCCGCCGCGCGCTGAGCTACTACGGCGGCTGAGCCTCGCCTCGTCATTGGTACGACCGGGCTTAACGCCGGTCGGCGGCGGGTACAACCCGAGCGGAGGGGCACTGGGAGACAGGGCTCGCGCCGCCCCCCTCGCGACGCGTGCCGGGATCTTGGAGGCCGGCAGTGGAATCGACCATGCTGCAGTGGCGGGGACATCAGGTGATCGACTCGACCGGTGACAGGCTCGGCACGATCGACGACCTCTACCTCGACGAGGAGACCGACACGGCCGAGTGGGCGCTCGTGAACATGGGCCTCTTCGGCGGCAGCTTGACACTGGTGCCGCTCGCCGGCGCCGTCGCCGAGGGTGACCAGATCCGCGTCCCGTTCGAGAAGGCCAGGGTCAAGGCCGCTCCGGTCGTAACGGCCGACAGGGCGCTCTCCCAGCCCGAGGAGCAGGAGCTGTACGAGTACTACGGGCTGCCCTACGACCAGTCCGCACCCGACACCGGGCTCCCGACCGGCGCGGGCGAGCCGAAGCCCGATTCCGGACACGACACGAGCGGCCCGACCACCGACAGCGCCATGACGCGCTCCGAGGAGGAGCTGCGGGTGGGCACGGTCAAGCGGGAGACCGGCCGGGTGCGCCTGCGCAAGTACATCACCACCGAGCAGGTGCAGACGAGCGTGCCGGTGCAGCGCGAGGAGATCCGCATCGAGCGCGAGCCGATCACCGAGGCAAACGCCGGTGCGGCGATGGACGGCCCCGCGCTCTCCGAGGAGGAGCACGAGGTGGTGCTCGAGTCCGAGGAGGTGGTGGTGGACAAGCAGGTTGTCCCCAAGGAGCGCATCCGCCTCGACAAGGACGTGGTCACCGAGGAGCGTCAGGTGACCGAGGAGGTGCGCAAGGAGCAGGTCGAGGTGGAGGGCGACGCCCGGCCGTAGCCCGTTCGGGACGATCCAGGTGTTGAGGGGCCGGCCGTGAGGCCGGCCCCTCTGCGTTGCAGGGCCGTCCGCCACCCGGTCTACGGTTTCCGGCGTGAATCAGCCGGCGCTTGTGGTGGACACCGAGGTCTTCGCGGCCGGGAAGACGTTCGTGCGCGACCTGGTCGACGGCCAGGCCGTCGAGTCGGTCTTCCTCGTGCGCGACCTCAGCCGGCGGCAGAAGCGGAACGGGGATCCGTTCCTGAAGCTCCAGCTGGGCGACGTGACCGGCGCGGTCGACGCCGTGGCTTGGGACGGCGCCGACGCGCTCTGCGCGCTGTGTCCGGCCGGCGCGGTGGTGTACGTGAGCGGACGCTTCGCCATCGAGCGCCAGTACGGGGCCTGCATCACCGTGCGCGCGCTGCGCGAGGCGCGCCCCGACGAGTACGACCCAAGCGATCTCCTGGCGGGTCCGTCGGTGGCCTACGAGCAGATGGTGGGCGACCTCAGGGCGCTGCTCGACACCATCCAGCACCGTTCGCTGAGGGCCCTGCTCGATCGCTTCTTCGCCCCCGAGTCCGCGGTGTGGGCGCGCTGGTGCGAAGCACCGGCCGCCAAGCACTACCACCAGGCCTACCCGCACGGCCTGCTCGAGCACTCGCTGTCGGTGGCCCAGGCGGTCAGCGCGATATCGGCCACGTTCCCGGGGATCGACCGCGAGGTGGCGGTGGCCGGAGCCCTCCTGCACGACATCGGGAAGATCGAGAGCTACGCCTGCGAGGGCGGCGCCATCGAGCTCACCGACGCCGGCAAGCTGCAGGGCGAGATCCCGCTCGGCTACTACCTGGTGCGCCGCGAGATCGAGGAGGTCCCGGGCTTCCCGCCCGCAGTGGCTCAGGCCCTGTTGCACATCATCCTCTCCCACCACGGCCTGCTCGAGCACGGCAGCCCGGTCGTCCCGTGCACCCGCGAGGCCACGCTCGTGCACATGCTCGACAACCTCGGCGGGCGCCTGGGGAGCTTCGACCGGCTGGAGAAGGGCCTGTCGACCGGTGAGGCGTGGTCGAGCTTCGACCGCGCCCTCTCGGGGTCGGCGTACTTCCCCGCGCAGGCCGCATAGCGCCTCAAACTCGCAAACAGCGGCGTTAGGTCACCGCGATGTAACGCCGGTCGCTCCGGCGGGTGTCCGGCCGCACCTATCCTCGCTCCGTGGCCAAGGACACCGAGAAGCTGATCCGCCAGCTGTCGCTGATCTCGTTCCTGATGGCGGAGCGGCGGCCGGTGACCTCGCTCGACATCAAGCAGGAGGTGGAGGGCTACTCGGGCATGAACGACGACGCCTTCGCGCGACGCTTCTACGCCGACCGCTCCGAGCTCGACTCGCTCGGGATCGAGCTGAAGGTGGACAAGCCGGCCGACGGCTTTTACGAGGCCGAGAACTACTCGCTCCCGCCGGAGAACTTCTACCTGCGGGCCATCGAGTTCTCCGACGCCGAGCTCGGTGCGCTGCGCACCGCGCTCTCGCTGCTCGACGGCGAGTTCGCCTACGCCGAGCCGCTCCGCCTGGCGCTGCAGCAGCTGTCCTGGGGGCGGCCCTCTCCCCTCGATGCGCCCGAGCAGCGCTCGATCGCCCTCGGGGTGACCGCCGGCGCGGGAGGGCGCGAGCTGTCCCAGCGGCTGTCGAAGATCGAGACGGCGATCTTCCGCCGCAAGACCATCCTCTTCGACTACTACACGATGGGCCGCGACTCGCGCGAGGCGCGCAAGGTGAACCCGTACCACCTGCTCTTCCGCGGCGGGCAGTTCTACCTGATCGGCCACTCCCACGAACGGGGAGACGTGCGCGTGTTCCGGCTGTCGCGGATCCGCGGGAAGGTCGCCTACTCGAGCAAGTCCGAGCACGACTTCCCGCCCCCCACCGACTTCGACCCGCGCCCCTATGCGGCCCGTGCCGACTGGCAGATCGGGGGCGACACGGCCACCGCGCGCGTGTGGATCTCCGATCGCGTGGCGTGGCTCGTGGAGCGCCACTTCGGCCACGCCGGCCGGGTGAGCCCGGCGGCCGAGGCCGACGACGCGCCCGAGGCGGGCGTCGTGTTCGAGACGGCCTACGCCGACTCCCGCCAGCTCATCTCGTGGGTGCTCGGCCTCGGCGAGCGAGCGCGCATCCTCGCTCCGGCGGAGCTAGCGGCGGAGGCCGACGAGCGGGTGGCGCTCACGGTGGAGCGCCACTCGGGCCACCACGAGCTGGCCGCGACGGTCGAGCGGCAGGAGGAGGCCCAGGACGAGGAGGACGACGCCAAGTCGGACACGCCGATCCGCCCCGAGCGCTTCGCCCGTCTGGTGACGCTTGCGGGCATCCTGATCCGAGCCGCGCGCGACGCCGACAAGCTCGACCTGCACGCCCTGTGCCGCACGCTCCAGGTGACCGAGCCCGAGCTCCGCGAGGACATCGACGTGCTCAACGTCGTGAACTTCGGCGGCGGCAGCTACGTGCTCTACGCCGAGATCACCGGGGACCAGATCGAGGTGGATCCCGAGCCCTACGGGGACAACTTCGCCCAGCCGGCCCGCCTCCTGCCGCTCGAGGCCAAGGCTCTGGTGGCAGCGATCGACCTGCTCGGGGACCACATCCCGGAGGGCTCGCTGGCCTCGGCGCGGGAGAAGATCGTGGCCGCCCTGGGGCAGGATCCCGCCGGCGACGGCCTGCAGATCACCACCGCGAGCGGCGACGACTCGGAGATCGCGCGAGTGGTGAACGGGGGGATCCTCGAGCGCCGGGTGCTGGAGATCGACTACTACAAGGAGAACGAGGACGAGTTCGTGGCGCGGCGGATCGAGCCCTACCAGCTGATGAACGGCCAGGAGGGCTGGTACGTCCACTCCTTCGACCTCGAGCGCGACGGCCCGCGCGACTTCCGCCTCGATCGCATCCGGTCGGCGTCGGTGACCGAAGAGAGCTTCGAGCCGCGTCCGGGCGTGGAGGCCGACGTGCACGGCTGGCCGCGCACCGGCGAGGTCGAGTCCTCGCACGCGGCGCGCGTGTGGGTCTCGCCGGAGCGGGCGCGGTGGGCGCGGGAGAGCCGGCGCGTGGTCGAGGAGCTGGCGGACGGCGCGGTGATCGTCGAGCTGCACTACGCCGGCTCGGGCTGGCTAACCACCGAGATCCTCAAGGAGGCGGGCGACGCCGCGGTGCTCGAGCCCGAGGAGGCCCGGGCGGCGGTGCTCGAGGCGGCGGAGGCGTTGGCGGGGGCGGTGCGGGGCTAGAGCCGGGCGTGCCGGTGGCTGCTTGGCCGCCTACTCCGTCGCGGCGCTGTCCCCGGCGGCGATGAGGCTCTCCACCCGCTCGAGGCTCACCTGCACGCGCTGCACCATGGCGTCGAGGGCTTGGCG
This sequence comes from Thermoleophilaceae bacterium, assembly GCA_030446485.1. Taxonomy (GTDB): domain Bacteria; phylum Actinomycetota; class Thermoleophilia; order Solirubrobacterales; family Thermoleophilaceae; genus JAUJNF01. The sequence continues at coordinate 10,071 of JAUJNF010000008.1, read as the reverse complement.
CGCGCTGTCGACGCTGTTGCTCGCCCCGGTGAGTGACGAGCGGATGCGCTGCGCGTCTCTGAGCGCGGACAGCGCCTCTGCGGCAGCGTCGCGGACGCCCGCGGCGTCCACCTGCAGCGTGCGCTCGCGCGCCATCAGGCAGCGGCAGCGCGCGTAGCGGTAGGCCAGCTCGAGCGGGCGCGGGTCGAGCGACTCCCGGTCGAGCGCGACGATCATCTTGTTGCCCTCGTACTCCTGCAGCGCCTCGCGCCCGGAGGGCACCCTGTCGTCGGAGGCCACGACGAGGATCGCGAAGCCCGCGTCGCGCTCGACGAGCGCCGCGTTCAGCACCGCCCACGCCTTGTTCTTCGAGAGCTTCTCGTCCTTGGCATCGACGGCGATCCGCCCGCGCGACTCGCCGGAGCCGGCCTCGATCTCGATCACGACGTCGCCGCGCTTGCCGCCGCTCGCCGAGCGCTCATCGCCCACGTGGATCGCCATGTCCCCGCGCGCGGAGGCGATCTCGTCGAGCGCCTCGTAGGCCTGCTGCTCGAAGGTGCGCCCCTTGGCCGCGCCTCGCTCCACCTCGGCGGCCAGCTCGTCCTGCCCGCGGCGTGCCTCGTGCAGGACGCGGATCTCGCGCTCGAGGGCGCCCAGCTTCTCCATCAGGGCGTCGTCCTTGCCGCGCGAGACGGTCATCTCCCGAACGACGGCGCTCTTGAAGTCGGCCAGCGGGTTGTGACCGTCCTGCGCCGAGAACTGCCGCAACAGGTCCTGGCGGGACTCCTGCAGCAGCTTGGCCACGACATCGCGCAGCTGGTGCTGCACCGCGGTGGTGCGATCCGCCCCGAAGTGCTTGCCGATCAGGTCGGTGAGCTCCTCCGCGTGGCCGTCCAAGGCCTGGGTCATCGCCCCGCCGTCCCGCCCCAGGAACTGCTCGAGCTGCTTCTCGAGCGCCTCACTGACGCCGCGGGCTCGGTCGGTGAACGCGCGCTCGACGTCGCCCGACACGCGCTCGAACTCACGCCTGACGAAGTCGACCTCGGCCGCGGTTCCCTCACGGTCGAGCACTCGGGCGCCGATCTCGAGGGCGTCGTTGACGGTCTCCTCGGCCGATACGCCCTGCTCGAGACGGCGCTCGACCAGATCGACGACCGTGCGGTCCTCTACGGTCACGCCGTCGATCACGAGCGCGCGTCCTTCGATCCGCGCGCCGGCGGCGTAGGTCAGATGCAGGGTGGTGGCGGCTTCCATCGGTACCGGCCAACGCTACGCCCGGCCCCCGACGGAACGGCTGGGGCGCGGATACCCTCGCCGGCCGTGGCCTCCCGGCGCGACCAGATCAAGATGAGCGACGCGGAGCTGTCGGCCTTCCTGCAGGAAGAGAAGGTGGTGACCGTGGCCACGCTCGGCCCGAACGGACGGCCCCACCTGATGCCGCTCTGGTACGTGTCCACCGGCCACGAGCTGAGCGGCTGGACCTTCGCCAAGTCGCAGAAGACGAGGAACCTGGAGCGCGACCCGCGCGCGACCCTGCAGGTGGAGGCCGGCGTCGAGTACGCGGAGCTCCGGGGCGCGATGCTCGAGTGCGACGTCGAGCTCGAGCGGAGCCCCGCGCGGGTCGCGGAGGTGGGGCTCGAGTTGTTCAGCCGCTACGGCGGCGGCTCGGACCTCGCGCCGGAGGTTCGCGACATGGTGACCGCCCAGGCACCCAAGCGGGTGGGCCTGCGCTTCCTGCCGACCCGCGTGGTCACCTGGGACCATCGGAAGCTGGGCGCAGGCGTCTACTGATGCGGATTCTCATCACCGGTGCCGGTGGCATGCTCGGGCAGGACCTGGTGCGCGCGGCCTCCGCTGCGGGGCACCAGCCGATCGGCCTGACGAGAGCCGAGCTCGACGTTCGCAACGCCCCGGCGCTCACCGAGCGGATCGGCCGGGACCGCCCCGACGCCGTGATCAACTGCGCGGCCTTCACCAACGTGGACGGTGCCGAGGATGACCTGCGCTCCGCCATGGCGGTGAACGCCGACGCCGCGCGCCACGTGGCCGCCGCGGCCGCCATGGTCGGCGCCACGGTGATCTACCCCTCGACCGACTACGTCTTCGACGGCCTGGCGAAGGAGCCCTACGTGGAGTCGAGCCCCACGCGCCCCGAGTCGGTGTACGGCCAGACCAAGGCCGCCGGCGAGCACGAGACCGCCGCCGCGAACCCGCGCCACCACATCGTGCGCACCTCCTGGCTGTTCGGGGTCGGGGGTCGCAACTTCGTGGAAACCATGCTCACCCTCGCGCGCGAGCACGGTGAGGCACGCGTCGTGGACGATCAGATCGGGCGCCCGACCTACACGCCGCATCTTGCCGAGGCTCTGGTCTCGATCTGCGGGTCCGGCGGACACGGGGTATGGCACGCGGCGGGCGGAGGCCCCGAGACCTCGTGGCACGGCTTCGCCGCGGAGATATTCCGCCAGGCGGGCGTCGAGTGCCACCTCTCTCCGGTCGGCACCGAGGACTTCCCACGTCCCGCTCCGCGCCCGCCTCACTCGGTGCTCGACAGCGAGCGCCCGGATGCTCCTCGGCTCCCGTCGTGGAAGGACGGGCTGGCGGAGTACCTCAGCGAGCGGGCGGCGGCACGCGCGTGAGCCGGCAGCGGACGCGCTGAACGGCCTCGTGCGACTCGACCTCGTCCTGGTGAGCGAGACCCTCGGCCCCTCGGTCACGCTGGTTGACGGCGGCCCTACCCGGTAGTCTGCCCGCGCCCAACGCCCGGAACTGAACCGAGGAGGCCCGCATGGCAGAAGAGGTACAGATCAGGAACGGTCAGGGAGTCGCGAAGGTGAGAAATCCACTCGCGCCGGCCCTGCTCCCGTTCATCACCTTCGGCATCTACGCGCTCGTCTGGTACTACAAGATCAACAAGGAGATGGCGGAGCTCGGACGCGCTCGGAACACTCAGGAGCTGGGCGACAGCCCGGGCAAGTCGCTTCTGGCCGTGACGCTCGGCGCGCTCATCCTCGTGCCGGCCATCATCTCGGTCTTCAACACCTGCAAGCGGGTGGAGACGGCGCAGCGAATGGGCGGACGGCCCGAGCCGATGAGCGCCGGCCTGCTCTTCGTGCTCGCGATCTTCATCGGCCCGGTGGCCTACTACCTCATGCAGGACGGCCTCAACAAGGTGTGGGAGGGCGAGCGCCAGGGCGGCTCCCCGTCCGCGCTGAGCGGCGGCGGCGACACCGCGATCCAGCAGCCGCAGTCGAACGCCGTATCGCAGCCGGCCCCGCCTCCGCCCGCGCAGTAGCCCTCTCCGGCAGAGGGGCATCCGTACCCTTGTGCGGATGCCCCTCTCGCCCCCCGCGCTCGAGCTCCGTGGCCTGACCAAGCGCTACGACGACGGCACGAGCGCGGTCGAGTCCTTCGACCTGACCGTGCATGACGGCGCGTTCTTCGGCCTGCTCGGGCCCAACGGGGCGGGCAAGACCACGGTGATCAGCGCCGTTTGCAATCTCATCCGGGTGACGGCCGGCGAGGTGCTCGTGTTCGGCCGGCCGGCGGCCTCGCTCGAGGCGCGCGGGTGGGTGGGGCTCGCCGAGCAGGACATCAATCTCGACCGCTTTCTCACCGTGGAGGAGACGCTCGTGTACCACGGGGGCTACTTCGGAATGGGCCGGGACGAGGCCGTCGTGCGGGCGGGCGAGATGATCGACATCTTCGACCTGCGCGCCAAGACGCGCGTGCGCACGCCCAAGCTCTCGGGCGGCATGCGCCGCCGGCTGCTGCTGGCGCGGGCGCTCATGCACCGCCCACGGCTCGTGATCCTCGACGAGCCCACGGCGGGAGTGGACTTCGAGTTGCGCGGGGAGCTGTGGCGCTACATCGAGCGGCTGCATGATGCGGGCACGACGATCCTCCTCACCACCCACTACCTCGAGGAGGCCGAGGAGCTGTGCGAGGAGATCGCGTTGATCCGCGGGGGTCGGCTGATCGCGCGCGACACGGCGGACGGGCTGCGCGAGTCCTACGACGCCGACACCCTTGCGGACGTCTACGTGAAGGCCATGGCCGCGTGAGCGGGGCCCAGGGGCTGCGCTGGCTCGCCCGCCGGGAGACGCTGAGGGTCACGCGACTGTGGACGCAGACCGTGCTCGCGCCGGTGGTCGCCTCGATGCTGTTCATCCTGGTGTTCGGGCTCTCGCTCGGCAGCCGCATCAGGGAGATCGGCGGCCTGCCCTACGAGGTGTTCATCGTGCCTGGTCTGATCACGATGGCCATGGTCCAGGCCGCCTACAACAACAACTCGTCGACGATCTTCCAGGCGCGCAACGACCGCTACATCAACGACGTCCTGTCGGCGCCGATGCACCCGTGGCAGGTGAACCTCGGCTACAACGTGGGCGGCCTGGTGCGGTCGCTGGCCATCGGGCTGGCCCTGCTCGCGCTCGCCGTGCCGCTCACCGGCGTCGGCGTGGAGAAGCCGCTCGTGCTCGCCGTGGCGGTGCTGCTCGGGCTGGTGCTGTTCGGCGCGCTCGGCACCGTCGCCGGCATCTTCGCGAACACCTTCGACAACATCACGTTCGTGGTGAACATCGTGATCCTGCCCCTGGCGTTCCTCGGCGGTGTCTTCTACTCGGTCGAGATGCTGCCCTCACCGTGGGAAGAGCTGTCGCACTTCAACCCGGTCTTCTACCTGGTGAACGCCGTGCGCCACGGCTTCTTCGGCACGAGCGACGTGTCGGTGTGGTTGAGCCTGGGCGTCACGGCGGCGCTGGCGCTGCCCGCCTACGCCTGGTCGCAGTACCTGTTCACGAGTGGGCGGCGGCTGAAGGCCTAAGGGGCCGCGCCTAGTAGCCACCCGAGCCGTCGCCGCCGGCCTCCCCGGCTCTGCGTTGCGCGTCGCGGGCGGCCTGCTCCCCCCGCTGCCGGATGTCGTTGCCCTCGCGACGGGCGTCTCCGCCCAGCTCGTCGATCTGCTTCTCAGCGTCGTCGAGCGCCTCGTTGCCCCTGCGCTCGGCGTCCCTGCGGGCATCCTCGGACTGCTTCTCGACCTCCTCGGTGGCCTCGTCCTCCGCGGCGCAGCCCGTGGGCACCGCCACCAACGCGGCGGCTACGAGGGCGGCGGTCAATCGCTTGCGGCTTCCGATCATGCGGGCTCCTTGCTTGGTGGGTACCGAACGGTCCCTCGAGGGTTGCACGTGGCAAGCTCGCACATCTCGGTGACGACCCCGCTCGCGCTTCGTTAGGGTCGCTGCATGAGCCTCCGCCCGACCCCGCCGCCTTCGTCGCGGACGCCGAACGCGGCATCAACGCCCGCGATCTCGAGGCCACGGTTGGCGTCTACTCCGCGGACGCCACGCTCACGAGCGTGACCGACGGCGCCGTCGAGACCTACGCCGGCCGCGACCAGGTTCGCTCCGGGTGGGCCCGGCTACCTGGCGGCCTTCCACGCTCGCGGCTTCCGGCTGCAGAAGCAGCTGCTGAACGCTTCCGACGAGACGATCGTGAACACCTGGACCGGCACGCTCGGCGGGCGCACCGACGCCCGCGGAATCGAGTACTGGCGCTTCGACTCCGGCGGCAAGGTATGCGAGCACCAGATGTACTCGTTCCTGAACGCCAAGCCCTCCTCGAACCTCCTTCAGCGCGCGCGGCTCGGCATGGCGTACCCGGTCACCGCGCTGGCCTTCCTCCGTGAGGGCGCGCGCTCCGGCTCCTGACGGTCCGCCCGTCTCGCCGGCGGGCCTCGAGGATCTCGAGCGGCGGATCGTGGACTGCCGCCGCTGCCCGCGACTGGTCGAGTGGCGTGAGGAGGTGGCGCGCGAGCGGCGGGCCGCCTACCGCGATGAGGAGTACTGGGGACGTCCCATCCCGGGCTTCGGGGATCCCGAGGCCGCCGTTTACGTGCTCGGCCTGGCTCCCGCGGCCCACGGCGGCAACCGCACCGGCCGGGTGTTCACCGGCGACCGCTCCGCGGACTGGCTCTGGGCCTCCATGTGGCGGACGGGCTTCGCGAACCAGCCCACCTCGACCCACGTGGGCGACGGCCTGCGCCCCCGCGGCGCCTTCGTGACCGCGGCCGTGCGTTGCGCGCCACCGGCCAACCGGCCGCTGCCCGCGGAGCGTGACCACTGCCTGCCCTACGCGCGCGAGGAGCTCGAGCTTCTGCCGACGGTCACGGTGATCGTGTGCCTGGGTGGCTTCGCGTGGGACGCCGCCGGGCGCCTGCTCTGCCTCGCCCGCCCGCGCCCGCGCTTCGGCCACGGCGTCGAGCACGCCGTGGCGGGCGGGCCGTGGCTGCTCGGCTGCTACCACCCCAGCCAGCAGAACACGTTCACCGGCCGCCTCACCGAGCCGATGATGGATGGCGTCTTCACTCGCGCGCGGGAGCTCGCCGGGCTTTCTCCTGCGCGAGCCGGGAGGCAGCGCCCGGACCACCGGCACCGGTAGCCGTCCTGCCCAGGTGTCGCAGCGCGACAGCAGCGCAGGACGGTACGTCGAAGCGACGCAGCCGGGCATCGCGGATACTTCGCGCCTGTGCGTCGTCTCAGCGCGTTGATCGTGGTCGCCATCGCCGTTCCGGTGGCGGCCCTGACGATGGTCACGCTCACCCGCGGCCAGTCATCGCCGTGTGACTCGCCCGCCTTCGCGAGCGTGGAGGCGATCGAGCGGTGCGGCCTCCCCGATGTGCCCAAGTTGCGCCTCGTGGCCTCGGCCGTCGCTGTCTTCCCATCCGAGCGCCAGGTGAAGGACGCACGGCGCTACGCGAAGGGCCGGGCCGGGATCGTGGCCTTCGCGGTCAGCGGCGAGGGTCGGCCGCGTGGCCTGCTCGAGCGGCGGACCTACGTCTCGGCGAGCGTGGTGAAGGCCATGCTGCTGGTCGCCCATCTGCAGGATCGCGCGCAGGCCGGCGGTTCGCTCAGCAGGCGCGACCGCTTCCTCCTCGGCCGCATGATCCGCAAGTCCGACAACGAGGACGCCACCGCCATCTACCGGGCGGTGGGCGATCGGGGGCTGGTGCGCGTGTCCCGGGACGCCGGCATGAAGCGCTTCTCGATCCCGCGCCCCACCTGGGCGAGCGCTCAGATCACCGCCGCCGACCAGGTGCGCCTCTTCTCGCGGCTCGCCACCGTTGTGCCTCCGCGCTTCCTGGGTTACGCCCGGAAGCTCCTCGCGAGCATCGTTCCCGAGCAGAGCTGGGGCATCCCGCGCGCGGCGCGACCCCGCTTCCGGGTCTTCTTCAAGGGCGGCTGGCGCCCCACCGGTCGCGGCGAGCTCGTGCACCAGGCGGCGCTGGTCGAGGACGCGAAGCGCCGGGCGGCCATCGCCGTACTCACGGATGGGAACCCGTCGATGGCCTACGGCGAGCGGACGATCGAGGGGGTGGCGCGTCGCCTGCTGCGCTGAGCGGCGGCGATCGGCGCGCTACCGCCCGAACTCCCGCTCCACCCCGTCGAGGAGCTCCCAGTTCCCCCGCAGCGCCCGCTCCGCCGCCGCGGTCAGCCGCTCGCAGTCGGCGTCGGTGGCGCGCTCCTCGATCAGCTTGCGCGAGTGAGCGGCGTGGTGCTGATCGAGCTCGGCGTGCAGTGAGAAGTACTCGGTGCCGGGACCGGCGGCGGCGAGGCCGTAGTGCTGCACCAGGCCGTCGAGCTTGGTGCGGGCGATGGCCGGCTGCGCGGACTCGACGGCCCACAGGGTCACGAGGCCTTCGAGTTCGTCCTCGCTCGCAGTCCACGCCTCCCGGCAGGCGACGGTCTCAGCGCGCGGCTCGCGGCCGTGCTCGGCGTCGAGCTCGTCCATGAACCCGTCCCACATGCCCACGTGCGCCGCCTCCTGGGCGGCGTGCACCTCGAGCTCCGCCTGAACGGCCGGCTCGCAGGCCTGCGCGGTCATGCGCGTGGCCTCGGCCAGGGCCTCGACCGCGTGGCGGTACTCGCCCGAGTAGAAGCCGAGCTCCTCGCGGGTCAGCTCGCCGCGGCTCCAGCGCGTGTAGAAGGGGTGCTCGAGCACGTTCCAGCGGCGGCTGACTGCGGCGAGCGAGGCGAAGAGTTCCACGGGGAGGCTCCTTGGTCGGGCGGCGGGCGGGGTTGGGCGATGCTACTCCGCCGACCACGCGGCGGGGCGCCAAGCGGGGCCCGTGCGGGGCCCAAGCGCCGTCGGCCGGGAGTAGCCTCGAGGGTCGCGTGAAGGCCGACCCGCTCGCTTCGTTCACCCAGCAGGTACGTGACTGGTTCCTGCGCGCGTTCGCCGAGCCCACCGCCGCTCAGGCCCAGGCCTGGCCGGCCATCGCCAAGGGGCAGAACGTGCTGCTCTCAGCGCCCACCGGATCCGGAAAGACGCTCGCCGCCTTCCTCTGGGCGCTCGACCGGCTCACGGCCGAACCCGCTCCCGAGGGCGAGCGGCGCACGCGGCTGGTGTACGTCTCACCGCTCAAGGCGCTCTCCTACGACGTCGAGCGCAACCTGCGGGCACCGCTGCGCGGCATCGGCGGCGATATCGAGGTGGCCATCCGCACCGGCGACACGCCGCAGCGCGAGCGCCAGGCCATGGCCCGCAGGCCGCCGGACGTGCTCATCACCACGCCGGAGTCGCTCTACCTCATCCTCACCTCGCAGGCCCGCGACATGGTGCGCGAGGCGGAGTGGGTGATCGTCGACGAGATCCACGCCGTGGCCCAGACCAAGCGCGGCGCCCACCTGGCGCTCACTCTGGAGCGCCTCGAGCACCTGGTGGAGCGGCCCGTGCAGCGCATCGGCCTGTCCGCCACGCAGCGTCCGCTCGAGGAGGTCGGCCGCTTCCTGGTCGGCGCGGGGCGCGAGTGCGCCATCGTGGACACCGGCCTTCGCAAGCCGCTCGACCTGAAGATCCACGTTCCGGTCGAGGACATGCGCGAGCCGGGCGCGCACGACGTGATCGACCCGGCGGTGGGGGGCATGGGAACGGCGGCCGGCGGCGGCGACCTCGTGGGCGTCGGGGTGGAGCCCGCCGCGGTGCTCGACCCGACCGCGGGCGACGGCACCGCCACCCGGCGCTCGATCTGGCCGGCCATCTACCCGGAGCTGCTCGAGCTCGTGCGGCAACACCGCTCGACGATCATCTTCGTGAACAACCGCCGCGGCGCCGAGCGCCTGGCCGTGCGCCTGAACGAGCTCGCGGGCGAGAACCCGGGCACCCCCGACTCTAAGCCCGCGGAGATCGCCCGCGCCCACCACGGCTCGCTCGCGCGCGAGGAGCGCACGGTGATCGAGGAGCTGCTCAAGTCGGGCGACCTGCCGTGCCTCGTGGCCACCTCGTCGCTCGAGCTGGGGATCGACATGGGCGCGGTCGACCTGGTGCTGCAGATCGAGTCGCCGAAGTCGGTCACGCGCGGCCTCCAGCGCATCGGCCGCGCCGGGCACGGCGTCGGCGAGGTGTCGAAGGGGCGGATCTTCCCCAAGTTCCGCGCCGACCTGCTCGAGTGCGCGGTGGTGGCCTCGCGCATGCGGGAGGCGCTGATCGAGGAGACCGTCGTGCCGCGCAACCCACTCGACGTGCTCGCCCAGCAGATCGTGGCCATGGTGGCCACCGGGGACGAGTGGCGCGTACCGGAGCTGCACGACCGCGTGCGGCGCGCCTACCCCTACGCCGAGCTGTCGCGCGAGCTGCTCGACAACGTGCTCGACATGCTGGACGGCCGCTACCCGTCCGAGGAGTTCGCCGAGTTGCGCCCGCGCATCGTTTGGGACCGGGTGGAGGACACGATCCGGACCCGCCGCGGCGCGCGCCAGCTCGCGGTGACGAATGCCGGCACGATCCCCGATCGCGGGCTGTTCAGCGTTCACCTGCCGGACGGGCGCCGCGTGGGCGAGCTCGACGAGGAGATGGTGTACGAGGCACGGCCCGGCCAGACCTTCATGCTCGGTGCCTCCACCTGGCGGATCGAGGAGATCACGCGCGACCGCGTGGTGGTCACGCCCGCCCCCGGCGCCCCCGGCGCCGTGCCGTTCTGGCGCGGTGAGTCGATCGGCCGTCCCAAGGAGCTCGGCGAGGCGATCGGCGCCTTCTCGCGGTGGGCGGTCGACCAGGACGCGGGGACGCTCGAGCGCGACTACGACCTCGACCCGC
>JAUJNF010000018.1 GCA_030446485.1 Thermoleophilaceae bacterium | reverse complement strand
CTCCTGATCGGAGAGCGCTCCAAGGTCGGGAAAGGTGTCCATTGACTCCACTGGGCCCTCCGGGGGGGGGTTGGATTTGCGATCGGTCCGAAGCCGGCTACGCGAGTATAGTCGGCCTCAAGCGGAGGTTGAGGGTAAGGCGTCCAGCTGGCGTCGGGCGTCGAGTGCGTACCGGGCCGTCGCACCGAGCGTCATCGCCAGCCCTAAGTACAGCAGGAGGTCCGCCACCCACGTCACCGAGACCATGGCGAGAAAGATCGACGACATGGTCGGGAACACGGCCAGGCGCCCCAGCATGTTCACGTTGAGGTCGATCCCGCGCCGCAATCCGATCTGGGTCAGCACGAGCATCCCCAGCTCGCGCGCCGCCAGCACCGCGAGGGCGGGGCGCGGCAGCAGCTCGAAGTGCCAGGTCACCACCACGCCGGAGACCACCAGCATCCGATCGGTGAGCGGGTCGAGCAGCGCGCCCAGGCGGCTGTACTGGCCGGTGATCCTGGCCGTGATGCCGTCGAGGTAGTCCGACCAGGCGATCACCGTGTAGACGATGGTGGCCGAGGCCACGCGCCCGTCGCCCGAGCCGAGCGCCAGGACCAGGAACACCGGGATGAGGCCCAGCCGGACGAAGCCGATCGCGTTGGGAAGCGTCCACGGGCGCAGCGGCTGGCCCTTGACCGTCTGCGGCGGGGGGCCACCGGAGCGGTCGATGCCGACGAGCCGGCGCTTGCTCAGGGAAGCTCGCGCCACAGCTCCCTCGCATCATGGGCCGCCGAGTCGATCGGAAGCGCCGAGCGCGCTCCCCCGCGTCTCACCTGCGCCTCGATCTCGCCCGCCTCCACGCCCCGCTTGCCCACCGTGAGCCGCAGGGGGCAGCCCAGGAGGTCGGCGTCCGCGAACTTCTCGCCCGGGCGCACCTCGCGGTCGTCATAGAGCACCTCGGCTCCCCCCTTCGTGAGCTCGTCGTAGAGGCGATCGGCCACCGCTCGCGCGGGTTCGCCCTCCCCGCCGAGCGCCACGAGGTGCGTGCCGAACGGTGCGATCGCGCGCGGCCACGAGATGCCCTGTTCGTCGGCGTACTGCTCGACCGCGGCGGCGAGGATTCGCGCCGGCCCGATGCCGTAGGACCCCATCCAGATGAGCTGCTCGTCGCCCGACTCGTCGAGGTAGGTGGCGCCGAGCGGCTCGCTGTAGCGCGTGCCGAGCTTGAAGATGTTGCCGACCTCGATCGCCGGCTCGATGCGGATCGTTCCGCCCGAGGCGCAGGTGTCCCCCGCCTCGACCGAGCGGAAGTCGAGCCACTCGGCTTCGAAGTCGCGCCCCGGCTCGACACCGCGCAGGTGCTCGTCGGGCCGGTTGGCGCCCGCCACCAGGCCGTGAAGGCCGTGGAGCGCCTCGTCGGCCACCACCGGCACCCGCGAGCCCACCGGGCCGATGAAGCCCGGCGGCGCTCCGAACAGCTCCGCGATCTCCTCCTCGCGGGCGAGCCGCGCGTCGGCGCCGAGGGCGTTGCGCAGCTTGATCTCGTTCAGGCGGTGATCTCCGCGCAACACCGCCAGCAGAGGGCCGCGCGCCTTGCTCACCACCGGCATGGCCTTGATGAGGGCACCGGTGGGCACGCCCAGCACCCCCGCCACCTCCTCGATCGTGCGGGCACCGGGGGTGGCCTCCGTCTCGGGCGCCGCGAGCGGCTCCGGCAGGCCCTCGACGGCGGCCGCGGCGGCGCTCGCCACCTCCACGTTGGCGGCATATCCGGCGCCCGAGAGCGCCACCTCGTTCTCCCCGGCCGCACACGGTGCCATGTACTCGTGGGCGCCGAGCCCGCCCATCATTCCCACGTCCGACTCGACGCGGTACCACTCGAGTCCGCAGCGCTCGAAGATGCGGTCGTAGGCCCGGATGTGCAGCTGGTACCCGTGCTCGAGCCCCTCGGCGTCGCGGTCGAATGTGTAGGAGTCCTTCATCACGAACTCCCGCGTGCGCAGCAGGCCGGCGCGCGGGCGGGGCTCGTCGCGCTCCTTGGTCTGGAAGTGGTAGAGGATCAGCGGCAGGTCGCGATAGGAGCGGACCTCGCGGGCCACGTGCCAGGTGAGCGGCTCTTCGTGCGTCATTCCGAGCACGAGGTCCGCGCCCTTGCGGTCCTTGAGCTTGAACAGCTCGTCGATGTCGTAGCGGCCCGTGGTGCGCCACAGCTCGGCGGGCTGCAGCACCGGCATCAGCAGCTCGAGACCGCCGATCGCGTCGATCTCCTCGCGGATCACCTGCTCGACCTTGCGGTGCACGCGCCAGCCGGCGGGCAGATAGGTCCACATCCCGGTGCCGAGCTGGCGGGCGAGCCCCGCGCGGACCAGGAGCTTGTGCGAGAGCGCCTCAGCGTCGGTCGGCGCCTCCTTGACCGTCGGCAGGAGGTAGGAGCTCAGCCGCGTCACGGGGCGAGCGAGTGTATTCGCGGGGTTGCCGCGGCGATCGCCGCGGGATAGCCGACCCCCACCCGGGGTCAGGTGGTGACCACGTCCACGTCGTAGGTGCGCATGCGCGGATCGCGAGTGACGAGGGCAAGGCCCTCGAGCTGCGCCTGGGCTATCAACATGCGATCGAACGGATCGTCGTGGTGGCGCGGCAACTTACCGGCGGCCGTGGCGTGCCGAACGGTGATCGGAAGCTGCTCGATGTGGTCGCGCTCGAGCGCCGCCGCGAGCTCGTCCGGAGCTTCGAGCCTTCCTCGCGCCGCCTTGATCGAGATCTCCCAGGCACTCGCTGCGCTCGCAACCACGCGCGTCCTGCCCTCGCCGATCCGCGACCTCACCTCGGTGGACAGCTCTGGATCGTCGGCCAGCCACCACAGGAGGGCATGCGTATCGAGAAGAAGGCTCACGAGCCGCCTTCGAACGCCTCGAGTAGGTCGGCCGGCAGCTCGTCGAAGTCGGGGGCGATGCGCACGCGCCCACGCCAAGCGCCCGGTGTCCGTGGCGTGACCTCCTCCAAGTAGGGGGAGAGCGTCGCCACGGGCTTCCCGGCCCTTGCGATCACTATCGCCTCCCCGGCCTCCACGCGTTCGAGGAGTCGCGAGAGATGGGTCTTGGCCTCGTGGACGTTCACCTGGCTCCAACGCATCGACTAAGTCTAGTCGACCACACCTGTCGCCCGTCAGGGCAGACGTGCGGGCACCGGCTCGACGCCGGGCCCGCGGCCCACCACCGAAACCGTGCGCCGGTATGACTCGCGTAGCTCCGCGGCCGATCCCACGCCGCGTTCTAGCGCCTCGCCCACGGGCAGCACCGTGTAGTCCGGGTGGCGCACGTACACGGGCACGTAGCGCACCCGCTCCACCGACGCCCTGCCGCGTACCACCACCAGGTCGAGCAAAGCCAGGATGCCGTCCTGCGAGGCTGCCGGGCAGCAGGCGGCGGTCTGGGCCGAGATCAGGTTGCCCTCTCCGAACACGACGATCTTGCCTTCGACCCGCCGAATCGGCTGGGCAGCGTGGATGTGCTGGCCGACTATCGCCGTGATGTCGTCGGAGCGGGCGAGCGTGCGGGCCAGCCGCAGCTGCGCGGCGCTCGGCTCCTGCTGGAACTCCTCGCCCCAGTGCAGGTTCACGATCACCACCCGGGCGCCGGCCTCACGGGCGCGGCGGGCGTCGGTCAGGATCCTCGGCGCCTCGGCCAGGTTCACGGACCAGCGGTTCGGCACCGGTATGCCGTTGGTCATCTCGGTGTAGCCGAGCAGGGCCACCTTCACGCCCTTCACGTCCACGATGGTCGGCCGGGCCGCCTCGGCGGCCGAGCGGGCCGAGCCGTAGTGCCGCACGCCCGCGCGGTCGAGGGCGCCGAGCGTCTCGCCGACGCCCTCGGCGCCCTTGTCGAGCGTGTGGTTCGAGGCCGTGGAGCACGCGTCCCAGCCCACCGCCTTGATCGACTTTGCGAGATCGGGAGGGGTGTTGAACACCGGGTAGCCGGCCGGCGGCGCGGAGGTCATCGGGGTCTCGACGTGGCACAGCGCGAGGTCGGCTCGCTCCACCCACGGCTGGATCTCGCGCAGCATCGGCTGGAAGTCGTAGCGGCGCCCGCCGCCGAGCTCCAGCGCACGCGTGAATATCTGTGAGTGGATGAGCAGGTCGCCGTTGGCCTCGATCGTGAGGCGCACGGGCCGGTTGCGGCGCTCCTCGACGGCGTCGGAGACCGCTCGTTCGAACACGTTCGGCCCGCCGCTCGCGAGGGCGGCGACCGATACGAGGAGGATCGCGCCGACGGCGGCAAGGGCCGTGAGCCTCCGACGCCTGACCTGGCGGCGGCGGCGCTCGCGCCTGGCCCGGCGTTCGTCAGTCGCCACTGCGCGAGCCTAACTCGTTGCGGCTGGCGTCAGGCGCGCGTGAAGCGCCGCCCGGCCGTGGGCGAGACCTCCTCGGCGAGCTTCAGCTTCTTCACCCGCGCGGCCGGGTCGTCGGTGGCGCCGTCGGCCGAGGCCAGCAGCGCGTCGGTGACCGCGTCGGCCTCGTCGCCATCCTGGGCCTTCGCCGCCGCGGCCTCCATCGCCGCCATGCGCTCGGGCGTCAGCTCGTCAGCGTTCTCGTCCTCGATCCGCTTGAGCCACTCGGCGCCCTCGGCGGCCTCACGGTCGTCGATCTCCGTGCGCCCGATCTCGAGCGACCGGTCGATCTCCGCGAAGAGCTCGTCCACGAGGCGCTCCGTCGGGACCTTTCGCAGCGGCTTGCCCTGGGAGAAGATCAGGCCCTCGTTCTTCGCGCCCGTGATGCCGAAGTCGGCGTGCGAGGCCTCGCCGATGCCGTTCACCGCGCAGCCGAGCACGGCGACCTCGATCGGCTCGGCGTAGGACTCGAGCCGCTGCTCGATCTCCGCCACCACCGTGTCCATGTCGAACTGCAGGCGGCCGCAGGTGGGGCAGGCGATCAGCACCGGGCCGCGCTCGCGCAGCTTGAGCGCCTTCAGGATCTCCCAGGCCACCTTGACCTCCTCCTCGGCGTGGAAGGTCGAGAGGGAGATGCGCACGGTGTCCCCCACCCCGTCCGCGAGCAGCGTGCCGAGCCCCACCGCCGACTTGAGCGAGCCGGACCACTTGGTGCCCGCCTCGGTGATGCCCAGGTGCAGCGGGTAGTCGATGCGCTCGGAGAGCAGGCGGTTGGAGGCGATCGTGTTGGGCACGCTGGTCGACTTGATCGAGACCTTGAAGTCCTCGAAGTCGAGGCTCTCCATGAGGGCGACGAACTCGGTGGCGGCCGTGACCAGCGCCTCCACCGGGTTGTCGCGCTCCAGCTCGTGCAGGTGCTTGGGGAGCGACCCGGAGTTCACGCCGATGCGCATCGGCACGCGCGCGGCCTTGGCACGGGCGGCCACCTCGGCCACCTTCTCGGGCCCGCCGATGTTGCCGGGGTTGAGCCGCACGCAGTGGGCGCCGGCGTCGATCGACTTGAGCGCCAGGGTGTGGTTGAAGTGGATGTCGGCGATCACCGGGATCGGCGATTCGACCACGATGCGCCTGAGCGCGTCGACGTCCCGGTCACGCGGGATTGCCACTCGCACGACGTCGCCGCCGGCGTCGGCGATCGCGCGGATCTGCTTCATCGTGGCGTCGTAGTCGGCGGTCTCGGTCTTGGTCATCGACTGCACGACCACCGGCGCGCCGCCACCGATGGGCACGCCGCCGACCCAGATCTGCCTGCGCGACGCCATGTTCAGAGCGTAGCGACGGTCACTGGCGCCCCTGCGCCGCCAATCGGCCCCCCGAGGCGGATCGGCCATTAGAGTCACGGGATGCCCTCACGCGAGGAGTTCGAAGATCTTGCCCGGCGCGCGTCCAGCGGGCGCCCCGTCCCGTCGCTCGGCTCGACCAGTCCCGGTCGCGGCGTCGTCTTCGGCGGGGTCGGGCTCGTCGTCTTGGGCCTCGCCCTGTTCATAGGCGCCATCGGGGTGATCAGCGGCTTCGCGAGGACGGGGCCGAACGAGGCCGCCGTGGTCTACAACGGCGGGCCGCTCGACAAGAAGACCCAGCGCCAGACCATCGAGCCGGCGTCGGGACTCACGTGGACGGGGTGGCTGTCCCAGGACCCGCGCTTCTACCCCACCTCGGGCTCACCGCGCCGCTACATCCTCACCTCGGACCCGAGCCGTGGCGAGCGCGCGGGAGTGGACGTGGTGCGCGTGCCCACCTCCGACGGCGTGGATGTCGGGCTCGAGGCCAAGATCAGCTTCACCACCACCTTCACGGGGGCCGAGAACGACGCGGCCCTGCGCGAGTTCGACGCGCGCTTCGGCAACCGGACCTACCCCGTCCCCGGTTCCGCCGGCCAGCGCCTGCACCCCTGGGAGGGCGACGAGGGCTTTGCCGCCTTCCTCGACACCGAGTTCCGTCCGGTGCTCGACAACGCCCTCCGGGAGTCGATCGGGGAGTCACGCTGCGAGGAGCTCGTGTCCTCGTGCGCGCTCATCAGTGGCGGCCGGCAACGGGTGGCGGTGGCCGGACCCGGCGCGGCGACCGGCGAGGGCAACAGCGCGAACCTGCTCCGCGTTCAGACGGCCATCGCCGAGGCGCTCGCCACCGACCTCAACCAGAACCTGGGTGGCGAGTATCTCGACAACGTGCAGGTGGTGGTGTCCGGGGTCCGGCTGCCCGAGTCGGTCCAGACCGCCGTCAACGACGCCCAGGCCGGCTTCGCCGAGGTGAACAAGACGCGGGCCGACCTCGAGAAGGCCCGCATCCGCAAGCAGGTGAACGACACGCTCGGCGCTTCCTACAAGAACTGCCCGGCGTGCGCCCAGCAGGACGCGCTCAAGGCGATTCCCAAGAACGTGAACGCCATCAGCCTCGGCGGAGGAGGGAGCATCGCGCTGGGCGGAAGGTAGCCCGGGGGCGTGAGTCGCGGAGTGGTCCTCGCCGTGCTCATGCTGATCGTGTTGGCATGCGTGCTGGCCTTTCTCGCCTACACGCGGGCGATGGAGCAGCGGCGCATGCGCCGGGCGCGGTGGCAGGTCGAGACCCACGCGCTGTCGGACGGCGGCCACCGGGTCGAGCTGCGCTGCGAGGGCGAGCCGCCGCAAGAGGTGCGCCGCTTGCCGCCGGGGCTGGAGTCGGACGAGCTGGGCGACCGGCTGGCGGAGGCGGTGTCGGAGGCCGAGGCGCGGGCGGCGACGCTGAACGCGGCGCGGCCGAGGGGCTGACGAAGCTAGCGAGTGCCGAAGTTCGGAACGGTGACCGAGCCATCCTCCGCCAGCGCGAAGGCGGGATTGTGCGCGATCTCCCACGCGTGCCCGTCGGGGTCGGTGAAGACCCCCGCGTAGCCGCCATAGAACGTGTCCGCCGGGGGCCGGGTGACGGTCGCCCCAGCCTGCTCGGCGGCCGCGACGACGTCGTCCACCTCTGCCCGCGTCCGGACGTTGTGAGCGAGGGCGACCCCACCGAAGTCGCCCGCCTGCCCGTCGGCGACGCCACAGTCGAGCGCGAGCTTCTCACGGCCCCAGAGAACCACCGCTATGCCCCCGGCCTGGAAGAACACGGTCTCCTCCACCTCTTGTCCATGCCAATCGAGCCGTTCGTAGAAGGCTCTGGCGCGCGGGACGTTGGCGACGCCCAGGGTGACGAGGCTGACGCGCTGGTCCATCGCCGGAAGCTACTCGAGCGAGCGGTTGACAGGCCGGTTCTTAGGCCTCGCTGATGTGTGTTAGCTTGTGGCCATGCGTCTGCACATAAGCTTGGCGGACGAGCTTGTCGCACAGCTCGACCAGCGAGTCGGTCGTCGGCGACGAAGCGCCTTCATCGCCGAGACCGTCACTCGGGCGTTGGATGACGAGCGCCGCTGGGACGAGATAGAGGCGGCGCTGGCGTCCGTCCCCGACGGCCAGCACGAATGGGACGTCGACCCAGCGGCCTGGGTCCACGCCCAACGTCGAGCTGACATCAGGCGTACCGGCTGACCGCTTGGCCGCAACGCTGCTCGACACCACTGTCCTGATCGATGCGCTCCGGGGCCGGCCCGCAGCCGGCCGGCTTCGCGCGCTCCGTCCCTTCGGCGGCGTGCCCTTCATCTGCGCGATCAACATCGAGGAGCTCGTTCGGGGCCTGCGACCCGGCGAGAACGAGGCACTCGCGCGGCTGCTGGGAGGGCTACGACTGGCGCCGCTTGGTCGCCGCGAGGCTGAGCTGGCAGGCGGATGGCGCCGAGCCTTTTCAACCCAAGGCGTCACCCTGAGTCAGGCGGACTGCCTGATCGCGGCAGCCGCCGTTGGTGTCGGCGCCCGACTGGCCACCGGGAACCCGAAGGACTTCCCTATGCCGGAGCTGGCGCTCGAACATTGGCCCGTCGGCGCCTAGTCGGAGGGGCTCCGAAGACAGCCGCTTAGCGAGCGCCTCCGACCACCGCGGCGCTCGTCGCGCCGGAGCCAGGACCCGCGCGCCACCAGCGCCACGGGCCCGGCCCCAACAGGAGACGCCTAGGTATACAGCGCCGCTATCTCCTCCGCGTACTTCTCCCCGATCGGCTTGCGCTTCAGCTTCATCGTCGGCGTCAGCTCGTCCCCGCCCGGCTCCCAGTCCGTCGGCAGGATCCTGAACTTCTTGATCTGCTCGACCCGCGCCAGCTGCTCGTTGGCCGCGTCGATCCCCTTCTGCACCTCGGCCACGATCTGCTCGTTGTCGGCCAGAGCCGCAGGCGACGGATCCGAGAGCCCCAGCTTCTTCGCGTACATCGGCGCCGCGTCGGGGTCGAGCACGATCAGCGCGGTGTTGTAGGGTTTGGCGTCCCCGATCGCCACGGCTTGGCCGATCAGCGGGCTCGAGCTCTTCACCCGGGCCTCGATGTTGGCCGGGGACATGTTCTTGCCCGCCGCGTTGATGATCAGCTCCTTCTTGCGGTCGACGATCTTCAGGTAGCCGTCCTCGTCGAACTGGCCGATGTCGCCGGTGTGCAGCCAGCCGTCCTCGTCGATCGTCTCGCGGGTCTTGTCGGGCTGGTTGCGGTAGCCCTTCATGACCATGTCGCCCTTCACGAGCACCTCGCCGTCCCCGCCGAGCTGAATCGTGATGCCGGGCGCCGGCACACCCACCGTGCCGATCCTCACGGCGCCGGGCGGGTTCATCGTCGACATGCCGGTGGTTTCGGACATCCCCCACACCTCGGCGATCGGCACGCCGATGGCGTGGAAGAACTTCAGCACCTCGGGCGGGGTGGGCGCCGCGCCCACCAGCACCATCTCGATCGCGTCGAAGCCGAGCTTCTCCCGGATCTTCGAGAGCACCATCGCGTCGGCCTTGGCGTGCTCCTCGGCGAGCTCCGGCGGCACCTGCTCACCGGCCTGCTCGGCCTCTACCTTGCGCATCGCCACGCCGAGCGCCCACTGGGTGGCCTGCTTCTTCTGCTCGTCCTCCTCGGCGGCCATCCCGGCCTCGAGCGCGGACTTCAGCTTCTCCCAGATGCGGGGCACCGCGAAGAAGAAGGTCGGTCGCACCTCCGGCAGGTAGCCGATCACCTGCCGGGCGTCCGGGCAGCAGGTGACCGTGCCGCCGAAGCTCACCGGCAGGTAGTGGCTGCAGCCGCGCTCGGCGATGTGGGCCATCGGCAGATAGGACACGACGCGGCCGGACTCCGGCAGCGCGCTCGGCGCCATCTCGTAGAAGGCGCGCTGCAGCGAGATGAGGTTGTGGTGGGTGATCTGCACGCCCTTGGGCGGACCGGTGGTGCCCGAGGTGTAGATCAGCGTGAGGATGTCGTGGGGCTCGACCGCCTTCCAGGTGGCCTCGAAGTCGAAGCCGTCCTCGGTGCGGGCCTGCACGTCCTCCATCGCGAGGGTGTCGCCCGACCCGTCGCCGTCGACCACGATCACGTGCTCGATCCCCGTGGCCGTCTGGCGCACCTTCTGGATGGTGTCGAGGTAGGCCGTCTCGGTCACGACGATGCGCACGGCCGCGTCGCCGGCCAGGTACTCGATCTGCTCCGCCGAGTAGGTGTTGTAGATCGAGAACGGCGTCGCGCCCAGGTGCATGGCCGCGGAGTCGAAGATGTGGAACTCGGGACGGTTGTTCAGCATCAAAGCGATCGTGTCGCCGCGCCCGAGGCCGAGCGCGGCCAGGCCGCCGGCCGTCTTCTCGATGGCGTCGGCGTACTCCGACCAGGTGATGCTGTAGTCGCCGCCCTTGGTCCGCAGCGCCTCGCGGTCGGGATTGTCGGCGGCGGTGCGCTGCAGCGCGGCGCACACGGTCTCCTCGTTCAGCGACGGAAACTGCGTCGCCTCGCGAGCGTTCGCGGTGATGGCCTCCATGGTGGTTCTCCTCCCCCTCGTTTACGGCTCAGATCCGACGAACCGGACTATGCCACTCCGCGCCGTCCGGCGCTACCTGGTGCTGAATCCCTCGCCGCTCGTGAGGCGGTCGATGTCGTTCGTGAAGCCGATGATGAACAGCACCATCACCAGCGCAAAGCCGATCACCCCCGAGCGCTCCATCACGCTGAACGGCACCGGCCGGCGGCGCACCTTCTCGACGATCGCCCAGAAGATGTGGCCGCCGTCGAGGGGCAGGAACGGGAACAGGTTGATCAGGCCCAGCGACAGCGAGATGATCGCGAGGATCCCGACCACGCTGGCGAGGTCCTCGATGATCGTCTGCCGCGTGACCTCGTAGGAGCCCACCACGCCGCTGATCTCCTTGCGCTGCTCGGCGTTGAATAGCCGCGCGGGCAGCTTGAGCGTCTCCTTGGTGATGAACCAGAAGCGGTCGACGGCCACGTCGGCCGCCTCGCCGAACGGATAGGGCACGCGTTCCCCGGCCGCGTAGCTGAAGCCGAGGAGCGGGCGTTCCGCCGCGGCGTTGTACTCGGGCGTGATCCAGAGCTGCAGCGGGCGACCCGCGCGGTCGATCCGCACCGACGCCGGGGTGGCCGCCCTGCAGCCGTCGACCTGCGGTCCGGGGCAGTGATGGCGCCCGATCGCGTCGCGCAGCGTCTGCTGGTCGCCCCGGACCCCGTCGACCGCCACCAGGCGGTCGCCCGGACGCAGTTTCTCCGCCGCCGGAGAGCCGGGCTGGGGCGTGCCCACGCGGTCGGTCAGCTCACGCGGCCCGATCGCCCAGAAAAACACGAACAGCAGCAGCAGTGCCAGCAGCAGGTTCACCGCCGGGCCCGCGGCGATCACCACGACCCGCGTCCACACCGGCTGGGCGGTGTAGGCGCGCGTGCGCACCTCGTCGGGGAGGTCCTCCGACGGGCTCATGCCGGTGATCTTCACGTAGCCGCCGAGCGGGATCGACCCGATCGCGTACTCGGTCTCCCCGTACTTCTTGCGCAGAAGCAGCGGCGGGAAGAAGAGCGAGAAGCGCTCGACGCGCATGCCCACGGCCTTCGCGGCGAAGAAGTGGCCGAGCTCGTGGAGGACGATCAGCAGCGAGAAGCCGACGAAGGCCAGCAGCCAGCTCATGCCGCGGCTCCGTGCGGGAGGAGCCCGGAAGCGGCCTCTCGAGCCGCGGCATCGGCGCGAAAGAGGTCGGAGAAGTGGCGCACGGGCTCGGGCGGCAGCGCGTCGAGGGTGCGCTCGACGGTGTCGGCGATCCCCGTGAACGCGAGCTGTCCGGCCAGGAAGGCCTCGACCGCCACCTCGTTCGCCGCGTTCAGCACGCACGGCGCCGTGCCGCCGGCCACCGCGGCCGCCCGGGCCAGGCGCAGGCAGGCGAAGGTACCCGTGTCCGGGGCCCGGAAGGTGAGCTCGCCGACGGCGGCAAGATCGAGCTCCGGCACCGGCACGTCGGCCCGCTCGGGATGGTGTAGGGCGTATGAGATCGGCACGCGCATGTCGGGATAGCCGAGGTGCGCGAGCGAGGCGCCGTCGTTCAGGTGCACCATGGCGTGCACGATCGACTGGGGGTGCACGAGCACGTCGATCTGCTCGTAGGCCACCCCGAACAGGTGATGGGCCTCGATCACCTCGAGCCCCTTGTTCATCAGGGTGGCCGAGTCGATCGTGTTCTTGCCGCCCATCCTCCACGTCGGGTGGGCGAGGGCCTCCTCCACCGTCACGCCCTCGAGCTCGGCGCTGGTGCGACCGAGAAACGGCCCGCCCGACGCGGTCACGACCAGGCGGTCGATCGTGCCGGGGCGCCGCTCGGCGGCCACCAGCTGAAACAGGGCCGAATGCTCGGAGTCGACCGGGATCACCTGTGCGCCGGTGGCCTCGGCCAGGGCCATCACGAGATCCCCGCCCACCACCAGGCTCTCCTTGTTGGCAAGCGCCACGTCGATGCCCTCGCCGAGCGCGGCCACCGTCGGGCCGAGGCCGGCCGCCCCCACCAGGGCGTTCAGCACCAGGTCGCACTCGGTCTCGGTGATCAGCCGCACGAGCCCCTCGCCGCCGGCGAGCACCTCTCCCCCGGTCCAGGCCTCGGCAGCCCGCGCGGCGGCGTGCTCGTCGGCCAGCGCCACGCGCGTCACGCCGAAGCGCTGCGCCTGCGCGACGACGGCTTCGGAGCTCCTGGCGGCCGATAGGCCCACGAGCTCGAGCTCGTCGCTTGCCTCCACCACCTCGAGCGCCTGGGTGCCGATCGAGCCGGTCGACCCGAGGATGAGCACTCTGCGCATGCGATCGAGTCTAGGCAGGGGCCCCCGTGGGCCGGCGGCGGCCCATCCGCTCCCTACAGCACCGCCCGGCTCACGTAGTACGCCGTCACCGCCGTGAAGAACACGGCGTCCAGCCGGTCGAGCGCGCCCCCGTGGGCGCCGAAGAAGCGCCCCGTGTCCTTGGCCTGCAGATCGCGCTTGATTAGCGATTGGAACAGGTCCCCGAGTGGCGCCGCGAGGGCGACGCAGAAGCCGATCAGCAGGGCGTCGGCGCCGGCGATGAAGTCCTGGTAGGCGATCGCGAACAGCCAGAAGGCGAACGTGCCGCCCACGATCCCCGCCACCAGCCCCTCGACGGTCTTGTTCGGCGAGATCACCGGGGCGAGCTGGCGCCGCCCGAACGCGCGACCGCCGAAGTACGCCGCCGTGTCGCCCAGGAACGTGCCGACCAGCACGTCGAGCACCAGCGCCCCGCCGTGGTCGCCCTCGCGGAGCAGCACGGCGTGCCCGAAGGCCACACCCACCCACAGCACGCCGAGGAGCGTCATGGCGATCGCCCACGACACGTTCTCACGCCGCGGGCGCAGCAGCGCGAGCCCGAAGGTCAGCGGAAAGGTGAGCATCAGGGCGAGCAGCATCTGGTACTGGTCGCCGAAGTGGGCGGCGAGGATCACCCCCGCCAGGCCGAGGAAGCCGGCCAGCTTGACCGGCGTGACCCGCTCGGTGAGCGAGTAGAGCTCGTGGAGGGCCACCACGCCGAGCAGGATCAGGCCGAGCGCGAAGACGAGCCCCCCGAAGTACACGATGAAGATGGCGAAGAGGACCGCCGGCACTGCGGAGAGGAGACGCGGCCCGAGGTCCCCCCGGCCTCTCCTCGGACGGACCGGCCTCTCCCCCCCGCCGGACGCCCGTCCGCCGCCCCCGCCCCCGCCGCTCGCCCGGTAGGCCATCAGCGCGCGCCGAAGCGACGCTCGCGCGCCGCGTACTCGTCGAGGGCCGCCGCCAGCGCGGCCCGGTCGAAGTCGGGCCACAGGGTGTCCGAGAACACGAGCTCCGAGTACGCGCACTGCCAGAGGAGGAAGTTCGAGAGCCGGCGCTCGCCGCTCGTGCGGATGAGCAGGTCGGGATCGGTCATGTCGCCCGCGTAGAGGAGCCGGCCGAAGTCGTCCTCGTCGCCCCCGTCGAAGCGCGCCGCGGCGTCCATGATCTCGGCCCGTCCCCCGTAGTTGAAGGCCACGAACAGGGTCATGCGGGTATTGCCCGCGGTCTGCCCCTCGGCCCACGCCATCTTCTCCTGCAGGTCACGAGAAACCTCCTCGCGGCGGCCGATGAACGTCATGCGCACGCCCTGCTCGTCGAGCTCGGGCGTCTCCGACTCGATCAGCTGGGCGAACATCGCCATCAGGCCCTGCACCTCGGCCTGCGGCCGCGTCCAGTTCTCGGTGGAGAAGGCGTAGACGGTGAGCTCCCGCACCTCGAGGCTGACGGCGTTGCGCACGGTCTGCTTGAGGGCGTCGGCACCGCGGCGGTGCCCCTCGAGCACGGACACCCCCCGCTCGCGCGCCCAGCGCGCGTTTCCGTCCATGATGATCGCGACGTTGCGCGCTGCCATTAGCGGCGAGGCCGAGGCGCCTAGCTGACCTCGAGGATCTCGGCTTCCTTGGCGGCCAGGGCGGCGTCGATCTCCTTCACGCGCGCGTCGGTCACCGCCTGCAGGTCGGTTTCCGCCCGGTGCTCCTCGTCGGAGCCCGTCTCCCCGGCCTCCTTCAGCTCCCTGAGGTCATGCATCACGTCGCGGCGGATGTTGCGAACCGCCACCCGTCCGTTCTCGGCGATGCCGCGGACCACCTTGGCGAGCTCGCGACGCCGCTCCTCGGTGAGCTCGGGCAGCGACAGCCTGATCACGTTGCCGTCGTTCGAGGGGTTGAGGCCCACGTCGGACTCCAGGATCGACTTCTCGATGGCCTTGATCGACGACTTGTCGTACGGCGTCACGGTGAGCAGCCGGGCCTCGCTGGCGGAGATCTGGGCGAGCTGGCGCAGGGGGGTTTGAGCGCCGTAGTAGTCGACCATGATGCGGTCGAGGATCGCCGGCGAGGCACGCCCGGTGCGCACCGTGCCGAACTCGCCGCGCGTGGCCTCGAGTGACTTCCCCATGCGCTCTGCGGCGTCCTGGATCAGCTCCTGCAGCATGCCGTCATCAGCCATGCAACGGACTCCCTCTGTCAGCCGTCAACGGTCAACCGGTCAGGCCGATACGACGGTCCCGACCCGCTCGCCGGACACTATCCGCTCGATGTTGGACTCGTCGTCCATGTTGAAGACGTGGATCGGGAGGCCGTTGTCCATGCACAGCGACAGGGCGGTCGAGTCCATCACGCTCAGGCGCTTCTCGAGGGCGTGCTGGTAGCTCACCTCGGGCAGGAAGCGGGCGTCGGGGTTGTCGCGCGGGTCGGCGTCGAACACCCCCTGCACCCCGTTCTTGGCCATGAGGATCGCCTCGGCGTGGATCTCGAGCGCCCGCAGGGCCGCCGCGGTGTCGGTGGTGAAGAACGGGTTGCCGGTGCCGGCGGCGAAGATCACCACGCGTCCCTTCTCCAGATGGCGCATGGCGCGCCGGCGGATGTAGGGCTCGGCCACCTCCGAGATCGGGATGGCCGACTGCACGCGCGTGACCGCCCCCTCCTTCTCCAGCGCGTCCTGCAGCGCGAGGGCGTTCAGCACCGTGGCGAGCATGCCCATGTAGTCCCCGGTGGCGCGGTCCATGCCGGAGGCCGAGGCCTGCAGGCCGCGGTAGATGTTGCCGCCGCCCACCACCACCGCGACCTCGACGCCACGGTCGGACAGGCGCTTCACCTCCCGGGCGATCGCGGCGATCCGATCCGGGTCCGCCCCGTACTCGAGGCCGCCCATCAGCGCCTCGCCCGACAGCTTGAGCAGCACGCGGCGAAAGACGGCCGGCCGCGTCTCCGCGCCGTTGACGGCCGAAACGTCCGAGCTCAGCGGCTCACTCCTCGCCGACCGCGAAGCGCACGAAGCGCTTGATCACCACGTTCTCGCCGGTCCTGGCCGCGGCCTCGGTGCGCAGCTCCTCGATCGTCTTGCCGTCGTGCTTGTCGGCGTTCACGTGCACCTGCTTCATGAGCACGACCTCCCCGAGCCACTTGCGCAGGCGGCCCTCGGCGATCTTCGGGCGCACCGCCTCCGGCTTGTCGGCGGCCTGCTCCTCGAAGATCCGCAGCTCGGCGGCGCGCTCG
>JAUJNF010000017.1 GCA_030446485.1 Thermoleophilaceae bacterium | reverse complement strand
ACCTCGAGGACTTCACGGTCGACGTGTCCCGGACGTTCGAGCTGCTCACGGACGTCCCGACGGGCAAGATCGTGGTGTCGGAGTCGGGGATCGCCACCCGGCAGCAGGTCGAGGACCTGGAGCGCGTCGGCGTCGACGCGGTTCTGGTCGGGGAGACGCTCATGCGAGCGGCCGACCCCGAGAACGCGGCGCGGGATCTGGCGGGAACGGGCGAGGCCGGTTCCTAACGGCAGCGCCACGACCCTTCGGGCTCGGAGGACGGCTCCCGCCGGCAACGGCGAATCATCGCAATCACACAACCTCAACATGGTCCTGTTCGCGCTGTCCTGCTTCGGGCTGCTGCTGTTCCTATGGGGCTCCTTCGGCGGTTCGGTACCCCTGCGCCCCGAGGGCTACCGCTTCGAGGCGGCCTTCCCGGAGGCCGCGACGCTCGCCCAGGAGGCCGACGTGCGGATCGCCGGGGGTGAACGTCGGCCGCGTGAAGAAGAAGACGCTCGCCAAGGGTGCGGTGCGTACGATCGTCGAGATGGCGATCGACGGAAGTACGCGCCGATCCCCGAGGACACGCGCGCCATCCTGCGCCAGAAGACGCTCTTGGGCGAGACCTTCGTTGAGCTTTCGCCGGGCTCGAAGCGGAGTGCCATGCTCGACGAGGGCGCGGAGCTGTCGGCCACGCAGGCGGAGCCCACCGTCGAGCTCGACGAGATCCTGCGCATCTTCGACGGGCCGACCAAGAAGGCGTTCGGCACCTTCGCGCGCGAACAGGGCATCGCCCTCAGGGGCGGTGCGAGCGAGGACCTGAACGACGCCCTTGGCACCCTGCCCGAGTTCGCCGGCGATGGCACCGACGCGCTGCGCATCCTCGACGAGCAGACCGTCGCGCTGAAGCAGCTGATCAAGAACACCGGCGTCGTCTTCGGGGCACTAAACGAGCGCGAGGGGGAGCTGGCCGAGCTGATCGTGAACGCCAACGAGGTGTTCGACGCCACCGCCTCGGAGAAGGAGTCGCTGACGGAGACCTTCGAGATCTTCCCGACCTTCCTCGACGAAACGCGCTTCACCGTCGAGCGGCTCGAGCGCTTCGCAGGCGACACTCGCCCCCTCGTGAACGACCTGAAGCCGGTCGCCGACGACCTCGGCCCGACGATCCGTGACGTCGGGGCGCTCGCCCCGGAGCTCGACCAGCTCTTTGCCGACCTGCGCCCGGCGATCCGCAAGAGCGGCAACCTGCGCTCGGCGGCGCGGTTCCTGACCGGCGCATGCCCGGTGTTCAAAAGCATGAACGCCTTCCTGCCGGAGATCAACCTGATCTTCAGCTTCCTCAACTTCTACCAGCCGCAGGTCTCCGACTTCCTGCAGGTCGGCGGCGCCCCGCTGCAGGCCTCGGCGATCGGCTCCACCATGCAGAACCCCCGCAACTACCTCAAGCAGTACGGCATCATCAACGGGCGCTCGTTCCAGTTCAACGAAACGCGGCCGAACTTCGAGCGCGGCAACGCCTACCTGGCGCCGGACGGGGACGCCCGCGACCTGTGCGCCGGGGCCCACGAGGGCTTCGACTGCAACGTCCCGGGCGGGGCCCAACCGACCCGCGCGATCCCGGGGCGCCCGGAGGCAACGACGCCGAGCCCCCGTGCATCGTGGCCCCGCCGCTGGCGTTCGACGGTCAGCAGTTCCCGCGCCTCGACCGCGGCGAGGTCCCGCCGCTCAGACAAAATCTCACCGAGGCGCCGAGCGGAACGCCGCCGCGCTGCAACGGCACCAGCAGGTTCGGCCGCCCGACGGTCCCCTGCCTGGCGGGCACGCGGCCCGTCGAGTTCTAGCTCGGGGCTCACGGGTCGGTGCCACCGGCATGACCAGGCTCGAATACACGATCGAGATCAGCCGGCCGATCGAGGAGGTCTTCGATGTCGTCGCCGATCCGCGCCACGACGAGCGCTGGTGCCCGCGCGTCGGAGAGTGCCGGCAGCTCGTCGGTGACGATCCAACCGTTGGCGCGCTCTACGAGCTCCAGCACTACCCGACCTTCCAGCCCGGCGCACAAGCGCCGGATCGAGATCGTCGAGCTGGACCGCCCTCGCAAGGTCGTGTCGATTCAGGAGGACAACGTTGCGCGTTCACCATCCTCTACTCCCTCGAGTCAACCCCCGGCGGCACCCGCTTGACCCAGCGCGACGAGATCGACTGGCGTCTTGGAGCGTTCTCCCGCCTCGTTGGCAGGCGGATCATCAGCCGTCACATCGGGGCGCAGCTGCGGTCGCTCAAGCGGCTGTTGGAGGGCTCCCACGAGCGGACGGTCACCTGACGACGCCCAGAACCCGGAAACGTCCGAAGGGAGTGCTGGCCGTGCCGATGTTCGATCTCACCTATCCCGACGGCGCCCTGATGCCGAGCAGCGCGCGCAGGCGGTCGAGAGGCTGACCTCCGCGCTCCTGCGCCACGAGGGCGCTCCCGACACCAACCGCCGCGTGCTCGGAACGGCCTGGGGTTTCGTGCACGAGCTGCCGCGAAGCGCGGTCAACATCGGTGGCCGTCCGGCGGTCCGGCCGATCTACAGGGTGATGCTGGCGGTTCCGCAGGGCACTCTTCTTCACGGTCCGGGACCGGTCGGGATGCCGTCGCGTCGCAACCTCGTGCGCGAGGTGACCGAGATACTGCTCGAGGCCGAAGGCGCGAGTGCACCCCGGAAGAGGCCCTGCGGGTGTACTGCATCATCCGGGAGGTCGAGGACGGGTACTGGGGTGGCTTCGGCACGATCATCCGCATGGAGGACATCGTCGCCATCGGGATGCCCGAGTCGGGGACACACCCCTCGCCGCCGAGGTGCGCCAGGCCGCGCCCGCGATGCTGGAACGGCAGTCGGTGAGAAGGCGGAAGAGACTACGGCTGCGTCCTCGCGGGGAGAGCGGTCGTTCGAGGAGCCGCAGCACAACACGCTCACAGCACGGTCCTCAATAGTAGTTGCCGTAGCGGCATTAAGCATGTAAGCTGGCGCCGTACGGAGCCGAGACAAGCTGCTTGAGGAGAGAGATGATGCGAAGCACGATTGCCCTAGCGAGCGCACTCGTCGTTGGTTTGGTGCCAGCAACAGCCAGTGCCTCCCATTCCCACGCCGGCGGAGGTGCCGGGGACTTCGCCGTTGGCGGGGCCAACAACACCAGCGGTTTCTTTCAAATCGGGCTCTCCGGGCACAGTGGTCCGGCAGGCGAGGATCCGAAGGGTCACGTCAGCGCCCGTTCGCGGCCCCAAGGTGGCTTCCCGGTCCCGTTCCGTTTCGGTGGCGAGGTCACCTGTCTCCGGGTCGACGGCAACCGCGCCTCGATCAAGTACCGCTTCGATCAGTCTGAGGATCCCACCTTCGTCGGGGGCGGCGTCCAGATCTTCGTTGAGGACAACGGCGAGCCGCGCAGCGGCCAGCCCGTTGATGCCGCGTCGTTTCGGGTACCGCTGACGCGAGCGCTCTTTGAAGCAAGCGGGCCTGAGGCTTGCGAAGACCCGAACACGGGCACCTACAGCCCGATCGATTCGGGCAACTTCACCGTCCACGACGCGCCGAGTCCCTGACTGCAGTCCGCACTGGATAACTGGCGAGGAGAGCCAGCCGTAGTTGTCGCCGGCGCGTGAGGGGCATCTGTGACAGTCGAGCGGCGGCTGTCTCGGAGGCCGCGGCGCCAGGTGTCGACGGCCGGACGTGCAGGGCGACTTTCGCGCGAACAGGTGGCGAAGACGGCACTCGCCATACTCGACACGGAGGGCCTCGACGGCTTGAGCATGCGTCGCGTCGCTGAGGCGCTAGACGTCGGCACAATGACGCTTTACAGCTACTTCCGCGGAAAGGACGAGTTGCTGGACGCCGTCATCGACGCGGCCGTCGATGACGCTGAATCCTTCTCAGCGAACGGATCATGGCGCGACCAACTGCGCGAGCTGATGCAGATCTCGCGGCGCACCCTGACGCAGCATCCGGAATTATTTCAGCTCTGCTTTCGACAGCCGGTCTTACGGCCTGAGGCACTCCGCTTCGGCGAGGCCGGAGTCGGGGTTCTGCGGCGAGCCGGTTTCAGTAACGCCGACGCGGCGCAGGCCTTCCGCCTTCTGTTCGCCTACAGCTTCGGCTTCGCCGGCCTCAGCGCCAAATGAACACGGACGAGGCCCGGCGTGAAGCGGCGGCGGCGATCGCCCTCCTGCCTCCCATCGATTACCCGAACATGACGGCGACGGCTACTGAGCTAACTCTCGCCATGGCCGGTACTGAACCGTTCTCTTATGGGCTCGAGCGGATTTTGGACGGACTTGCCGCTCGAACAACGCGCCGGCACTTGCGCTGTGGCTGGGGGTGATTGCGGCTCAAGACGGGGGTCCACTGCGGTGGGTCTGCCTGGCCTACGGGGAGAAAAACCGTCCGGTAGAGAGCGGGCTCAAGAGGGACGGGTTCGACGCCCATGCATAGCCTCGACAGATCGGCCCCCGGCGAACTCGGTCCTTGTTCATTACCTGTCGACCTCAGCTGGCGTGGCGCGAAAGAGCGTCCTAGTCCATATCTCGAGCAGGGCGTCGACCACGTCGTCTAGGTCTGCCCTTGGCTCGTCGACAAGCTCGTCGAAGAAGACGGCGAGGTTCATTCTGATCAGGAACCGCGCGGTCGTGGCCGGGTCGGGTACGTCGCTCTGCACTCCGGCCAGACCGTTGCGGATGTGGTCTGCGACTCGGTCCGCGACGGGCTTGGTGAACTCACCCCAGACCCGGTTAGCCTCGGGGTCGAGCCGTGACGCCTCTGCTAAGGCACGCAGGAGGCGTCCGTGCTCTGCATACGTCCGCCCAATGCCATGCAGCGCCGCACGCAGCGCAGCGGCCGGAGTGGCTTCCTGCGCAGCCTGCGCCATGACCTCGTCTCCTGCTTCGCGCAGCGGAGCAACCAGGCGCGTGATCGCATCGTGGCGGTCGCGGTAGTACACCCAGAAGGACTTGCGAGACATGGTCGTGCGGTCCATGACCGCGCTCACCGTAACGCTGGAGGCTGGCTGCTCCTGCAGCAGCTCGGCCAGTGCCGCCAGGATTTCCGCTCGCGCTTCGTCGGGCCGGCGCCTCCGTCGAGGCGCGGCTGAGTGCGTAGCGGTGGCCGGCACGGCCGGCGACGTTAACAGCCGCTTGACTGTTGCCGCATGGTCAGTAAACTACTGCCGCGACGGCAACAGCGCCCATAAAGCCGCCCGAGGTCGACCCGGAGGGACGATGAGAAACTTCAGGAGAATCGTTTTGGTGACGCTACTAGTGGGGCTCGTGCCGCCGGCAGCGGCAGCCCAAGCTCCACGGCAGTCATACAGCGACACATTCACGACGCAGAAACCGGGGACATCGTCGGGGCGTGTGATTGCGATCGATTTCGTCGATCCCGCCAATCCGGAAGGCAAGCCGCCGGCCTTCAGCCATTTGCACATCGAGCTGGCCGAGGGCAGCCGCTTCGACACCTCTGCTCTGCCCTACTGCGAGGCGTCGGACCCGGTGCTGATCGTGGCGGGGGCGAGCGCCTGTCCGGTCGAGAGCAAGCTTGGAATCGACGAGATCCTGGTCGACACGGGCTTTTCGGGGCCGGGTCGATACGTCACGAGCGACATCATCTTCTTCAACAACCGGGACGAACAGATCCTGCTGGTCACGATCCGCGAGAGCGGCATGCGCGTCGTGCTGCGCGGGCGGGTGAACGAGAACACAATCGACATAGATGTTCCGCCGCTACCCGGCACCCCGCCCGACGGGGGCGCGCCGAAACGCGAGCGCGGCACCCTTGAGGCACGATCGACCGTTCGTGACGGGAAGCAGGTCAACTACCTGACTACCCCACCCACCTGCCCCCCCGGCGGACAGTGGATCAATCGCATCACGTACACGTATCGTGACGGTGTCACCCAGACAGCGGAAAGCCAGTCGCCGTGTTCGAGGGCTGCGCGAGGGAACGTCGATCGTACCCGTCCGCGCCTACGGATTCACGGCGTTCCTCAGCGGTGCGCCAGCGGCAACTTCCGCTTCACGGCCGTTGCCACAGACGACAGCGGCGTTGCCTCCACCGCCATCTATCTCGGCAAGCGCCGCTTGGCCATACGCAGCGCTGGCAGGGTCACGGCAATCGTGCCAGCACGCCAGTTGCGCGCGCGCCGGCATCGCTTGCTGGCGGTAGCGGACGATCGAGCCGGAAACACGGTGCGGCGAAAGACGACTTTCCGTCGCTGCCGACAGACACAGGCGCACGCGCCACAGACGGATCGCCAGAATCGATGTTCCGCCCCGGCCGAGCGGAGGGCGGGGCAGACACACCAGCGGTGCGTCCAGTCAAAGTCGAGATCGACGAGATCGAGCTGAAGAAGCTCCTTGGCCGGGTGATCCGCGTTCACCGGCATTGGCACAAGGGCTCAAATGGCTCGCCAAACCCGTACCGCGCCTAACGCCCGCGACGCCAAGGATCGGTCGAGGTCTCGACGAGCACGGTGGCGGTCGCCACCTCGAACTCTTTGAACGAGTCACCCTCGATGACGGAGAACCGCTTCCATGAGTTCCGACCGCTCCACGATCCGCGAGGGCTGTCTGGCGGGCACGCGGCCCGTCGAGTTCTAGCTCGTGGCTCAGTGCCGGCAGGTTGCCGGTGACGCTCCCGTCGGTTCCGGATCACGAGTAAGGCGGGCTCGCCGAGGCACCTCCATCCCTAACATCGACGCCGTGTCCACCGTGCCGGACCTCGACCCCCCGGCGGTGGCCGAGCTGGGCGCGCGTCTGGCGGCCAACGTGTCGAAGGCGGTCAAGGTCCCGGACGAGGTGCTGCGCAACGTGCTCGTGGGGCTCGTGGCCGAAGGTCACGTGCTGATCGAGGACTACCCGGGCGTCGGCAAGACCGCCCTGGCGCGGGCCATCGCGCGCTCGATCCGGGCCGAGTTCGCCCGCATCCAGTGCACCGCCGACCTTCTCCCCGCCGACGTGGTGGGCACCAACGTCTTCAACCAGCGCGAGGACCGCTTCGAGTTCCGGCCCGGGCCGATCTTCGCCAACGTCGTGATCGTCGACGAGGTCAACCGCGCGTCGCCCAAGACGCAGTCGGGCCTGCTCGAGTGCATGCAGGAGCGCCACGTGACCGTCGACGTGCACAGCCACGAGCTGGCGCGCCCGTTCATCGTGATCGCCACCCAGAACCCGGTGGAGTACGAGGGCACCTACCCGCTGCCCGAGGCACAGCTCGACCGGTTCATGGTGCGCGTGGGCCTCGGCTACCCGAACGCCCACGACGAGGCCGAGATGCTGGCCGCGCACGCCGAGAGCGACCGGGTGCTCGACCTGCAGCCGGTGGCCGGCGTGGCCGAGATCCTGGCCGCGCAGGTCGCCGCCGCCGGGGTGTACGCGAGCGAGGCGCTGCGCCGCTACGTGGCGCGCTGCTGGAGGCCACCCGCTCGGACCCGCGCACGGACCTGGGCGCCTCGCCGCGGGCGGGCCTGATGCTGCTGAAGGCCGCCAAGGGCTGGCCGCGACGGGCGCGACCACGTGCTCCCGACGACGTCCAGGCTCTGGCCCCGCGGTGCTCACCCACCGGCTGCTGCTGGCCCCAGGCGGCGGGAAGCGAGCGTGAGGACGTGGTGCGAGACACGCTGGCGCGAGTTCCCGCCTGGTGATCCGGGCGCTCCTGGCGGGCGCCTTCGGCCTGCTTCTCATCGCCGCGGCCGCCGCCTTCGACACCCTGTCGCTGTACGTGCCCGGCATCGCCCTCTTCATACTCGGCGCCGGCAGCGCGCTATGGGTGACCCTGAGCTCGG
Organism: Thermoleophilaceae bacterium; assembly: GCA_030446485.1. Classification (GTDB taxonomy): domain Bacteria; phylum Actinomycetota; class Thermoleophilia; order Solirubrobacterales; family Thermoleophilaceae; genus JAUJNF01. The sequence continues at coordinate 12,226 of JAUJNF010000017.1, read as the reverse complement.
CGGGGCGCGCGTCGAGCGCACGCTGGGCGGCTCGGTGGTGGAGGAAGAGCAGCCCTACCCGATCCGGATCCAGGTGCGCACCGGCCCGCTGCCGGCGCCCGGCGGGGAGCTGGTGGAGCCGCTTGCGGGCACGCGGCTGCCCCTCGCCGGCCGCCGCGGGCGACGCGTGAGCATCGACGTGCGCTTCGCGCGCCGTGGCCGCCGGGAGCTGGCGCCGAGCGCCATGGTCATCCGCGACCCGCTGGGGCTCGCCGTGCGCAGCGGCACTCGGCCGGCGGCGAGGTGCTGGTGCTGCCACGCGTCGAGCCCGTGCAGCTCGCGGCCGGGGGTGGGGCGGGAGGGATCGCCGACGCCGGCCAGCTCCTGTCCGCGGCGGCGGAGACAGAGCTCGACTCGCTGCGCCCCTACCGAATGGGCGCGCCGGCCTCGCGCATCCACTGGCCGACCGTGGCGCGTAGCGGCGAGATGGTCGAGCGGCGCATGGTCGCCGACGAGGACCTGCGGCCGCTGGTGGTGCTCGACGCGCGACGCCCGGCCACGGAGGAGGATCTCGACAGCGCGGTGCGTGCCGCGGCGTCGCTGGCGGTGCACCTGGCGGCGTCCGGCGGGTGCGCGGTGCTGCTGCCGGGCGACCGGCGTGCGACGGCCCTTCCCCCGACCTCCGGCCCTGGCCGGCTCTCCATGCGCGCCTGGCGCTGGTCGAGGCGGTCGACTCCGCTCCCGCGCTCGCCCGCCTCGGCCGCGGGGGAGCGATCCTGTGGGTGACAGCGGCCGAGGGGTCCGAGCCGCCGGCGGGGGTTGCGCCGCGCCGCCGCGGCGGCGCGCTACCTGGTCACGCCCTCGTCCGCCGGCGCCACGCGCGCCACCTTCACGGTGGCCGGCTGTGGGGGCTACCGGCTCGGCAGGGCCAGCCGGAGGGCGGCGGCCTGAGCACCCCGGCCACCGGGCTCCTCCGTGGGCGCATCGCGCGGCCGAGGGCGCCCGCGGCGCTCGCCGGCCGAGAGCGTGCCTGGACGGCTGCGTTGCCGGTCCGCCTGGCGACATTCTGCGCGCTGGCCGCGTTCGCCGCCGGCCACTGGGCAGGGCTCGTCGAGGACAGCTCGAGCTGGCGCGTGCTGGTGGTGGTGGCCGTCGCCTGCGCGGGCGGCGGCGCGTTGGCGCTCACCGCCGGTCGTGGTCGCATCGCGACCCTCGTCCGCCCGGCCTTGGTCCTAGCGACCCTGGCCGCCGGCGTGGTGGCCGCCGGACTGCCCGTGCGCTTCCTGGGGTGGCGGAACTGGGGCGAGCTCGGCGAGAACGTCGACCGCGGGCTCGCCGGCGTCCCGTCGGTGAACTGGCCCGACGCGGGGAACGAGGAATGGGTCGCCCCCACCATCCTGCTGCTCACGCCGCGGGAGCGCGCGGTGGCGGCGCCGTTCGCGTTCTGGCCGGCGGGTCGCGATACCGGAGTGCTGAGGGCGTTCTCGCTGGTACTGCTCGTGACGCTCTACGGCGTGGCGGCCACCGAGCACGACTTCGGCGCGGGGCTCGTCCGCGGCCTGATCCTGTTCCTTCTCATCGCCGCGTGGATATGGCTCCCGCGCGTCCGGCGCCCGGACGCACTGCTCGCGGCCTGCGCGGTGCTCGCCGTCGGCGGCCTGGCGCTGCCGGTGGCGGCAGGGGCAGACCGCGCGGACGCGCTGGTCGACTACCGCTCCTGGCAATGGTTCGGCGCCGACGAAGGAGCGACGTTCAACTGGAACCACACCTACGGGCCCATCGACTGGCAGCGTGACGGGAGCACGCTTCTGATCGTCAAGTCGAAGCAGGCCCACTACTGGAAGGCCGAGACCCTCGACCGCTTCGACGGCCTGCACTGGCTGCACACCGACGCCAACGACCGCACCCCGCTGAGCTTCGAGCTTCCCGACGAACCGCGCGTGGAGTGGGCGGAGCGGATCGGGTTCACGGTGCGCGGGCTGCGCACGAGCCTGGTGGTGGGAGCCGGGACGACCTTCGACGTCTCCGGGGCCGGGATCGTCTCCGGCAGCGCCGACGGCACGGTGCGCAAGCTCGACGAGCCACTGGAGGAAGGCGACACCTACCGCGTGCAGTCCTACGTCCCGGATCCGAGCGCGAAGGAGATGCGCGCCGCGGGGGAGACGACCGACGCCCACTTCAACCAATACCTGACGATCGCCCTCCCGCGCCCCGGGGAGAACGCGCTGAACCTCGACGAGGCGGCAAGCCGCCCGCGCGGCCCCGCCCCCGAGGTGGTGACCGCCGGAGCGGGGATCACGCCGGCGGACGCCCAGGCCGCCGAACAGCAGTTGCTGGACTCCCCGTACGCCCCCGTCTACCAGCTGGCCCAGCGCCTGGCCGTGGGGCAGGCGACCACCTATGACGTGGTGAAGCGCATTGAGACCCACCTGCAGCGCAACTACGACTACACCGAACGGCCGCCGAGCCAGGAGTACCCGCTGTCGGCGTTCCTGTTCGAGGACCGCCGCGGCTACTGCCAGCAGTTCTCCGGCGCGATGGCCCTGATGCTGCGCATGAACGGGATCTCCGCCCGCGTGGCGGCCGGCTTCACGCCCGGCTCCTACAACCGCGAGACCGGCGAGTACCGGGTGCGCGACCTGGACGCCCACTCGTGGGTCGAGGTGTACTTCGAGGACCTCGGGTGGGTGCCATTCGACCCCACGCCGTCGTCGGCGCCCGCCGAGTCCCAGCTGGGCGGCCCCGACATCGAGAGCGCCGCCAACCGCGATTCCTCGGAGCCGAACCCCGATGCCGGCGGACCGGTCTTCGAGCAGTCCGGGGACACCGGCACAGCGGCGGCCGGCGGCGGCGGTGGCGGGGGACGACCGTGGCTCGCGGCGGTGACTCTGGTCGGTCTCGGGGCGCTGGCGGGCGCGGCGCTTTTCTTCCTTCGCGCCCGCCTGCGGGCTCGCCGGCGGATCGCCGCCGACCCCGACGCGTCGCTGCACGAGCTGCGTGCCGCCCTGTCGCGTCTGCGCTACGAGATCGAGCCGGGCACGACGCTGGCGGAGCTCGAACGGCGGCTGGCCGAGGAGGCCGGACCGGCAGCGGCGCGCTACGTGCGGCGGCTGAACGACGGGCGCTACGCGCGCGCAGGAGCCCGTCCGCCGGGGCGCTCGGCGCGGCGCGCCCTGCGGCGGGCCCTTACCGCGCGCGGTGGGCGCCTCGGGCGGGTACGCGGGTACCTGGCCCTGCCGCCGCGGCTCGGCGCGCGTTGAGCACCCTGCGCCCGCCCACTCTTACCGCCACTTAAGGAACCGGGTCTACAAACGTACCCCAGCATGTCGCGCACCTCCCACATGGTCTCGGGCGCCCTCGGCGGCCTCCTCGCCGTCCTCCTCGGGGCGCTGCTCATCACCCTCGACGTGATCGACACGGGCGGGGACGAGTCGCGCCCGGCTACCGTGCAGCAGGCGCCCATCACGCGCCCGGTGGCCCAGGACCGCTCGAACGGCGACGACGACTCCGGTGAGGACGCGATGACCGTGGGCGAGATCTACGACCGCACCGGTCCCGGCGTGGCCTTCATCACCGCCGAGCGGGACCAGCCGAGCGCCTCTCCGTTCGGTTTCCCCGAGGAGCGCGGCGGCACGGCCACCGGCTCCGGGTTCGTGCTCGACGACGACGGCTTCCTGCTCACCAACGCGCACGTGGTGGACGGCGCCACCGACGTTCAGGTCCGCTTCGGCGAGAACGACGAGGTGGACGCCGAGGTGGTCGGAACGGACCTGTCCACCGATCTCGCGGTCATCAAGGTCGATCCGAACGAGACCGACCTCCGGCCGATTGCGTTCGGCGACTCCAAGGCCGTGCGCGTGGGCGACCCGGCCATTGCGATCGGCAACCCGTTCGGCTTCGACCGCACCGTCACCACCGGCATCGTCTCGGCCCAACAGCGCCAGATCCAGGCGCCCAACGGCTTCTCCATCGACAACGTCATCCAGACCGACGCCTCGATCAACCCCGGCAACTCCGGCGGTCCGCTCCTCGACGCCAGCGGGCGGGTGATCGGAATCAACTCGCAGATCGCCACCGGCGGGGGCGGGGCGGGATCGGTGGGCATCGGGTTCGCGGTGCCGATCGACACGGCGAAGACGGTGATCCCGCAGCTCAAGGAGGACGGCAAGGTCGAGCGGGCCTACCTGGGGGTGACCACCTCTCCGGTGACCAAGCAGGTCGCCGACGACCTCAACCTGCCGGCCGACGAGGGCGCCCTCATCCAGCAGGTCGTGCCCGGCGGGCCGGCCGACAAGGCGGGTCTGAAGGCCGGCGAGACCCCGCTCGCCGAGGACGTGGTGGCCGGCGGGGACATCATCGTGAAGATCGACGGCCGGGATGTGAAGGAGCCCGAGGACGTGGCCGCGGCCATCGAGGACAACAAGCCGGGTGACGAGGTGGAGGTCGAGTACTTCCGCGACGAGGACCGCGAGACCGCGACGGTGAGGTTGGGCGAGCGTCCACAGGAGCTCGAGGCGGCGCCCGAGAGCGAGGGCGGCCTGCCGCCCTCCCCCGAGGACCTGTTCCCGCAGCCGTAGGAGCGCTTCGCGGTTGGCAGTTGGCAGTTGGCAGTTGGCCAACTCCCGGCCCCCGGCCGCCGACCCCGCTCTACCATCGCTTCCCATGACGCGGATCAAGATCTGCGGCGTGACCAACCTCGAGGACGCCGAGCGCGCTGCCGACCTGGGCGCCTGGGCGATCGGTCTGATCTTCCACCGCCCGAGCCCGCGCGCCTGCGACCCGCTGGTCGCGACCCAGATCGGCCCCTCGATGCGCCGGCGAGTCGAGGTCGCGGGCGTCTTTGTGAACGAGCCGCTCGACGAGCTGGCCCGCACGGCCGAGCTGTCGGCGCTGTCGCTGCTGCAGCTGCACGGCGACGAGGGCCCGTCCTACTGCGCCGAGGCCGCGCGGCGCACCGGCTGCCGTGTGATCAAGGCCGCGCGCGTGCGCGACTCGGCGTCGGTGCAGGCGCTGCGCGCGTTCCACGTCGACTATCAGCTGCTGGACACCCACGTCACGGGCCTGCCGGGCGGCACCGGGGAGACCTTCGCGTGGGAGCTCGCCGGGAAGCGCAGGAAGTCGGTGCCCCTGATCGTCTCCGGGGGCCTGACTGCCGACAACGTCGGGGAGGCCATAGCGGCCACGCGGCCCTTTGCCGTCGACGTGGCCACCGGCACCGAGGCGTCGCCGGGGCGCAAGGACCAGGGCCGGCTGACGGCGTTCTTCCGGGCGGTTGAGGCGGCTGATGCGCCCACGCCCCCGCGCACGTCATCCGCTCCCCAGGAGACCGCTGCGTGACCGCCGTCGGGACCAGGCCGGGCGTCGAGCGGCGCTTCGGCCCCTACGGCGGCCGCTACGTGCCCGAGACCCTCATCCCCGCGCTCGACGAGCTCGAGCGGGAGTGGCTGACGGCCCGCGAGGATCCCGCCTTCGGTAGCGAGCTCGACGCGCTGCTGCGCGACTACGCCGGACGGCCCACGCCCCTCTACCTGGCCCGGCGCTTCTCCGAGGCCGCCGGACGGCCGGTGTACCTCAAGCGCGAGGACCTCCTGCTGACCGGGGCGCACAAGATCAACAACGCGCTCGGCCAGGCGCTGCTCGCGAAGCGCATGGGCAAGCGCCGCGTCATCGCCGAGACGGGCGCCGGCCAGCACGGGGTGGCCACCGCCACGGCGTGCGCGCTGCTCGGGCTCGAGTGCGTCGTGTACATGGGCACCGAGGACATGCGGCGCCAGCGTCCGAACGTCGAGCGCATGCGGCTGCTGGGCACCGAGGTCGCGGGCGTCGACGCCGGCGCCCGCACCCTCAAGGAGGCGGTCAGCGCGGCGATCCGGGACTGGGTGGCGAGCGTGGAGGAGACTCACTACGTGATCGGCTCGGCCGTCGGCCCCGCTCCCTTCCCGGCCATAGTGCGGGACCTCAACCGGCCGATCGGGGACGAGGCCCGCGCCCAGGTGCTCGAGGCGGCGGGGCGCCTGCCGGACCGTGTGATCGCCTGCGTCGGCGGCGGCTCGAACGCGATCGGCACCTTCGCCGCCTTCCTGGCCGACGACGAGGTGGAGCTCGTCGGCGTCGAGGCCGGGGGCGACGGGGTGGCGTCCGGACGCCACGGGGCGCCGCTCACCACCGGCGCGCGCGGCATCCTCCACGGATCGATGTCGGCCGTGCTGCAGGACGTCGACGGCCAGATCGTGGAGGCCCACTCGGTCTCCGCGGGGCTCGACTACCCGGGCTCTGGGCCCGAGCACGCGCACCTGCGCGACACGGGCCGGGTGCGCTACGAGGCGGTCGACGACGCGGACGCCGTGGCCGCCTTCCGGCGCTTCTCGAAGCTCGAGGGGATCATTCCCGCCCTCGAGCCGGCCCACGCGCTGGCGTGGGTGCTTGCCAATCCGGCCGGCGAGCTCGACCTCGTCACCCTCTCCGGGCGCGGGGACAAGGACCTGTCCGAGGTCCTGGCGCTTGACTGAGCAGCCGCCGCGCCGCAGCGTCCCGTGAGCGCCGACCCGGCGACAGCCGCCGCCGCTACGCGAATCGCCGCGGCGTTCGAGGGCCACGGCAGGCGGGCGGCCCTCATGCCCTACATCATGGGAGGCTTCCCCGACCTCGAGGCCTCGCGTGCGGTGGGCGAGGCCTGCGCCGACGCGGGAGCCGACGTGATCGAGCTCGGCGTCCCCTTCTCGGACCCCCTCGCCGACGGGCCGGTGATCCACGACGCGGGCTCGCGCGCCCTCGCCGCGGGCGCCACGCTCGACGGTGTGCTCGACGTGTGCGAGACGGTCAGCAGGCGCCTGCCCGTGGTGCTGATGGTCTATGCCAACGTCGTGCTCTCCGACGGCCCCGAGGCCTTTGCTGCCCGCGCGGCCGGGGCGGGCGCCGCCGGCCTGATCGTGCCCGACCTGCCGCACGACGAGGCGGGGCCGCTCCGTGCCGCGTGCGACGACAGCGGCCTCGACCTCATCCCGCTCGTGGCCCCGACCACCACCGCCGAGCGCCTGGCCGAGATCGGGGCGGAGGCGCGCGGCTTCGTGTACACCGTCTCGCTGAGGGGAACCACTGGGGAGCGCGCCGCGCTTCCGCCGGAGCTACCCGACGTGGTGGCCCGCGTACGGGCCGTGACCGACGTGCCGGTGGCCGTGGGCTTCGGCGTGTCCACAGCGGAGCACGCCCGGCAGGTGGCCGAGATCGCCGATGGGGTGATCGTCGGCACGCGGGTGGTGCGGGCCGCCGGCGAGGGCGGCCCCGACGCCGTGCGCGAGCTCGTGACCGAGCTCGCGCGGGCGCTCGACTGAGCGCCGCGAGGGCTTGGCGGTCCGCGCCGCCGCGTGTGTCCGTTGGTAGGGTGCCCGTCCGTGGCCACCGCCGACACCACCGCCACCCGCACCGCCGCGGACGTCGCGCGCAGCTACTTCGAGGCCCTGGCCGCGAAGGACCTCGACCGGGCGGAGGCGCTCCGCTCACCCGAGGTGGTGGCCGACATCGTGCCGGTCGGCATCCTGCGCGGTCCGGACGAGTACCGCGCCCTGTTCGAGGAGATGTTCGCCGCCTTCCCCGACTACGAGCTGGTGATCGAGGACGTCGTGGGCGGGGAGTCGACCGCCGCGGTGCGGTGGCGCTGGTCGGGCACCCACAGCGGCTCACCGTTCCAGGGCATCGAGGCCACCCGCCGGCGGGTCGAGGTGCGCACCGTCGACTGGATCGAGCTGGACACCGAGGGCCGCATCGTCCGGGTGATCGCGTACTTCGACGCCATGGAGGTGGCCCGCGGGCTGGGCATGATGCCCCCCAGGGACTCCCCGGCCGAACGGGCCATGCGGAGCGCCTTCAACGGGGTCACCAAGGTGCGCTCCGCCATCGCCGAGCGGCGCGGGGGCTGACCATGGGCGTGGTCATCGCCTTCACCGCCGGGCTGCTCGTGTGGATGGCCGCGTGGTCCTTCGGAGTCAAGGCCATCGACGCCTTCCTCATCACGATCGCGATCACGCTGGCCGCCGTCACGGCTCGCACGGTGATGCCCTTCCTGAAGGAGCAGCTCGGGCGCGAATAGCCGCTCGGGCGCCGCCCCGTTCAGAGCAGCGGCAGGATGCCGGCCGCGGCCAACTGACTACTGCCACTCAGCCGAAGAACGCCTCGGCTTCGGCGTAGTCCTCGTCCGGCACCAGCCGCAGCTCTCGGACCGCCTCCGCGAGCGGCACGAGCTCGATGCGCGTCGAGCGCAGCGCCGGCATGGTGCCCCAGCGGCCGGCATCGGCCGCGTCGATCGCGGCAAGGCCCAGGCGCGTGGCCAGCACGCGGTCGTAGGCGGTAGGCGTGCCGCCGCGCTGCACGTGTCCGAGCACCGTCGCCCGGGCCTCGAACCCGGTGCGGCTCGCGACCTCCCGCTCGAGTCGCTGACCGACTCCCCCGAGGCGCTCGTGACCGAACTCGTCCGGCTCGCCCGCCACCGTCTCCATCGTGCCCGCGAGCGGCACGGCACCCTCCGCCACCACGACTATCGAGAAGAAGCGCCCGCGCTCGTGGCGGCGGCGCAGGAGGCGGCAGACCTCGTCGATGTCGAAGGGCCGCTCGGGGATCAGGATCACGTCCGCGCCGCCGGCAATGCCGGAGTGGAGCGCGATCCACCCGGCGTGGCGGCCCATCACCTCGACGATGAGGATGCGGTTGTGGCTCTCGGCGGTGGTGTGCAGGCGGTCGATGGCCTCGGTGGCCACGTGAACGGCGGTGTCGAACCCGAAGGTCACGTCGGTGCCGCCGAGGTCGTTGTCGATCGTCTTGGGCACGCCCAGCACCGGCAGGCCGGCCTCGTACAGCTTCGAGGCGGCACCCAGCGTGTCCTCGCCGCCGACCGCGATCAGCCCGTCGAGCTCGAGTGCGGCCATGTTCTCGCGGACCCGATCCGCCCCACCCTCACGCCCCAGGGGGTTGGTCCGCGAGGAGCGGAGGATCGTGCCGCCGCGCGGGAGGATGCCCCGTGTCGACTCGATGGTGAGCTTCTCGCAATCTCGCTCGAGGGGCCCCCGCCAGCCGTCGCGGAAGCCGACGATGGCGTGCCCGTGGCCGTCGATGCCCCTGCGGACGACGGCGCGGATCACGGCGTTCAGCCCGGGGCAGTCGCCGCCGCCGGTGAGGATGCCGACCCGCACGCGGCCAAGATACTTAGAGTCGAGTGGGCAGCGCGGCCGTACGGTTGTCCCTTCACAAGCCCGCGGCGCGGTGACACAATCTGCCCGGATCGGCGGTCTGGCTTGCGTCGATGACCGCTAGGAGTATTGTGCCGCGCAAATCCGGTGTTTCTTCGAGGAGGGAAAGCTTTGCGATTCGGTAACTACAGGCTCGTGGCGTGCATCGCCGGGGCCCTGGCGATGGGCACGACCGTCGCGGCATGCGGTGAGGACAACGGTGGCGGCGGTGGCGGAAGCGGCGGCGGTGGTGGCGCGGTCGAGGGCACCGAGCTCACCATCTACTCGAGCCTCCCGCTCCAGGGCACGTCCCAAGAGCAGTCGGAGGCCGTGATCAACGGCGAGAAGCTCGCTCTGCAACAGGTGGGCAACAAGGTCGGCAAGTTCAACATCAAGTACGTGTCGCTCGACGACTCCACCGCGCAGAACCCGGGCACGGCCGACGAGGGACAGACCGCTGACAACGCCCGCAAGGCGGTTCAGGACAAGTCCACGATCTTCTACCTCGGCGAGTTCAACTCCGGTGGTACGAAGGTGTCGCTGCCGATCCTCAACAAGGCCGGGATCCCGCAGATCAGCCCCTCGAACACCGCCGTGGGACTCACGACGGACGAGGCCGGCGCGGACCCCGGCGAGCCCGACAAGTACTACCCGACCGGCAAGCGCACGTACGCGCGCATCGTGCCCAAGGACACCATCCAGGGTGCGGCGCTGGCCACCACGATGAAGGAGGACGGCTGCAAGAGCGTCCACATCTTCAACGACAAGAGCACCTATGGCGCGGGCCTGGCGAAGAACGTCGAGGCTTCAGCCAAGGAGCTCGGGCTCACCGTGGCGGGCAATGACGGAACCGACAAGAACGCACCGAACTACCGTTCCGCGGCGTCATCGATCACGGCCGACTGCTTCGTGGGCAGCGGCGTGACCGGCGAGAACTACGTCCAGGTGTTCAAGGACGTGGCCGCGGCCCAGCCCAACATCAAGCTCTACGGGCCTGACGGGGTGGCCGAGGCGGCGTTCACCGACCCGAAGGAAGGTGGCATCCCCAAGGATGTGGGCGCCCGGACCAAGGTCACAGTGGCCACGCTCAGCCCGGAGGAGTTCGAGAAGCAGGGCATCGCCGAGGCGGCGGAGTTCTTCGACGCCTTCAAGGCCGAGTACGGCGGTGGCCAGCCCGACCCGTACGCCATCTATGGGTACGAGACGATGAAGCTGGCGCTCGACACGCTCAAGGCGGCCGGCGACAAGGCCGGCGACCGCAACGCGGTGCTGGATCAGTTGCTCAACAAGACGAAGGGCCGCCAGAGCGTTCTCGGCACCTACGACATCGACGAGAACGGCGACACCACGCTCACCGACTACGGTCTCTACAAGATCGAGGGCGGCGAGCTCACGTTCGACAAGGTGATCAAGGCCGAGGGGGGCTGATCACCCGCTAGACCCGAGAGTGAGCGGGGGCGGGCCCAAGCGGCCCGCCCCCGTCCTTTCCACCCTGAGATCCCAGCTGGGAAGCAGCGACACTTCCCTCTCGTCAGGTCCGGCCCGACCGGTCGGAGGCCGTGCGGGAGTTCCTCTCGAAGTACGGGCTCATCGCCGTGCTCATCGCGGTCCCGGCGTACCACGGGATCTCGGACCTCGCGTCGGACGGGGATCTGACGAGGCTCGGCAACAACCTGATCGCCGGCGTCTCGAACGGGGCGATCTGGGCGCTCATCGCCCTCGGCTACACGCTGGTCTACGGGATCATCGAGCTGATCAACTTCGCCCACGGCGAGATCTTCATGATCGGCTCGTTCGTGGCCTTCGGCCTCTGGGGCACGCTGGGCCTCGCCCTCACCACGGGCCCGCTGGGCCTGGTGGGAGGGCTGTTCGTCAGCCTGCTCGTAGCGATGGTGGCCAGCGGCACGCTCAACGTGATGATCGAGCGGGTGGCCTACAGACCCTTGCGGGGCGCGCCAAAGCTGGCGCCGCTGATCACGGCGGTGGGCGTCTCCTTCATCCTCCAGAACGTCGGAATCCTCTGGCTCGGCGGCTCCCAGAAGGGCGTGCCCGACCTCCTTCGCCAGGGTGACGTGGTCTTCTCCGTCGTCGGGCTCAACTTCTCCCGCGGCGACCTGATGGCCGTGGGGGTCACGATCCCACTCGTGATCCTCCTCACCGCCTTCATCAACCGCAGCCGACTGGGCAAGGCCATGCGCGCCACAGCCCAGGACCCCGAGGCGGCTCGCCTGATGGGCATAAACGTGGACACCACCATCTCCCTCACCTTCCTTCTCGGCGGCCTCCTGGCCGGCGCCGCCGGCCTCATCTACGCCCTCTACCAGACTCAGGTCTGGTTCTTCCAGGGCTTCACCGCCGGCCTGATCGCCTTCACCGCGGCGGTGATGGGCGGCATCGGCAACCTCAAGGGCGCGGTCATCGGCGGGCTGATCATCGGGGTCATCCAGCAGGTCTCCGATGACCGCATCGGCAACGAATGGACACCGGCGGTGGTGTTCGCCTACCTCGTGGTGATCATGATCTTCCGGCCGCAGGGCCTGATCGGCGAGGAGACCCGAGAGGCCGGATGAGCGCCATTCAGGACTTTCGCAGCTGGCGCCACGCCAACCTGGTTACCGGCGCGGTGGTGATCGCCATCGTGGCCATCTTCCCGCTGCTGCGGCCGCCACTCGACGGCTTCGTCGACGACTGCATCCTGGCCCTGGCCTACGTGGTCATGGCGCTCGGGCTGAACATCGTGGTGGGCTTCGCCGGCCTGCTCGACCTCGGATACGTGGCGTTCTGGGCGATCGGCGCCTACGTGATGGGGTGGCTCGCGTCGGGGCACTTCACCCAAGTGAACTTCCACCTGTTGAGCAGCGTCGACCCGTCGGTGCCGGGAATCCACGTCTCGTTCTTCCTGCTGATGGTCGTCGGCGCGGCGTTCACCGCGCTTTGGGGTGCGATCCTCGGGTTCCCCACCCTTCGGCTGCGGGGCGACTACCTGGCGATCGTCACCCTCGGCTTCGGCGAGATCGTGCCGAACTTCT
>JAUJNF010000007.1 GCA_030446485.1 Thermoleophilaceae bacterium | reverse complement strand
GGTGGAGCGCTTCCGCGACGAGATCGGCGACTGGCGCCTGTGCGTGCTCTCACCCTTCGGCGGGCGCGTGCACGCGGCCTGGGGCCTGGCGATGACGGCCCGCATCCGCGACGAGTTCGGCCTCGAGGCCGACACGATATGGTCGGACGACGGCATCATCGTGCACCTCCCCGACGCCGACGAGCCGCCCGGTGCCGACCTCGTGCTCGTCGATCCCGAGGAGATCGAGGAGCTCGTGGTGCGCGAGCTCGGCTCTTCGGCGCTGTTCGGCGCGCGCTTCCGGGAGAACGCCTCGCGCGCGCTGCTCCTGCCCCGTGCCTACCCGGGCAAGCGCACGCCGCTGTGGCAGCAGCGCCTCAAGGCGCAGTCGCTGCTCGAGGTGGCCAAGCGCTACGGCCAGTTCCCGATCGTGCTCGAAACCTACCGCGAGTGCCTGCGCGACGTGCTCGACCTGCCGGGCCTGCAGGAGCTGCTGCGCGGGCTGCACCGGCGCGAGCTGTCGCTCGTGGAGGTGGAGACCCAGCGGGCGTCGCCGTTCGCGTCCTCGCTGCTGTTCGACTACGTGGCCACCTACATGTACGAGGGCGACACGCCCAACGCGGAACGCCGCGCGGCCGCCCTCTCGCTCGATCGCGACCTGCTGCGCGAGCTGCTCGGCCAGGAGGAGCTGCGCGAGCTGCTCGATCCGGCGGCGCTGGAGGAGGTGGAGGCCGACCTTCAGCGCGTGAGCGAGCGCACCCGGGCGGCCAATGCCGACGCCCTGCACGACGTGCTGCGCGGCCTCGGGGACCTGACCGTGGACGAGGCGCAGGCACGCTGCCTCGACGCGGTGTCGGCCCGGCGCATGCTCGACGAGCTGTCGAGGGAGCGTCGCGCGGTGGCCATGCGGATCGGCGGCGAGGAGCGCTTCATCGCCGCCGAGGACGCGGGGATGTACCGCGACGCCTTCGGAGCCGTGCCGCCCGGCGGCCTGCCCGCGGTGTTCCTCGCCACGGTCGAGGATCCGCTTCTACGCGTGCTGCGCCGCTACGCCCGCACCCACGGCCCCTTCACCACGCGCGAGCCGGCCGAGCGCTACCGGGTGGACGTGTCGGCGCCACTGCGCGAGCTGGAGCGCGAGGGCGTGCTGGTGCGCGGCGAGCTGCGGCCCGGCGGCACGGAGCGCGAGTGGTGCGATCCCGAGGTGCTGCGGCGGCTGCGGCGGGCGTCGCTCGCCTCGCTGCGCAAGGAGGTGGAGCCCGCCGACCAGCAGGCGCTGGCCCGGCTGCTTCCCACCTGGCAGGGGGTGGACGTGGCGCCGGCGGGCGGCGCCGGCATCGACCGGCTGCGCGAGGTGCTCGTGCCGCTCCAGGGCCTGGCGCTCGCGCCGGAGGTGTGGGAGCGCGACGTGCTGCCGCGGCGCGTGGGCGCCTACTCGCCGGCGTGGATGGACAGCCTGTGCGCGGGCGGGGAGCTCGTATGGATCGGAGCCGGATCGCTCGGGCGCTCGTCGGGGAAGGTCGCCCTCTACTTCCGTGACGACGCGCGCTGGCTGGGCCCACCGCCGTTCAAGGGTGACTCGCCGGCCGAGCCGGTCCACACCGCGGTTCGCGAGCGTCTCGCACGGGGCGCCTCGTTCTGGACCGATCTGCTCGTGGACGTGACCGAGGCGGGCGGCGCCGCGGTCGAGCCGGTGGAGTTGCAGGAGGCGTTGTGGGATCTCGTCTGGGCGGGCGAGGTGACAAACGACGCGTGGGCGCCGTTGCGGGCGCCGCGGCTCTCGCTCGCGCGTTCCGAGCGGGACCGCGGCCGCCGCTTCGCGCGCCGCCGGCGCCCGGCGGCGCCGCAGATCCAGGGCCGGTGGTCGCTCACCTCGGGTCTGTTCTCCGACCCCCCGGCGCACGGCCCCCGGCTCCGCGCCCAGGCCGAGCTCATGCTCGAGCGCTACGGCATCGTCACGCGCGAGACCGTGCTGGCCGAGGGCATCCCCGGCGGCTTCTCCTCCCTCTACGGGGAGCTCGTGAACCTCGAGACGCTGGGCACGGCTCGGCGCGGGTACTTCGTCGAGGGCCTGGGAGGCGCGCAGTTCGCCCTGAGCGGAGCGGTGGAGCAGCTGCGCGGGTTGCGCTCGGACGAGCCCGCGGGGCCGCTCGTGCTGGCGGCGACCGACCCCGCCAATCCCTACGGCGCGTCGCTGCCGTGGCCGAAGCGTGATGACCTCGAGGCGTCCGGGCGGCGGCCGTCGCGGGTGCCGGGCGCGTACGTGGTGACCGTCGACGCTCTACCCGTCCTGTACCTGGAGCGCGGGGGCAAGGGGCTGGTGGCGCTGAGGGACCCGTTCGCCGCGGGAGGTGATCCGGAGTCGTGGCTGCTTGACGCGCTCGAGGCGCTGGCCGACCATGTGCGCCGCGGGCGGCTCAAGCGCCTGGCGCTCGAGCGCTTCGACGGCGAGCCCGTGGTGGGCTCGGCGGTAGAGGGGCTGCTCGTGGAGGTGGGCTTCAGGCAAGGGCCGCGGAAGCTGACGCTGAGCGCGTGACGCGGTTGGCGACGTGGATGGCAACGGGGTTGATGACCGCGTGCCTATACCGGCCGGGACAGGGACGCTGGTAAGCGGCGCGCGATGATGCGTTGTATCAAGCGGCTGCCCGTCGCGGAAGGGATCGCCCTGCTCAACCGGATGTGTCGCGAGCAGCTGGCCGGCGCGGATCCCGGCTCGAAGCTGGCGAAGGCCGAGGCGCTGGGCACCGAGGTGATCGACGAGGATCGCTCCTGGCGCTCCTCGGGGTATCCTGACCCGCAGCGATTTCGCCATCTGTCCGGGTGGCGTGAGGGAATCTGGGCGGGGCGTCGAAAGCGCCGAAGATAGGAACAATGCGGGCAAAAAACGCGAAGCAATCGCAGGTGATCGGGAGGTATTCGATGACGAGAGGCAGATTGACGCTGGTGCTGGCCGTCGCCGCCCTGAGCGCAACGCTGATCGCGACCGCCGTGGCGCTCGCGGGCAAGGCAGGCAGCTCGAAGCCTCCCGGCCAGGGCAAGAAGGGCTTCGAGGTATGGACGATCGATCAGCAGGACTCGCGCCCCGGCTACGGGGGGGTGCTTCACATCTTCGACGGTCCGCAGCTGACGCGGCGAAATCCCTCAGCGGCGCGACCGGAGTCGATCGACCTCGGTGGAGAGGCCAGCGACCTGTGCCTGGCACGAACCGGCACCCGCCCACGGCGTCCCCACATGGTCGTCTTCAACGGCGCCGAGAACGACGCGAACGCGACCGACGCGGCCATAGCCTGGGTGGCGACGGGCCACGTGCTCTTCATGGACACGGCCACCCGCGCGATGCTCGACTGCATCGACGTGGGTGCTCAGGCGCACGCCGCCTGGCCCACGCCTGACCAGGGCCACCTGATCGTGGCCAACCAGAACGGCAAGCAGCTCGCGCGCATCCGCACGGACTACGCGAGCAACAGCTTCCAGCTCGAGCCGCAGGCCACGCTCGGCCTGGCGGTTGGCACGACCCCCAACGGAGTGCCGAAGGAAAGCCCGGACATCCGGCCCGACAACGCGCCGATCTGCCCCCGCACCACCGAGGACGGCCGGGTCACGTTCGTGACGCTGCGCGGCGGCGGCATGTTCGTCGTGGACCACAACCAGACGCCGATGGCAATCGTGGCCGAGTACGACAAGAATCAGGTCGACGACAACGGCTGCGGCGAGTTCGAGGCCAGCGGCAAGATGTACGTGAACTCGGGTGCGGGCGCTCCTGGCGATCCCTACAGCCACGACGTGTATGCGTTCGACCTCTCCGGGTTCGACGCGACGCCCAACCCGCCGAACACGCCGCCGGCCCGGCTCGTGTACACGCGCGACTCCGAGGGCGTGGTCGACGCGCACGCGGTGTCCAACTCGAGCAAGCGCGACAAGTACCTCTGGTGGGGTGACCGCGCGCAGAACGACGTGACCGTGCTCGACACGCGCAAGGACAGGGTGCTCGGCACGTTCGAGCTGGCGGGACCCGTGAGCTCGGATCCGGCACCGGACCTGTTCGACCTGAGCCCGGACGCCAAGTTCATGTTCGCGTCGCTGCGGGGGCCGCAGCCTCAGTCAGGCGGCCACGATGCGATCGGCAACACACCCGGCGTGGGCGTGATCGACATCGGCCAGGGCGGCAAGACCGGTAAGCTGAAGGCGGTCGCCCCCGTGCCCCCGTCGACGCTCGGCACCCCGCCGGACCCACACGCGATCAGGGTTCGTATCCGCTAGCCACGCGCTGAAGGATCAGAGGCGGGCGGCGAGAGCTACGCCGCCCGCCTCGCCGCGTTTCCCGCGCTCAGCAGCGGTTTCCCGCGGGCGCAACATCCGTCCATTCGGCCCCACGCGCTCAAGTTGGCGCCTCCGCGTTGTCGATGGCAATCGCAGCCATGGACTCGGCAATGCAGCGGCGTGTGGGAAGGGCGGGTCGCGCGCTCAGGACCCTTCGGGTACAGGTCAGCCTCGCGCTCCTCGTGGGCGCTGCCGCGTGCGCGTGGGTCGCGAGCGACAGCTCGGGGGAGGAGCTGGCCGGAGCCTATCGGGAGGCCTCGGCGGAGGTGCTCCTCGCCGTCGGCCGGGGCTTTGAGCAGGAGCTGAGGCGTGCACCCGCGGATGCCGACGAACTGGAGCAGATGACCGAGGCGCTGGACGAGCGCCAGCGAGGCTTGGCGCGCGCAAGCGTGGTGGGCTCGAGAGACGGTCGGCTCGTGCGGCTCGCCTCAACCGACGCTTCGCTCGTGGACAGCGACTTCCGCGCCGCACGGGGCACCGGCCTGAGCGAGGTGGCACAGGGAGAGGTGAACGATGGAGATCGTCACCTGCTCACGCTCACAATGCCCGTGGTGGGTGGTCCGCCGGGCGTTCGCGGCCTGGAGCTCGCCTACGACCTGAGCCCGCACGACGCCGCCGTCGCGAGTCGCTCGCGCCGCTTCGCCTTGATCCTCACGGGCCTCCTGCTGGCCTTCACGGCGTTCACCGCACTCGTGCTCGGGCGTGGAATCTTTCGTCCGCTGCACCGGCTGCGAGTGGTCACCCAGCGCATCAAGGACGGTGAGCTCGGGGCCCGGCTCGACTGGACGCGCGGGGACGAGCTCGGGCTGCTTGCCCGTGACTTCGACGCCATGGCCGGCGAGCTGGAGGAGAAGCATCGGCGCCTGGAGTCGCTCGCGCTCGAGGATCCGCTCACGGGGCTCGCCAACCACCGGCAGTTCCAGCAGATCCTCGCGCACGAGATCGAGCTGGCACAGGACTCCGGCACGAGCGTGGGGCTCGTGGTGCTCGACATAGACCACTTCAAGCGCCTCAACGACGCGCGTGGGCATCCCTTCGGCGACGACGTGCTGAGGTCGGTGGGTGCGCGCTTGAGCGACGCCATGAGAGGCATCGGCTACGCCGCGCGGCTCGGGGGAGACGAGTTCGCCGTGGTGCTGCCCAACACGGATGGACAGCGGGCGCTCGCGCTGTGCGAGGCGGCCCGCGCGGCGATAGCGAGCCTCGACCTCTACGGCTACGAGCTCACGTGCTCGGCCGGGATCGCCTGCTATCCATCCGACGCCCGCACCGGGCCCGCGCTGGTCCAGCTCGCCGACGGGTCGCTGTACTGGTCGAAGACGAGCGGGCGCGGCCAGGCCCGCCTCTACGACCCCGAGCACGTGCTCGTGGTCACCGAAGAGCAGCGCGCCGAGTTCGGCAGCCTGCTCGAAGCTCCCAACGCGATCACGCCGGTCTTCCAGCCGATCGTGGATCTCCGCTCCGGCGAGGTCGCCGGTTACGAAGCACTGGCGAGGTTCGCCGGCCGCTCGGAGCGACCACCGTCGTGGTGGTTCGCGCAGGCCCACCGCTTCGGCCTGGGAGCGCGCCTGGAGGCGGCGGCGCTCCGGGCGGCCCTGGCGGCACCCGACCGCCCGCCGGGCACCTACCTGTCGGTGAACGTGAGCCCCTCCGCGCTGCTCTCGCCGGAGGTTCGCGAGGTCGTGTCGGGCGATCTGACGAGCTGCGTGATCGAGATCACCGAGCACGAGCAGGTGGCCGACGACGCCGCCCTGCAGAGCGCGCTCGCCACCGCTCGCGAGCGCGGGGCGCGGGTGGCGGTCGACGACGCCGGGGCGGGCTACGCCGGTCTCCAGCAGGTGATGCGGATGGGCGCCGAGCTGATCAAGCTCGACCGCGCGCTCATCCAGGGCATCCACCTCGACCGCGCGAAGCTCGCGCTGGTCGAGTCGTTTGTCAGCTTCGCCTCGAGCACCGGCGCTGAGCTGTGCGCCGAGGGGATCGAGAGCCTCGAAGAGCTGCGGACCCTCGCTGACCTCGGCGTGGGCTACGGCCAGGGGTTCGGACTGGCCCGGCCGGGGCCGCCCTGGCCCACGATCGCGGCAGAGGCCGCGGCAACCTGCCGGGCCGCCGCCGGCGACCGTGCCGGCGTAATCAGCCTCGCCGGCCGGCGCTCGTCAGCCGGGCTCGCGGGGGCGCGTTAGTACACCCGTCCTCGAGCTCTGCCTGTTTCGGCGGCGTCGATTCCAGCCGGAACTTTCGCCCGGACCTGCTACCCCGCGTAGGCAGCCATCGCGTTGGCCATACGGTCCTGCAGCGTTCGTGCGCCGGTCGGGTAGACCTGGTCGGCGCGTCCCGCCGGTGGGCGCGTCAGTTGCGCGGCAGCACGCGGCCGCGTACCGTCCGAGAGGTGACCGCTCGCCTCCTGCTACTCGCGTGCATCGCGGCGATCTGGTCGCTCGCCCACGAGCCCGCGGCCGCGTGCCACCCCGAGGAGCCTGACTCTCCCGAAGCCGGGCACCACGGATGCGGCGCGCCGAAGGAGGAGCCGCCTCCTGGTCCGGGCGAGGGCGCGTCGACGCGCACCGACACCGCGCTGGAACGCGCGGGGCTCAGGCGCATCCGTGCGCTGGCGCCCTCCGTGCATCTCGACATCCGCTACGCCACTCGCCGCAACTTCACCGGGCGCCCACTCGACGGCTACTGCCGGCCCCCGTACGCCTACCTGCTGCGCCCCGCGGCGCGGTCGCTTGCCGCCGTCCAGCGTGACCTGCGAAAGCGCGGCCTCGGCCTCAAGGTCTTCGACGCCTACCGTCCGGCCCGCGCCAGCCGCGACATGGTGCGCTGGGCGCGACGAACCGGCAACGAGCACCTGCTGAACGGCTACATCGCCGCCCGGAGCCGACACAACGAGGGCCGCGCGGTGGACCTCACGCTGGTGCGGCTCGCCAGCGGCCGCGAGGTGAACATGGGCACCGCGTACGACACCTTCAGCCCGCGCGCGAGCACCGAGAACGCCCACGGAAGCGTGCTGCACAACCGGCGCCTGCTCGTGCGCTCGATGGCCGCCCGCGGGTTCGAGAACTACCCGCGCGAGTGGTGGCACTACGAGCACGGGCGCCCCGCCAGGCGGCTGGACGTCCCGCTCGGCTGCTAGCGCTCACCGCCCATTGGTTCCAGGGCGCCCCCGGGCGACCCCAGTCGCACTACAGTGGGTCACATGGCTACTCACACTGGTGACGGCCCCTCGGTCCAGCGGACCTTCCGCCTCTCGCCGCGAACGCTCGAGCTGTTGGACGCCCGTGCTCGCGAGCTGTCCAAATCCCGCAACCGCGTGGCGGACCGGCTGCTCTTCGAGGGCGCCCACACCGACCGGCATCCGCTCATCCACTTCCGCGGGGACGCCGATCGCCGTCGGCCGGCCTTGATCGGGACGCGTCTCTACGTATGGCAGGTGCTCGGCACGATTCGCGCTTCGGGCAACGACCCGGACGCCGCCGCCGATTTTCTGGGCTTACCGCCCCGGCAGGTGAGAGCGGTCATCGACTACTACGCGGACTTCAAGGATGAGGTGGACGCGTACGCCGCCGAGGAGCGGGAGTTCGAGCAGCGCGAGCGCGCGCGGTGGGAACGGTCGCAGCAAGTCCTCGGCGAGTGAGGCTGCTGCTCGACGAGCACTACTCGCCCGAGGTCTGTGCACGGCTACGGGCCGGGGGTCGGGATGCGGTCGCCGTCGCCGAGCTGGGAATAGAGGGCATCGATGATCGGTCGCTGCTCGAAGTGGCTGCGAGCGAGAGACGCGCCCTGGTGACGAACAACGTGCGCCACTTCGCGTCGATGGCGCAGCAGTGGGCAGCGGCGGGCCGAGATCACCATGGGGTGCTCTTCACCTCGGACACGAGCATGCCGCGCGGCAAGAGCAGCATCGGGCTCTACGTCGAGGTGCTCACGCAGCTCATGGACGCGGAGACGTCCGAGGACGCCCTTCTCAACCACGTCCGCTGGCTGCCCTGACCGCTACCCCGTAGAGCCGCTCTGCCGCGCCATCCCCCGCCGCGACCAGATGTTCGCGCACTCCGCGCACACCTCGTCCGGCACCAGGCCGAGGCGCATGAGCACGCCGAAGACCTTGCAACCCAGGCACACCGCGAAGATCGACTCGAGACCGCTCGCCACGATCAGCCCCACGAGCAACGCGTCCGCGGTGCCGTCCATACCCAGGCCGATCGCCAGCACCGCCGCGGCGCCCGTGACCGCTGCCCCCATCCCCTGGGCGAACCGCTTGGGCGGGCCGGCCACGTACTTCGGTGGCCCCAGACGAGGGGCCACCACCCTGGTGGCCAGAAGTCCCAGCGGGCTCAGCCGGGGGCCGCTGAGAACCCGCAGCAGGAACCCCGCCGCGACCACCGCCAGGAGCCAGTGCCACGACGTCGCGAGGATGAGCACCGACAGCGCCAGGACGAACCCGGCCACCACGCGGGCGGCCTTCTCGTTGACCGGGTTCGGGAAGGAGAGCAGCTCGCGCATCGGTCGGTGATCCTCCCAGATCCCTAGCCGCCGACCGCCTCGAGCTGCTCGTACAGCCGCTCGACCGCCCGCTTGGCCTCGGCATGCCGCTTGGTCGAGCGGTTCGAGCGCTCTGGGTTGGACCACGCGCTTGGATCGGCCAGTTCGTCCTCGATCGCCGCGAGGGCTCCCTCGGCACCCGCGATCTCCCGCTCGAGCGCGGCGACGCGCCGGACCCCGTTCTTCGACAGCGGTGCCCGTGTCGTAGCCGGTCCGTTTGCCTTCGCGCCGGCCCCGTTTGCCTTCCCCTCGGCTCCCTTCGCCTTCCCCTCGGCTCCCTTCGCCTTCCCCGCGCCACCGTTCGCCTTCCCCGTCCGCTCTCCGGCCTGGCGCTCCTCGCGCGCCCGCACGTACTCCGCCCAACCGCCCTCGTAGCTCTTGAGCGTCCCCTCCTCCACCGCGACCGTGCGCATCCCCACGGCGTCGAGCAGTGCACGGTCGTGCGAGACCAGCAGCAGCGAGCCGTCGAAGCTCCGCAGGGAGTCCTCGAGCGCCTCACGGCTCTCGACGTCGAGGTGGTTGGTGGGCTCGTCGATCACCAGCACGTTGGGCTGCGAGTGCACGAGGACGGCCAGCGACAGCCGGCGACGCTCGCCCCCGGAGAGGTCGCTGAGCCGCTTCTCGGCGTCGTCGCCCGAGAAGAGGAAGCGGCCGAGGAGTCCTCTGGCCTTGTTCGGCGTGAGCCCCGTGGCACGCTGCGCGGCGTCGAGCACCGTGCCCTGCTCGCCGAGCTCCTCGGCATGCTGGGACAGGTAGCCCACGCGCGCGTTGTGCCCGCGGCGGAGCTTGCCGCCGTCGAGCGGGCGGCGACCCACGAGGGCCTCCAGCAGGGTCGTCTTGCCGGAGCCGTTGGGGCCCACGAGCGTCACGTGCTCACCGCGCTCGAGCCACAGCTCGGCCCCCTCCAGGAGGGTTCGGTCGGCCACGGTGAGCTTGCCCTTCTCCATCTCGAGCACCACCCGCCCGCTGCGCTCCGCCGACCCGAAGGAGAACCCCACGTCGCGGCCGTCCCGCCGCCGGTCCTCGATTCGCTCGATCTTGTTCAGCTTCTTCACCCGCGACTGGGCCTGGCGGGCGCGCGTGCCCGCCCGGAACCGCGTGGCGAAGCGCTCGAGCCGTTCGATCTCCGCCCGCTGGCGCTCGACGGCCCGGCCCAGCGCGAGGTCGCGGGCGGCGCTCTCCTTGCGCCAGGCGGCCCACGTACCCGAGAAGTAGCGCGACGGCCCCGCCTCCAGCTCGAGCACCGCGGTGCCGACCGACTCGAGGAACCAACGGTCGTGCGCCACGAGCGCCACCGCGGTGTCCATCGTCGTGAGCTGCTGCTCGAGCCACTCCAGCGAGGCGATGTCGAGATGGTTGGTGGGCTCGTCGAGCAGGAGGAGGTCGGGATCGCCGGCGAGCGCCCGGGCCAGCGAGCCGCGCGTGAGCTCGCCGCCGGAGAACGAGTGCAGGGGCCGGTCGAGGTCGTCGTCGGTGAAGCCCAGTCCGCGGACCACCCACATCGCCCGCTCGCGCCAGTCGTAGCCGCCGGCGTGCTCGAGGCGCGCCTGCGCCCGCGAGTACCTGTCGAGGGTCGCCGTGTCGGCGGCTCCACCGGCCATGGCGTGCTCGAGCTCGGTGAGCGTGGCCTCGAGAGCCACGAGATCGGCGCAGCCCTCGAGCACGTAGTCGCGCAGGCTCAGGTCCCGCTGGCGCGGCGGGCGCTGGTCGTGCAGCGCCACCCGGGCGCCCTTCTCCAGCACCAGCTCGCCGCCGTCGATCGACGTCTGCCCGGCCAGCATGCGCAGGAGGGTGGTCTTGCCCGAGCCGTTGCGCCCGGCGATCGTGAGCCGGTCGCGGCGCTCGAGCTTGAGCGACACCCCGCGCAAGAGCGGCGTGCCGGACACGTCCTTGTCGAGGCTCGATGCGATGAGAACCGCCATGGGCTCATCCTAGGAAGGCTCTGAGCCGGGGCTGGTGGCGAAGTACGATCGTCCCGTGCGGGCCGCCGTTCTCCACGCCCACGGGGAGACTCCCGCAGTCGAGGACTTTGACCTGCCGGCGCGCGAGTCGGGCCAGGCGCTCGTCGAGGTGCTCGCCGCCCCCCTCAACCCGGTCGACCTGGCCATAGCGGCCGGCACCTTCCACGGGGGCGGGCCCAAGCCGCCCTACGTGGTCGGGCGCGAGGGTGTGGGGCGCGTGCTCGAGGGCGACGGCCTCGAGCAGGGGGCGCGCGTGTACTTCGACTCCCCGGTCGCGCCGGTGGGCTCCATGGCCGAGCGCACCGTGATCCGCGAGACCGGGGCCATCGAGGTGCCCGACGGCGCCGACGATGCCCTCGCCGGCTGCTTCGGCATCGCCGGCCTGGCCGCGTGGCTCCCGCTCGAGTGGCGGGCGCAGCTCGAGGCCGGTGAGAAGGTGCTGGTGCTCGGCGCCAGCGGTCCAGTGGGGCAGATCGCGGTGCAGGCCGCGCGGCTGCTCGGCGCCGGGAGGATCGTAGCCGCCGCCCGTAGCCCCGCGGGCCTCGCTCGGGCGGGGGAGCTGGGCGCGCACGAGGCGGTGCGGATCGAAGCCGTCGACGACCTCTACGAGGCCCTCCGGCTGGCCGCCGGCGACGGAGGTTTCGACGTGATCGTCGATCCGCTGTGGGGGGAGCCCGCCGCGGCGGCCACGAGGGCCGCGGCCGACGGTGCGCGGCTCGTGCAGGTCGGCCAGTCCGCCGGCGCCGAGGCCACGATCGCGTCGAGAGACGTACGTGGAAAGAAGATGTCGATACTCGGGCACACCAACGGGGCCGCCCCCTACGAGGTGCGGGCCGCCGCTTATCGCCGGATGGTCGAGCACGCGCTCGCCGGGGAGCTCGAGTGCGACCTCGAGCGCCTTCCGCTGGAGCAGGCCGGCGAGGCCTGGGCCAGGCAGCGCGAGCATCCGCACCGCAAGCTGGTGCTCACGCCCTGAGGGCCCTATGCCGGAGGGCGACACGATCCACTACGCCGCCCGCCGCGTGGGCGCGGCGCTCGTGGGGAACGAGATCGTGGAGATCGAGACCCCTCAGGCGCGCCATCTCAAGGACCGCTGGCCGCAACGTCTGCGCGGCCGGGCGGTTTCACACGTCGATGCCCACGGCAAGCACCTGTTCGTGCACTTCGACGGCGAACTGACCCTGCACTCGCACCTGCGCATGACCGGCGCCTGGGGCGTGTACCGCCGCGGGCAGCGCTGGCATCGCTCTCCGCGCCGCGCCTGGCTCGTGATGCGCACCCGAGAGCACGACGTCGTGGAGTTCGACGGCCCGGTGCTCGAGCTGATCACCGAGGGGCGTAGGCGCTTCGACCTGCGCCTGGGAGCCCTCGGCACCGACATCCTGGGGGAGCACTTCGACGAGCAGGCGTTCCTGCGCCGGCTGCGGGAGGACGACGCCACGCGCGGCATCGGCGACGCCCTGCTCGACCAGCGCAACGTCGCGGGGCTCGGCAACGTGTGGAAGTCCGAGGGCTGCTTCCTGGCCGGGGTCGATCCCTGGCGCCCGGTGAGCGAAGTGTCCGACGAGGAGGCCCTCACCATCGTGCGGAGAACGCGTCCGCTGATGCAGGCGTCGGTGGAGCGCGGAGGCCGAATCGTGACCTGGGAGCCCGGCACGCCCGGTCCCGGCCGGGCGCCACGCACGTGGGTCTACGGACGCGGCGACCTTCCCTGCCGCCACTGCGAAACCCTCGTCCGCTCGCGAGGCCAGGGCGACGACAACCGCATCACCTACTGGTGCCCGGGCTGTCAGCGGTGAAGCGGGTGGGCCACAAGGGCGCCGACGCGCTGGCGCCCGGCAACACCGTGGCGAGCTTCCGGGCCGCGGCCGCGGCCGGAGTGGACATGATCGAGTTCGACGTCCTGCGCCTGCGCGACGACCGCCTGGTGCTGGCGCACGACCTCGAGGACGCCGCCAGCCGCGAGCCCCTGACCCTCGAAGAGGGGCTCGACCACCTGGCGGGTGCGGAGTACGCCGGGCTCGAGTTCGACGTCGACCTGAAGATCCCGGGCTACGAGCGCGAGGTGGTGGAAGGGCTTCGGGCGCGCGGGCTGATGGACCGCTCGCTGGTGTCGACCCAGTACGAGGAGAGCCTCGACACCCTCGGCGAGCTCGCGCCCGGCCTGCGCCGCGGGTGGTCAGCCGCGCGTGCGGCACGACTACACGAAGAGCATGCTGGCCCCGGCCGCCTACGGCGTGCTGCGCTACTGGCGCGCCCGGCTGCCCGGTCGCGCGCTGGCCATGCTCCGCGCCGGGCGCTGCGAGGCCGTGATGGCGCACTTCCTCCTCGTGAGCCCTCGCCTCGCCACCGAGCTGCGACGGGTGGGTGCCGAGCTCTACGTTTGGACCGTCGACGACCGGCGTCGGATCGAGCGTCTGGCAGCGCTCGGCGTGGCCGGGGTGATCACCAACGACCCGCGGCTCTTCGGCTCGCTCAGGGTACGGCCGGCGACCCTGGCGTCGGGCTAGGGCGGGGCTCGGGCTCCGCTCGTTCGTGGAAGGGCCTCGAGCCTCAACGTGCACTCCCGCGCGAGTAGCCGCGCGGATCGGCGCGCGCGGGGCGGCGCCCACCGGTGGTCACCCGCGTGAACCTTCGGGCCACTCTGACCCGTCCGTCCCTGCGCTTCTCCCGGTACTGGAAATCGACCATGCCACGGAGCCGGAAGCTCGAGGGCTGAAGCGTGGGGTTGAACTTGACCGAGTAGCCGCGCTGGCTCGTGCGAAAGCGGGCCGAGCCGGCTCGGAAGAAGGGCGAGGTGCCCTTGCCCGGCACCGGCCGCCAGCGGCCGACGTCGGTGTCGTAGTACTGGGCGCGGAAGCGCATGAAGATCTGCTGGTTGAGCCTGTTGCCGGCCGCCTGGCCGCGAATGCCGAGCGTGTCGGCGTTCTCCCCGGGGGTCGCAGATGTTCAGCGTGGCCCACGTCTGGCTTCCGCGCGGGGCGCCGGAGGCAGGCAGCGCGGCCGCCAGGACGGCAAGCACAGCGAGGGGTGCGATCAGGCGCCTCATCCGGCGAGAAGGGTAGAGAAGGGGTCGCGTCCGGACGTCACCATCTCGTAAAACCCTGTGATGGGTCGGGAGCTGCGGCGTAGTAGAGGTGTGAACGACGTCGCTGTCGAGCCGGCCCCCGCTCTGGCGAGCACGGCCACCGCAGCCGGGGAGCCCTTCGAGGTTCTCTACCGGCGCACCTTCCCGCGCGTGTACGCCTACGTGGCCTCGCTCCTGCGCGATCGCGCCGCGGCCGAGGACGTGACCGCCCAGGCCTTCGAGCGCGCCTACCGCAGGCGCCGCAGCTTCCGCTCCTCGCGCGGTACTCAGGAGGCGTGGCTCTTCGGCATCGCCCGCAACGCGGCGCTCGACGAGCTGCGCCGGCGCGGGCGCCGGGCCGCGCTCGAGGGCGAGCCCGAGGACGCCGCCGCCGCGACGCTCGACGAGCACGCCGAGCACAGCGCCCGGCGGGAGACCGTGCGCGCCGCGCTCGCCTCGCTGGAGCCGCGGGAGCGCGACATGGTGGCGCTCAAGTTCTCCGCCGGCCTCTCGAACGCCGAGCTGGCCGCCGTGCTCGACTGTCCGAGTCGAACGCCGGGACCAAGCTCTACCGAACCGTCGAAAAGCTGCGAAAGGCCTGCGATGACCGCTCCTGACCGCGACCTCCAGACCATCGACGAGGCGCTGTCCGCCGGGCGGGTGACCGCCGGGAACGCCTCCGACCGGGAGCTGCAGGAGCTGGCCCTGGCGCTCCGGGCCGAGGCCGCGGAGCCGACCGACCAGTTCGCCGAGTTCATGGGACTGCGCGTGCGAGAGGGCGTCCCCGCGGGCGGCCGCGGGCCCCGGTAGCGGGGGTGTCTACCGCCGCGTGGCCGCCCCGGGGCGCCTGCCGGGCGGGCCGCCCCCGCCGCTGCGGGTGCTCGCGGGCGTGGCTTCCGTGCTCGTGGCCCTGGCGATCACCGTGTCGGTGATGTCGGCGCAGGACGGCGGCGACCCGGCCGAGGACTCAGGAGGAGGCGAGTCCGCGCCGCAGGCGGCGCCCGAGCCGATGCTGGCCCCCGCCCCCGATGGCTCCGAGGATCAGGCGGCCACAGCGCGGTCCGCGCAGGGTGGCGCAGCGCCGGAGGAGCTCTCCTCCCCCATGATCGTGCCCCCCTCCCCGCCCATCGGCGGCGGCCCCGGCATCGCCCCCGGCGCCCGCAACCGACGCATCGAGCGCTCCGCCACCCTCACCCTGGCCGCCCCGGAGGACGAGCTCGACCGCGTGGCCAGCCAGGTGGTGGCGATCGTCGACCGCCGGCGCGGCTTCGTGCTCCGCTCGTCGCTCAGCACGGGCGACGGGGGCACCACCGGCGGCTCGTTCGAGCTGCGCGTGCCCGTCCGCGACCTGCAGCCCACGCTGCGCGAGCTCTCCGGGCTCGCCAGCGTGAGGGCACGCACCCAGCAGGGCGAGGACGTGACGCAGGCGTTCGTGTCGGTGGAGGATCGGCTCGTCAGCGCCAACGCCCAGCGGCGTGGCCTGCTGCGCCGCCTCGAGCGCGCCGACAGCGACGCGCGGGCCCGCGCCCTGCGGCAGAGCCTGAGCTTCGTCCTCGGCGAGATCCGCGGGCTGCGCGGCGAGCTGCGCTCGCTGCGCGAGCGCACGGTCTATGCCGTGCTCTCCCTGACCCTGCAGGCCGACGAGGACGCGGACGCCGGCGCGAGCACGAGCGGCACCCGCGAGGCGCTCGACGATGCCGTCGGGTCGATGCTCGGGGCGTTCAATCTGGCGGTGCGGGTGCTCGGCTTTCTCCTGCCGATCGCGCTGGTGGCCGGTCTCGCCGCGGGGGGCGCCCGGATCCTGAGGCGCCGGCGCCGCGAAGCGGCCTTGGGTTAGCCGCAGCGGCCGCTGCGAACCCCACGGCAGGGAGCCGTACCGCCCCCAACGGCTCACGGCGCCCCCCAGCCAGGACGCGGCTTGACGGCTTCGTGCCGCGGATAAAGTCATTTGCCATGGTCACCGGGGAGGAGACGGCCGAACTGCTGGCGCGCGTGCCGCTGTTCGCCGACCTGTCGCACGAGGAGGTGGAGCGCCTGGCCGCCGTCGCGGTGCCCCGCAGCTACGTGAGCGGGGAGGTCATCTTCCGCGAGGGCGACACCGGCGCCACCTGCTTCGTGCTCCACACGGGATCGGCCCGGGTGACCCGCAGCCACCACGACGGCCGGGCGATCACGCTGGCGGAGCTACGCCCGGGCGACATGTTCGGGGACCTCGCGATGTTCGGCGGCGAGACGCGCTCGGCGACCGTCGAGGCCGTCGAGCACAGCACGGCGGTGGCCCTGCTCGCAGGCGACCTGCGGCGGCTGCTGCGCTCGGACTCCGACATCGCCTTCAAGATGCTCTCGGCGGTGGCCGACCGGGTGCGGACCGCCAACGACCGGATGTCGCAGCGCTCGTTCCAGGGCGTGCCCGGCCGCGTGGCAGGGACCCTCCTCACGCAGGTAGAGGCCCGCAGGGCGGAGGGCGAGGTGGACGGGGACGTCGAGGTGCACGCCACCCAGAGCGAGATCGCCCAGCTTGCGGGCTCCTCGCGGGAGAGCGCCAGCCGCTTCCTGGCCACGCTGGAGCGGGAGGGCATCGTCACGTGCGGGCGCGGGAAGGTCGTGGTCCATGACCCGGACACCCTCCGCAACTACATCCACTGATCACGAGGCGGCCCGCCGGCGGGCGGGGATGGTCGAGCGTCACCTCCGCCGGCGTGGCATCGCCGACGAGCGGGTGCTCGCGGCCATGGCGGCGGTGCCGCGCGAGCGCTTCTGCCCCGGCGCCGGCCTTCGCAGGGCCTACAGCGACCGCGCCCTGCGAATCGAGGAGGGCCAGACGATCTCCCAGCCGTGGGTGGTGGCGGCGATGACCGCGGCGCTCGGGCTGAGCGGCCGGGAGCGGGTGCTCGAGGTCGGCACCGGCTCGGGCTACGGTGCGGCGGTGCTCTCGCGCTGCTGCCGCGAGGTCGTGACCCTCGAGCGTCACGCTCTCCTGGCGCAGCGCGCCGAGCGGCTGCTCGGCGAGCTCGGCTACGACAACGTCGAGGTGCGCACGGCCGACGGGACGAACGGCGCCCCCGACCGCGCGCCGTTCGGCGGCATCAGCGTGACCGCGGCGGCCGAGGGAGCTCCGCCGGCGGCGCTCGTCGACCAGCTCGCCGAAGGCGCCGCGCTCGTGTGCCCGGTGCGCCGTAACGGAGACGAGCGGCTGATCCTGCTGCGCGACGGCCTCGAGGAGGCGCTCGTGCCGGTTCGCTTCGTTCCCCTGGTCGAGGGGTGACGCCTGCGCGCCCGCGGGCGAAGGGGTCCGGTGCGCGGATCGAGCGCGAGTTCTCGGCCGGCGGCGTGGTGGTGCGCCGCTTCCGTGGCCGCACCTTTCTCGCGGCCGTGCGCGTGAAGGACGGCACGGTGCTCGCCCTGCCCAAGGGGCACCCTGAGCCCGGTGAGAGCATGGCCGAGGCCGCCACCCGGGAGGTACGCGAGGAGACGGGGCTCGAGGCCGCCCTCGTGGAGAAGCTCGAGGACGTGCGGTACTTCTACGCGCGCGACGGGAAGCGGGTGCTGAAGGTGGTCAGCTTCTTCCTGCTCCGGTACCGGTCGGGCAGCGTCACGGACCACGATCACGAGGTGGACGGGGCGGAATGGGTGCCGCTCGAGGAGGCTCCGCGCCTCCTGGCCTACCCGGGCGAGCGTAAGGTGGCAGCCACCGCGCTGTCTCGCCTGGCGCAGTAGAGATAGTCTGCCGCGCCGTGTACGTCCTCAACTTCTACTCCCCCGTCTTCGTCGATCAGCTCAAGCGCGGGCGCAAGACGGCCACCATCCGCCTCGGCGACAAGAGCTCCAAGTACCGGAAGGGCCACGTGGTGATGGTCACCGTCGGCTTCCAGCACTCGCCGCGCGAGAAGATCTTCGATGCGGTGATCGACGCCGTCGAGGTGAAGAAGGCCAGCGACGTCTCGCCGCGTGACATCGAGCACGACAACCCGGAGTTCCGCCGCCTCGAGGAGACGCTCCACTTCCTCGAGCAGATCTACGGGCGGGCGGTGGAGCGCGACGACCTGGTCACGGTGGTCCGCTTCTCGGCGATCCTCGAGCGGCGGGAGGAGATCTCGGAGCGCATGCGGCCGCAGGCGCCCTCCCAGAACTGACCGGGCGCCGGTGCCCCGGCCTGGCAGCGCGATCTTCACAGCCTGTTGGCACTCTCGGTGATAGAGTGCCAAACGTCTCTGAAAGACGTCTAGACGGAGGGCTGTCTGCATGAATCTGAAGCCTCTCGGCGATCGGTTGATCGTCAAGGCGGTCGAGGAAGAGGACGTGACCGCAAGCGGAATCGTCCTTCCCGACACCGCGAAGGAGAAGCCCCAGCGGGGCAAGGTCCTCGCCGTTGGCGAGGGCAAGATCGGTGACGACAACGAGCGCGTGCCGCTCGACGTCTCCGAGGGCGAGGAGGTCCTGTACTCGAAGTACGGCGGCACCGAGATCCAGGTCGAGGGCGAGGACCTGCTCGTGCTGCGCGAGTCGGACGTCCTGGCCAAGGTCACCGGCTAACCAAGAACGCGATTCAACGGAAGGATTGGAGAACACATGGCTCACAAGGAGCTGAAGTTCGACCAGGAGGCGCGCACCGCGCTCGAGCTGGGCGTGGATGCGGTGGCCAACGCGGTCAAGGTCACCCTCGGCCCCAAGGGCCGCTACGTGGTGCTCGACAAGAAGTTCGGCGCGCCGACCATCACCAACGACGGCGTCACGATCGCTCGTGAGATCGAGGTCGAGGACGTCTTCCAGAACCAGGGCGCCCAGCTCGTGCGTGAGGTGGCCACCGCCACCAACGACGTCGCGGGCGACGGCACCACCACCGCCACCGTGCTGGCCCAGGCGATCGTTCGCCGCGGGCTCAAGAACGTGGCGGCCGGAGCCAACCCGCTGGCCCTCAAGCGCGGCATCGAGACCGCCGTCAACCAGGTGGTCGACAGCATCGCCTCGCAGTCCAAGGAGGTCTCGGGCAAGGATCAGATCGCTCGCGTGGCGGCCATCTCGGCGGCCGACGAGGAGATCGGCGACGTGATCGCCGACGCCATCGACAAGGTCGGCAAGGACGGCGTCGTGAACGTCGAGGAGGGCCAGACGTTCGGCATGGACCTCGAGTTCACCGAGGGCATGCAGTTCGACAAGGGCTACATCTCGCCCTACATGGTCACCGACCAGGACCGCATGGAGGCGGTGTTGGAGGACCCTACATCCTGATCGCCAACTCGAAGATCGGCTCGGTGCGCGACATCCTGCCGGTGCTCGAGCAGGTCATCCAGTCGGGTAAGCCGATCCTGGTGATCGCCGAGGACGTGGAGGGCGAGTCGCTTGCCACCTTCGTGGTGAACAAGCTGCGCGGCACCTTCACCGGCGTCGCGGTCAAGGCGCCGGGCTTCGGCGACCGCCGCAAGCGCATGATGGAGGACATCGCGATCCTCACGGGCGCCGAGGTGATCACGGAGGAGATGGGCCTGAAGCTCGAGAACACCCAGGTGTCTCAGCTCGGTCGCGCACGCCGTGTGGTCGTGGCCAAGGACAACACCACGATCATCGACGGCTCGGGAGACGCGGAGGCCATCAAGGGCCGCATCACCCAGATCAAGAACGAGATCGAGAACACCGACTCGGACTTCGACCGCGAGAAGCTGCAGGAGCGGCTGGCGAAGCCGCCGGCGGCGTGGCGGTCGTGAAGGTCGGAGCGGCCACCGAGACGGAGATGAAGGAGAAGAAGCACCGCGTCGAGGACGCGCTGCAGGCCACCCGGGCCGCCCTCGAGGAGGGCATCGTGCCGGGCGGCGGCTCCGCTCTGCTGCAGGCCGCGAGTGCGGTCAAGGTGGACGCAATCACCGATCCCGACGAGCAGACCGGTGCGAAGATCATCCTTCGCGCGCTCGAGGAGCCGGTTCGCCAGCTCGCCCACAACTCCGGGCTCGAGGGCTCGGTCGTGGTGAACGAGGTGCGCAAGGCCAAGAAGGGCATGGGCCTGAACGCCGACAGCGGCGAGGTCGTGGATCTCGTCGGCGCCGGCATCATCGACCCGGCCATGGTCACGCGCTCTGCGCTGCAGAACGCGGCCTCGATCGCCAAGAACATCCTCACCACCGAGGCCATCGTTGCCGAGATGCCCGAGAAGGACGGCGGCGGGATGCCCGGCGGGATGCCCGGCGGCATGGACGGGATGATGTAGGGCTCCCAAACCGGCGGTAGTTGCTCACGAGGGCCCGGCGTTCGCGCCGGGCCCTCTGTCGTTCACGGCCCAGGTGTTGGCACGCAGCTCGAGCACCTGTACAGTTCTGTCTAGGTTTTATTAGACATTCTGTTGAGTCGTCAGGAGGGCTGCCGCTGTGAACGAGCTTCACGATCCCGTTCTCTTCAACTCCGCCTACGAGCGGCTGTACCCCACGGCGTTCGCGAGCGCGAACCGGGTGCTGCGCGACGAGGCGGCGGCCGAGGACGTCGTACAGGACGTTTTCGTGCAGCTCTGGCTGAAACCGGATTCGTATGACCCGTCCCGGGGATCACTGTCCCGTTACGTGACGATGCTCTCTCACAGCCGCGCCCTCGACCGGTGGCGCTCCCGCGCCGCTCGGGAGGCCGCTGTCGTTCGCTCTGCCCAGCAGATCCGACTGCGCGAGCCCGAGCACGGTGAGAGCGCGGCCGAGCCGGCTCTGCGCCGCGACGGCACCGGGCGGCTGCTCACCGCGCTCCAGGACCTTCCGAACGACCAGCGCGAGGCGGTCCTGCTGGCCTACGGACGCGGGCTCACCGCTCAGGAGATCAGCCGGGCGGCGGGGGTGCCGCTCGGTACCGCCAAGAGCCGGATCCGGCTCGGGCTCCAGAAGGCCCGCACGAACCTGCAGGCCGCAGCCGCGTGAGCGACGGAGCCCACCTGACCATCCGCGAGGTCGCCGCCCGCACGGGCGTCCCGGCGGTGACGCTGCGGATGTGGGAGAACCGCTACGGCTTCCCGGAGCCGAAGCGGTTGCCGAGCGGTCACCGCCGCTACTGCGAGGAGGACGTCGAGCGCATCGCGCGCGTGATCCGCGATCGCGAGGCCGGCCTGTCGCTGGCCGCGGCCGTCGAGCGGGCGCGCAACGACGGCGTGGGCTCGGACATCTCGGTCTACGCGGGCCTGCGCCGGCGGCACAGCGAGCTGACCCCCTACCTCCTGCCCAAGCGCACGCTCGCCGCTATGAGCCATGCGATCGAAGACGAGTGCTGCGCGCGCGCCGAGCGCGCGCTGATGTTCGCGAGCTTCCAGCGCACGCGCCACTACCGCCCCGCCGAGCAGCGGTGGCGGGAGCTTTCCCGCACCGCTCGTCTCGCGGTGGTGTTCGCGGACTTCGATGAGCGCCGCGATCCCGACGGCGGCCCGATCGAGCTGCCTCTGGACCGCAGCGACCCCTCTATGCGCGAGTGGACGCTGGTGTGTGACGCCCCCGAGTACGCGGTGTGCCTTGCAGCCTCCGAACGGCCGGGGCAGGACGACGCCCTCGACTCGGAGCGAATGTTCGAGACCATCTGGTGCGTGCAGGTGCACATCGTGCGGGACGCCGCCCGGATGTCGGCCGACATTGCCGGCCAGGTCGCTCCCGACGTGGCGGCCTCCGCCAGGGCGCTTCTCGAGGAGACTCCTCCCGCCGGCGAGCCGGTCAGGCTGGCCACCGCGTTGACCAACCGCATGGTGGCCTACGTGTCGGCAGCGGCCTGAGCCGGGCGTCGCGGCCGGGCCCGAGGCACCGGGCTCAGGCGCCCAGCACGTCCCACATCGACCGGGGCCGCACGCCGAGGGACGCGGCGTCGGCAGTGCCTCGCTCGGCGGTCATGGGCACGTCCAGGAGCTCGACCTCATCCGCGGTGGCCGGGGCGGACGGGCCGAGCAGCCGCTCTCCCGCTCGCAGGGCCGCCCTGATCACGGGCATCGGCAGCGTCGCCCTCCGGCGCGTGCGCCCGAACGAGCGCACGGCCAGCGCGACCATCTCCTCGTGGGACAGGACGTCCGGCCCCGCCAGCTCGAGCCGGCGCGGCTCCCCGCCGGCCTCCAGCAGGGCGTCCACGCAATCGGCCACGTCCTCGGCGAAGATCGGCTGGTACAGGGCGTGCCCCTTCCCGGCCAGCGGCATCACCGGGAGGTAGGCCATGCGCTCGAGCAGGCGCAGCCACCGGTCCCCCGCCGAGTACACGAGCGACGGCGCCAGCACGTCCACCCTGAGCGTCGACGGCTCGACCGCGCGCTCGGCCAGGGCCTTGCTGCGCATGAAGCGCGCGGGCGAGTGAAGCTCCGCACCGAGCGCCGAGAAGAGGATGAACCGCTCGGCTCCGCTCTGCTCGGCGGCCCGGAGGAGGCGCAGCGTGGCGAGCGCGTTCAGCTCCTCGATGGAGGCGCGCGGCTGGTCGCGTATCGAGGCCGCAAGGTGAACGACCGTGCGCACGCCGCGCAGGGCGTGGCGGAAAGAGGCCGGCTCCGCCAGATCACCGAGAGAGATCTGCACCCGGACCCGCTGAGGCCCGAGCCGCCGGGGATCTCGCACCAGACAGCGCACGGGCCGCTCGCCCTCGGTGAGCCTTCCCAGCAGGGCGGAGCCGACCTTGCCGGTGGCCCCCGTGAGCAGGATCATCGAAGGGGAAGCTAGTCGAGGGCTAGATGATCGAGGCGGCAGCTACGCGGGCGGGGTCGTGGAATCAGTCATCTAGTATCCGCCGCCGCGCGCCCCGCCCGGCTCGCGCCGTTCGACCAAGGAGATTTTCAGCAAGACATGGCGTACGTAATCGCAGAGCCCTGCATCGGCACCAAGGACAACTCCTGCGTGGAGGTCTGTCCGGTCGACTGCATCCACCCCACGCCGGAAGAGGCCGACTACGACAAGGTCGAGATGCTCTACATCGATCCCGAGGAGTGCATCGACTGCGACGCGTGCGTAGAGGCCTGCCCCGTGGACGCGTGCTTCGCCGAGGACCAGCTCCCCAGTGAGTGGGAGCGGTTCATCGAGGTCAACGCCGACTACTTCAAGCAGGCCTCGTAGCGCTGCTGGGCCGGGCAGCGTGAGCCTCGCGTACGACCGGACGGGCAGCGGGCGGCCGCTGCTGCTCGTGCACGGCATCGGCAGCCGCCGGCAGGTGTGGGGGCCGGTGCTCGAGCGCGTGGCCGCCGGGCGTGAGGCCGTGGCCGTCGACCTGCCCGGCTTCGGGGAGTCGCCCGACCTCCCCGCGGGCGTCACCCCCACCCTCGACGCGCACGTCGACGCGGTGGTCGGGTTCCTCGACGAGCAGGGCCTCGACGCCGCCGATGTGGACGTGGCGGGCAACTCGATGGGCGGCGGGGTGGCTCTCGAGCTAGGGCGCCGCGGACGCGTGCGCACGGCCACGGCGCTGTCCCCGATCGGGTTCTGGACTCCTCGCGAGCGGGATTGGGCGGTGCGCTCGCTGAAGAACACCTACGCCACCGCGCGGGCCCTCCTGCCGGTCGCCCCGGCGCTGTATGCCACAGCGGTCGGGCGCACGCTCGGCTCGTGGCAGATAGCGGCGCGGCCGTGGCGCATTCCGGCCGACGACGCGGTGGCCTCGCACCGGGCGCTCGCCGAGGCGGACGCCTTCCTGCCCACCCTCGATGTCGTCTCGAGGTACGTCTTCCACGACGCACCCGAGCTGCGCGTGCCGGTGACGGTGGCGTGGGGACAGCGCGACCGGCTGCTGCTCACGCGACAATCGCGGCGGGCGATGAAGGTCCTGCCGCAGGGCCGGCATCTGCTGCTGTACGGCTGCGGACACGTGCCGATGTGGGACGACCCGGAGCAGGTGTCGGAGGTGCTGCTGTCGGGCGCCGCTTAGCGGTTCGGCGCGTGCGTGACCGTTAGGGCCCTCCCGTGCATCCGGTCAGGGAGGCTCAGCCGGCCAGCGGCAGCGGGGTGCCACCCGGAGGAGTGGCGCGCGGAGTCTTCGCGGGCGCTGTCGCCGGCGGCGTCCGCTGCGGCCCCGGACCGGGGCTCATCGGGAGCGCGGTGCCCGTCACCGGAGCGGCCGGAGGCGCCGGTGCCGGCGCCGGCTTGAGCGGCGGGCCCGAGGGGCCCTGCAACACGGGCAGCTCCTGGGGCGTGGCCGCGATCAGGCCGCGCGCGGCGTGGTAGATCGCCTGCGAGGCCGGCGCGTCGGGATCCTCGAGCACGAGCGGGCGTCCCTCGTCCGCGCCGATGCGCAGCTCCTCGGAGATCGGGATCTTGCCGAGCAGCGGCACGTCGAGCTCGTCGGCCAGCTCCTGGCCGCCACCCTCGCCGAAGATCGTGAAGCGCTCGCCCGTGGGGGCGGTGAAGCCGGACATGTTCTCGATCACGCCGGCGAGCTCGAGGTCGAAGCGGCGTGCCGACTCGGCGGCGCGCTTTGCCACCTTCTGGGCGGCCGGCTGCGGCGTCGTGACGATCACGAAGCGGGCCTGCGGCAGGAGCTGCGCGAGGGTCATGGACACATCGCCGGTGCCCGGCGGGAGGTCGATCAGCAGGTAGTCGAGCTCCCCCCACGCGACGTCCTCGAGGAACTGCCTTATCGCCTTGTGCAGCATCGGGCCGCGCCAGGTGATGGCCTGATCCTCCTCGGAGAGGAAGAACTCGATCGAGATCACTCCCGGGCCGCCGTGCGCGACGAGCGGCAGGATCTTTCGCTGCGGCGACACCGATGGCTTCCCGTGCACGCCGAACATGCGCGGTAGCGAGTACCCCCACACGTCGGCATCGAGCGCGGCCGCCCGCTTGCCCTGCGCGTAGAGCGCGGCCGTGAGGTTGGTGGTCACGGTCGACTTGCCGACCCCTCCCTTGCCCGAGCCGACGCAGATCACGTTCTTGACGGCGGCCAGCGCGCCCTTCGGCAGTTCGCTGCGGCCGAGCCGCTGCTGGAGGGCCTTCTTCTCCGCGGCGGACAGGACGTCGAAGCCGACGTTCACCTCGTTGACGCCTTCGAGCTTCGACAGCTCCTGGCCGACCACCGCCTGGTACTGCTGGCGCACGGGAGAGTCCGCGGAGGCGAGGGAGAGCACCACGTCCACACGGCCGCCGTCGCGGAGATCGATCGACCTGACCATGCCGAGCTCGACCACGTTCTTGCGCAGCTCGGGGTCGATCACCGCGCTGAGCGCGTCGGTTATCTCGTCGTGCGTCGGCACGCGAGGATTGTCGCAGAGGTTGTGGGCTCCCTCGGCGAGCAGCGCTTCCAGGAAGGCCAGCTGCTCGGCGATCGTTCGCCCGCTGCGCGACGAGCGGCGCGAGTAGCCAGGGCGCCGACGCGGCGACGTCAGGGGGTTGGGCCGATTCCGGGACTCCCTGTCCCGAAAACCGCCCACCCCCATGCGCGGCGAACCCCCAAAGACCAACGGGGCCCTAGCGGGCCCCGTTGGCTGGGGAGGAGAGGTACTGCTACTGCCAGCTGCTGCGAGCCCGGCAGTTCTACCCCGCACCGCCTCTCCACGGTGGCGGGACTGAGTCGAATCGCCCTTAGGCGAAGACGGTGCTCTGCACGTCGCGGACCACGTCGCCCGCCCCGCCCTGGATCTTGTCGGCGCCGCGCTCGAAGTCACGACGCGCTCCCTTGACCTGGGTCTCCAGGTTGCGGCGGTTGCGCTTGACCAGGCGGCTCGCCTGGGTGCGGCGCTGGCGCAGCTCACGCTCGAAGCGCGTGCGAGTGCGCTTTGCGTCGCGCTCGAGCTGGTTGCGGGCGGTGTTGCCCCGCCGCTCGAAGCGCTTGAGCTCGCGCTCGGCGGTCGAGAGCGAACGGAACGGCTTGACCGCCTCGGCGACGCTGTCGCGAGCGATCAGAGCGGCGCCCACCGGCACCAGCACCACGCGCTGAGCCTGCAGGGCGACGCCCTCGAGACGCGTGGTCTCGGCGTCGACCGTGGCGGCGGCGGCCTGAGCCGTGCGACGCGCGGTCGTGCGGACGCTGGCGCCCGAGCGGGTGTTGCGGGTGGAACGCGCCGTCCGGCCGGAGCGGCTGCTGGAGCGGCTGCTCGCCGCCGTGCCGCGCTTGGTGGTGCGGCTGCTCGCGGCGGTGCCGCGGGCCGTCGAGCGAGCGCTGCTCTGAGCGGCGCTGCGCTTGCGGGCGGCCTCGTTGCGCTTGCGGGTGGCGGCCGCCTTCTTGCCGCTGGCGCTGCGCTGAGTCTCGGTCTGGCTGGCCATCGTGTTGGTCCTTCCGTCTCGGGGAACTAAGGAACTTAAAACTAACGAGGTTCAGTGTATCGACCGAACGTGCGTTTGTAAACCTCTGGGGCAAGTGACCCATCCGTGTATAAGCGAGGCTACCCTTGACCCGGCGTGACAGGCCGGAGGAAGCCCAACTACCTCGCCAGGTGCGGCGTGAGCTTGATAAACGCCATCCTGACTCCCAAGAGGCAGCTCTGGAGGGTGTCGACGACAGAGTCGCCATCGACCACCGGAACCTCCCCGAGTGTGTCGAACGCTATGGCAAGCGCCTCCCTCCTGGGGGTTGGCGGGAAACGCCGTAAGCCGCGCGAGGTCTGCGCGGTCTTCAAATTCGGGGAACAGCCGCTCATTGAGAACTTCGAGGTCGCCCAGGACCTTGACGTTTCGAGACTTCGCCGGATCCAGTCGGAGCCCGCCGGTCCGAATAGCGGCGAGGTGCAGGAAGCGGTGCCGGTCGATACGGGCAAGCTCGTTGAGAATCCAGAGCGGCTGGAGGTCCCACGCTGGGGCTTCATAGAACGGTTGCAGTCGCTTGATGACTGCGCGTGCTTCCGGGGTCATCGCCGTGAGCTTTTGAGCAGCTGCGGTGGCAAACAGGTCGGGCCCGCGTCCGCTGAACCCGTCCCGATCAACGTCGCCAATAACCGGAAAGCTCGTTTGCTCAATCTCGCGGTCGGTCAACGGCTTGCCCCGCGCCCGCGCTCCTTCCTCCGCGAGGGAGTAGGCGAGGTATTCCAGCGCGGAGCGCGCGTTTTGAAGAACGTCGCCAATCAGGACCGCCAGCGGCGCTTCGTCTGGCGGCCGAAGGATCCGAGCCGTGACGACGTAGTTCGGTGGCTTCGGGTCCGGCTTGACGTGGACCGAACAGCCATCCAAATGAATCCACCGGTCGACCTCGGCTTCCAGTTTCTCGAGGTGTTGACGCGCCCGCGAGAGCTTTAGTTCATGTGGCCACACGCATTACCCTCTCGTTGATGGCGCGACCCAAGCAGGAGCGCACCGAGAAGACGCCCAAGACGGGGATAGAGGTTCCGATCCCCAAGCGCGGCGAGTTCTTCGGCAACCTAAAGAAGATCGCCGGCAAGCCCGAGAAGCCGTTAGGCCTGAGCCGGCCGAAAAAGTAGCGCCCCAAGCAAAGGGCCCACGTCCTGGCCCTTCTTAGGGCCGGTCCATCTCTTCGCCGGTCGCCTGGTCCGGGGGCTGGTTCCGGCCGACTACGAAAGCTCCGATGATTGGCCCGAGGCCGAGCAGCAAGGTGCCGATACCGGCGATGCTCTTCCCGTCGTAGATCAAGAATCCGCCGATGAGCAGGGCGGCGAGCGCGATGATGAAGGCAAAGATCTGTGCGCGGGTGCGGGTCTTGGTATCCGTTCGGACGAGTTGTCGATCCATCTGATGGCGATGTGCTTGCTCGCCTTCGGCCATGCCAACGACGCGTTCGGCCAAGCCGGGCAGAACGTTCTCGTAGCCCTGAAGCGTCCCCGGTGGTGGCAGGGGTGCGCTCCAATGAGCGCCTACAACTCGCACGCCCGTGCCAACGGGTCCGTCTGAACCTTCGACGGGCTCAGCGTCTACAAGCTCGTCTTCCGACTGTGTCAGGTCGTTATCGCCCTGGGCCTCTTGGTCCGGACTCTGACCGGGTTCGGTCACGCTTCTGTCTTTACCTCACTCGGGTCAAAGAGCGTTTCTTGCTGAGGGTCGTCCTTCTCTAGCTTGGCCATTGACACCCACAGGTCCCGCCCAACCGCTTCCCAGTCTCGGTGCAGGGCCAGAGCATCCGGGTGGGCGAGCCCCGGGACGGTCAAACGGAGGTCGGAACGGCCCGACAGGTCGATCACACTCCCGACGCCATGGACTAATGGCGACGAGCGGAACGTAGTCGGGCGAGACCGGGTCGGCTCTCCCGAGCTCCCAGCAGAAAACACGAACCAGTGCATCGAGGGCATCCTAGAGTGCGGCTGAGCGGAGCAGTAGCGTCTCGAACATCGCCCGCCGATCGTGCCGGTGGTTGTAGCGCCAGGCGTACTCGTTCAAGTAGGACTGCAGCCACTTGCTAGAGACCGAGTGGTAGGTCCCCCGGATGCCGTTCTTGAGGTTCCCGAAGAACCCTTCGATGGTCTGCGTATGAACGTCGCCATCGACGTAGATTCGGTCCTTGTGCCGAATGCGGCGATGGGCGATGTAGCGCCGTGAGAGTCCTAGGTAGGTCGGCCACTCGTCGGTAAAGATCATCGACTCGGGGAGGACGTGCTGATAGATCTCGCCCTTGATCGTCGCCCCGCCAGTGTTCGGCAGGTGCGTGGCCCGAATGCGTCCACCACGCTCGACCATGCCGAACACGACCTGTCGGCGGGTCTTGTCGGTGTTGCCCGTGCGCTCGCGCAGGGCGCGGGCACGGGGCTTCCCACCGTGGTAGGTCTCGTCAATCTCAACGTCCCCGGACAGGGCCTCGCCGTCCTGCTTCATCAGCTGGGTGCGGATCTTGTTCAGCATCCGCCACGCGGTCTTGTAGGTCACGCCGATCTCGCGCTCTAGCTGCTTGGCCGACAGGCCGCAGCGAGTGCTAGTCATCAGGTGACAGGCGAAGAACCACAGATGCAGGGACGTGGACGATCCCTCGAAGATCGTCCCGGCCGTGGGCTGAACGTGGTGGCCGCACTGAGTGCAGGTCCAGGTCTGCCGCCGCTGCTTCGTCCGGTACTGCTTGAACTCGACGTGGACCCGCTCGCACTTCGGGCAGTCAGCGTGCTTCCCGTCCTCTGAGTAGCGGTTCCGCCAGAGCCACTGAAGGCAGGCGTCATCGTCGGGGAACTCCCGCATGAACTCCATCAGCGAGTAGGACGACTCCGAAGACTTCGCCCGAATCGGGTTCTTTCTATCGACCGGCGGCATGCCTGCATCCTATCACAGTTTCTACACGGAAGGGATACTTGCCACCTCTGGGGGCGTGGCCCCGTTAGAACGGGCCCCGCTAGGGATCGGTGGGTCCGTCTTCCCGAGAGGCGCTTGTCCCGGTGAGTGCATCGGGGAACGGACGGGTCACCGGCCCGCCCTGACCAACGGACGGGCTGACCGACGTGCTGTCTTCGAGCTACGCAGCCGCCGAGGCCCGCGGCCCCACACGCGCCAGCCAATGATCCGGCCGCTGCAGCTCGTGGAGCGTGGGCACCGCCGCCGGCGACTCCCACACGGCGTTCAGTCCCTCGACGCCGGCTCGGTCGACCACCGAGTCGCAGAACCGCTTGCCGAGCTCGTACTGGCGCAGCTTCATCTCGAAGCCGAGCAGCCGCTGCAGCACTCGCTCGGGCGCCGAGCGCTCGCCCCGGCGCCGGTCCATGGCCTCGCGCATGCCCGCGTACGCGGGCAGGACTTCCTCGCCGACCGCGTCCATGGTGTGCTCGGCGTACCCCTCGACCACCGCCATCAGGGCCTGCATGCGGCCCATCAGCCGGCGCTGCTCGCGTGTCTGCACGAGCGCCGCCAGGCCTCCCTCGCGGAAGTGCTCCACGAGCTTTGCCGGCTTCGGCAGCAACGGCAGGCCGCCGGCGGCACCGCGATCGATGCGCACCTCGACGGTGTCCATGTACTCGCGCAGCAGCGACCCGAGGTGCGGGCGCAGCCAGGACACACCCGAGAACTGCAGCACGTGGGTCATCTCGTGAAGCACGACCCACCCCAGGAAGCTCGCTCGATCGATGCCCATGTCGGTGGCCGCCGAGACGAGGTTCGGCCCGACCAGCAGCAGCCTCGGGGTGGGCTCGGGCTGAAGCAGCGATACCTCGTACTGGCCGAGCACGCGCTGGGACATGTAGCCCATGATCAGACCTACCTCCGCAGCCACGGTGGCCGCCGTCCCGGCGCGCAGCGCGCCGGCCAGCGGACCCGCTGACGCGTAGCGGCCCGCCAGGCGCTCGACCACCGGGTCGAGCAGCTCTCGCATGGCCCGTAGGTTGGCCTCCGCCCACTCGCCGCGGTCGACGACCTCGGGCTCGAGCGACACGCCGGCCGGCTGCAGCCCGGTGTAGGCGGTGAGCTGGCGCTCGGCGGACACCGCCATCCCGCGCACGTCCTGGCCCAGGTCGGGAAGGGGGGCGGAGCCGGCCGCGAAGCGGGCTATATGACTAGCCAGCGACCAGTCGACCATGCGCCGGGACCTTACTCTCGCGAGGTCGTCGTCGCCGACGGCGGTTTAGGCGAGGCGAGGACGGGCGATCATTCCCTGGTGGCCACGATCGACGCGACACAGGGGCAAGATGGCGCGTCGGACGGCGCGTCGGAGACCGACGACCGCCCGGTCGAGCCCACCGACTACGCGCTCCTGAACGCCACCTACCTGGCGTTGCTGGCGAGCACCGTGGTGGCCACCCGCAAGAACGCCGCCGTGGATCCGATCTCCGGCACCGAGCTCGTTCCGATCGCCGCTGCCACCTTTGCGCTGGCCAAGCTGATCGGCAAGGAGAAGGTGGCGAGCTGGGTACGCGAGCCGTTCGTGGAGGTGGAGGGCGACGATCGCCGGCCGCGCGGCGAGCGGCTGCAGTACGCGCTCGGCGAGCTCGTGACCTGCACCCGCTGCCTCGGAGCCTGGAGCGCGCTCGGTCTGGTGGGTCTGCGCCTGGCGTCACCCACCGCGGGTCGCACGGTGACATCGGTGCTCGCCGCTTCGGCCGGCAACGACTTCGGGCAGGCCGGCTTCCGCTGGCTGTGCGCGAAGGCGACCAAGGCCGCCCGCTAGCCGGCGCACCGCTGGAGCCCCGGCGGCTGTCCCGTGCCTCGAGCGGCCCCGCGACGCGGGCTACTGCGAGTTGTCGGCGGCCGTGAGCAGCATGCCGCCGTCCACGACGTAGGAGCCGCCGGTGGCATAGCCCGATCCGGGCCCGGCGAGGAAGGCGACCCAGGCCGCGATCTCGTGCGCGTTGCCGGGGCGCCGGAGCGGGATGTCCGGCAGGTCGCCGGTCTGCGGCTCCCTGTCCGCCTGGCCGGTCATCGGCGTGGCGACCTGACCGGGTGCCACCGAGTTCACGCGTATCCCGTGCGGGCCCAGCTCCAGGGCCATGACCTTGGTCAGCATGCCGAGCCCACCCTTGGCCGCCGAGTAGGGTGCGTTGCCGTCGAGCGGCACGTGCTCGTGCACCGAGGTCACGTTGATGATGCGGCCTTCCGTACCCGCCGCCACCATTCTCCGCGCGGCCGCCTGCGCACACACGAAGGCGCCGTCGAGGTCCACCGCCAGCACGTGCCGCCAGTCCTCGTAGGCCGTCTCGAGGAAGGGGGCGCTTGCGCCCGTGCCGGCGTTGTTCACCAGCACGGAGACGCCACCGAGCGCCTCCGCCAGCTCGTCGATCACGCCCGCGGCGGCAGGAGGATCGGACAGGTCGAGCTGCCGCACCTCGGCGCGACGCCCCTTCGCCCGCACCTCGTCGGCGGTGCCGCTCGCGCCGGCCTCGTCCGAGTGCCAGGTGACGCCGACGTCGAAGCCCGCCTCCGCGAGGGCCACCGCGGAGGCCTTGCCGATGCCCGAGTCCGAGCCGGTGACGATCGCGACGCCTGCCATGGGCGGCCCTTACCCTCGCACCGCGTCCGA
Organism: Thermoleophilaceae bacterium; assembly: GCA_030446485.1. GTDB lineage: Bacteria > Actinomycetota > Thermoleophilia > Solirubrobacterales > Thermoleophilaceae > JAUJNF01. The sequence goes on along the minus strand of JAUJNF010000007.1, from coordinate 109,742 downwards.
GGAACCGCTTCAGCGAGCGACTGGGAGGCCGGTAGGATTCCCGCGGTGATCGGCGGCGTGGTCAGGTACTTCCTCGGCCGGCGCCTAGCCCGGCTGCTCCCGGGCGGGTGGCTCGTGATGCTGCTCCTGAGCCCCACCGTGCGCCGGGCCGCCAGGCGGGGCTGGGCGCGCTACCGCTCGCGCGGACTGCCCCCCGCCTAGGGCGACCTCAGGCGGCGGCCCGCGCTCAGCTCTTGCCGGCCGCCTTGGCGCGCGAGGAGCCCTTCGCGGCCCGCCCCTTGCCCCCGGAGCTCTTGCCGTCGTTCGAGCCCGCGTCCTTGCCGCCCCCGCCGTTGGTCGCCGCCTTGCCCTTCGCACGCGACGGCTTCTTCTTCGCGGCGTCGCCGTCCTCTCCGCCGTCGTCCCCACCGCGGCCCTTCGTCGCCGCAGCGAGGCTGGCCTCCAGCGCGGCCATCAGGTCCGGCACGCGGGCCGGCTCCTCGGCCGGCTGGATGGCCACGTCCTCGCCATCGGCCTTTCGCTCGATCAGGTCCATCACCCGCTCGCGGTACTCGTCGCGGTACTTGGAGGGGTCGAAGTCGGTCGAGAGCGACTCGATCAGCTGCTGGGCCATCGCCACCTCGCGCTCGTTCACCTCGGCGGTCTCGTCCGGCAGCTCGTCGAGGCGGTCGGTCGGCACGACCTCATCGGCGAAGAGCATGGTGGCCATGGTGAGCACGTCACCCGTGGGGCGGATGGCCGTGAGGTGCTCCTTGGAGCGGATGACGACGCGGGCGATGGCCACGCGACCCGACTCGCGCATGGCCGTGAGCAGCAGGCCGTAGGCCTTCGCGGCTCCCTTGTCGGGCGCCAGGTAGTAGGGGTGGTCGTAGAAGATCGGGTCGATCTGGTCGAGCTCGACGAAGTCCTCGATGTCGATCGTGCGCGTCTTCTTCGGGTCGAGGCTCTCCAGCTCCTCGGAGGTGACGATCACGTAGCGGTCGGGGCCGATCTCGTAGCCCTTCACGATCTGGTCGTAGGGCACCTCCTCGTCGTGCTGCGGGCACACGCGCTTCTGCTGGATGCGCACCCCGTCCGCCTCGTGCAGCTGGTGGAAGCGGACCGTCTTGCGCGAGACCGCGCTGTAGAGCTTGACCGGCACGTTCACCAGCCCGAAGCTGATCGCGCCGCTCCAGATTGATCTGGCCATTACCAGTACCTCGAGTCGGTGGGAGAGGATTGTTCCATGCCTGTTACATCGTCATGCCCGAAACACATTGACAGTGGGCGAGAAGTTTCGCCACCCGCCCACGCGCGGGCCCGGCCGGCGGCTTAGCGCCCGCGCTCCGCGGGTACGCACGGCCGGCATGGGTGAGCTGGACGGTAGGCGGGTCGTGATCACCGGCGCAAGCAGCGGCATCGGCCTCGCGGCGGCGCGGCAGTTCGCCCGCGAGGGTGCGGAGCTGGCCCTGCTCGCCCGCGGCCGTGCGCCCCTCGAGGAGGCGGCCCGCTGCGCCCGCGCGGAGGGAGCCACCGCCGTGGTGCTGCCCGTCGATGTGGCCGACAGCAGGGCCCTCAACACGGCGATCGACAGCGCGGCCCGCAAGCTCGGCGGGATCGACGTGCTGGTGGTCAGTGCCGCGGCAACGGCCTACGGACCCTTCGCCGCGATCCCGCCCGAGGACTTCGACCGCACGCTGGCCGTGACGTTCACGGGGGCCGTCAACACCATCCGCGCGGCCCTCCCCCACCTGCAGCGCTCCGGCGGCACGATCGTCGCGGTCGGCTCGATCGTGGCCCGCGTGCCGTCGCCGCTCTTCTCGCCGTACGTGTCCGCCAAGGGGGCGCTGCGCGCCTTCCTCGGCTCGCTGCGCACCGAGCTGCACCGCGAGGGGTCGCGCGTGAGGGTCTGCATGGTGCACCCGGGTCCGGTGGACACGCCGTTCTGGAAGACCGTGACGAGCGCGACCGGGACCCTGCCGCAGGTGCCGCCGGGCGCGTACCGGCCGGACCCGATGGCGCGTGCCATCGTCGAGTGCGCGATCCGGCCGCGGGCGGAGGTCACGGTGGGCGGCGGCGCGCGGCTGCTCGAGCTGGCCTACGCGCTCGCCCAGCCCGTGACCGAGCGAGCGCTCGGAGCGGCGGCCGGGCTCGTGGGCGGCGGAGGCGCTGCGGCGGGCCACGGCGCGCTGTGGGAGCCGCACGACGAGGCCCGGACGCGCGCCGAGTCGCGGGGACGCCCGAGCCTGCTCACGCCGCTGATCCTGCGCCTGTCATGGGCGCGGCTGCGCTCCCCGAGCCGCACGGCGCCGGCCGGGGACCCTTAGAACCGCAGAACGGCGGCTATCCCGCCGTGGCGCTCCAGGTCGTCGTGGTGGTGCGGCACCATCACCTCGGCCGACTGCTCGAGGGCGAGCTCGACCGCGCTCTCGATCACGTCTTTCCGGCGCTGAAGCTCACCCGCGTCGACGGGGCAGGCATCCACTTCGGGACCGACCCAACCGCAGCTCTGGCACACGACCCCGGAGGCCGACAGCCCCTCGGCAAGCAGCAGGATCTCGACCCGCCGCTCGTTGAGCGCACCCAGCACCTCGTCGAGTCCGGCCGCTCCCCGGCCGCCCGTGCCGATGCCCTGCTCCATGCGGTCGAGCGCCTCGCGCTCGCGCCGCCGCTCGTCCTCCTCGAAGAGCGGTAGGGCCGCCCGGTGGACGTCGTCGGGTGTGGCGTTCTCGACGTCGACACTGAGGTGGCCGGCGATCCGCTGCTGCAGGTAGGAATGCAGCTCAGGCTCCATGGCGCCGTAGACCTCCTTCGGCGCGCCGATGAGCAGCCGGTCCATCGATACGCGCTTCGTGAGCGCGAAGAGGACGCTTGCGACCTGCTTGAAGTGGTCGCGGTACTCGTTGTCCGCGCCGCGGTCGTTGCGCGCCTGCGATCCACCGCCGCTCTGCACGAGCGGGGACTCGACCTCGCCGCGAAAGCTCTCCACCTCCTGCAGTCGGTCCCGCGACCCGAGCAGCAGACGCCCCGTCTTGGTGTTCACGAGCAGCACCGCCCACGTGCCCTGGGTGAGCTGGTCCACGAGCGGCTCCACCAACGGCGAGTCGTCGATCACGATCGCGGACTGAACCCGACGGGGTAGCTGGATCGTCTCGAACAGGTCGGCGGGGCCGCAGACGAAGACCGCCACCCCGAGCGCACCGCCCGCCTCGAACTCGAGCCCCTCGAAGTAGGAGCGCAGCCGGTCCAGGTCCGAGCGCAGCGCGACAACCTGCTCGTGGCCCAGCCCGTCGTCGCCGTCGACGCGGCGGCCGGCGTCGTCGAGCAGCGAGTGGGCCTGGGTGATCCGCGCCTGGGGAGTGGCGAACTCGCTCGGATCGAGGTCGAGGAACACGCTGATGACCCGCGCGCCCTCTGGCCGCAGCTCGGCCAGGCGGCGGAGGCTCTCGCGGTTCAGCTCGGTGTTCTGCACGGGAAGGGCCTCCTTGGTGTAGCGGGCTGGGGCGCGCGGACAGTATCCGCGCTCAGGTCGAGCGCCTGCCCACGCCGGTGAACAGCTCGCCGACCCTGAGCGGTCCACCGGTCGCGGGCGACAGCGGCGGCGTGTCGACTCCCGCGGAGTCGCGCAATCCCGCGAGCAGGTCGAGCAGCGCCTCGCCCGAGCTGCGCTGCGGATGCCAGCCGAGCTCCTCTCGCGCGCGGGTCGTGTCCATCAGCGGGACGCTCGTGGCCATGTCCAGCCAGCCGGGTGGCGTGGGCTGCAGGCGCAGCTTCCACGACAGCGACGCGCCCGCGCGCACGAGCCGCTTGGGTACGGGCACGGGCCGCGCACCCAGCAGGCGTCCGAGCTCGTGCGGATCGAGCACCGGCTCGGCGGCCAGGTTGAAGGGACCCTGCGCGTCACCGGTGACCGCCAGCCTGAAGGCCTCGCCCACATCGAGCGAGTGCACGGCCTGGAAGCGCAGGCCCGGGATGTCCGGCACCACGGGAATGAGCCCGGGCCGGACGAGCGGGCTCGGCAGAAACGGCCCGGCGAACAGGCGGCGCACGCCGGAGGCCGCCTCGCGCTTGAAGATCAGTCCCGGGCGCATGCGCACGACTCGCACCTTCGGGTTCTCCGCCTCGAAGCGGTCGAGCAGACGCTCGACCTCGGCCTTGTGGCGCGCATAGAACGACGTGGCGATGCCGCCCGTCGGCCACGACTCGTCCACGCGGCGGTCCTTGGGCCCGGGCGAATAGGCCCCGATCGACGACGCGTACGCGAGCGTCGGCACGCCGGCCTCGGCCACGTTGCGGAGCACCCGCGCGCTGCCGGTCACGTTGGTGGCGCGCAGCGTCGCCCCATCGCGCGAGGGCTGGATCAGCCACGCGAGCAGGATCACGGCGTCGGCGCCGCGGATGTAGGGCGTCACGTCGGTGCGGCTGATGTCGGCACCCACCCAGGTCGTCTTCGGAGCTGCGTGCGCCGGGCGCCGCCGGGCGATGCCGACGATCTCCTCCACCATGGGTTCCTCCGCCAGGGACCGCAGCACGGAGGTGCCGACGTTTCCGGTAGCTCCGATGACCGCCACGCGCATGTTCGAGGCCTACCCGGAGAGGCGCCCGCGGCAAACAGACCCGTACGCCAGACCACGCGGAGGCCACAGTTTCGGCCGTCTCCACCGGGGGTACCTGACGGGGCCGAGCCCACCCGAACGAGGAGAGCACCGCATGGACGACCCCGCCGAGCTGCAGAAGTACCTCAAGGGCGTCGACTACCCCGCCAGCAAGGAAGACCTCGTGTCCGCGGCCGAGGAGAACGACGCCCCGGAAGACGTGATCGACGCTCTCCAGGACCTGACCGAGGACGAGTTCGACGACCCGACCGCGGTGCAACAAGCCGCGAGTTGACCGCGGCCGCGGTGGCCGGACGGGTGGCGGTGGTGGTGGCCACGCGTGACCGGGCCGCGGAGCTTCGGCGTACGCTCGAGCGGCTGGAGGAGCTGCCGGAGCGGCCGCGGGTGCTGGTCGTGGACAACGCCTCCACGGACCAGACCGTCGCCAGCGTGCGCGAACGCCATCCCGAGGTGGAGGTCGTCGCGCTCGAGCGCGACCTCGGCGCCGGAGCGCGGACAGTGGGCGCCAGGCGGCTGAAGGAGCCCTACGTGGCCTTCGCCGACGACGACTCGTGGTGGGCACCCGGGGCCCTCGAGCGGGCGGCGGCGCTGTTCGACCGCCATCCGCGGCTCGGGCTGGTCGGTGCTCGTGTGCTCGTCGGGCCCGAGGAGCAGGAGGATCCGGTGTCCACCGCCATGGGCTCCGGTAGCCTCCCCCCGGCCCCGGGCTCCGCCGGCCGTCCGGTGCTCGGCTTCGTGGCCTGTGGGGCGGTGGTGCGGCGCTCGGCCTTCCTGGCGGTCGGCGGCTTCGACAGCCGCTACGGCATCGGCGGCGAGGAGGAGGTGCTGGCCCTCGACCTGGCCACCGCGGGATGGGAGCTCGCCTACGTGCCCGAGATCGTCGCCCACCATCACCCCTCGAAGGCGCGCGATCCGGACGGGCGGCGCAGGCGGCAGACTCGCAACGCGCTGTGGACCACCTGGCTGCGGAGCCCGCCGCTCGCGGCGCTGCGGCGGACGGCGCAGCTGGTGAGGCCGGCCAGCCGGGACGCGGCGGTGCGCGCGGGAGCGCTGGACGCCGTGCGCGGCCTGCCGTGGGTCCTCAAGGAACGCCGACCGTTGCCCCGAGAGCTGGAGCGGCGGCGGGCGGCACTCGAGGGCTCGCCTTCCTGAGCGCGAGGATCCACGCGTGAGCAGCTTCGTCGCGAGCGTCGCCGGCCAGATCGCCGCCCGTGCGGAGCGGGACCTCGAGGCGCTGGTGGCGGTGTCCTCTCCCTCGGGAGACCTGCACGGCGCGGAGCAGGCCGTGGCCGTGGCCACCGCCCTCTGCCCGCCGGCGGCGACGGTCGAGCGCCTGCCCTGCTCGTCCCCGGGCTTCGCGGCCGACTTGATGGCCACCGTGACCGGATCGGGCACGCGGCGGCTGCTCCTCCTCGGCCACCTGGACACGGTGGTCGGCCACGACGCCCACCGCCCGATCGAGCGGCAGGACGGGCGGCTGTACGGCTCGGGCACGGTGGACATGAAGGGCGGGGTGGTACTCGCACTCGGGGTGCTGCGCGCGCTCGCCGAGGCGCCGGCCAGCCTCGCCGAGGCGAGGCTCCTGCTCGTGACCGACGAGGAGTGGAGGACCGAGCCCTTCGCCCACGCCGAACGCTTCTGCGGCTTCGACGGCTGCCTGTCGTTCGAGGCGGGCGAGCGCACGCGCGCCGGAGAGGAGGGCGTCGTGGTGCGAAGGAAGGCCGCCGGCACCCTACGGGTGGAGGCCCGCGGGCGCGCCGCCCACTCCGGCTCGGCCCCGGACGACGGCCGCAACGCTCTGCTCGCTCTCGCCGTCGCCGCCGAGCGCGTGGCGGCCCGCCACGATCCGCACGGACACGAGCGCCTGAGCGTCGTGCCCACCATCCTCCGCTCCGGGGAGGTGTTCAACGTGGTCCCGGCGGCGGGCGAGCTGTACTGCGACCTGCGCGCCGACCGGCTGGCCGCCTTCGGGCCGGTGGTGGCAGCCGTGCCGAGCGAGGTGGGAGGGGCAACGCTCGAGGCCCGGCTGGTGCGCGAGTGGCCCAGCATGGACTCCACCGCCGACACGCAACCGCTGCTGCGATCGGCGTCCGAGCGCCTCGGCCGGCCGGTCGTGCCGGTGCACCGCGGCGGCGCCAGCGACGCGAGCCATCTGGCCACCGTGGTGCCGGTCACGGTCGACGGCCTGGGTCCGCGCGGCGGTGGAGCGCACACGTCGGAGGAGTTCGTCCGGACGGACTCGCTTGCCTCGCGCGCCGAGGTGGCGGCCGCGGTGGCGGCGGCCCTGCTTGACCTCAGCTAGCGCTGCGGCGGGCGCTCGGGCTCCGCCGCATCGAGCCGCTCGGCCAGCCGGCGCATGCCCAGCCGGCGAACGCCGGCGGCGGCCTTCTTCCAGTCCGTCTCGCGGTCGGGCGGCCGCTCGACCGCGACGCGGCGCAGCGTCGCGATGTCCCTGAAGTTGCGCAGCTCGTCCTCCTTGCCGTACAAGGCGGCGCGCACCGAGGGGCGCTCGCGGAGGCAGCCCGCGATGGTGTCCTCGAGCGAGCCGTGGCGGCGCAGCAGGTCGGCCGCGGTCTTCTCTCCTATGCCCTTCGCGCCCGGCAGCCCATCGGACGGATCGCCCCGCAGGGCGATGAAGTCCGGCACGGCGCTCGGTGCGATGCCGTAGCGGCGCCCGACCTCGTCGGGAGTCACGACGTCCGGGCCGTCGCCACCGGTCCGCAGGAAGAGGACCGTCGTTCGCTCGCTGACGCACTGGTAGAGGTCGCGATCGCCGGTCAACAGCAGCGTCGACCCGCCGGCGTCCTCCTCCGTCAGCGCGTACGAGTGGAGGAGGTCGTCGGCCTCGAGGTCGCGCGAGGTGGCGATCTCCCAGCCGAAGGCCCGGAACAGGCGTGCCGCGACCGAGAACTGGTGGCGCAACTCGTCGGGCATCGGCGGACGGTCCGCGTGGTAAGGCGGATAGAGCTTGACCCGGTAGCGCGCCGACTCCTGCCCCACGCAGAGCACCACCGCCCGAGGCGCGTGGCGCTCGATCACCTGCAGCACCATGTTGGCCGTGCCGAGCAGCGCGTTCACCGGACGGCCCTGCTCGTCGGTGATGGTCTTGGGAAGCGCGAAGAACGCGCGGTAGAGGGCCGAGGGCGCGTCGACCACGAGGAGGGGTGCGGGCACGAGCGCAATCTACGGGCTCGTCAAGGAACTCTCCGATCTGTTGCGTTGGGGGGACCGCCTTAGGACCGCGGACGCCTCGGGGAGGCGGTCGAGCTCTGGCAGAACTTCCCCTACGGAAATCTCGAGCAGGCCGGGGTCGGGCACCGCCCCGTGAGGGTCGCCCGTGTGCCCGGCCCACAGCACGCGGTGCCATGAACGCTCGGGCGGCGGCCCCCACTCGGCCGGTGAGGTGGGCCCGAAGAGCACCACCGAGGGAGTGCCCAGCGCGGTGGCCAGATGCGCCACGCCGGTGTCGCCGCACGCCACCCGGCCGGCCGCGGCGATGACCGCCGCGAGCTGGTCGAGCCGTGTGCGGCCGGCGAGCACCGCTTCGCCGGGCAGTCGCGCCTGCTCCGCCACCGCGCGGGCGAGTTGGATCTCCTCGGGACCCCCGGTCACCACCACCGACCGCCCGGCCTCACGCTCCGCGCGAGCCACCGCGGCGAAGCGCTCCGCCGGCCACCGGCGTGCGGCGCTCGCCGCGCCGGGGTGCACCACGGTGGCGCCTCGAGCGACGTCGGGCGCGTCGGTCGCCGGCCCGTCGAGGTCGAGGCGGGTCGGGTCGGCGGGCACCCCGCTCTCCTCGAGCAGGCGGCACCAGCGGTGCACCTCGTGCTCCCCGGCGCGCCACCGCGGCGATCCGGCGGTGACGGGGATCTCCGCGTGGCGGAAGGCGATCACCCGCGCCGGCGCGGCCGCCTCCAGGATCCGGTGGCTCTCGGGCCCGCGCCCGTGCAGGTTCACGGCGAGGCCGGCCCCGTGCAGCTCGGAGGAAAGCGGCGCAAGTGGCGCGGTGTCCACCACCTCGTCCACCGCCCCGGTGAGTGCCGCCAGCGGCGCCAGGGCGCGCGGGGCGGCAAGGTTCAGCCGCTGCTCGGGGAAGGCGACGCGCAGCGCGCGCAGCGCCGGCACCGCGGTGAGCAGGTCGCCGAGCCCGAGGGCGCGCAGTACCACCAGCCGCGGCGCCGTGCTTACGGCCAGGAGGACTCCACCGAGGGCGTGATCACCAGCTCGCGCACCTCGCAGCCCGGGGGCTGCCGCAACGCGAAGAGGATCGACTGGGCCACGTCCTCGGGGCGGTTCAGCTTCATGTCGGGCGGGGGCTTGTACTTCTCCTCGCGCGAGTCGAAGAAAGCCGTCTGCATGCCGCCCGGTATCAGCAGCGTCACCCCGCGGCGACCCTGCGTCTCGGCGGCGAGGGCGCGGGTGAATCCGACCACCCCGAACTTGCTGGCGCAGTAGGCGGTGGCGTCGCTCACGGCCCTCAGGCCCAGCGTCGAGCCCACCGTGACCACCCTGCCGCGCGAGCGCTCGAGATGGTTGAGCGCCGCGCGCACCACCGCCACCGTGCCCAGCAGGTTCACGGCCACGACGTTCTCCCACGTCTCGCCGGCCACGTTCTCCAGCTGGCCGGGCGTGTCGATGGCCGCGGCCGTGACCACGCCGTCGAGCCCCCCGCCGCTGCCCCCCGCGGCCGCCCCCGCGCCCCGCCCCCCGGCGCCCCCCGCCGCGCGCGGGGCGCCCTGGACCACCAGCTCGGGGTCGCGCCCGTGGGCGGGGGGGCGCGGGTCGTGCCCCCCGGGGGTGCCGCCCGCCGCGCCCACCGCCCGCGCGGTGGCCGCGCCGATGCCCGACGCGCCGCCGGTGACGATCACGGTTCCAAGGTCAGACTCCACGGTGGGCCGCTTCCCGGATCAGCCTGGTGGTGGACCGCCCCTCGACGTAGGGCAGGATCACCGCGCGCCCGCTCCACCGCTCCATGAGCCGCGCCTCGGGCAGGTCGTCCACCGAGTAATCGCCACCCTTGGCCCACACGTCAGGCCGCAGCCGGTCGAGCACCGCCTCGGGCGTGTCCTCGTCGAACACCGCCACCGCGTCCACGCACGCCAGCGCGCTCAGAACCGCCGCCCGGTCCTCCTGGGAGACGACGGGACGGTCGGGGCCCTTCAACCGGCGCACCGAGTCGTCGGAGTTCAGGCACACCACCAGGCAGTCTCCGAGCGCGCGGGCGCCCTGGAGGGTGCGTACGTGCCCGGCGTGCAGGAGGTCGAAGCAGCCACCCGTCGCGACCACGGACCAGCCGCTCTCGCGGGCGCGGCGCACCAGCTCGTCCGGGCCGCCGCCGGTCCGGCCCCGTGGGTCGAGCGGCTCGGGACGATTGAGCCTCGCCGCCGCCGCACCGCCCGCCGCCACGAACGCGGAGGCCTTGGCCACCGCCGCGGTCACCGCCTCGGCGGGCGCGGCGCCGTCGGCCATGCGGGCCGCGACCACGGATGCGAAGCGGTCGCCGGCCCCGCACGGGTCGCCGCCCGAGGCCCGAGGGGCCGGCACCTGAAGCCGGTCGCCGTCGCGTCCGGCCAGTGCGGCGCCGTCGGCTCCGAGCGTCACGCACACGTGGTCTGCACCCCAGCGCTCGACGAGCTCGCCGGCCTGCTCGGCGGGCACGGCGGCTCCCGCGGCGCGGGCCGCCTCTGCGCGGTTGGGAGTGGCGAGTGCGACGCCCCGCACGGGCTCCGGACCGCGCGGATGGGGATCCCAGATCACCGGAGTGCCGGCGGCCACGGCGGCCTCGAGAGCCATGCGTACCGCGGGGTCGGCGGCCACCCCCCTCCCGTAGTCCGACACCAGCACGGCGCGGGCGTCCTCCAAGACGGTGGTCACAGCGGCGGCCGGCGCGCGGGCGATCTCGCCGCGCCGCCCTCCGCGATCGATCCGCAGCAGTGAGCGGCCGTGCGTCGTGACCCTCACCTTCTCGGGCGTCCGGCCCTCGAGCCCCAGGTCGAGCACCTCGACGCCGGCCTCGGCCAGCAGCGCTCCGAGCTCTCGCCCCGCCAGGTCCCGGGCGAGTGCCGTGATCAGGGTGACCGGACGGCCGTCCGCGGCCGCGAGCGCCGCTGCCAGCCCCGCCCCGCCGGGGCGCGAGTGCTGCACGGGATCCTCCACCACCGGCACCGGCGCATCGGGGGCGAGCCGCTCGACACGGCCGTCGAGATCGCGGTCGAGCAGGGCGTCGCCCACCACCACGAGCGGCGCGGCCGTCATCGGAGCGCCTGCTCGGCGGTACGGCCCGTAACTGCGGCCACGTGCGCGTCCACCGCCAGGCAGAGCAGATGGACGGCCACGAGGTGGACCTCCTGGACGGTGGCCGTCGTCGGCCCCTCGACGCAGACGGCGTCGTCGCACAGCTCGACGAGCGGGTTCGGCGCGCAGCCGGTGAGGGCGAGCGTGCTCACCTCCATCTCGGCGGCCGCCTGCGCGGCGGCGAGCACGTTCGGGCTGCCCCCCGAGGTGCTGAGGGCCACGAGTACGTCTCCCGGCCGGGCGTGGGCCCGCAGCTGGCGGGCGAAGGCCTCTTCGAACCCGTAGTCGTTGGCGATGGCGGTGAGCGCCGAGGTCTCCGCGTTCAGGCACACGGCGCTCAGCGCCGGGCGCTCGTCCTGGAAGCGCCCAACCAGCTCGCTCGTCAGGTGCTGCGCCTGCGCGGCGCTGCCGCCGTTGCCCACGGCGAGCAGGCGGCCGCCGCCGAGCATCACGCGGCCGGCACGGCGGCCCCAGCGCTCGAGGCGCCCGGCGTCTGACTCGAGCGCCGCCAGCGGTGCGGTCAGCGCGGCCAGGTGACCGCGACCAGGCGAGTGGGCGAACCTCGTCACGCGAACGCCTCGGCTCGCTCGGCGGTGCCCGCTCGCGCGGCCACGTCCTCGTACACGTCGAGTGTCGCGTCCGCGATCCGGTCCCAGCCGTAGCGCTCACGAGCTCGCCGGGCGCCACCGGCGCCGAGCCGCGCACAGCGCTCAGGGTCGGCGAGCAGCCCGCGCAGGGCCGCGGCGAGGGCCCGCGGCCGGCGCGGAGGCACGTGCACGCCGGTCTCCCCGTGAACCACCGAGTCGATCAGCCCGCCCACGCGCGAGCCCACCACCGGCACGCCACAGGCCATCGCCTCGAGGGGCACCATCCCGAACGGCTCGTACCACGGCACGCACACCACGGCGTCGGCCGAGCGGATGAGCGCCGGGAGCCGCTCGCGCTCGACCCGTCCGCGCAGGTCGACTTGATCGGCCACGTCCAGCTCCTCGGCCAGCGTCCGCAGTCGCGTGGCCTCGGGATCGTGGTGCAGCTCGGACGCCGGTGGTCCGCCGGCCACCACCAGATCCGCGTCCGGCAGCGAGGGCAGCGCCGCCACGATGTCTCCGACGCCCTTGCGCTCCACCAGCCGGACGAGCGCGAGCAGGCGCTGACGGCCGGACGGACGGTCGTCGGCGGGGCCGTCGGGCGTGAAGCGCTCCAGATCGACTCCGCACGGGATCGTGCTGATCCGCCCGCCGTCGGCGCCCAGGCGCACCAGCTCGACCACCTCGTCGGTGCAGGTGGCGATCACGCGGTCCGCCGCGCGCGCGATCTTCCGCTCCATGTCGATTCGTCCGGGCGGACTGGTGTCGCGCTCGCCCTGGTGGCGGCGCTTCACCACCCCGAGGGCGTGGAAGGTCTGGACCACGGGAACGCCTAGCGGGCGGGCGGCGTCGAGGGCCGCGCGGCCCGACATCCAGAAGTGCGCGTGCACGAGGTCCGGGCGCCGCTCGGTCCAGCGCTCGCGGAGGTCGGCGGCGAAGGCGGGCATGTGAGGCAGGAGCTCGTCCTTAGAGAGCACCCGCGCCGGGCCCGCGGCCACGTGATCGACCACCACGCCGGGCCCGAGCGGCACCTCTCGCGGCACGCTCGGGTCCTCGCGGCGCGTGTGCACCACCACCTCGACCCCGCGGCGCGCCTCCGCGAGCGCTAGCGCGGCCACGTGCACGTTCTGCCCGCCGGCATCCACGCCGCCCAGGGCGGCGAGCGGGCTCGCGTGCTCGGACACCATTGCGATCCTCACGCCGCGACCTCTTCCAGCACCTCGTCCCAGTCGGCGAGAAAGCGCTCGAGGCCGTAGTGGGCGAGAGCGGCCTCCCGCGCCGCCAGCCCGCGCTCGCGCGCGGCTTCCGGATCGCGCACGAGCTCCCGGAGCGCCTCGGCCAGCACCTCAACCCGGGTGGACACGACGCCGGCCTTGGCAGGCACGGCCTGCGGGACCTCGGTGGTAGCGAGGGCGACGATCGGCATGCCGAGGTGCATGGCCTCGATCAGCGACAGGCCGAGGGAGGTCCAGCGAATGGGATGCAGGTAGACGCGGCGGCGCGCCATCTCGTCGTGCAGGCGATCCTGCGGCACGTCGGCGATGCCCCCCACGCCCTCGGCATCGATGCCGAAGAGGTCGAGGGGCGCGGCCTCCCCCAGCCGCTCGAGCAGGTCGGTGCCGGTGACCCGCCCGCGGCGGCGCGCCTCGTTCACCACCACCGCCGTGCGCGGCAGCTCGCCCGTGTAGCGGTAGCCGGGGTCGACGACGCCGTGCTCGATCACCCGCGTCGCCGTGCTGCCCGTGTCCCAGAACAGCGCGTTGAAGTGCGTCACGTGCACGAGCGTGAGGTCGTCGCGATCGGCGGCCGGATGGCGCATCTCCGCGATCCGCCCCTGCGGCGCGTTGTGCTCCACGTAGACCGTCGGAAGGTCGCGGCCTGGCCGGCGCCCGCCGAGCCAGTCGCCCGCCAGGCCGTTCAGCTCCTCGGGGCGCTGGGCGATCATTACGTCGATCTCGGCCTCGGAGGCCTCCTCGGGCGTGACCTCCACGACCGAGTCGGGCCACGTGTAGGTCTGGGCGCGGCCACGGCCGTCGGGCCCGCGGTCGGGCAGGACGGGCACGAGATACTGGTGGTCACCCTGCACCAGAGCGGTGGTCCAGGAGCCGTGCACGTGCCAGAGGAGCACCCTCATCCCGCCACCGCCTCGAGCGCCCGCGGCGCTCCCGCCAGGCGCCCGACGGCCGCCGCCACCTCGGGCACCGTGACGCCGCCCAGGCAGGGGTGGCCGGGCACGGGGCACTCGCGCGCGCGGCAACCCGCGCACGGCACGTCCATGTACAGGAGCTCATGCGGGACCATCCACGGGCGCCAGCGCACCGCCGGAACCGTCGGTGCGTAGAGGGAGACGACGGGCGTCCCCACCGCGGCGGCGAGGTGCGCCGGCCCAGTGTTGCCCACCACCACCGCGCCGGCGGCGGCCAGCACCTCGGCGAGCTGCGGGAGGTCCGTCCGGCCGCCGAGGTCGAGCACCTCGGGCTGCGGGGGGCCGGCAACGAGCGCGGTGAGCGCGCGCTCACCGGGGCCGCCGGTGACCACCACCCGGCGTCCCGCGGCAACCAGGGCGTCCACCAACGCCGCGCAGCGCTCGGGCTCCCACGCGCGCGCGGTGACCGACGCTCCGGGATGCACCACCACGTACGGCTCGTCGGCGACCGGGGCCGAGCGGACGGCGGCGGGCCTGAGCACCGCCAGGCGCCGGTCGTCGCCGGGCGGCGGCTCGTAGCCCAGCGTGGCCACGAGCGACAGGGAGCGCTCGACCTCGTGCACATCGTCGTCGATGCGGTGGCGGATGTCGAGCAGCGAGCCCGGGTAGTCGATGCTCGTGGCCGCGATCGTCGGCACGCCGGCCATGCGCAGCAGCAGCGCCAGGGGAAGCGGGCTCTGGTGGAACGAGGTGAGGATCACCGCCTGATCGATGCGGCGGCGTCCGAGCTCGCCCACGAGCGCGAGGGCGCCGGCGCGGCTGACGGGCTCCGGCTCGGGATCGATCCACGGCGCCCGGTGCACCATGATCTGGTCGACTCCGGGGAGGATGCGGGCGGCGGCCCTCCCGCGCGGGCCGCACAGCATGGTCACCCGGCTCGCGCCAGCGGCCACCGCGCGCACGGCGGGGCCGGCGAGCAGCACGTCGCCGTCGTTGTCCAGGCGGGCCACGAGCACGTGCGGCTTCACGGGCGCGCACCCCCCACCAGCAACTCCACCGCGGCGGTCAGGTCGGGTGCCACCTCGGGGGCGGCCTCGATTTCCTCCTGGCGCGTGCGCGGCGTGGGCACGAGCACGCCGCGGGCTCCGGCGGCGCGGGCGGCCTCCACGTCGGCCCCGATGTCGCCGACGACCACACAGCGCTCGGGCCGGGCGCCGACCGCCGCCGCCGCCTCGAGCACCAGCCCGGGCGCCGGCTTGCGGCATCCGCAGCCGTCGTCGGGCCCGTGCGGGCACACCGCCCAGTGCCCGAGCGGGCCGAGCAGCTCCTCGACGCGGCGGTTCACGGCGGTCACGTTCTCGGTGGTGAGCAGGCCGCGCGCGACCCCGCTCTGGTTGGAGACGACCGCGAGGGGAACGCCCGCTTCGCGCAGGCGCTCGAGCGCCTTTCTCGCCCCCGGCACGGGCACCACGCGATCGGGGTCGCCGTTGTAGGGGACGTCGTGGATCAGCGTGCCGTCGCGGTCGAGGAGGACGGCGTCGGGCAGCTCGCGCCCTCCCGCGGAGACGCTCGGAGATACGGCCAACAAGTGGTCTGAGGAGGCAACTTTCTTGCCTGTGGTGCAACTTCCTACGCGTATCTCCGAGCCTTCCGGGTCAGCGCCCGGTGCGTGGCGCGCGGCCGAACGGACGGCGCGCGGTGCGTGGCGCGCGGCCGAGCGGTCAGTGCGCGGTGCGCAGTCCGTGGCCAGCAGGCGACCGAGGCGTGCACGCCCCACGAGCCACCAGCCCACGGCGGCGAAGGGAATCACCGCGCTCGTGGCCACCATCGTGGCCACCTCGGCGCCGGTGCGCGGCCCGGGAGCGATTCGCGCCGCGGCCAGCTCGATCGGGCCGGCGGCCCACCCGAGTGCGCCGAGGCGCGCAAGGCCACGGCGGCCCGTCGCGATCGCCCCGAGCGCCGCGCAGCCGGCCGCCACGGTGGCCAGGTGCCGGCGGCGCCGGCCGCGCGAAACGCCGGCCCGATCCCGCCACCGGGATCCGTGCAGGGCGCGCATGAGCGCGTCGTCGGCGTTGCCGGCCTGCAGGCGCACGCTCACCCACGGTGAGGCGGCTCGCACCGGATGCTCCACGGTCCGCTCACCCTGCGCGAGGAGCCGGCCGCGGTCGAGGAGCCGCAGCGCCAGGTCGGCGTCCTCGCGGTAGGCACGCGGGAAGCGCTCGTCGAAGCCGCCGACGGAGGCGAGGTCCGCGCGCCGGTACGCCATGTCGGCCGTGGCCCAGCGGGCGCCCTCGAGCCCGGCGACGTTGCGCTCCCAGTCGGTGGGCGGCCCGTCGGGCGGCAGCGGCACCCGGATATGGCCCTGGCTGCCCGCCACGGCGGAGGAGAGGCCGGCGAGGTCGTCGGCCAGGCGCGCGGCCCAGTCCGGCGCGGGGACGACGTCATCGTCCAGGAACGCCGCCCACTCGGAGCCGGCGGCGCGCCAGCCGCGGTTGCGCGCGGCGGCGGGGCAGCACTCGCAGCAGCGGCCGCAGCGGTCCGGCCCGGGCGAGGCCGGCGAGCGGCTCCGCCGGGGCGCCGGGGCGGTCGTCCACCACGACGACGCTCTGCGGCGGGGGCCCTGGCCGTTCGCCAGCGCATGGAGCAGGTCTCCGAGGGTGTCCCTCCCGGCGGTCGGCACCACCACGTCGTAGGCGATCACGCGCCCACCCCCGCGGTCGCGGCCACCGCGTCGTGCGCTCGCGGCGTCGACCGCGCGCGCCGGACCAGATACGGCCCGATCGCCAGCGCGTCCACGGGCGCCGAGCCGAAGCACTCGAGCGCGTCGCGCGGGTCGTCGACCATCGGGCGCCCCGCCGTGTTGAGGCTGGTGTTCACCACCACCGGCACTCCGGTGCGGCGCTCGAAGCTCTCGAGCACGCGGGCCATCAGCGGTTCCTCGCGCCGGTCGACGGTCTGTATCCGCGCCGTACCGTCCACATGGACAACGGCGGGGATGCGTGTCTCCCACCCGTCCCGCACGTGGTGCGTGAAGAGCATGTACGGGCTCGGCAACGCTCCTTCGAAGATCTCGCCGGCGCGCTCCGCCAGCACCATCGGGGCGACGGGCCGGAACTGCTCGCGCCCCTTGATGTCGTTCAGGCGCTCGAGGTTGCCGGCGTGTCGCGGATCGGCCAGCAGGCTCCGGTGGCCGAGGGCCCGAGGGCCATATTCGCTGCGGCCCTGGAACCAGGCCACCACACCGTCCTCGGCCAGGATCTCGCCGATGGCCTCGGCGATGTCCGCCGGACGCTCGGCCTCGACGGCGGCTCCCTCCAGCCACGCGCCGATCGCGTCGTCGGTCCATTCGCGGCCGAGCGCCGCGGTCGGCATCGGCGTGATCTCGTCTCCGAGGTCGTGCGCCACCTGCAGGGCGGAGCCGAGCGCGGTGCCGGCATCGCCGGCCGCGGGCTGCACCCAGATCTCGTCGAACGGGCCCTCCCGGAGCAGGCGCGAGTTGGCCACGCAGTTGAGCGCCACCCCGCCGGCCATCGTCAGCCGGCGGTCTCCCGTACGCGAGTGCAGCCACTCGGCCAGCTCGATCAGCATCTCCTCGACCCGCGCCTGCACGCTCGCGGCTAGGTCGGCGTGCTCCGGGCGCCAGTCCTCCCCCCGCCGCAGCCGCGGCGCCAGCCCGTGCCAGTCGATCGGCTCTGTGCGGAAGCCGCCGTCGCCGGTCGCGTGCACGAGGCGGCGCAGCTCCTCGAGGTAGGCGGGCCGTCCGTAGGAGGCCATGGCCATCACCTTGTACTCGTCGGACGAGCGCCGGAAGCCGAGGTGCTCGGTCACCTCCTCGTACATCAGCCCGAGCGAGTGCGGCAGCCCCTGGGCGGCCATGGTCTCGAGGCGGCCGCCCTCGTACCTCCCGGCCAGATGCGAGCTCCGCTCGCCGCGCCCATCGACCACCATCACGCTCGAGGATCTCCACGGCGAGGCCAGATGCGCGGAGGCGGCGTGAGCCACGTGATGGGGAACGAAGCGGACCCGCTCGGGATCCACGCCCGGCAGAGCCGTCTTCAGGAAGAGCGGCGCACGACTCGCGTACAGCGTGCGCAGGCCCTCCCACTCGTCCTCCACGAGGTCGGCCGGGGCCGGCGCGAGCCGCGGGTCGTACGAGTAGGCCACCGCGTCCAGGTCGGCGGGGCCCACCCCTCCGCGCTCGAGACACCAGTGCATGGAGGCCTCGGGCAGCTCCCAGGTGGAGAAGGGCACCGCCGCCTTGCCGTGCTTGCGGCGGCTGAAGCGCTCCTCCTCGGCGGCTGCCACCACTCGGCCGTCGACCACCAGCGCGGCGGCGGGGTCGTGGAAGACCGCGTTGACGCCGAGCACGCGCACGTCAACGGCCCGCGCTACCTATTTCGGCCGCATTCACAATGGAAAGCACTTCTCCCCTTACAGGAGAACCGAAACAACCGCTTCTCGGTGTCCGCGGGTCAGCCGGCCAGCGGAGTGCTCCCTATGTCGGCGCGCAGCTTCTCCAGCGAGTCGTACACCGCCACGGCCCCGGCGTCCCGGAGCTCGGCCTCCGAGAAGCCGCCGGTGAGCAGCGCCACCGTCTCGATGCCGGCCTTCCCGGCGGCCTCGATGTCCCAGATCGTGTCGCCCACTAGCACGGCCTCGCGCGTGCCGGCCTTCTCGAGCCCCGCCTCGATCAGGTCGGGGTTGGGCTTGGTGGCCTCGACGTCGGCGGAGCTCGTCCAGTCGTCGGCGAGGTCGCGCGCGTCGAGCTGGTCGAGGTAGTGATCGAGCTCGTGCGCAGCCGCGGAGCTCGCGAGCACGACCGTGCGCCCACGGTCCTTGAGGTCCGCGACCAGGTCGCGCGCGCCGGGGAACGGCGCCGTCTCCTCTATGAGGATCGAGTAGTGCGCCGTATGGGCGGCCTTGAGCTGGTCGCCGTGCTCCTCGGCCACCTGCTTGCCCGCCGCGTACTCCACGAACTGGTCGCTCCCGATTCCGATGTGACGGTGGAGCCACCACATCGGCACGAAGACCTCCGCCTGGCGGAACGACCGGTACCAGGCGATCGTGTGGTGGTAGTTGGTGTCGACGAGCGTGCCGTCGATGTCGAGGAGTGCGGCTGTGGGCACGAGGGCGGTGCTACCGCATGCCCCGCCGCCTCAAACGCCTCGCGACAACGCGCGTAACCGCGCTAATCTCGCACGGCGTGTCAGCGCTGCCAACCACATGCGTGATCGGAGCCGGCTCGTCGGGCATCGCCGCGGCCAAGGGCCTGAAGGATCGCGGCATCCCGTTCGAGGTGCTCGAGAAGTCCGACCGCGTAGGTGGCAACTGGGCCTTCGAGAACCCCAACGGCATGTCGGCGGCCTACCGCTCCCTGCACATCAACACCTCGCGCGAGCGCATGGAGTACGCGGACTTCCCGATGCCGAAGTCGTATCCCGACTTCCCGAAGCACACCCACATCTTCGAGTACTTCAACGACTACGTTGATCACTACCGCCTACGCGAGCACATCGAGTTCAACACCCCGGTCGAGCGCGCCGAGCGACGAGCCGACGGGGTGTGGGAGATCACCATCGAGGGCGGCGAGAAGCGGCTCTACGACGTCGTGCTCGTGGCCAACGGGCACCACTGGGACCCGCGTTGGCCGGAGCCGCCCTTCCCCGGCGAGTTCGACGGCGTGCAGATGCACGCCCACTCGTACATCGACTCCGGCGACTTCGCGGGCAAGAACGTGGTGGTGCTCGGCATGGGCAACAGCGCGATGGACATCGCGGTGGAGTCCTCGTTCGTGGCCAACGAGACGTTCCTGGCCGCCCGCCGCGGCGCGCACATCCTGCCGAAGTACATCTTCGGCAAGCCCACGGACCAGATCGGCGGCTCGCCGAAGGTCCCGTTCGAGGTCCGGCGCAAGATCTTCCAGGGGTTGCTGAAGGCCTACCAGGGCGACCTGGAGCGCTTCGGGCTCCCGAAGCCCGACCACCGCTTCGGCGACGCTCACCCCACGATCTCGAGCGACATCCTCAGCCGCATCCAGCACGGCGAGATCACGCCCAAGCCCAACGTCGCCTCGCTCGAAGGCGACAGCGTGCGGTTCGCCGACGGCAGCGTGGAGAAGGCCGACTACGTCGTGTACTGCACGGGCTACAAGGTCACCTTCCCGTTCTTCGACCCCGAGTTCATCTCGGCCCCGACAACGATCTCCCCCTGTTCAAGCGCCTGCGAAAGCCCGACATGGACAACCTCTTCTTCATCGGCCTGTTCCAGCCGCTGGGCGCGATCATGCCCGCCGCCGAGCGGCAGGGCGCGTGGGTGGCGGAGCATCTGTGCGGGCGCTACGCCTTCCCGTCGGAACGGGAGATGCGCTCGGACATGGACCGCGAGCGCGCGAAGTGGAGGCTGAGCGCAAGCGCATGTTCAAGCGCTACGTGGCCTCCAAGCGCCACACCATGCAGGTCGACTTCGACGACTTCATGCTCGAGATGGAGAAGGAGATGGCGCGCGGCCGGGCGCGTGCCGAGGCGCGCGGCGGGCGGCTGCCGGTGCCGGCGCGGGCGCGGGTCGGCGAGCCCGTGGCGGCCTGACGGCGCGCAGGTGACGCGCCTGAGCGCTCACCGCGCGGCTCGGCGCAGCTAGCTCGCCAGCGCCAGTTCCTCCACCGCCTCCACCGGCTCGACTCCCCACGACTCGTGCTCGGTGATCAGGCCGAGCACCGCCTCCTCCATCGGCCCGTGGATGGACGCGACGTCGCCCTGGTTACCGGTCTCGGGGAGCACCGCGCTGACCGTGAGCCCGGCGTCGAAGCGGTCGAACACGCGCGGGTCGATGTAGCTAGCGCGGGCCACGGCCGGCGTGTTGCCGAGGTACT
The DNA here is from genome assembly GCA_030446485.1 of Thermoleophilaceae bacterium. GTDB lineage: Bacteria > Actinomycetota > Thermoleophilia > Solirubrobacterales > Thermoleophilaceae > JAUJNF01. The sequence goes on along the minus strand of JAUJNF010000007.1, from coordinate 89,252 downwards.
GGGCGACCTCCTTCACCGCGCGGGTGACGGCTCGCTTGCGCTTGCTCTCCGTGCCGTTGGCCATCGGCGCCGACACGGCCAGAGCCTGGGCCGCGAGCAGCGTCGCGTTCCAGGTGCGGAAGTCCTTGGCAGAGAAGTGGCCGCCCGCGACCTCCTTGAGGTACTCGTTGATGTCGGCCGACTTGAGGTCCACCCACTGCCGGCCGCGCTTGTAGGCCAGTAGCTCCGGGTTGCCGCCGCGACGGCGCTTCAGGCGATCGACGATGTCGTACACCTCGGGGTCCACGACGGTCTGGATCCGGCGCTTGCCGCTCTTCGCGATGTAGTCGAACACGAGCGTGCCGTCCTCCAGCCGCACGTGCTTCTTGTGCATGGTGGCCAGCCCGTACGTCTCGTTCTCGGCGGCGTAGCTCTCGCCGCCGACGCGGAAGAAGCCGCGATCGAGCAGCCGCACCGCACAGGCCAGTACGCGCTCGCGGCCCATGCTCAGCGGTCCTGAGGCTGCGTGCAGGTGCTCCTCCACGCGGGCGCGCATGTCCGGCAGGGCGCGGGCAAAGGCCACCATGTCGTCGAACTTGGCCTGGTCGCGCCGCTCGCGCCACTTCTGGTGGTAGAGGTACTGCTTGCGCCCCTTGGCGTCGACGCCGGTGGCCTGGATGTGGCCCATCGGGTAGGGGGAGATCCACACGTCGGTCCAGGCCGGCGGGATCGCGAGCTCGGCGATGCGCGCCAGCACGTCGGGATCGGTCACCGGGGTGCCGCCCTCCTCGAAGTACGCGAACTCGTCCCCGCCCTTCTCGCGGCGAATGCCCGGCGAGGCCACGTCGACTCGTCTCAGGCGGGGCACGGACGTGGCCTACCCACCGGCGGGCGCCACGACACGGGCCAGCAGTCCGTCCAGGATCTTCTCGCTGGCCCCGGCCACCACGCGTGAGCGCATCGCGATGTCCAGCGCGGCGGAGAGACGGTCGGGGCCCACGTCGGGAAAGGCTACGCAGCCGCCCGCCTCGCGGACGATGAGCTGCGCGGCGGCCGCGTCCACCGAGCGCGCCGAGCGGAGGCTCACCATGCCGTCCAGGCGGCCACCCGCCACCGCGCACATGGTCAGGGCGATCGAGCCCAGGGCGCGCAGGCGCGAGGCGCCGGTCTCCGCCAGGAGCGGCGCGGCGGCGGCCACGAGGCTCGGATGGGCGGACTCGATGCCGAGCATCTCCAGCCGCGCGGCCGGGTCGAGCGCCGGCAGGCGCTCGCCGTCGCAGTGGGCCCCCTCCCCGCGGGCGGCCCACCACTCCTCACCTGAGCCGAGGTCGCGGACGAAGCCGAAGCCGACGTCGGCCATGGTGGGCCCGCCGGCCACGGCGATCGACACGCAGTAGAAGGGCACGTGGCGCTTGGCGTTGAGCGAGCCGTCGATCGGGTCGATCACCACGGTCACCGGACCGCCGCCGTGGATCGCCACCGCTCCGCGTTCCTCGGACACGGCCGTCAAAGGCTTGCCGAGGGCCTCGAGCTCGGCGAAGACCGCGTCCTCGGCCTCGCGGTCGATTACGAGCGTCATGTCGCCGCCCTCCCCGCGGCCGGTCTGGGTGGCGCGGTCGGCCGTGAGCGGATGGCGGTCGAGCGCCTGCATCACGCCCTCGGAGGCACGCCGGCAGAGGGCCAGCCAGTCCGCTCGTAGCGCCGAAAACCCACTGTCGGAGGCCGGCATGGGCGGCGTATCCTAGGCGGGTGCCCACCGCCATCGACGGCCTCGACCAGGCTCAGGCGCGAGCCGTCACCCACCGAGGCGGTCCGCTGCTGGTGCTCGGGGCGCCGGGGACGGGCAAGACCGAGGTGGTGGTGCGCCGGGTGCGCTGGCTCGTGGAGCAGAGCGCGCGACCGGACGGCGTGATCGTGGTGGCCCGTTCGCCGCGCGTGGCCGCCGGCATCCGCGCCGATCTGGAAGGGACGATCACGGAGCCGTACGAGGACCTGTGGGTGTCCACCCCCGAGGGGCTCGGCGAGCGGCTCCTGCGAGAGCACGCGGTCGAGGCGGGACTCGACGCGTCGATCGCCATCGTGACCCGGGCCGACCGACTCGCGCTGCTCCTCGACCGTATCGACGACCTGACGCTCCGCCGCCACGAGATCCGCGGCTCGCCCGGGCCGGTCCTGGCCGGCGTGATCGGCCGCATCGACCGCCTGAAGGCGGCGGCGATCGGCCCCGAACGCTTCGCGGCCTATGCGGCCGAGCTCGGGGAGGCCGCCAACGGCGACGCCGACCGCGTGCGCGCCGATCGCGAGGTCGAGTTCGCCGGCGTGTACGCCGATCACGAGCGCCTGCTCGCGGCGGCGGGCGCGCTCGACTCGGGGGAGCTCGTGCTGCGCGCCTCGCGGCTTCTGCACGAGCGGCCACACGTTCGCCGCGAGCTGGCCGAGCGCTTCGAGCACGTGCTGGTCGACGAGTGGGACGCGCTGCCGTTCGCCGCCGGCGTGCTCGTGCGGCTGCTGGCCGCCGACCGGGGGCGGCTGACGGCCGCGGCGGACGTGCCCGCGGGCGCCGCGCTCCCCGCCGCGGCCTTCACGCGCGAGTTCGCGGACGGCACGGTGGTGCGGTTGACCAAGAGCCACCGCTCGCCCCGGGTGGTGATGGAGGGCGCGGCGGCCGTGGTGGCGCCGCAGGCTCTCTCGCCCCGGCCGGCGGCGCCCTCGAACCGCGGCCGTGTCCGCCTCTGGCGCTGCACCACCGGCCGCGCCCAGGCTCAGGCCGTGGCCGCCGAGATCGATCGCCTGCTCAGCGGCGGCGACGTCGCGCCCAGCCGCATCGGCATCCTCGTGCCCTCGCTCGAGGAGCACGGCCCCGAGCTCTCGCAGGCGCTCGAGGAGCGCGCCGTGCCCTTCCGCGCGCTGGGCGGCACGGCGCTCTTCCGCCGGGCCGAGGTGCGCGACGTGCTGGCCTGGTTGCGCCTGCTCGCCGACCCGGGCGACGCGCGCGCTGTGGTGCGCGCCCTCTCGCGACCGCCGATCGAGCTGCGCTCGGTGGACCTCGCCCGGCTCACCCAGCACGCGCGGCGACGCAAGCTCGACATGGTGGCCGGGGCGGCCGCGGCCTGCCACGGGCCGCAGCTCTCCCCCGAGGGCCGGGAGCGCGCCGAGGCCTTCCTCAAGCTGCACCGCGCGGCGTCGTCGGCGTTCGACGACCTGCCGCCCGACGCCTTCGTGCACCGTCTCGTGGACCGCATCGGAGTACGCCGCCGGCAGCTCTTCGCCGCGCAGCCCGAGGCCGTCGAGCGGCTGCGCGCCCTGGCCCGCCTGGGCGACCTCGCCACCTCCTACACCCGTCGCGAGCCCGAGGCGAGCGCCCGCGACTTCGCCCGCTATGCCGCCGCGGTGGCGGAGGCCGGGCTGTCGGAGGACGACACGTGCGACGAGGACCTCGGCGAGACGGTGCGGGTCGCGCCGATGGAGGGGGTACGGGGGCTCGAGTTCGACTGGGTGTTCGTGCTCGGGCTGGAGGCGCGACCGTCGTCCGCGGGCCGGAGCGGTGGCGGCGTGCCGTCCGAGCTGCGGCGCGGAGACCCTCCGGCCGCCGCTGACCCCGCGCGCTCCGCCCTGCGCCTGGCCATGACACGCGCCCGGCGCGGGTTGATTCTGTCCTACACGGCGAGCGGGCCGACCGCCCGACCGTCGCCCGCGCTGGAGGCGGCGGCAGCGGCTCTGGGCGCCGGCGAAGAGCTCTTCGAGGAGCAGCTCTTCGGCCCCGGCGAGGGCCTCCACTCCACCTTCCGCCTGCTGCGTGACGACGTGCTCGACACGGTCTCGCGCGTGGGCGGACGCCTGGGAGAGATGCGCCTCGACACCTACATGGACGTGTCCGAGGCGGTGGCCCGCCACCTCGAGCTGATCAAGGTGGCGGCGCTGATCGACCGCACGCGCCGCGGCGAGAGCGTCGACCAGGCGCTCGCCGAGGTGAACGAGCTTTTGCTGCAGGACGCGAGCCCGGCCCAGCGTGAGCTGTTCGAGGCCTCGGCGCTCGACGGCTACCTGCGCGACACCGAGCGCGACGAGCGGCGCCGGGCGGCAGCCCTCGGCGATCGCTCGGCGCCTTCGCTCGAGAGCTTCATACCTCGCCGCGGCGACGGGCTGATGCTGTCGGCCTCCGACATCGAGACATACCGCCTGTGCCCGCTCAAGTACAAGTTCGCGCGCGTCTTCCGCATCCCGCAGGAGCCGACGATCAACCAGCGCTTCGGCATCGTCGTGCACCAGGTGCTCGAGCGCTTCCACGTGGGCGGCGGCGGCTCGCTGCCCACGCTGATGGAGCTGTTCGAGACCTCCTGGCGGCGCTCGGGCTTCGGCGAGGCAAACGACGACCTTCAGTTCCGCGCGAAGGCCGTTCGCGCCCTCGAGCGCTACTGGCAGCTCGACCGCGAGCGCGAGGGCCAACCCGTGTCCTTCGAGCGGCCCTTCACCTTCCGCCTCGGACGCCATCTGGTGCGCGGCCGCGTGGACCGGGTGGATCGCCTGCCGGGAGGCGGCCACGAGTTGATGGACTACAAGACGGGCGCACCCAAGAGCGTCGACGAGCTGCGCGACGACGTGCAGCTGTCCCTCTACCAGATGGGAGCCCGCAGCTCCTGGGGCCTCGAGACCTCGGGCGGGAGCTACTACTACGTGCTCGACAACGAGAGGGTGCCGGTCTCCCACACCGAGGAGGAGCTCGAGCGGGTGCGCACGACGGTGGGCCGTGTCGCCGACGGCATCCTCGCCCAGGACTTCGAGCCGACGCCCGCGCAGCCCCTGTGCTCTTTCTGCGATTACCGGATCATCTGCCCGGCGGCGGAGACCTGATCAGTCGTCGTACCCGCCGGGGTGGCGCTCGTGCCACTCCCAGGCGTCGGTCACGATCTCCTTCAGTCCCTTTTCCGGAGCCCACCCCAGGTCGGCCTTGATGCGGTCGCTCGCGGCCACCAGCCGCGCCGGGTCGCCGGGACGGCGAGGCCTCTCCACGACGGCGATCTCGCGGCCTGTGACCTCGCGCGCGACCTCGATCACCTGGCGCACGGAGTAGCCGGTGCCGGTGCCGAGGTTGTAGATCAGGTGCTCCCCCGGCCGGGTGGCCTCGAGCGCCAGCCGGTGGGCCACGGCGAGGTCCTCGATGTGGATGTAGTCGCGGATGGCCGTCCCGTCCTCGGTCGGGTAGTCGGTGCCGAAGACGCTCACGTGCTCGGCGTGCCCGGCGGCCGCGCTCAGCACGTTCGGGATCAGATGGGTCTCGGGCTCGTGGTGCTCGCCGAGGTCGCCGCTCGCGCCGGCGACGTTGAAGTACCGCAGGCTCACGGCGCCGATCCCGTGCGCGGCGCAGAACCCGGCGATCATCTTGTCAACGGCCAGCTTGCTCTCGCCGTAGGGGTTGGTCGGAGTGGTCGACTCGTCCTCGCGGATCGGCACCCGGTCCGGCTGCCCGTAGGTGGCGCACGTGGAGGAGAAGACGAGCCGCTTGACCCCCGCCTCCCGCATCCCGTCGAGCAGGTTCAGCGTGCCGGTGACGTTGGTGCGCCAGTAGATCTCGGGCTGCTCCACGGACTCGCCTACGAGCGCCAGGGCGGCGAAGTGCAGCACCCCATCGAAGCCCTCGGCCACCACGGCGGCCGTGCCCTCGCGGTCGAGCAGATCCACCTCGGCGTGCGCCGCTCCGGCGGGCAGGGCCTGGCGGTGGCCGCGCGACAGGTCGTCCAGCACGGTGAGCTCGTGACCGGCCTCGAGCAGCTGGAGGGCCACCACGCTCCCCACGTACCCGGCGCCTCCGGTGACCAGCAGCTTCACGTGGTCAGGCGCCCTCGCCGGGGCCACGCTGCCGCAGGAAGCGCTGGAAGTCGCGGGCGATGGCGTCGGCCGAGGGGATGTGAGGCGTGGGCTCCTCGTCCTCCTCGTCCATCGACTCCTCGAGCTGCTCGACGAAGGCCCGAACCTCGGGATCACTCGACACCGCGGCGCTGACCTGGCGCTCGTAGTCGCCCGTTGCCTCCTCGAGGTCCGTGGCGTCGACCACCACGCCGGCCAGGCCCTCGAAGCGCCGCAGCAGGGCGAGCGCGGCCTTCGGGTTGGGGGCCGCGGCGATGTAGTGGGGCACGGCGGCCCACAGGCTGGCCGAGGGCAGCTTTGCGCGCGCGCACGCGTCGTGGAGCACGCCGACGATGCCGGTCGGCCCCTCGTAGTTCGAGCGCCGGAAGCCGAGGCGCTCGATCAGCGACTCGTCGGACGCCAGCCCGGTGATGCCCACCGGGCGGGTGTGCGGCACGTCGGCCAGGAGGGCCCCGAGCGTGACCACCATGCGCACGTTCAGTTCGCGCGCCACCTGCACCACGGCCTCGGAGAAGCCGCGCCAGCGCAGCGAGGGCTCGGTGCCCTGCATGAGCACGAGATCGCGCTCGGCGCCGGAGATGTGGGCGGCGTGGAAGGTGTTGGAGGGCCATTCGATGATGCGCGTGCGCCCCTCCGAGAGCTTGACGTTCGGCCGCACGGCGGTGAAGTCGTAGAACTCCTCGGGGTCGACGCGGGCGATCGGAGTCGCGTCGAAGGAGTCGACCAGGAAGCCCACCGCCGCCGACGCCGCCTGCCCCGCGTCGTTCCAGCCGGTGAAGGCGCAGGCCAGCACGGGGTCGCGCAGCTGGGGGCGGTCGGTCCAGACGATCGGGTCCACCTGTCCACCGTACCGAAGGCACGCGCCTGCTCGATCGGTAAGGATGCGCGGGATGGGACGCCTCGACGATCTCGACCTGTCTCTCTCGCTGGACAAGAAGGAGGAGGCCAAGCGCCTGGAGGCCGCACAGAAGCGGCTCCTCGAGCTGCGCCTGGTGCTGGGCGGACTGGTGGGCGACGGCCGCATCGGCCCTCCGGTGTGCGTGCTGTTCGAGGGCTGGGACGCCTCGGGCAAGGGCGGCGCGATCAAGCGGCTCGTGGTCGGGTTGGATCCGCGCCACGTGCGCGTGGCCCAATTCGCGGCACCGAGCTACGACGAGAAGCGCCACCACTTCCTGTGGCGCTTCTTCCCCGTGCTTCCGGGCTGGGGCGGGATGGCGGTGCTCGACCGCTCGTGGTACGGCCGCGTGATGGTGGAACGCGTTGAGGGCTTCGCCACCAAGGAGCAGTGGAAGCGCGCCTACGCCGAGATCACCGGCTTCGAGCAGACGCTCGCGGCCGAGGGCATGATCCTCATCAAGTTCTGGGTCCACCTCTCCTCGAAGGAACAGCTCAAGCGCTTCAAGGCGCGTGAGAAGGATCCGCTGAAGGCCTGGAAGCTGACCGACGAGGACTGGCGCAACCGCAAGAAGCGGCGGGCCTACACGCACGCGGTGGAGGAGATGCTCGAGCGCACCGACCACGAGGCCGCCCCCTGGCACCTCGTGGAGGGGGACTCGAAGCGGTACGCGCGCGTGAAGGTGGTGGAGACGGTGAACGCCGAGATCGAGGCGGGAATGGCGGCGCACGGGTTCGAGGTGCCGAAGACCGGCGCGCTCGGGGACGCATAGCCCGGCGACGGGATCATTCGCGGGTGGAAGTTCGCGTCGCGCGCCAGGAGGACCTGCCGGCCGTGACCGCGCTGCTCGAGATCCTCGGCCGGCCGGCCCTCACGGCCGGGCAGGAGGAGCGCGTCAGGACCGTCTACGAGGAGCAGCTCGCCGAGCCGGGCGCGCACCACCTGGTGGCCGAGCGCGACGGTGAGCTCATGGGCTTCTGCTCGCTCCACTTCCGAAGCCGGCTCAACCAGACGCAGCTCGAGGCGTGGATACCCGACCTCGTGGTCTCCCCTGGCGCCCGCAGGCAGGGCGTCGCGCGGGCACTGCTCGAGGCGGCCGTCTCGGCGGCACGGGAGCGGCAGTGCCACCAGCTCACGCTCGAGTCCGGCTACGCGCGCGGGGACGCCCACCGGCTGTACGAGCGCTTCGGCATGACCGATGCCGGCAAGTCCTTCGGCATGCGGCTGGTCGACGGGGACTGACCCCGCTGACGGGCGCCCCGTGGACAGAGCCCTAGGCTTCGGCGTCGACCATGGCTGCCAACCCATCGCTGACGCTGCACGTCCTCCCGCCCTCGCACCCCTGCATGACCGCAGAGGCTGCCCTGCGCCGCAAGGGCCTCGAGTACGCGCGGGTGGTGCTCACGGCCGGGCCTCACAACGAGGAGATGGAGCGCCTCTACGGGACGGGCAACACCACGGTGCCCGGCTTGCTGGTCGACGGCGAGCCGGTGCACGGGTCCCGGCCCATCCTCGAGCGCCTCGAGCGGCTCGCCCCCGACCCACCGCTGTACCCGGAGCCGATCGCCCACGCCGTCCGCGAGGCCGAGCGCTGGGGCGACTGCGAGCTCCAGGACCTCGGACGGCGGCTGCCGTGGGGCGCGCTGCACTTCCGCCCCGAGGCGATGGGCACCTTCGGCGGCGCCGGTGCCCTCGATGCCGAGGGCACGGACTTCGCGATCGGCTACGTGCGCGCGTCCTGGAAGTACCACCGCATCTCCGCGAAGCGGCTCGCCGAGGACCTCGACGGACTGCCCGCCAAGATCGATCACGTTGACACGCTCGCGGGTGACGGCGTGATCGGTGAGGAGGCGCCGACCGCGGCCGACCTGCAGATCGGGGCGACGCTGCGCGTGCTGCTGACCGTCGCCGACCTCCGCCCCCTGATCGAGGGGCGTCCGGCGGAGCGTGTGGCGCGGCGGTGGTTCCCCGACTACGCCGGCGAGGTTCCGGTCGGCGCGTTCCCCGCCGGTTGGGTGCCGCAGCGGGGCGTGACGGTCGGCAACGCATGATGACCGCTGATTGCGGGTAGGGGAAGAAACATGCTCAGCCGACTGCTTCGCCTCCTCGCCGCCAAGCGCCTCATCGACGCGTTCCGCGCGCGACGGCGCCGCTAGGCGTTTCGCGGTCCTCCCTGACGGGCCTATGGGCCGGTTAGGGTGGAGACCGTGCGCATCACGGTCCGCCGCGTCGCCTTGCTCACCGGGCTGGCCGTGGGAGTCGCGGGTTGCGGCGGCGTCACGACCTTCGAGGACCCGGTGGGCACGCTCGAGGTGGCTGCGGGCGAGGAGTTCCGGATCGAGCTGGGAGAGAACCCCAGCACCGGCTACGTGTGGCGCTTCGTTCGCCGACCCGATCCGGCCGTCGCACGGGTGCTCGGGAGCTCGTTCGAGCTCGAGGAGGGAGGCGAGGACCGTGACGGGGCGGGAGGCACAAGGATCCTGCGGCTGCGAGCGGGCGACGGGGGCGAGACCACGATGTCGCTCGTCAAGGAGTTCAGCGGTGGCGAGCCGGGCCGCCGGCCGACCGATACGCAGCAACTGGTGGTGAAGGTCGAATGACCTCGTCCTGTTTCCGGGTCCGCCGCCGGGCGACGTAGACGCGGAACCGACCTCTTCCGTCGCGGAAACCAACCGGGACTGGCCTGCCTCTGGAGGCGGCTACCGCGGAGGAGGCGAACCTAGACTTCCCCCGGGGCGGCAGGGGTCTGGTGGCCCATCCGGTCTTCAAAACCGGCAGGGCGGAGCAGCCCTCCGCTTGGATGGTTCGATTCCATCGCCGCCTCGTGTTGCGATAAGCCCGGTCTTCCCGGCGGCGGCTTCGGCTTAGCCCCCGGGGGAGCCGAAGGTTTCGAGTGCCTCTCGTGCTATCTCCGGAGGAACGGTGTGCGGGCCGGCAAACTCCCGGTACTGGACGTCGTAGAGGTGGCGGCGAAGCGCGGGGACGATCCGACGGCCAGCGCGCCGTTAGATCGATGACCGCCTCCACGTCGAGACGAACCTCGCGCAGCGCCTGCTCGCGCGGCGTGTCGGCGAAGTCGGCGTCGACCCAACTCCGGCACCGTTCACGAGGAGGAGGCGCCGGTGACGAGTGCCGCGATCCCGGTCTGGGGCGGGCAGCGGCACGGCACGATGCTAACTGCGATCGTCGTTGTCGCATAGTTTAGGCTGTGCTAACAATATATTTATGGAAGGCGAACTCACTCGGCGGACGACGCGACCCGCTTCCCCTGCGCAGGTCGGCCAGGCCTGGCGGCTCCCCGCCCGGCACACGGCCGGCTTGTGGGCGGCCGCGGCGCTCGCCGTCGTGCCGAGCCTTCCCTTCGTCCAGTCCGAGGCGACGGCCTTCCTGCGCTTCCACAACTGGGCGCTGTTCGTCGCGGGGCTGATCCTCGGCTGGCTTCTTGCGACGGCGCGAGGGGGGCTTCGCTGATGCGAGGCGGCGGAGTGGCGACCGGGAGCGGTGGTGAGCGCGCCAGGCGACGCCTCGGCGGCGTACTGGCCGTGCTGCTGCTCGCGCTCGCCGGTTCGATCGCCACCGCGGTGCCTCTCTTCGTCGATTCGCTGCGCGAGAGGACGGCGACCGGTGCGCTCGTCTACGTCCACGTCGCCTTCGGCTCCGCGTTCTTCATCGCGCTCGGCCTGAAGCTCCTGGCGCTTGGGAGGCGCGGGCGCGCGCGCAGGCTGTGGACATCGCTCGTCGCTCAGATCGCCGCCGTTCTCTCGGCGTACACGCTGGTCACGGGGGTCCTCGTCCTGGTGAGCGCAGTGTGGGCCGATCAGCACCTGGCGGCGTCGTTTTGGGCCGTCGCGGTGGCCCTCGCGCACGGCTGGCACTATCGGCGGCGGGCGGTCGAGCTGGTCCCCTCGCCCAGCGTCTCGGGCCTGCGTACGACTAAGCGACACCGGGCAGCAGCCGGAGTCGAGGCGGGCAGCCCGCTCCTCGGAGCGCTCGAGAGGCTCGGCGCGGGCGAGCGAGCATTCCTCGATCTGTCCCTGGTGCGCGGCGTCGCCGACGACAGGCTCGCCCAGGTGTTGCTGACCCGACCCGACGACGTCGCCGTGCGACGAGCCGAGCTGGTAGCGCGGTTGGCCGGGGCGCTGCCACCGGAAGCGGCGGCGGGCGTCGCGCAGGCCAGAGCTCTCCTTCGCGACGCCGCCGGGGGCGCTCGCGTCGCGCCGATCAGGGGTCAGCCGACGAGGCAGCGGCTGGTTGTCGTCGGCACGGGGATGGCCGGCCTGGCCGTCGTGGAGGAGGCGCTAGGGGACCGGCCTGGCGGCTGGCACGTGACGATGCTCGGCGAGGAGCCGGGCCTCGCGTACAACCGGATCCTGCTCTCCAAGCTGCTGGCTGGCAGCTGCCACGAGTCGGACGTGCTGCTCCGGTCTGCTTCGTGGTTCGACGCGCACGGCGTCGATCTACGGGCCGCGTCGCCGGCCGCCTCGATCGATGTCGAGCGGCAGCTCGTCGTCGATGCCGGCGGGGCGGCCCATCCCTATGATGCGCTCGTCCTGGCCACGGGCTCGCGTCCCGTCGTGCCGCCGGTGGAGGGAGTCGAAGGCACGCACGTCTTCACCTTCCGGACCCGGAGCGACGTCGACCGGATCGCCGCGTGCGCGAGGAACGCCGACGCGGCGGTGGTGATCGGTGGAGGCCTCCTGGGACTCGAGGCGGCGGCCGGCCTGCTCGCGAGGGGCCTCTCGGTGACCGTCGTCGAGGCCGCGGACCGGCTGATGGCGCAGCAGCTCGATGAACGAGCCGCAGCCGTGCTTGACGCTGCACTCGCGCGCGTTGGACTGCGGACGGTGGTCGGTGGCCGGGTCCGGTCGATCGGCTGCAGCAGCGTCGCCCTCGACGACGGCACAGACCTCAAGGCGGATCTGGTGGTCGTCGCCGCCGGGATCCGGCCCGAGACCTCCCTTGCGCGGAACGCCGGGATCGAGACCGCGCGAGGCGTGGTGGTCGACGACCAGATGAGCACCAGCGCCGCCGCGGTCTGGGCCGTCGGTGAATGCGCCGAACACCGTGGGACGGTCTACGGGCTGTGGGCGCCCCTGGCCGAGCAGGCTCGCGTAGCTGCCGCATGCGCCGGCGGCAAGGCCGCCGCGTTCCTAGGCGCCGTGCCCGCGACCACGCTGAAGGTCGCGGGCGTCGACCTGTTCGCCGGTGGCGACCAGGCCGCGAGCGAGGCCGGGAACGAGCTGGTCTGGAGCGACGGACGCCGGGGCGTCTACGGCAAGCTCGTCCTCGACGGCGACCGGCTCGCCGGAGCGCTGCTCGTGGGGGACACCGAAAGGGCGACGGAGCTGTCCCAGCTGCTCGTCAGTCGCAAGCCCGTGCCGCCCCACCTGCTGGTCTGCGCGCCGGACTCGACGGCGTCCGGCGCGCACGACCGGGACGGGCCGGACGCGGCCGAGCTGGTCTGCACGTGCCGTCAGGTAGGCCGCGACCGCATCGTGGCGGCCATCCGTGCCGGCGGTCTGACGACCGTGCCGGAGGTCGCGGGGGTCACAGGCGCCTCGACCGGGTGCGGGGGATGCGCCCCGCAGATCGAAGCCCTCCTCGCTGCGCCGAGCAGCCGCGAGGAGCGCATGGTTGCGTCAGCTTGGAATTGATTTTTGTCTAGCTCATTCACCCACGAAGCCACCGACGTTCAGCAAGCGTCACTACCAATAGGAGGACAGGACATGCGCAAGATCCACGCACACGTCGTCGCGGGGGTGCTTCTCGCTGCGGCCAGCTTCCCAGGGGCCGCCCAGGCCCACGACAGGTCGGCGACCGACCCGTTCCGCGTCGTTTCGGTGAAGGTGCTCAACGCCTCCACCGTTGACGTCACTTTCAGTCGCCAGCTCGCGGCCGGGACCACCGACGTCTCACGGCGGCACTTCCACGGCGACCACCTCGACCACGACGTCCCTCACACCCACGACGTCTCGAGCATCGCGCTCGTCGATGACGGGAAGACCGCTCGGCTCACCTTCTCTCGCGCCCTCCATCCTGAGGAGCCGGCCTGTGACGAGCCTCTGCCGAAGTGCTCCGACGACGAGATCCCGCTGATCATCGACCAAGTCGCCGACATCCAAGGGAACGTCGTGAGCGACGACGAGTGGGAGGTCTGGGCCACGGGCGCCGAGAACTAGCGGCGCGCGTGTCGCCGCCACACCGCGGGTCCTCACGCCGGTGGGACGGGTCGGCGGCGGCGGGTTATCACCGCCGGGGCCGCCGACCCCCGCGGTGATCACCCCGCGCGATCCGGCGACAGCAGCGGGGGCGGATCCGAGCGGCGCTCGGACTTGGCCTCGGCGTAGAGGTCGACGATCCCGCGGCGGGCGTCCATGGTCGCGTCGCCGGCTGCGATCACGCCCTTCATCGCGAGCTTGGCGACCGGGCGCAGCCCACGCCCCGCGAAGGTCAACGCCGCCGCGGCACCGACCAGGGCTGCCATCTTCTCGTCCATCGGTCCTCCTCCAGTCGCTTTGCGGGCCGCGGCGCCTTGGCGCGCCATGGAACCTGAAGCACGTCCCCGACGCGAACGCCCCCGAGCAGGTACCAGGGCGCGTCGCCCAGCCGGTCGGAATCCCGCAGCTCTTGGCGCACCGAGAGCAGGCGAAACCCTGCGCCAATGCTTCGAGCACTGGGGCCCACGGAGCGCCGTGTGGGGGCGTGACGCACCGGGTAACGATAGTGGGAATGTCCCTGCGCGGCTCGGAGAGCATCTGGCTGGCGACCGCCGACGGCGCCGGGTTCCCAACGCTCGACGGCGACGTGAAGGTGGACGTGGCGATCGTCGGTGGCGGCATCGCCGGCATCACGACCGCGTTGCTGCTCAAGCGCCTGGGCGCGACCGTCGCGGTGGCGGAGCGTGAGACCGTCGCCGCAGGCGCCACCGGGTACACCACCGCGAAGATCACGGCTCTGCAGAGCACACGCCTGTCGGACATCCGCTCCAAGAATGGCGCGGACGGGGCCAGGGCCTACGCCCGAGCCACACTGGACGCGATGACGCGCATCGCCGCGCTCGTGCAGGAGGAGGGCATCGAGTGTGACCTGGAGCCCCGCGACGCCTTCACCTACGCGGGCGACGAGCAGGAGGTTGCGAGCGTCGAGCAGGAGGCCGAGGCGGCGCGGGAGGCGGGCCTGCCCGTCGAGTTGACCACCGACACCGGCCTGCCGTGGGCGGTCCCCGCCGCGGTCCGGCTCGCTGCGCAGGCGCAGTTCCAGCCGGTTCTGTACACGCGCGGGCTCGCCCGGCGCGTCGACGGCGACGGGTCGCACGTCTTTGAGCGGACGCATGTGACGGGTGTCACCGAGGCGGGGCCATGCCGGGTCGAGACCGCCGGCGGCGGGACGATCAGCGCCGAGCGCGTCGTGGTCGCAACGAACTACCCGCTGCTCGACCGGGGTCTGTTCTTCGCACGCCTGGAGGCCACGCGCTCGTACTGCGTCGCGCTCCCAGTCCGTGGCGAGGTCCCGCAGGGGATGCTCATCACCGCGGGCCAGCCGACGCGTTCGCTGCGGACCTTTCGCGACCATCTCATCGTCGGCGGCGAGGGCCACCAGACGGGTGCCGCCGATGCTCAGCCCGAGCGCTACGAGGCGCTCGTCGAGTTCGCACGCCGACACTTCGACGTCGGCCCCGACGCCACGTACCGGTGGTCCACCCAGGACGGGATGCCCGCCGACTCGCTGCCCTACATCGGCCCGTACACACCTCGATCGAAGCGCCTGTACGTCGCGGCCGGGTTCATGAAGTGGGGCATGACGAACGCGACCATCGCCGCGACGCTGCTCACCGACCTCATGGCCGACCGCTTCAACCCCTACGCCGCCCGCTTCGACCCCAACCGGGTCGCGCTACGCACCCTGCCCAAGACGGCGAAGCTGAACCTCCACGCCGGCCGGGAGTTCTTCGGCGAGCGCGTCAGCCCGGCAGAAGCCCCTTCGGCCGAGGAGGTGCCGGCCGGAGAGGCGCGAGTCGTTCGCGCGGGTGCCGGGAAGATCGGCGTCTTCCGCGACGAGAACGGCGCCGTGCACGGCGTCTCTCCTGCGCTGCACGCACCTCGGCTGCCTCGTGCGCTTCAACAACGCCGAGCGCTCGTGGGACTGCCCGTGCCACGGCTCGCGCTTCGACGTCGACGGGGCCATACTCGCGGGGCCGGCGACGAAGCCGCTCGAGCCGCGCGACGTGGCCTGAGCCGACGGAGCGCGCGAGACGATCGCCCTGGGGGCCTCTACGGCACGGCAACGGGGGCATGGCTGCTTGTGGAGGTCGCGCGCGCCCTCCGACGCGTGCTGCGCACGGCGGACTACGTGGCCCGGGTGGGACCCTCATCCCGGCCGCCAGCATCGGTGGACTGACTTGCCCCCCCTCCTGCCGACGACACCTGGACCCCGGGCTCCATTCTCAACGCGGCGGCTCGAGCTGTACAGGGCGAAGTCCGAGGGGCGAGACGGTGCCAGCGACCACTACCTGCCTCCCACCTGCCATCGCGGGTGACGCAACTCTCCGTACGAAAAGAAGCGATGTCGCTGGCCGATCAGATGCCGATCGCGCCGTATGGAGGCCAGAGCGGCGCTCACTCGACGGCTGCGTCGTCGCTCAGCGTCGAACCGGCCCACGGCCGGACCCGCTCACCCTCAGAGAGCAGAGGGGTGACGGGCCACGTAGCCCGTCGTCGAGCGAGCGTACCCCCAGCGCGGGCCGCTCCCGGGCTTGATGCCCTGCCGCGCGGCGCGGCGGTCGCGATAGCCCGTGTCGAACCGCAGGCCCGCCACCATCAGGTACGTGTGGCTTCGGTGGGCGTAGACGGTTATCCAGCGGCCGGAGCCGCGCTTACCCCAGCTCATCAGGCCGCCCGAAGGGCGCGGCGCGTCGATCAGCCCGCCGCCGTGCAGTGCGTAGCTCACGGCGCCGGAGCAGTCGTAGCCCGAGTCGTTGAAGCGAGCGTGGCCACCGCCGTAGCGGTAGGGCTTCGTGGCGATGCGGTTGGCCGCGTCGATCACCCTGCGCACCGTCGGGGGCGCATCGGGAGGAGGCACAGCCTTGCCGTTGACGATGCGTGCCTCACCCGGCGCCGACTTCCCGGCCGCGGCCGTCGGAAGCAGGCAGGCACACGCTGCAAGCAGCACGGCAAGCGCCATCGAGTATCGGAACGGTGTCGGCATCTCTTTCGAACGCCTGCGGGGTTAGCTGACGGGCTCGCGCTGAAAGAGCTTGCGCGCTCCCTTGAGAAGGGAGTTAGCCCCAAAACTGGGTCCCCCGCTCCGCAACTGGCGGATTCGGCGTGGCCGGAAGCTAGCACACGGCGACTGCGTCGCCGTGGCCCGTCGGCCGACGACCCGGGTCGGTAGCGACTACTCGGGCAACGGGCCGAACGTCGTGCGGAAGACCCGGTCCAACATTGCCCCGGAGCCGGGCGACGCCGTTGTCCGACCCGGCCGGACCACACGAGGAAGGGGGGCCCGCAGGCCCCCCTTCTCGTGATTCACGCAGCGCCGTGACGGGCTGCGGCCTCGTTCCCAGCGGGTGCTAGGCGGTCGTGCCGGACTCCTGCTCCGGCTGCTCCTCGGCGGGCTTGTCGTCGTTCTGCTTCTGGGCCTCCTCGGAGACGCACTTGCCGAACGCGTTCTTGGCCGTGAACGCCGCTGGGTCGGCCTTCTGCCTATCGCGGCAGGTCTTGGCCGGGTTCACGCTCTCCTCGCGCTGCTCGGCGTCCGACTCCTGCTGGTTCTTGCGGGCGGCCTCGGACACGCACTTGCCGTAGGCGCCGGGATCACTCGGCTTGCCCCTGGAACCATCCGCACCCGGGCGGAGGCTCGCGCACTCGGCCTTTGCCTGCTGGAACGCCGTACGACGCTCGCCGGTGGCATCGCTCGTACGGACGGCCACGCAGCGGCCGAAAGCGTTCCTGCGGTTGGTCTTCGCCTCGAGCTTCACGAGCTCGACGAAGTTCGCCCGCGTCTCGACCGTCCGCTGCATCTGACGGCACTCCTGCTTGGCCTCGGCCCTGTCTGCCTTGGTCGGTGCGGCAACGGCGCTGGCGGGCACGGCCAGGGCGGCCATCAGGCCGACCGGAATCAAGAATCGCTTCATGTGTGCTCCCATGTCTGTTGGTTGTGCTTTCCCTCTTAGACGCGGTCGGAGTGCCGAAGTTGTGACGTTGGCCGCGCCGGTAGGACAGAATGTCCTAGGTCCTGATCGGTCAGTAAACCGGCGTTTTCGAGCGGTTCAGGTCGCTCGTGGACTTCTGAACAGCTCGAAGAAACCTCACGATCCCGCGGCGGCCTCTTCGAGGCGGCGCGTCCGGCGTTACGCTCCGCGCCTGGTGAGGATCGAGGCACCGAAGTGACGGCCGGTCAAGACCTGCGCGAGCGTCGCGAGGCACTGGTTCGCGAGCACATGGCGTCCGAGAACCACCACGACTTCGAAGCGACGCTCGGCACCTTCGCTCATCCCCGCTATGAGATCGTGCCGACGGGAGACGTTTTCGACGGCGAGGAGGCGGTGCGACGTTACTTCGAGGATTCGCGGACCGCCTTTCCCGACCAGCGCAACGAGCTGATTGCCCTCCATCACACGGACAGCGGCGTGATCGTCGAGTTCGATCTGAGGGGCACCCATCAGGGGCCTCTGCGCGGAATCTCGGCCACAGGAAAGGAGTTCACCTGCCGCACCGTGGCCTTCTTCCTGTTCGAGGGCGACAGGCTCGTCTGCGAGCGGGTCTACTTCGATGCGGCCACGATCCTCGGTCAGCTCGGCCTGATCCAGCCGGCACCCTCGCTTCAGGACGCGGCCGCCGGACAGGAACCTCGGTAACCGGCTGATGCTGCGCCATCTCAACTGCGCGACGATGTGTCCGCGGGGCGGTCGGCAGCTTGGAGGCAGCGGCGGGCCGCTCGCGGAGGCGAACCTCGTAGCGCACTGCCTCCTGGTCGAGGCCGGCGATGGCCTGATCCTCGTCGACACCGGCCTCGGGACCGCCGATGTCGCCTCTCCAAAGCGGCTCGGACAGCCGTTCCGCGCGCTCATCAGGCCGCAATGCCGGGAGGGTGAAACGGCAATTCGGCAGATCGAGCGGTTAGGCCTCGCTCCCGAAGACGTGAGCCATGTTGTCCTCACTCACCTGGACGTCGATCACGCCGGTGGTCTCGGGGACTTCCCTCGAGCACAGGTCCACGTCTTTGCGCCCGAGCTCGCGGCGGCGAGGAACCCGCCGCTCCGCGAGCGCGGCCGCTACATCAAGGCGCAGTGGGCCCACGGGCCGAAGTGGGTCGAGCACGAGCTCGAGGGCGATAGCTGGTTCGGCTTCGACAGCGTCCGCCTGCTCCCTGACCTCGCCCTCGAGATCGCGATGGTCCCCCTTCTGGGTCACTCGAGCGGTCACGCGGGGATCGCCGTGAACACTGGCGAGAACTGGCTGTTCCACTGCGGCGACGCCTATTTCCACCATCAGGAAGTGGCCGCTCCGAACTCCTGTCCAGCAGGCCTGCGTCTGTTCCAGAACGTCGTCGGGCATGACCGTGCACTGCGCCACCACAACCAGGACCGTCTGCGGGAGCTCGCTCGCGAGCGGCGCCAAGACGTGCACCTGATCTGTTCGCACGACCCCGTGTACATGAGCTGACCGCCGCCCGGATCGCGAGTTCCCACCACACGGGGGACGCCGGGTGAGGACAAGCCGCAGGCGTGATCGTCCTATCGGGCGGTCGGGACGCGTGACCACCAGCGGGTCAGCGCAGGGCGGCCTTCCACTCGCTGCTCGACTTCACCGAGGCGTTGCCCGCGGCCCACATGTCGCCGAAGGAGTTGAAGACGCGGGTCGGCTCTCCCTGCACCTTCGCCGGCCGGCTGAAGGCAAGCGTGTAGCGGCTTCCGCCGGCGGTCACGCGCATGCCGCCTCCGAAGTAGAACCACGGGAACTGGACCTTGGTCTCGGACAGGGGGATGCGAAACAGCTCACCGTCGTCGGTGGCCAGGGCGAGCTCGTCGCCGCTCTTCACGAGCAGCGCGGGCACGGCGCCGAAGCGGCCCTCCTTGATGTAGACGAGACCCGCGAGGTCCATCGATTGCGACTCTATTCGGCCGGCGTCTGGTCGCTCCGCCAGCCCGGGCTACAGCCGTCAGGCCGGCGACGGCGCGACGTCCTCGCCAGTGGTCCCGCGGGACCCCAGCGCCAGGCCGCCCATGAGAATCCCGACGCTGACCACGAGGTAGACGGCGTCGGAGAGCAGCTCGTAGCTGCCCTGGTGGATGTGGTGGAGACCCAGCAGCCAGTGGGTCACGAGCGCGTCAAAGATGTTGAAGGACGCGGCGCCTACGACGATCGAGCCCGCGAAGTGCCGTCCCGAGGGCACCGTCCCGTCCTGGATGCTGCGGAACAGCATCACGAGACCGGCAACGAGCACCACCCACGCCGCGACATGGAAGAGGCCGTCGGCCAGGGTGTTGGCGTCCAGCCCGGCGACGGTGCTCGTCGTCTTCTCATCGGAGATGAAGTGATGCCAGCGCAGGACCTGGTGGAACACGATGCCGTCCACGAAGGCGCCTAGACCGACGCCCAGCAGCAATCCGGGGCGGTACTGCAGCGCCGGGTTGGCGCGCCGCCCTGCGCTCAACTGAAGCCCTTGAGCCGCAATCCCAGCGCTCGGCGCTCCACCGAGCTTCCCGAGCGCGGCTCGATCAGCGCGTCGGCAATGGCCCCGGTGGCAAAGGCGTAGACCGCCTTGCCGAAGATGTCGGTCGCGAGCTCGTCGCGCGGCCAGCTGGGCGGCGGGGCACCCGCGCCGGTGCCGTTCTCGAGTGTCTGGTCGATGCTCAGGCGAACCCCGGTGAACAGCAGCGACGCCGTCGGGCCCCGGAGGTTCGAGCGGGCCATGACCCCGCGCAGGACTCCCGCCGACGCGCCGGTGCCGTAGTGCATCGCCCAGTTGCGCAGCCGGTCGTCGGTGTCCGGTGAGCGCAGTCCGAGCAGCCGCCCGAACGTGTGAGCGGGCACGAACGAGCTTGGGCGGCCGGTGACCCCCTGCTCGAGCTTCGTGGCCGCCGTCATGACCACGGCGCCGGTCAGGCCGGACGCTGCGCCGAGCAGAACGGTCCGTAGGGGAGAGGGAAGGCCCGCCACGGCCGGGTCCTACCCGGGCAACGGCGCCGGAAACGTTGGAGCCCCGCACGATCAACCGGCTGTTCGTCTGCCCGGTGACCTAGGGTCATCAGACTGACGCAGCCTTCCCGAAGTGCGCCCTCCATCCCCTCGCTTCCCTCGAGAGCCGCCCTCTGAGCCCAGAGTCGATCTCTCCCGAGCTGCGTGAGTTCATCGCTGAGCGCTTCACCTCCACCTCGGAGCTGGAGCTGCTCCTGCTCCTTCGCGACGACCCGCTGGTGGGTTGGAGCGCCGAGACGGCCGCCCGCCAGACGCGCATGCCAGTGCCGTGGGCAGCCGGTCAGCTGGCCGCCATGCACGCAACCGGCCTGCTCGGTAAGGATGCGAGCGACGAGGGACGGTACCTGTACGAGCCCGCGGCTGATCTGCGGCGACTGGTCGACGAGATGGCCGTGGCATACAGGGAGCGCAAGACCCGCGTCGTCGCGGTGATCTTCGGAGAGGCTGCAAGCGACGCCCAATCCTTCGCCGACGCATTCCGGGTGAGGCGGCGCGACTGATGGCAACCGCCGTCTACATCCTCTGCGCGTCCGCGAGCACCGCCTGCGCGGTGCTGCTGCTCCGCGCGTACCGGCGCAGTGGCGTGCGCCTGCTCCTGTGGAGCTTTTTCTGCTTCGCGATGCTCGCGGTCAACAACATGCTGCTCGTCGTGGACTTGGCGGTGATCGAGGACACCGACCTTTCGATTCCGCGCACCGCGACGGCGCTCGCCGGACTCGTACTGCTGCTCTACGGCCTGATCTACGACACCCAGCGGACTGAGCGAACGTGACGGTCGAGTTCCTCGCCGGCGCCAGCGTCCTGGCCTCGGCCGCGATTGCGCTTTTCTTCC
The DNA here is from genome assembly GCA_030446485.1 of Thermoleophilaceae bacterium. Classification (GTDB taxonomy): domain Bacteria; phylum Actinomycetota; class Thermoleophilia; order Solirubrobacterales; family Thermoleophilaceae; genus JAUJNF01. The sequence goes on along the minus strand of JAUJNF010000007.1, from coordinate 68,482 downwards.
TGCGCTTCTGGAGGCAAACCGGAGATCGCTTCTTCGCGCTCTTCGCGATCGCCTTCTTTATCTTTGCGCTCAATCGCACGGCACTGACCGTCCTGGATGACGAAAGTGAGGGACGGACGCTGCTCTACCTCGCGCGAGCGGGTGCCTTCGTGCTGATACTGCTCGCCATCGTCGACAAGAACCGGGTCCCGGCCCACCGCTGAGCGCGCCTGGGCGGCCCGCGGCTCGCGGGGACCCCCGGCAGCAGCTGGATGAGAACCGACGCCCGTTTGCGCGAAGCGCGCGGCGGTTACCACAACGCACACCGCAGATCTGGCTTCGAGGGAGGTCACACCCCATGAGTGTCAAGGCAGCGATCACCGTGAACCGCCCACGCGAGGGGGTCGAGCGGCTCTGGCAGAGCTCGGAGTACCGGCCGGAGTACATCGACGGCGCCGAGGCGGCCGTCACCTTCGTGGACGCGCCCGGCGATCGGGGGACCGAGATCCACGTCGACCTCGACCACAGTGCGCCGGCCGGGAAGCTGGGTGAGGCCGTTCAGAAGCTGGTCGGCTCGGAGCCGCGGGCGAAGGTGATGGACGACCTTCGTCGCTTCAAGCAGCACGTCGAGACCGGCGTGATCGCCCGGTCCGAGGCCGCACCCGAGGGCGAGCTGGCCGAGCGCAAGCTCAAGCAGCGCCCGGCGCAGCCGCTCGACGACTCCGAGGTCGAGAAGGCGGGGGTCTGATGCGCGCCACCGTCTGGTCGGGGCGCAACACCGTGCAGGTCGAGAACGTGCCCGACCCGAGAATCATGAACGACCGCGACGCGATCGTGAAGATCTCGTCGACGGCGATCTGCGGATCGGACCTCCACCTCTACGACGGCTACATCCCCACGATGAAGCGCGGCGACATCCTCGGTCACGAGTTCATGGGCGAGGTCGTCGAGACCGGCAAGGGCGTGACCAGCCCGGAGGTCGGCGATCGCGTCGTCGTCCCGTTCCCGATCGCGTGCGGCGACTGCTGGTCCTGCCAGCACGAGCTGTACTCGGTGTGCGAGAACTCCAACCCGAACTCCGGCATCGCCGAGAAGATGTTCGGCCACTCGACCGCGGGAATCTTCGGCTACTCGCACATCACGGGCGGCTACGCCGGCGGCCAGGCCGAGTACGCGCGCGTGCCCTACGCGGACGTGGGACCGCTCAAGATCGAGGACGACCTGACCGACGAGCAGGTCCTCTTCCTGTCGGACATCTTCCCGACGGGCTTCTTCGGCGCGGACCTCTGCGACATCACGGACGGCGAGGTGATCGCGGTCTTCGGCGCGGGGCCGTGGGCCAGTTCGCCATCGCCAGCGCGGTGATGCTCGGAGCCGAACGCGTGATCGCCATCGACGAGCTCGACTACCGCCTGCAGATGGCGCGGAACAAGGCCGGTGCCACTGACATCATCAACTTCTCCGAGGACGCCGACATCGTCGAGCAGCTCAAGGAGCTGACCGGTGGACGCGGACCCGACGCCGTGATCGACGCCGTGGGCATGGAGGCGTCGCACGGGCACGACGCCCTGCAGGCGGTGGAGCGGGTGAAGCAGGCCACGCGCTCGGAGTCCGATCGTGGTCACGCCCTGCGCGACGCGATCCTCGCCTGCCGCCCCGGCGGCATCGTTTCGGTGATGGGCGTCTACGGCGGGCTCATGGACAAGTTTCCGTCCGGAGCGTTCATGAACAAGGGCCTCCAGCTGAGAGCCGGCCAGGCCCCCGTCCAGAAGTACCTCAAGCCGCTCCTCGAGCGGATCCGCAACGGGGACATCGACCCGAGCTTCGTCGTCACGCACCGCATGGAGCTCGGCACGGCGCCCGACGCCTACGAGATCTTCAAGCACAAGCAGGACGACTGCATGAAGGTCGTCCTGAAGCCCTGAAAGGACCCACTGATGCCATTTCCTCCCAGGCCGGTCGACTCGACGCTCCACGGGGTCGTCGACCACACCGCCGGCGCGAACCTCCTGACCATCTTCCCGAGGCTGGCGGGCATCCAGGGAACGCGCTGCGCCCGCCAGATCAGGACGGCCGCGGCCATCCACGCCGGCTACAGCACGCTGACCGACTACCCGCTCGGGGTCGTCAAGGTGATCCCTTCAAGGCCCACGTCGCGCTCGACGCCGTCTGGGCAATGGCGCTGGCGGCCACGCCGTTTGTCACCGGCCAGTACCGGAAGGGGCGGCACCATTGGGTTCCGCACGTGGGGGTGAGCATCTTCGAGCTGGCGTCGCTCGCGATCACCGACCCGACCGGCAGGGGTGACTACCACGGCGACCTGGACGCCGTGCGCGAGGCCAACATGGAGGATCCCCAGCGGAAGATCTACGAGGGGGGTCCGGCGGTGAGGCAGGCCACGGCCTGACCGGCTCTGTAGGCGCTCCCCGCAGTAGGCGGCACGCCGGCGGGCCTCGACCCGCACGCCTCCCGTCCTCATCGGGGCGGCTGGCTCAAGTTCCGGGCCGTCCGCACCGATGCGACCACTCACGCCGTCAACTGGGGAGTGCAGTGGGAAAACAGAGCAATCGCGCGCTGATTCGTTATCTGCCGCTCGTATTCGTCTCCACGTTCCTCGTGGTGGTCGCTCCCCTGCTCCTGGTCTTCTGGCTGCGCCAGTCGGGCGTGGTGACCTCTGTGTGGGTGGGAACGGTCATCGGCGTGGTGATCTCCTTCATGGCCTCGTACGCCGGCGGAGCGTTGTGGAAGGCGAGGGGCGGCCCCCGCGACCTTCTGTTCAGCGAGCTGATGCTGTGGGGCTGGGTGCAGCGCTGGCGGAGCGAACGCCGGCTGATCGCCGCCTCGGACCTGCTCGGGCTGGCCAGCGGGCGGCCGCGGGCCGTCTCGGGCGGCCAGCTCACCAACGAGCAGAAGGCCGGCCTGCTCACCCAGCTCACCTCTGGCCTCGAGGCCAGGGATCCGTACACCCATGGCCACTCTCGGCGGGTCGCCCGCCACGCGTCGAACATCGCGAAGCGCATGGGGCTCTCGCGCGACGAGGTCGCGAAGATCCGTGCCGCCGGTGCCATGCACGACGTCGGGAAGCTGGAGACGCCGGTCGCAATGCTCCACAAGGAGGACGATCTGACCGACGAGGAGTACTCCGTGATCAAGCGGCATCCGGTCGACGGGGCGGTGATGGTCGCGACCCTCGATGACGAGGAGCTGACCGCGATGGTCCGCCACCACCACGAGCGATTGGACGGCACGGGGTACCCGGACGGGCTCGCCGGCGAGGCGATTCCGATCGGAGCGCGCATCCTCGCGGTGGCCGACACGTTCGATGCGATCACCTCCACGCGGCCCTACCGCCACTCATACCCGCACAAGAAGGCGCTCGGCATCCTGGCGGCCGAGGCCGGCACCCAGCTCGATCCCGACGCGGTTCGCGCCTTCCGCGCCTGCTACTCAGGCAGGCGCCCGCTGGCCTTCTGGACGATTCTGGCCAACGGTCGGCCGAGGCTCGCCGCACTGGTCGGCGGGGGACTCGGCAACGGCCAGGCCGCAGCGGTGGCCAACGTCGCGGCCACGGCCGCCGCGGCAGCGGCCGTGGGCGGCGCGCTGGCGGCGCCACTCGTAGTGGCCCCAAACGACCCGTCCTCGGCGCGCGCAGACGCCGGCGCGTCCCCCGCCTCATCGAAGGCTCCGTCGCGCCCGGAGGTCCAGCCCCCCGGCGCATCCAGCCAGGGGACGTCCGGCTCGGCTCGAGCTCCCTCTCCGAGCAGGCGGTCCGGACAGGGCACGCGCAAGCGGACGCCCGGCGGGCGGGACACGGCCGCCGGTGGAGACCGGGCCGGGGGTCGAGACACAGCCACTGGCCCGGACACCGCCAGTGGTTTCACGGGTGGCGTCCCGGGCGCGGTGGGTGGACCCGGCAACGGGAACGGCCAGAACACGGGCAACGGACAGGACACGGCCGGTGACCAGGGCAACGGGAATGGTCAGGGGCCGGACAACGGGCAGGGACAGGACAACAGTCCCGGACAGGGCAATGGTCCCGGCCAGGGCAACGGGAACGGCAAGGACAAGGACAAGGACAACGGCCCGCCGGCCAGTCCCGGGCCGAAGGACTCTCCGGATCAGGGCGACGGAAACGGTCAGGGCGGACCTCCGCCGGACGCCGGGCCGCCGCCGGACCGGTTGCCGGGTCCCCCGCCGCCGGACCGGTTGCCGGGTCCCCCGCTGCCGGACCGGCTGCCGGGTCCCTTGGGCGATGGGCGAGGAAAGCCCGTCGACCGCGCCTAGCGCCCTTAGCGCCTGGAGACCAGGGAAAAAAAGGCAGCATCTCCCGTCGGTCAGCTTCCTTTAGTGGCTCCGGGGATGAAGAAAGGTGCGCCAAAGTGCCGCGCCCTGAAGGATCCCCAGGCCCGCCTCGGCGAACCGCAACGCCTCCGGCCTCAGAACTGGCTGCCGCACCCGGATCTGCACCAGGCTCGGATGGCGGGACAGGTTGCTCCACGCGACCTGCATGAGCTCGCGCGCCTGCTCGCGCCAGTGGCCCTCGAAGCTCCGGAGTGGCGTCTCCTTCACCGCCGCATTGACCACCGCGTCGAGCAGATCCTGCTTGTTCCGGAAGTACCCGTACAGCGTCATCGTCCCGACGCGGAGCTCGTCGGCCAGCCGCCGCATCGTGAGTCCCTCCAACCCGTGGCGGTCGAGGTACTCCAGCGCGGCGCCGGTGACCAGCTCGTGTGAGAGCCTGTTCCGCCTGCGTCCCTCGGACGGCGAACGCGCTGGCGCGCCCGGCCCTCCGGGTAGGGTGCGTTCGTGGCGCCGACCCTGTACTCGCTCGCGCTGTCGCACCCCGCGCTTGCTGCCCACCGGATGCTCGAGGTCAAGCGCATCGACCACCGAGTGGTGAACCTCATCCCCGGCTTTCATCCCGTGCCGCTGCGCCTTGTCGGGTTCGCCGGACCGACCGTGCCGGCGCTGAGAATCGACGGTAGGCGGATCCAAGGTTCGAGGGAGATCTCACGCGCCCTGGATGAGCTGGCGCCCACGCCGCGCCTCTTCCCCGAGGACCCCGATCGCCGGCGCGAGGTCGAAGCGGCGGAGCGGTGGGGTGAGGAGATCCTCCAGGCCGTGCCCCGCCGCATCTTTCGGTGGCTCACGGCCAACCGCTTGGAGGCTCGGCGCTGGCTCGCCGCCGAGCATGTTCGGGTCCCGGGCTCGACGCTCCTGGCGCGGCCGAGCCTCCAGGCTCGAGCCTTCGCGCGTGCGGTGGGAGCGTCCGAGGAGGCTGTGCGCCGCGACATCGCCGAGCTGCCGACGGTCCTCGACCGGGTGAGCTCACTCCACGAGGAGTCGGTCATCGGCGGTGCCGAGCCTAACGCCGCCGACTTCCAGATCGCCAGCTCCGTCCGGGCCATCGACCTGTTCCCGGACCTCGCGCCGCTGGTCTCGAACCACCCGGCCGTCTCCTACGCGCGCGAGCTCTTCCCGGACTTCCCGGCCGGGCCCCCGGCCCTGCTGCCGCCTCACTGGCTCGCGCCGCTCCGGAGCTAGAGGGCCGAAGGTTCCCGCCTGCGAGGAGGGTTAGGCGCTGCTGGCAAAAGGTCGACTGAGGTTGCCCCGTGCCCCGGCGCCGTTGTAGGGTGCCGCGCCATGCACCGACCCTCCGCCCTACTCCTGAGCTCCATTCGGCGGCCCCTCGGTCTCGGGCTCGCCTCCGTCGCGCTCGCCGTAGCCGTCGGCGCCTGCGGGGACGACGAGCCGTCGGGCGACGATCCCAAGCCACTCAGCCGCACCGCCTACGTCGAGCAGGCTGATGCCATCTGCAGCCGCGGGACCCCTCCCCAGATCAAGCAAACGCCGGAGCTCGAGGGACAGGCGCCGCAGCTCGAGAAGGACATCGAGTACCGCGAGGGCGTGCTGGCCGACCTCGAGAAACTGCAACCGCCGGACGAGATCCGCGAGCAGGTGGACCGGTACCTCAGCGGCAACCGGGACCTCATCGGTGCCCTGCGCGAGCAGGCCGCAGCAGCCAAGGAGGGCGACCTGAACGCCTTCCAGAGGGTGGACGTGGACGCCTCCCTCGCCGACGCCACCCGAGGCAAGGCGAGTGCCGAGATCGGTTTCAAGAAGTGCGCCCAGCCCGTCGAGGGCCCGCCCCTGACCTCGGAGGGGTTCACCGATCCGGAGCTGATCAAGCAGGCCGACGACGCTTGTCGCGCAGGCACCGAGGTGATCGTCGCGAACGAGCCCGAGAACCCTGACGACCTGCGCGAGCTCGGCGAGATCAACGCGGAGAACGTCCCTCCGCAGCAGGACGCGCTCGAGAAGATCCGGGCACTGGAGCCGCCCGCCGAGGATCGCGAGACCTGGGAGGAGTTCGTGTCGGTGTTCGAGGAGCGCGTCGGCAACGCAGAGCGGCTCGCGAAGACCGGCCGTGCGAACGACGCTAAGGCCTTCGAAAAGGTCGCCCTGGAGGACCAGGAGGCCTACGCGAAGGAGAACGGGCTGGCCAGCAAGCTCGGTCTCGAGGTGTGCGGGCAGGCCTCGCCGCTCGGTATGTAGATCGTTCGGGGGCGGGCCGGCCCGCCCCGCGGCGAGGAGGTGCATGCGCGGCGGCGAATAACCGGCACGCATGCAGCCCGTCGCACCGCGCTCGATCCTTCGCGTCGTCCTCGTGATCGTCGGGGTGGCCCTGGCCCTCTACGTCGCCTACCTGCTGCGCAGGCCAATCAGCTGGCTGATCGTGGCCGCCTTCCTGGCGGTGGCCCTCTCGGGCCCGATCGGGTTCTTCGCCAAGCGCATGAAGCGCGGACCGGCCGTGGTGCTCGTGTACCTCGGCGTGGTGCTGGTGCCGCTGCTGCTCGGCGCGCTGCTCGTCCCTCCGGTGGTCGGGCAGGCCGAGGAGCTGGTGGACCGGGCGCCCGGCTATGCCGCGGATGTGACCGACTTCGTGAACGACAACGAGACGCTGCGGGACCTCGAGAGCGACTACGACTTAACCGGCGAGCTGCAGGAGCAGGCGGGGGCGCTGCCCGGCAAGATCGGCTCCGCGGCGGGGACCGTTCAGGACATCGGGGTGGGCCTCGTCAACGGCGTCTTCACCACCGTGACGATCCTGATCCTCAGCCTGTTCATGGTCGTCGGCGGCCGCGGCTGGATCGAGGCCGGGCTGCGAACGCAGCCTCCCGACCGCGCCGAGCGGCTGCGGCGCACGCTCGACCGAATCGGCGTGGCGATCAGGAACTACGTGGGCGGGGCGCTGCTGCAGGCGAGCATCGCCGCCGTGCTCACCTTCATCGTGCTGAAGATCCTGGGCGTCCCCTTTGCCGGCCCGCTCGCCGTGATCACGTTCTTCTTCGATCTCATCCCGGTGGTCGGGGCGACGATCGGCGCCGTGGTGGTGGGCGTGGTGGTGCTGTTCGTGAACTTCCCCGTGGGGCTGATCGTGTGGGTGATCTGGGCGATCGTGTACCAGCAGCTCGAGAACTACGTGATCCAACCGCAGATCCAACGTCGAGCGGTGGCGGTTCAGCCGTTCGTGGTGCTCGTGTCGGTGCTGTTCGGTAGCACCCTGTTCGGAATCGCGGGCGCGATCCTGGCGGTGCCGGTGGCGGCGTCGGTGCAGATCATCCTCGCGGAGTTCTGGCGCTACGGCCGCGGCGCCTCCGCAACACCCGAAAGTCCCGCTCCGCCGGCGGGCGCCCCGCGCCAGGCGCCCGCGTAGCGAATTCGCGCCTGCCTAAGAGGCCGTCTCGGCGCGGTCGTGGTCTCGCGTCGGCACGCACACGAAGTCGACGCCGGTGATCAGGTGGTGGCGTTGGCCACCCTGTCTCCTCTACCCGCGCCCGCGTGGCCGCTTCGACCCGCGCCCGTAGAGCACGACGATCGACCAGTCGAAGAGCTTGGCCATGCGCTTCGAGTAGGGGAAGTAGTAGATCTCCTTGTTGAGCCCCACGCGCGTGACCACGAGGTTCTGGCGCTGGCAGTACTTCTGGATCCCCACCCGCCCGTGCCGCGCGCCCAGTCCCGAGTCCTTCACGCCGCCGATCGGGATCTCGGTGGCGAAGTAGTTGGTGAGGGCATCATTCACGATGGCCGCCCCGGCCTCGATCCGGCGGGCCACCTGCTCGCCGCGCTTCGGATCCTTCGCGAACACGCTCGAGTTCAGGCCCAGGTTCGAGTCGTTGGCCAGGCGAACGGCCTCGTCAGCGTCGTCTACGCGCATGATCGCGAGCGTCGGGCCGAAGGTCTCCTCGGTCATCGCCTTCATCGAGTGATCGACGCCCGTGAGCACGGTGGGCTCGAAGAACGTGCCCGGCCCGGTCCCGCGGGAGCCGCCGGCCGCCACGGTGGCGCCCTTCTCGACGGCATCGCGCACGTGCTCCTCGATCGTCTCCAGCTGGTCCGGTGAGGTGACCGCGCCGATCTCCACCTCCCCCGGTCCGCCCGGAGCGCCCTGGCGCAGGGCGTGCACCTTCTCCACGACCTTGCGGACGAACGGCTCGTAGGCCTCGCCCTCGACGTAGACGCGCTCGACCGAGATGCAGGTCTGGCCGCCGTTCTGCAGGCCGCCCCACACGGCGGCGTTGGCGGCGCGCTCGAGGTTGGCGTCCGAGAGCACGATCATCGGGTCGTTGCCGCCGAGCTCGAGCGTGACCGGCAGCAGGCGCGCCGCGGCCTGGACGGCGATCTGCTTGCCGACCTCCGTCGAGCCGGTGAAGTGGAGCATGTCGACGTTCTCGATCAGCGCGCCGCCCACCTCGCCGCCGCGACCGTTGGCCACGAGGAACACGTCGTCGGGCGCCCCCGCCGCGCGCATCGCCTCCTCCATCAGCATCGAGCTGAGTGGAGTGATCTGCGCCGGCTTGAGCACGACGGTGTTGCCGGCCATCAGCGCCGGGATGGCGTCGCCGAAGTTGTTGATCAGCGGGTAGTTCCACGGCCCGATCACCCCGACCACGCCGAACGGGCGGTAGCGGTTCACGAGCTTGCGGCCGAGCAGGAACGGGGAGTGCGGAAGCGAGCCCTCGTCGGCCAGGTACTTGCGCGCGTTCTTGGCCCAGAAGCCGAGCGCGTCGGCGATGTAGAAGACCTCGATCTGAGCGTCCTCCCACGGCTTGCCGTTCTCCTCGCTGAGCGTGCGCATCACGCGGGCACGGTTGTCCACGAGCCACTTGCGCACATCGCGCATCACGGCGGCGCGGCCGGCGAAGCCGAGTGCCTCCCACGCGGGCTGGGCACGGCGGGCGCGCTGTACGAGGGCGATCACGGCGTCGCCGTCGAGCGCCGGCACCTCGGTGATGGTCTGGCCGGTGGCCGGGTTCTCGACCGTGATGCTCTGCTTGCGCTCCGGGGTCTCGGTAGGGGCCTGCTGCTCTTCGACGGTTGCCATGGTCACTCTCTCGTCGGGTGTCGTAGCGCCCGGGGTGTGCGGACGCGGGCCGCCCAATGTAAATGGTCATCGACCAAGTCGCGGCTTGAACGGGCGAGTGCCTGATCGATCGGCCCCGTCCGGCGAGCTCGTCCAACGGGTCGTGAGCTTCCAACGGTGGGTCTCGAGAACCGCGGAACCGCCTCGGAGAGACCTCGCTCAGCAGGCTGCAGCGTGCTGCGGGGCAGGGGTTGGGCCGTTTTCGGGACAGGGGGTCCCGGAATCGGCCCGACCCCCCATGACGTCACCGACTCGCCGCCCTTGCTGCACTGGTTGAACGCGAGTCCGCTCGGCAGGCCGGCGCCGGCGCCCACCGGGATCCCGGCTAGTTGCGATCCCTCAAGCGATCGGGATCCTTACCGGCTCCGATGCCGGCCCCCTCCGCGACGCTCAGAAGGATCACCGACGCCACGACGGCGGCCACGAAGCCGATGACGTTCAGCTCGAAGATGTCGCCGCTGCCGATGAGGTTGGCGAGCGTTCCGCCGATGATCGATCCGATCACGCCGAGCAGCAGCGTGAACAGGAGGCCGATCCTCTGCTTGCCGGGCAGGATGAGCCGGGCGAGGGCCCCAATGATGAGGCCGGCGACGATGAAGCCGATCACGTCTGGGTGATACCCACGCCGGCCGCAATCGAAGCATCGCGGCGCTCGGGCACGGGCCGGGGGCCGGGCCGCTCGCCGCCGAGGCGCCGGCTCACCGCCTCGAAGAGGCCGAGCGTCAGCGCTATGGCCAGGGCGATTGCCAGCCACCCGGGAAGACCGATGAGGGTTTCGAGGAACATCCACGCGCCGATGAGCGGCCCCGAGGCGACCACGAAGGCGCCGATCAGACCGAAGACGTCCTCCTCCATCAACACGCGCATGCCGCCCAGATTCGGCATGACGCCCGCTTCTCCTTCGAGCTAGCAGGACGGGTGGACGGCATGCATCCGGCGCTTCGCCGTCCGCCGCGCCGGGCCGGACCCCGAGGCAATCCGTACTCCGTCTCGGGCCGGAGGATTCCAGTCCGTCGCTTAGGGTAAGTACCCGCTGGAGCCAACACCGAAAGGGAGAGAGATGGCAGACGAGATGCCCGGTAGTTCAGGCAGCACGGCGGTCGAACGTACCGGCGGAGGAGCGCCCGGAGGGTTGCAGACCGAGCGGGGCACCACGACCATCGCCGACGCGGTGGTGACCAAGGTGGCGGGCATCGCCGCCCGCGAGGTGCCAGGGGTGCACGCCATGGGCGGTGGGGCGTCGCGGGCGATCGGCAGCATGACCTCGCGGGTCGGCCTCGGAGACGAGCGCACCCAGGGCGTGTCGGTCGAGGTGGGCGAGCGCGAGGCGGCCGTGGACCTCACCGTGACGATCGACTACGGCGAATCGATCCCGCAGGTCTCGCAGGCGGTGCGCGAGAACGTGTCCAAGCGGATCGAGGGCATCACCGGCCTGTCGGTCACCGAGGTGAACATCACGGTCAACGACCTGTACTTCCCGGGCGACGAGCAGGACCAACAGCCGGAAGAGCCGCCGCGGGTCCAGTAGGAGCGCTGGTGGCCCAGGAACCTCCGGTCGTGGCGCCGGCAGGGGTCACCATGGCCCCTGTTTCGTCTTCCACGCGCGCCACCCTGGCGCGCGTGGCTCGCGCCGCCGCGATCGCGACGACGGGCGTGGTCGAGACCACGTCGGGCCCCACTCGCATGTGGGTCACGATGGACCGCACCGAGCGCATCCCCGGAGTGGTGTCGACCGCGCTCGCCGACGGCACCTATGGGGTGGAGTTGCACCTGACGGCGGGACTTGTGCCGCTGCATCCCCTGGCCGACAGCGTGCGCGGAGCGGTGGGTGGGGCGATCAGGGCCGCGGGGCACGGCGACTTGCTCGGGCCGATCGACATCTCGATCGACGACATCGCCGCTCCGGGGCCACCGGCAGGGTCGCCCCCAGTACCGGCGGCGCCGCCGGGCCCGTCGCCGCCGGGCACTCCCTCGGGCTCGCCGCTTTCGCCGCCTCCCGCCGGGACCGCGCCCGGCGAGCCCACGTGATCCTCGTCCGGGCGCTCGCGCGCCTCGTGACCTTCCTCCTGCTCCTCGCCCTGGCGGTGGCCGGGCTGGCGGCGGCGGTGTTCTCGATTCGCGGCGGCGACCGTCCCCTCAGCCTTCCCGCGCTGGCCGACAACCTGAGGCTGCCGGAGCTTCGCGACACCGTCGGGGACTATCTCGGCCAGCTCGAGGTGGCCGGCAACGTCGCGCTGATCTCGCTCCTCGCGGGGCTAGGGGCGGTCGTCCTCGGTCTGCTGCTGCTGCTCGGCGCGCTGCGCCGCGGCCGGGAGCGGCTCGTGATCGTCGACCGGACGGGCGGCGGGGTGCTGGCCGCCCGTCGGCGGGCGCTGGGACAGTTGGCCGTGGCACTGGCCGAGCAGGTGCGCGGAGTGGCCGCCGCCAAGGTCCGTGTGCGCACCAGCCGCCGGGGACGCGGCAAGCTCCGGCTCACCGTCACGCACCCGCGCGACAGCTCTCCGGGGGAGGTCAGAGGCGCGGCCACCGAGGCCCTGCAGCCGTTGAGCGGCGGGTTCGGCGTGAAGACGAAGGTCAAGCCGAGGACGGGCGAGTCGGGACAGAGGGTCCAGTAGTGCTCCGTCAGCGCATCCGCGCGCGCCAGTCGCCACTGCGGTTCATCGGCCGGCTGATCCTGGTCCTCGTCTGCCTGATCCTCATCTGGTACGGCGCCATGCTCGTGCTGCTCGCCCTCAAGGTCGCGCCGGACACGGTCAACGACGTCAGCGGGTACCGCGGCGTGTACGACCACCTGGCCTCGATCGAGACCGAGGACGTGACGGACGAGACGCGCATCGTGACCGCCGTCGCCGGGCTCTTCAGCTTCCTGTTCTTCGGCTACCTCGCCCTCAAGGAGCTGCCGCGGCCCTACCTCGCGCGCGGGGGGGTCAGGCTCGCCGACGACGACCGTGGGACCCTCGACGTGCAGCCGCGGGCGATCGAGCGGGTCGCGGAGGCCGCCGCCTCGGAGAACCCGGCGGTGAGCTCGGCGAACGGCCGCTACGGAGGCGACGACCTGACCGTGAACCTCAGCGTCCGGCGCGCGCGCGACGCCGCGGAGACGCTGCGCGACGTGCAGCAACGCGTCACGGTGGCCCTGCAGCAGCACGAGCTTCCCGCCGTACCCGTCAGCGTGATCTTGACCGGCTTCGACCGCCAGCAACGAAGGGAACTCTCCTGATGACACCCAAGCAGTTCGCCGCCATCCTCGGCTTCGCATTCGTGGCCGCCATCATCGGCTTCAACTTCGGCTACGCGCTCCTCTGCCTGCTCGGCGCCGGCGTGGGTTACGCCGCCGGCTCCTTCCTTCAGGGTGAGCTGGACATCGGCGACCTCCAGAGCCGGCTCTCGCCCTCGTCCAGCCCCTCGCAGCCGGCCCCGCCGCCGCGCCCACGCCCCGCGGGCGCGCCGCGGGTGCGTTAGCCGCGGGGACTACGCGGCCTGCGGCTCGGCCACCGCCCGCAGACGGGCCAGCGAACGGCGGATGAGCCGTGACACGTGCATCTGCGAGATGCCCACGCGCTGGGCGATCTCGGCCTGGGTCAGGTCCTCCGAGAAGCGCAGGTGCAGGATCACGCGCTCCCGCGCGGGCAGGGCGGACAGGGTCGACTGGATGATGGCGCCGTACTCGATCAGCTCGAAACGGGCGTCGTCCTCGCCCACCATGTCGGCGTACGTCGCGCCGGTGTCGTCACCGTCCCGGCCGAGCGGCAGGTCCAGGGACACCGCGCTGTAGGCCCCGGCCGCCTCGACGGCCTCCAGCACCGCCTCGCTCGAGACGTTCATGTCGGCCGCCATCTCGGACGTCGTGGGTGAGCGTCCGAGCTCCTTGCCCAGCCGGTCCATCGCCCCCTTGACCGCCAGCGCCCGCTCCTGCGCGCTGCGCGGGACGTGCACCGCCCAGCACGAGTCCCTGAGGTAGCGCCGGAGCTCGCCGAGGATGGTCGGCATGGCGTAGCTCGAGAAGGCCGTACCGCGCTCGGGGTCGAACCCGTCGATCGCCTTCACGAGGCCGACGCTCGCCACCTGCACGAGATCGTCGAGCGACTGCCCGGCCCCGGCGAAGCGCCGGGCCAGGCTGCGAGCGAGCGGCATGAAGCGGCGGACGAGCTCTTCGCGCGCCATCGTCTCGCCATCGCGGTGGTAGCGCAGGAGCAGGGCGCGTTCGTCCCGTCGCCGCTGGGTGGGCCGCAGCGGGATCTTCTGCGCGGCCTCGCCCCTACCGCGCGCAGCGGGCACCGGCCTGGGCGCAGCATCCAGCAGGGACATCGAGCCTCCTTCGCTTGCCAGCGGTGACAGGAGGTCCGCCGACCGCGGAAGCCATCGACCGTCCCTACCGGTACTCCTCGGCCCTTCTTCCCGCCAGATGGCGCGAAGCGCTGACCGCACAGCCGTTATATCACTTCTTCGACACGCCGTTCAAAGAAGCGGCTCAACTGGCTGCCCGGGCGCCGGATTGGCAAGCCGCGCGGCCGGGTAGAGGGCCCTCCATGACGAACGACGAGCCGGAAACGCCCACGCAGGACAGCGAAGCCGACGAGCCCGATATCCGCAAGGATCCGGCGAAGGATCCTGGGCCGCCCGAGAACCCCCCGGTCGACGAGGACAAGATGCGCGAGGCTCTGGACGGCAAGTCCAAGGAGCTCTGGTAGGGCTACTCCAGGATCAGGTGGCTGACGGGTGGATCGAACCGCTCCTGGGCGCTCTTCACCACGCCGGCCTCCAGCCAGTTCTGCTTGCCCTGCGAGCGTGTGAAGATCACGATGCGGTCCGCCGGGAAGGTCTGCAAGGCGTCCTGGATGGCCAGCAGCGGATCTGACTCACCGGTGTCCCCGCCGGCATCGATGCCCTCCTCGTCGAGGCGCTCGACCGTCTCCTCCTGAACCTGGTTCGCGCGTTCGATGGCGCCGTCCGGAGCGGCCAGGAGAAAGCGTCGCCTGCTGATCAGGGCGGGCGCCACGACCAACACCTCGGCGTCCGAGGCGTCCTCGCCGAGGGCACTGCGAAGGGCATCGCCCGAGATCGCCTCGGAGACCAGCGCGAGGATCTTCATGCTCATGCCGGGGTGCTACCCCGAGGCCCGTTCGCTCAACCCGAGGGGAGGCCCTCCGGCGCGGGTGCCCCGTGCCCTCCTCACGAGCTCGTAGGCAAAGTAGACCTGAACCGCGGCGAAGCCCATCTCGAGCGCGCGCTCGGCCACCAGGTTGGCCACCACCACCCCGGCGAGCACCCCCAGCGGCGAGAGCAGGCCGATCTCGACGGCGTCACGCGGTCTCAGGTTCCCGTAGTGGCGCTGCCGCACGGTGCCCGCCACGGCCACCATCACGACGCCCACGAGCGACGTGGCCTCGGCCTCCAGGTGCCCCTGCCCGAGGAAGTAGACGAGGCCGGGCACGAACAGGACACCTCCGCCGATGCCCACCAGCCCGCTCGCCACGCCGGCGCCGAAGCCGACGGCCAGGACGCCGATGAGGTCGATGGCACTCACCCCTCAGAAGGCCAGGGCCGCAGCCGAGGCCACGAGCAGCGCCGCGAAGGCGTACGAGACGGCCGCCGGCCTCACGCGCTGCTGCAACGCGGTTCCGGCGATCACCCCGGCAATCGCGGGGAGGCCGATCAGCACGCCCTTGGCAAAGTCGACGTTGCCGTAGACGGCATGCCCCGCGACGCCCAACGCACCGATCAGCGCGATGGCCATGAGCGACGTGCCGGTGGCCTCGCGCTCACCGTATGCCATCCAAAGCAGGAGCAGGGGGACGATGACGGTTCCCCCGCCCACACCGAACAGGCCGCTGAACGCCCCCGCCGCCGTGGCTATGGCGGCCAGCCGGGCGAAGCGCGACGACATCGGCGGCATACTAGGCCCGTGTCCGCACCCCCGGCCGAAGCGCTGTCAGAGACGCTCAGGCCGCTCGTCGAAGATTCGGCGCGCGGCGCGGTGCTCCTGGACGTGGACGGCACGCTCGCCCCCATCGTCCGGCGCGCCGAGGCGGCCCACGTGCCACCCGCCACC
Source organism: Thermoleophilaceae bacterium (assembly GCA_030446485.1). Classification (GTDB taxonomy): domain Bacteria; phylum Actinomycetota; class Thermoleophilia; order Solirubrobacterales; family Thermoleophilaceae; genus JAUJNF01. Next base: position 53,027 of record JAUJNF010000007.1, on the reverse strand, counting down.
TCGCGCCTGCTCAGCCTGCTGGCGCGACGCTACGCATGCGTGGCCTGCGTGTCGGGGCGCTCGGCCACCGAGGCCCGCCGCCTCGTGGGCGTGGGCGGAGTGGCCTACGCGGGAGCGCACGGGGCGGAGCTGCTCGCGCCCGGGGCTTCGGCGGCCCGGGTGGCGCCCGCGTTCGACGACTGGCGCGGGCGCATACAGGCGTTCAGCGCCGATCACGACGTGCCGGAGATGCGCACCCTGCGCATCCGGACAGAGGACAAGGGCGCGATCGTGGCCTACCACTGGCGCGGCGTGCCGGACGAGGAGGCGGCCTACGCGCGGCTGCGCCGGCTGGCGTTCGAAGCTCAGCGCGACGGCCTGGCCACCCACTGGGGCCGAAAGGTGCTCGAGGTGCGGCCGCCGGTGTCCTTCGACAAGGGTCAGGCGGTGCGCGAGCTCGTGCTGGCGTCCGGCGCGCGCGCCGCGCTGTACGCCGGTGACGACCGGACCGACCTCGACGCCTTCGACGCGCTCGACACGCTGGTGGCTCGGGGCGAGATCGACCACGCGGTGCGGGTGGGGGTGCGCTCCGACGAGGGACCGAGCGCCATCGTGCGCCGCGCCGACGTGACGGTGGCCGGCACCTCCGAGCTAGCCGACGTGCTCGCCGTGCTGGCCGGCCCCTGATTCTCTCCCGATGCGCTTCGGCGACTTCCTGCGTACCGCGGTCCTTCTCTTCGCCGGTGCCGCCACCACGCTGGGGGTGGCGGCGGTGGCCGGAGCCCAGGCCCGCGACGAGCCCACGCTCGTCTACCTCGCGCTCGGCTGGTGGACCGCCGCGGCGCTGATCGGTGGCTGGCTCGGCCGGCGGCGATCGGCCTCTCCGGGGATGGCGCGGCTGATGTCCTCGGCACGGACCACGCCGCTCCTGCCCGAGCTTGAGCCCGGGACCGTGATCTTCAACCGCCTGTGGGCACTGGCCGTCTTCACCGTGCTCACGGGTGCCGTGGCGTTCCTGCTGCCCCAGGTCACGGCAATCGCGGTGGGCTACGCCATCGTCCTGGCCCTGCTGTGGCGCAACCAGGCCGCCGCCGTGGCCGCCGTCGAGGAGCGCGACGGCGTGCGCTTCTACGTGGACCGCAGCTCGCCGTTCGGGCCGACCAAGCTGCTGAGGACGCCGGGGTTCCGGCGGGTGGTGGAGGGCTGAGCCGGCTCGCCTACGGCCTGCTGCCGTCGGCCCCCCGGCCCCGAAGCTCGAGAAGCTCCGGCCACTCGCGCGTGTTGGCCACGTGGGCCGCGGTGAGCCAGGCGCGCCGGGCGGTAATCACCCCGTAGCGCACGTTGGCCTGGGTCTCGACGCCGTGGGCGTCGGAGTCGATCACGATCGTCGCCCCCGCCTCGGCCGCCATCCGCGCGTGTATCTCCGACAGGTCCCGGCGGTCCGGGTTGCCGTTGATCTCCAGGAAGGTCCGCGCCTCGGCCGCCGCGGCCACCACCCGCTCGAGGTTCACGGCGTAGGGCTCGCGGCGCTCGATCAGGCGCCCGGTCGGATGACCGATCGCGTCGATCAGCGGATGCTCGATGGCGCGCACCATCCGGTCGGTCATCTCCCTCTCGCTCATCCGGAACGAGGTGTGCACGCTGGCGATCACCCAGTCGAGCTCCGCGAGGAGGTCGTCGTCGTAGTCCGGAGAGCCGTCCGGCAGCACGTTGACCTCGGTGCCGGCGAGCACGGTTATGCCCTCGAGCCCGGCGTCCACCTCCCGCACGCGCTCGATCTGCCGGCGCAGGTCGTCGGGCGATACGTGGTTGCCGAAGCCGTGCGACGCGGAGTGGTCGGTGATCGCCACGTACGAGTAGCCGCGTCGCTGGGCCCCGCGCGCCATCTGCTCGATCGAGTTGCGGCCGTCGCTTGCGGTGGTGTGGCAGTGGAGATCGCCGCGCAGGTCCTCGAGCCGCAGCAGCTCGGGCAGCCGGCCCTCCGCGGCGGCCCGCAGCTCGCCCCGGTCCTCGCGCAGCTCGGGCTCGATGTAGGCCATGCCCAGGAGCTCGTACACCTCGGCCTCGGTAGTGCACGAGTGCGTGGTGCCCGTGCTGTCGTCGGTCACCCCGTACTCGCTCACGTGGAGGCCGCGGCGCACCGCGTCCGCGCGCAGGGCCTCGTTGTGCCGCTTCGAGCCGCTGAAGTGCTGGAGCAGGTTGCCGAAGTTGCGCGGAGGGACGATCTTCAGGTCCACGCTGAGGCCGTTGTGGGTGAGAGCGCGGGCGCCCGCCTCGCCACTCGAGCCCACGTCGGAGACAGCCGAGAGCCCGGCGAACGCGTCGCTCAGCGCCCGGGCGTCATGGGCGGTGGCCACGAGATCGAGGTCCTTCACGGTCTCGGTGCCGCGGCGGGCGCTGCCCGCGACCTCCACCCGGTCGGCCGCCGGGTGCTCTCTCAGCGCCTCGGCCAGGTCCTCCGCCACCGTGAGGGCCTTCGAGAGCAGGATGCGCCGGCGCGGCCGGCCGTCGGCGCCCGCAGCGAGGGCCGCCAGCACGTTCTCGGCCGCCTTGGGCCCGAAGCCGGGGACGTCGCTCAGGGTGCCGCTCTCGGCGGCGTGGCGCAGCTCCTCGAGGGTGCCGATGCCGAGATCGTCGTAGAGCTTGCGCGCCCGCTTCGGTCCGAGCCCCGGGATCCGGGTGAGCTCCACGAGCGTGGCTGGGAACTTCCGCTTCAGCTTCTCGGCCGACGGGATGCTGCCGGTGTCGAGCAGCGCGACGATCTTCTCGGCGATGGTCTTGCCGACGCCCGGCAGCTCCTGCGCGCGCCCCCGGCGAGCGAGCTCCGCGACCGATACGGGCGCCTCGCGTATGGCCTTGGCGGCGTTGCGGTAGGCCAGCACGCGGTGCACGATGGCGCCGTCGAGCTCGTAGAGGTCGCCCAGCTCGGCGAAGGCGTCGGCTAGTTCGGCGTTCCTCATGGGTGCCCTAGTGGCTCACGAGCGGCGGTTGTAGGCAAGGAACACGACGGTGACCGTGGGCCAGTCGGCGCCTCCGGCGGCTTGAAGGTCCTCGGGGCCTCATCGCAGGGCCTCGAGCGTCGCCCGGCCCCGTAGAGCTTCGAGGTGCACACGGGCCCAGCGGGCGTGGGCGCGGCGGACCCCCGCGTGAGGCTCGGGGGTCTTCACGGAACGAGGCACGCTGCTCACCCACCGCAGCAGCGCTCCGGCGAGGTTCAGGAGCGCCACGGCCCAGGCGTACGTGACACCGCGCCTGCGGGCTAGAAAGCCGTAGGTGCTCCTCTGCCAGTGGGGCGCCACCTCGGGTCCGAACAACTGGGTGGTAGAGGCGGCGCTCTCGTGATCGACCACGGCACGCGGCTCGTAGCGAGTCGCCCACCCCGCCTCTCGAAGCCGCCAGCCGAGGTCGAGGTCCTCGGCGTACATCCACTGGCGCTCGTCGAAGCCGCCGACGTGGTCCCAGGCCCGGCGGCGGACGAGCAGGAAGGCCGCTACCGCCCACGGGACGCGTCGGGAGCGCTCCTTGTTCCAGCAGCCGGGAAAGGCCAGGCGATCGCCAAGCGTGGCGCTGAACCGATAGGCCCCGGTGGCGAGAACGAACGAGAAGGGAATCGTGGGAAAGCCGAAGACGGAGTGCTGGGTACTGCCGTCCGGCAGCACCAACCGGGGCGCGATCGCACCCGCGCCGGGGTCGCGCGCGCCGGTGGCGAGCAGCGTCTCGATGGCGCCGGGACGTACGGCGATGTCGGCATTGGCTGTCGCCAGCCACTCCGACGAGGTCCTCTCCGCGGCAAGGTTCACGGCTCGGCCGAATCCGAGGTTCTCAGGAGAGGCGATCAGCTTCGCCCAGGGGAAGCGCTCGGCCGCGAGCTCTGGCGAGCCGTCGCTCGACGCATTGTCCACCACCCACAACTCCACACGGCCCTCGGCGACCTCCGGGGCGAACGACTCGAGGCATCGCGCCAGCAGATCACGAGTGTTCCATGAGACGATGACTACCGTCACCGGCGCGCTGGGCATCTTCGCGACTGTAGTCCCGCTCTACCGGGGTGGTCGCGACCGGCCGACTCGCCTCAGTGCCCTCGGGTGGCGAGGAGCTCTCGATAGAGCCGCTCATGGGCAGCGGCGTCCCAGGCCTCGATGACAGGGGCCTCTACCGCCATCCAGCGCCAGAGTGCCGCCCGCGCGGTCTCGGTCGGCACGATCACCCCATCGCTGCCCTCGACCGCCCGGCTCAGCAGCAGCCGGCGCAGGCGCAGGTGGGCAAGGCAATCGCGACGGAGCGGCTCGATGCAGGTGAAGGCAACGGGCCTATGGGTCACCGAAGCCCATGCCCAAGCCGCTAGCGCATCGGCGGGCGAGAAGGAATGCGCCACGTCGAAGTTGCCCTTTGCGAGGTCTCGCAGGGTCAGCGGTAGATGCGCAAGCGGACCCGCAAAGCCCCGTCGTTGCAGCAGCGCCTCGGGCAGGAGCTTGCCGCCGATGCTCGGAACGCCAACTCCCGACCGCCCTCCCATCCGCGTCGAGGGAGAGGTGATGAGCCTGGCGGAATGGCCGGCCCCGCGAAGAGCCGCCGCCAGATCGTGGATGTGCTGCTCGACGCAGGTCCCGGGCATCGATCCGAGACTGTGGTGGAGAAGGGCGATCTGCAGTGGCGCCGCGCCCGGTGGGCTCACAGCACCAGGGTCCGGTGGCGCACGCTTCCGGCGGCGAGTCCGAGCACTTCGGCGAACTGACGGACGGCCTGGCCGGGCAGCTCGGCCACCGCAACGGCACGCGCGCGGCGTCCGGGACCGCGGCGGCGCGAGGCGCGAAGCGCGTACGGAGCGGTCAGCACGATCAGGCCCCGGTTCCGAGACGCCGCTATGAGACCCGCGAGCGCGACGCTAGCCCAGAGGTGGTCAGCGTCCCAAAACACGCCCAGCGTCAGCTCCCGGCGCAGCTCCGGATGGCGCTTGACCAGGTAGGCGAGATGACGCCACTTGAGGTTCTGACGGAGAATCCCGGGAAGCGTGTGCGACTCGACCGCGTGGTTGACAATCGCCTCGGGGGCGCCCGAGATGCCGGCGCCGGCCGCGCGAGCCCGCAGCGACAGGTCCACATCTTCGCCCGTGATCGCCTGCTCGTCGAACCCGCCAAGGCGGTCCAGCAGATCACGGGGGTAGAGGATGTTGCAGGTCTGAGCAAAGGATCCGACCGGCTCGATGAACATCGTCCGCACGTGGGGCGCCGCCAACACGCCGTGCTCGAACGGATCAGGTCGCGTGGCTCCCTGAACCACGTCGCCGGCCGTACCAGCGGCGGTGGTCACCATGCGCTCCAGCCAGTCCGGCTCCGGTCGGCAATCGTCGTCGGTGAAGGCCACGAGTTCGCCGCGGGCGGCCCGCCAGCCCAGGTTGCGCTGGCTGGCCGGACTGCCCGTACCGGGCGCCATCGCGATGTGGCGCAGGCGCTGGGCCTCGCGCAGGGGGTGCCGCTCTAGTACTCGCTCGGCCGTGGCTGGGTCGTAGTCGTGCACGACCACCACCTCCCAAAGACCGGGCGCCAGCGTCTGCTCCTCGAGGGCGTTAAGGAGCCAGAGCAGCCGCAGGTGTCGAGCATGCGACGCCACCACGACGCTGACGGCGACCGGGCCTTCCATCGAGGCCGCGACTCTATCCTCGCGCGCGTGCGGGTCCTGACGGTGGGCAACATGTACCCGCCCCACCACTACGGCGGCTACGAGCTGGTATGGCGCTCCGCGGTAGAGCATCTCCGGTCCCGCGGACACGAGGTCAGGGTCCTTACCACCGACACGCGCACCGGCACCGACGAGCTCGACTCGCCGGACGTCCATCGCCAGCTGCACTGGCCGCTGCGGGACGCCCGCTTCGAGCCGCTGAGCCGAAGAGCGCGCGTGGCGATGGCGCGTCACAACCACCGAGTGCTCGAGCGACACCTCACCGACTTGCGTCCCGAGGTGGTCACCTGGTGGTCAATGGGCGGGCTGACGCTGACGCTGCTCGAGACCGTCCGCCGTCTGCGCCTGCCTGCCATCGCCTTCGTGCATGACGACTGGCTCGACTACGGCCGGTGGGCCGACGGCTGGCTCAACATGTTTCGCGGCCGGCGGGCTCGCGCCGCCTCCGCGGCGGAACGGCTCGTCGGCATCCCCGGGCAGGTCGATTTCGACGGGGCGGCCAGCTACCAGTTCGTGAGCGAGCGGACCAGGCGCCACGCGCTGTCCCAGGGCCTACGCCTGCCTCGTAGCGGCATTGCCCACTCGGGCATACACCCGGATCTCCTGGAGGCGGCCCCGCAGCTCGACTGGCAGTGGAGATTGCTGTACGTCGGTCGCCTGGATCCCCGCAAGGGAGTGGATACCGCCGTCGAGGCCCTCGCCCATCTTCCGGACGAGGCACGGCTCGAGCTGATCGGAGGATGGGACACCCGGGAGGAAGACCGGTTGGGCGCCCTCGCCGGTAGCCTCGGCGTTAGGGACAGGGTGCAGTTCGCGGGCCACCTGAACCGCTCGGAGATAGCGGTCGGCTACGAGCGTGCCGACGCGGTGGTGTTCCCGGTCCGTTGGGAGGAGCCGTGGGGTCTCGTGCCACTCGAGGCAATGGGAAAGGGCCGGCCGGTGGTGGCGACGGGCCGCGGCGGATCGGGCGAGTACCTACGGGACGGCGAGAACTGCCTGCTGTTCGAGGCGGGGGACGCCGGTGCCCTGGCCGGTGCGATTGGCCGCCTGGCCTCTGAGCCCGACCTGCGCCTGAAGCTGCGGGAGCACGGCTTCGAGACCGCCGCAAGCCACACAGAGCCAGTGTTCAACGAAGCGGTCGAGAGAGCGGTCCTCGAGGCCGCGCAGCCGCGCGTTCCGGTCGGCGCCTAGTGAGAGTCCTGCATCTCGGCTCCGGCTTTCGACCGTGGCGCAGGGGCGGACTCGTGGCCTACACCGAGGATCTGATGCAGCACCAGGTCCGGTGCGGACACGCGGTTAGCTACTTCTTCAGCGGACGGCTGTATCCGTACGTGTCAGGGCCCCGCCTGAGGCCTTGGGGGCGTGGCGAAGTGGCGATGCTCGAGGTCGTGAACTCTCCTCTCTACGACCACGGGCGACAGCCCGAGCTCGAGCTCGGGGAACCGCGGATCGAGCGCATGCTCGGGCGCCAGATCCGCGAGCTCCGGCCGGAGGTGGTGCACGTCCACGAGCTGGCGGGGCTCCCATGGTCGGTGCTCGACGTGTCCCGCCAGGCCGGTGTTCCCACGATCCTGACCCTTCAGGACTACTTCGCGCTGTGTCCCACGTTCAAGTTGCTGGACGCGAGCGGCAACGTCTGTCTCAGGCGCCGGATCGGCGCCGACTGCGTGGCCACCACCGCGGCTGAGCCGAGCTTCCCGGGACTGCTCTATGAAGCGACCCTCCGCCACGACCTGCCACGGCTGCCGTTGCTCAGAAAGGTCCGACCCGAGCGCCGTGACCCACGCATCGACCGGATCTCACGCACATTGGCGCGGCGCGTGCCCGCTCCCCACGAATCGGAGGCAGGCGAGCCCGCTTCCAGGGCGGCCGCGTTCCAAACCCGTCGCGACGTGAACGTCGAGCGTCTCAACCGAGTCGATCGAGTGATCGCCATGTCCGCCCGCGTGGCCGAGATCCATTCGCTGCTCGGAGTGGACCCGGACCGCATGCGAACGCTGCATCTGACGCTCGCGCACATGGAGTTCCTTCGTCCGCGACACGCGGACGGCACCCGGCCGGTCACCTTCGCCACGCTGGGGGGCTTCGAATCGGTGGCCAAGGGCGGCCGGCTCATGCTCGACGCCCTGCGGTCGCTCTCCGAGGCCGCCGGCGCGGGTCGCTTTCGCCTGCTCGTCTTCGGCTTCTTCCACCCGGGCTTCGTCGACGAGATCGAGGCGCTCCCAGGCGTCGAGCTGCGTGGTGGCTACCGGCCAGACCAGCTGGACGGGCTGCTCGACGAGGTCGACGTGGGCATCATGCCGTCCATCTGGGAGGAGGCGTACGGGTACGCGGGGATCGAATTTCTGGCGAAGGGCATTCCTGTGATCGGCAACGCCATCGGCGGAATCGTCGAGTACGTCGAGGAGGGTAAGACCGGCTGGCTCAACCGCTCCTGCTCGGCTGGAGAGCTTGCTCGCATCATGTCCGACGTGATCGAACATCCGGAACAGGTGGCCGAGCTGAACGCCAACCTGCGGACAGTGCGGAGCTCGATCGTTAAGCCGATGGCGCGTCACGGAGACGAAATGGACGCGATCTACCGCGAGGTGATCGCAGGGTAGACCTGTACGATCGCGGGCCGTGGCGTCTTCTCTCGACGAGCCGGCGGAGCTGCGCGCCGAAGTCGAGCGCTACCCCTGGTACCACACCCTCGAGCTGGGGGGCGGAGTGGTCACCGAGGGCATGTTCGATCACCGGCCCGTGCTCGACCGCTACCCGCTGCCGGTCGACCTCGGCGGAAAACGGTGCCTCGACGTGGCAACAATGGACGGCTACTGGGCCTTCGAGATGGAGCGCCGCGGAGCCGCCTCGGTGACCGCCATCGATCTCGAGGATCCCGAGGATCTGGACTGGCCGGCATCGCTCCGCAAGGACCACGACAAGTCGCTCGACGAAACCAAGGCGGACCGCTTCGCGCTGGCCAAGCGGGCCCTGGGGTCGAACGTGGAGCGGCTGGTGCTGTCGGCGTATGACTTGAGTCCGGCCCTGGGAAGCTTCGATTTCGTCTTCTGCGGCGACCTCCTGCTCCACCTCAAGGATCCGATCACCCCAGTCGAGCGCATCCGCAGCGTCTGCACCGAAAGCGCCGTGATCGCCAACGTGATCACGCGGTTTCGGCTCTACGAGAAGCGTCCCATCGCGGAGCTCGACGGCATCGACAACTTCGAGTGGTGGGTCACGAACCTGGCGGGCCTGGTCCGCATCGTCCGCGCGGCCGGCTTTGCACGGGTCGAGGCCGCCGAGCCGTTTGAGCTCCCGTTTCGCACCGGCGGCGACTGGCGCGGGCTGCGCGGCGTGGTCCACGCCAGCGTCTGACCCAAGGAGGAGGGGACGCGCCACTCACATCTCGATCAGCCGTGCGGAGCTCTCTCGGCGGCTGAGTGCCATGCGGCCAGAAACGGAGCGGCCAGCGCCTGGCGATAAAAGGCATCCACGCTGCCCCACACCCTTGGCCCGAGCCAGGGAAGCGACTTGGGTACCCAGCGGGCCAGTCGCAAGCCCCGCCCTCGCGCCGGCGGAGAGGCCGCGGCGACCCTGAACATGTCGAAGAAGTACGGCGGTACGTCGGGATGGATCTTCACGAACTCCCGCTCTGAGACCGCGATTCGCGCCACACGGCGGCGCCAGTAGTCGAGATCCATCTCGTGCACATGCTCCGCGACAGCTGCGCGGTTGTAGAGCAGGTGGAAGCCCAGCGGCTCCATCCGGCGGGCAAGATCGAGATCCTCGTAGCCGAAGGGCAGCCTCTCTTCCTCGAAGCCCCCCGCCCTCTCGATCAGGGCGCGCTTGACGGAAGCGTTGGCCGTGTAAAAGCGGCCCCATCCAGCCTCGATCCCGACTATGCGTGGGTAGTCGAACTGGATGCCCAGTTCCAGCCAGCGCATGAACGTGGTCACCCGGAGCTCGTCCGCCCAGCGGACCCGCCCAAGCACGCCGATGTGTTCATCCGGGTAACGCCCGTGCCAGTCGAGATGCTCGGCCACTAGCGACGGCTCGGGCAAGACGTCATCGTCGAGGAACAGGACGACGGGTGCCGAGGCCGCGCGCCACCCGGCGTTGCGGGCGGCGGACGCCCCGGCCCGCCCCGCGGCGATCCGGCGCACGTGAAACGACCTCGCAGCAACGACGGCGTCGAGAGCGTCGAGGTCCCGCTCCTGCGCGTCGGCAACCACAAGCACCTCGAAGTCACCGGCACCCGTCTGGCGCCCGAGCCGGTCGAGGACGCGCGACAAGAGGTGCTGCCGACCGAGGGTGGGGATGACGATGCTGAGCGCGGGCACGGGGCCGGCGGCACCGCGGCGACGCCACCAGTTCACATGGTACGGTCGCTGGGACCTGTGGGGTGAGACGTCGTCCCGAAGAAGACTGAGATGCCCCTCAGCCGGCTCGGTGAAACGTCGCCCAGATCGATCCGGCCACCCGAGCCCCGTACGTGAGTCGCGCGAGCCGGCGCATCTTCCGCCACTCGGCTGGCTCGAGCATGGTGGGGCTCAGGCCAATTTGTGCCATGGCTCGACCACCGCGTAGAAGCGGAAGCGGCTCGCGCCAGGCCTCGTGCCCGACGCCGATCCGACGCAGTGCCTGGCTTGAGCTCCAGCCGTGAAAGAAGGCTCGGCGCAGCAAGGGGGCCACTCGTTCCTCGGCATGGTGGCTCACGGCGGCGTGCGCACAGTACGCAAGGCGCAAGCCTGCCCGGCCGGCGCGGATACAGAAGTCTGCATCCTCCGCGATGTGGCGGTAGCTGGGATCCAGACCGCCAACGGACTCAAACGCATGCCGGTGCACACACAGGTTTGCCGTAGCCGCCCAACCCTGCTCGACCCAAGCCTCCTGCGAGAAACGCCACAAGCTCTCGAAGCGCTCTACCGCGTTGGGGGGATCGGCCGTTGTCACGCGGACGGGTCCGGCAAGTAGGGGTGCGGTCGGCGCGCAGCTCAGCAGCGCCTCGAGCCAGGTGGCATCGGGAACGCAATCCACGTCGGTGAAGGCAAACAGCTCGGACCGCGCCGCTGCAGCACCCCGGTTCCGGGCACGTGCGCGGTTGGGAATTCGCTCGGCCACCACAGTCGCCCCTCCGCGGCGCGCCACCGCCGCCGTGTCGTCGCGCGATGCGTTGTCGACTACCAAGACCTCGAAGCGCTCCCGTGCCAGTGTTTGGTTCATCAGTGCGGACAGAAGAACGGGCAGCCGAGCGGCTCCATCTCGCACGGGCACGATTACGCTGATATCCGTAGTCACGCCGCTTACGGCCGCGGAAGCGCCAGAGTGAGAGTGAGATCAGGGCTGGCCGGGAACCGCCGCACCCACCCGGTGCGGTAGCCAAGCGGTAGAGCCGCGCTGGAAGGGGCTGAGGGCTGCTCCTCTCGGACGATCCACACGCGGGGTCCCGTTAGGAGGGCCTGTTGAGCAGCTGGCTCGGCACTCGAGAGCACCGGCGCGCGAGCCGGGAGGTTCTGCCGCGCGTAGTAGTCGAGGGGGAAACGGACCCCGAGCGTGCTGTCGGTAAGCACGACATCGCCGGGACGCCACTGTGCACTGATCTCGTTGATCGCTCCACGAGTATCCGGATAGAACCCCTCGCGGCTATGAGATCCCGCAACGCCGACGATCCCGATGGCCAGTAGAGCGCCCAGCGAGGCAAGTGCAGCCGGCGAAGGCAGACGCATAACCGCGCTGCCGAGGATGACGAGCAGGAAGGGGGTCGCGAACGTGATGTATCGGCTGTTCATGATCTCGATCCCCAAGAGGGCAGATGCCACGGACACCGCCGCCAAGGGCACCAGCACCATGGCCAGCATCAGTCGGAGAGCCGAATGGTCGGAGCGCCGGCTCCGCAGGGCCGCCCAGGCGATCGCGCCGAGTATTGCTGCTGCCGCCACGATCTTCAGGAGACCGACCTCGATCGTGTACCGGTCGTCGAACGGGGCACCTAGGACCCGTACCGCGTGCCCTCGCGTGAAGGTGCCGTTCTCGCCGAGTTGAGACCCGGGGTGATCGCTGCGCTGCATCAGCGCCAGCGGCAGCCATGCGAGCCAAGCCGTAGCGGGCACGACGCAATACACGAGGCGCATGGGGAGGTCCATCGCTCGCCGCAGAAGGACCCATGCGCAGAGCGGTGCGACCACGGCCAGCGCGGCGTAGTGAAGTGACAGGGCCACGACGCACGCACCCGCGCCGGCTATCGACCAGGTCCAGCTTTGAAGACGCTCGGCCTCGAGAGCGGCGATCGCTGCGAATGTGAGCGCCAGCATCGCCGGCATGTAGGGCCGTGCCTGCTGTGCATACTGGAGCACCAGTGGGCTGACCGCGGTCAGAAGCGCCGCGATGTACCCAACGCGCTTTCCGTCTACGAGAGTGCCCAATCGCCAGACTCCCGGGATGAGCGCAATGCCGGCGAGCGCCGAGGGCAAGCGCGCCACCCATTCCGCATCCGATCCGAGCAGGCCCTTCCAGAGGTGCAGGAGCACGAAGTAGCCGGCCGGACTGTTCTCGGCCATGCGCAGCCTCGGCAACAGCCTTCCAAACGGCTCGCTGGCCAGGATCATGCTCGACACCTCGTCGATGAAGAAGCTTGAGGAGCCGAGCTGCCAAAGAAACAGAAAGGCCGCCAGTCCGGTGATTCCCCAGATGGGCAGCGACTCGCGGTACTGTCGCAGGCGATTTGACGTCATGCGTTGCCCTGACCGCCGGGCGGCTGAGAGCTGACATGCTAGCCGGGTCCCGGGTGGCGACGGCATCAGGGCCGATAGAGTCGGCCTACCTTTGGCGAGCGCGCATCTCGATCCTGTGCCCTACGAAGCGCCCAGGGATCCCTACGGCGACATAGCGGCGTTCTACGACGAGCTCGCCCCCCGGGAGGATGAGTGGGCTCAGGCAGTCGGCCCCTATCGGGCCCTCGTACGTGGGATCTACAAGACGCTCATACCGCCCGGCCAGCGGATTTTGGAGGTGGGCTGTGGGCGTGGTGACCTGCTTGCGTCACTCGCCCCGTCGCGCGGCGTAGGACTCGACGTGAGTGGGGGGATGGTCGCGGCCGCTCGTGAGCGTCACCCCGAGCTGGAGATCGTTCATGCGGCCGGCGAGTCCTTCAGGGCCAACGAGGTGTTCGACTACATCGTCCTATCGGACGTCGCTCCGTTCGTATACGACCTCCAGCAACTGTTCGAGTCGGTGGCCGCGCATTCGCACGGTGATACGCGGGTCATCCTCAACACCTTCAGCAACGCCTGGCGTCCCATCCTCTCCCTCCTGAACCGGCTGAGGTTGCGCCCCAACCACCCTATGCGCAACTGGGTGGCCCCCAAGGACCTCGAGAACATACTGTCGCTGGCGGCCCTCGACGTGGTCAGCCGGCGCCGCGAGATCCTCCTGCCCATGCGCCGGCATGCACTGTCAGTGCTGGCAAACGGTGTGCTCGCTCGGCTGCCGGGGTTCCGGTCGCTGGCGGCCAGCTATTGGGTCGTCGCGCGCCCGGCTCCAAAGCCGCGCCCCGCGGCGAGCGTCTCGGTCGTGGTCCCGTGCCGCAACGAAGCCGGCTCCATCGACGCCATCGTGGACCGCATTCCCGATATGGGCACGGAAACGGAGATCGTGTTCGTCGAGGGCGGCTCGACGGACGACACGCGCGCGCGCATCGAGGCCGCGATCGAGCACCGGAGCGACCGGAACATCAAGCTGGTCGTCCAGAGTCGCGAGGGCAAGGCCAACGCCGTGCGGGAGGCGTTCGCAGTTGCAGAGAAGGACATCCTGATGATCCTCGACGGTGACATGACTGTGGTTCCGGAGGACCTGCCGAAGTTCTATGACGGCTTGGTCAGTGCCCGCGGAGAAATGTTGAACGGCGCTCGCCTGGTCTATGGGATGGAGCCCGGAGCCATGCGCTTCCTCAACCTGGTCGGCAACAAGTTCTTCGCTTGGCTCATGACGTTCGTACTCGGCCAGTACGTGAAGGACTCACTCTGTGGAACGAAGGCCTTGCGCAGGGAGGATTATGAACGGATGCTCGCCCGACGGCACGAGTTCGGGGCAGACCAGGACCCGTTCGGAGACTTCGAGCTGCTGCTGGGTGCGGCGCTGCTGGGGCTTTCGATCATCAACGTCCCTGTTCGCTACCGCGCACGAATCTACGGGGAGCCGCAGATCGACCGCTTCCCGGACGGGAGGATGTTGTTCAGGCTGGCCGCCACGGGCTTTCGTCGCATCTGGTTGCAACCGGTCACCGGCACTTCGGCCGCGAGCAATCACGAAGTGCGTGGGCCCGGTGCCTCACACACGCCTAAGCGACAGGCGACGTAGGCGGACAGGGCGCGCGGCCACACCGGCGGAATGTGGGCGCAGAGCTGAAGCTCCAGGCTCCGACTGCTGCGAGCCGCGGCGATGATGTCTCCGTGGCTCGACGGGTGGATCTTCCGCGGGTCGTAGCCGAGCGCCCTGAACAGGTTGTCGGTGATCGGGTTGCGCACCGGAAAGCCGATCACCGCCACGCCACCCGGCCGCACCACGCGTGCCAGCTCACTCAACGCGGCATCAAGGTCGGTCAGGTGCTCTAGCACGCTGAGGCAGATCAGAGCCTCGAACTCGTCAGCGGGATATGGAATGTCGAACAGAGAGGCGTCGCGGAGGTCTACCTGCACCTCGAGCCCCTCCAGTGCAGCCTCGACCGCCTCACGCCCGGGGTGGATGTCGATGGCGGCTACGCGCCCTGCCCTGCGAGCCAGCTCGGGCAACAGGATTCCAGACCCGTAACCCACCTCCAGGAGCGACTCGAACCGGTCTCCGCCGAGCAGGCGCAGCGCGAGTCGTAGACGCGCTCGGTACAGAGGCGCCGTGAGCGGGCGATAGTAATAGTCGAGCGGGTCGTCTGGCTCAGGCTTGGGCAGCGTTCCCCGGGGGGGCAAGGACAGCGCGGGCTTCTGCGAGAGCCGCCCCATCGCCGGCGAGTATAAGTAGCGGTCCACTAGCTCCGAGTCCCCGCCGATGTCCGTCTCCGACGCAGCCCAAGAGCTTTCCTTTCAGGAAACGCTTGTAGCGCACAGAGCGGTATGGGATCGTCGGCCGCTACTTCGGTGCATCTACCACGAGTGGTATCGACGCGTTGCGCAACAGTTGTCGTCGGTTGCCGGTCCGACCGTGGAACTCGGCTCGGGCATCGGCTCCTTCAAGGATTTTCGACCGGCGACAGTCGCGACTGACATGCACAAGAGCCCGTGGACCGACGACGTGGTCGACGCTCAGGATCTTCCGTATGAGAACGGCTCGGTGGCGAACCTGGTGATGATCGATGTCATGCACCACCTGCCGTCGCCCTCTCGGTCACTTGCAGAAGCGGCCCGTGTCCTGAGGAACGGCGGGCGGCTGGTGGTGCTAGAGCCGTACTGCTCGCTGGTTTCGACCTTCGTCTATAAGCGGTTCCACCATGAACGTACCGACCTGTCTGTCGACCCCTTCGGCAGTCCGCCGCTGAGCTCGAGCGCTCCGTTCGATTCAAATCAGGCCGTGGCCACCCTCATCTTCTGGCATCAACTGGCACGGTTCCACCGGCTGTTTCCAGGGCTCGAGGTGCGATTCAGGGAGCGCCTCGCGATGTTCGCCTATCCGCTTTCCGGGGGTTTCACGAAGCCGGCGCTCCTTCCTCAGCGGCTGGCGCGACCGGTTCTGCGGCTAGAGGGCATCGCCGAGTTCATGGCCCCGGTTCTCGCCTTCCGCTGCCTCATCAGTCTGGAGCGACGTCGAAACGACTAGTCAAGACCCAGCGCTGAGCCACCCAATTCCTCAGCGCGTCCAAA
Organism: Thermoleophilaceae bacterium; assembly: GCA_030446485.1. GTDB lineage: Bacteria > Actinomycetota > Thermoleophilia > Solirubrobacterales > Thermoleophilaceae > JAUJNF01. The sequence goes on along the minus strand of JAUJNF010000007.1, from coordinate 37,542 downwards.
GTATCCGACCGGCCGCGCCGGGAGACCGACAACCACTGTGTAGGGAGGTAGCGGAGGCTTAACGACGGCGTTCGCCGGACGAAAGGCAGGCGTCCGAGCGACGCCATGATCGTGCACTTCGTCGTGACCGTTGCGCCGTCCTCGATGCGGACGGCGTGAAGTCGTAGCCCTGCTGGCGCATGGCCAGCCCGACCTATGCCAGCCGTGTGGGCGGATCCATGTGGGCTGTTCTTCGTCGGGCGACGCAATCGGTGGTCGCGGGAGCCGCCCTCAACTCGTCGCCGAGCTCTCCGAGAGCTCAGGCGGCTCACCGCCGGGAGGGCCGAAGTAATCGAGCACCCGGGCCGGAACCCCGGCGGCCAGCGTGTAGGGTGGCAATGGTTTGGTAACGACCGCGTTGGCGCCTATTACCGTCCGGGTGCCGATGCTCGCCAGGATGGTGCACTTCGAGTGGACCTGCACGTCGTCTTCCAGCTCGACCGGGCGGAACTCATAGCCCTGAGCAAGGAAGGGCGTCTGGAGGTCTCGGTAACGGTGGTTCCCGTCCGCGATAAACGTACTTTGCGCCAGACCACAGCGCTCACCGATCTTGATGGTGGTTGAGCACGCGATGATGACGTCGTACGTCAGGTACGAGCCAGCTCCAATCTCGACCCGACCATCGCCTACGACCTCCGCACGAAAGTTCCGGCGGAACTCGACATTGTCGCCCGCGATGAAAGTACCCGAGTCGGGCATGTGCAGGCTGAAGCCGGGACCGAGATAAACCCCCCTACCGAAGCGAATATCAGCGTGTGGATGACGGAAGAGAACCCAGCGCTTGCGAAATTCCGACATCAGCCGCGGTCCATGGCCATACCCGATTTGATAGGGGAGCCGACGAAACAGCGTGCGGACGCGTCGAGGGACGTACAAGCCCTTAGTGTCGCACCGAGGGGCGAGATCTTCGTCTTGGCCGGTCAAGTACTTGCCGGCGATACGGCAGGGTGCCTAACTCCCGGATCCACTGTGACCGAGCATCGGGTTGCGTGCAATGACTCGCACTTCCCGGGCCCCTATCCGAGAGCCGGGCTCATCTGACCCCGGCTGCGCCGCAGGTATCCGAGCGCTTCGCGGAGTAGCGGACGCTCGGCAGCGAGCGAGCCCACGACGACCAGAACGACGTACCCGGCGGCCTCCGCGAGCGCGCGCATCGGGGTCGAGGCGCCTCCAACTAGGAGGCGCTCCAGGAGCACCGCCGCAGTCGCCGGCACCGTCGGAAGCATCGCGCGCGCCACGTGGCTGACGATGCTGAGCGCCGGGAAGAGCCTCACGAGGTAGACGAGCCGAACCGTCATTGCGGCGAGCGTTCCCCCGGCCATGGCAATGGCGAAGCCGGGCAGGCCGTCCGAGAGCAGGAGGGGCACACCGGCGGCCATGACCACTACTAGGGTCGCCGCGCTGGACACCGCCAGTGGTCGCGTCTCGCCACGAGCACGCGCGAACGCGGTCCAGTTGAAGCCGATCTGATCGACGGCCGCCGCGAGACCAAAGACCTGAAGGAGGGGGATCGCCAGCTCCCAACTGTCACCGAGCACGAAGTGGACGCCGTCGGCGGCGAAGAGGGCGACCGCGATGCCGCACGGAAACCCCCAGAGCAGCGCGAGACGGTTCGACTTGGAAAACGTCTCGAACAGCAGATCCGTTCTGTCCTTCACCGCGCAGATGGCGGGATAGAGAGACTGCGTGATGATGCTGTCCACCCGAGTCGTGTACTGGGAGATGCCCGCGGCGAGAACGATCGCCCCGACGGCGGCCGTGCCGAGCGAGCGGGAGGCGACGATGACCGGAACCTGGACGATCAGCACGGCCGTTACGGCCCCGAAGAAGAGGGGCCATGAATAGCTCGAGTACTCGCCGAGGGCGCCGCGCTCGTAGCGGAAGCCCAACTTGTATGGCGAGTTGAGCACAGCGACGAGCGCCGCGGTGAGCGTTCCGGCCAGTGTTCCGATCACAAGCGACCATAGCCCCACACCGGCCACCGCCAGCCCCACCGTGACCACGAAGGAGATGATCGGGTCGAAGCTCTGCAGGATCCTCTGCTTGACGAAGTTCATCCGGCGGTAGAACACCCAGATCGGCGTCTGCAGGGCGATCAGCGGCATCGCCAAGGCGAGCACGAGGCCGGGGACCAGGATGTCCGGCTGGTCGTACACCGCGGCAAAGATCGGAATGCCAATCAGGCCGATGAGGGTGAAGATCCCGCAGAGCATCGCCTGAAGCGTGAACGCGACCTGGAACGCGACCTTCTGATCGTGGTGGTCCTGCTGTATGTACTTGTCGTCGAGACCCACGGCGGCGAGGGCGAACAGGGTGCCGAAGCTGACCGTGATCAGCCCCCACAGGCCGTAGGCTTGAGCGCCCAGCAGGCCTGCCACGGCCACGCCCTTGACCACAGTCAGCCCGTTTATGCCGACCATCCACGCGCCGTTCACGAGTGTTCCCCGGGCGGCGCGCCGACGTAGGCCCCCTCCGATCTCCTCGAGCCGGCCGCTGACCACGGCATCCGTGGGTTCGAGCGTGACCACCGACTCGTTCGTGGGAAGCGAGGACACCGCCCTGCGATGGTAGGGCCGACGACCGCGCGGAAGGCCGTTAGGGATGACGGCGGCGGAAGCGGCGACCAAACCCGCCCGCTGCGGGTGATGATCGCGTGCTCGGGCCTCGGCCATGTGGCCCGTGGGTTCGAGACCTTCTCTCAAGAGTGCTTCGAGGCGCTACGCCACCGGTCGGAGCTCCAGATGACCCTCGTGAAGGGTGCCGGCGAAGCCACTGAAGGGCAGTTCGTCGCCCGAACCATTCCGCGCGAAACCCTCGCTGCCCGGGCGCTTGGCCGTGCGCTCCGCCGAAGCGGCTACTTCGCGGAGCAGATGGTGTTCGCTGTCCGCTGCCTACCCCTGGTTCGTTCTGAGCACCCTGACATCGTGTACTTCAGCGACTGGGCGTTCGGGCGCGCCCTCGGCCGCTGGCGGTCGCTCACTCGGGGGACCTTCCGACTGCTGCTCTCCAACGGAGCCGCCGGCCCGCCGCCGTACGACTGGACGACCGACCACGTCCAGCAGCTCACGCCCCTCTTCCTCGAGTTGGCCCGCGAGGCAGGTGAGCCGCCGAGGCGGCACACGCTTCTGCCCCTCGGCCTGGACACCTCCACGGCGCTCGGGCGTGCCGGCCCAGACGAGGTCCGGGCTCTTCGGCGCCGCCTGAATATTCCGGGCGAGTGCTCCGTCGTTCTCAGCGTCGCGGCCCTGAACGCCTGGAGCAAGCGACTTGACCACCTGATCCGCGAGCTGGCCGAACTCGATCCTCGACCACACCTGATCCTGCTCGGTGAGTCGGAGGCCGAGACGCCTGCGGTGCTCGCGCTGGCGTCATCACTCCTCGGAGAGGACGGGTTCACCGCCTTGAAGGTGCGGGCCGAAGAGGTAGCCGACTATTACCGTGCCGCCGATGTGTTCGTGCTCGCCTCGATCTACGAAGGCCAGGGCCGAGTTGTGCTCGAGGCGCTCGCCCACGGGGTGCCCGTGATCGCCCACGACGCTCACTGGGCCCGCTACGTGACCGGCGGTCATGCCCGGCTCATCGATATGTCCGCGGAGCACCGGCTTCGCGACGAGCTGCGTTCGACCCTGATGGCGGAGCCGAACGCCCAGGCCGCACGAGCCGCCCAGCGCTTCGTTTCCGATGAGTTCGGGTGGGAGGCGCTGTCTCCCCGTTACATCGAGATGCTGCGCGCCTGCGCTTCGCTGCCGCCGCGGCTCAGACGAGGAAGCCACCCAGCTTGACGACTGAGCGCATGCCTCGGCAGACGCAGTTGGAGCAGGTCGCGAACTCGATCCGGCGCTACGCCCGCGCCCATCGTCGCTACGAGCGCCGCCATCCCGAGATCTTCAACCCGATCGAGCAGGAGCGGCTGCGCGGAGAGCTCGCCGAGGTGGTGGGCAAAGTCGCGGCCGGGCCACCGCGGGCGCTCGATCTTGGGGTCGGGTCCGGCAACGTCACCGCTCAGCTGCTCCGCCTGGGGGTACGTGTCACGGCCGCCGACGTCTCGCCCCATTTCCTGTCGCTCGTGCGTCGGCGCTTCGGCACCGGCGTGGACACGGTACGTCTCAACGGCATCGACCTGGTCGGACTGCCCGACGCGACCTACGACATCGTCGCTGCGTACTCGGTCCTTCACCACATTCCGGACTACATCGGCATCCTCGACGAGATAGAGAGGGTTCTTCGACCCGGGGGACTCGTGTACCTAGACCACGAGGTCAACGACGAGTTCTGGCGCAAGGACGGTTGTGTGGTGGAGCTTCGGCGGGCAGTGGCGAAGCGTAAGGTGGAGGCGCCCGGGCCGTGGAATCCGGAGCGCTGGCGTTGGCAGCGCTTCCTCATCCCGTCGAAGTACGCAATGGCGATCCGGCTGAAGTTCGATCCCGAGTACTTCTTCGGCAGCGAGGGGGACATTCACACCTGGGAGCACGATCACGTCGAGTGGTCGAAGGTCGAAGAGCGGCTACACGGCCTCGGCCTCGATGTGGAGACGATTCGCGACTACCTGCATTTCAGCGCCGAGTACCCAGAGGATCTATGGCAGGAGTATCGCGACCGCGGCTGCACGGACATGCGCACGCTGGTAGCACGGCGGCCCGCCCATTAGGGTCGGCGCCGACAGAGAATCAGGGTGAACTGACTTCCCGGCTCGAGCAGGCGCTCGACGTCGAGTCGCGCATCGTGCGCGGCTCTCCGAAGAGCGTCGAGATCGACCGACGAGCCGCGCCAGGCTGAGTGGTCCTTCGCCTGTTGAGGACGACGTGCGAGGGTTCGCAAGCGAGCGCGGCCGCGGTCGAGCAGGGGCAGGCGATGGATCTCCGGATCGGTCGATACCACGAAGGCCGCCCAACCTCCGGGTCGGAGGATCCTCCCCATCTCGCGTACGTAGCCAAGCGTCATCTCAGGATCGGGCAGGTGCTGGAACACCACATGCGAGAAGCAGCCGTCGACCGATTCGTCGAGGAGCGGCCTGAGCGTGGTCCCGTCACCGTGGATCCACTCGACGTTTTCCAACTCCGAGTTGTGCTCCCGGGCGCGAATGAGCATCTCACTCGAGACATCGACCGCGATCACGCGCGCGGCTCGGGATGCGAGCGCTCGCGTCATCCGGCCGACGCCGCAACCGATGTCCACGATCGTGTCCCCTGAGGACACCGTCGTCTCGAGCGGCGAGAGAATCTGGTCAAGCGCCTCGTCCCCGCCGCGCCAGAACGCCTCGCTGTTTGGAGCGCTGTAGTCGAGACGGTCGTCGACGAAGAACAGCGCGTTCTCACGTGCGCGCTCGTCCCAGAAACGCTCGGTCTCCGAGGGCGCCACGGCGGCACCGTAGCACCGGAGGACTCCACCAAAGCCGAGCGCACATTACTTGGGCGCGTAGGTCGACTCCTCTGGCGGGGAAGGCTCGCGGAGCTAGGTCAACCAGCCGCTATCTTTTGTAAAGCGACGCCCCCAACCGAAGGAGCACCCCGTGGCCGGAACCATCGACAACGTGACCGACGCGAACTTCCAGGCCGAGGTCATCGAGTCGGAGACCCCGGTCCTCGTCGACTTCTGGGCGCCGTGGTGCGGTCCGTGCCGAGCGGTGGCGCCGGTGCTCGAGCAGATCAACGGCGAGAAGGACGACCTGCGGATCGTCAAGCTCAACATCGACGACAACCAGCAGACCGCCGCCAAGTACGGCGTGATGTCGATCCCGACCATGATCGTGTTCAAGAACGGTCAGGTGGCCAAGCAGATCGTCGGCGCGCTGCCCAAGGCGCAGCTCGAGCAGCAGCTGGAGCCCGCGCTGGCCTAGGACGCCGGCATGCCGATCGTCACCATCGAGTGGTACGAGGGTCGCTCGCCCGAGCAGAAGCGCGAGCTGGCCGAACGGCTCACGCAGCTGATCGCCGAGGTCGGGAAGACGGAGCCGGACCACGTGTGGATCCGCTTCGTCGACTCCTCCAAGGGCGACTGGGCCATGGGCGGGGAGCTCCAGGGTTAGCGAGAGCTCGCCGCTGAGGGTCCAGGTCGTTGACCCGTCCGCCTACACCCCGCCCTACGACCACTCGCTGTGTGCCTCCCTGGCTGAGGCAGGGTGCGATGTCGAGCTGCTGACGAGCAGCTTTCCGTACTCCTCGGTTCCATCACCCGACGGATACCGACGGACGGCGGCGTTCTACCGGCGCTCGGCCTCGGTGCGCGGAGGTCGGCGGGCCCGGCGTCTGGCGAAGCTCGCCGAGCATGTGCCGGACATGGGCCATGCCCGGGCGGCGGCTGGGCGGGCGGATGTCGTCCACTACCAGTGGCTGCCGCTCGAGCCACTTGACACGCTTCTGCTCCCCCGCCGCCCGCGCGTCCTCACCGCCCACAAGGTCCGCCGCCGCGCAGCCGGGCGTCTCGCGCGGCTGTCCTCGCGCCGCCTCATGGGTGCCATGGATGCGGTGGTGGCCCTCTCCGAGGACAGCGCCCGCCAGCTGCGCGCGTTGGGCGTGGACCGGGGACGGGTACGCGTGATCCCGCACGGAGCCTTCGACTACCTCACGAGGCTGCCCGCCGAGACGCCGCTGCCGCCCGAGCTGGCGGCCGTATCGGGTCCGGTGGTGCTCTACTTCGGCACGCTGCGACGCCACAAGGGGATCGACGTCCTGATCGAGGCCTTCAGCGCCGTGAAAGGGGCCGAGCTGTGGGTGGTGGGCATGCCCGACATGCCTCCCAACCGCCTGCGTGAGCTCATGGCCGGGGCCGGGGCCGGCGTCCGCTTCGTCCCGCGCTACGTGGACGACACCGAGATCCCCGCCCTGATGCGACGGGCCGACATCGTGGTCCTGCCTCACCGCGTCGTCGACGAGTCCGGAGCGCTCTACTGCGCGCTCGCCTTCGGCCGGCCGCTGCTGCTATCGGACGTCGGCGGGTTCATCGAGGTGGCCGAGCGCCATGGAGCGGCACGGCTCTTCCCCGCGGGTGACGCGGCGGGCCTGACGGTGGCCCTGCAGGGCCTGGTGAACGACGAGGAGGAGAGAGCCGGGCTGGCCGGGGCGGCCGCGGCCGCGGCGTCCGGGCCCTACTCGTGGGAACGGATCGCCGAGCAGACCAAGGCGCTGTACGCGGAGCTGGTCGAGCGCTCCTAGTGAAGTTGACCCGTTCCCCGCGACGGGCCGAGCGCCTCCTGCGTGTACGAGTACAGGCGGCTGAGTGCCTCTTGAGAGGCGGTCGCAACCAGCGGGCCGGCGGCGGTCGCCAGCTCCAGGTACGCGCCGCGGGGTGAGTCCGGTACGAGCTTCACCTGGCGCACATCGCCATAGTCGACGGTCCGGGGCTCGCCGCCGCGAGACACGGTGAAGAGCCGGCGGTCGGTCGCCGCGAAGAGGGCCGCGCCGCCATCGCGCTCGAGGAGTGCGAGGCCGACCACATCCTCGCCCTCCTCGAGGTGGAGCCACAGCTCACCGATCTCCGGGCGGAAGCGCCGCCGGGCACGCCGGCCCAGGTCGGCCGCCGCGAGCCGCAGCAGCGTCTGCTCGTCCAGGGCGGGCTCGCCCTCGTTCACCGCGTAGCCGTCCGCGACCGACCAGGCCACGGTGTCGCCGGGGGCGGCGCGTGGCTCGGAATCGTCCCCCTCGTCGTCCCAGGCGTCCTCGGCCGCACGCGGCGGCTCGTCGTCGAGATCCGGGTCGGGTGTTGGGGCGTCCGACGCGTCGCGTGCATCGGGATCCGGCTGGTGGGCATCGGCCGGGTGGGGCGCCGAGGCATGGGAGGTGGCCGCTTCAGGATCGGGCTTCTGCGCCTCATCCTCGCCGAGCGCAGCATCGCCGTCTTCGGGCAAGACCAACTCGGCCGCCGGCGCGGCCGGCTCCACAAGCTCCGCCTCCACGAGCTCGGCCTCCTCGTAGCCCTCCTCGCGCAGCAACGCGCGCGCCTCGAGCAGCCGCTCCTCTCCGGCGATCGCCGGCGCCGGCGGCGGCCCCTCTCTCACCCGGGCAAGCTCCAGCTCGGCCTCCATCCGCACGCGCGCGTCGCGCTCGATCCGCATGCGCTCCTCGCCGCGCCGCCGCTCGGATTCGGCCAGCGCCTCCTCGGCGCGAGCGAGCAACGCCTGGGCTGCGGCCTTCTCGCGCGCCTCCGACTGCAGTGCGAGCTCTGCCGCACCCCGCGCGTCGGCCTCGCGCTCGCGTTCGGCGCGCGCCCGCTCCAGCGCACCCTCGAGCTCGAGGCGCGCTCGCAGCTCGCGCTCGACGTCCTCCCGCGCGGCCGCGATGCGGCCCTGGGCCTCCATCAGCTCGGTGGTTCGCCGCTCGAGCTCGGCACGAGCGGCCTGGGTGGCACCCTCGGCATCGGCTCGGGCGGTCCGCAGCTCGCCGCGCGCCTCCGCCTCGGAGCGCAGGCCGGCACGAGCGACCTCGAGCTCGCTCGTGAGCTGCCGGATGTCGGCGCGCAGGGCGGCCACGGCGCTCGTCTCGGCCGCCTCCGCGATCCGCTCCCGGCGCGCGAGCTCCTCCTGGGCCTCCGCGAGCCCGGCCTCGGCCGCCGCTCTGGCCTGCGTCTCGTGCTCCGCAGCGGCGCGGGCCTGCTCGAGCGCCTGCTCGAGCGCGCGTCGCTCCCGAAGCTCACGCTCGACGTCCTCGCGGGCCGCGGCCGCACGGCGCTCGGCCTCGACGAGGTCGGTGGTCCGACGCTCGAGATCGGCGCGCACGGCGGCCGTCCTTCCCTCGGCAGTGGCCTGGGCCGCCTCCACCGTGGCCTGCAGCTCCATCCGCGCCTCGGACTCGGTCGCGGCCCGCCCCCGCGCCTCCTCGAGCTCACCCGCCAGCCGCACGGCCTCCGCCCGGGCCTCCTCGAGGGCAGCCGACTCGGCGGCGTCGGCCGCCCGCTGCTGCTGCTCGAGCGCCGTGGTCTTCTCTGCCAGAGCCTCGTCCGCCGCCGCCCGAGCCTCCGCCTCGGACGCCTCGGCGTCGCGCGCGCGTTCCAGGGCCTGTTCCAGCTCGAGGCGCGCCCGGAGCTCCCGCTCCACGTCCTCGTGGGCGGCGGCCGCCCGGCGCTCGGCCTCGACGCGCTCGGCGGTCCGGCGCTCCAGATCGGTCCGGGCTGCGGCGGCGACCTTCTCGCCGAGGGCGCGGGCCTCCTCGACCGCCGCCGAGGCCTCGGTCCGGCGCGCCTCGAGGCCGGCCTCCGCCGCCGTCCGGGCCTCGGACTCCCTCTCGAGCTCCCGCCCGAGCCGTTCCACCTCGGCGGCAAGCCGCTTGCTCTCGGTGGTGGTCCGCTCGAGCAGCTGCTCCACGCCGAGCCGCGTGCGCAGCGCCTGCTCGACCTCCTCCTGGGCAGCGGCCGCTCGCCGCTCAGCCTCCGCGGCCTCGACGGTCCGCCGCTCGGCCTCGCTGCGGGCGTACTCGAGCGAGGTTCGCGCGTCGGCGAGGGCTCTTCGGGCCTGCACGCGCATCTCGCGCTCGGCGGCGAGCGCACCGCCTTCGGCGGAGTCGGGGTCGGGCCGGACAGTGGCACGCGCTCCCCGGCCCGGCGGGTGCTGGTCCGGGATGTCGCCGTTCCGCTCGAGGGCGTCGCCGTTGGACTCTGCCCGTCCGTCGGGCGCCTCGGCCTGTCCGTCGCCCTCGTTCACGGGCGTGTGCGGCGTATCCATGGCTGCCCGAATCTACTCCCCGGCCTGATCGTCCGTGCAGGATCGCGGCCGTCTTCTCGCCTAAGTGGTCACCACTCAGCCTCTCGTCAGACCCGCTCCACACCGATCCGTAGCTCGCGCCCCTCGATCTGCGCAGCCTCGCCGGCCTCCGCGCCGTCGTAGCGCAGCGCCGTGGCCAGCGTCTCCCCGGTGACGTACTCCTCGTGGGCGCGCACGGTCTCGAGCAGCTCGGCCTCTCCCCCCAGCGTGAGCGCGATCCGGTCCTCCACGCGCAGTCCCGCCGCCTTCCGGGCCGCCTGCACGGCGTGCACCACCTCGCGGGCGAGGCCCTCGCGCCGGAGCGCGTCGTCCAGCTCCAGGTTGAGGGCCACCGCGTGCGTGCCGGCGCGCTCGAGCTGATAGCCCTCCAGCGGCTGCAGGACGAGCTGCACCTCGTCCGCCGAGAGCGGATGCTCCTTCCCGGCCAGGTTCACGCCCACCGATCCACCGCCGCGCAAGGCGCCGGCCACGTGCTCGGCGTCGAGCGCGGCGATCGCCGCGGCGGCCTCAGGCATGCGCTTGCCGAAGCGGGGGCCCAGCGCCCGGTAGTTGGGCTTCAGCTCCCAACGGCCGAGCTCGTCGGCATCGGAGACGAAGCGCAGGTCGCGCACGTTGAGCTCGTCCAGCAGCACGGCGGCGAAGCGCTCGATAGCCGCGCGCTCACGGCCGGCGGCCACCACCGCGGCCTCGCCGAGCGGCTGGCGCACCTTCACCCCCGCCTGCGCCCGCGCCGCGCGCCCGAGCTCCACCGCGTCCCGGGCCACCTGCATGTCGGCCTCGAGCTCCTCGTCGCGCAGCGCGGTAACCGGAGACGGGAAGTCACACAGGTGCACCGACGACTCGGTGCCGTCCAGGTTGCCGTAGATCTCGTCGGCGATGAACGGCGTGAGCGGCGCGAGCAGCTTGCTGACCGTCACGAGGCACTCGCGCAGCGTGGAGAACGCCGCCGGGTCGCCGTCCCAGAAGCGCCGCCGCGAGCGGCGCACGTACCAGTTCGAGAGATCGTCGACGAACGCGGCGATCGCCCGCCCGGCCGACGTGGTGTCGTAGCCGTCGAGCCGCTCGGCCACGGTCGCGACCGTGGCCTGGAGCCGCGACAGCGCCCAGCGGTCGATGTCGTCGAGCTCCGCGGGCAGCTCGTTCGGGACGGCGACCTCGCCGGCGTTGGCGTACAGCACGAAGAAGCCGTAGGTGTTCCAGAGCTGCAGCATGAACTGGCGCACCGACTCGCCGACCGTGTCGATCGAGAAGCGGTAGCCGTCCCATGGCTGCTTCGACGTGAAGTAGTACCAGCGCAGGGCGTCCGCGCCGTGGCCCTCGAGCACGTCCCACGGCACCACCACGTTGCCGCGGCTCTTCGACATCTTCTGGCCGTCGGGATCGAGGATCAGCCCCAGACAGAGCACCGTGCGGTAGGGGGACTCGCCGTACAGCAGGGTGGAGACCGCCAGCAGCGAGTAGAACCAGCCGCGCGTCTGGTCGAGCGCCTCGCAGATGTAGTCGGCCGGGAAGCGCTCGCGGCGGAGGTCGTCGTTCTCGAACGGCGCGTGCCACTGGGCGAAGGGCATCGAGCCGGAGTCCCACCAGGCGTCGATCACCTCCGGCACGCGGCGCATCTCCCCCCCGCAGTCTTTACACGGGAAGGCGACCGCGTCGATGTACGGCCGGTGCAGGTCCCCGGGCACCTCGCCGGCGAGCGCGCGCAGCTCCTCGACGGAGCCCACGCAGTGCTCGTGACCCTGCGGGCACCGCCACATCGGCAACGGCGTGCCCCAGTAGCGCTCGCGCGAGAGCGCCCAGTCGACGTTGTTCTCGAGCCACTTGCCGAAGCGGCCGTCCCTGATGTGGTCCGGATGCCAGTCGATGCGCTCGTTCTCCCGCAGCATCTGATCGCGCACGGCGGTGGTCTTCACGTACCACGACGACTTCGCGTAGTAGAGAAGCGCGGTGCCGCAACGCCAGCAGTGCGGGTAGGAGTGCTCGTACTCCTCGGCGCGGAAGAGCCGCCCCTCGCGACCGAGCGTCTCGACGATGTCAGCGTTGGCGTCGCGCGCGTCGCGGCCGGCGAAGGGGCCCATGCGCTCGTCGAAGGTGCCGTCGAGCCGTACGGGGTTCTGCACCTTCAGGCCGTAGCGCTCGCCGAGCGCGTAGTCATCCTCGCCGAAAGCCACCGCGGTGTGCACAACGCCGGTGCCGTCATCGGTTGTCACGAAGTCAGCGCCCAGCACCGTGTGGCCGTTCTCGCCGTAGTCGGAGATGTAGGGGAAGGGCGGCTCGTAACGGAGACCCAGGAGCTCGCTGCCCGGCACGCGGTCGACGACCTCGAACGGCTCGTTGCCGAGCACGCGGCCGGCCAGCGCCTCGGCCAAGATCAGGGTTTCTCCGGACTCGGTGCGCGCGCGCACATAGGTGATCTCGGGATGGACGGCGAGGGCGGCGTTCGACAAGAGGGTCCACGGCGTCGTGGTCCACGCGAGCAACGCCACGCCCTCCTGCGTGCTCACCGGGAAGCGCACGAACACCGACGGATCGACCACGTCGCGGTAGCCCTGGGCGACCTCGTGCGACGACAGCGCGGTGCCGCAGCGCGGGCAGTAGGGGACGACCTTGTGACCCTCGTACAGAAGCCCCTTCTTCCAGACCTCGGCGAGCGACCACCAGACGGACTCGATGTACTCGTTCGACAAGGTCCAGTAGGCGTCGCCGGTGTCGATCCAGAAGCCGATGCGCTCGGTGAGGCGGTCCCACTCGTCCACGTACTTGACCACCGATTCGCGGCAGCGGCTGTTGAACTCGGCTATGCCGTAGCGCTCGATGTCGTCCTTGGACCTGATCCCCAGCTCGCGCTCGACCTCGAGCTCGACAGGCAGTCCGTGACAGTCCCAGCCGGCCTTGCGGTGCACCAGGTGCCCGCGCATGGTCCGGTAACGCGGGAAGACGTCCTTGAAGACGCGCGAGAGCACGTGGTGGGAGCCGGGCCGCCCGTTCGCGGTGGGCGGGCCCTCGTAGAAGACGAAGGGCGGGGCGCCCTCGCGGCGGCGGATCGACTCGTGGAAGACGTCGTGCTCGCGCCAGCGCTCGAGTATCCGCTCCTCGAGCTCGGGGAAGGACTGCTGCGGGTCTACGGGGGCGTATCTCGACACGTGAGCGCTTATCGAGTGTATGCGCCGTCCTTCAGTGCTACGTTTGTGTGCCATAGCTACGGAAGTGGGCATTCGAGAGCTGAGGCAGAACCTCAGCGTGTACCTGCGGCGGGTCGCCGCGGGCGAGCGCTTCGTGGTCACCGAACGCGGGAAGCCTGTAGCGGAGTTGGGCCCGCGCGCCGAGGACCAGTCCGCGTGGGAGCGGCTACTCGCCGACCCGGCCTGCAGCCCGCCGACCCTGAGGTGGGAGGACCTCGGGCCTCCGGTCAAGGACGACAACCCCGACGGCCAGGCGGCTTTCCGGGCCCTTATGGAGGATCGCGGTGACCCGCTGCCCCCCTATGAGGGGTGACGGGGGCAGCGTCGCGTACCTCGACTCCTCCGCGCTGGTGAAGCTGGCGCGCGACGAGGACGAGACCCAAGCGCTGCGCCATGCACTCGCGAGCTTCCACGGGCAAGCGTCGAGTGAGCTGGCCGTGGTCGAGGTCCTCCGCGCGGTTCCGCGCCGAGCCGAGGTTCGGGCGGTCGAGGCGCTGAGGAGTCTCGCCCTCCTGCGGGTCGAGCGGCGTCTGCTCCTCATCGCCAGCCGGCTGGACCCCCGTCCGCTGCGCTCGCTCGACGCCGTGCATCTGGCCACCGCCCTGTCGATTGGCTCGGCGTTGAGCGTCTTCGTGACCTACGACCGACGTCTCATGGCAGCAGCGGCCATGCACGGGTTGCCCACCGCCGCTCCGGCCTGAGCGGCGGGTGCGCGCTAGACCGAGTGATGCCGCGCCCCAAGCCGCCGCCCCGTCAGGACGACGCGGCGGCGGGCTGGGGGGGACGAGGTGCTTGAGGGCTAGCGCTTGATCGTGTACGTGACCGGCGTTCCGCCGTTGGCGTCATCGCTCGAGCGCGTCCTTGGTTGTGTGGAAGCGACGCTACGCGGGGAACCGGGGCTTCGCACTAGGCCCCCCTCCTAGTCTTTTCCCGCCGCTGGCGGCGGCGGCGCACGGCTTGCCGACCGCAGCTCCCACCTGAGGGCATATCTCATTTTAGGCCACACTTCCGGGGCGATCGACGGTTGCCGTTCGGAATCCCGGCTGTACGCCCTAGCGGTAGGTCCTACGCGTTGATCGCTACGCCGTCGTCGTGCGTCCCGACACTTGCGATTAGCACGGGGAACCGTTATAAGGCAGCGCTCCCGACGAACGCCAGGGGTTCGGCGCGTCGGAACCTAATCGTTCACACGGAAGGGACGAGGACGCGTAAGGATGTGCCGGTGAACGAGCGAGCAAGAGGCTTAGCTACAGACCCCTTTCCGCGCTGGCGAAAGAGCCGCGGGGTGGCGGACCCAATCGCGGACACACCTGCGGAGCTGGACGCTGGATCGCTGGGCGCCGAATCGCAGGCTGATCGGGACCACCTGCGCAACGCGCTCAACCTGCTGCGGGAGAGACCGTCCCCGGTCCGGCCGCTCTCGAGGCCGGAGGTCCACGGGAAGTTCCTCTTTCGCGGCACGGAGAAGCTGTGCCTGCGCGGAGTGACGTACGGGACGTTTCGCCCGGGCGCCAACGGTGAGGACTTTCCCTCGCGAGAAGTAGTCGACCGTGATTTCGCGCAGATAGCAGCAGCCCATGGGAACGCAGTCCGTACCTACACCGTCCCCCCGCGCTGGCTCCTCGACGCCGCCCTCCGCCATGGCCTGAGTGTCATGGTGGGCCTTCCCTGGGAACAGCACGTCGCCTTCCTCGATGACGAAGAACGTGTGCGCTCGATCGAGCATCGCGTTGTCGAGGGCGCGCGCGCCTGCGTAGGCCATCCGGCGTTGCTCGCGCTCGTGATCGGCAACGAGATTCCGGCCCCGATCGTGCGGTGGTATGGCCGTCACCGGGTCGAGCAGTTCCTCGAGCGACTGTACGACCGCGTCAAGAGGGTGGATCGGGCCGCTCTCGTGACCTACGTGAACTTCCCCTCCACCGAGTATCTACAGCTCCCGTTCCTGGACTTCACCTCGTTCAACGTCTACCTGGAGAGCCAGGACAAGCTCACGGCTTACCTGGCGCGCTTACAGAACCTCACTGGGGATCGTCCCCTAGTGATGGCGGAGATCGGCCTCGACAGCCGCCGGAACGGCGAGGAGCAGCAGGCGGAGGTGCTCGACTGGCAGGTTCGTACCACGTTCGAGGGGGGCTGCGCGGGCGCGTTCGTATTCGCGTGGACCGACGAGTGGCACCGGGGCGGCTTCGACATCGAGGATTGGGACTTCGGGCTCACCACTCGTGACCGCGAGCCCAAGACAGCCCTGCGCACCGTGAGTACCGCCTTCGCTCAGCCTCCCGTTCCGAGGACCGGCTCGGAACCGCGGATAAGCGTGGTCGTCTGCTCCTACAACGGTGCACGGACGATCCGCCGGTCCCTGGAGGCCCTCGAGGACCTCGACTATCCCGACTACGAGGTGATCGTCGTCGACGACGGCTCGACCGACGAGACCGCCGCCGTCGCGCGACAGCATCGCTGCAGGGTCATCAGCACTCCGAACGGCGGGCTCAGCGCCGCCCGGAACGTCGGCGCGAAGGCCGCCGACGGAGAGATCGTGGCCTACATGGACGACGACGCCTATCCCGACCGCGACTGGCTTTCCTACCTTGCCCACACGTTTCGGTCGACCGACTTCGTGGCGGTGGGCGGTCCGAACATCCCGCCGCCGGCCGACGGCCTGGCCGCGGAATGCGTCGGCCACGCCCCGGGCGGTCCCATCCACGTCCTGCTCACCGACCAGGAGGCAGAGCATCTTCCCGGGTGCAACATGGCCGTTCGACGGGATCGGCTTCAGGACATTGGGGGGTTCGACCCGCAGTTCCGGGTGGCCGGAGACGATGTCGACTTCTGCTGGCGGCTTCAGGAGGCCGGCGGGCGACTCGGATTCAACCCCGCGGCGGCGATCTTCCACCACAGGCGGAACTCTGTGAGGGCCTATTGGAGACAGCAGCTGGGCTACGGGCGGGCCGAGGCCGCCCTGGAGCGCAAGTGGCCGCAGAAGTACAACGAGGCGGGACACGTGAGCTGGGCCGGGCGCCTCTACGACGGCCATCCACCCGCGTCGCCAAGCGGTCGCCGGTGGCAGGTCTACCACGGGACCTGGGGAAGCGCGCCGTTCCAGTCCCTGTACGACCGCAGGCCCGCCGCGCTCGCTCATCTCCCGCTGATGCCCGAGTGGTACCTCGTGCTGGCCGGGCTCGCGGTACTCACGGGGCTGGGCCTGGCGTGGACTCCGTTGCTCTTCCTCGCTCCGTTCCTCTTCGTCGGGGGCGCACTCGTGGTGGCAGAGGCGCTGACCACGGTCCGGTCGGTGAGATTCACGGGCCCGCCGCGACGCCGCAGCGAGCGCTGGCGGCTACGGGCGGTCACCTTCCTTCTCTACCTCCTTCAACCCGCCGCTCGGCTATGGGGGCGCGCACGGGCCGGGCTGACGCCTTGGCGCCGGAGCGACGACATCCGCGTGCTGGGGCGGGGCCGCAGGAACTGGACGGTGTGGAGTGAGGAATGGCGCGCGCCGGAGGATTGGCTCGGGGAGGTCGAGTCGCGCGCGCGGCTCAGGCGCCTGCCGGTACTTCGGGGGGACGACTTCAGCAAGTGGGATCTCGAGGCCAGTGGCGGGGTATTCGGCGCCGCGCGTTTGCGGATGGTCGTCGAGGACCACGGGGGCGGCAAGCAACTCGCGCGCTTCGCCGCGGTCCCCCGGCCGTCTCGCGTCGCGATGGCCACGAGCGCGGCGCTCTTGGTTCTCGCGATCACGGCCGTGGCGTCCAGCGGACCGTGGGTCGTGGCGGCCTCCTTGGCCTTCGTCGGCCTACTGATCGCGGTTCGCATCGCCATCGAGCTGGCGGTGGCTCTCGGGGCGTTCCATGGACGCGGGGAGCTCGACCGTCTGGCGGGTGCACGGCGCGCGCGGCGGCGGTGCGACGACGGGGAGTTGCTGGACACATCCTCCGCGGCGGAATGATGTGCACGCGGGTAGCCGCGTTCCCGCCGGCGAAGGTGAGGGACGGATGAGCGAGCCATGAACGCGGCCCCCGTCGAGGTGGGTCCCGGGCGTGCCGGCGACCCGGGGGCCTGGCACAAGTACGCGCTGCTGCTGCGCTATGCGCGCCGCCATCGAAACGGGTGGCTGAGCATCCTGGGGGCCACGGTCTTCACCACCGTCGCCTCCCTACTTGCACCCCTCCCGCTCAAGGTGCTCATCGACAATGTGCTCGGCGATCGTCCGGTCCCCGCGCCTCTCGACCTGCTCCCGGGAGCCGCGAACGATCACGCGCTGCTCGCCTACGTGGTGGTGGCGGAGCTCCTGATCTTCGCGATCGCCGCGGGCCTCGACGTGCTGCTCACCTTCCTGTGGATCAAGGTCGGCCAGACCATGGTCTACGACCTCGCCCGCGACCTCTTCGCGCGCGTGCAGCGCAGGTCACTTCGCGATCACGCGCGCCAGCCGGTCGGGGAGGCGATGCAGCGGGTGGCGGGCGACTGCTGGGCCGTGCATACCGTCGTCGACGAGCTGCTCTTCACGCCCCTCCACGTCTTCATCACGATGGCAGGCCTCGTGATCGTGATGGCGGGGTTGAACTTCGACCTCATGCTGCTCGCCTTCGCGGTCGCGCCGCTCATGGCCGGGGCTTCGGTCGTCCTCGGCAAGCCGGTGCGCCAGGCCGGCAACGAGCGGCGTGAGATCGAGGGCCAGCTGCACTCGCACGTGCAGCAGACGCTGGCCGGCGTCAGCGTGGTCCAGGCGTTCGGGGCCGAGGAGCGGCAGCGCATGCGATTCGAGCAGCTGGCGAGCGCGGCGGTGCGATCCCAGCTTCGCGTGACGTTCGTCGGCGGGCTCAACGGCCTCGGCTCCGGGTTCATAGGGACCCTTGGCGTCGGAACGATCCTGCTCATAGGCGCCCATCAGGTGCTTGCCGGCTCGCTGACGTTGGGCGGTCTAATCGTCTTCCTCACCTACGTCAGCCGGTTGCAGGCCGAGATCGGCGGGCTCACCGGCATCTACACGAAGCTTCAGGGCGTGCGAGCGAGCATCGACCGCGTGGTCGAGGTCCTCGACGCCCCCGCAGAGGTGGCCGACGCTCCGGATGCCATCGCGCTCGAGGAAGTGCGGGGCCAAGTCACCTACGAGCACGTCGGCTTCGGCTACGAGCGCGAGCGGCCGGTGCTCGAGGATGTCTCCTTCGAGGTCCATCCCGGCCAGGTGCTCGCCATCGTCGGCGCCACGGGGGCCGGCAAGAGCACGCTCGTCAGCCTGCTGCCACGCTTCTTCGACCCCGACGCCGGCCGCGTGCTCCTCGACGGCCACGACCTGCGCTCGCTGCGGGTGAAGACCGTTCGCGACAACGTCTCACTCGTGCTGCAGGAGTCGTTTCTCTTCCCGTTCTCGATCGGAGAGAACATCGCCTACGGCCGCCCCGAGGCCAGCAGCGAGGAGATCGAGGCCGCCGCCCGCGCGGCCAACGCGCACGAGTTCATCAGCGCGCTGCCCGAGGGCTATGACACCGTCGTCGGCGAACGGGGAGCAACGCTCTCGGGCGGTGAGCGCCAGCGCGTCGCGATCGCGCGCGCGTTGCTCAAGGACGCCCCGATCCTGATCCTCGACGAGCCCACGAGCGCCCTGGACGCCGAGACCGAGGGGATGTTGCTCGAGGCCCTGGACCGCCTGATGGCCGGTCGCACCACCCTCGTGATCGCCCACCGCCTGTCCACGATCCGCGGCGCGGACCAGATCGTCGTGCTCGAGCACGGCCACGTGATCGAGGCCGGGAGCCATCAGGAGCTCATCGAGCACGACGGTACCTACGCGCGCATGCACGGGATTCAGTTCGGGACCCGCGAGGTGGTCGCGTGAACACCAGTCGCCTCGTCCGCCGGCTGTTGCCGTACGCCTGGCGCCGGCGGGCCGCGCTGGTTGTGGTGGCCGCCGCGATGTTGACCACCGTCGGGCTGTCCGCACTCACGCCGTGGCCGATGAAGGTCATCGTCGACAACGCGCTCGGCGGCAAGCCGCTCCCCCCGTGGTTGGCCGACGTCTTCGCCGCGCTGCCGGGACCTGAGTCGCGCGAGGCTCTGCTCTGGTGGGCGACGGGCACCACCGCGATCGTGTTCATCCTCGGCTGGGCGGCCGGGCTGGCGCTGGCCTGGGCTGGAGTCCGGTTCGGCGAGCGCATGGCCTACGACGTTGCCGGAGACCTGTTCGCTCACCTGCAGCTGCTGTCGCTTCGGTATCACAGCCGCAACGCGATCGGCAGCTCGATTCGCCGCATCACCACCGACTCAGGGTGCGTGGCCACCATGGTCCAGGACGCGATGCTCCCTGCCGCCGTGGCGCTGGTGAGCGTCGTGACCATGTTCTCGATCATGTGGGCGCTCGACCCGGTGCTCACCCTCGTGGCGATCACCATCGTTCCGCTCATGATTTTCACCATGCGCCGCTTCTCGAGCCCGATGCTCGAGCGCAGCTACGACCAGCAGCTCGCCGAAGGCGAGATGTACGAAACCATCGAGCAGACACTGACCGGCCTGCCTGTCGTGCAGGCGTTCGGACGCGAGGACGCCGGGGACAAGCGATTCGGCGACAACACGGAGCAGATCCTCGGCGCCACCATCGCCATGACCTGGGCGCAGTTCAAGTTCAAGCTCCTCATCGGTGTTGCCACGGCGCTGGGGACAGCCGCAGTGTTCTGGCTTGGGGCGTCCCATAGCCTGTCCGGTGCACTAACCACGGGCACGCTGCTGGTATTCCTCGCGTATCTGGGTTCGTTGTACGGCCCGCTGGAGGAGATGAGTTACAGCTCATCGACCATCACCGAGGCGGCGGGCAGCGCCCGGCGCGTGGTCGAGGTCCTCGACGCCCCCGCAGAGGTGGCCGACGCTCCGGATGCCATCGCGCTCGAGGAAGTGCGGGGCCAAGTCACCTACGAGCACGTCGGCTTCGGCTACGAGCGCGAGCGGCCGGTGCTCGAGGATGTCTCCTTCGAGGTCCATCCCGGCCAGGTGCTCGCCATCGTCGGCGCCACGGGGGCCGGCAAGAGCACGCTCGTCAGCCTGCTGCCACGCTTCTTCGACCCCGACGCCGGCCGCGTGCTCCTCGACGGCCACGACCTGCGCTCGCTGCGGGTGAAGACCGTTCGCGACAACGTCTCACTCGTGCTGCAGGAGTCGTTTCTCTTCCCGTTCTCGATCGGAGAGAACATCGCCTACGGCCGCCCCGAGGCCAGCAGCGAGGAGATCGAGGCCGCCGCCCGCGCGGCCAACGCGCACGAGTTCATCAGCGCGCTGCCCGAGGGCTATGACACCGTCGTCGGCGAACGGGGAGCAACGCTCTCGGGCGGTGAGCGCCAGCGCGTCGCGATCGCGCGCGCGTTGCTCAAGGACGCCCCGATCCTGATCCTCGACGAGCCCACGAGCGCCCTGGACGCCGAGACCGAGGGGATGTTGCTCGAGGCCCTGGACCGCCTGATGGCCGGTCGCACCACCCTCGTGATCGCCCACCGCCTGTCCACGATCCGCGGCGCGGACCAGATCGTCGTGCTCGAGCACGGCCACGTGATCGAGGCCGGGAGCCATCAGGAGCTCATCGAGCACGACGGTACCTACGCGCGCATGCACGGGATTCAGTTCGGGACCGGGAAGGAAGCGCCGGCCGGCGGGCCCAGCCCCCCGCATGCGCGGGAGGGGTCGCTCACGTGAGCGTTGAAGTCGACCATCCGCCGAACGTCTCGCTCGGCGAGGGGACGGTCATCAACGGCGACCTCGCCTTCAAGCGCTTCCAGAGCCGGGTGGAGCCGGTCGCGCTGAGCGTCGGCTCGGGCTGCACGATGGACGGGGTCCACTTCGACCTGGGTGCGGAGGCCCGCGTGTCGGTCGGAGACCACTGCTACTTCACGAACGCCGTCCTGCTCGCCGAGCTCGAGATCCGCATCGGCAGCTGCGTCGTCATCGGCTGGAACGCCACGATCGCCGACACGGACTTCCATCCCATCGCTCCCGCCGAGCGGATAGCGGATGCGATCGCCTGCTCACCGGCCTCGGACGGGCGACCCCGTCCCGTGGTCGTCCGACGGCCGGTGGTGATCGAGGACGACGTGTGGGTGGGTCCCGCCACCACGATCCTCAAAGGTGTGACGATCGGCGCGGGAGCGTTCATCGAGCCCGGGACGGTGGTGAGCGCCGACGTTCCTCCCCGGGCCCGCGTGATCGGCAACCCGGCGCAGGTCGTGGGCGAGGTCTAGCTCGTGAGCACGAAGCTGCCGTGGGATTGGTACGACGGGACGATCCCGGCCAACGTCGCCATCCACGACGAGGCCTACGTAGAGACCAGCTTCTCGTTCCACCTCTACCGCAGCGAGGCCGACGTGGGTGTCCGCTACGCGCGGGGCGCCCACACCTACCTGGGCACGATGTTCGACGTAGGGCCGCGCGGGCGGGTGCGGCTCGGCGAGTACGCGCTGGTCCACGGTGCGCGAATCATCTGCGACGACAGAGTCGAGATCGGCGATCACGCGATGCTGTCGTGGAACGTCGTGGTGATGGATGCGTACAGGGTTCCTCGCGACGCCGCGCGACGCAGGGAACTGGTGCGCCGCCTGCCCGAAGCCACCCCGCGGGCGCTTGCCCCTGACGGCAACGCCCGGGCGGTGATCATCGAGTCGAACGCCTGGATCGGGTTCGACGCGTGCGTACTGCCGGGAGTGACGGTGGGCCGCGGCTCGATCGTCGGGGCCAGGTCGGTGGTCAGGGACGATGTACCTCCCTACACGGTCGTGACCGGTAATCCGGCACGCGTCATCAGGACGCTGGAGCCCCCGGCGTGACCTCGAAGGGCAAGATCATCGTCTTCGGGATCGCGTTCTGGTATCCGCTCGCCGGCGTCACCTATCAGTTCCTCCACTACCTGATCGGCCTGCGCCGCCTGGGCTACGACCCCTACTACGTGGAGGACTCGGGACGGTGGGTGTACGACCCCCGCCTGAACGACCTTTCGCCGGACGCGTCGGCCAACGTGGCGGCGGTCGCCCCGATCCTCGAGAGGCACGGCTTCGAGGGCCGCTGGGCGTTCCGGGGCAACTACCCCGAGGGGCGCTGCTTCGGCATGACTGAGGAGGAGATACCCCGGCTGTACCGCGAGGCCGACGCCTTCTTGAACGTCACCGCCGCGCAGGAGCTACGGGAGGAGCACCTGAGCATCCCCCGGCGGATCTACGTGGAGTCGGACCCCTTCCCCGCCCAGGTGCGCGCGGCTCAGGGGGACGAGGGCACGCTGCGCACGCTCGCGGCTCACGACGTCCACTTCTCCTTCGGCGAGAACCTCGGCCACGACGACTGCCTGCTGCCGACGGTCGGCATCGACTGGCTGCCCACCCGCCAGCCCGTCGTCGTGGACCTCTGGGCGGATGGCGGGCCGCCGCCGGACGCGGCGTACACGACGATCACCACCTGGCACAACAAGGGCAAGGACATCGAGTTCGAGGGCCGGACGTGGTACTGGACCAAGGACCGCGAGTTCAAGAAGCACCTCGACCTGCCCCGGCGAACGGGCGCGCCGTTCGAGCTGGCCCTCGGCGACGACGAGGAGGCGTTACGGCTGCTTCGCGAGCACGGCTGGGGGCGGCGCGACTCGGTGCGCATCTCCTCGGACGTCGAGGCCTACCGGTCGTACATCCAGCGGTCACGCGGCGAGTGGACGGTCGCGCGCGACCAGTACACGCGGCCGCGCACCGGCTGGTTCAGCGACCGCAGTGCCTGCTACCTGGCCGCGGGGCGGCCGGTGGTCACGGAGGACACCGGTTTCGGCAAGTTCCTCCCCAACGGGGAAGGCCTGTTTGCTTTCTCGGACACGGACGAGGCGGTGGCGGCGGTTGAACGCATCGAGTCCGATCCCGCTCGACACCAGCGGGCGGCAAAGGAGATTGCGCGGGACTACTTCGAGGCCGCGAAGGTCGTGGGAAGTCTCATGGAGCGTGCCGGACTGTGACGTCCCGCCCCCTGCGGATAGCAGTCATCGCGCCGGTAGCGGTGCCGGTGCTCCCCGATTCCGGGCACTCGATCGAGCAGCTCGTCTCGCTGCTCACCGAGGAGCTGGTCGCACGCGGGCACGCGGTCACGCTGTTCGCGACGGGCAATTCGCGCACCTCGGCCCAGCTCGACTTCCGCTACGAACGCGGCTACTCGGAGGACGACGAGCTCTGGGACTGGCAGCTGCACGAGGTCATGAACGCGGGCGCCGCCCTCGAGCGTGCTGACGATTTCGACGTCATCCACAGTCACGCCTACCACGCGGCGCTGCCGTTCACCCGTTTTGTCAGGACCCCCGTCCTGCACACCTACCACATCGAGATAGACCCCGACGTGTTGCGCGTCTTCCAACAGCTGCCGGACGCCCGCCTGCTCGCCATCTCCGACTCGCAGCGCAGCGGAATGACATCTGCCGGTCCCATTCCGGTCGTCCGCCACGGGATAGACGTCGACGCGTTCGAGTTCCGCGCCGAGCACGGCGGATATCTGCTCTTCCTCGGCCAGGTCATCGAACGGAAGGGGCCACTCGAGGCGATTCGCATCGCCAAGGAGGTCGGCATGCCGCTGGTGATCGCGGGGCCGGCCGGGGAATACGCCGAGTACGCGATTCGCCCTCATGTCGACGACGAGCGGGTGCGCTACGTGGGGGCGGTCGATCCAGCCCGGCGCAACGGGCTTCTGGCCGGGGCAGCGGCACTGCTCTACCCGATCGCGGCCGCGGAGCCGTTCGGTCTCGTGATGATCGAGGCGATGGCCTCCGGGACCCCGGTTGTGGCGACATCGGTGGGCGCGGTGCCGGAGATCGTCGATGTCGGCGCGACGGGCGTCCATGCCGAGGGGGCCGATGCACTCGCCGCGGCTGTGCCGGCCGCTCTGGATCTCGACCGCCGGCGGGTGCGCGCAGCGGCGGCCCGGCGCTGGAGCCACCGGAGGATGGTGGATGAGTACGAGTCGATCTATGAGCGCGTGGCCGCCGAGCGGGAGATGCAACTGTCGTGAGCGTCGGCGGCGTTACCGCGGTGTTCGCGCATCCTGATGACGAGTCGCTGCTCGCCGGTGGGACTCTCGCAGCGTGTGCAGCATCCGGCGAGCCGACCGAGGTCATCTGCCTGACGCGGGGCGAGCTGGGACCCGGCGCTGCGGGCGATGATCTGGGAAAGCGCCGAGAGGCCGAGCTTCGCCAGGCGTGCGCCGAGCTCGGCGTCACGCGCGTCACCTGCCTCGGCCACCCCGACGGTCAGCTCGCCTGGATCGATCACGACTCCGCCGCCGACGACCTCGCCGGGCGGCTAGACGACTCCACGCCTCGAGCCGTCCTCACCTTCGGAGAGGACGGCCTGTACTGGCACGCCGACCACGTCGCAGCGCACCACCTCGTGAGGCAGGCCTATGGGCGGGCTCTCGGGCGATCCACTACGGCGCTGTATGGAGCCACCTGGCCGCAGGGCCTCGCAGGAGAGGTGGGTGCCCGCATGAGCGCGCGGGGTTTGCCCGGCGGGCTATGGGGGCTCCCGCCTGACGCGTTCGGAGTGGCGCCTCAGGACATCACGACCGTAGTCGACGCGCGCGCCTTCGTCTCGGTGAAGCTTCGAGCGCTCCGTGCCCACCGAAGTCAGATCGGGCGCGGGCACCTCCTGCACGACATTCCGGAGGACCTCGCCCTCGAGTTCCTGGGACACGAGCATTTCGTCCTTCTGTCGGGCGAGGGCGATCCGCTGCCGCAGCTCGCGCGCGCCGCGGGCTTCGCGACTCAGGCCGGTTCGCCGTGAAGGTGCTGCACCTCTGTCCCCTCTGGTTCCCGGTCGGCCGCGACTCCCCGGGCGGCATCGAGACGTACCTGCCGGTCCTGCTGGTCGAGCTCGAACGGCTGGGGTGCGACAACACGCTGCTTGCGAGCGCCGATTCGGACGCCGGGGGAACCCTGGTTCCGGTGGTGGAACGGAACATATGGGAGGGAATGGAGGACGGGAGCGTCTGGGACTATGGCCACTATCAGCAACACCAGCTCCTCCTCGCTCTGGAGATGGCCGCCGAGTTCGACGTCGTTCACTCGCATATCGACTGGGCGGCGTACGTGCTCTCCGGCCTCGAGGGCACGCGCGACCGGTTGCTGATCACTCAGCACACTCCCGTCACCCGGGACGTCGAGTGGTTCGTGGCGCGCCACCCCGGCCTTCGCTTCTCGACCGTCAGCGAGTTCCAGGCGCGGAAGCTGCGCGATCTCGGCGCCACGGACTGCGAGGTCATCCCGAACGGGATCGACATGACGACCTTCGAGCTCCGCGAGCAGGCGACGGGCGAGGACATCGTCTTCATCGGCCGGATGGAGCAGCAGAAGGGGCCGGACATCGCTGTGCGGGTCGCGCGGGCACTCGGTCGACGGCTCACGATCGCAGGCCCGATGACCGACCACGAGTTCTTCGACGCGGAGATCCGGCCGTGGCTCGATGAGCAGGTGCGATACGTGGGCGTGGTGGATCACGCGCGCAAGAACGAACTGCTGGGCGGCGCGGCGTGCGTGTTGATGCCGTCCCGCTGGGAAGAGCCGTTCGGGCTCGTGGCGGTGGAGGCGATGGCGTGCGGCACACCGGTGGTGGCGCTTCGCAGCGGCGCCCTGCCGGAGGTGGTCGAGCACGGTGTGTCGGGCCTCATAGCCGATGAGGAAGATGGCCTGCCCGACGCCGTGAAGTGGGCCGCGCAGCTCGACCGCCGGACCGTCCGCGGGCGGGCAGAGCGACGGTTCGACATGCGCCGCGTGGCCAGCCGGTACGCCGACTTGTACGAGCGGATCGGCCAAGGCACGCACGCGACGGCGGCACAGCGGTAGGAAGTGCCGTGCTCGCCTCGGTCGTCGTCATCAACCACAACTACGGAAGGTTTCTGCGCGCGGCCATCGACAGTGCTCTCGCGCAGACGCACGCGCAGACCGAGGTCGTCGTCGTCGACGACGGCTCCACCGACGACTCCCGGTCGATCATCGCCGCGTACGGGCACGACGTCGTCGCCGTACTGCAGCCGAACGGCGGGCAGGCGGCCGCCTGGGACGCAGGTCTGGGGGCAAGCCGCGGCGACGCGGTCTGCTTCCTGGACGCCGACGACGAGCTCAGGCCGACCGCGCTCGAGCGGGGCGTTGCGCTGCTCGCGCGATCACGGGTAGTCAAGGTGCACTGGCCACTCCTCGAGGCCGATCAACACGGCCGCACCACCGGGCTCGTCGCGCCGCGCGACGAGCTGCCGCGGGGCGACCTTCGAGACAAGGTGTTGAGCGACGGGCCCCACTCCTATCCGACCCCCGCGGCCAGCGGCAAGCTGTGGTCGCGTCGGCTCCTCGACGAGGTGATGCCCTTCCCCGCCCACGCCCGGCGCGCCCACGGCGCCGACGTCTACGTCTCGACGGTGGCCCCGCTTTACGGGCATCTCGAGCGCGTCGCGGAGCCGCAGGGGATCTACCGGCTTCACGGTACGAACAACTGGGCCGCCATGAGCTTCGACGAGCAGGCCCATTTTGACCTGGGTGCCTTCGAGCTGCACTGCGACGCGCTCGCTCGGCACTGCGCCGAGCTCGGCATCGCCGTGGACGCCGAACGCTGGAAGCGAGATTCATGGCTGCGCCGGCGCTGCGAGGCCGCGGCCGAGATCGTGGCCCGCGTGCCGGAGGGCGAGACGTTCGTGCTCATCGATCAGGGCGAGTTGGGCATGGATGGCACCGCCGGGCGTAAGGCCGTCCCGTTCCTGGAACGTGGGGGGCGATACTGGGGATTCCCCGGGGACGATGGGGAGGCCGTCGAGGAGCTCGAGCGCCAGCAGCGGGCTGGAGTGCGCTACGTGGCGGTCGGGTGGCCCGCATTCTGGTCGCTCGAGCACTACCCGCGGATGCGCGATCACCTCCACCAGTTCGGCAGCGAGTTGGCGCGGAGCGACCGCGTGATCGTCTTCGCGCTCGGGGGTAGCTGATGCCCGGGGCAAGCGTCGTTGTGACCAACCACAACTACGAGCGGTTCCTCGGCGAGGCCATCGAGAGCGTGCTCGGCCAAACCGAGGCGACCGAGCTCGTGGTGGTCGACGACGGCTCGACCGACGGATCGCGTGACGTTCTCGGTCCCTACGAGCCCGTCGCGAGAACGATCCTCCAGCCGAACGCGGGACAGGCCGCGGCGATGAACGCTGGGTTCGTCGCCAGCACCGGGGACATCGTCTGCTTCCTGGACGCCGACGACAGGCTGGATGCGGCGGCGATGGCCAGGGCCCGCGGAGCACTCGTCCCGGGCGCCGCGGCGGCGCATTGGCGCCTGCGCGAGGTCGACGAGGCTGGCCGGCCGACGGGGGCATGCCGCCCCCGGGAGGAGCCCGGCGAGGGGGATCTCCGGTCTCTCGTCGTGGACCACGGGCCTGACAGCTACGTCCATCCGCCCACCAGCGGCAGCGCTTGGACGCGCTCGTTCCTCGAGGCCGTCATGCCGCTTCCCGAGCTCGAGCACGAGCTTGGGATCGGAAGCGCGAGCGCGGATGCGTACCTGGCCACGCTCGCGCCGCTCCACGGCCGCCTGGTCCGTGCAGCGGACGGGCTGAGCGACTATCGCCTACACGGCTCGAGCGATTACTCGGGCACCGGCTTCCGCGAGCGTCTGCGGCGCGACTTGGCCACCTACGCCGCGCGCTGCCGGGCGCTTGCGCGCGAGTGCGAGCGGCAGGGGCATGCGTTCGATGCCGAGCGTTGGCGGCAGGGCTCGTGGGTCATGCGGCTCGCGCGGGCGGTCGGCACCATGGAGGCAAATCTGCCCGACGGCGAGCCGTTCCTGCTGATCGACGACGCGGCGTGGGCGATGGAGGTCCTCGACGGTCGTCGTGCCATCCCGTTCACGGAGCGCGAGGGACGGTGGTGGGGGCCGCCGGCGGACGACGCCGCCGCCTTGACCGAGCTCGAACGGGCGTACGCCCGCGGCGTGCGCCGCGCGGTGGTCGGCTGGCCCGCGTTCTGGTGGCTCGACCACTATCCCGGGCTCCACGAGCGGCTGGCGACGGGCGCAGCCCGAGGGGGCCGGGACGGTGACGTGCTGATCTTCGAGATCGCACCGCCGGGGACGGCTTCGTGAACGCCTCGATCGTCGTCAACAACTACAACTACGGGCGGTTCCTGCGCGACGCGATCGACAGCTGTCTGGCCCAAGATCATCCGGAGACCGAGGTCATCGTGGTAGACGACGGGTCCGGGGACGCGTCGAGGGACATCATCCGATCCTACGGCCGCGAGATCACCCCGGTGCTAAAGGAGAACGGGGGCCAGGGATCGGCCTTCAACGCCGGGTTCGCGGCGAGCCGCGGCGATGTGGTCATCTACCTAGACGCCGATGATCGCCTTCGTCCGACCGCCGTCGCCCAGGCCGCCGAGCGCCTCGCCGGCGGTGATGCGGCCAAGGCGCACTGGCCGCTCGCGGTGATAGATGCGGGTGGTGAACTGACGGGCGAGACCATTCCGAAGGAGCCGCTGCCCTCCGGCGACCTGCGCTCCGTCGTGGCCGACCGCGGTCCGTTCAGCTCGGTGAGTCCTCCGACGAGCGGCAACGCGTGGACCCGGCGCTTCCTCGACCACGTCCTGCCGATGCCCGAGGGGCGGTACCGGATCCTGGCCGACTGCTACCTGCTCGACCTCGCGCCGCTGTTCGGAACCGTCGAGCGGATAGACACCCCCGAGACCGACTACCGCGTGCACGGCGACAACCTTTTCTGGCATTCGTTCGACGCCCAGGTCTGGCGTCACGCCGAGCTTCCGCGGCTCCACGCCGAGCTGTTGATGCACCACTGCCGTGAGCTCGGTATAAGCGCCAGCCCCGAGCGCTGGGCCGTCGATTCCTGGTGGGAGTCGCTCGAGGCGGCCGCTGCCGCGATCGCGGACACGCTCCCCCTTCGAGCCTCGTTCGTGCTCGTCGACGACTGCCGCTGGGGCATGGACGCGACGCGTGACCGGCGGGCGCTGCCGTTCCCCGCCAGGGATGGGCAGTACGCCGGCCCGCCGGCGGGCGACGACGAAGCACTCGAGGAGCTCGATCGCACCCTTGGCGACGATGTGCGTTTTGTCGTCATTGGGTGGCCGTCCTTCTGGTGGCTCGAGGCGTACCCGCGCCTGTCCGAGCACCTGGACGCCGCTCTCGGGCTCGCGTTCGAGGACGAGCGGGTCAAGATCTTCGGTCCGCGTGCGCCGGTTGGATCCGTCGGGAGATAGCGATGCGCGTGGGGATTCTGATCAGCCACTTCCCGGTGGTATCCGAGACGTTTGTGCTCCGGCAGATCACCGGCTTGCTCGACCTCGGCCAGGACGTGCGGATCTTCGCCGACTGGAGACCGGACGAGGCAGAGCGCCGGATGTGGCCCGATTGGCCGGAGAGCCCGGTGCACCCCGAGGTCGAACGCTACGGCCTCCCGGCGCGCACCACGTACGTCGGTATGCCCGTCGCGACCGGCTACTGGGCGCATTCCGTGTGGCCCCTCACGAGGAAGACGTGGCTCCCCGGCCAGCGCCGCCCGGTGCTGAACGTCACCCGTGTGATCCGCGCCCTGCCCGCGTTCGCGCGCGCGTTCTCGCGCTCGCCGCGCCTGGCCGTACAGGTCCTCGACCGACGCGAGTACGGCCACGAGGCCCTTACGCTCGCTGCCCTCTATCGCCTGGCCAGGCTCTGCCGCGAGCGGACCCCCTTCGACGTCCTGCACGCCCACTTCGGTTGGAGCGGGAACAACTTCAGGTTCGCCTCAGGGCTTTGGGGCGCCCCGCTTCTCGTCAGCTTCCACGGCGGCGGGGATCTGTCGGTACCCGACGTGAACCCCGTCCTCCACTACCGACGCCTCTTTACCCAGGCCGCTGCCGTGACCGCCAACAGCGAGTTCACGCGCCGTCGCCTCCGCGAGCTGGGTTGCTCGGACGAGAAGCTTCACCTTCTCGAGGAGGGCCTGGACGTTAGTGACTTCCCGTTCCGCGAGAGGACCCGGCCCGAGCGCGAGCCTGTCCGGCTGCTGTCAGTCGGGCGGTTGGTGGAGATGAAGGGCCATGAGTACGCGATCCGAGCACTCGCGCTCGTGCGGAAGTCGCACCCGAACGTCCGCCTCGACATTGTGGGCGAGGGACGGCTGCGCGGCGCGCACGAGCGCCTCGTCGTCGAGCTCGGGCTCGAGGACGCCGTGACGTTGCACGGAGCCCTACCTGGGAGCGAGGTCCGGCGCCTGATGAACGAGGCGCATGCCTTCGTGTTGGCGAGCGTGGGGACCCGCGACGGAGAGACCGAGGGGCAGGGCCTCGTTATTCAGGAGGCCCAGGCCTGCGGCCTGCCTGTCGTCGCGACCGACCATGGGCCTTTCAGCGAGGGCGTGGTGCCCGGTCGGTCGGCGCTGCTCGCGCCGGAGCGTGATGCCGACACGCTCGCGCGCCAAATTTGCGAGCTGGTCGAGAGCCCGGAGCGCTGGCCGGAGATGGGTCGGGTGGGCCGCAAGCACGTAGAGCGGCGTTACGACGCGTCGATGCTCAACGACCGGCTGCTAGAGATCTACGAGGCCATTCGCGCCCGGGGGCAGCTAGCGAAGGAGTGAGCGGGGCCGTCGGATGAGCCCACAAGGCGAACGTGACCGGAGGGCGTTTGAGCCACGCAGCTCGGCGTTTCGGTGGGCTACGCGGTCCTCCACGAGTGGCTTAACCTGTGCGTGACGGTCCCCGACGAAACCTCTGAATCGGCGTCGACGTGATTCCGCGACTGTTGCACTTCGTATGGCTAGGGACCGCCCCCCTGCCTCCGGCCTATGCGCGCTACCGCGAGTCTTGGCAGGAGAATCATCCTGAATGGCGGGTCAAAGTTTGGCGTGATGACGACTTACCAACCTTGCGGAACCAGGCGATCTTTGACGCCGCCACAACCCTTGCTCAGAAGGCAGACATCGCCCGCTATGAGATCGTGCTGCGTGAAGGAGGGGTGTACGTCGATGCGGACGTCGAGTGCCTCAAGCCCCTGACGCCGCTGATCGCGGGTGTTCACGCCTTTGCCGCCTGGGAGGACCAGGAGTTCGTGTGCAACGCCATCTTCGGCGCGACCTCCGGTCACCCTCTTCTTCGTGAGACTGTTGCTCGGATCCCCATGTCGATCGCTTCCCGCCCGAACGCGGGAGTTGTCGATCAAACGGGACCTCGTTTGCTGACGGAGGTTGCTACCGAGCTTTCCTACGACGGAACCCCGATCTCGCTCTTTCCGCCGGAGGTCTTCTACCCGTATCACTACACCGAATACCACAGGCGCCACGAGTACTTCCCCCGCTCCTACGCCGTCCATCATTGGTCAGGTAGCTGGGGCGGGATCCGCCGGCGGCTGGTTATAGCGATCGATTGGGAGACACCGGCCCTCGCGCTCGCGGTCGTCGCTGCCTTCCGCTCCCTGTTTCCAACGGTCAAGCCGGTCCAGCTTGCCCTCGCCTCGCCAGCCACTTCCCCCGAGGAGCTTTGGGAACGTGCGCGGGCCATCGTGGAACCAGTCGCTGGCAACCTCCTGACGAACGGAGACATGTGGCTGTGCACGTTCGACGACCTGGTTGAAGCCGAACACGACCTCGCTGTCGTACCAACGGGCGATGGCGTCGCGGACAGCCGTCAGCTGGCCGCTGCAATTGAGTATTTCATCGCGCTCCGCGCCTCACTCGAAGGCGTCACGCCGAGTGGTCCGGCGTTATACCCCCCGGGTGGGGGGGACACCGGCGAGCTAATCAAGCGCCTTGGCAAGATGCCTAGCGCGCCAGACCGGTGAGCCGTTACGCCGGGGCGTGTGGGCGTTCGCCCGCGAAGGATCTCAAAGCAGGCCCGAAGTCCTTCACGCGCGCTCGCCTGGCACCCCAGCTCGGCCTCCCACTCGTCCCGGCTCCACGACCGTCACTTTGATGAATGCACCGCGCCCTTTCGGGCGATCGAGCGTGCAGACCCGCGCCGGGAAGAGGGAGGGGCCAGGGATTCGTTTGTACAAAGCGCTCGAGCCTGTACCTCCCCATCGTGGCAAGCAACCAGGTTCGAGCTCGACGAGCAAGGTCATCACGTGAGTCTCAGCAAGGCGATCGTCACGGTTGCGGAGGGGGCGCACGCGCCCATGCTCGAGCTCGCCCTACCCACCTTCAAGCACTACGCGGAGCGCTTTGGCTACGAGGTCGTCGTGGGCTCGGGCGACGAGGCGGCGCAAGCCGGCCGCCCGGGGCCGTGGCGCAAGGTTCCCCTGATCCGCGAATCGCTTCGGACGTACGACCTCGTGCTGTGGCTCGACACCGACGTCATGATCCTCGACGCGGGGCGCGACATTGCCGACGAGCTGGGCGCCGGCGACTACCAGGCGCTCGTCGAGCAGGTGAGCGGGGACGGCCGGATCCCGAACACAGGCGTGTGGCTCCTACGCGCGGGCCAGCGGGCGCAGGACTTCCTGGAGGCGACCTGGAACGAGGTCGACTACATCGACCACATGTGGACCGACCAGGCGGCCGCGGTCACGGCGCTCGGCTATGAGCTGCCGCCCTGGCTGCCGGATGCATCGCTCGCACGGCCCTGTGAGCGTCGGCGCGAGACGCGCTTCTTTCCCGGAACGCGGCTGCTTCCGAACGAGTGGAACAGCCTGTTCTTCTGGCTGCCCGCCGAACGGCCGCGCTTCAACCACCACGCCGGCGGCTGGCCGCTCGAGCGCCGCGTTCAGTCGATGCGAGAGGACGCGCGCCGGCTCCCGTATCACCCTGCCGCCAGGGCGGCGGAGGATGCTGCGAGCGAGGCGCCGACGGAGGGCGACGGCGAGGG
The DNA here is from genome assembly GCA_030446485.1 of Thermoleophilaceae bacterium. Classification (GTDB taxonomy): domain Bacteria; phylum Actinomycetota; class Thermoleophilia; order Solirubrobacterales; family Thermoleophilaceae; genus JAUJNF01. The sequence goes on along the minus strand of JAUJNF010000007.1, from coordinate 4,832 downwards.
AGATCGACGCTACCGGAGCATCGAGCGCGAGCTGTCTGCAGTGCTGGGCGCCGATGACGAGTTCGTCGTGGCCGACCACGATCACTGGCGGCCGGCCAGTCCGCTGGCTTCGCGCGGCCGCCCCTTCCCGGAGCGGGACGGTGCCTTCATGGGCTGTCCGGCCGATGACGATGAAGCACTCCGGGAACTCGAGCGCGAGCGCGAGCGCGGGGTACGCATCATCGCCTTCGTCTGGCCGATGCTCTGGTGGTTCGACTCCTATCCGGTCTTCCGCCGCCACCTGCGCCGCCGGTACCGCTGCCTGGTGGACACGGCTGATGTCGTCGCCTTCGACCTCCAGGACGTGGTGAGTGAGGCGGATGCGGAAGAGCCGGGGCCCTTCGACGGCATGCAGGATCCCGACGGAGTGACTGTGCTGCCCGCTCCCACCGGGAAGCTGGCCGAGGCCCTGGCAGAGATAGCCGCGGCGCGTCCTGAGTTCGTGGTGCAGCTCGGCCTCGAAGACTGGGCGATCAGCGTGGCCATCGTGCACGCCGCGCCCTACACAGGCCTGTGGGGGTTCGGAGGCCACTTCGAAACGCGTGAGCGCTGTCGGCGCCTGGCCTACGCCAACGGCGCCGCGCCCGAGCGCGTGAAGCTCCAGCACCGCTGCGAGACGAGCTGGATCGCGGCGATGGCGGACACGGGACCCGTGATCGTCGCGAGTCGGGGGGGATCACTCGATCTTCTCGATCGAAATGCCGCGCCCGGGCTGGATCAATGCACTCTGCTCCTCGGCGTGAGCGACACCCCCACGGCCGCAGAGGCGGCCCGGCGCTTCCCCACGCACGACGCGCAGCCGGTGCGGGATGAGGCCGACCTCGGGGGGTCGTGGGTACTGCTTCGGCCGCAAACCGAGCTGAGCTCTCCCGCGGCTACCGCCGAGGATCACCTGGAACGGCTCGCAGAAGAGGTCCGCGCCGTGCGCTTCCTTCACATCGGCGCCCACGACGGCGTGAGCAACGAGCGGCTCGAACGCTTCATTCGTCAGAAGGGCTGGCGCGGCGTCTTCGTGGAGCCGCTCTCAGGCCTCCTGAGTACCCTGCGCGACAACTACCGGGACGTCGAGGGGCTGGCGTTCGAGAACAGCGCGGTAGCCGAAGAGGATGGCGAGCGTCTGTTCTTCGAGGTGGTGCCGCGACCCGGTATGCCGGACTGGGTGAATCAGTTCAGCTCGCTCCGCAAGGACGTCATCCTGGCGCACGCCGACGCCGTTCCCGGCCTCGAAGAGTGCATCGTTGAGCGGCGCGTTCCGTGTGTGACGGTGGAGACCTTGGTCGGCAAGCACTCAATCGGAGCGCTCGACCTCATTGTCGTCGACACCGAGGGCTACGACTACGAGGTCCTGCGCCAGCTCGACCTCGACACCGTTCGCCCGCGGGTGATCATCTATGAGGACAAGCACCTGACGCTGCGCGACCGGCACGCTGCCGGCCGCCTTCTGACCTCGGCTGGCTACGCCGTGCGCAAGAGCGGCCTGAACGACCGCGTCGCAGTGCTCGAGCAGGTCGTCGAGGAGCGCGCCGGCTCATGCGAACGGTCTGCTTCGTAGGAAACACGCTCACCTACCGCAGCGGCGGCGGGCACCTGTGGGCCTACCTCAACTGGGCCCTCGGCCTGCGCGAGCTCGGAATGGAGGTGATCTGGCTCGAGCCGGTCGAGCACCCCGAGTGGCCGGAGCCGTCGGCAGCGGATGCCGCGCATCTCCGGTCGGTCCTCGCTCGCTACGACCTCGACGACCATTTCGCGCTCTGCACCCGGGACGGCAGCCCCTTACCGGAAGAGGTGGCCGCCCAGGCGCCGGTGAGGCTCGCGGATGCCACCGAAGCCGACTTCATGCTGTCGCTGAACTACGGCCTCGGACGCGGCGTGCTGGACGGGTTCCGTCGATCGGCGCTGGTGAACATCGACCCCGGCCAGCTCGAGTCCTGGGTCGAGGGCGGCGGCATCGAGCTGGCGCCGTTCGACGCCTACTTCACGACGGCGGAGTACGTGAGGAAGACGGATGCGTTCGAGTGGCAGCGGTCGCGGCCCTGCGTCGCGCTGTCGGCGTGGTCGCCCACGCCCGCGCCCGCGGACGCGCCCTTCACCACGGTCACGCACTGGGCGGGCGGCGAGTGGTTCCTCGGCGACGGCATGAGCTTCCCGAACGACAAGCGCGACGGGTTTCTGCCGTTCCTCGACCTCCCGCGGCGGACCGCGGCAGAGCTCGAGCTCGCCCTCGACTGCGTGAACGAATGGTCGCGCGGCGAGCTCGAGCCCCTTGGCTGGCGGGTGCGCCTGTCATACGACGTAGCGTCCTCCCCCTGGGACTACCAGGCCTACATCGCGGCGTCACGTGGCGAGTTCAGCTGCTCGAAGCCGTCGAACGTCCGCCTCGGAACCGGCTGGGTCAGCGATCGCACCCTCTGCTATCTCGCCAGCGGAAAGCCGGCGATCGTCCAGCACACCGGACCGAGCGACGTCCTCGACGGGAGCGCCGGTGTGTTCCGCTTCTCGACCATGGACGAGGCGGTGCGCGGGTTCGAGACGGTCCTCGCCGACTACGACGGCCACGCCGCGGCCGCGCGGCGGCTGGCGGAGGAAGAGTTCGCGGCGGACCGGGTCGTGGCCGACCTCCTGGAGCGCGCACTGGAATGAGCGCTCCGCGTCTTGCCGTCCTCGGCTATCACCGGATCGGCCCGCCACCCCAGGGAGAGTGGGAGTCGTGGTACTTCGTGTCGCGTTCGGCGTTCTCCCGCCACCTCCAGCTCGTGCAGGAAGCCGGCTGGACGTGCATCGACGCCGACCGATTCCTGACCGGCCTGCGCGAACCGCAGCAGCTTCCGGAGCGCGCGCTGCTCATCACGTTCGACGACGGCTATCGCTCGATGGTCGAGCACGCACTTCCCTGTCTGTCCGAGCACGGGATCCCGTCCGTGCTGTTCGTGCCCTCGGATCACGTGGGCCGGCGGAACACCTTCGACCTGGCCGAGCCGCCGGAGGACATCTGCGACTGGGACGATCTGCGCCTTCTGGACAGCAACGGCATGGCGGTGGAGTCGCATGCTGCCTCACACCGGGCTTTCTCAGAGCTCGCTCCAGAAGATCGCGGGGCCGAGCTCGAGCGTTCCAAGCGCGCGATCGAGGAACAGCTCGGCAAGGCGGTGCGGTTGTTCGCCTACCCGTTCGGCGACGTCGGACCCGATCAGGAGCGGCTCGAGGGCCGGCTCGCGGACCTGGGCTACGAGGCGGCGTTCCTCTATCCGCGCGGTCATGTCGCGCTCCCCGCCGACAATCCCTACCGGCTCCAGCGCATCGCGGTCGGGGCCGACACCGATGTCGTAGGCCTGCTCGAGGCGGAGTTCCGGTAGTACGCGGCCGTTGCCGACGGCCACTCCGATCGAGACGTTACCCGGCTACGCCGCGAGCTTCCGGCAGATCTCGGTCAGCGAGCGCTTCTCCCCGTCGTCGAGCGCCGAGAAGAGCCGGCTCACCCGGGTGGTGTGGCTGGGAAACAGCCGCTCGACGAGCTCGACGCCGGCGGGCCGTAGCTCCACGATCGCCGCGCGCCGGTCCCTGGGAAGCCGTCGGCGGCTGACCAGCCCGCGGGACTCGAGCGTGCGCGTGACCTCGGTCGCGCTCGGCTTGCTCCAGCCCAGGCGCCGCCGGAGCGTTCGAAGGGGCAGGCGGCCACCGGCCGTGGTGAGCACCACGAGCGCCGAGAAGCCCGCCACCGAGACACCCTCCCGCTCGAGCTCGGCCGCCAGATCGCGGCGAACGGCGGTCTCCGCCCGAACCAGCGCCTCGAGCGCGCGGTGTGCCAGGCGATCACCGATCTCGAGCATCGCGGCGCAACGCTAGGCACGCCGCCGGATGCCCTTCTCGCGAGTACCCCGGTGGCGACGCGTCCGGCGCCGCCTGCGCTCAGCCCGCCCCGGCCACCGACGGCCAGGAAGGAGTGGCCTGCCCGGCCCGGCGCCCGTCGAAGAAGGCGCGCAGGGTGGTGACACCCTCGACCGGACCGGACCCGAGCGTGGGGATCGCGTGCGTGCCGGTGACCGGCATGGCGTCGCGATACTCGAAGACGCGGGCGTGCGAGCCGATCTGACGAACGCCGTACACGAGGCGCCCGACCACGTCGAGCGTGGCCTCGCCGCCGCACACCACGAGCGCGGTCGGGTCCAGCGCGCGCAGCGCGCGCGACAGCCGGTCCTGGGCCAGTCCGATCGAGAGCAGCAGCACCCGGAAGCCGGCGCGGCGCAGCGTCAGCTCGAGGGCCTGCACGTGCAGCGTCTCGAGCTCCAGGTGGCCGCTCGAGTCGAACAGCAGGACGCCCTCGGGACGTGTGGCCGCGGGTGCCACACGCCGCGCCGCGTGCAGCCATCCCGTCGCCCAGCGGCAGGCCCACTCGAACTCGGCCTCGCGGCCGCTGCGCTCGCCGGCCAGCTCCAGGGCGGGAAGCAGCAGGTCCTCCACCGTGCGCTCCACCGAGCGCACCGCCAGGCTCTCCTCCAAGGCCCGGTCGACCGCCGCCTCGTCGAAGCGGTCGAAGCCCTCCAACAGGCGCGTCGAGGAGCTCGGCCCCTCACCGCGCTGGCGCGCGATCTGCACGGCCGAGGAGATGTTGTGCGTCTCGTGCAGCGCGCGGCGGAGCGCCTCGAGCTCGCTGAGGTCGTACTGGCGGTGGCCGCCCACCGTGCGCGCCGGCGTGGGGTACTCGAAGCGTCGCTCCCAGCTCCTCAACGTATTGGGGCTGACGCCGAGAAGCTCGGCCGCCGCGTTGGTTCTGATGCCGCTCATGGGTCGGTCCT